>DASYWU010000074.1:0-38653 GCA_035935755.1 Occallatibacter sp. | reverse complement strand
TCCGCAGTTTTACTTCCGCACCACGGACGTGACGGGAGTGGCGGAGCTGCCGGACGGGGTGGAGATGGTGATGCCGGGCGACAACGTGTCGCTGAAGGTGGAGCTGATCACGCCGGTGGCGCTGGAGAAGGGCTTGCGCTTTGCCATCCGCGAAGGCGGACGCACGGTGGGCGCGGGAACCATCTCGGAGATTGTGAAGTAGGAGTGAGCTATCAGCCCTCAGCTTTCAGCTTTCAGTTTCGAGGCACACGTTACGAACTGAAGGCTGAAAGCTGAGAGCTGAGAGCCGGAAAGCAGAGTCATGGTAGGACAGAGAATACGCATCCGGTTGAAGGCATACGATTATCGCGTGCTCGATACCTCTACCGGCGAGATTGTGGACACGGCCAAGCGCACCGGGGCAACGGTGGCGGGGCCGATTCCCTTGCCGACGATCAAGAACAAGTACTGCGTGCTGCGTTCGCCGCACGTGGACAAGAAATCGCGCGAAGAGTTTGAGATTCGCACGCACAAGCGGCTGATCGACATCCTGGAGCCGACGCAGCAGACGGTGGACGCGCTGATGAAGCTGGACCTGCCGGCGGGTGTGGATGTGGAGATCAAGGCGTTTGAAAAATAGCCTTCAGCTATTAGCTTTCAGCCTTCAGTTTTGACGAGAAGGGGACGGCGGCAGCGGCGAAGGAAACTGAAAGCTAAGAGCTGAAAGCTCGTTAAAGATTCCGGCAGTGCGAGAGCATTCAGGCTCGCATGATGAGGTGAGGAAGAAATGGCAATCACGGGCATTCTGGGAAAAAAGATCGGCATGACGCAGATCTTCGACGACAAGGGCGACGTGCACCCGATCACGGTGCTGCAGGCCGGCCCCTGCGTGATTACGCAGTTGAAGACGGCGGCGAAAGACGGCTATGACGCGGCGCAGATCGGGCTGGTCGAGTTTGTGAAGGCTTCGCGCATGAGCAAGGCTGAGGCGGGCCACCTGGGCAAGACCGAAGCGCCGCCGGTGAAGCTGATTCGCGAAGTGGACATTGAGACGGCAGCCGAAGGCGATGGCGTGAAGGCCGGCGACCGCGTGCTGGTGGACATCTTCACCGATGCGAAGTTCGTGGATGTGGTCGGCACTTCGAAGGGCCGCGGATTTGCAGGCGTGGTGCGGCGGCATAAGTTTGGCGGCGGCCCCAAGTCACACGGCCACATGTTCCAGGTGCAGGGTTCTATCGGCGCATCCAGCTTCCCATCGCGCGTGTTTCCGGGGCAGAGAATGCCGGGACATTTCGGGACGGACCGGGTGACGGTGCGCAATCTGCGCATTCGCGGTATCGATCTCGATGAGAATTTGCTGATGGTGGAAGGCGCGGTGCCGGGACCTCGAGATGGATACGTGATGATTTCGAAGGCCAAGGCTCCGCCGCGCGAGCGCCGCGGATTCGCCGGATCGGGCACTGTCGATCCGCTGAAGGCATCGAAGAAGGCGCAGGCGAAACGGAAGTAGCAAGCTGTTAGCTCTTAGCTTTTAGCTATTAGCTTGTTGTTTGAATTGAGAAGATGGATCGGGCGCGTACCGATGAAGTGGCTAAAAGCTAATAGCTAACGGCTAAGAGCTGGGAAGAAAACGATGGCAAACGTTGATGTAGTGAATTTGAACGGAGAAAAGCTGGGCGAGCTCGAGCTGTCCGACGCGGTGTTTGCGCCGGAGCAGGTGAACGAGGCGCTGCTGTGGGAGGCGGTGAAGCATTATCGCGCTTCGCTGCGCCAGGGCACGCACGCCACCAAGAATCGCAAGCTGGTGGCCGGGTCCGGTAAGAAGCTGTGGAAGCAGAAGGGCACGGGCCGGGCGCGTATCGGTTCGGTGCGCTCGCCGATCTGGCGGCACGGCGGCACGGTGCACGGGCCGCAGCCGCGCAGCTACGAGTATCCCTTTCCGCGCAAGAAACTGCTGGGCGCGCTGCGTTCGGCGCTGGCGGCGAAACTGGCCGATGGCAAGCTGATCGTGGTGGATTCGCTGGAGATCAAGGAAGCCAAGACCAAGCTCTATCGCGCGGCGCTGGAGAAGCTGGGCGTGAAGCGGACCGCGCTGCTGGTGGAGAACGGGAAGACATTGACCCAGGCGCTGGTGCTGGGCGCGCGCAACCTGGAAGGCGTCGAATTGGTGCTGAACAACGAAGTACATCCATACGACCTGCTGCGCTACGACCTGGCGATTTTTTCGCGGGCCGCAATCGAGCAGCTCGAAGAGGCGCTGGTGAAATCGACGTCGAAGCGCAAAGCCGCAGCGCAGGAGGCCGCGTAATGCCGACCATGTACACAGTGATCCGCCGCCCCCTGATCACCGAAAAGGGATTGGGCGTGAAAGAGACCGAAGGGACGCTGGTGTTTGAAGTGGCGCCGACGGCCACCAAGAATGAAGTAAAGGAAGCGGTCGAGGCGCTCTTCAAGGTGAAAGTGGCCGCGGTGCGCACGTCGAATTATGCCGGCAAGGAACGCCGCCGCGGCAGGTACGCGGGTTTCCGGCCGGATTGGAAGAAGGCTTATGTCCGGCTGAAGGCCGGGGAAAAGCTGCCCGATTACGTGAGCAATCTGTAAGACGGCTTGTAGCTATTAGCTCTTAGCTTTTAGCTGCGGGGTTGGAGAAACGAATCTCGGGTCAGTAACGAGAGTTTTGTTTGAGAGAGATGAGCTAAGGGCTAAAGGCTAAGGGCTAAAAGCTCATCAAGGAAAAGACGATGGCGATCAAGACATACAGACCGGCGACACCGACGCTGCGATTCCAGACTTCGTTAGTGAGGGACGAGCTGACGACGGATACGCCGCATAAGCCGCTGCTAACGGTGCGCAAGCGCACGGGCGGCAGGCGCAATTCGGGCGACATGACCATCCGCCACCACGGCGGCGGCCACAAGCAGAAGCTGCGGCTGATCGATTTCAAGCGCGAGAAGTTCGGCGTACCGGGGCGCGTGGCGACGATTGAGTACGATCCCAACCGCTCGGCGCGCATTGCCCTAGTTCACTACGTTGACGGCGAGAAGCGCTACATCCTGCAGCCGGTGGGACTCAAAGTGGGGGCGACGGTTTCTTCGGGCCCGGAGGCGGACATCCTTGTGGGCAACGCGCTGCCGCTGCGGAATATTCCTGCCGGCACCACGGTGCACGCCATCGAACTGAGGCCGGGCAAGGGCGCGCAGATGGCGCGTTCGGCAGGAACGCAGGCGCAGCTTGTGGCCAAGGAAGGCGGCTATGCGCTGCTGAAGCTGCCCTCCGGCGAAACGCGCAAGGTGCTGGACGAGTGCATGGCGACGATCGGGCAAGTGGGCAACACCGATCACGAGAACGTGTCCATCGGCAAGGCGGGACGCAATCGCTGGATGGGCATCCGCCCGACCAACCGCGGCGTGACCATGAACCCAGTGGACCATCCGCACGGCGGCGGCGAAGGCAAGACCTCGGGCGGCCGGCATCCGGTGACGCCGTGGGGCCAGCCGACGCGCGGCTACAAGACGCGGAATAACAAGCGGACGGATGCGTTTATTGTCCAGCGCAGGGCGAAGTAGAGAAGCAGCTATTAGCTATTAGCTTTTAGCTGATTGCGGCGGGGAAGAGATTGAGTAATAGCAAGCTGTTGGTCTGGGGCAAACGAGCTAAGGGCTAATGGCTAAAAGCTAGGAGCTGTTTTTATGGGACGTTCGACAAAGAAAGGGCCGTTCGTGGATGTTCACCTGAGCGTGAAGATCGAGAACCTGAACAAGGCCAACGACAAGAAGGTGGTCAAGACGTGGTCGCGGCGCTCGACCATCTTTCCTGAGTTTGTGGGCCACACCATCGCCGTGCACAACGGTAAAAAGTTCGTGCCGGTTTTCGTGACGGAAAACATGGTCGGCCACAAGCTGGGCGAGTTTGCGCCCACGCGGATCTTCAAGGGACACACCGGCGGAGCGAAGGCGCCCACCGAAGTTGCGGCCAAGCCGGCGCCGCGGTAGAGAGACAGCTTTTACCTATTGGCTCTTAGCTTGTAGCTATCGGGCGACGGAAGTAGCGGTGGAGAAAAGTAGTTGTTGCGGAAATGCAGAGGCGAATCGCAGTTCCGAAGATGAAGCGGCTAAGGGCTAGCAGCTAACGGCTAAAAGCTCTTGAGTTGGGGGAAGGCAAAGCAATGGCAGTGGAGACGAGAGAATACCGGGCCGAAGCGCGATTCCAGCGTGTATCGCCGCAGAAGGCGCGGCTGGTGCTGGATCTGATCAAGGGCCGGGGAGTGCAGGAAGCGCTGGAGACGTCGGCCTTCACCAAGAAGCGCATCGCGCCGGTGATTCACAAGCTGCTGGTTTCGGCGGTGGACAACGCGAAGTATGTGGCCGGCGAAGAAGGCATCGACCTGGACGTGGACAACTTGTATGTGAAGCAGGCGCTGGCCAACGACGGACCGCGGCTGAAGCGCATCCGTCCGGCTCCGATGGGCCGCGCGTACCGTTATCAGCGCCGGCTTACGCACATTGTGCTTTCCGTGGCTGAGCGCCAGTCGAACGGCAATGGCCTGGTAACCAAGGTGGAAGAGCCGGCCGCGGCGCCCAAGGCAACAAAGGCGGCAAAAGCCAAGGCAACTGCAGTGCAGAAGGCGCCCAAGGCAAAGGCAACGAAAGCAACGAAGAAGAAGGCCGGCAAGGCCTGAGAAGGAATTGAGGAAGAATATGGGACAGAAGGTCCATCCTTACGGATTCCGGCTGGGAGTGAACAAGCCCTGGCGCTCGCGCTGGTTCTCTGAGCGCGATTATGACAAGATGCTGGTCGAAGACGTGAAGCTGAAGGCGGAATTGCGCGAGAAGCTCAAGGCTGCCGGCGTCAGCTCGGTGGAGATCGAGCGTCCGGGCAACAAGCTGCGCTTTTTGATCCGCACGGCGCGGCCGGGCATCGTGATCGGCCGCAAGGGCGCGGAGATCGAGAAGCTCAAGACGGAGCTCGGCAAGCGCACCAGCCGCGACGTGTTCATCGACATCATCGAGGTGAACAAGCCGGAGCTGGACGCGCAACTGGTGTCGGAGAATATCGCGCTGCAATTGGAAAAGCGCGTGAGCTTCCGCCGCGCCATGAGAAAGAGCGTGGATTCGGCCAAGCGCTTCGGCTGCAAGGGAATCAAGGTGCGCGTCTCGGGGCGGCTGAACGGCAATGAAATCGCGCGCTCGGAGTGGTATCTCGACGGCCAGTTGCCGCTGCACACGCTGCGCGCCGATATCGACTATGGATTTTCCGAGGCGCACACGACCTACGGCGTGATCGGCGTGAAGACGTGGATTTACCGCGGCGATATCTACGAGCAGAAGCGCCGCAAGGCGCAGCCGGCGCAGGTGGGCGGGGGCGTGTTTTAAAGGCAGCTTCCAGCTCCTAGCTTCTAGCTTTTAGCTAGTGTGTTGGCGAGTCGGGCTGCGGTACTAAGGATCGAAGCTAGGGGCTAGTAGCTAATGGCTAGTAGCTGTCTTTCGAGGGTTTTCGCTATGTTGATGCCAAAGAAAGTGAAGTTCCGCAAGCAGCAGAAGGGCAAGCGCCGGGGAAAGGCATGGCGCGGCTCGACGCTGTCGTTCGGCGAGTACGGGTTGAAGGTGATGGAGTGCGGTTATATCACCGATAGGCAGATTGAGGCCAGCCGTATCGCGATGACGCGCTTCATCAAGCGCGGCGGCAAGATCTGGCTGCGGCTGTTTCCGGATAAGCCGATCACCAAGAAGCCGGCCGAAGTCCGTATGGGCTCGGGCAAGGGCCCGCTGGATCACTGGGTGGCGGTGGTGCGCCCAGGCAAGATCCTCTTCGAGATGGAAGGCGTGACCCCGCAGATTGCCGAAGAAGCGATGCGGCTGGCGGCGCACAAGCTGCCGCTGAAGACGCGGTTTGTGCAGCGCGCGGCGTTGGAAAAGTCGGAACCGGCACAGACGGCGGAATAGTCTGCTTGAAGTTTTTGGCGCCGGTCTTCTCGGGAGGAGGCTGGGCGCCGGAGAGAGAAACAGGGATGGAACTCAATAAGATTCGCAACTTGAGCGACGCCGAGCTGGCCCATCAGGAGAAGGTGACGGCCGAGCAGCTTTTCCGGCTTCGCTTCCAGGTCTCGCTGGGACAGAACGATGGCGTGAAGAAGATTCGGCTGCTGCGCCGGGAGATCGCGCAGATCAAGACCGTGGCCCGGGAGCGCGAGTTAAGCATTCGCGGGGCGGCGACGGACCTTACGCCGGCGGCCTCGGCGGAACCGGCCAAGAAGAAGAAGGGAGCGCGCTAAATGGCGGCGACAAACGAAACGGCACAGGCGCCCGCCGCATCGCGGCGCAACGAGAAAGTGGGCCAGGTGGTCTCGACCAAGATGCAGAAGACCATCGTGGTGGCGGTGGAAATGCGCAAGGCGCACCGCAAGTACAAGAGGATCGTGCGCAGCACCAAGAAGTTTTACGCCCACGACGAGCAGAATTCGGCGCGGCTGGGCGACATGGTGCGCATTCGCGAGACGCGTCCGCTGAGCAAGCTGAAGCGGTGGTCGCTCGAAGAGATTGTGCGGCGCTCGTCGCTGGCGCAGATTGAGGAGACCGCGCTTCCCGGCGACGAAGTGCTAAGCGAAGAGACTCAGCGGTAGCTGCAAAGGAGAACAAGTCATGGCTGTGCAAATGCGAACCATGCTGGCGGTGGCCGACAACTCTGGCGCGCGCAAGCTGCAGGTGATTCTGCCCCTGGGAGGCGGCCTGGGTCTGAAGGCCGGCCTCGGCGACGTGGTGACGGCGGCGGTGAAGGAAGCTTCGCCCGACGGCACGGTGAAGAAGGGCAAAGTGGTCAAGGCGGTCATCGTGCGCACGCGCAAGGAGCACCGGCGCCGTGACGGAACGTACATCCGCTTCGACGAGAATGCGGCGGTGGTGATTGACGAGCAGCACGAGCCGGTGGGGACGCGCGTTTTCGGCCCCGTGGCCCGCGAGCTGCGCGAGAAGAAGTTTTTGAAGATTGTTTCGCTGGCGCCAGAAGTGGTGTAAAGACAGCTTTCAGCTTTTAGCTTGTTGGTGAAAGGCAGACTGCCGGTTTGAAACGAGAAGGACTGATAGCTGATAGCTGAAAGCTGAAGGCTGGCAGCTTGGAGACGAGATGCAGAGTTTGATGATTCATCGCAATGACACGGTGAAGGTGATTACGGGTTCGGACCGCGGCAAGACGGGGCGCGTGCTGCGCGTGTTTCCCGATAAGGGCACGGTGCTGGTGGAGCACGTGCGCGTGGTCAAGAAGACGGTCTCGAGCAAGACGGGGCAGCGCACCAAGGGCGGAATCGCCGAGCAGGAGTCGCCGATCCACATTTCGAATGTGGTGCTGGTGTGTCCCAACTGCGGACCGTCGACGGTTGTGCGCAAGCGCGAAGGCGATATGCGCGTGAGAGTTTGCAAAAGCTGCGGGCAGACGCTGGCGACGAAGAAGTAGAAGGGCAGCTATTTAGCCCTTAGCTATTAGCTTTTAGCTCGTTTGGTGAGCGGCGAGCAGTTGGAGAGAGGAACAAGCTAAGAGCTAAAGGCTAATAGCTACACGCTGGATTCAGATTTGCTTCCGCAACGGTAAACGGCCGCGGGCCACTCCGGACACCGGAAGAAAGAGAGAAGGGAACGATGGCGGCAAGATTGAGGGAGATGTACCACAAGGAGATCAAGCAGGCTCTGCAAAAGGAGCTGGGACTTGAGAACCCGATGGCGGTGCCGAAGCTCGAGAAGATTGTGATCAACATGGGGCTGGGCGAGGCCACGCAGAATAACAAGCTGCTTGACCCGTTGGTGGCAGACCTGGCGGCGATCGCCGGCCAGAAGCCGGTGACCACGAAGGCCAAGAAATCAATTGCGGCTTTCCATGTGCGCGCGGGCATGTCGATTGGCGCCATGGTGACGCTGCGCGCAGATAAGGCCTATGAATTTCTCGATCGCCTGATCTCGATCGCGCTGCCGCGGGTGCGCGACTTCCGCGGCGTGTCAACAAAGAGCTTCGACGGGCGCGGCAACTACACGCTCGGCCTTCGCGATCAGTTGATCTTTCCGGAGATCGATTATTCCAAGGTGGAAAAGCTGAAGGGCATGAACATCACTATCGTGACCACGGCCAAGGACGACAACCAGGCGCGGGCGCTGCTGCGACACTTTGGGATGCCGTTCCGGCAGGGAGCGTAAGAACAGCTTGCAGCTTTTAGCCGTTAGCTTTTAGCTCGATGGAGTTCAATCGGGCAGTGGAAGTGAAAGTGACAGGCTGGTAAGGCAAAACGAATTGAGGCTTTTCCCGCAACAGAGTTGTATTGAGGGCGGAACAAGCTGATAGCTGATAGCTAAGAGCTGTTAGCTGTTGTTGAAGAGGATTTATGGCGACCACTGCAAAACGAGTGAAGGACGCGCGGAAGCCGAAGTTCAGCAGCCGCAAGCACAATCGCTGCAAGCTGTGCGGGCGGCCGCGCGGCTATCTGCGCAAGTTCGGCGTTTGCCGGCTGTGTTTCCGGGGCCTGGCCCTCAAGGGCGAGATTCCGGGCGTGAATAAGTCGAGCTGGTAGAAAAACAGCTACTAGCTCCTAGCCATTAGCTCCTAGCTCCTGTTCCCAGTGACGGAGTTTTGGAACCGCAAGGCTAAGAGCTAGAAGCTAGCAGCTAAAAGCTGCTTTTAAGCCATTCCCGCTGGTTTCCGCTGCGGCGGACGAACGGGGAATGAAGGAGAAGGAATGAGTCTGAGCGACCCTGTAGCGGATTTTCTGGCGCGCATCCGGAATGCCATCCGGGCACGTCATCAAAAGCTCGATGTTCCGGCATCGAAGCTCAAGACCGAGATCGCCCGCATCCTGAAAGAGGAAGGCTACATCTCGAATTACAAAACGCAGGAAGAAGAAGGCAAGCTGGTGCTGCGCGTTTACCTGAAGTACGGCGGCACGGAAGCGGCTATTCGCGACCTGGCGCGGATTTCGCGTCCCGGCTGCCGCGTCTACGTGGGCCGCGACGAGATCAAGCGCGTGCAGGGAGGCCTTGGCATCTCCATTTTGACCACGCCTAAAGGCGTGATGACGGGCCGCCAGGCGCGCCGCGAAGGCGTGGGCGGCGAACTGCTGTGCGAAGTGTGGTAAGGACAGCTATTAGCCTTTAGCTCTTAGCTGTTAGCTCGTAGCTCCTGTCGACGTTTTTATCCGGAGAGGGATGGAGCTAGAAGCTAATGGCTAATAGCTAAGGGCTGTTTCTCCGGCTGCAGTGGAACGAGGGGCTCAGGCTCATTCGGGACTCGCAAGCCAATGAAGGATTCAGGGAATGTCGCGAATAGGAAACAAGCCGATCCCGCTGCCCGCGGGCGTCAAGTACAAGGTGGATGGCAACACGGTTCTGGTGGAAGGGCCGAAGGGCAAAGTGTCGACTCTGATCGCGAAAGGGATTTCGCTGCAGACCGCCGGCAGCGAACTGCTGGTGAAGCGCGAATCGGATGAGCACGCCGCCGTGCACGGCCTGACCCGGGCCCTGGTGCAGAACGCCGTCCAGGGAGTGACCAAAGGGTGGACCAAGGAACTGGACATCGTCGGCATCGGGTACCGCGCCGAATTGAAGGGCAAGGGAATGGTGGTGTTCACGCTCGGCTATTCGCATCCCATCGAGTTTCCACTGCCCACGGGCATTGAAGTGGCGGTCGATCCCAAACAGACGCACCTGACGGTCAGCGGCATCGATCGCCAGAAGGTGGGCCAAGTGGCGGCGGATATGCGCTCGCTGCGCGTGCCCGATCCGTACAAGAACAAAGGCGTGCGCTATTCCAACGAGCGCCTGAAGAAGAAGGCCGGTAAGACCGGAGCGAAGTAAGAAAAACAGCTACTAACTATTAGCCTTTAGCTCTTAGCTTTTGGTGGGCAAAGGAGTTCATAGCGAAGAGAAAAAGCTAGAAGCTAAGAGCTAACGCCTAGAAGCTGCTTAACAACCCGAACGGGGCCGCGGGGCGGCTCCGCTGATAGGAACGAGAGATCATGATTACCCAGACCAAGAGGAACGAAATCCGCCAGCGCATTCATTCGCGCATTCGCGAAAAGCTTTCCGGAAGCGGGGAACGGCCGCGCCTGAATGTTCACCGCTCGCTGAACCACATTTACGCGCAGATTATTGACGACCAGAAGGGCGAGACGCTGGTCTCCGCATCTAGCCTGGCGCTGAAGCTGAAGAGCGGCGGCAACATTGCCGCGGCGAAAGAGATTGGAAAGGCCGTTGCAGAGCGCGCTGCGGAGAAGGGAATCAAGCGCGTGGTTTTCGACCGCGGTGGATACCTGTATCACGGTCGAGTGAAGGCGCTGGCCGATGCCGCGCGCGAATCGGGGCTGGAGTTCTAAAAGCAAGCCATCAGCTATCAGCCACCAGCTCTGAGCTCTTGAGCCGAACTGATCGAAAACTGGTAGCTGAAAACTGGTAGCTGAAAGCTGAAAGCTGAGAGAAAACAATGATGACGTTGAAGAAGAAACTTGATGCCAACCAGTACAACCTGAAGGACCAGGTGGTGGCGATTAACCGCGTGACCAAGGTGGTAAAGGGCGGCAAGAATATGTCGTTTGCCGCGCTGGTGGTGGTCGGCGATGCTGCTTCAGGCGTGGTGGGCTACGGCGCGGGCAAGGCCAAGGAAGTTCCTCAGGCCATCCGCAAAGGAATTGAGGCGGCCAAGAAGAACCTGGTTCGCATCAACCTGACGGAAACCACCATTCCCCATCAGGTTCTGGGACGCTACGGTTCGGGGCAGGTGCTGCTGAAGCCGGCGCCGGAAGGGACGGGCGTGATTGCCGGCGGAGCGGTGCGTGCGGTCATGACTTCGGCCGGGGTGCAGAACGTTCTGACCAAGAGCCTGGGCTCTCCCAACCCGCACAACGTCATCAAGGCTACGTTCGATGCCCTGACGCAGTTGCGCGATCGCGCCGAAGTGGCATCCATGCGCGGCAAGCAGGTAGAGGAGCTCTAAACCATGGCTGAACCCAAGAAGATTCGCATCCAGTACTATCGCTCGGCCATTGCCACGCCTACGCGCCACAAGCTGGTAATCAAGGGGCTGGGCTTCACGCGGCTCAACCAGATCGTGGAGCGTGTGGACACGGAATCAGTGCGTGGCATGGTGAAGACGGTGCCGCATTTGGTAAGAATTCTCGAGAACTAGCTCGTAGCCGGTAGCCGACAGCCTGTAGCTTCTGTTCTTTGCTACCGGCTAATGCAACAAGCTACCGGCTCCAAAAAACGCGAGTCGGCGGAATCCATTTTCGCCGGCGCTATAGCGAGGAAATCATGGCAAAGAATCTGTCGAATCTGCGCGCCCCCAGGAAAGCGAACACGGGGCGCAAGCGCATCGGCCGGGGCATGGGCTCTGGCATGGGCAAGACCTCAACCCGCGGCCACAAGGGGCAGGGATCGCGCTCGGGCTCGAGCCTGATGCGCGGTTTCGAAGGCGGGCAGATGCCGCTGCATCGCCGGTTGCCCAAGCGCGGCTTCACCAACATCTTCCGCACCGAGTACGCGGTGGTGAACCTGGATCGCATTGCGGATCTTGAAGTTTCCGAAATCGCCCTGGACGACTATCGGAAGCTCGGCTTGGTGTCGAACAGGAAGTCGCTCATCAAGGTGCTCGGCTCCGGCGAACTGAAGAAGGCGATCACCGTGCACGCGCACAAATTCTCGAAATCGGCCGCGGAAAAGATCGCGAAGGCGGGCGGAAAAGCGGTTGTGACAGGAACGCCGGCGGCTGCATAGCCACCGGCGCTTCGGTTCGCTCTCGGTTTTGTGCTGGCGCTGATTTGCCGACGCTTCTCCGCTTAGGTTCGCGCCAGACTTCCTCAGTGCAGGTGGAAAGTGACATCGATAATCATCTGCACGGCCACAGGGTGTCCCTGGTACATGGCGGGCCGGAACTTATACTGTTCCACCGCCTCGATTGCTTTCTGATCCAAGCCCATGCCCAGACGACGGACGACATGGACGTTCTGGGGATTTCCCTGCGGATCGACGATCAACTGGATGGAAACGGTGCCCTGCAGATTGGCTGCGCGTGCCTGCGGAGTAAATGCGGGGTCGACGGAGTGAATCACTTGCGGCGCGCTGACGCCGCCGCCCACATTCATCACGCCACCGCCGTATCCGCCGGCTGAGCCTGCGCCGGCGCCATCGCCCTGGCCCGCGCCCAGGCCGCCACCCATGCCGATGCCGAATCCATTGCTTCCCGAACCCTGCGAAGCGACGGTGACCTGCGGTGACTTCGGCATGCCGATTTTGGGCAGATCGGTGTTTTGCGGAAGATTGGCGCGAATCGCCGGCGGCACGGGCATGGTGGGTGCCTGCAGGTGCGCGATTTCAGGTGGCATCAGATGCACCTGCGGTGTCGGTATCGGCTTTGGAGCAGGCGCACGCCGCGGCTCGATGATCTTGTGCTCGCCGCCGCCTCCGCCGCCCTGGATGGGTTTGGGCACAGGCATGATGGGCGGAGTCTGCGGATCGTAGAGCTTGTAGACCATCTCCGTCTTCAAGGGCTGGATGAAGCGATTGTGTGTGGTTACGGTCCACCATACGATGCCTGAGATCACCGCGACGTGAATCACGAAGGACAGATTGCGGGAGGCACGGCTGCGCTGGGTGGCGAAGGGATCCTGGCCGTGCCAGAGCGGCGAATCGGGAACGCCGCTGCGCGCAGGGCTGGGCATCTCAATTAAATGCGGCAGATGAGGCGCCTCCGTGTAGGCCTCAGGGGCAAATTCCAAGGCAAGCGATCCTCTGTTGTATTCGTCCACTCCTCTGAACCTGTTGCTGGAGTCGCGATGGAGAGACTTGCCGCGTGCCGGCGTTTTGGAAGCTTTGAATACGATATGGCCCATATAATTTAGCCGGATGAACGTCCCCGGCATCCCCTTTCTCCTGGTTGGCTGAGGTTCCAAATGGCAAAATCGAGATGGCGACGAGCCTTTTTCTCGACTGCCACTGGAAGTTCAGTTACCGCTCTACCATATGCCTTTGTCGCTTCCGGTGAGCTTTTGTCCCAGCACCGCCGCCGTTGCAAGCCATGGCAACAGACTGAGCCGTGCGCCACTGTCGATTTCGCCGCGTCCCAGCACGCCCGCCAGTTGCGACCCGTAGAGCCGCGCCGACTGGGGCAGGATGGGAACGCGCAGAAATCCTTTGCCGTAGTAGATTTCGCTGCCGCCAAAGCGTGCGGCGGCAGCAACGAATGGAGGCATATCGAGGTTGGAACCGCGATACGAGTTTACGTAATCTGAAACGATAACCAGATAGGTGGCTACCCCTTCCCAGATACCCGCGGCCTGCGCCGAAGCGAGAAGATCGTCGAAGTCGACGGCGCCCGCGTCAATCAGCCCTGCGGAATCAATCACGTCGCAGAGACGAAAATAGAAATGGCGGTACATGCGCTGCATGGTCGAGATCGTGATGCGGTCAGAAGCGCACGGTACGCGGAAGCTGTAGCCGCCCCGGAGTACTTGTATGGACCGGCTGAGCAGCGAGGAAGCAAATGCCTGTTGTTCTCCGGTTTGTCCCAATCGCCCAACGTGAATTTCCACGGCTTCGGGCAATCCCGGCAGCATGAAATTCCATTTGCTGGCCAGGCGATCTCCCCAGCTTCGTTGCGCAATTTCTGCGCCGAAGCGCCGGCGCATGAGTTGAATTACTTCGTCTGGACCTGCATTGGTGTAAAGATCCAAGTCGCTGCCCAGGTCCGGCCAGTGATCGAGCGACTTGATCACCATGACGTTGAGGTTGTTTTCCTGGAAGGCGCTGCAGATTTCGTGCAGGTGGTGAACGGCAACGGCAATGCGGTCCCGCTCGGCAGCCAGGGCCTCCTGCGCCCAGTCCATCCGCTCCAGATCCTGCGCCTGGCGCGCCAGGTCGAGAAAGGTTTCTAGTCCGCGTACGATCACGTGGTTCGATTGGGAAAGTGTGAGGATATTTTCGAAGTCTTCGCGACGAAGACACTCGATCTGGGTCTTCAGCCTTGCTACGGTGGATGAGGGTCCTGTCTTGCTGTCCGGCTGAAGCAGGAGCCGTGACAGAAGGGCCATGGTGTGACGTGGCGGTGCGGCTTGATCGGTCCTGTCCATATCAATGGTTTCTCCCTGGAGGGTTTGGTGCCTGTGGAGCGCCCGTTGCGGGCGGCGCTTCCTGCGCGCCGTTGCGGGGCGTCAATTGGATGGGTCCGGTTTCAACATGCTTGCGACGGCTGTAAGTGGCCAATGCTCCGTTAACCTTGAACGTGCTGTCTGCTGCCACGTGCGAAAGCGTCTCTCCGAGCATGGCGTGGTCAGAGGCTGCTCCCACTCGCGCGCTGGCGCCGCCCGCCTGCTGCGCTTTTTGATAGAAGAATTGGGCCGATTCCAGATCGCCATCCATTTCGGCCACGTATCCGCGGTTATTCAGGGAGAAAGGACTAGACGGATCCAGCCTGTAAGCGCGGAGAAAATCCTGCCGCGCCTGGCCCCAGTTGTTTTCATTGGTGGCATAGACTCCGCGGCGATTATAGAGGGCGGCCTCGGCGACGGCGGGGTTGATCGATCTCATCCACTTTTGCAGACGTGCCGCATTCGCCGCAGCCATTTTCGTAATCGGTCTTCCGCTCCAGTTTCTGTTCTCCGTCACCACCACAGCCTCGGCAGAACTCGAGTCGGCCGCCTGTTTGTAATACTTCAGCGCGTCGCTATAGTCTCCGATGGTTTCATCGGCTGCGCCGAGATTATTCAGCGTGAAAGCATTCTGCGGCTCCAGATTGAGGGCATGCTGGAGTAGTGAGCTAGCCTCAAAGGCGCGGCCCTGAGAGAGCAGCATCATGGCATCCACGTTCATGCGATTTACCTGCATGGGGATTTCGTGCAGGTTCTCGAACGCGAAGGTCATCGGCTTTCCCTTGAGGTCGCTGATATTGCTCATGTCGATATTCGCGCTGCAGCCTTGTTTCGACGCCATTTTGTAAAAGCTGTTAGCGCGATCCAATTGTCCCTGAAGCTCCGAGACGTAACCGAGATTGTTCAACGTGAACGGATCAGAGGGATCGTATAAGTATGCCTTGTAAAAGAGCTGTTCCGCCTTGCGATAATTGTTCTTCTGAACAGCCTCAACACCCGCGCGATTGAGACGCTGGACGGGGGTGAGCCTGCTGCGCTTCGGAATCATGATCTTGAGCGTACGCTGGGCATAGGCTGCCTGGATTGCCCCTCCAGCGATCAGCGCACCGATCGCGATTACCTTGAATAACTTGCTGTGCATAGGGCCTTAGTGTTTCTTCGGGCGCCACGAAGAGTCGGCGCCGGCGTGCACCGTAACTTCGCAACTGATACATTTTTAGATGCGCTATGCGCGTCACCGTTGCCCCCGCCCGCGGCAGGCCACCGCAACCTCCATAACTGCCATCTAAGCAAGTGGTTAAACAGTAGGAAAGATAGAGGTGCAGGAAATATGCGACGGTTGATCCCGATGGTTGTGGCGGGGGGAATCGCGCTGGCGCAGGCGTCGTTCTCCGCGGCGTCTTCCACGCAGCCTTCCGCTTCCGACGATGCGACGACGGAAGCATCCACCGGTGTACCCCCTATGCCCGCGCTCCCCGCGGGAGAAACCACCATCCTGGGCGGGGCGATCCGCAACATCGATCCGGTCCTCGATCGGTTCACGCTGGATATTTTTGGCGAGCGGCCAATGAGGATCCAGTTCGACGACCGAACCAAGCTTTTCCGCGACGGAAACCCCATCCCGCTCCGCCAGTTAGGTCCGGCGGATCACGCTTCGGTGCAGACTGCGCTCGATGGAACGCACGTTTTCGCGGAAAGCATTCACATCCTATCGCAGGCGCCGCAGGGCGAAACTGAGGGTGTGGTGCAGAGTTATCATCCCGGGTCGGGAAGGCTGGAGCTAAGGTCCGCGCTTTCCCCGAAGCCCCAGAAGTTCGTGGTGCCCGGGAATACGCCCATTACCCGCGTCGGGCAGCCGAAATTTACTGCCGCTCGCTCCGGCGCGGCCGATCTTACGAGAGGCAGTCTCATTTCGATCACTTTTGCCCCCGATCTCAACGGAAGGGCTATGGTGCGGCGTGTCACCGTTCTGGCGGTGCCGGGGTCCACGTTCATTTTTGGCGGAGAGGTCTCTTATCTCGATTTGGCTTCCGGATCGCTGGTGCTTGTCGACTCGCGCGATGGGAAGAGTTACCGGATAAATTTCAACGCGAATCGCTTCCCAGCCGTAGCTAATCTTCACGTGGGAAACAACGTGACCATCAAGGCGAGTTTTGAGGACGCACGCTACCTGGCTACTTCGATCACTATCAATTAGAAAATTGCCGTCCGTTGCGTCGGCAACCAGGTCCGCACTATGCGGCGCACTGCGGATTCAGCAGCTCGCCGCGTCAGCGCCGCTGGACAGGCTGTTCCTTGCCGAACGGCAGGATGAGAGAGATATCGGCGCCCTGACCTTTTGACATCAGACCTCGTATTCAACATCTGCTTGCTTCGCGGAAGGAACGCCGGCCCGAGAAGCTCTCCCAAAGAACTTCCCAGTGTCGCTCTAATACTGGAACAGGTTCTGCGCGGGAAGCTCTTCGCCTTGGACTTATGGCGCAAAGTTGTCTGGCTTGCACGTACTGTGTCCGATGGACTGATCGGAAGCAGGTGGAGGAGTTACCGGCGGCGTGGACCAGGGGATGTTGGTGAAGTCGAAGAAGTCGAGCAAGTTCGGCTGGGCAGCATCGCGAGCGGTTAGGTGAGCCGAGGCGCCAATGAATCGGTTCTCCACAAACTTAATGACTGCCGTGTGATCCATGGGAATATGCGAGACGTAATGCCGCCGCGTGAACGGGGAAATTACGATATTCGGCACGCGGAAGCCCAGTTGTGCGGCGAAGCCCTGCTGGGCTGAGGCATCGGCAGGATTCGCGCCCGGATCGGTGCTGCCCAAGTCACAGTGCGTCGTCGCTGTTCCCCCAGTGGGTACACAGGGATTGTAACTATCCGGATTCACCGCGATGGAGGAAATATCCGGATACTCACTAACCACGCCGGCATCGGTAAAGTCGTTGGAATGACCTGGAACGGGCGGAACGTGATCGAACGGACCTCCGCCTTCGTCATAGCTGAAGAAGAAGACGGAACTCATCCACTCGGAACTGGACATGAGCGCACCGACGATGCTGGCGACCTGTGCCTGGCCGGTAAGAATCTCCTGGCCGGAACCGGGATGCTCGTCATTGACGCCGGATCCCGCTTCAATGAACGCAAAGCTGGGGAGAGTTCCATTTGTCAAATCAGTGAAGTATCCATATTTCTGGTCCCTCAGTGGAGCAACGTGCGTGGGGTCGATGCAGAAGGTATTCTTTGGATCGCCGACAACGCTCGAAGGTTGAGTCGGAGCTGTGCAGGGTGCACCCGTCGGGTTGTTGTAGAGATACGTTTTGGAGTAAGCGAAATTAGAAAAAGTCGTGGCCGGGTACACGGAGTTTCCATTGCTCGCACAATCATCCGTATTCAGGCAGTAACCGTCAGTTACCGTGTAATAAATTTTCCACGAGACTCCTGCCCCATCCAGCTCCTGGAAGATGGTTTCGATACTGAGCTGGGGGAGATGATCGTTGCCGCCGGGGTCCTTTACCAGGCCCTGGGTAGTGCCGCCGGAGAAGGTGGCGATGCGGTTAGGCACGCTCTTGCTGGACACGGGTGAGAACCAGCGGTCGGAGACGGCAAACTGAGATGCCATGTAGTAGTAGTAGTTAAGAAAGTCCTGATCGTAATAGCCCATGGCGCGCTCGCCGGTCAGATCGGTGAAGCTGCCGCCACAGGCATTGTTGGCGTAGCAATAGTTGGCGTAACCGGCTGCGTCGTGCACGAAGCCGTCTAACTTCATTGGGCGAGTGGTCTTGAAATCATAGGCACTGACGTCGCCGTAACTGGAAAGCCAGTCTGAGCTCTCGTCGTCGATACACGTGCTCGTAAATTTGAAGAGGCTATAGGTATGGGTTCCGGTGTTATAGACGTTATCGTCGGTGTTGCTGAAGGATTTATCGTCAATTCCGTCTACGTCGTATTCCTGCCCGTCGTCTCCGATATTGAACCCATTTGCCTTTCGATATGGATTCAGCATTCCGAAATAGTTATCGAAGGTGTGGTTTTCCTGGAGCATGAAGATGACGTGGTCGATGGATTGCAGGCTCCCGGCCGGATTCACGGTGACCGTTGCTTCTGCGGTAGCTTTGCCGCCAGATCCAGTTGCCGTCGCCGTGTAAGTTGTTGTTGTACCTGGAGAGACCGCCTTAGTGCCGCCGCTCGGGCCAAGATTGTAGGTATCACCAGCCGGATCGGTAACTGCAACCTGAGTCGCATTGGTTGCAGTCACGGTCAGAGTAGACGAGCTACCCTTTGTAATCGCGGTCGGGTCCGCGGTGATCGAAACCGTCGGTACCGCGGCGGCTGGAGTTACATTCACTGTTACGCTGGCCGAGTTGCTGCCGCCTTGTCCTGTAGCCACCGCGGTGTAAGTCGTCTTCTGGGTCGGGCTCACAGTCTGAGTTCCGCCGGCCGGCAGCAGAGTGTACTTGCTGCCGTCTGTACCGGTGACAGTGAGCTGGGTGGCATTGCTCACGGTTACCGTCAGCGTTGTAGGAGACCCCGCATTCACGGGATTAGGGCTTGCCGCGATTGAGATTTGCGGACCGGCGCTCTTACCGCGCACATAGCTTGCGCATCCGCTGAGGCCCCCGAGGAAAACCAGACAGACGATGCAGAAAACGGGGATCCAGGAAGTAGCTCGATCAGCACGGAGCTGCGACAAAGTTTTCTCCTTCGAATATCTGAAGGCACCAAAGTGGCTGCGTTCGGCAGACAGTCTGGGCGGCGGTCATTTAACAGCTATAACGAGAAGCGTCGAACGTGGCTGCGCGTTGCGCGGGGCACAAACGGAGTTTTCCTCTATATTGAGCCGGTACATGCTGTGCGCTCCATTCTTGCATGCGCTGAATTAGATGGCCCGGGCTTGAAAACGGGATGCTTGGGGCGGAAGGCATGGAGTTCACGCCTTCAAAAGAGACGGGCGGCTTCCAGTCGCCGCCGGAGATCTCCGAGGCCGAAGTGATGCCTGGCTAGCGCGTTGTACCAGCGGGGTTTCGCGCACCCCGGAAATCTGTCAAGATAGATAGTGTTATGACGGTTACAAGTCCTTCGCAAGTGTTCGCCGGCCGGATTGGCCGGATCGAGGTTTCCGCGACCATGGCCGTGGCCGCTGAGGCTGCCAAACTACGCGCCCAAGGCATCAATCTGGTGGATTTTGGGGCTGGTGAGCCTCACTTTCCTACGCCGCGCCACATCAAGGACGCCGCTATTGCCGCGATTGACGCGAATTTTACGCGGTACACCGTGGTGCCGGGCATTCCCGACGTGCGCAAAGCCATCGTCGAGCGGCACGCCGCGGACTTCGGTTCCGATTACGGTATTGACGAAGCGATTTTTACCACCGGCGGCAAACAGGCCCTCTTCAACGCCGTGCAGATCCTTATCGACCATGGCGATGAAGTGATTCTTCCGGTTCCCTACTGGGTGAGCTTCAAGGACATCATTCAGTACGCGGGCGGCAAAGTGGTGTTCCTGGAGACCAGCGAGGAAGAGAACTTCCGCATTACCGCGCACGCCATCGAGCGGGCGATAACGCCGCGCACCAAGGCCATCATCCTCAACTCGCCATCGAACCCGGCGGGGGCTGTTGTCTCAGAGCAGGACCTGGAGCGCATTGCGCACCTGGCGCACGAGCGCGGCATCTTCCTGCTACTCGACGAGTGCTATGTCTACCTGAACTATGCCGGCAAGCCGGTCTCCGGAGGATCATTCACATGGGCCAAGGAGCACCTGGTGATCCTCGGCTCGCTTTCGAAGACCTACGCCATGACCGGCTGGCGGGCGGGCTATGCCCTGGCGCCGAAAGCTGTGGTTGCGAATCTCAACAAGCTGCAGGGACAATCCACTTCCAACGCCACCAGCTTTGTGCAGAAGGCGGCTATTGCCGCCCTCTCCGCCTCGCAGGAGTGTGTCTCGGAATTCCGCGCGGAGTTTATCGATCTGCGGGATCACATCCTGGCTCGGCTTAAGGAAATTCCGGGGGTGACCTGCACCAAGCCGGAAGGAGCCTTCTACGTGTATCCGAATCTGTCGGCGTACATCGGCAAAGGCGGCATCCGCAATGCCACGGAGATGGCGACGCGCCTGCTCCACGAGGCCCATGTTGTGGTGGTGCCAGGCGAAGCTTTCGGCACCAGCGAGCACGTGCGCATGTCGTACCCCGTAACCAAGCAGAACATCGACGAGGGAACGCGGCGGATGAAGGAGTTCCTGACCGGCCTGGCATAGACCGATCCGCAATGATTCCAGGTACGGGGACCGGTTTGCTCGCCGGAGGCGGGCGCCTATGGCGCGACTGGAGCTGGGCCCGGGGCTGCTTCTACTCCAGCCTCGGCCGCTCCCCAATTGGTCATTGGGGATTTCGTGCCGCAGTCCACGCACACGGTCTGGGAGTGCTGCACGCGGCAATGGGGACTCGCTTTCAGCAATTTATGCGAATAAATTTCATCGATGAATTGAGGGTTTTGAGGTTGCCCATCAGGCATTCACCACACCGGGATCCCACTCTCCACAGCACCCCGTAAACCACTTTCATTATCATCCACAACCTGTTCAGTTCAGAAGCTTTAAACATTCCGACACTTTCCTCGCCTGCGACAGCAGAATTGCGCATCCAAGAAAGAGTACGACCAGCTTATCCGGCAGGAGCCCTCCCCCTATGTACGATCTTTTGATTGCCACCTCACTCATTCTCATGGTCATCGGTCCCCCAATTCTCACCGCGATCCAACGCGCGAATTCCGACGACCTGTACTACTGAACCGGCCTGTGTGAGTTTCCTGCCGTGCCCCATCCTCGAAGGTTCCCGATGCTCAACCTTGCCCCCGCGCGCAAGGTGTGACGAATGACATTGACCCCTCGCCCGAGAGCCTCGTATCGTTAAGCTAGCCATGAAACTTTCACCAACCACCTGGCGAATCGGCATTGCCGCGGCCATTGTCCTGTGCACCATCGGCTGGCTGGCATACTCCGGCTACGGCGCGGGCAAAAGCTACTACGTCACCATCCCTCAGCTCGCGAGCATGGGCGCGAAGGCATACAGCAGTCAGCTCCGCGTCGAGGGCTTCGTCCAGCCCGGGTCCATCGTGCAGGACGGCCCCAGCGTCACGTTTGTTCTCAATCAATACGAAAGCCACTCACCCAAGGCCGCATCCGGCCGCCTGCTGAAGGTGGTATACAAAGGCTCCGAGCCGCCGCCGGACACCTTTAAGGACGACGCGATGGCGGTCGCATCGGGCACCTACAGCGGCGACGGCGTTTTCCACGCGACGGTACTTCAGGCCAAGTGCGCGAGCAAGTATGCGCCCGGCCAGCCGCTGCATCCCGGAGAGCCGGCTAAGCCCGCGGCGGCCCCACACTCCACAACTGCCACTGCTCCCGCAGGCCAAAAGCCAGCCGCGTAAGAAGAATGAACGTCGCGAGCGGCCTCGGCGAAGCTACACAAGTTTTCGCGTCAATCGAGAACGTCTCCAAGTTATTTGGATCGTTCGCTGCATTGCGCCAGGTTTCGGTTGAGCTGCTCGCCGGCCGCTGTTATGTGTTGGTAGGCGAAAACGGCGCCGGCAAATCCACACTGCTGCGCATTCTTGCCGGCTTGTTGCGGCCAAGCTTCGGAAAAGTGCGCGTTTTCCGTGGCCAGGAGCCGCACGACGCCCGCGCCCGCATTGGTTACATGAGCCATGCCCCGATGCTCTATGACGAGCTGACCGCCCAGGAGAACCTGAGCTACTTCCGCAATCTCTATCCCGGTCGCGATTGTCTTGCGCCGGCCGAAGTGCTCCGCCAGGTTGGCCTCGATCCGGATCTGACCCGCACCCTTGGCCAGTACTCGCAGGGCATGCGTCAGCGCACTTCTCTCGCCCGCGTGCTGCTGCCCGTGCCGGAGCTGCTTCTGCTCGACGAGCCTTTCTCAAACATGGACGTCGAAAGCGCGCGCCAGATGGTCGAGCTGCTCGCCGGCTTTCGCCAGCATAACCGCACCATCGTTATCACCACGCACCAGCGCGAGCTGGCTGCACCCATCGCCGACTGGGTCCTCGCCCTGCACGCAGGGCGGGTAAAATCGCTTGAGCCCGGGAAACCCACGCTATGAAGACCAACGGCGCGCGCTTCCTTGAATCGCTCGGCATCCCCTTCGAGCTCCGCGAATATGAGGTCGATCCCGACGACCTGGCGGCGACCTCTGTTGCGAAAAAAATCGGCATGCCCGCGGAGCAGGTATTCAAAACTCTCTTGACCACCGGCGGGCCAGGCGACTTTGTCTTCGCGGTCATCCCCGGCGACGCCGAGCTCGACTTCAAAAAACTGGCGCGTGCCGCCGGATTGCAGAAAGCCGAGATGGTCCCGCTCAAGGATGTGCAGCCGCTCACCGGTTACATTCGCGGCGGTGTGACTGTATTCGGCACGAAAAAAGCATTCCCTGTTTTTGTCGACGAAACCGCCATCCTCTTCGACCGCATCAGCGTTTCAGCGGGATCGCGCGGCACGCAATTGATTCTCAACCCCGACGATTATCTGCGGGCAGCGGCCGCGCTCGACGCGCCGGTCGAGACCGCCGATCTGACCAAAGACTTCAAACCATCCACGCACGGAGAATCGGCCGCATGTTGAGCGCTTTGTGGACCCACCTCAGAAAAGATCTGCGCATCGAGTGGCGCTCGAAAGAAGCCATCAACTCGATGCTCTTCTTCGCGCTTCTGGTGGTGGTGCTCTTCTCGCTGGCCTTCGATCCGCAGGGTGCATTCGCGCGGCAAATCGCCGGCGGTGTTCTCACCGTGGCCGTCATGTTTGCTGCCGTCAGCGCGCTCAACCAGGCGTGGGCGCGCGAAATTCGCCACCAGGTGCTGGACGCGCAGCGCATGGCTCCCGCACCCGGCGCGGAGATGTTCCTGGCCAAGGTAATTGCCAATTTCCTTTTCGTCACCGTCGTGCAGGTCGTGCTCGCGCCCGTTTTCGTGGTCATGTACAACCTGCGCGTCGTCGGCCAGGCGTCGCTGCTCGCGGCGGTCTTGCCGCTGGGCACCTGGGCGCTGGTGGCGAACGGCACATTTTTTGCTGCGTTGTCGATTCGCAGCCGTAACCGCGAGCTGCTGCTGCCTCTGATCCTCTTCCCCATCTTCATGCCTGCGTTGCTGGCCATGGTACAGTCGACGACGATCATCCTCACCGGCGAAGGCGACCCGACGCTGTGGATCAAGATGCTGATCGGCTACGACATCATCTTCACCACCATCTGCCTGCTGCTCTTTGACGTGGTCCTGCACGCGGAGTAAATGGAACTTGTGGGCAGCTTTATCATCAAGAGAGCCGGTGGAAACTGCCGTTGCGGTTTGCGCCGCTGCCCGCGAGCGAGCGCCTCGAGATCTTCACCGGAGTCGAAGCACAATGGATGAGATTCTCTGGATCAACAGCAACCCGCCTGTGCGGCTGGCGATTGTGCTGCGCCCACGCGGCGAGGAGTGGCTCGCCCAGGAGATGCTGCGCATCCAGAACGCCGGCATACAGACGCTGGTTTCGCTGCTCGAACCGCACGAGGCCGAATATCTTGGCCTGGCCGAAGAGGAAAAACTCGCCGAGGAAGCCGGTCTGCGGTTTCTCAACTACCCCATTCCAGACACGAAGGTGCCTTCCGATATTGCGCATTTTCGCAGATTCGTATCCGGGCTTGTCGAACGTCTGCGTGAAGGCGAGAGCGTGGGCATACACTGCCGCGGGTGCATCGGCAGAGCGACGATCACCGCTGCCTGCATCCTCATCCACACGGGCCTGAAGCCGCTAGACGCGATGGCCGCGGTGGAGGCCGCGCGGGGTTGCCAAATCCCCGACAATAGCGACCAGCTCGAATGGATCCTGCACTACAAGGCGCAGCCGTGAACTCGCCGGCGGCTCCGCATCTCGATTTCAGTTTCCCGCGCAACTGGAATGCCGAGATCCTTCCCGCGCGGCCCGCGATTTTGCCCGCGCATCACTTCACGTATCCGCGCGAAGCCGAAGAGATCGAACGCGGCGCGCTTGAAGTGCTCGTGCGCCCGCGCGCCGCGCTTGCTGATTTTTCATCGGATGCCCCGGGTCCCGCTCCTGGGACCCGGGAAAGCTCTCAAGCTTCCCTGCCGAGAATCAGCACCCCGCCTTTCCTTGCCACCTGCGCGCTCGGCTTTCGCGACCCCGCAGCTCCCACCGGCCTTTGGTCGACCCCGCATCCTGATTGGCTGTGCGCGGTCTCCGGCGGATATGCTTACCTCATCGACACAACCCTTCCCGAGCGGTTCGAGATGCTGTCCTATCGCCCCGTCCTCGAAGTCCGCGCCGCGATCGCCGACAATCTGCTGCTCTTTATCGGCCATCAAAGGATTCTGGCGTGGGGCAGCAATAGGCAGATCTGGGAATCAGAGAAGCTTTCGGACGAGGGCTTAACCGTCGCCGACATCGAGCCCGGCATTCTCCGCGGTCGCGGATGGGAAATGCAAACGGACAAGGAAAGGCCGTTCGCTCTCGACCTGCACACGGGTCAGCGGATTTCCTGACGCGCTTCCTGAAACACTCCTGAGCGCGCCCTCAATACCTCTTGAAATTCACCTCAACACTGATCGAAACCGCAACCGGTTTCCCGTCGCGCATCGCCGGCTTGAAGCGGTATTGCTTCGCGGCTTTCACCGCTTCGGCGTCGAAGTCTGGCCGATAGGAATGTACGACGTGAACATCCTGCGGCTCGCCCTGGGCGTCCACAATCATGCGCAGCAGGACAACTCCGCCGGCAACGCTCTTGTCTTTGCGGGCAGATTTGGGAAATTTTGCATCTACTTTGTTCAGCGGTACCGGCGCGGTGACGCCGTTGCCGACTTTGTATATATGACCGCGTGAATCGGTTGCGTTTGCAACGTGCGCATCCGCGCGCGGCGCAACCACTACCGCCATTGCTGCCGCACCCACTGTCGCCGAGAGAAGAATTGCTGCCGCCGAACCCGTCAGCGCACAGCGCACGATTGCCCCTGTTTGTTGCTTCTTCCCTTTTATCCTCATGATTCTCTTCTCCAGAATGCCGGCATCGAAGATGCCTATTGCGTGAAAAGTGGAAACTCGCGGAGCCACCGCGATCATTGTCGCCAGACGAAGCAGCGAGCGTGCATAGCTGCGCGCATCCACGTGCCTTTCCGCAGCCATGGCGTCGCACACCATTTCGCGCGTTTGTGCGATGCGCGACTTGATGGCCCAGATAAGCGGATGCAAAGCGATAGCGACGCCCAGCGTCTCGTAAAAAAGATTCTTTTGAAAGTCGCGGCGCCTCAGGTGCGCGCACTCGTGCGTTATGGCAGCAAGAAAATCCTCGGGTGTACAGCCATCCGCAAAGCCGGCAGGCAACAGAAGCACCGGCCTGCGCAGGCCCAAAGCGACCGGGGCAGCCGCATGCGCAGTAACCAGGATCTGTGCCCGTTCCAGCGAAAACGCCTCCCGGCACACTCGCCAAACCTGCTCCTGTTGAGCCGTCAGTTTTGCCGGAGCCGCTTCCTTTAGCAGCCGTACCGCGCCGCGTAAGGAAAGGAGCAGTCGGCAGGCAAAAAAGATCGTCGAGACAGCATAGAAAATAAGCAAACTCCACAGCCAGCTCTGAGGCAGCGAAAAAACGCCAGCGCGAGCAGGCAGCGCGTTCGGATCGGCAAGCACAATCAATGCAGCGCGGCCACCGGAAGTCGGCGTGTCCATAACCAGGGCCGTAAGCTGCCGCAACAACGGCAGAGCCGGCGCGATGACTGAGATAAAAAGTGCGGTCACCCACACAATGTGCTCCGCCTGCGGCCCAAGCCGCCTCAGCATTCTGCTCGCCAGCCAGGCAGCCCAAAAAATCAGCGCCGTCTCCCACACTGCATTCACCAGGTACCCCGCGGCGAGTCCAGAAAAGCTATGCATCGCGCTCGCTCCTCTCTTCCTCCTCGAGCTTGCGACTCAATTCGGCAATACGGTCAAGATCAACCTGGCGGCTCTTCACCAGGCTCATCACCAACGCCTCCGGC
The DNA here is from genome assembly GCA_035935755.1 of Occallatibacter sp. GTDB lineage: Bacteria > Acidobacteriota > Terriglobia > Terriglobales > Acidobacteriaceae > Telmatobacter. The sequence goes on along the minus strand of DASYWU010000074.1, from coordinate 12,535 downwards.
GATCCGCCAAAGGCGCGCTGCACGAAATCGCGCAGTGCCTGGCCGAGAACCTTCTCCCGTGAGGCTGCGGCGCGATACACGTATGCCCGGCCCGCAAGTGTGCGCCTCACCCGTCCTTTTCTGTGAAGGATGTTCAACATGGTCTGGACCGTGTTGTAAGCAAGTTCGTCTTCCGGCTTGAGCCGATCCTGCACCCGCTGGACATTGCCCGGCCCCTCGCTCCACAGAATCTGCATGATCTTCAGTTCCAGCGGCGTCAGCGCGTTCGAGCCTTTTCTTCGTCCCGCCATCCGCTTCTCCTAAACAAATAGGAGTATGCGACGTACGGCTGGGCCTGTCAACCTAAATTTTTAGGAGTCGCGCTCGCGGTGTCCACCATAAATCTGTGCCATCCCGCGGGAACCCGTGCCTTGCTTACGGAAGAATTACATCCCGCCCCAAAGATCAATAGTGTTGACCGGCTTGCCCTGGAGCTTCAGGTAGTAGAAAAGCTGGTCCTTATGCCGCTCCAGGTGCTCGATCATCTTCAGCATTTGCAATCCCAGGGGTGATGTCTTTTCCGGCGCCCAGGGCGCGCACACCTGTTTGTTGATCAGATTGTCTTCTCCGGCCTGCTCGATGATTTGGAGAGCAACCGCCTTGTCCTCAGCCAGCTCATCTTTCGCTCGTTGCAGGCTTTCGATCGAAGGCAATTTTTCAGCGGGCGGCAGGATTTCTTCGGCGGGCAGATCCTTCCACGTCGTGCCGGGCGGCAATCCCCACTCTTCTGTGAGAAAAGCTCTGCATCCGGGACCGCATGCAGTCACGATATGCTTCAAAAGCTGTCCGACCGTCATCCAGTTGCTTCCGCTTTCCGGCTTCCAGGCGAGACTATTGGAATCCACTTTGTCGAAAAGTTTTGCGGTGGTTGAATACGCGCTTTCCATTTCGCTTTTCAGAAGCTGGGGTCCAGTCCATGGCAAATCCCCTTTCACCGGCTGACCCCGCCGGCGCTACAAGAGTAAGCCCAAAACGCTTTCGGTACAACACACCCCAGCGGGACCTTGCGCATTGCTGCACAGGTTCTGCGTCCTGCAATTTCATTTTGGAGATACGCAAAAATCCGTTTCGCCGCAGAATGCGACGAATCGGGCTTAGATTCGGTTTCTATGTCGTTTGCGGTGGTGGCGGGGCCCGCTGCTCCGTGGCAGTTCTACTTATCCGTCGTGCTCGCCCAGAGCCAGGCGCAACTGGTGCGACTCGTTCCACGCCATGCGCAGCCCGCCCGAAACCAGTCCCCTGCCCATCAACTGCACTACGCCCAGCAGAAAGGTAACAATACTCGGCGCGGAGCCGTCAGGCCATAGCTCGCTCAGCGGCCTGGGAACACCATTTTTATCGGGGTGGTAGACGCGTTCATCCCACGTGCGCGCTCCCTGCGGGAATTCGGGATAGTAGCGCACGGCGTCGATGGCCGATTGCAGAATCCGATGCTTCCAGGGCTCCGCGTATTGCGGCATGAAGAGGATGTTGCTGCGCTTCTCGCGCCGGATCTCATGTACAAATTCGGTGAAAGTTGCTGCCTGGGTGAGATTGACGTTCGCATTGGGCTCCACGCCATGGCGGTCGCCGCCGGAAATCATCAACATGTTCCATTTTTCGGCGAGGCGGCGGGTAGCGCGATTCTCGTCCCAGTGGCGCAGCCCGTTCAGTTCCAGTGCATGCAAAAAGACGCCGTTTTTCTGCATGAATTCGTTCACCAGGAGCGCGTGCTTCTCTTTGCCGACGAGGTAAAGGTCCCACATCGGGTGGTTGAAGACCACCAGCACGTTGGGCTCTTTGTCCAGGGCGGCGAAAATCTCGGTCAGCCGGCTGTCGCTCGGATTCGCCGTGAACTCTTGGAATACTCCCATCCAGTCCTGCGCTTGGGCGCTGGGCAGGTTGTGAATGCCGAAATGGAATGACTGCACTCCTCCATAGGGCGCGCTCCATTCCACCGACACCGGAATCTGCCGCGCGCTGGGCACGCTCCTCAGCAGCATGGGCGCCTGGATGTTGTCGTGATCGGTGATGGAAACCATGGCCATCACGTCCAGCTTTTCAATCTGTCGCCGCTCGAGATCGAAGGCCAGCATTGGCGTCATCGGCGGGGTCCAGTAGCTGGCGGCGTAGTCCACCTTGAAATCGTGGTTCTGCTGCGCGCGTCGTTCCAGGCGCGACATGAGCGGGCGCATCAAGGGATATTGATTGCCGAAATTCGCCAGGAAATTCAGCGTTTCCCTCGACTGGTTGGTGTGGCTATGAAGCGAGACGCCCGAGCGAAACCCCCGCGATGCATTCTGGTCGCGCCACAGGTACGAGATGGTCGACTGGGCCATTGCTCCTCCTTTTCCGCGATCGATCCCCGGCTTGCTGCGCTTAGTCTCCACTGCCCACCTTAAGGTGCTGTTAAATTGGTGCAAAATGCCCTTCAATTCCCGAAGGAACCATCTCAGTTAACTGGATTTCCAAGTGTTCTGCTCCGAGACCCCCTTCTACGGATGCGCCGCAGGGAACCCCGGTTGTGTCACGGCTAGTTGCGCCTGCAACAGGATCACTGACCTGCTGCATCGACCTCGGGCGCAAGAAAGTCTTCCATTGACCACCCTGCCATCAAATCCTCTTCGCGCTCGGGCTTGGCGGCCGGCGCGGAGATCTCGGCAGACAGATAATTTTCCGTGAGCCCCCGGCGCAAAAGCTCGAAAGCCTGCTCCGGAGTGTCGGCCCATTGAAACAACTCGATGTCTTTTGGTGAAATGGCCCCAGTATCGACCAGCGCGCTCAGGTCGAATACCCGTTTCCAGTACTCCGACCCATAAATTAGCACCGTGATTTTTTTGGCCATTTTGTGGGTCTGCGCGAGAGTAAGAATTTCGAACATCTCATCCAGCGTACCGAAACCGCCCGGAAAGACTACCAGAGCCTTCGACAGGTACGCAAACCAAAGTTTGCGCATGAAAAAGTAATGAAATTCGAAATTCAGCGAAGGTGTGATGTAGGGATTCGGGCGCTGTTCGAAGGGAAGCGCAATGTTCAGTCCGATCGTCTTGCCGCCCGCTTCAAAGGCGCCGCGATTGGCCGCTTCCATTATGCCAGGCCCGCCGCCGGACATGATCACAAAGCGATGCTTGCGCGAGGCGATGCTTTTTGTCCAGTTCGTCAGCATGAAAGCAAGGCGCCGCGCATCCTCGTAGTAGCGTGCCATCTCCACCGCGGCCACGGCGCGTTTGCGGCGCAACTCTGAAGCTTGGCCGGCGGCGATTTCCGGCGGGCTTGCCGGCTGTTCGTTCGCGGGCGCCGGCCGCGTAGAGCCGGTATTGTCGAGCAATTCCAGGGCGTGATCCGCTTCTTCGCGTCCGCGAAAGCGTGCCGATCCGAAGAAGACAACCGTGTCCTGGATTTGTTCGCGGCGAAACCGCGCCAGCGGTTCCAGGTACTCCGACACAATGCGGATCAGTCGTCCATCGGGGCTGTTCAGGAAGCCCGCATTCTCATATGCCAGTGGCGCGCGTGTAAGCGGCTGCGGAGCGCCGTTACCGGGAATCACCGCCTTCGAGACAGTCGTCGCTTCAGCCTGCTTGCTTTCCGGGTTTCGTCCCTTTGTCACCGCTTGCTTTTCACTTTCCCCGAATGTCGTGCCCTCAGGCAACCGTCAATGCTCCCTGTAATGGACCGCATCCTGAAAAGCGATCCACAAATTCAGCAGGCCCAGCCCCGATACTAATCCGCGCACGGCGCCGTTGGCTGCAATCGCACTGAGAGTGGGAAACTGCTGAAAGAGTGGGTTCTGATCCCAGAACATCGGCGACCAGGGTGCGTAACAGATGAACAGGCCGATGTACATCCTGAGCATCACCCGCAGAACCAGCTCCAGGCGTTCGAGCCAGCGGGGAATGCGCGGAGTGGTCTCCGATTGCTGCGGCCCTTCGCCCACAGCGGGCGCAGATCCGTTCGACGGCTCGGGCACAGGAGCCGGGCTCGTGGCGAGCGAAGTCGATATCGATTCCGGCTGCTGGAACATTCCTGATTCCGGCGCCCTCCGTCCCCCGTCCAGACGGAAATCGGGCTTTGGGCGCACACCGGCAAGTTCAGCCAGCCTCATGAACGCCGTAGTTTCACGGTAACACAGCGAGCTGAACTTCAGCCTCCAAATCGACCATCCGGCGGACCAGGAGTTCCAACCGCCAATCCGCAAAAAACCAGCCATTCCCCCGGCAGTCATGGTACCCTTTCAGCAGTTTTACCCCTGACAACAGAGACTTGATGAGAGTAGCCTTCTTAACCGAGACATTCCTGCCCAAAACGGACGGAATCGTCACCACCCTCTGCCAGACTGCGAAGCAGTTGCGCCGCCTCGATCACGAAGTGCTCATCGTTGCCCCCGATGGCGGGCCGGCTGAATATGAGCAATCCCGCGTCGTGGGTATCCCCGGCCATCCGTTCCCTTTTTACCCGGAATTGCGGCTGTCGTTCCCCCGTTCCTACATCGTTCACGAACTCGAGAGATTCCAGCCCGACGTCATCCATGCTGTCGAGCCGGTTTGCCTGGGAATTGCAGCCCTCTATTCGAGTGGTGGCCTCGATGGCGGGCGACTCCGGGTGCCGTTGGTGGTCTCCTACCATACCGATCTGCCCAAGTACCTCGCCTATTTTCGCCTCGGCTTCATCGAGCCTTTCATCTGGCCGCTGCTGCGCTTGCGCCACAACCGGGCCACGGTCAACCTCTGCACGTCTACACCCATCGTGAAGGAACTGGAAGAACACGGGATCGAGCGCGTAGCGCTATGGCCGGGCGGTGTGGATACAGACCGGTTCCATCCCGGCCGACGGTCGCAGGCCATGCGGGCACGTCTGTCAGCCGGCCATCCCGAGAGCCCATTGCTGCTTTATGCTGGCCGGCTTTCCGCGGAAAAGGGCATCGAACGGCTGTTGCCTGTCCTGCGCGCCGTTCCCGAGGCCCGACTGGCCCTGGTAGGCGACGGACCCCACCGCGCCGCCCTGGAGCGCCATTTCGCCGGATCTCCCATGGTCATGGCGGGATTCCTGCACGGCGACGAACTGGCGGAGGCATTCGCTTCCAGCGATGTCTTTGTAATGCCTTCAGAAACCGAGACCCTGGGCCTGGTGGTTCTCGAGGCCATGGCTTCTGGTCTGCCGGTCGTGGGGGCTCGCGCCGGCGGCGTTCCTGAAATGATCGACGAGGGCGTAAACGGCTTTCTCTTCGACACTGAAGCGCAAGCCGCGGCCCAGGTGGGGCGGCTGGTCCATGATCCCCGAGAACGGGAAGCTATGGGCCGTGCCGCCCGCGTATTTGCGCTCAATCGCAGTTGGGACGCGGCCACGCGCAGGTTGGTAGAGCATTACCGGGCAGCCTGCGCCATGCAACACCTGGCGCCCATCAACGCCGCTGCGCCGCTAAACCCCAGCCTGGGCTTCCGTGCCCGTAACGCTCTGGGCGCGGCCACCGATTTCGCTTTTCGAAAATTGCTGCCTTGAAACTTCTCAGCGGCTCTTTACGCCTGCCTCTTCCCTGCCTGCGTCCGGCGGCAAGAGGGCCGTTTGCGGTGCGGTCTGGTCGATGTGGTAACTGCCATAGTCGATGGTCAAGGTGGCTGTACCGCCCATGCGCACCGCAGTCTGGCTGCGCGTTTGTTCCGGAAGCCAGAATCCATCGGTCAATTCGTTGGTTACCCAGATCGTGGTCTTGGAAATCCAGAACGACGGATTCTTCGCCGGCGCAGCCTGAATCTTCACCACGCCAAAATTCGCCGCATCCACCCAGACGTTGCCGCGATAGAGAAACTTTCCCGGCTTCAGCGGCTCCACGTTGAGGATGTACGTCGGCCGACCGTTGATGCTGTCCGTTCCCAGCAGCCGAAAACGGTAATTCGCCGGCGAAAGGTCGGTCGCGCCCTTCTCTTTGGAAGCTTCTTCTTCGCTGCTCACTGCGCGCTTCAGCACCGCATCGCGCAGAAGCATGTTGCCGCTTTGCGAAACAATGCGAAAGCTTTTGCCATGCGCCGCATCGTAGGTGACCTCTACCTGCATGCGCGCCGACAAAGCGCCCAGGCCGTGATACTCGACCGCATACGTCCGCAGCGCATGATATTGCCTCAGAGACTGGTTCTGGTTCTGGCTGCGCGCCTGGATCCCAGCTACGATCTGCGCCAGGCTTAACTGTGCAGAAGGCGGAGATTCGCCGTCCCGTGCCTGCGCTCCCGGCACCGCGAATAAAACCATAGCAGCGAGAATCAGGCCCCGGCCGGGCTTCAGGCGCATGCCGCATGATAGCCTGCCGCGGCGCCCGGTGAACATGCGCCAATGGTGGCACGTCAGCCTGGCGGGTATCGAGAGTGCAAATCTGTCCAACGCACCCTCCCCCCGTTGCTGCCCGGCCCCGTTTTCGCGCGTCGAAAAGATCAGCAAGATTGCCCCTGTCCGGACTTTGGAGTAATTTTGTTGCCGTGCCCCAGGCGCTGGCCCTCCATACGGCCCCGAGCCACAGCCTTTCGCGGAAATTGCGCCTCTCGCTCGAGTGAAAGGAGAAACCATGAAGCTCGTTGTGCTATCGCTCGCCTTTGCTTTCAGCTCGCTTGGCCTGGCTGCGCAAAGCGCGGCTCCCGCTGGACTCAGTACCTATCGAGTTGGCCCAATCGGCAATGGTTGTCCCGTTTCGATGAGTTTGCAGCAGACGCTCAGTCACCAGCTTCAGACCGTCCAGAACGGAAAGGTCATCAAGGCGCCTGCCACCCAACTGACACTTACGCTCGGTGTACCAGTATCCTCGGGCTCTATGTTCGGAGGCATGCAGCCTGTGCAAGGTGACAGGCAGCCGCCCGCCACACCCGCGCGCATGCTGCCCCGGGTCGCATTCGCCACGGCTACCGTGCACGGCTTTGGCGCTGGCCCGGAATTCGAACTGGTCTCTCCCGCCGTCGGCCAGAACATGCGCGGCAATCGTCGTCCCGCACCGCAGAAGAGCCTCAAGCTTCAGTTCAATTCCCAAGACGGCACCAGCGTGGCCGAGATGTGGATCCCCGGTTTTGGAGCCGTTCGCTGGCTCGACCTCGACTCCATCACCTATTCCGACGGATCTACCTGGAAGCGCAACAGCAGTGAAACCTGCGCCGTTACACCGGATCCGTTCATGCTGGTCGGCGCCGATTCCACTTCAGCTCCGGCTGGCAAGTAAACACGAGCCCCGATTTGGCCCCTTCGGGATCACAGGTGGAAGTAAAATCCCACGATTGCCTGGCCCGTCTGCGTGAATTTATCCGTGGCGCCGTAGTTGATGTCCACATCCGGAGCTTTGTAGAGGTTGCCCCGGTATTGCACCCGCAGTCCACCACGGGGGACTAAGTGCACATCCAGGCCGCCCCCATATGTGTACATGATCCTCACAACCGTATTCAAAGGGGGCAGATTCTGTGTCGGCGCAGCGATGAAGAACCCCAGGCCGCCCACCGCAAAGGGGCTGATATTCCCTCGCTTCATCGATGCGATCCAATCCAGTCCCACCAGGCTCGCATCCGTTGTCCGCGTCACCGTGTGAAGATAGCAGTTGAATCCGCATGCTCCCGGGGCAGGTCCTAAGGTCTGGTTCGCCCGGTTAAACCCGTATGAGACTTCGTACCCGATGAACGGGCTCTGGATGTGGCGAAACTCTACCATCGCACCGCCGCCATTCGATGGCTTTTGCAGTACGGTATTGCCGGTTGTCGATGCAGTAAAGGTCCTGTAGAAACTTAGCCCCAGGTCCGTCTCCGTCATGTCGGACCTGGCGGCGGGCGCCTGCGCGCGCGTGCCCTGCGCTGTCGACTGGGTGGCCGTCGTCTGCGCGCCGGCGGTTGTGCCGCACAATGCGGCCATGGCAATCATGAGAATTGCGAATTGAGCACACTTACCTTCCATCAGGACCTCTCTTGTCGCTCCAATCGTACGGTTTTCGGGGTGAAATCAGAACTTCTCTCTAACAGTCGAACCGGCCAGCCCGGCCGCCAGAGACTTGGACGCAGAGACCTGCCCCAGGTGATTGAGCGCGCCGCCCTTGGCGTCCTTTTTCCCACTGCCAAATCCAAATGGTAGCCGCTCACACTTTGAGGAGTCCAGCCTGACGGCTGCTTTCGTTGAGGTTTCTGTCATTTATGCAGGCAACTCCCGCGTGCGCCGGGCCATCTGACCGTTCGTTGAATTGAGCATTCCGCTCCGCCTTGGCACACTGGCGGAAGCGTTTTGGGGAGCTCATCACCTCTGTTTTTGAAACTGGCCATGAAAATGGCTCGTGCGTGCTGCATGTTTCCCCAGATAGCGGCTTCGGGATTTCGGTCGGCCCTCCCCCATTTACCCGTGCCCTGAAGCCGCTTGCGCATCTCTCGTGAAAAGACTCACCGGGTCCCTTTGTTTTGTCCGATTGTTCCCTGCATGCCAACGGTTCTCGATGCTGAAGCAGTTCCCTTTCCTCCTCTCCGGTCGTGCCGTGCAAGGAACCGGCCCCGCGGCAAATGCATCAAAAATGAGACAATGAGAGCAGCGTCTGGTTGTTCCATGCTGTATTACGAGGAATGGGAGCCCCAATGACCATGTTCCGCGTGCTGTCGACGCACCTCTTCATTCATCAGCGTCTGCACCCTGGAATCCTTGACCTGGCCGGCCATGCCGGCGCGGAAGGGGTGGAGATCTTTGCCGCCCGCCAGCATTTTGACTACACCAGCCGTGAACATATCTCCGAACTGGGAGCATGGTTCCGCTCCAACAACATCCAGGCTTTTTCCCTGCACGCCCCGATCTTCCCTGATCGCGAGATGGGCCGCGACGGTGCGCCCTCGGTGAACGTACTCCACCCCGACAAGGCGCGGCGCATCGAGGCCATGGACGAAATCAAGCGCGCCCTCGAATCGGCGGAGCATATCCCGCTGCGCTACCTGGTCGTGCACCTGGGCGACCGGTCCGACACCTGGTCGCCGCGCAGCATGGAGTACGGCCTCACTGCCCTCGAGCATCTTGGCGCCTTTGCCGCGCCCCTCGGCGTGCGCCTGCTGGTCGAAAACATCCTCAACGAGCCCACCACCCCTGCTCATCTGCAATTGATACTGCAGACCGGGCACTTGGACAACGTCGGCGTCTGCCTTGATCTCGGTCATGCCCACATCAGCCCCGGAATTCAGGAGGCTGTCGGGATTCTCGGTGATCGCATCGCTTCCATGCACGTGCACGACAACCATGGCGCCAGGGACGAGCACCTCTGGCCCGGCGAAGGAACCATCGACTGGACTGCCGTGAATACTGCGCTCAAGGGTCTCGCCAACGCCCCCGCCGCAGTGCTGGAGATTGCCCACAAATCCGACGACTCTTCATCCGCCATCACGGCCAAAATGAAACAGGCATACGCCAGCCTCAACGGCAAACCAGCCTGAGCTTCGAGTTGCGGCGCGCCCGCCGTCCCGGCTCGCCACACCAGATCCGCTCGCCCTGCTCCGCTATTTCCCCTGTCCGCTCAGCTTGCCAAGCACGCCCTTGAGGTCGTCCAGCTTCTGGCCCGCCTCGCTGAGCTTGCCCTGCGATGTAAGCCGCTGATAATCGGCAAAGTCCTGGCTCGCCTGGCGAATGAGCTGCTCCTGTGTCGGCGACGCTTTTGCGCCTGCGGCAGCATTGGCCGGTGCCGCGTTCTGCTGTATCACCGGGGCCGACTCCATTTCGCTCATCGAAGAAGCCTGCGCGCCGAACAGCGCCGCCATTGCCGAGCCAAAATTGGGGCCGTAAGCCAGCTTATCCTGCACCGCCAGCACCACCAGGCGCAATTCAGGCATGGGGCTACTGCTGGCCTGGAGATAGATGGGCTCGGCGTACAACAGCGACTTCCCGCACGGAATCACCAGCAAAGTCCCACGGCGCACATGCGAGCCCTGCTGATTCCACAGCGTAAGCTGCCCGGATAACTGCGCGTTCTGATCGATACGTGCTTCCACCTGTTGCGGACCGTCGACCAGACGCGTTTTAGGAAAGTCGTAAACCACCGTGGTGCCATAGTTCGCGCCATCGCTGCGCCCCGCGATCCAGCCGATCATGTTGTTGCGGTTCACCGGCGTGAAGGGCAGAATCTCGACAAACTCGGGAGCCGTCTCGCCGGGGAGCGTCATCAGCACGAAATTCGGCGCCATCGCCTGTACCACCTGCTGGCCCCCATCGCCGAGCGCAGTCTCCGTAGCCACCGTCCACATGTCCTCGCGATTGAAGAAGACCTCCGGATTGGTCATGTGGTAAAGCCCATAAACCTGCGCCTGAAGACCGAGCATGAGCTCCGGATAGCGCACGTGCTTGCGCAGCCAGTCAGGCATGGCGGAGGCATCTTTGAATAACGTTGGGAAAATGCCGCGCCAAGCCGCGAGGATCGGGTCTTCATTGTCGAAGACGTAGAGCGTAACCGTGCCATCGTAGGCGTCGATCACCGCCTTGACACTGTTCCGAATGTAGTTGACCTCCTGCTGCCCGGCGAGGTTGTAGTGAGTCGAGTACGGGTAGCTGTCGGACGAGGTGAACCCGTCCATGATCCAGTAAAGCCGCCCGTTCTCGCCCACAACGATGTATGGGTCCTGGTCGAAGGTGAGGAATGGCGCAACTGCGGAAACGCGGTTCACCACATTGCGTCGCATCAGCAGTCGGCTTTGCGGGCCAATGTCGTTGCTGAACGGCACCTTGGTCAAATCGCCGCGATCGAACGAAATCACCGCACGGCGCAAAAAGCCACCCAGCACTATGCCGCCGGTTCCTTCGTAAGTCGACAGGTTATTCGCCTGCCCCTGCGGATAATTGAACTCCTGCTGCCGCGTCTTCACGTACACGTCGGTGTTCGTCATCTCCCCGAAGTAGACTTCCGGCCGCGTGACGTTCAGCCCCGGCACGGTGCTTTCCACCGGCATATTGCTGAGATACAGCGTGGGCAGGCCCTCGGGCGTGAAGCCATTTACGGAATTCATGGTTACGCCGTAACCGTGCGTGTAAATCAGCTTGTCGTTGATCCAGTTGTGGCTGCTCGAGGGGAGCTTGTCCACATTCAACTCGCGGGTGGCCAGCATGACCTCCCGCAAGGCGCCGTTGATCTGGTAGCGGTCGATGTCAATGTCGGGAAAATCGTAATAGGTGCGGATCTCCTGAATCTGCCGCAGCGTGTCCTGGAGAGCACGCCAGTCCCACAAGCGAATGTTGTCGAGCGTCTGCTGATTATGGCTGGCGTCGAGCGCGTCCACCGAGGTTTCCGCCGGGAACTCGTGACGCGCGAATCGATCGAGCCCATAGGCCTGGCGCGTCATCGCGATATTGTGCACGATAAAAGGCCGCTCGCAGTCGAGCCGGTTTGGGTTCACCACAAATGTGTCCGCATACCAGGCAGCGATGCCGAAGACGATGTAGCAACCGATGGCCGGCAGGATGGCGATCACGATCCAGCGGCCGCGCGGATTGGCGATGCCCCCGGCAATCGCCACCACCGCCCCTGCCAGCAGCGCGGCGGCGATAAACGACATGCCCAGCAACGTGACATGCGCCTGGGTGTAATTGACGCCGTCGAAAAGCGTGTGGTGGTCGAACAACAGATCGTAACGGCCGATGTATTCATTGATAGCGAGGATGCCCAGCAGGCAGCCGCCCGCAATCGAAAGTCCGCGCCAGGCAATAACGATGCCGCCGCCAAAATGGTTTTCCAGTGCCCGCATGCCGCCCGAGGCGATGATGAAGAGAACCGCCAGCACACAAACCAGCACCGCCAGCGTGAGCAGCCATCCCACCACAAGGTGCCATGCCGGCAAGGTGAAGAGATAGAAATCGAGCGTCCTGCTCAATATCGGGTCTGCGCTATGGCCGGCGCCTCGCGGCGCGTACCAGTAGAGCGCCAGCGTGGACCACTGTCCCGACATCGCCGCTCCGGTAGCCAGGGCGATGATAACGGCAAGGATGGCGGCCCCATAGCGTAGGAAACGGTCGACTGGGAAGCTCAGAGGACGGCCGCCAATAAAAACGGTATGCGTGTCGGGCAGATCGGCTGAGTGGCTCCGCCGTAGAACGTGAAACGCTCCATAAAGTATGGCGAACGTGAGCACCGCAAAGCCGGCGAAGACGCTCCACTGCACCACCTGCGTCTTCCAGAAAACAGGTTCATAACCGAGCGAGCGGAACCAAAGCAGATTGACCCAGTAAGCGACCGCGGTGCGGGCCGAAAAAAGAATGATGACGACAATGACGGCGATGAGGATCAGCAGCTTGCGGCCCCGCTTCTGCTGCCGCGTGGACACGTGCGAAGGCCATTCGAATGGTTCGGGCAAATCTCTACCCCACAGACGTTTTCTCTGCTAGCGGAGGTACGACAGCATTGTAACGCCGGACGCAAAGCCTTTGCTGAAAGCCGCTCGACATTCGCGGCTCGTTCAGATAATACCCGATAGGGCCGAAATCGCTTTGCCGGCCTCACTTGGAGTAAAGCCCTGCCTGCAAGTCGAGACTCGGTTTCGCATTGAAGCTGCCGAAC
>DASYWU010000073.1:0-140628 GCA_035935755.1 Occallatibacter sp. | reverse complement strand
TGATCCGCCGGTATCCGCTGCGCCAACGTCACATAGCTGTACATCGCCGTCTGCTTCTCGTCTTCTCCACGCATGCTTCTTTCCTACTCCCCTGCTCTGTGGAGAAAAAGTAACTACTCTGAGACTTTTTCCGCAGCCTGTAAAGCCCGCGCAAATTTTCAATGCTTTACGGCCCGGCTGAAGAAGCTGCGGATAAAGTCCGAAGAAGAAGCGAAAGTGTGAAACAAGCATGGCAGGGGCTAAAGCCCACCCCGTGTTTTGCCACACTTGCGGCACGACTGAAGTCGTGCCCTGTTACAAAGCCTCCGATTATTGAGTTTTTCCACTCTCCACGGCGAGTAAAGTCGTGCCCTGTTACAAAGCCTCCAAGTATCGAGTTTTTCCGCAGGCGGTGAAGCCGGGCGCGTTCAAAACAGCGAATTGTTCAGCTCGCCGTGCCGGGTGAAGGTGGCGCCCTTTCAAGGCGGATTCAAACAGACCCACTACCGGAAATTCACTGGTCCTGGGAAAAGATCACGGCTGAGTAGGGACCGATGCCTACGTTGGCGGAGCAGGGCATGTTGTCAGAGCCAGGGTCGGCGGCGTTGGTGTCGTAGCTGAACCAGTTGCCGAAGTATGCATCGTAATTGTTCGCATCGCTGTTGAAGCGGACGCGCCACATGCCGGCGCGGGGAAAGCCCAGGTTGTAATTGTTGTAGCCCTGGTTGGCGAAGTTGAGGACAACCACCACGTCGTCGCCGGGGCCTCCATTGCTCCAGCGATGGAAGGCGATGAGTTTGGCGCTGTTGTCGACGCGAAAGACATTCGTGTACTGGCCCTGAAGGCCGCGCGTGTTGTTGAACCAGTTGCGGCGAAGATGAATGAGGTCGCGATAGAGACTGGTGATGCCGGCGAACTGCCAGGCATGCGACCAGTCGAGTACCTGGTTGGGCTCCCAGTCGCCCCAGGCGAGAAACTCCTGGCCCATGAAAAGCATGGGAATTCCCGGCGCGGTGAGCAGGGCGGCGGCGCCAAGCGTGGATCGTTTTTTGGAGGCCCAGCTGTCGGCATGACCGGGCCAGATCATCTCCGGCACGCGCGCCATGGGCGGATTGCCAGTGCCGTCGACGCCATCATGCGACTCGGTGTAGATGACGCGCTGGAAGGCGTCTTGATTGTAGGTTTGCGCGATGGCCCAGGCGACGGCGTTCATATCGCGAGCATCGTCGGAGGGCGCAGTCATGGCGTCGTGAAGCTTCCAGAAGAAGTTGATTCCCCACTGCGCGCTGAAGCCGGCGCCGCCTTCACCGGTTGATCTGGTGATCGAGTCATTGTCTTTGAGATCTTCGGCGATGGAGATTTTCCAGGGCTGGCGCTGCTGAATGAGGCTGTTGATCCACTGGCAGAGACTCCAGCCGTCGGGCAGGTCGTCGGCGGGATCGTTGTTCTGGTCTTTGACGTTGCGGATGGAGCCGACGGAGTCCCAGCGCAGGCCGTCGGCGTAGCGTTGTTCGAGCCAGCGCAGAGCGTTGTCGCGGATGTACTGGCGCACTTCGCCGCGGCCGTAATCGAGGCGATCGCCCCAGCCGGTATGGCGGCGCCAATCGTTGTAGAAGTAGATTCCGCCGTATTGCGGAGCGGCCGCCCAGCCGTCGAATTGCCACATGTCGCCGGAGTCGGAGCCGACGTGGTTGTAGACGACGTCGACGATGACGGCGATGCAGCGCTGATGGGCCTGCTGGACAAAGGTGCGGAAGCCGTCCGGCCCGCCGAATTCGTCTTCAATGGCGAACATGTAAGCGTAGTTGTAGCCGGCGGAGACGGGAGTGAGAAATTCGCCGAGGGGCATGATCTCTATGGCATTGATACCGAGCCATTGCAGGTAGTCGAGCTTGCTGGTGAGCGAGGCGAAGGTGCCGGTCTGGGTTCCGTTTTTGTCGGGGAAGAGACTGGCTGGATCGCCGAGAAAGGTTCTTACGTTGAGCTCGTAGATGACAAGCTGGTTCCAGGGCGGGGTGCTGTAGCCGGGAACGGAAGCAATGGCCTGGTTGCTGGGGCCGATTACGGCGTGGAGGAAGTCGTCAGCGCGCGAAATCTGGCGGGCGTACGGGTCCATGTGCCAGAGGCGGGTGGGCAGCGCAGGGTTGGTGAGGACGAAAAGATACTCCTGGCCTACGGTTGCGCCGGGGACATCGGCGGACCAGTAGCCACCGGTCTCCTGAAAGAGAGGATTCGCGTTGGCGGACCATGCATTGAAGTCTCCGGCGGCGGAAACGGCGGAAGCGAAGGGAGCCCAGACGCGGAAGGTGGCGCCGGAGCCGGATGCATCACTGTAAGGCGTGGCACCCATATAGGGACGGGCAGAAGGGGGCATGGGGGGATCTCCTGGCCGGGTGGATGCGAAAGCTTTGTGTCATGGTCTCACGGGCGGTGTGGGCGGACAAGGGGGAGTCGCGAGTCCATCTTGTCCGGATGCTTTCTCTGGCATTAGCCCTTGCTTTCGTCTTACATCGGGAGCTACTGTAAAACGCTATAGAGCATTCTGTAGCCGACGGAGATCATCGATGTCTGCGCTCGATCCCTTTCGCTCAAGCGCGCTCATACAACAGGAGTCGCTGGGTCAAATCGTATGTGTGCTGGAGGCCGGCTGGCCGGTTGGTCCCACGTTCTTTAACGCTCTAAGCACGCTGACAGAGTCGCTGTGCCTTTACGACCACGTCTACTTTGACCCGATGCGGACGCATCTGGAACCTCACGGACCGGCCGGCGCAAAGATGCTCCAGGAGTCAGCGTTTGTTCGTCTGCTCGTCTCCGAGGGTGCGCTGGAATTGTTTCCCGAGGAACCGGTCGTTAACGCGGCGCTTGCAGAAGAGGGCCGCGACTACGACTACATCGACTTTCTAAGCGATTACGTGTGGACGACCGAGAGCGCGTTTTGGGCGGATCCGGACGGCGAGCATGGAAGGCTTCAGTTGTACTGCGAGATTGTGGATTCCGCCTATCCGCTTCTCACGCACGAGCGCTTGTTGCCAAGTGAGGGAGCGGCCGTCAGCTTGGGTCCCGAAGTCCTGTTGCTCTTGCTCGGACGCAAATTGCGCCTGAGCGACGATGACCTGATCTTCCTCGAAGGCCTCAACCATCACTCCAGCGCCCTGTTCACCTTGTGCAGGAATCTGCGCATTCATTTGCAGCCGTTTTATCTGTTACTGCCCCATCAGTTGGGCACTCTCGATCGGAACAACTCGCGGGCGATGGGGTTGTATCGACAACTCCTGGAGGAAATCGAAAAACGCGATCGAAAAGCAGGGAAAATAGCTGGCGAAACAGGAATTCCAGAACAATCGGGCTTCCTGCGGGTATCGGTGCCGGCTCTTGTCGGGCAATTGCTCGAAGGCTGTGTCGATAAGCCCGGCGCGATCGGGCCGGAGTTGCTCGAATTGCGCCAACGCCGCGCCGGGTTTCGATCTTACGTTCGCGAATTCGATCGGCGTTGGTCGGATGCCAAAACGAAAGAGCAACTGTGGAATCTGGGAAAGGAATGGGATGCCGCGATCACCAAGTTGGGCGAAAAGCAAGACCGCACATCCTCCCGTCTCATTTACATCATCTGGGATATCTTGAAAGATCCGACAAAAATCCTGGAGGCGGTGGGTGATAAATTCGCTGCACGCGGCAGAGAGGAAAGTATCATCAGCCGTGTCGACGGGCTTCACGATTTCTGGAGGGACCTTGCTAAAGCGCCCACGGATCAGGTTACAGCCGCTAATTTAGCCCGCCTGTTTCCCAGGCGACTCGATAATGAAGTGTGGGACCTCGCATCGAAGCTTGCCGATTCGCTCGATCGTCGACTGCCGCGTTCGAACGCCGCCAATGCGGGAGCCACCACAGCAGAGACGTCGTAGACGAATCCGCTCACGAGGTTAGTCCATGGATATATGCACCAGGTCAGTTTCCCGGTGCGGCATGGGTTGCCGGCGGTCGCGCCAGGCGGGGATGGAGATTTTTTGCAGGCGGGCTACCGCGCTGCCAATAGCCATGGAGCCGTGGAGGACGTGGCCGATTTTCAGCGGACCGGCGAGGGCGCGCGTGGAAACGGCGTGGGCCGCGGCGCTGGCGGAGCAGCCGCACTGAGAGCAGTCGGGATCGCCGCCGAAGACGCACGGCTCGACACGGGTGGCGAGGTCGGCGGAGTAATTGCGCGAGAGGCGAGAGAAAGTGCACTGCTGCGGCGATTGCGGCGGGTGGAGGAGGGCCTTCGCGTAAGCGGGACCGGTGAGCAGCTTGGGGTAGAGCTGGCGCAGGCGCGGGAGTTGATCGGCGACGAACTGGCGCTGGGCCGGCGATAGGATTTCCGGGCTCTGTTCACCGCGCTGCGGCGAATAGATGCTCACCCAGATGCTGGAGACTTCATCGCGGCCGGACCAGAAGCGGACGTACTCCTCGAGGTAAGTGGGGCGGGCAAGCATCTGCGCGGTGATGGTCCAGTGGATATTAACGCGACGGCCGGCGAGGTTAGAAAGAATGCGCTCGTAGGTGGCGGGCTGTCGGCGGACGTTGTGGTGTTCGGGCAGGCCGTCAATAGAAATGGCGGCGGTGAAGCGGGGTAAGCGCATCCATTCCAGCGGAATGGGGATTATGCCGCTGGTGACGACCATGGAATAGATGTTGCGCGCGGCGAGCTCGGGGAGAATGCGGCTGAGCTCGCGGTGGCGGATCATGGGCTCGCCGCCGACGAGGGAGACGTGCAACGGCTTATGGCGGTCGACGAGCGAAAGAACTCCGCTGACGAGCGCGTCTCCGCGATGGTCGGCAAGCTGGCGAAGGGTGACGTCACCGCCGAGGTGGTTATCGCCGAAAGCGTAGCAGCCGGGGCAGTGAAGTGGACATTCGCGAGTGACCTCGATGGAGAGCATCGGGGTGTGACCGCGAAGAATCTTGCCCCACGATTCAATGATATGCCGTGCTCGCAATAGGTCCCCCCGAAGATAATTTAAGAACGACGCACAGTCTCGCTTGCAGCTATAGACGCGGAAGGGGGTAGGAAGGATTTAGAAATATTCCTCAAAGGCCGGGTGATGCCTGGATTGGACCGGGTGGCTTACCATAGCCGGGATTTTCGGGGCCGAATGGGCGCGAAGCCTCGATCACGCTGGGCAGATTGAGTTCTTCTTCGCTCATGTGAATGCAGCCGTAGGGGCTGGGAGTGCTTTCACAGGCGGGGCAGTATGGGATTTGCATGCGCCACGCCCGCGCTGGTCCGAGGCAGGAGTTACCGAATCGCTTATCGTGGAGAGACATGAAGGCGCGGATTCCGCGGATCTCTCCACCGCATTGATTTGCCTGCCAAACAGCCTGGGGCTGTCTGCGTCAAGTTTAGCTCCGAAATCTATAAGGATTCGACGCTTGGCTCAGCATCGGCGGCATTGCGGCTGGAGATGATCTCGCGGCCGAGCATGACGATCAGCCTGTCTGTCGCCGAAATTCTGGCGAGAGTCTCAGTGATCTTCCCTTGGGTACGGTTCACGCCGGAGATTGCCGCGTTGATGCTGCGCAGGGAAATTGCCGTCTGGTAGCGGCTGGCACGAGAACATTCCAGTGCGTCGCCAAATAGGTTTTCGGATTCGCTCCAGACAACCAGCATTATGAGAAAGCGTATTCGCAACTATCGGCGAATACAACTAGGGATATTCCCGGGGGTTCTCTCTGGAAAAAACAGGTGATAGATTGTGAGTTTTCATGTTAGATTCATCAGCAACCGGATCAAGGATGTTCTAAATTGATCCTGGATCGACGAAGTTTGCTTCAAAGATTGCTTTGCAGAGTGGCAGTTCCGTAACCGGTTGGCAAACTTTTTGGGCTGAGTGGTACTATTTGGTGGGCTTCTTCCCCAGTTTTTCTTCCCCGTGTTCGGCAGAAGATTGCAGTGATTCCAATTCGTAAGTAGTTGAGAGATCGCTCGCTAGTCGCGACCGAAAGCAAGCATTCAACCAATGGTTCCCTATGTGCGTGGCCGATGCGCGACGTGTGTTCGCGCCGGTCGGCAGGTAATAGCATTTCGTTCCTCACAAAGAAGGGAGAGATAAGTATGAAAAACGCTGTACATTGTTTGAGCAAAGTGACGCAATTCCTCGCTACCGCAGCCGGCCTCGCCGGTATTTGCATTCTCTTCATCGGCCTGACCGTCCAGGTCCGAGCGCAAAACGATGTCGGGTCCATTGTGGGTTTCATCACCGATCCGACCGGGGCGGTGATTCCCGGCGCCAAGGTCACCATCCAGAACGAGGGTACCGGCGAAAGGCGCGTGGTCACCACGGATGCAGCCGGCCACTACGCCGTTCCGAACCTGCAGCCCGCGGTCTACAGCATGACGGCGGAGGCCAAAGGATTCCAGAAATTTGTGAGCAACCACAACACGCTGGCCTCGAACAGCACGGTGCAGATCAACGGCAAGCTTACGGTCGGCCAGGCCAGCCAGACGGTTACGGTGAGCAGCACTGCGGAAGTGCTGCAGACGCAGTCGCCGGCCATTCAGGCCGAAGTGACCGGAACGCAGATTCAGAAGGAGGAGCTGAACGGCCGCAATCCCATTTACATGGCGCAACTGCTGCCCGGCGTTGTGAGCACCGCCACGATGGCCGATCTCAATTTTAGCTTCAACAGCGGCGACACCTTTCAGGTAAACGGCGCGCGGCAGAATGACACGAAGTACACGATCGACGGCGCCATGGCCTCGCGCACCCGCGGCGACGCCCAGATCATCGCCGGCGCCAACGTGGACTCGGTGCAGGAGATGCAGGTGCTCACCGGCGACTACTCGGCGGAATACGGCAGCGCCTCCGGCGCCCAGATCCGCGTCATCACCAAGAGCGGGACGCGCGATTTTCATGGCGCATTGTACGAGTACGTGCGCAACGCCGACTTTAATGCCAACACCTGGTCGCTGAACCACGCCAATCAGAAACGGCAACAGTTCAGCTACAACAATTTCGGCTTTGCCGTGGGCGGACCGGTGTGGGCGCCCAAAATGCCGTTGCTCAGCGGGCTGCGCGACAAGGTCTTCTTCTTTGTCAACGAGGACTGGGTTCGCTTCCGCCAAGGCAACCAGCAACTGATGGCCGTGCCCACAACGCTGATGCGGCAAGGCGACTTCAGCGAACTTCTCAGCCCCAATCCGTGGTACAGCGGGCCGGTGAAGATCATCGACCCTACAACCGGCACGCAGTTCATGGGCTGCAACGGTAACCAGCCGAACGTCATTTGCTCGAACCGGCTGAGTGCGAACGGCGTGGGCATCATGAACTCCTATCCCGCCCCGACCCCCGGTTTCCAGCAAGGCACAAACAATTTTTCGGGAACCGCACCGCACCCCGAGAACCAGCGCAAGGGACAGATCAACGCGGACTTCATTTTCGGCAACCACCACCTCGAGTTCCGGCGGTCCGACGATTCCTACAACGAATCCGCTCCTTATAACCAGGGCAACCCTGACGTGCCGCTGCTTTGGCAGCGTCCCAACCAGGACATCTCTGTGGGCTGGGTGTGGACGATCAACCCCACCACGATTAACGAGGCATGGTCCAGTCTGAGCATCGACGACGTTTACATCAACGACAACCCGATCGGCATTGGGTACAACAGGGGCAATTTCGGGATCAACTTCCCGTATATCATCGCCGGTCCCAAGAACGTGGAGCAAAAGATCCCCACGGCTAATATGAGCAACTTCTCGAATATTCAAGGCGGACCTTACCCGTCGCACTCGGCGGGCATCATCTACCAGGAATCCGACAGCCTCACCAAGGTGTTGCATAGCCACACGCTGAAGTTTGGCGTCTTCTTCACCTACTTGGGGGAGAACGATAACGACCAGATCAACGTGAGCACGGTTCCGGGCGGCGCCAGCAACCAGAACGGCACTTTCACATTCACCAAGGACCAAACCGGTTCCGACATGGCCAATCTCGCTCTTGGCCTGGCCGATGCTTATACCGAGATCGGCACCAGGGCCTACACCGACTGGCGCGGTTCGGTGTGGGAATATTTTGCACAGGACAACTGGCAGATGACGCCCAAGCTGAATGTGAGTTATGGGGTTCGCGTCACGTCGTCGATTCCCTGGCGTGCGCTGTGGGGCAACGCCGATTACTTCGATCCAGCCTCGTATTCCACATCGAAGGTTCCGGTAATTAATCCCACCACGGGCGTCGTAACACTAGGCACGGGAGATCCTTACAACGGCATCGTGATTCCGGGTTGGAGCGCTTTCCCGAGCACGGCAGCCAAACACGGCGTGGGCGCGGCGATAAATCCGGGCACCGCCTGCGCGGGGTCCTGCAGCAGCCTCTTCGCGCCTAACCTGCCCAAACAGTACATTGCCGCTACCACGCAATTCCAGCCGCGGCTCGGTTTTGCCTACCAGATGTTTCCTACGACAGTGCTTCGCGCCGGAGTGGGAAGCTTCGTGAGCACCAAAGGCCTCCTCGACAATGTGTTCCCCGGCGGCAACTCGCCCTTCCAGCCCACGGAGACGGTTACCGGGAACATTTCCGTCGACAATCCGGGCGCATCGGTCACTTCCGGGACCGAACCGGCCCTCACCATCACCAGCCTCGCTCGCCATCTGGTTCCGCCGACGCGCTGGAACTGGAACCTGACCATCGAACATGAGATTCCCAAGGCGCAATCGGTCTTTCAGGTTGCCTATGTTGGCGCCCGCGGATATCACAACTGGGATGTGGTCGATATCAACCAGGCCCAGGCCGGCGCTCTGCAAAACAATCCGGGCAAGAACATCAACGTTCTCCGCCCATACCTTGGCTTCAGTTCCATCCAGCAGGAGCAGAGCGGCGTCAACTCCAACTACAACTCTCTGCAGGCCTCCTGGAACAGTCACTTCCGCGGCGGTTCGCTCTTCGGGGCCTCATACACCTGGGAGAAGAGCATGGACGGAAGCTCGAACTACCGTGACATCGTTCCCGACAGCTACAACATGACCAACCTTTGGGGGCCGTCGGAGTACGACATCCCGCAGGTGTTCATGGCCAATTACCTCTGGGCCGAGCCCTTCTTCGCCAACCAGCACAACCTTGCTGGTGAAGTTCTTGGCGGGTGGGAGATCGCCGGTAACATGCAGTTCCAGAAGGGCACTCCCTGCGGCATCGGCACCAAGAATGACTACGCGGGTGTGTCAGTGAACGATGAGGGGAGTTTTGGCTGCGGCAGTGAGGGCCAGTTCTGGGTAAAGAGCGCCAATCCCAGGCACGCTGGCCATTTCGCCGGGTACCTCACCGGGAGCGCGACGAAATGCGCGGCCGGTAACGGCTCCGCGTGTTATTTCACAACCCAGGATTCCAGCGGCACAGCCTTGTACAGCAAACCTGCCGCCGGAACCTTCAACCTGCAGAAGGGCGTGCGCGACAACGTGCGTAACCCCGGCGAAGAAAACTGGAACATCTCGCTTATCAAGGCCTTCCCGATCACCGAAAGCACGGGCTTTGAGTTCCGCGCGGAGGCTTATAACTTCATCAACCACCCCAACTGGTCGGGTCCGGATTTCAATCCTTCCGACGGTAATTTCGGAGAGATCACGGGCAAGAACGGCAACAACCGCAACCTCCAGTTCGGACTTCGTTTCCACTTCTAGAGCGGTTCCACAGTTGGTATAACCCGGTTTCGGGCGGACTTTAAGGTGGCTTTTTCTTGTTGAAAAAGCCACTCAGCCTCAGTGGCTCCGGGATACGGTAACTGTGGAACCGCTGTAACTCACGGTTTGCACGTTCAACTGAAGGGCCGCCGAACTTGAAAATCGGCGGCCCTTTCTGCGTATTGACCTTGCACATTTGCGCGGCAAGCCCCTGCGTGCGCGCCTTACCACCTTTCGAAGGCGATCCCGCCGCTGCGGAAGAGAACGGTGTGCTTCTGGAAATTGGCGTCGTCGCGGCTGGGGAAGTCGTTGCGGAAGTGCGCGCCACGGCTCTCAGCGCGACCGAGGGCGCAGACGAGAATGGCGCGCGCGACCACGGTGATGGAGATGGCTTCAGCCAGGCGGCGGCTCCATTTGCGACCGGCGGTGAACTCGGCGAGAGCGGCGGCGCATGCGGAATGGTCGGCGACACCAGAGAAGAGCGTGGCACGATCGCGCAGCAGGCCCGCATTGGCCCACATGGACCGTTGCATGCGGGCGATGATGGCTTCCACTTCCGCTTCTTCGACGGCGGAGAGTGGTTCGGGCGCGAGGGGAATATCAGCAGCTTCGGCGATCTGCGTGGGCTCGGCGCCGCTGCTGTCAGCGAGCATGGACTTTGCCGCGCGTGCGCCGAAGACGAGGCCTTCGAGAAGGGAGTTGGATGCGAGACGGTTGGCACCGTGCACTCCGGTGCAGGCGGCTTCTCCGGCAGCATAGAGTCCGGGGACACTGGTGCGGCCATCGAGATCGGTACGAATGCCGCCCATGAGGTAGTGGGCCGCGGGGCGGATGGGGATGAGATCGCGGCTGAGGTCGAGATTGTAGCGAGCGAGAAAAGCGCTGATGCCGGGGAAGCGCTGGCGTGGATTGATGTCGCGCACGTGGCGCATGTCAAGGTAGACGGGCAGGGAAGGGCCTCTGGGATCGATGCCTTCGCGGGCAATGGCGCGGGCGACTACGTCGCGCGGTGCGAGCTCGAGCTGGGGGTGGTAACGCTCCATGAAGCGCTCGCCAGCCTGGTTGCGGAGCCATGCCCCTTCGCCGCGGACTGCTTCCGAGATGAGGAACCGGGGCGCGCCGGGAAGCGAAAAGGCGGTGGGGTGGAACTGGTAAAACTCCATGTCGGCGAGCTGGGCGCCGGCCTGGGCAGCGAGCGCGATGCCGTCGCCGGTGGCAACAGCGGGATTGGTGGTATCAGAGTAAACCTGGCCTGCGCCGCCGGCGGCGATGAGGACGGCGCGCGCGGCCACGCGAGTGAAGGGCGGCGCAGAAGATGGATCGGAAGAAATGGAGGCGAGGTCAGCGGAAATTACGCGGCCGTCCTTCGCCGTGATCAGATGCGCGACCGTGGTCCACTCCGCGAATTGAATGCGGCTCGATGCGCGGGCGAAGGCGACCAGAGAGCGGCTGATTTCGGCGCCGGTGGCATCGCCATTGGCGTGCAGGATGCGCGGTAGAGAGTGCGCACCTTCGCGGGTGCGGAGGAGCCGACCAGCTTCGCGATCGAAATGAGCGCCCCACTCAATGAGCTCGGTGACGCGCTGGGGGCCCTCGCTGACGAGAGCTTCCGCGGCCGGGCGGTAGACAAGACCATCGCCGGCGTCGACAGTGTCCTGGAGGTGAAGGGCGACGTCTTTTTCGCCTTCGAGAGCGACAGCTATGCCGCCTTGCGCGTAGTGAGTGTTGGATTCGGCGATGGATTCTTTGGTGACTACAAGAACGTCGCCGTAATGCGCCAGTTCGACCGCCGCGCGCAGCCCGGCAACGCCGGCGCCCATGATGAGGAAATCGACCCGGGAGGGTTCGGCCATTGATTTGAGGCTAACAGGTGAGGCGGAAGACAGGGATCAGGGAATAGAGAACAGGGAATAGGGAATAGGGAACAAGGAACAGGAATTGGGAATGGGGTGCAATGATCGCTGTTCAGAATACGGAGCACTGAGCGCTGCAAACTGAGAACTGTGGACTGTCAATTCTCACTCTTCGCGGAGCAGTTTACCAGGGTCAATGGAGAGGGCGCGCTGGGCGGGAAGCCATGTGGCGATGAGCCCCAGCAGCAGCATGGCGAGGACTGCGCCGGCGAGCACGAGAGGATCGCGCGGCGTCGCCTCGTAAACCACGTACGCGAGCACTTTGGTTGCCAGCAGGCCGAGAATGAGTCCCGCAACGGAACCTGCGGCGAGCAATTTGAAGGCACGTCCAAGCGCGGCTTCCAGCAGCTCCGATCGCTTTGCGCCCAGTGCGATGCGGATGCCGAATTCGCGCAGTCGCTTGCTCACCGAGTAACTGGCCAGGCCGAAGATCCCGGTCAACGCAAGAAGCGCGCCGAGAAGGCCAAGCACGCCGAGAGAAATTGTAGCCATGCGCGCTGCAAAGAGCGCAAAGCTCAGCTCCTGTTGCCAGGGGGAAACCGTAAAGGGCAGGGCGTCATCGAGGCCGCGGATGGTTCGTTGAACCGCCGCCGAGACTTGCTGCGGGTCGCCTTCACTGCGCACGATCTGGGAAGTGGCGAAGGATGGATCCTGCAGCAGCGGGCGGAAGAAAACTGCCCATGGAGCCTCGGTCAGACTTGAATACTTGCCGTCTTCGACCACGCCTACGATCAGGAGGCGCGTCTTGGCGCCGGTGCGGAAGTGGCGGCCGATGGCTGCCTGAACCGAGCCGAAGACCTTGCGGGCAAATTCGCGGTTTACGACAGCAACCGGAACTGCGTTCTTGTCGTCATCCCAGGTGAAGCTTCTCCCGGCGAGCAAGGTTGTCCCGGCCGCCTGAAAGTAACCCGGAGAAGCATTGTATCGATACGTCTCGGTAAGTGCACGCGACGAGCGGAAATCGCTGGCGTTGCTGCCGAATACCGGAACCTCGTTGGTGCCGGTGAACGGAAGATTGTCGATGAGGCCGGTGGAGGAGACTCCGGGAAGCGCCGCGACCGCGTCGATCATGCGCCTCTGCATGGCCGGCGCGCGATCGGCGCTGTAGCCGGCCATGTTGAGATCGGTGGTGACCACGAGCGCATTTTGCGGTTGAAAGCCGAAAGTGGCGTGCAGTGAACGCTCGAGTCCGCGCACGGCCACGAGTGATGCAGTGGTGAGCACGGCGCAGGCGGCAATCTGGATGACCAGGAGCACCTCGCGCGTAGAAAACCAATGGCGGCCTTGCCTGGTGCAGGCGGCGGTTTTCACCACTTGCCACGGAGCGGTGGCGAAGACCTGTCGCAGAGGCGCAAGCCCGAACAGCAGCCCGCTCAGCAGCGCCAGCAGCACAGCGAATGCGTAGGTAAGGCCGTCAGGATTCACCGGCAGGTGAATGGGATATATCGGAATCGGCTGCCATGCGCTGATGGCGCGCAAGAGTGCAACGCTGCCCGCGATGCCTGCCACGCCGCCCGCAATCGAGATCACTACCGCCTCGGTGAGAAGCTGGCGCAGCACGCGCCGGCGCGTCGAGCCCAGCGCCACGCGCAGCGCTATTTCGCGCGAGCGATCGGCGGCACGGGCGGAAAAGAGTCCTCCGAGGTTGGCGCAGGCGGCAAGCAGTATCAGCCCGGCGAGCAGCATGAGGCCGGTCATGAAGGCGCGGACCGGCGGGCCGAGAAAGTCTCCGCCCAGGCCTGGCTTCGTCAACCGGAAGAGCATTCCGTCGTCGTCTCTCGGATAAGTCTTCTTCAGGTAAATGGCAACCGAGTTGAGATCAGCGTTGGCTTGTGCGAGTGTGACGTGCGGCTTGAGACGACCGATTAAAAACAGGTCGCGGTAGTATCGCTCGTCGAGCGAGCTCGAGCCTTCAATCTGCGCCTGGTCCACAAGCGGCGTCCACATATCGGGCCAGAAGAACAGCTCTATGCCGCGAAATTGCGGAGGCGCGACACCGAGGATGGTGAAGGCGTGGCGGTTGATTTCAACTGTGCGACCGATGATGCCGGAGTCGCCCTGGAAGTGGTTTTTCCAGTAGGAATAACTGAGCACAGTGTAGGGAGCGCTGTCGGGACCGTGCTCATCGGAATTTTGAAAGAAGCGGCCAAGGTATGGCTTCACGCCGAGGACGTCAAAATAATTTCCGCTGGCTTCGATCACCCAGGCCTCGGTTGGATTCCCACCGGTGTTCAGGCCCACCGGGGCGATGACGTAGGCAGCCACGGCGTCGAAAGCGCGGTTGCGGTCGCGCAGGTCACGGAAATCGGGATAGGAATTGAGGAGCTCGCGCTGCTCGACGGTGTAGAGCCTCTGCGAGTTGGGAAGATTGAGGGGCCGCAGTACCAGGGCGTCGAGCACGCTGAAGACCACCGCGTTGGCGCAGATGGCGACAGCAAGCGTGAGGACGGCTGTGACAGTGAATCCCGGCGAATGGCGCAACTGGCGCGCGGCATAGCGGAGATCGGACCAGATGCTTTGCAGGCCGAGAGCAAAGTCGACAGAAGCGACGCGTTCTTTGGTGGACGTGCGGTTGCCGAAGCGGAGCAGCGCATCGCGACGGGCTTCTTCTTCAGACATGCCGGCGGTGAGGTTGTCGTCGATGCGCAGATCGATGTGCGACTGAATCTCAGCCTCGATCTCGCGCTCTACGCGGGTGCGGAAGAAGAGGTTCGCGATGCGGGGAAGCAGCGGCATGGATTCACCTCATGCGTAGCTGAGCATGGCGCGGACACCGCGAACCAGTTGCTCGAAGCTGGATTCGGCTTCGGTCAACTGACGGCGTCCCACGGCGGTGAGCTTGTAATACTTGGCTTTGCGATTGGTTTCAGTCAGCGCCCACTCGGAGCTGATCCACTTGCTTTGCTCCATGCGGTGAAGCGCGGGGTAGAGCGAGCCTTCTTCCACCTGGAGCAGATCCTCGGAGGCGCGCTGGATGTGCTGCACAATGCCGTAACCGTGCAGGCGTCCGCGCTGCGCGAGGGTCTTGAGAACCAGTAGATCGAGGCTGCCCTGAAAATCGTTTCTGGCCATTTGCATCCCTTTACTTCTTGGTATCGACGAGACTAGCCCTAGAAGTGGAGGGATGTCAAGGGATTTTTTGAAGGGAACAAGGAAAAGGGAACAGGGAAAAGGGAAAAGGGAACAGGGAAAAGGGAAGAGGGAACAGGGAACAGGGAACAGGCTACGACTCACGATCTGCGGCAGAAGTTAGGATGAGAGGTGTTGAAGGATGAGGTGAGGTGCGGATGAAGCTGGGCGAGATACGAGAGACAAAGCCGATGGATGCGGAGCTGCGGCGGTATCTGGATAGTTTGAGTGCGGTCGGCCCGGTTCTGGATGGTGCTTCTACTGCGGAGCGCGTGCAGATGCGGCGTTCATTGATGATGAAGGCGCTGGAAGGCCGGGGTGGCGCGATTCCGGGATTGCCGAATGGGGTTGCGACGCGTGAAGTCGAGATGACTGGCGGGCCGATGGGGCGGCTCTATTTTCCGCTGGATGCCGCGGCGCCGCTGCCGGTGCTGGTCTATCTCCATGGGGGCGGCTGGGCTGCGGGGTCGGTGGAAACGCACGATCCATTTTGCCGGCTGCTGTGTGGCGAGGCGGGCGTGATCATCCTAGCCGTCGAGTATCGCCTGGCGCCGGAGCATGCGTTTCCTGCGGCGCTCGAGGATACGCTGACGGCGTTTCGCTGGGTGGCGGAGAACGCATCGAGCTTCGGCGGAGACGCAAAGCGGCTGGCGCTGGGCGGAGATAGTGCCGGTGCGAACCTGGCGGCAGTAGCAGCGAATCGCATCTGCGCTGCGAACGATTCGGTGAGGCCGGCTGCGCTGATGCTGCTGTACCCGGTGATGGATCATCCCAGCGCCGGGCATTCTTCATATCGAGAGAGAGGCACGGGCTGCGGTCTGGAAGCGAGCCTGATGGAGTGGTTCTGGAACTTGTATCTCGCCGGCGCAGCGCCAGAGAACCCGGAGATTTCGCCGCTGCGGATCGAGGCGCTCCCTGCGTTGCCGCCGACCCTGGTAGCGACGGCGGAATACGATCCGCTGCGTGATGAGGGCGTGAAGTACGCGCACAAGCTTGCGGCGGCAGGAGTGAAAGTGAGGCATCTGCACGCCGAAGACATGCACCATAATTTCCCGGTGCATCCGGGAACGGTGATGCGGTTTCCGCAGTCGGTGGCGTCGCTGAAGGAATTTGCGGACTGGCTAAAAACAGCTCTTAGCTGTTAGCTCTTAGCTTTCAGCTTCGAGCTGCCGGAGTTTGGCGGGAATTCGGCGTGGGCAACAATCGACCGCCAAACGGGCGAGAAATCAGGACGAATTGGCACAGTGAAGATTTGCCGACTAACTTACCGGAATTCGAATCCCAACTACCGTAGGATTAACGCAATGTCTGTTCGAGTATTCGTTGGGATCACGGCACTGGTCGCAGTTTCCTTGTGTGGATTACTGACGACGCTGATCAGTATCGAAATGGTCGAACAAGTGAATGCAAAGCTTCCGAAAGACGATCAGTTTCTCCCTTTGGGTTGGTGCGCGCCAAAGACGCCGCGCCTCTTTCGTGAATACCGGCGACTCTACCCGGGCAAGAATCTGCACCTGAGGATCATCTTTCTCTGTGCGGTAGCGTTTGTGTGCTTGCTATGCGTCATGAGGGCCATTGGCTTCTTTTAGGCGACTCTGGCGGACCTCGACCAGACGCTGACGGTGATTGCAGTAGGGCTGAGCGTGTCGTTGATGCCAACGCTGTCGACCTGAACGGTGAGAAGGACGGGAATGCCGAGCTTTTCGAGATCGCGAGCGGTGAAGACGGCGGCGCCGCCGCCCCAGCTCTGGCCAAAGAGAATGATGCGCGCCTGGTATTTTTCTTCGGGCTCGAGTTTGCCGTCGCGGTTGGTATCGAGGGCGCGCCGGATGAATTTCAACGTGACGCGGCGACGGTGATTGGAGATGGATTCCGCGTACACACCGGGCTGCTGGCGCAGTTTGAGGACGAGGCGGCGAACGCTGCGGTGCTCGTCATTCCAGCCGTCGTAGAAGCCGAGGAAGCCGATGACCAGCGCGGAACCTGCGGGGATGGGTGTAGGAGTTTTCAGATTGGAAAGGCGCTGGGCGGATGCGGCAGTGCAGGACAATGCCGCGATGAGCAGCGCAGATCTTCGCAAGATGGATCGGGCGATCACTTTCTCACTTGCGGCTCAGGCGCACGAAACAGGGCAATGGACCGACCCGTGTTTACTTGTCCGGCAGCGCGGGGAGCGCGCCCTGGAGGCGGAAGAAACCAAGCTCGGGCGGAACCCGCCGGTAAGTAAGCCTCTGAGTTACGTGAAAATAGTACACCCATTTCGGGCGGTGGTCTGGAGCATGGAGGCTAGTGCTGTAGGCTCAAGGCAGGACTTATTGTTCAAGGGAACTATGGCACATTTTTCTGCGGAGCGCGGAGCGCGGGCGT
This sequence comes from Occallatibacter sp., assembly GCA_035935755.1. GTDB lineage: Bacteria > Acidobacteriota > Terriglobia > Terriglobales > Acidobacteriaceae > Telmatobacter. Next base: position 123,597 of record DASYWU010000073.1, on the reverse strand, counting down.
TCGATTTTTCGACCGATGATGGCAGGCTGCGGTGCGGAGCGGTTTCGGTCGAGGCGCTGGCACGGCAGTACGGGACGCCGCTCTACGTTTATTCGGGCGACCAGATCCTGGAGCGGCTGGCGATGTTTGAAGAGGCGCTGAGCGGGCGCGATCACCTGGTCTGCTACGCGGTGAAGGCGAATTCGGCGCTGGCGATTTTGAAGCTGCTGGCCGCAAAAGGCGCGGGCTTCGACATCGTCTCGGGCGGCGAGCTGCAGCGTGTGCTTGCGGTGGCGCCGGAGGCCGCAGGGCGCGTGGTGTTTTCCGGTGTGGGCAAGACGGCGGCGGAGATCGACCTGGCGCTGGAGGCGGGGATTCTCCAGTTCAATGTGGAGAGCGAGGCGGAACTGGAGCTGCTTGCAGCGCGGGCGCGAAAGCTGAAGCGGAAGGCGCGGTTCGCGCTGCGTGTGAATCCTGACGTTTTTGCGGAGACGCACCCGTACATTTCCACGGGACTGCGCGAGCACAAGTTTGGCATCGACATCCGGCGCGCGCCGGGGATTTACAGGAGCGTGGCGCGAAACAAGTGGCTCGAGGCGCACGGAATCAGCGTGCACATCGGCTCGCAGATCCGCTCGGCGGAGCCGTTTGGCGCGGCCGTGGCGCGGGTGAGCCGGCTGGCGCGGCAACTTGCAGGTGAGGGAATTGTGCTCAAGGCGATCGACGCGGGTGGCGGGTTGGGCATCGATTATCACGGCGCGGCCTTCGATGCGGCGGCGCATGTGCGCGAGTACGCGGCGGCGATCGAGAAGGCGCTCGATGGGTTGGAAGTGCGTCTGCTGCTGGAGCCGGGTCGTTTCCTGGTGGCGCAGGCCGGAGCGCTGGTGGCGCGCGTGCTGCATGTGAAGAAGAACGGGAAGAAGACATTTGTGGTGGTGGATGCGGCGATGAACGACCTGATCCGGCCGGCGCTTTACCAGGCGCACCATGAGATTGTGCCAGTCCGGCGGCGCGAGGGACGTGCACGCGTAGTGGACGTGGTGGGACCCGTGTGCGAGACGGGAGACTTTTTTGCGCGCGACCGCAAACTGGCGCCGGTGGAAGCTGGAGACCTCGTGGCGCTGCTCGATGCGGGCGCATACGGTATGGCGCAGAGCTCGAATTACAATTCGCGTCCGCGCGCAGCGGAGGTGCTGGTGGAAGGCGGCGAGGTGCGGCTGATTCGGCGTCGGGAGACGATGGCGGATTTGCTGGCGGTGGAGATGGGGTGAAGGGACTGAGGGACTAAGGGGCTGAGGGGCTAAGGGACGGAGGGACGAAGGGACGGAAGGACTGAGGGACGGAGGGCTGGTGATTTAGTTTGTAGTCGAGAGCTATGGATGAGAATCGCATTACGAACGAGGCAGGAAAGCGCACTGGCCAGCCGTGCGTAAGGGGATTGCGCATTAGGGTCAGGGAAGTGCTGGACTGGCTTGCGGCTGGGGCCAGCGAAGAGCAGATACTTGCCGATTATCCGGAGCTGGGGGCCGCGGATTTCCGAGCAGTGTTTGAGTATGCTTCGCGCGTGGGCCGGCGCGTTGCGATATGAAACTCCTGCTGGACAAAAGCCTCTCAGCAAAGCTTGTCGACCGAGTGGGCGATTTGTTTCCTGGCACGATACATGTCAGTTCAGTCGGATTGCGCAAGGCGACGCATGCCGACGTGTTTTATTTCGCGCAGCGGAATCAATTCGCAATTGTGGCCGTCGATTCTGCCTACTATGAGCTGGCGGTAGCACTTGGTTAGCCGCACAAGGTGATCTGGCTGTATCCAAAGCGCGATGCTGAACCGCTGTTGCGCGGCGAGGCCGCCAGGATAGTCGAGTTCCTGCAAGACGCGGAAAGAATAGTAATGCTTCTTGAGCATTAGGCTCTACGCACGTGCATCGCCCCGGTGTGCGCTGTTATGGTGGTGCGCGGGAGAAATTTGATGCCATTTGGGTTGCGCACGGTTTGCGCTTTGGCGATTGCGGCTGCGGCCCCAGCGGTGCATATGCCGGGACATGCCGATCCGCTGACGGTGAAAACAGAACAGGGGAAAGTCCACGGCAAGTTCATCAATGCGCGGCAGGTGCGGGCGTTTCTGGGGATCCCGTATGCGGCGCCACCGGTCGGCGATCTTCGCTGGCGTCCGCCGGCGGGGCCGCAGCGCTGGAGCGGCGTGCGCGATGCCACGCGCTACGGACATCGCTGCATGCAGGGACACCAGTTCAAGGACATGATCTTTCAGGACTCGGGGCCGAGCGAGGATTGCCTGTTCCTGAACGTGTTCACGCCGGCAAAGGCCAAGCGCGGCAAGAAGCTGCCGGTGATGTTCTGGATCCACGGCGGAGGCTACCAGGCGGGCTCGGCATCGGAGCCGCGGCACGACGGCGACTATCTGCCGCGCAAAGGCGTGGTGCTGGTGACCATCAACTACCGGCTGGGAGTCTTCGGATTTTTTGCCACGCCGGGCCTGGCGAAAGAAGGGGACGGCGCGGCGGGAAATTACGGGCTGATGGACATGGTGGCCGCGCTGAAGTGGGTACATGCGAATATTCGGGAATTCGGCGGCGATCCGGACAATGTGACCATTTTCGGCGAGAGCGCGGGATCGTTTGCGGTGAGCACGCTGATGGCGGCCACTCCGGCGCAGCCTTATTTCCAGAAAGCAATTGGCGAGAGCGGCGGCGCCATGAACGTGGGCGCGCCGGGGACGTTCACATTGGAAGAGGTGGAAGACCACGATCAGGCATGGATGGAGTCACTGGATGCGAAGACGCTTGCCGAACAGCGCGCCTTGTCGGCGCAGGCCGTACTCGACGCGGCGCTGAAAAGAGGCGCGCCGCGGTTTTCGCCGGTCGTCGATGGCAAGCTGCTGAACGAGCCCGTGGCGGCAACGTACGCGGCCGGACGGCAGGCGCATATTCCGCTGCTGGCGGGGTGGAACCAGGACGAAAGCACAATCCTTTCGGAAGGAATGACGGCGGAGAAGTGGCGGAAATTTGCCCAAGATCACTTCAAAGATCGGGCGGCTGAGTTTCTCCGGCTTTTTCCGGGAGACACCGACGACGAGGCGGTGCAGTCTGCCATTGCCTACGATAGCGCGAGGTTTATCGCGTTAGGCACGTGGGTGTGGATCGAGGCGCAACGAAAGACCGGGGGCGCGCCGGTCTACCGCTATCACTTCGAGCTGCCCGCGCCGCCGAGCAAGTTCCATCTCGGTGGAGTTACGTTCCACTCTGACGATATCGAGTATGTATTCGGCACACTGGGTACGCGGCCGGGCTCGGATTGGCGACCGGAGGACCTGCGCATGAGCGACGTGATGATGACCTACTGGACGAACTTCGCCAAGGACGGGAATCCGAACGGACCCGGAGCGCCGGATTGGCCGCCATCCGGCGACGACGACCTGGTGATTCATCTGAACAAGGTCATCGCGGTCGGACCGAGCTCGGTGAGAGCGCAATACGAATTCCTGCGTGAGGTGCTGCCGCCGAGAAGGCAATGAAGCGGGAACGATGAGGATTTCCCGGGTCCCAAAAGCGGGACCCGGGAAATCCAATTTGGGCGGGTGATCGGGAGTGCCTGAACTGGAGTAATTCTCAGGAGACGGGGCGGATTACTGGCTTACGCCGGATGCGGCTGCGAAACCCGCTTGCCGATCCGCGGGGAGAGAAGCGCCGGCGGGTGGCGTATCCAGACTCAGATTCTTGGCGTTGATGGCGCTGGAGTAATCCTCGCCCAGTCCAAGCTTCACCAGCGCGCGCGAATCGGGAGTGATCCTGGTCTGCCAGCCGTTGTCCGCCTGGAATTTGGTCATCGCGGCCTTGGTCTGCTCGTCCCATTTCCCCGTGGGATCGCCGTTCAGATAGTGCGCGTTTATAAGCGCCTGCTGTATCTGTGTAATGCGCTCCGGCTGGATGGCCTGCTGTCCGCGCACGCGGGCGCGGCGGTGGTAGTAGCGATGGTGAACATAACGATGACTGGTGGAACGTCGCGTATGGTGGTGCACGCTGCTGGTGGCTGTGTGACGCACATGGGCGGCATGCGCCGCAGGCACACCAGTGACAGCAAGGAGCGCTGCTGATATCAGGGCGGTATAACAACCCCGGGATAGAAGCATAATCAAAACACCTCAAACGGGCAGTATGTATAAGGACTTTCTGAAGCAGTCTAACGGAACGTCCCGGCATCAGCCAAGGCCAAAATCGGCTCCCGCACCCGGAAACTGCCGGGACAGGAGCAATGGCCACTGTCCCTTTTCGAAGGACAAAGCTTCCAGGAAGCGCCCAAGCCAATGCTCTCCGTCTTGCAAATCAGTATGATGCGGTCGAACCCCGGTGTGTCCACTCTTTCCAGTATTGCCCATGACGCCGGTAACTTATGCCGTTGACCGATGGGGCAGCGGCGGGGGCCCACAGCGTTACTGCAAAGTGCCTCCAACGTAATTGATTCCCAACTCCGGGTGATTGGGGTCGAGAACCTCAAAGACGACGTCGTCGCCGGCCTTCAGCTTGCTGACGACGGCGTCGAATTGATCGCGGTCAGCCACCGGCTGGCGGTTCACCTTGGTAATTACGTAGTCGGGCTCGAGCCCCTGCAGATCGGCAAAGGAACCGGTGCGGACCGATTCGATGATCACTCCCTGAGTGTGAATCCTGGCAGCTATCGCGGGCGTGAGAGAGCGAACCACAAGGCCCAGTTTGGCTTCGCCAGCGCCAGCGCTGCTCTGCGGAGCGGCCTGGTTCTGGTCGCCCAGCAGGCTGGCGAAGACCTTATCGCGATCGCCGATGGAAACCGTGGCCTGCAGGGCCTTTCCATCGCGCAGGTAGCCGAGAACGGCAGTAGACCCGGGACGGCGGCTGGCGATTTCGTTCACCAGTTCATCGCCGTTTTTCACGCCGTGGCCATCGATGCTCTGGATGACATCACCGTTTTTGAGACCGGCCTTGTCTGCCGGGCCCCCTGGCTGCACTTCCTGCACCAGCACGCCGCTCTTGAAGCCGTAAACGCGGTTCACCGCATCGGAGAGGTCTTCGCGGAAAGAGACGCCGATGGAGCCGCGAGTGACCTTATGGCTGGGACCGACCAGATCGTTGTAAACGGAAACGACAACGTTGGACGGCATGGCGAAGCCGATGCCCTGATAGCCCGCCGATTGTGTGTAGATGGCGGTGTTGACGCCGATGACGTTGCCGTTCATATCGAGCAGCGGCCCGCCGGAGTTGCCGGGATTGATGGCGGCGTCGGTCTGGATAAAGTGCTGGAATTGCCCGGGAGCGCCCTGGTCGAGGGTGCGGTTTTTCGCCGAGATAATGCCCGCAGTCACGGTTTGAGAAAGCGCGAAGGGGCTGCCGATTGCTTCCACCCAGTCGCCGACCTGGGCTTCATCCGAGTTGCCCATTTTCACCACGGGCAGCGGCTTCTCGCCGTCGATCTTGATCACGGCAAGGTCGGTGGCCTTATCCACGCCGATGACGTGGGCGGGGCGGCCCGGATCCTGCGTGTCAGGATCGGTGGAGAGCTTCACGTAAATACGGTCGGCGTGATCGATGACGTGGTCGTTGGTGATGATGTAGCCGCTGGGATCGACAATGAAACCGGAGCCGAGCGACTCCTGAACATCGCTGCCGTTATCGCCGTCGTCGGGACCGCCGGGAACCTGGCCGCCGAAGAACCGGTTGAAGAAGTTCTGGAAGCTGTCCGGTCCCTGATCGCTGCCTCCTCCGCCGTTCTTTCCGTCCCCACCCTTACCATTGCCGCCTTTATCCCCAGGATTCTGCGGCTGGAGCAGGTGTCCGTGTATACCCCGGCTGGCGGACTCGCGGGGCAGAGTCTCAGTTTTGATGTTTACCACAGCCGGCCGCACTTCCTGCGCGATTTTGACGAAGGGGTTGGGAGCAATTTTGGAATTAATTACCTTGAGCGGAGCGACCTGGATTCCCCCCGGCGAATCTTGGCCGCGCACACCGTGGGCGGCAAAAGAACCGGCGACCACAGCCACCGAGAGCGTCGCCAGCAGGGTAAACGCGGACGTCAGGCGGCGCGCACGCAGCCGGTCGAAGAGCGATTTCATGGGAGTCAATTACCTCGCAAGCTCCAACCTGCCGGCTGGACGATGAATCCGGTATGCATAAGTATAGTCCGGAGGTGGACATCCGCGCCCGCCCGGAAGATAGGTAGACAAACCCCTCTTTTGGGGCATATTAGCCCCAGCTTGCCGGTATAGACGCGAATGGCGGCGAAGAGTTGTACGGAAGACGGCGTGGCGGGGCGTAAGTGGCCGGTTACCTTGGCCTTTGGACTCTGCCTTCGGAGAGGTTTTTCCAGCGCTCCAGGTTTATCGTGTCACACACATGGTCCGTTTCCGCGCGATCGAGCTTGGCCGTCGACTCTGAAGATGCAACCGTGGCCAGGCAGCGGGTGCAAACGGAGTCGACAGTGCGGTCGCGGTTGGAACGGCGGACGAATTGCGGCCTGTCAGACAACGGCACACGAGTCTCCAAGGCACCCAGGGAAAAAATCCCAAAAGGTCGGGAAATGACGCAAAACAGATTAACTGCTGCGAGCATTGCACACAAGTGGTGACCGCGGCAACAGGAAAATGATCTCCGGATAGGGACTGATGGACGGATTTTTCATGTAGGCGAATCGCTTGTTGGTGAGACAGTGCGATCAGCCCATCGGTGACTGGCGAGAGGCGATTTGCGCGGGAAAAGAAGTTGGAGCTTTACTGGCCGGCTGCCCAGTCGAGCACAGAAAGCGTAAGCAGCAGCACGCGGCGAAGCCCGATCTCGCGGCCGTGGGCCGAATACCACTCGGCGAGAGTGTGCGCTCCCCCGCCTTCGCCGCCGGCGCCCAGGGAAACGGCCGGCACGCCGAGCGAGAGGGGAAGGTTGGCGTCTGTCGAGCCGAGGCGGAGGTCGGCGCGGAGTCCCAGGTGCCGGTCCACTGCAAGGAGAGCGTCACGCAGGGGCGAATCAACCGGAAGATGTCCGGCGGGGCGCTCGCCGATCTTCACAATAGAGAACCGGAGCGCCTCGCGTCCGTGGGGAGCGACGTTGGCATGGGCGTTCCAGTGGGCCACGGAGTCTTCGATGGCGCGGTGCAGGGCCACTTCGAGGCGTACGAGCTGGGTCGCGTCTGTGGAGCGGAAATCAATGGTGGCCTGCGCGCTTTCAGGGATGGAATTGACGCTGGTGCCGCCGCGGACGGTGCCGATGTTGATGGTGGTGCGCGGCTCGTCGGTGTGCGGGATCTCGGCAAGAGTGGCGACCGCGGATGCGAGCGCGATGATGGGGTTGGCGCGCCCGGCGTCGGTAAAGCTATGGCCGCCAGGGCCGGAGATTGTGACCTTGAATCGCCGCGAGCCGAGTGCCTGGACCACGGCTGTGTCGGAACCGGCTCCGTCGAGAACAATGTGGGCGGCGATGCGGCCGGCGAGCGGGCTCTGGTTATAAATGTGACGCACGCCGCGCAGATCGCCTTCGCCTTCCTCGCCGACATTGCCGACGAAGACCAGCGGCGCCGGCACCTCCACACCCGAATGGACCAGCGCGTGGGCAAGGGCGAGCATTCCCGCCAGGCCGGCGCCGTTGTCCGAGGCGCCCGGGGCGGTGAGCCGGTCACCGTCGACCACGGGTTCGAGACGCGTGCCGGCGGGAAAAACCGTATCGAGGTGCGCGGAGAGAAGGACCACCGGCCCAGTGCTATCGAGCGGCAGGTCGGCGGCAGGAATCATGCCGATGATGTTGCCTGCTTCGTCGGAATGAACCTGGCTCAGTCCGGCTTCAGTGAATTTTGCCGCAAGACAGGCGGCGCGCTGGGACTCACCGTAGGGCGGCGCCGGAATGGACACCAGCTCGGCTTGCCAGTCCATGATCCGCTTGGGGTTGCGATGAAGCCAGGAGAATGCGGAATGAACCGGCCGTTGCGCCGCGAGCGCGGTGACACGGGCAAAAGCCGAACTGCGGAAAACCAGAGGCATAACGGATTAGGGTAGCAGGAGATTGGCAGGCGGGGTGGACCGGGCCCCGTGATCCCTCCTGGTAGTCAGCCCTCAGCGAGCCGCCGGAGCAGGAGGGGCTGAAGATCGCGCCGCCCATCCGCGATCAGATGGACGATAACTTCAGCTTGCCTGACTTCATAAATGACACGATAAGGTTTGAAAAACACCTGGCGATATTCCGCTTCCATGCCCGGGGGTAGTTCCGGTGGCCGTGATCCGGAGTGCGGGGATTTTCGAATGTTTTCAGCCGCAGAAGTGATGCGGTCCAGCACATGGAGCGCTTTAGCCGGTAAGTCATGATCGGCAATCCAGTCGCACATCTGCTCCAAGTCGCACGCGGCCGAACGAGTAAGGCGGACGAAGTACGCCATTTGCTATGCGGACTCCGGTTCAACCTGGGCGGATCGTCGTGGGCTGACTTTCGCGTTTCGCATGCGCTTGCGGATGGACCTGGTAACCTCATCCACTGTGTACGTCCGCCCTTCTTCCACTTCTTTCTTTCCCATCGCCAGGATTTTCAGTAACGCAATCGTCTCCTGTGATTGCTCGAACGAATGGATATCGACCAGCACGGCGCGGGCTTCTCCGTTCTGCGTGATGATGATGGGTTCGCGCTCCTCTTCAATGCGGTCGAGAAGCTCTGCGGCGTGAGCTTTGACGTAGCTTATGGGTTTGATCTGGGTGGAAAAGCGCATAGCGGACTGCCTCCCCACCGATTTTAGACCAAATCCGGACCGAAAAAGGTCCAAAAAAGGACCGGGCCGAGCCGGTGCTGGTGATCGGCCAAATGGACGTGCTGCCGACGCCGAACTAGCGATCTGTATTCACTCGTTTGTCAGCAACAGGGATGTTCTCGTCTGCCGGGTACTCCACCGAATGCAGAAAGAGCCCGCGGGCCGGCGCAGTCGGTCCAGCGGCCGAGCGTCGGCGGGCGGCGAAAATCTCTTCAATTTCTGCGGCGCGGAGATAGCCGCGGCCGACGTCGAGCATCGTGCCCACGAGGTTCCGCACCATGTGGTGCAAAAAGCCGTTGCCGCGCACGCGGTAGACAAGGATTTCGCCGGCCTCGGTCTGACGGTGCTCCCATTGCGACGAGTGGATCGTCCTGACGGTGGAACCGGGCGCGATGAGCGGCGCCGCCGTTGCCCCGCGGTCTGCCGCTGCTTCATCGCTGGCTTGTCTATGACTCACGTCCGGATCGCTCGCGGCGAAGCTCTGAAAATCGTGTTCGCCTTCGAAAGCGCGTGCGGAGCTTTCGAGAGCCGCAATGTCCAGCGGCAGTGACGAGTGATACGCGTAGCGCGCCCGGAAAGGCGGGCAGATGGCGCCGCGAAAGATCCGATACTCATACGTCTTGGCTACGGCGGAGTGGCGCGCGTGGAACGCCGCAGGCGCATGGCGTGCGTCCAGAACCCGGATCGAACCGGGCAGCGTTCGGTTGAGCGCGCGGAGGAGGTTTTCCGGCGGGATGGGCGCGTGCAGCAGAAAGCTGGCTATCTGCGCCAAGGCGTGAACTCCGGCGTCGGTGCGTCCCGAGCCCTGGGGCAGAGGCGATTCACCGGTGACGCTCCCGAGGGCCGACTGGAGCTCCCCTTGGATTGTAGGCTCCCCCGGCTGCACCTGCCAGCCGCGAAAATCGGTGCCGTCATAGGCGAGGGTCAGTCGCCAGTTCTGCGGCGCGGATTGGGGATCTGCATCCATGGCGCTGACGTTCGTGCCGGCTACGTTGCTCATTCTACTGTGCCGGAATCGAATCTGCGGCTGCTCCCGGCCGTCCACCGTTCTGCCCTGTGGCACCGTGAAAAGAATGAATCCCCGGTCGGGATTGCGCAATCTACTGCTCAGCGCGTATTTTACTAACCAGTTAGTTAATCATCCGGGTTCGGCTTTCTCGTCGCGTTGAAATCTGCAGCCGCACGCCGGAGTTGCAGTACCGGAACGCACAGGTCAGGCTGCAATGCGTCTGCCCAAGCCGGCAACTCTGGCGTACTCGAGTTGCTTAAAAGGGAACGCGGCGAGTCTGCGGCGCGTAGCAGGTTAGGAGTCCTACGTGAAACACTGGTAGCGGCAATCAGTTCGACAACGAGAATTTTGCATCCGGAGCGGCGCGCCCGCCGTCTTGAAGAATGTTTCGCGAGCCGTAACTGTTTTTGGAGAGCACTTATGGATTTTGTGAGCAGGGGTGTGTTTGTGCGTGCGCGGGAGCGCGCGCAGAGAGAAAGTGGTCCGGAGCGGCAGAAGGGATCGGGACGTCTACGCGCCGCGGCTGCGGTGATGCTGATGGTGTTCGCAACCATGCCGCCGCAGGCGTTTGCTCAGGATAAGGCGGGAACACCCACACAGCCGAAGGAGAAATCCGCCTCGAACCTGCCGCAGGCTCCGCAGCCCGAGCCGACCTCGCCGCTTTACCTGCGGCCGTCGATGCGGAATTTCTCTCAGCCCGTTGTTCCCTGGTACGGTAATCCCATCCGCCGATATCTCCCCACCGACATAGCCAAGGCGGACTTTGCCAACCCCGTGAAACTGACCGACCTGGTGAAGGACGGCAAAATTTATCTGAGCCTTTCAGACGCGCTGGCGCTGGCGCTGGAAGACAACTACGACATCGCCATCGCGCGCTACAACCTGGACATTGCGGACACCGACATTCTGCGCACGCGCAACGGCTCAACGCCACTGGGCGCTCCCTCGGGTCTCGTGACTGGAACGCTGGGCGGGTCCGTTTCTACGCTGGCCACCGGCGGAGGACCGGGTGGAACCACCGTCGGATCCGGAGGCGCGGGTTCGGGCGCACAGGGATTGGCTTTGACCACGGCGGGCGCGGGACCAGCGCCGGAAAATCTGGAGCCGACCGTGGGCTCGACCGTTCAGTTCGAGCGCGCTTTCCAGCCGCAGGTGAATACGTTATTTTCCGGCGGCAAGCGAGTGTTGAACACGAATACCAACACCTACGACTTCACTTTCAACAAGGGATTCATCACCGGCACTTCGCTCACCGCCTCGATCAACAACCTGAGAATCAGTACGGACGCACCGTTCACGGTGTACAGCCCTGAATTGAGCTCTGTCTTCAAGGCCACGGTGACGCAGCACCTGCTGCAGGGCGCGGGCATCTGGGTGAACAAGCGCTACATGTACCAGGCGCTGAACGACCGCCGCATCACCGACGCCGGATTTCGCCAGCAGATTCTTTACACGGTGAACCAGGTCGAGAACATCTACTGGGGCCTGGTGCAGGACTACGAAGACGTGCAGGCCAAGCAGCGCGCAGTCGATCAGAGCACACAATTGCTCTCCGACGATCGCAGGCAATTGCAGGTCGGGACCATGGCGCCGCTCGACGTGGTAAACGCCGAGTCGGAAGTGGCCAGCGACAAGCAGGCGCTGATCAGCTCAGAGAATGCGCTGAATTATCAGCAGCAGATCATGAAGCAGGCCATTGCTCGCAATCTGAATGACCCGGTGCTGAGCGAGGCGCCGGTCATTCCCACCGATCGCGTGAGTCTCCAGGTCATTCCTGAGGAAAGCGAGCCGGTTGAGTCGCTGGTGCAGGAGGCATTCAAGCAGCGGCCCGAGCTGGAGCAGGCGGTGCTGACGTTGCGCAACGACGAGATCACCCTGCGTGGCGCCCGCAACGCATTGCTTCCCACGCTTGACGTTTACGGCTTCTATGGCAGTAGCGCGCTCGGTGGAGCGCAGGGGCCGAACTGTCTTACCGGTTCATTCACCGGCGGTGGCGGGCTGGGTCCTTGTCCGCCGGGAACGTTTCCCACTGTCGGCTACGGGGCCGTGGCGGGACATCTGTTCAACAGCTCCGCGCCCGACAAGGGCATGGGTTTCACACTGAGCGTTCCTCTCACCAACCGCACCGCGCAGGCCACGCAGGCGCGCTCGCTGATGGAGTACCGGCAGGCCGAACTGCGCCTGGAGCAGCTCTACACCCAGATTCGCATGCAGGTGGTGAACCAGAAGTACGCGCTGACCAACGATCGCGCCGCGGTGCAGGCGGCGCAGGCGACGGCGAACTACGATCAGCAGAGCCTTAACGACGAGATCAAGAAGCTGCACCTGGGCGCCTCGACCGAGGCCAACGTGATGCAGCAGCAGCGCAACCTGGCAACAGCGGAAGACAACCTGATCGTGGCCCATGGGCAGTACGCCAAGGACCGCGCCAGCCTTTACCAGATTCTGGCTACGACGCTGCACGAATACGGCATCAACCTGAACGAGGCGGCGACGGGCAACATCTCGGCGGCGCCGCTGGTTCCCGGGGTGCAGCCGGCGCCTCCGGGGAACGAGCCTACGATGCAGACGCCGCCGACGCCGAATACTCCTGTGACTCCGAACGCGACGCCGAATCCGAACGAAACCCCGTCGCCGAATCCAAATGCTGCTCCTGCGGAAAATCCCAATGGCGCGCCACCGGCCAATCCCAATTCGCCGCCAGCCGAAAATCCCAATGGCGCGCCACCGGCCAGTCCCAACGGGCCACCGCCGGCAAATCCGAAGGGTCCGCCGCAGTAGCGTCGAAATGAATCAAATGTCCGGCCCGGCCTTGTGCCGGGCTTTTCTTTGGTGCGGGAGATGTTGCGCGGTCCGAATCAGCGTTCGGCTATGAGATCGAGCAGCTCGAAAAATTCCGGAAAGCTGATGGCCGCCGATTCAGCGCCCTGGATCAGCGTTTCGCCTTCGGCGCGCAGCGCGGCTACGGCAAATGCCATGGCGATGCGGTGATCACCGCCCGAATCGATGGTTGCGCCGTGTAGCGACTGCCCGCCGGGCACATCGACTCCATCTTCGAACTCCTCTACTTCGGCGCCCATCGCGCGCAGATTTTTCACCACCAGCGCAATGCGGTCCGATTCTTTCACGCGCAGCTCGCGCGCGTCGCGGATGCGGATGCCGCCGCTGGTGTATGGGCCGATAGCCGCCAGCACCGGCAGTTCATCGATAAGCTGCGCGGCCAGCGCGCCGGTCACGGAGGTTGACCGCAGGCCTTCCGGCGGTGCCGAAACGCGCACCGTGCCCACCAGCTCCGCGTTGCGCTCTTCGAGATTGAGCACAGCCACATGCGCGCCCAGCGCGGTCAGCACGTCGAGCAGTGCCGCGCGCGTGGGATTCAAGCCGAGATGATCGAAGACCAGGTTCGACTCCGGGAAGAGCGCCGCGGCGCACATGAAAAATGCGGCGGAAGAGATGTCGCCAGGAACTGCGGAGTCGATCGCATGTAAATTCTGCGGGCCGGTGATGGAGACTGAATCGATAGTCCGCTGGATGCCGGCGCCAAATGCCCGCAGCGCCAGCTCGCTGTGGTCGCGTGTGCGCACCGCTTCGCGCACGGTGGTGGTTCCCGCGGTCTGAAGGCCGGCGAGCAGGATGCACGTCTTCACCTGCGCGCTGGCAACCGGCGTAGTGAAGTCGATCGGCTTGAGCACCGTGCCTTCGATAGTGATCGGCGCGTGCCCATCCGCAAGCGTGAGCTTCGCGCCCATGGTTTCGAGCGGCTTGCGGATGCGCTCCATCGGCCGGCGCGAGAGCGATTCGTCGCCGATGAGAGTGAAGCGCCCCTGCTGCGCCGCAAGCAGGCCGGAGATCATGCGCATGGTCGAGCCCGAATTGCCGCAATCGAGCGGATGAGCCGCCGGAGTGACGCGGCCGCCGACGCCGGTGATTTCGATGGCGTCGCCGTTGCGATTTACCTTTGCGCCGAGTGCCTCCATGCAGGCCAGCGTCGATGCGCAGTCGGCTCCCGTGGAAAAATTGGTGAAGCGCGACGTGCCCTCAGCGAATGCCGCGAGCATGCCGTAGCGGTGGCTGATGGACTTGTCGCCGGGCAGACGCAGGCTTCCGTAGACGTTGCGTGCGGGGCGGATGAGGCGTTCCTGGGCAGCGATGGCCAAGTGATCTCCGGGCGAATCGGGTCTTCTTTGAGTCTATCGAAGCGGAACCACGCGGGCGAAAAGCTCGATCAGCGCACCTTCAGCACGATGATGGTTTCGTCGTCGAAGCGCTCGTGCGTGCCCTGGAACCTGGTGACGTCGGCGAGAATGGCATCGGCAATTTCCTGCGCCGGCCGCGCCCGTTGATTGCAGAGCAGGGAACAGAGAGGCTCTTCGCCGTACATCTCTTCCACTTCGTTTTCCGCATCGAGAATGCCGTCGGAGACGAAGACGATGACGTCGCCCGGCTCGGTTGTGACGCTCAGCTCGTCGTACTGCACATTGGGGAACATGCCCAGCGGGAAGCCTTCTACGCGCACCGTCTGGGATTCGCCGGAACGGCAATAGATGGGCTGCACGGCGCCTGAGTTTGCCACCTGTAGTATGCGGCTCTCGTCGTTCCACAATGCAAAGAGCATGGTGACATATTGCGATTCGAGCTTGCGCTCCTGCAGCGCGGTGTTGAGCTGGGCCAGCATCTGCGCGGGCTCGGGACGCTGCACGGCATTGGAACGCATGATGCCGCTGGCGAGAGCGGCGTAAAGCGCCGCCGGCGCGGCCTTGCCGCTGACGTCGCCGAGCATGATGGCGGTGCGGTTGGGGCCGTAATCCACAAAGTCGTAGAGATCGCCGCCAATGGTGCGCGCGGGCAGAAAGCGCACCGCTAGTTCGGCATTGTTATGGCTGGGCGGTGATGGCGGCAACAGGCGCAATTGCACCTCGCGCGCCATCGACATGTCCAATTCCAGCTGATGCTCCTGGCGCTTCACTGCCTCGTAGAGACGCGCATTTTCAATGGCGATGGCCACCTGCGCGGCCAGCGTGGTGAGCATGCGCTCGTGCTCTTCGTTGAAGAAGGATGGGCGCGAGTGTTCCAGGTCGAGCACGCCGATAGTGCGGCCCTTGTAGAACAGCGGCACCACCAGCTCCGAGCGCGTCTCAGGATTCATGGGCAAGTAGCGCAGGTCCTTGTTCACATCGGGCACGTTGATGGGCCGCCATTCGCGAATCGCCGCGCCCACAATGCCGCTGCTGATGGGAATGCGCCGCATGGGCGCGTGCGAGTACCCGAAGCGCCAGGCATAGCGCGTGATCAGCGTGTCGCCTTTTTCCTCGAGCAGCATGATGGAGAACATCTGGTAATCGATGAGCCGCCGCAGAAGCTGGCCCACGCGTTCGAGCAGCGGATCGAGCTCGAGAATCGACGCGATCTCGACGGAAATCTCATTGAGTACCTCGAGGGTCTGCGCCTGGCGCGAAACCCGGGCGTAGAGGCGCGCGTTCTCGATGGCCTGTGCGATGCGCGATGCGGTCAACGTGAGCGTATGCAGGTGCTCGGGGCGGAAGTAGCCTTCCTGCTCGCTTTCGAGATCGAGCACGCCGATGAGGCGGTTTTTGGCGATCAGCGGCACGGCCAGCTCGGAACGGACTTCAGGATTGACAGAGACGTAGTGCTCGTTCTGGGTGACATCGTTGGCCAGGATGGGATGGCGGGTGAGCGCTACCTGGCCCACGATGCCTTTGCCGACGGGTACGCGCATGCGTGCGACCTGCAGCGTATGGCCGATCTGAAAGCGCATGCGCAGCTCGTGCGTGCGGTCGTTGAGCAGGAAGATGGCGAAGATGCGGTACTGGATGAGCGCGCGCACCAGCTCGGAGGTGCGATTGAGAAGGGTTTGCAGATCGAGCGTGGTGTTCAGCGTGTCGGTGAGCTTCATCAGGTAGGCCGCATCGACCGCTACGACGCGCGGATTCGCGGGATCGAGGGGCGCGGCCTCGGCGGGGCGATAGTCACCTTCATACTCGTGTGCTGCAGGTGGGGATTGGACTTCGTCAGGCATTGGCCTCGAAAGAAAATCATAGCTGATAGAGCAGCTTCTAGCTCCTAGCTTCTAGCCTCTCAGCTTCAGACATCGGAGGTTGTGATTGAAATTAGTGGAAGATGAGTATGGCTGTTGGATCCTCGCGTTCTGAATGAGGGCTCCAACTGCACAGAGCGCGAACAGAAAGCTGAAACCCCGGAATTCAACAACAGAAGCTGGCAGCCAGGAGCTAAAAGCTAGAGGCTGCTCTACTCCGCTCCCAGCTCGCGCACAATCTCCACTGACGCCGAAGTGCCAATGCGATTGGCGCCGGCATCGAGCATGGCGCGTACATCGGCGAGGGAGCGGATTCCGCCAGCGGCCTTTACGCCGCAGCGGCCGCCGGCGACGCCGCGCATCAGCGCCACATCGGCCGCGCTTGCGCCCGCGCAGGAAAATCCAGTGGACGTCTTGAGGAAATCCGCGCCGGCGTGGATAGCGATCTCCGAGGCGCGCAGTTTTTCTTCCACTGTGAGCAGCGCGGTCTCAAGAACGACCTTGAGCAGCGCGCCGTGATGATGGGCGACGTGCGCGACCGCGTGAAGAGTGTGCTGCACCGCGTGGTAATTACCGCTCTTGAGCTGCCCGATGGGGATGACCATGTCGAGCTCGCGGGCGCCCAGCCGCGCCAGCGCCGCGGCTTCCTGGCGCTGCGTGGAGACCAGCGAAGCTCCGAAAGGGAAGCCGACGACCGACCCGGCAGGCACGCCGGTGCCGGCGAGCATGCCCACGGCAGTGGAAGCCCATACCGGATTCACCATGACGCAGGCAAAACGGTATCGTACCGCCTCCTCGCAGAGGCTCTCAATCTGAGCTCGGGTGGCTTCGGGTTTCAGCAGGTTGTGATCAATGATTGCGGCCAGCGATTGCCAACTGGAGAGAGTCTGGGCTGTAAAAGCCGCCGAATCAAATGTGCCATGATCAAATTCGAGGTCGGATTCCTGTTCTGGGGAGATGGCTTGCATCTTGCCGTGCTCCTTGCCTTGCCTGTTGCCGTACGGCGCGCTCGATGGGCGCGAACCTGTTCCGGTCGAAAAGTATATAGCCAGAGAGAAACCCTCGGCCAACTGTTATAGATGCACATGCCCGAGTCGGAGTCAATACCTCATTCGGCCCTGCCCGTCCTGTTGAGCTCACGGTAGAACCCCAGGTCCTTTCCGCTGAGCAGTTTCGTGATGTACGCGATTTGGCCGTAGTGCAGCCCGAAGTGCTCCACCACCTGGTAAACGGCGTCGAGTCCGCGCACGTGATAGCCCTGAATCTCGTAAGGCGCTAGCAACTCTTCTATCGTCAGCCGCTCCAAAACGGCGGCAGCTTCGGCCATGGTTGCGTTCATTTCTTGCATTAGGGTGGATGCGGTCAATCCGCTCCGCGCGCTGAACTCCGCCGGCCGGTCGCGCTTGTCTTCCCGGAGTTCAAATGAGGCCACCAGCCATTGCTTCACATTGCCTTGCAAATGTAGCAGGAGATTCCCGATGCTGTTGGAGGTCTCGTTCGGCCGCCACCACACCTGCTCATCGGTCAGCCCTTCCACGCAGGTCCTGAGCCGCGGCCAGTATTGATCGATTAGCTTGTTGCGCGAGAAGTCAAGAAAGATTTTGGCCAGGTCCTTATCCGTCTCTCTCATTCCGTCTCCTCGGCTTAGCGGTGCTGTTTATTCCTCAGGCTTGCGACTTCACTCGATGTCCATTCGTTCGATCAGCGCGTCGCGGATGCGGTAGGCGTGATGCACAACGGTGTCCACGAGCAGGTTTCCATTCAGATCGCGCACCGTCTGGTGTACTTCGACGACAAAGCGGCCGGCCTGGTCAAGTTCGATCCGCAGCGGTTCCACGTGTGGGTCAATCATTCCCCACTGGCGTGTCCAGTAAGCGCGTACCTCGTCGATGCCATGGACGTGGCCGCCTTCCATTCCGTTTGCCCATTCGACGGCTGGATGCATTCGCGCCAGCACGGCGTCGATGCGGCGCGCATTAAAGTCGCGATAGGCTTCGCGAAGTAATTCCTGCTCAGTGGCGTCCTGATTCGGCATGAGGGCTATTCCGGATGGTCGGGAGACATGAGGCAGATGTCGGGCAGGTTGCGATAGCGCTCGGCATAGTCCATGCCGTAGCCGATGACGAAGAGATTGGGAATGGAGAAGCCAACGTAGTCGGCCTCGATCTTCTCAATACGGCGCGAGGGCTTGTCGAGCAGGGTGGCGATGCGCAGCGATTTGGGGCGGTGCTGAAGAAAGATTTTGCGCAGGTAGGAAAGCGTCAGCCCGGTGTCGAGAATGTCTTCGACCACCAGAACATTCTTGCCTTCGATGGGTTCATCCAGGTCCTTGATCAGCTTGACGGCGCCCGAGGAGCGCTGCCCTTTGCCGTAGCTGGAAGTGGCCACAAAGTCGAACGTGGCGTCGACCTGGATGGCGCGGGAAAGGTCGGAGAGGAAAAATGCCGCACCCTTGAGTACCCCCACCATTACCAGCTTTTCGCCGTTCATGTCGCGAGAGATCTGGGCGCCCATTTCGGCCACGCGCTCGGCGATCTGCTGCCGCGTATAAAGGACCTGAAGTCCCTGGTATGTCATGGTAGCCATGCACACAGTATCGCCTGATTTCGCGGGAGTTGGGCAAAGTTGTTGTGAAAAATCCGGGCGTGGATTTACTTGTGGGGAAGCCATGTAACGGCAGCAGGGTCGGGCCCGTCAGACGCTCTCCTGCCAGGCTTGCCGGCAAGCTCTGCGCAGCCGGCCCGCGTCTATACTGAAGAAGAATGATTCCGTATCTGCATCTTGGATTTTTCAACCTGCCCACCTTTGGCCTGATGTTGTGGGTGGCCGCGGTCTCCGCCGCTTTTCTTGTCGACCGCGCATTCAAGCGCGCGCATCTGGAAGGGGACGCGGTGGGCATGGTGGCCGTTGCGGTGGTGGCCGGTATTGTCGGCGCCAAGCTTTGGCACGTGCTCGATACACCTTCCGATTTTCAGGCCATCGGCTGGCGTGCGCTCTGGGATCCGGCGGGGTTCGCATGGTATGGCGGCTTGCTCTTCGGCATCGGCGCACTGGTCATCCAGGGATGGAAGTCAAAAGTTGGCGCGGTGCGTATCCTCGACCTGGCTGCGCCGGCAGCGGCCATCGGGTACGGCATCGGCCGCATCGGCTGCCTGCTTTCGGGCGACGGTGACTACGGCATTCCGACCAGCCAAGTGCATTTTCTGGTGTGGACGTTTCATCCCTGGGGTATGAGTTTTCCCCATGGCCTGGTGCCGACCGACGTTCCGGTGTATCCCACACCGATCTACGAATTGGTGGGCGCGCTGATTATCGGCTGGTGGCTGTGGCGGCGCCTGGGCAGGCCCCATGCTACCGGCGCAATCCTCGGCTATTATCTGCTGCTCACCGGCCTGGCGCGGTTGCTGGTGGAATTCATCCGCCGCAATCCCAAGGTGCTTTTTGGCCTGACCAATGCCCAACTGGCCAGCGTAGGCGCAATGATCGCCGGCGTCGGATTGGTCTTGTGGTGCTCGCGTCGACCTGCCACGAATGCCGTGCCAGCGTCAGAAAAATCCACTGCAGCCGTGCAGAAGCCTGCGTAGAAATTCTTATGGGAGAGCGGTAGCCGCGAGGCGTATCGCTGGGAACTGAAAGCCATCCTTTAGAGCGTGATCAGCGCCAGTCCCGATTCCGGATCGATTTCCTTGCGCAGGTTTCCGGGAGTCTCCACGAGGACCACCTCACATGTGGGGCGAACGAGCGCTTCCATTAAATGACCGCCGTGCGCCGTGCCATCCGACTTGGCCACCACCACATGCGCGTGCACCTGCGCCTTTCCTTCAAACATGGCCACGTCGCCGATGAGGGACACCAGCTCAACCTGCTCGTTGAATGCAACCGAGGGGCGATACTTCTTCGCCTCCCAGTCGAACCATCCCAGCTTGACCGAAGAAAATGCGCCGATGGCTTTGAAGCTGCTGCCCGAGAGCTTCTGATCGGCGGCAAACTGCTTGAGTCCGGCGGCAAGTTCCTCGCCCGTGCTGAAGATCGCCACGTAGGTTTTTGGCTGTTCTTCGATCACTCGGAAGCGCATCCACCCTCCAGCGCGAGCGGTAAGGCACACTCCTGCCTCGGCGCCACTCGCTGCTCCTCAGTTGCGATGCGCCTTTGTGAGCGCGCGATAGCCCGCCGCGACACCATTTTTCTATTTACGGAGCGGCGTGGAAACTTGCTTGACATGGAATCTGCGCGAACACAGAATGAGGACAGGAAACGCGCGAGATGTGAACCTCACGCGCTAATAGCGAAAGACAGCTGACTCGCACGCCTGTGTAGCTCACTTCACGATCTTGCCTTGGGCGAAGGAATCCTGGCAGTGATTCGCTCGGGATCAAAGCGGTTCGTCCGGCTGTTCCATCCTCGCCGACACTTCTGTCTCTCCGTGCGGCCGGGGTTTCGGAACCTAGAGGCGCCCGGTTCCCCTGTTTCAACGTTAGACAGCGGTTTCCCCACTTGTATGTGCGAGCCGGCGCGTCCTCCGCGCCTCTGCATCTGGCAAGGTCGAAGTCCGCCGCCGGCTGCAGGCCGCAATCCAGTTCTGCTGCGGCTGGTTCGGGGAAATTCATAATGTGAACCTTTCAGTTAGATGTGAACCGAAAAATGTGCATCGATCTAAGATAGGGACCCGCGGGTAAGCGCGGGATCCGCTTCTGGCGAGTCAACGAAAGAGAGCATTCTGAAGGAGAGGTAAGTATGAGTACACCGATAAATGCTTCAAGCTACGGCGTCCTCGCTACGAGCTTCGGCTCGAGAGGGGTAGCCGCTTCTACTGTTGGATATCTTTGCTTTGGTCTTGCAGGATGGATGATTTCCATGTGTGCGGCCGGATGGTTCACCGGCCAATACGGCTTGGGATTGCTCTACCCGCTTTCGGTCGTCCTGGCCATTGTGGCCATTCTGGCATTCGTGAGTGGGCGCGGGCTGGACTCGATCGTCTTTTTCTGCGGCGCTATTTTGTTCAGCACCTCGGGCGTCTACAGGGCGATGATCGGCACCGGCAAGACGCCCGATCCCGTCAGCTACCTCGGCTGGTACGCCTGCCTCTTCGCGATCTTCTTCGGCTACATCTGGGCGGGATCGTTCAAGAGCGGGATCAGCCGGTCATTGTTCCTGCTGGGGACGTGGCTGACCATGATCCTGGCGGCCATCGGGGCCTGGACGATGACCAGCGCCTTCTTCATGGCGTCCGGCTACGTCGGGCTGATCACGTCGGCCATTGCCATGGTCACGTCGGCCAATGAGGTCATCCGCCTCGGGAGCAACGTGAATCCCAACATCGAAACTACCGGCACCACGGTCAGGCCCATGGCAGCCGATTGATTGAATTCTGGCCCGGCGCCCTCGGCCGGCCGGGAAGACTAAATGCGCTTGATGAATGCGAGCGCTTCGGCCAGCCAGGGGAAGCGCGCCTCTTCCGCTTTGAATTCCCGCGAATGTACGCAGCGGCGAAGCCCGCGCATTTTCACCGGATGCTTGAGGTGAAGCATCTCGTGGTAGAGCAGATACTCGATGGCATAGCGCGGGCTTGAGGGTCGATCGAAGACGCGGCTTACCACGATGGTATTGTGAGCCGCATCGTAGTGCCCCAGGGAACGCTTGGCGTGATGCTCGCTCCAAGTCAGTTCGGGCCTGCCAAGCAGCCCGCCGAAGTAGCGCAGGTTGAGCGCATCGAAAACTTCCTCAAGGTTGTAGTAGTGCCCCTGCGGTCCCAGCCACCGCTTGCTTCCGCGCGCGTTGCGAATCAGTTCCGTTTGGCGGATAACGGCCGCGCTCGAGGCAAAGCGCTTGAAGCGCACGTTGTGCATCGAGTCGATGGGTTTTCTGTACAACTTGGCCAGCAGAATATGCGCGATGGCGTGGATCACGCTTTCCGGTGCGCCTTCCAGCAGGTCGGACAGGCTGACCAGGATGCGGCCTTCACGAAGGCGAATAGTGGTGTTGAGGGAAGTGAAGCGCCGGAAGCGCACCACGATGGGTGGCATGGGTGCGCGGGGGCGGAGGGCCCTGTATTCTTCCTGAAAAATTGCGGCGAAATCGGTCGTCACCAGGAACAGTTTACAGTTCCCAGCTTACGGTTCACGATGAGAAACCTGCGCCTCACTGGTGCGGTTTCTTTCCGCTGCTTGCTGCCGGCTGTCCGCTATCGTGCTGCTGAGAGGACGCCGTCGGCACATGCCATTCCTGACCGGTCTGCTCCTTGTGTTCCGCAAAGTACTGATCCTGGTCCTGCGCCATCTGCTTGGCCTCGTCGGCGAGGTCGTTGCTGCTGTCCAGAGCGTCGGTGCGCGCCAGGTCGAACGCCGACTCGCTGGGCAGTCCCTTCAGCATGTCCTGCCAGCGATGGATGGCGTCGTTGAGCGGCTTCAGCGTCTTGCGGATGTCGGCCTTGCGATCAGAATAGACGTCGAGATTCGAGCCCAGCTCATCCATCAGGTTGGCAAGATCCTCAAGGTCGCTCGCCATCCGGTTGTTGCGCGCGGGCGTGTCGGCGCGCTTGGCCAGCGCCTTGATGCTCTCGGCGTGTTCATCGAGGTACTTGGTGTAAAGATGCACGCGCTGGTTGGGATCGATGCCGGCTTTGGCAATCTCCTCGGCCTGCGCCGGGGTCAGGGGATCTTGCACCTGCCGCTGCGCATACACCGGCGCGGCAACCAGCAGAAGCGTCAGCGGAAGGATCAAAGAGAACGGGCGCATACTTTCAGACTCCAGCGCCTGAATTTCAAGCGCGGGGAATTCTACCGCTCGTCACGGCAGGATGTAGCTTTGACATCCGGATCAGGATTTCGTCTCTGCGGTCCGGCTGCACCTGCAACGAAGGCGATCGTCTCCCACGCTGAACTTGGATCTGCCCGGTGCGCAGATTACTGGTTGAACACCTGCATCATGGCCGCGTCCTGTGCCTGGTTGACGTCGGCAATGGTTTGTTTGATCAGCGGGCGATCTTCGTAATCGCTCGAGTGCAACATCTCCGTCAGATGAAACGCGGTACTGCTGAGAAGTAGCTCGGCGTGCTTCAATCGCTTGTCGTTTTTGGCCACGGAAAGATGGATCTTATGCGAGATCTGCTGCATCTGTTTCAGCATTAGGAGGGCTCGCGCAGCGTTGCCCGACGCGTACTGGCGCATGCTGAGATCAGTCATCCGGTGCAGGATCTCCGCATAAAGAAAGCACTGGTCACGTGGTTGGGCCTGGTTGGCTTTCGCCTCCAGGGCTTCTATCTCCTGCTGCTCGGTGGGGATATCCCCGGCAGAGGCCGCATAGACAGGGATCACCGTCAGGCTTACGGCTAAAAGCATCGCCATACAATTTATGGACCGCATACAACCTCCGATGCGGTACCACGCCCGTGCCGTTCCGGTCTAATCCTTCCGCCGCCAGAGCCCGAATCAAAATACGTGCAGCGCGGCGGCCTTTACTGCCGCGGCTTAGAGCGGGTTCACCGCAATCATACTCCTAAACGTCGCTGGTTACTCGTCTTATTTGCCCAGCACCTGGAGACGTTGGCGTGCTTGCCATTCCTGATTCGGATATCTCCCGGCGGCTGACTCCAAAAAATGACGGTAATAAGTTGCCGCCTCGGCTTTCTGGTGCAGCGTATCGTAAGATGTGGCCCAAAGAAAGTAGGTTGATGCATTTTCTGGTAGAAATTTTGATCGCATGGTAAGAGCGTGGAGTACGATCGAAGGTTGGCCTGTTTTTGAAGCGCTAAACGCCAGACCGCTCCAGCCGTCCGCGTTGGACGCGTCGAGGTCGGTGACCTTTTTGAACACGGCGAATGCAGCCGCAAACTCCTTTTGTTCCACCAGGTTCTGGCCATGAGCAACGAGCAGGTTTTCGTCGTTGGGGCTGGCGGCAAGCAGGCCGGCGTAAAGCTGGTCTGACGCGGCGTACTGGCCGGATTCCGAAAGTAACTCCGCCAGCATGCGGGTGATGGCGGAGTCGCTGGGGTGGGCCTGGTGCAGCTTCTGTACCAGCGGCAACGCTGCAGGGTCGTTCTGGTCCGCGAGTACCAGTGCAAGTTGCGCCGTCAGCGCCGGATCGTCGGGTGCGTTGGCCAGCCCCGTCTTCAGAACGGACTCGGCCTCAGGGTATTGCTTCTTCTGGATGAGAATGTGCGCCAAGCCGCTGGCTGCGCCCCGGGATTTAGGATCTTCGGCCAGCACGCGCCGGTAGGCGGTCTCGGCGGCATCGCTCTGGCCGGTATCTTCGGCCAGGTTAGCCGCGAGCAGGGTATCCTCCTCCGTTTCCGGTGAAAGCTTCAGCGCCTCCAGCAGGTCGTTGGAGGCGGCGGCAGGGTCGCCCGGGCGTCCGGCACGCGGCCGGTCAATCTGCGCCAGCGCCCGCCACGCCTTTGCTTTCAGCCCGGGCCCCCCCGGGCCGGGATCGAGCGTCGTAGCCGTGGCGAGTTCGGTGCGGGCGTCGTCCAGCTTGCCCTGGCGCGCGAGCAGCAAGCCCAGTGAGAGGTGAGCCTCGAAGGACTTGGGATCGGCCTGGGTGGCGCGGCGGTAAAGCGAGGCAGCGTCATCGAGCCGGTCTTCCGCGTCAGCCACGTAGCCGGCATCGAAGAGAGCGCGAGCGTCATCCGGGTGCGCTGCGATCCACCGAGTAAGAGCGCTCTCGGCCGTTTTCCAATCGGACTTGCCGATAGCCGCTTCAGCGTCGAGCACCGGCTGGGCGGGAGCTGGCGATTCGGCCGCGGGCGCTCCCGGGATGGCCTGGGGCTGTCGGGCATGAGACGTAACGGGCCAACCAAGAAAGGCCAGCAAAAATGCAGAAACTGTGAAACGAAACACGGATTCCTCTCACTACAGTGTAAAGGCGATATTTTTGGGGCTGATTCGCGGCGGGTCTCGCTGGAACTACTCCAGTTCGACGCGTATTCAGGGGGGAAGGGAATCCAAAGGGAGGAGGAGGTCGGGCGCAGTCCGCTTCCTCCCCCGATGGATCGGCCCGGAGGAGGAAATTCGCGCGACTTTCCCGCGTTCTGATGCGCGTCCGGATTGCTGTCAGGTTCCCTTAAGTTACGCCGGGAGGTTACTTTGTTGTACCACTATCGGGGTATGGGTTTTTGCCCGTTTTGGGGACGGAACTCATAAGTGGACAGTTACTTACTAGGCAATTCGCTTAGCTGTTTTTTGCGTCTCCATTTCGCGGTTTTATGGTATGCAACGCCGTTGCTGTGTCGCAGAGGTAATCTCGCCTTGTGACGACCGGTATCTTCGAAAAAAGGGCAACTTAACCTACACTTGGCGCATCTTGAGTAGTGCTGGTCGGGACAAGTAATTCCTCTGGGGTCTCCATTTTTCGCCCGACTGGCACGGTGCATTTCGGGGGTGACTTAAATGACACTAGGTACGATGCAGCTCATCCCGTTGTCGTCCGCCTATTTGTGCCAGGACTGCAACTGTGTGGGGAATAACGCCATTCGGTGCCCGGCATGCGCTTCCTCAGCGCTCCTGGGACTGGCTGGCGTGCTGGATCGCGACACAAAGAAAGAAGCCGCAACTGCTTTTCTTGAATTTCCTGCTTTGGCTGCCTGATTTGCTGCGGCGCTGCCTCAACCGCAGCGTACCGAACTGAAAGCGCATAACTCGTATTAGCTGCTGACCCGCGCACGGTTCAAAACTAGCCAGCGTTTCGTTCTTTCCGAGTTATAACCAGACAACAAGCCTGCGCCACCCGGCGCAGCCACGGGACCTTATTCGTCGTCACGGCTTGCGCGGCATGCTAAAAAGATGCCGCCCAGTCCTTCCGCACTTCTGCGAAATCACAAATTCTCGCCGTTGTCTTCGCCTTTTATAATGAGAATGGCTGACCGCGTCTCTAGCGTCATGAAGCGCACATGGATGCGGCCGGCAATTTTTCGCAACGGTGCTCTTATTTGAACGACGCCATCATCATCCGCGGAGCGCGGACACACAACCTGAAGAACCTTTCCTGCGACATTCCGCATGGCAAGCTGACGGTGATCAGCGGTGTCTCGGGATCGGGAAAGAGCTCGCTGGCATTCGACACCATCTATGCCGAGGGACAGCGGAGGTATGTGGAATCGCTTTCCGCTTACGCGCGCCAGTTTCTCGAGCGCATCGAGAAGCCCGATGCGGACCTGATCGATGGGCTGGCGCCGGCCATCGCGATCAAGCAGAAAAACACTACGCGCAATCCCCGCTCCACGGTGGCCACCGCTACGGAAATCTATGACTACCTGCGCCTGCTGTTTGCCCGCTGCGGAGAAGTTCACTGCGTCTTTTGCGACGGCCTGGTAAAACGCGATTCCATCGACGAAGTGGCCGAAGCGGTGCTGACGCTGGGTGAGGGAACCCGGCTGAACGCGCTCTTTCCCGTGATGCGCGCCGATACGGCCGCCACTGCAGAGCCGGCGCCGAAGCCGGCAAAAGCTTCCGCGCGCGCAGGCAAGACGAAATCAGCAGGTGCTGCAGTCGCGGAGCGCGAAGACTCGCCGCACACCGAGGCGCTCAAGGCCCGGCTCACGGAGTTGCGCACTGGTGGCTTTAACCGGCTCTGGCAGCAGGGAACGATCTTCGAGTTCTCGACTCCGGAGTCGCTGCTCGATCTGGATTTCACGCAGCCGGTTTTCGTCCTTCTCGATCGCATCGTCGTCAGCCCCGAAAATCGCCCGCGCATCGTGGACGGCGCCGAGATCGCCTATCGCGAAGCCGGCGAAGTCTTCTTCGAAGAAGCGCCCCGTGAAGAGAATGCCGAACGCCGCCGCCTGCGCTTCTCCGGCGCGTACGAGTGCACCAATTGCCATCGCCCCGGCCGGGAGCCGGAGCCGCGCCTCTTCAGCTTCAACAATCCCTTCGGCGCCTGCCCGCGCTGCCAGGGCTTCGGCAACACCGTCGATTACGACCTGAATCTCGTCATCCCCGACAAAGGCCTCAGCCTCAGCGACGGCGCCATCGATCCGTGGAACCGGCCAAAATATCGTGCGTGGTTCAGCGATCTGCGCAAGCAGGCGCCGGAGCTCGGTATCCGCCTTGATGTCCCCTGGCACGATCTGCCCGAGGACGCGCGGGAAACAGTGCTGCGCGGCAAAAACGGATTCCCCGGCATCTACGGCTTCTTTACGCAGATGGAGCGCAAGAAATACAAACTGCACGTCCGCGTCATGCTGAGCAAGTACCGCGGCTATGCCGAGTGTCCCGATTGCCGTGGGCAGCGCCTGCGCGCCGAAGCCCGCTCCGTGCGCATCCAGGGCAAAAACATCTGCCAGGTTTCCGCGCTCACTATCGCCCAGGCAAAAGAGTTCTTCAGCGCGCTGAAACTTACTCCAGTGCAGGAAGAAATCGCCGGCCCAATCCTGGAAGAAGTTCGCCAGCGACTCACGTTCCTTGATGCGGTTGGTCTCGAATACCTCACGCTCGACCGTCTCGCTTCGACGCTTTCCGGCGGCGAGGCGCAGCGCATCCAACTCGCCACTTCGCTTGGCTCGCAGCTCGTCGGCGCGCTCTACGTGCTAGACGAGCCCTCTATCGGCCTGCACACGCGGGATACGGAGCGGCTCATTCACATCCTGGAAAAACTACGCGAGCTCGGCAACACCATACTCGTCGTCGAGCACGATCCCGACATCTTGCGCTCCGCCGATCACCTCCTCGACCTCGGCCCCGGCGCCGGCGAGTTTGGCGGCAAGCTCCTCGCCGAAGGCGTGGTGGCGGAGATCGAGGCCAATCCCAACTCGCTCACCGGCCGATATCTTTCCGGCAGGCTGTCGATTCCCGTGCCCACCCGCCGCCGCGCGCCCGGCCGCGAAAAACTCGTGCTGCGCGGCGCTCGCGCCAACAACCTGCACGGCCTCGACGTGGAGATTCCGCTGGGCCTTCTCGTCGCCATCACCGGCGTCTCCGGGTCGGGCAAATCCACTCTCGTCCACCAGGTGCTCTATCGCGCGGTGGCGCGTGCGCTGGGACAGAGCGACGGCAGCGATCCCTCTGGCGTTTTCACCTCGCTCACCGGCGCTGAGCGGCTCAACGATGTAGTCCTCGTCGACCAGACACCCATCGGCCGCACGCCGCGCTCCAATCCCATCACCTACATCAAGGGCTTCGACCTCATTCGCGAATTGTTTGCCGCGCAACCGGAGGCGAAACGGCTTTCGCTGACGCCGGGACACTTTTCGTTCAACGTGCCCGGCGGCCGCTGCAACACCTGCGAAGGCGATGGCACCGTAACCGTAGAAATGCAGTTTCTCGCCGACGTGGAGTTGCCTTGCGAAGATTGCAACGGCACGCGCTACCAGCCGCGCATTCTTGAAGTGCATTACAAGGGCAAGAGCATTCACGAAGTGCTGCAGATGACGGTGAAAGAAGCGCTGCGCTTCTTTGCCGGCCAGACCAAGCTGCTGGAAAAGCTCGCCGTCCTCGATGAAATCGGCCTCGGCTATCTGCGGCTCGGCCAATCCGCCACCACGCTCTCCGGCGGCGAAGCCCAGCGCGTGAAACTCGCCGCCCACCTCGCGTCGGTGCGCGCAGCCAATGCGTCAGCCAAACCATCGCAGGCCAGCCGCGTGCTCTACATTCTCGACGAACCGACCACCGGCCTGCACTTCGACGACGTTTCGAAGCTCCTGACCGCCCTGCGCAAGCTCATCGATGGCGGCGGCTCGCTCATCGTCATCGAGCACAACCTCGACGTGATCAAGAGCGCAGACTGGGTCATCGACCTCGGTCCCGAGGGCGGCGAAGGCGGCGGCCACATTGTGGCGGAAGGCACGCCCGAGGAGATTGCCGGCAATCTTCACTCGCATACCGGCAAGTGGCTGGCGCGGGTGCTGTAAGTTCGAACGATCAATTCCTTTAGTCTCGTTTGGCCGCTGTAAATCCTTCGGCACCTGTGCTACCGTTCAACCATGCAGGTACTCCTTGACATCCCGGACCAGATGGCTCGCAAGCTTGCTGCCTCAGGCAAGGATCCCTCGCGTGCCGCTCTGGAGGCGATGGCAATTGAAGCCTATCGTTCGGGCTCTCTCACTTCCGGGGAAATGCGCCGCTTGTTGGGTTTCGAGACTGGCTACGAACTGGACGGCTTCCTGAAGTCTCACAACATATATGAGGGCGCTTACGGGCTCGAAGATCTGGAGAAGGACCGCCGCACGCTGCAGCAGCTCGAAGCAGAGGGCCGACTGAGAGCATGATTGTTGTGGCTGATACGTCGCCGCTGAATTACCTGATTCTGATCGACGAAATCGAATTGCTTCCCGCCCTTTACGACAGAGTTTCGATTCCGCATACCGTTTTCGCCGAATTACAACGGCATCAGGCGCCGGAACTGGTTCGAGCATGGGCACAGAGTCTGCCATCGTGGTGCGAGGTGCACACTGTCATTTCGATCGCAGATCCGGCGCTGGCCAGACTCGATGAGGGAGAACGGGACGCGATCATGCTTGCTTTGGAATCCGGAATAGACACGCTTCTTATAGATGAGATAGAGGGCAGGCGAGAGGCAGTTCGAAAGCGCCTCCATGTTTTGGGCACGATTGCAATTCTGGAAAAGGCTGCCCAACGAGGATGGATCGATTTCAGGGCGGCGTTCAGCCATTTAGGTAAAACAAGCTTTCGTTTGTCTGCCGGCTTCGCGACGAATTTCTGAAGCGCAATCCATAATGCGACCTTAGGGGTGCGAATTTTCTGCCGTCGGCTCCCGCCGCGAGAAACACCATCCCTCTCCATGCAGCCAGCAACTCTCGTCCTTCTCATGCGCATCCACGCGTAGCGAGCGCACATCCTTGCTGTGATCGTGTCGGAGCAGTTCCGCTAAACGGCCGCCGGTTTCAGGATCGCTAGCTCCTTGAAATCCGATGAAGCTAACGCCGCCCTGCAAACGCGCCGCAAAGCTCCATTCGCTCACCCGCGTCAACAGCGCCATGATTCCCATGCCTTCCGTCGCTGTCAGCGGAAACAGCAGCCTGCCTCCGGGCTTGACTGCCGTCAGCCATGCCGGCATGGGATGCGTGGCGCCGGCGCTGGCCACAATCACATCCGTCGGCTCGAACGGCCCGCGCGAACCGTCCTGACACAACACCGTCACCTGCGGCCACGGCGCCAGCGCAACGCGCGCCCGCTCGGCAAGCTCCGCCTCAATCTCCACCGCGACCACTTTGCCCTGCGGCCCTACAAGCTCCGCCACGATCGCCGTGTAATAACCGGTGCCGCATCCGAGGTGAAGCGCATGATCGCCAGCGCGCACTCCGAGCCGGTCGAGATAATACGCCCACAGGCTTGGCTGGCCGTTGTTGATGCGCTTGTTTTCGTCGATGGCGATCAGCGTGTCGTGGTAGACGTGCCGCGGGTCTGCTTCCTCGGTAGTCCAGTGCTCGCCCCAGCTCTGGATGAGCCAAGGACCCCCGCCAACGAAGCGCTCGCGCGGCACGCTGGCGAAGGCTTCAAAGAGCGCGTTTGAGGACATGCGCGTCTTGAAGCGCAGATCTTCGGCGTAAAAATGGCGCACCGCGGCGACTTTCTCTGGCGATGGAGGGTCCATGGGAGAGCCTCGTACGCATCATCTTATCGCCACCACCTGCGCAGCCTCGCACCATCCCCTCCCGCGCATTCTGCGGAGAAGACGGGAAGCCCAGGCAGGTTCGCATTCTTCATTTGCCACCCCCGCCGCCAATTCGGTAGAAATGGGAGAGCCATTCGCCTGCTCTGGCTTAAGCGCTTTAGGTAACGGTAAACTGTCCAGAGACACGCAGGAGAGGAAGTCCACTTTGAGCATTCCCATGGGATCGGTCGGGGCACAAACCTCGTCACCGAACGCGCAACACAAAGCTCCGCTGGTTCCCGCCGGACGCATGCTGCCCTTCGTCCTCGTCACCGTTCTTTTCTTCCTCTGGGGCGTGCCCAACAACCTCAACGACATCCTCATCAGCCAGTTCATGAAATCGTTCCAGATAAACCGCCTCCAAGCTGGCCTGGTGCAGTCGGCGTTTTACATGGGATATTTCCTGCTTGCCATACCGGCCGCGCAGCTCATGCGCCGTGCCGGCTACAAGGCGGGCATCCTCGTCGGGCTGATCCTCTATGGCTCCGGATGCATTCTTTTCTGGCCGGCCGCTCTCATCACGAAGTACTGGTTCTTCCTGATGGCGCTCTTCGTCATCGCCAGCGGCCTCTCGTTTCTTGAGACCGCGGCGAGCCCGTTCATTATTCAGATTGGCGATCCGGCGTCGGCCGAGCAGCGCGTCAACTTTTCCCAGGCCTTCAATCCGCTGGGAAGCATCACCGCTGTCTTAATCGGCAGCCGCTTTATCTTCTCCGGAATCGAGTTGACGCCGGCGCAGGTCGCCGCCATGCAGGCCCAGCATACCTATCACGCCTATCTTCGCTCGGAGACGTTGCGCGTCATCAATCCCTACCTCATCCTCGGCGGCATCGTCCTCTTCTGGGCAATCCTCATCGCGCTGACGCCGTTCCCCCACGCCGGCCTGGACTTCTCCAAAGAGAGCCGCACTCACGACACCTCCAAATCGCTTTGGAAACGGAAACATTTTGCCTTCGCCGTGCCCGCGCAGTTCCTGTATGTAGGCGCGCAGGTGGGTGTTTGGAGCTTCTTCATTGCTTACGCGATGAAGTACACCAGCCTCACCCAGCGCGAATCGGGCTATTGGCTCACCGGGGTGCTGGTGGCGTTTACGGCGGGACGATTCGTATCCACCTGGCTGCTGCGTTTCGTCTCCGGCTCCGCGCTGCTGGGCGTCTATGCCGTGATCAACGCCGTCATCTGCGCCATAGCCGTGCTCTGGCCGGGCTGGTTCGGCGTGGGATGCCTCATCGCCGTCAGCTTCTTCATGTCCCCCATGTATCCCACCATTTTCGCACTCGGCGTGAAGGGGCTGGGGCAGCGTACCAAGAGCGGGTCGGCATTCATCGTGATGGCCATCGTCGGTGGTGCTGCGCTGACTCCGCTCATGGGAATATCTGCGAGCATTGCCGATGGCTACGTCGTGCCCGCGCTCTCTTTCGTCGGCGTAGCCATCTACGCGTTCTTGTTCTCCCGGCCCGAACCGGAAGAACTGGCCGAAGCGGCTTAGGAATTTCGTTCCGAGTCCTTTCGTCCCTCGATCTCCGCATTAACCGAAAAGGGCTCCGGAACCGCCGACGGTCCCGGAGCCCTTTTCATTACCCCCTCCTTCAGGAGAGCTTTCTAATGTACCCGCTAGCTATAGTCGATCCATATTCATCAGTGGCGGAGATTAGCTATCAGTAAGCTTTTTAGCCTGGCATTAATAAGCAACGTAGTACATCTCATCAAGCGGCATTCAAAATCGCGGCGCAATCATCACTCCGGAATCATGCTTTCTGCGGACCTCCTGGCCGCGAAATGGCCGCTCTTTCTAAACCGAAGCGGTAGAACTGTGAGCCTTCCCGCGATTCCTTTATTCGAGGCCCGGTCTTTCCATCTCGGGAATTACACTCTCCCAGTTTCGCCACCGTCATCGGCCGTTTTCCATCCACGCGGCTGGGCAGCACGCAACGCAAGGCCCACTGCCGCGCCACTCGCGCCGGATCGCCGTCACGCTGCTGCTGTCGGTTGCAGCGTGATCGTCTTTGAAGCCTGAGGCCGCATCGAACGCAACCATCCCGCTTCCAGCCACGAGCTAGGTATGGAGAACTCCGACCACCCGCAATCCAGGCATACCTGGATATCAGGCGACGGAGTCATCGGCGGATGACTCGACGTACGAGCAAAGCTCCGGTACAACCGCACTTCTGCGGGGATCACACTCACTGCACCAGACTGACATTTTGGGCACCGCATCGCAAACACCTCAACCTCGTAGTATTAAGAGCCAACGTCAGCCCTCCCCAGTGCGTTCCAATTTAGCCGGGTTTATTCACACTTTCAATTACCATCACGCGAGGCGGAAAACTTAAGTTTGTAACACTTTAGCGGCATGTCCGAGATAGAAACACTGAAGATTGAGGAGTTGACGGAGAGTGAGTGTGCTCTGCCTCACAAAAACAAGCGGCGGCCGCAGCCGCCGCTTTCGCTTGCAATGATGCACCGGCCTAGAAGGTAAGGCGCGCAGTAATCTCGATTTCCCGCGGCGTGTAGAGGAACCCGCTGTTATTCGAGCTGGTGGGAATCTGATAAGTGTTGTTGGATGGATTTGAGGAACCCTGGCCCTGATAAATGGCGGTTGACCCAGAGAGCTTGTACGCTGTCGTTCCCAATCCGTCAATATTCTGGTGGTTGGCGATGTTGAAGAAATTCGCCATGAGCTGCAAACGGTAAGGCCTCGACTCATGGAAGGCAAATTCCTTTTGCACACGCGCATCGTCGACAATGTGACGAGGATACCGTAGCGTGTTCCGGCCGATCATGGGCAGAATGGAAGGCCCTGAAGCGCCATTCCAGCCATTAAGAACCCCGGCGCTGAAGTAGTTCGATGTGCTCACCGAGTACGGAAAGCCATTGGTCATCTGAAAACTGTCGCTCACGCTCCAGTCGTTCGCGATCCACTTCAGCCGGTTGTCCCCCCGGAGATTTGGCGCATTGTAAAGCGCGTAACCTACCAGGCGATTGGGAACGTTGTAATCGGAGTTGCCGTAATTGATACGTGCGTTCGTATAGGGGTCGTACCACGAGTTCACAGCGGTGCTGGCGGTGTTCGCGTTCTGCGCGAAATCGAGCGCGTGCGACCAGGTGTAATTCACATCGAACTGAACGCTGTGCAGAGTGTGATTCTGAATCTCGGCCACGAACGCGTTGTAATTGGAATTGACGTTGCTGGTCATCTCGGTGATGACCTGGAAATTTGAAGCCACAGAACCGAAGATGGCCGTATTGCCATAGCCGGTATATTGAGGAGCGGTGTAGGTGGTTCCATCCGGTCCCAGGGGGCCCTTGCTCGTGGGGTCCGACACGGTGACGGTGACGGGCGTCGTCACCGGGTTGAGATTAAGGTCAAGGAAATTGGGCAACTCGCGTCCGAGGGAGCCGAGATAATTCACCGCGAAAACGGTGCCTTTGCCGACGGCCTGCTGCAGCGCCAAGTCGAATTCCTGCACTTGCGGGTTTTGCAGATTCTTGGCCAGGAAGTTGGAACTGGGCTTCGCTGCCGCGGCGCCGGTTCCAGTCACAATGTTGGGAAATAGCGGCGCACCAGTATAGGTGGGTTTGTAGGTGGTGGTGTACTGGCCGTTGGGGCTGCCAGTATTTAGAAGGATGCTGAGTAACTCGCCGTTGTTGATGCGGCCGTAGTAGATGCCGTAGCCGCCGCGCAGCACCGTATTCCCCGAGCCAAATACGTTGTAGGCAAAACCCACGCGCGGGCCAAAGTTGTTTTTGTCGCTGGGATGGTTCAGCAACTGCGAATAGGGCACGAAGCTTCCCGCAGCGGTCGTGAGTTTGGGATCGGGCGCAGGAAGCGCTTCATAATCCCAGCGGAGTCCCAGTTCCAGGGTCAGGCGCGGGCGAATCTTCCAGTTGTCCTGAACGAAGACCGCCGAATCCATGGTGCTGACTGCGTATACGGGATTACCGAATCCCTGGTAGAAGTTGGCGTAGCAGTCATTGCTTCCCACCGCGCTCACAACAGCGCCGGTCTTGGAGTTAATCGACGCGGCCGAGGACTCGCTGGAGTCGCAAGTTCCCGCCTTTCCATTTTTCGAATTCAGCAGATCGTTGAAGTAGTTGCCGAAGTAGCTGTAGCTGTAATAGCCGTTGCTCTCATACGTGTTATTCAGCTCATCCCAATTGTGCAATTCGTCCACGCCGAATTTAAAGCTGTGACTGCCGTGGGTCCAATAGAGTATGTCGCCGATCTGCCACTTGCGCTCATCAGGCAGCGCCTTGCGGTAGGAGTAATACGGCGATCCGATATACATGCCCGCGGAGGTATTCACCGCAACTTCGGGTACATTCCCGGCTGATCCCCCGGTGCCGAAGAGATTGGCCTTCGTGTAATCCGTGAAGGGCTGCTGTCCTTCGTCGTTCAGTTCGCGGCCATATTGGTAGAGCACTTCGTTGCTGATGCTGTTGCTGATGAAGCTGGTGAGTTTGGCCACTCCATAATCCAGCTTGACGAAGTCATTGCCCCATGTATCGGCGCCATAATTTTTTGCAGTCGCAGTCTGCACGCCGCCGGGCGAATCCCAGCGCAGCCGATGATAGAGCGCGCTGACATGCTCGCGATCGTTGATCTGCCAATCGAGCTTGGGGGTATTGATTTCCTGGTAGCCGCGCCGCGGAACCGAACCGAGATCCGTGACCAGTCCCGCGATTCCAGCCTCATAGGCGCTCACGCCCGCATCGTAGGTCGCGAATCCCTGGCGGGCCGCCAGCGTGCAGGCCTGGCTGTCGAGCGTGTAATTCGGGTCTGCTTTGAAGTTCCAGTAGCCGGTCTTTAAATCGCAGTCAGTCGCCGCCGTCTGGCCGCTGGGAAAGCTAATGCCCGAAGATGGAGTCGGCAGTGCGTAGAACGACGTCGGGTTATTGGGAATCGCGGTGCCCGGAAAAACATGCACATGCTGATCGAAGGTGTAAATCCAGAACAGCTTGTCTTTAATCAGAGCGCCGCCGGCGGTAAACCCGTAAATCTTGCGCAGGTCCTCGGGCTTGATGTGCCGCGCAACGTACTTGCCCGAAGTGGAATCCAGCGTCGAGACAGTTGTGTAGTTGTTGTACGCCCCCCAATTGCTCTGGCGATCCCAGAAATAGGCCTGCCCGTGGATCTGATTGGTGCCGCTCTTGGTAACGGAAGTGATAACGCCCCCGGCAGCACGGCCGAACTCAGCCGAATAGACACCGGTATT
The DNA here is from genome assembly GCA_035935755.1 of Occallatibacter sp. Lineage (GTDB taxonomy): Bacteria > Acidobacteriota > Terriglobia > Terriglobales > Acidobacteriaceae > Telmatobacter. The sequence goes on along the minus strand of DASYWU010000073.1, from coordinate 87,972 downwards.
CACTGCGAATTCGCGGACCGCGCTGGCAGAGGTGGAGTAAGCTTCGCGCGTGCGTCCGCGCTCTTCGGAATAATAGGCCTGGTTGTCGTCCGCGCCGTCAATCTCCACGTTATTGAGCACGGGGCTGATGCCGCGGACACTCACGAGGCCGAAACCGTTGGTATCCGACACTACACCAGGCGCCGTCATGGCCAGGCTGGACCAGCGCCGGTTATTAATCGGTATTGACTGCAGCGCTACGGAATTCAACGTCGTGCTGAAGTCCGGCGACTCCAGGTTCATCACCGGCGCCTGCTCACTGACGACGACCGATGAGGTGGAAGACGCAACCGCCAAGTGAGGCAAAACACTGGTCACCTGCCCGACCACGACCGTAACCGAGTCCGCGCGGTAAGCGGCAAAGCCCTGCGCCATTACTGACACCGCATAAGTTCCGGGCTCCAAAAGCGGCGCCTTGAAATACCCGCTGCTGTCCGTGATCAGGCTGGTGCTGAAATTGGTCGCCAGATTCTGGATTGTAACCGCGGCATTCGCCACCGCCGCGCCGGTAGGATCTTCGACCGTTCCGGCGATGGAACCTTGAGTAGTGGATTGCGCGGCGACGGGCGCCGTGCCGAAAAACGCAGCCAGGGCGGCGAGCGCCAGGCATGCGATGCCAAGGCGCAGTTGTTTGCTTGTCATAGCGGCTCTCCAATAATGCTCCGAGTTCGTGGCGCTGATGCATTTCCGTCGGACTTGGCTTCGTCACTGGAGCAGGCGATAAGCAGAACACCGCTTCCCGCACAGCCCCTTCATCCTGCCGCCATTCCACGGAAGACGAGTCTCATTGGCTATCGAAGAGATATTTCAATCAGAGGGCCGAAGATGTGCTGGTACGCACCCGAAGATGTGATTTAGATCACCAAATCGAGGATTCCTCCGCGATTCCCACAGAGATGATCACGATGCGGCAATCTCTTTGTGGAAATGGAGGCTCAAACAACCTGCTCGCGGTCCTGAAAGCACCCGGAAGGTGATAATTCAATGCGACCTTGGCGAAATACCGAAGGCGCACGAAGCGCTTCGCCTTAATTAGCGCTTCCCCAGCCCCCACCGCACCCGCAGCCCGGCGCGCACGTTCATCGGCAGGCTGACATAGCCGATCGGCGCAATGTGCCGGTCGCTGGCCAGATTATTTGCCTGGGCGAAGATGTCGATCCACGAGCTGATCTTGTAGCTGCCGCCAAGATCCAGTTGTGCAAATGCGCGATCGAGATTGCGGTTCGGCAACAGCAGGCTGTTTCCCCCGTTGGCGTCGGCATATGCCAGATAAGTGGAATCGTCGCTGCGGCTCGCAAAGGACGATGTAAACATTCCCGTGATGCGCTTTCCCGAATAGCTGGCGGTGAAGTAGCCGGTATGCGGCGCGCGGCGGAAGGGTCTGGCCCCGACCAGCGGAGAATAGGCACCGATGGGTATGCCGTTGTAAGTGGGCTCGTACCCGCCGAGCAGCGCTTCGTTGTCGCTGTCAAACGAGCGCTGCACCACCGCATCCAGATACGTATATCCGCCGCGCAGGAAGATATTGTGTCCGAGGCCGCTTTCGATGCTTCCCTCGGCTCCCTGTGCTCGATAGGCTTCGGTATTGACCGCGAGTCCGTAATCGTCGGTGTAATAGTAGCCAAGCGCAGTCTCGAGCTGTGTCTGCTGGTCCGGAGTCAGTCCCGGAATCAAGTTGGGCAGCAGCCTGCCGCCGACGTATTCAATCTCACGCCCGAACTGGTTGTGAAAGTAAGTGGCGCGGAATATCACGCGGTCGCTCAGGAATCCTTGCGCCAGTCCGCCTTCATACATGCGAACCGTAGGTGCGGTCAGCGGCCCGATGGCCAGTTGCGCTGCCGTGGATTGAAAGCCGCTGCCAACAAGCAGGTGATAGAGCGAGCCAAACTCGTCAGTGAGCTTCGGCTCGCGCACGGCATCGCCGTAGTTGAAGAGAATACGCGTGCCGCTAAAGACACCGGAGCGCGCACGCAGCACGTAATAAGAGAAGCCGGCGCGCGGCGTGGTCTGCACGCCGAAAAGCGAGTAGTGTTCCAGGCTGCCGCCGAGAGTGTAGAAGAATCGTGTCTTGAAATCGCCGTGTATTGTGGCGAGATAGTTGTAATTGGTCCGCTCGGTGGAGTCGTAGCTAGCAAACGTGGGCACATTCTCAAAACCGCGCTCGTCTGCAAATTCAAACCCGATCAGCGCGGCCAGGTGCGGAGTCGCAGTCAATTCTCCCTGGTATACGAGTTCGTCGCGATCCGATGCGAGCTGGTACTGGTACGGGTACGTCTGCGCATAGTCGAGCACCGCCTGGCCCGTCGCCGAGTAGCCGTTCGCGCCGAGGATAGTAACCGGATACCCCAGCGAGTCACCAAAGGCGTCGTAGGTTCCGCTGCCGCTCTGCTGCCACAGGCTGTACTGCTCGCGCTTGTGCACCAGCCCGTAGCGAACAGTGTTGTGAAAGCTGGCAGTAGTCTGGTTGGCGATGGATCCGCTGACGTAAAGGTCCTGATCTTTTTGCGTGGCGTTGTCGGTAACGTGATAAAAGCTCCAGGCGTTAGGAACACCTGTGGCGCTCACGTTATAGTGTGCGGTGCCGCGGATTTGCGTGCTGGCCTTGGGCTGCCAGCCGAGATTGGCCGCCGCCGCGCCCAGATGATAGGCATCATTGGTCAGCGCGTTGCCGGTCTGCAGCCAACTGTAGCTCCCAAGATAATCGAGCTTGCCGCGCGCGCCGGCGAATTCAATGCGCTGCTGCGAAGTATTGAAGTTGCCGCCGCTCCCCTCAAGCAGCAGAGAAGGGAAGCTGGTCGTGCCCCGCGGAGTGGTGATGTTGACCACGCTGGTCATGGCGCCGGCGCCGTAGAGATTCGAGTCCGGGCCGCGGTAGATCTCGGCGCTTTCCACTCCGGTCGTCGAAAACGGCCCGAAATCGAACTGGTTGCCCAGATCGCCGACGTCGACGCCATCAAGCAGAACCATATTGTCATCGGAATCGCCGCCGCGCACGAAGAGGGAAGCTTCAGCGCCGCGCTGGCCTGTCTGCACCTCGAACACGCCGGGGACGGTGCGCAGCGCGTCCGTCAGGCTCATCCGCTGCGCCAGATCGAGCGGGCTTAGAACGGTGGTAGCCGAGCTGGTCTGCGGCTGCGGCGTGGGAGTGCCGTTGGCCGTCACCACGATCGACTGCTGCACCCACGCCGGCTCGAGTACAAGGTCGCGCTCGATCGAATCAAAGCGGCCCGCATAGAAATCCGGCGTCTGCAATTGCCGGAAGCTCTTTGCCGAAATCACGAGAAAAAAGCGGCCGCCCGTTCCGGTGGTGATTTCAAAGCTGCCGTCAGCGTGCGAAACGGCCGATCCCACCACCGCGCCGTTACTGATCAGGACCACCGCGGCGCCCGAGACCTTGGCGCCGCTTGAGTCGGTCACCGTGCCGCGAATGGACGCGGCATGGCACAAGGTTGCGGCGCTCAGCGAGAGCGCAAGCGCGGCGCAGGTGAAGGCATTTGTCAGAAGACGCGCAAAACCGCGCCGGAAATTTTGCAGGCTAGTTGCGGAAACGGCCATCGAGAGCTCCTCCGTTCCCCTCGGAACGCGAAAGCGGTTGAAGACGCCTCGGACCGGTCTCCTGACTTGCGCTTGTTTCGGCCGCCTTCCCGGGAGCGAATCTGCAATTTGCTCCCAGTGGATTAAGCTCTCCGCGTTTGCGGAGGAGCGTTGGCCGAATCCTGCGCTTGATCCCGCGTGATGACGGGCTCAAGGGCAGGAGCGCTCACAGTTGCGGGGCAGTGGCGGATTTTCACCGCCTTCCCGAGCATCCTGGCGATTGCTGTTGTGGCCTGCTCCGTGCGGCGAGCAGGATGTGTGTCATCGAATCACTTTCTATGACATGAATATTTATAGCCGGGCCGGGCGAGGCGCGTCAAAACGCAGATACCCGCGCCTCGGAACCCGAAGACGGAGATTCTGCGTGAGTCAATGGCTCCGCTCATTTGCGGAGAGTACATTGGGTGGTGCGGAGGCTCTATGGACGCAGTCTTCCTTGCAAAAGCGATTCTCGGCTTCTGCATCTGCATTGCCATCCCTCTTCTGCTCTGGGACATATTTCGAAAGCATAAGGTTTCAAAGGTCCCCAGTAATCGAGCGATGGCGTGGTGGTGGAGCATTACCGTTTACTTGGGCCTGGTTTGCGTCTGGAACCTGCCCCGGGTTCTTGCCGCCGGTTCCCTGTTGGGATTTGTGGCCTATTCTGTATGGCCGTTGCTGTTTCTATGGTGTTGCACGCGATTGATTCGCGGCTGGCGTGCGCGTCAAAGGGCATGGCTGGAAAAACGGGAGGGGCTGCCACCCGTGCTGGGTTCGTAGCCGCGAAAAGAGCAAAACTCACCTGCAAAAGTGGCATTAAGGTAGGCGACGATTGCGGGGACGATCGATCCTAACCGGGCGCACCGAACGGAGTCATAAGCGATCTAACGCCCGAGCGAGTTACCGGCAGCGCGGAGCTTTCGAGATCCGAAAAGTGAACATGAAACGACACGACAACCAAATCCTGCGCTTGAATGGCGTCCTCGAACGCGATTCCGCGATCGACGCCTGGATGAAAAAGCATCAAGGTGAATTGGGAGCCATCGCGCACCACTGGTTTGAAGCGATGCGCAAATGCGGCGACGAAGTCCGCGAAATCCTGCATGACGGCTGTCCGGTTGCATGCCTGGGCGACGCTCCTTTCGCCTACGTCAATGTCTTCACTTCGCCTGTTAATGTGGGATTCTTTCGCGGCGCATCGCTCCCCGATCCAGCCCGCCTGCTGCAAGGCAGTGGCAAATTCATGCGTCATGTCAAGCTGAAACCGGGAACGGCCACAGACGCTGCATCCCTCCGCCGCCTTATCGAGGTGGCGTACTCGGACATAAAACAACACGTAGAAAATGGCTGATCCTCACGCCGAAGCAAAATGGGAGTAGCTAGCTACCCGCCGAAATTCCCTCCGCCGTGGTAGCGTGCACCAATTCGAGAATCGAGCGAATCACCAGTTCCGGCTCGTCGAAATGGATCCAGTGCCGGCTTTCATGCGCAATGACTTGCCGGGCGTGATCACCGATGCGTCGTACCGCCTCGTCACTCAGCGCATCGCTGCTTCCAGGCGTCAGCACCAGCACCGGGATATCGCGAATCGGCTCGGCGCCGCGCATCTCGGTGACAATCTCAGGAATGGCCTCGAGGTAAGCGCGCATCTCACCATAGAACGCGGGCCGCGACCAGAGCGCGACCAGCTCCGGGCGCGCTTCCGCAGGCATCTTGCCCACCTCGCCCGTGATGCGCCGAAGCACATAGCGGCAATTCTCTCCGGCAATGCTGGAAAGCCTTTCCGCAACCCGCCCGGATCCGCAGATTAACGATGAAAGTCCCAGCCGTGCAAGCCCCAATCGTGCAATCGGCACAGCCACGCTGCACAACCGCCCGCCCAGTTTCAGATTCGCACTCATGCCGGGATTGAAAGGCGGCCACTCTTCGCACCGCATCGGGTCGACGAGAACCACTGCGGCCACCTCATCCGGATAGCGCAGGGCATACCGCCGCATGACAAGTCCACCGAACGAGTGCCCTACCAGCACCAGCGGCGGCTGAATCCCCGCCCGCCGCAATAGGTCATGCAGCTCGGAAGCAACCACCGACGGCGTCCGCGCGCTTTGCCGCGCACTGCTCCAGCCGAGCCCGGCGCGGTCATAAGCAAAGGTACTCGTACTTCGCCCGACCGCCTCTTGAATGTGTCGCCAGTTCAGGCTCGACGCGCCGACTCCCGCCTCAAAGACAACCGCAGGACTCCCCGAGCCCTGCTGCCGTACAAAAATCCTGACGCAATTGCCAACTTCAATGAAGCGGCCCGATCCCGCAAACCGTCGCCGTCCCACCCAGCCGCCGGTCCACTGGTAGAGAAAGCCGGCGACCAGCAGCAATGCCGCGGTCACGCTGATCCAGACAACAATGTGCATACGCGGGCGTCAGCTCACTTCCAAGACGCCAGAATTTCAGGGAATAAGGACGAAAGCAAGCGCAAGTTGGACCGGAACCCGGCCTGGGCGCGGCAACATTGCGAAAGCAGGCAAAACTCCGACTGTTCGTGCGCCGGGTACACAACGCCGCGCGCCCGCTTTTCAGACGAGCTATGGCATCTTACCCTCGGAGCGAAGAAAGGGGAAGTAAGTTGCCATTGCAACTGGATAGGTCGAGCGGAGACTTTCTGAAAACCGGGCAAAAATTCCCGATATTGACGGGTGATTTTGCAATCGGCTTACCGTCGCCTTTCGATTCCGGCACTTCCCACATGCGCGAGTTGCGCCGGAGCGAAGCTTAGACGCGTTCCCGTACTCGCGATCCGCCATTTCCTTTGCGTGCCTGGTAGCAGTCCCGGCAATACACGGGCCGGTCGCCACGCGGTTCAAAGGGCACGGTTGTAGGCTGTCCGCAACCTGAACAAACCACAGGTGTTCCCTGTGATGACGAACTGGAACGGTAGCCGGAGCCCCCCTGGTCGTTCTTTCTGGCCTGCCTGCAAGACTTGCAGCGTTTCGGGGTCGAATAACCACGTTCCTGAAAGAACGCTTGATCGGCAGCGGTGAAGGTAAAGTCGCGCCCGCAATCGCTGCACTGAAGTTGAATATCTCCCGCCATGGGAATCCTCGTGGGGTGATTGTACAGCCTAAGCTACCCTTTTCACCTAAGTTTCGCAACAAATAAATTAAGTAATTCAACGCACATAACTGATCCGGGCAAAATCGCCGATCCCGGTTTGGCCGCGCCTCTAACCGTCGCGGTATAGTCTCTCTTAGGTTGCCGCAAGAATTACTGGCGAAAACCGGGGCTGACCGCAGGTGGGTCACCATAACCGGTCGATCCGGACCCATGACGCCATCCTCCAATTCCGAGTTTGAGAAGGAGTGTATCCGCCGCATTCTCGCCGGCGAAAAACATCTCTTTCACGAACTCATCCGGCCCTGCGAAAGATCGATTTACTTTCTGCTCCTCTCCTTGCTCCACAACGAAGCGGAAGCCGAGGATGCTGCCCAGGAAACCGCAATAAAAGTTTTCCGCAACCTGCATCTTTTCCGCGGCGAGGCCCAGTTTCGCACCTGGGTGCTCTCCATTGCTCGCAATGAAGGCATCGGCCGTCTGCGGCGCACCGAAAACCGCCGCGAAGACTCACTGGATGCTCTGACCGACGGCGACTCGGGCGACTTTACCCCGGCCATCCTCACCAACTGGCGCGAAGTCCCGGCAGACGCCCTGGAACAAAAGGAATTGGCCGGCCTCCTGCGCAGCGCAATTGACGCTCTGCCTGAGATTTACCGTAACGTCGTGCTACTGCGCGACGTCGAAGAGATGGATGTGCGCGAGTCCGCCGTCGCGCTGGGAATCTCCGAAGGCGCCGTCAAAGTACGGCTGCACCGCGCCCGCGCCCTGCTGCACCGGAATCTGGCGCCGAAATTGAAAGGCTTTGCGCCCAGGCGGACAAGGCTCTTTGGGTGGGGATCATGAGGATCGATTGCAAACACGTGTGGCAGCACATCTCCGCCTACATCGACGGCGAGGTGGATGCAGTCTTGCGCGCGGAAATCGACCTCCACCTGGAGACCTGCGAGATCTGCTCGGCCGTGCTCGACTCCACGCGCAACGTGGTGATCCTCGTCGCTGACGACCGCGTCTTCGAACTTCCCGCCGGCTTCAGCAAGCGCCTGCACCAGCGGCTCGACCAGGAGTTAGCATCGCGCGACTCGTGAATCAATCAGAACGCCGACGCGCCATGATTCAGTATCGGATGTATCCAGCCTTCCAGCGCTACCAGAACCAGCGTCGCCACTGACAACGCTATCTGTAGCCGCTCGGAGCGTTTCTCCTTGTGACTCATCTTGCGTCTGCGCCATTGCGCTGAGGGCAGCCTGCGCATCCGCCAGATCCACGCCAGCACCAGAAGGTTAATTACGGAACCGGCAATGGCGATAATAAGCATCGGGACTCGAATGATGGCTTCGTGATGAAGCGGCTCGAGCGGCCTGAGGATGCCGGCCGACAGCGCAGCCACGCCAATAGCTACGCGCACGGTGCTGATCGTAAGGACAGCCGTGCACAAGCTCTGCAGTAAGGCAAAGAGCAGGCTCGTGCCCGACAGAAATCCCAGCTTCTTGACTTTTTCCAATGGACCCCCGATGGTTATCTCCGCTTTAGACCGTAGAAGCAAACTCAGGTTAGCGCACGCTTGGCAGACAAACCAATCCCGATCTTTGACTCAATCGCTGCCGTCCATCACAGCGCTCGAATTGTAACTACATTGTCACTGGATTGTTGCTGCGGACAAACAATTTCGAATATGTAAATGTTTACCGCGCCAACCCCGCTTCATTGAAAATTTATATATTCAGCGACAGGTGTTTCCCTGTAACCTTTTCGACAAGCTTCGACTCCTAAGAAGCGAACCGGCGATCGTTCCCCTAACCCAGTTTTCCAACGTGCCGGTTGAGAAGTTCATCACAGCGTACGCAGGAAGGATTGCAATCCGCGTCCGCCCTGCTGTATTCGGGCCCTCCAACCTGCGGGAATTGGCCACCGCGCCCTTCCCGTACGGCACAACCGGCGGAACTGAACCGCCCCAACCCCCTAACGAGGTCAAAAGATCATGAAGAATCAGCTCAACGCAATGTTGTTAACGGCAGCTCTCTCCGGCCTGATGGGCGGAACCGCGATCGCGGCCAATGCCGCTCCCAGTCCCTCGTCGAGCAACTCGCCAGTTCTGGTGAAGGCGGGGCTACGCTACGACGGCGTGAACGCCAAGAAGACCAAGCACTCCTGCAAGGGCAAGAACGACTGCAAAGGCCAGGGCGGCTGCAAGTCCAGCGACAACGGCTGCAAGGGCAAGAACAGTTGCAAGGGCAAAGGCGGCTGCGCCACAGACGGCTCCAAGATGCCCGACTAGCTAAGGAGAGTTCGCAGTTCATAGTTCACAGCTAACAGCCAAAGCGGTCGCTGACCAATGACCTGTTACCGTGAACTGTGAGCTGCGGATTGCGAGCTACTAGCTACGAGCTACAGGCTACCAGCTATAAACCGCGAACTCCGAACTGTGGACTAAGAACTCCATCATGCCCAATCGCTTCAACGCATACCAGAACTACGGCGTGGGAATAGGCCTCCGCATTCCCCACTATGCGCACATTTTTGCCCGCAAGCCCGTAGTTGACTGGTTCGAAATTATCTCGGAAAACTACATGATCGACGCCGGCCGCCCGCTGGCTACGCTCGATCGCATCCTCGAGCAATACCGCGTGGTGCAGCATGGCGTCTCCATGTACTTTGGCTCGGTCACCGAGCCCGATCCCGAGCATCTGCGCCGCCTGAAGCAACTGGTGCGGCGCACCGGAACGCCGTGGCTCAGCGATCATTTGTGTTGGGGCAGCGTCGACGGGACGTATACTCACGATCTGCTGCCGCTGCCCTACACGTGGGAAGCGGTTCGCCGCACCGCCGAGCGCGTGCGCAAGGTGCAGGACTTTCTCGAGATCCCCGTGGCCGTCGAAAATGTTTCCAGCTACGCGGCGTTTACTTCCTCGCAGATGACCGAATGGCAGTTTCTCACTGAAGTGGTCGAGCGCGCCGACTGCGGCATTCTGCTGGACGTGAACAATATCTACGTTTCGGCCATGAACCACGAGTTCGAACCCATGGATTACGTCAACGCCGTCCCCGCCGAACGCGTGGCGCAGATACACATCGCCGGGCACTCGCGCTATGAGAAGTACATTCTCGATACCCACGATCACCCGGTCATTGACCCGGTGTGGCGGCTTTACGCGCGTGCCATTGAGCGATGCGGCCCTACGCCGACGCTTCTGGAATGGGACGACCACATCCCCAGCTTTGACGAAGTTCATGCCGAAGCGAAAAAAGCAGAGCGCTGGCTGAACGCACAGCCGGCACCGCTTGCGGAGGCCTCGCAATGAGCGCAGATGGAATAGACCTGGCCGCTCTGCAACGCGAAATGGCCGCGGCAGTGATGCGTCCGCTGACCGCCGATGAGCAGATGCAGGAACGTGCACCGGACGGGCGCCCGATGACTTCGGTTGCCGAATCGTTTATCGCGCCTAACAGCCGGCTCACCGCTTTCGAAAGGCTTGAGATTTATAACCGGCAGTACTGGTTCCGCGTGCTCGGCGCGCTGGCCGAAGACTTTCCCGGGCTGCGCGCGATCCTCGGCAGCGTTCGCTACGATGCGCTTGCGATTGCATATTTGACGGCGCACCCCAGCCGTTCATTCACCCTGCGCAACCTGGGATCGAAGTTGCCGGAGTGGCTTGAAGCGAATCCGCGCTACGCCGGCCGGCGGCGCCGTCTGGCCGTCGATGTCGCGCGCATCGAGTGGGCCTTTGTCGAGGCTTTCGATTCGGCGGAGCGCGCGCCGCTCACGCTGGAACAGATTTCCACGCTGGACGCCAATTCGCGGCTCGCCTTGCAGCCTCACCTGCGGCTCCTGGCACTCGATTACCCCGCCGATGAGCTGGTGCTGAGTCTGCACCAGCGCGAGAAACGGCTGACCAGCGAAGCGGGCGTGGAGCACGACGACGGCGAAATTCCTCCCGCCGCGCTTCCGCGCTTCCGCAAGCGTTCTACCTGGGTAGTGGCGCACCGTCTGGAATTCTCCGTCTACTACAAGCGCCTGTGCCGCGAGGAATTTCTCACTCTTTCGGCAATCCGCGCCGGCTCATCCCTGGTGGAGGCGATTGCAGCCGGTTTCGAAGCTTCCGAGATCCCGGAAAGCGGCCGCGCCGGTCGGGTGCAGCAATGGTTCGCAGACTGGGCCGAACTGGGCTGGATCTGCGCGCCTGAGCTGGACGAATCGATTGCCGTATAGTTGCATTGAAATTTGGGGGTGCCTCACCCTCACCGTGTCCTTGTTCTTACGGCCAGGTGGGATGGCGACCATTGAAATTGCAGCTACCCCAGGGTTCCTCACTTACTGGTCATCGTCTGCGGGTTGACTCTCGCCGTCCGCCACGGCGTAATTTTGCGGCTGGGACGAGATGATCACAGCCGATGGAGCGGTCTTGGACACGAGCGCAAAACACCAGCGAACATTTCTCACTGCCGACTGGAACAACCTTGTGATGCTGAACTACGCAGTCGATCCTTCGCTCCTCATGCGTTTCATTCCAAAGGGTACCGAACTCGACCTTTTCGAGGGAAACGCCTACGTGAGCCTCGTCGCTTTCGAGTTCAACAACACGCGAGTCGCCGGCATTGTGATTCCGTTCCATCGGTCGTTTGAGGAAGTGAATCTGCGTTTTTACGTGAAGCGAGGTGAGCGGCGCGGCGTAACCTTCATCCGCGAACTGGTTCCCCGGCGAGCTGTCGCCGCAGTAGCGCAATATTTCTTCAACGAGAATTATTCCCGCGTGCCCATGTCGCATCGGATTCACGGGAACTGGTCAGATGAAGTTGTGAGGGCGGAATATTCATGGGGAGCGTCTGCTTCAAGATGTTCGATTGGCGTCGAAGCGGCCGCTGAAGAGTTTTTGCCCGGCGAGGGATCTCATGCCCAGTTCATCACCGAGCACTACTGGGGATATGCCGCGCAGCCCGATGGCGGCTGCATCGAATACGAAGTGCAGCATCCGCGATGGCGCATAAGGCAGGCGTCAACAGCCGAATTCCGGGGGAATGCCGCGCGCTACTACGGTGCTGACCTTGCCGCTGCGCTCGCCGGCGCACCGTATTCCGCGTTTCTCATCGAGGGCTCTGCTGTGACGGTCTTCAACGGCGCGCAAATACGCTGACTGGCTGCTAACATCACGAAGAGTGGGGCACTCGGGGAGGGGAAGTATGAAAAGACTTTTGTACATTTTGGGCCGCGTCAATGGCGTGTTCTCCACCGTGCTCAATCGGCTGCAGAATCCGCTGCTCCTCGCCATACGCCTTTATTGGGGATGGCAATTCGCGCAGGACGGCTGGGGCAAGTTCACGCACCTGGCGCGCGTGGCGAATTTCTTTGGCTCCATCCATCTGCCCGCTCCCTACGCCACGGCGCTGCTGGTTTCCATGGTCGAACTGATCGGCGGCATTTTCTTCGCCTTGGGCCTGGCATCGCGCCTCACCTCGCTGGTCTTGTTCGTGAATATGACGGTCGCCTACCTCGCCGTGCCCGACGACAGGGTCAACTTTTCCCATATCCTCTCGAACCCGAGCGACTTCTACAACGCTACGCCGTTCACCTACTGGTTTGCCGCTCTGATCATTCTTATCTTCGGCGCGGGCCTCTTCGCCGTCGACAGGCCGATTGCAGCCATCGCCGCACGCCGCCGCGCCAAATCCAATCTGCCCCCTCCAGATTTGCCGCCTTCGGATTTGCCTGCTTCAGCTGCGCCGCCTTCAGACACTACGGTCGATACCTCAAATCCTCCTTCGTAGGCTCTGGACCGAAGGGCCCATCGTCTGGCGACTTCAGATCCTGTTGAAAGATTCTCCTTTGAATTCCTTTAATTTGGGAGGCTGCACATGATCAAGTTTCTCATCGGATTCCTGGCCGCAGTGGTTCTGATTTTTCTGGCACTGTTTTGTTATGTGCGTTTCGGGTTTGTGGATCCGCGCGCCGATGTTGAACCCGGTTCTCTGGAGAAAAACCTCGCCATGCCCGCCCTGGATGCTTCTGTGGATCGGCGCGTCGAGAGTATGAAGAACCCCATCCAGCTCACGGACGAAAATCTTCTGAGTGGGATGAAGATTTACCAGGCGGCATGCTCGAGTTGCCATGGCGATATCTCTCACCCTCATTCGGCCATCGGGGATTCGTTCTACCCGCGAGCGCCCCAATTCGTTGAGGACGCACCGGACATGACAGACAGTCAGAACTTCTACATCATCCAGCACGGAGTGCGACTGAGTGGCATGCCTGCGTGGAAGACAACTCTGAAAGAACCGGAAATCTGGCAGGTGACCACTTTTTTGAGCAAGATGGACAAGTTGCCGCCACAGGTCCAGGCTGCATGGAAAGCCGCTTCGTCTCAACCCGGGCCGGCAGCTTCCGCAGAGACCGCAGCGAAAACCTCGCCACATAAATAGACACGTCGCCGGAGCCATTCCTCCGGCCATTACCGTTGACGGCCTGATCCCGGTTGCGATTTAGAGCACGTGACCGATGGAGAACAGGAGGTAAAAAGCCGGCATGCGCTCTGTAATTGCATCTCATTCGATTGGAAGGATTCCGCATTCGCTCTGGGGAGGTTTTGGTGGATACGAAACGGAGATGCTCCGGTCTGGCCAGCCTTCGAATGACTGTAGCCTTGATCGCCTGCGCGTTGCCCCGCACGGCGCAGGGGCAACCGGCGAAGGGCGGTCCGGTCGAAGTCCAGATGCGGAACGTCATGTATCACTTCTCCGATTCCATCGCCGTCTACATCCGCAGATTGCATGGCCAGCTTGTACCGAAGGGCAATCTTCCTGTCTTCGACGATAAGAACTCCTTCACGGTACACATTGAATCCTCGGAGATGACGATTTCTCCCGATTCTCTTGCGAATTCAATGAATTCATATGTCTTCGCGAAGCCCGACGCACCGCTGCGCGGGCTTTCCATTCGCGTCGAGAACTCCAGCCGGCTCATCATCAAAGGCAAGCTTCAAAGCAAAGGCGATATTCCATTTGAAATGGCAGGCACTCTCGCCGCCACGCCCAATGGCAAGATCCGATTGCACGCAGAAGACGCCAAAGCGTTGCACCTGCCGGTGAAGGGAATGATGGATCTGCTGGGCGTTGAGGTTGCCGATTTGATCAAAGCCGGCAAAATGCCGGGTGTGCAGGCTGAAAAGGATGATCTGATTCTCGATCCTTCCGGACTATTCCCCCCGCCGCACATCTCAGGACAGGTCTCGCAAGTGCGGCTTGAAAGAGGCAACGTCGTGCTGGTATTTGGCGGCACCGGCGGCGACATGCCCATGCACGTACGCGCTGCGAACTACATGGCATTTCGCGGTAATCAGCTTCGTTTTGGAAAACTCACCATGAGCGACACGGACATGGTGCTGATTGATATGGACCCGAAGGACCCCTTCGATTTCGATCTCGATCAGTATAAGAAGCAGCTTGTGGCGGGGTATACCAGGCAGACACTCAGCTTCGGCCTGCGCGTATTCATGCGCGATTACGACAAACTCGGCCATGGCAAAGGCGTCACAACCGCAAACCGAACTGCCCCAAAATGAGATTGTCTTTTCTTAGGTCGATCTATAGCTCCTAAAGACAGCGGCAGGCGCAGCACAAAATCTGCACAAGAACCCGACCCACATGAAAAGTAAAGGCCAGGGAGACAAGCACCCCGGCCCCACTCGATCAATCAACAATTCGCTAGAATTGGAATCCCGCCTGGAAGAAGAAGCGCCGAGGCGCGAACATGAATCCTGCCAGGCCCGTGGATCTTCCGAAATTGGTCGCGGTCACCGTTCCCATCGGCTTTCCATAGTTGATGTCATTGAAGACGTTCATGGCCTGCGCGCTGAAGGTCAGCGAGTATTTCCGTCCGCCGCCGGCGCCGCCCATGGGTCCTCCCCGCATGCCGCCGCCGAACGGGCCGCCGCCAAATCCCCCGCCAAATCGGCCGCCGTGACCGTGCGGGCCGCCACCTCCGGGACCGCCTCCGGGCCGAGGGCCGCCAGGGCTTTCCACTTCCGGCCCGATGCCAAACGAGCGGCTGATGCGCATGTTCACGGCCACCGCTGAAGGGCTGTTTCCGATGTTGTAGGGAACGAGCGTTTCTCCCGCAGCCGGAGTGACGTCAAAGCAGCCATAGGAGGTCGAGACGTAGCGCGTATCTCCGGATTGGCAATCGGATGTGCCCGCGATCGCCGGCCGGTTGTTGAAGAAGTTGTCGCCAGTCAAGTCGTATGGCGTGGAGTAGTTGTATGGCTGACCACCCTGCGCCACCAGGAACGGATTGAACGTCACCCCCCACGGTCCGCTGTAGTTGCCCATAAGGAACAGCCATTGCGGCCTGACGAAGCTGGCGCGGCCATAGCTGTCGTGCAGGTTATAGGAATTTTCCGCCGTGCCCGTATTTCCGTTAGCCCAGCTCGCGTTATAGAACCCGCTGAGGTTGAAGTTGCGCGAGACACGCGCGTTGACGTTCACGATGACTTGGTTTTCCTTGAAGATCGCTTCCGGGAAAAACTCATCCACAATGCCGAGGTTGGGATTCGGCCGCACGCCGCTTGCCGTGTGCGTCGTGGAATCGAATGTCGTCGTCCCCGGCAGAAACGCGTTGGCGTTGATGGTCGCCATCTGGTGTACGCCGTAGGCATGCAGGTAAGTGAAGGTCAGGGTCGTGGTCTTCGTCAGCTGACGTTCCAGGCTCATGCCCAGCATCTCGGTATAAGGCGAGTGGTAATTGGGATCGAGCGCATGAATCTGTGGCGTTTGCTCACTCCCTGATCCACACGTGCCGGAAATGTCGGGTATTGAATTGAGGCTCCCGGTCGTAAAGCACGTCGGGCTACTGATAACCGTATGCACCTGGCTGTCTGGTCCCCCGTTGTTCTGCTCCAGCGTCATCAGGCTGTCAACTTCGAAGCGGTCGTAGAACAACCCATACCCGCCGCGGACCACTGTCTTCTGCACCGAGCCTTTCTTGTGCCCGTCGAGCGCGTAGGCAAAGGCAAAGCGCGGCGCCCAGTCAGAGTGGTCTGATACGTGATTCTGCGACTCCCACCGCAAGCCCAGAGAGATGGTTAGGAACGGATTCACTTTCCAATCGTCCTGATAGAACAGCGCCGCGTCGTATAGATTCGCCTTGAATGCGGTCGGCCCGGCGGTGTAACTGAGCTTGATCGGCAGGCACGAGCCAGTCTGATTCGGATTCTGGTCCGTTGGGCAGCCATTTTGTGGCAGTTGACTGAAGCTCAGCCCCTGCTGAGTGCCGTTCCAGGTACTGACGAACGCGCTAACCGACGGAAACACAAAGCTGCCGTTGAAACCGGAATTGCCGGAATCTGCCTCGCGGTTGTCGCGCATCCACGTCCCGAACTTTATCGCGTGCTTGCCCGCCGAAAGCGTGGTGAAGTTCTGCAGCTCCAGGTGCACCGAACGGTCGTTGGAAAACTGCGTGCCCGAGCCGCCGCCGGCGAAGATGCCCGCCACACCCACCTGCGGCGCCGTGCTCACCGGGTTGCCCGAAGATATGCCAAGCCGGTATTCGGCGCGGGTTTCGTTTACCAGGTGGTCGTTGATAATCTGCGTATCGTCCGCCTGGATGGAATTTTCCGTTTCCTCCGACGACGCCGCTTGCGAAGGCAGTGTCGTATTGCCCGAAGTGTCATTCGACGAGTTCATGCGGAAATACTGATAGCGCAGCGTCAGCGTGTTCTTCTGCCCCAGTTGCATATCGATCCGTGGCGAAACCTCCATGTGGCTGCCGGGGCTGAATACCGTCCCCGCAACCGCGGAGCCGTTGCTTTGGGAATACAGGCCGGTGGCCGCATCAAACAGGGGACCGTTGGCAATGCTGTACACATTCACGTTCTGATTTACGCGCCGTTGCACGCTAAAAAAGTACGATGCCCACTTCGAAATCGGCCCGCTCACGGTGCCGTTGAACATGTAGCTGTAATAGCTTGGCAGTGTGGGCACAAACGGATTGCCCGCATTGATGCCGCCGTCATTCCCCATGGCGAAGACGCGCCCATGCAGGGTGTCCGATCCGGGCTTGGTGAGAATCTCGATGCGCCCATATCCCAGCCGATTGAATTGCGCCGAGAACGGATTCTGGTTGATGACGATCTGCCGGATCGCTGACTTTGGCGGCAGCTGTCCGCCGGTGAACCCGTCAATATAGATCTGCCCGCCGTTGGGTCCCGCTGCCGGGCCGGCCAAAGCCGTGAGTTCGTCAGAAAGCTCATCCGGATCGTCCGACAGCGCGTCCAGGTCCTTGCCCTTGATCACGATGGCGTCGGTGTTGGCGCCGGCTTCAGTACTTACACTGTCCTCGCTGTCGCCGGAAACATTCACCTGCGTCTGCTGGATGGGCAACGCCATCTTGACGTCGAATACTTTCGTCTGCCCGGCTTCCAGCTTGAACGTTGGCGATGTATACAGCGCGAAGCCTGACCGCGACGCTTCCACAATATAGCTGCCCGACGCCAACCCCGAAATCGAATAATCACCGGTTCCATCAGCCTTGGCCGACTTCACCGGCACACCCATTTCGTTCGTCACCGTCACCAGCGCTCCGGGAATGCGCGCTCCGCTTGGATCGGCAACATGGCCATGAATGGAACCGGTTGGTGCCTGATCCGCGGGGGCCTGCGCCCGCGCCGTCATCACAGCCAGGCCCAGCACCAGGGCCAGAAGAAGATGTAAGAAGAAATGCAGTCTTGAATACACGTTCACCCTCACTCGTTACCAGTTATGAATTCGAAATAAAAACTACTGAGAATCCCCGCCGCCGCCTCCTGCGCTATCTGCGGCGCCGCTGCCGTTGTTCATGCTCCAGCTGCTTAGCAGGTCCTGGCTTGCCGGCGCTTCCAGCAGCGGTTCCACTCCGGCAATCAGGGTGATGGCTGTAACATCCGCGCTGCCCTGTGTCGCCACCAGCATCACGGCTTCGCCTTTTTTCAGGTCAGAGAATTTGATTTCCGGAGCGCGGCTGAGAATCTGCTGCGGGTTCATTTCCCCGCGCCCGCCCCCCGCCATGCCCGGACCACCAGGGCCACCAGGCCGCATCCCGCCACCACCTCCGCCGGGACCGCCAGGCCCACCACCACCCGGCCGGCCGTACTGCCCGCGTCCGCCGCCCATGCCGCCCGGCGCCTCGCCCTTCAGCCGCATGGCGATAAACTGCGCCATGCGCTCCGGCAGTTCCCGCATCTGCGCCTCAGGCGTGATGTGGATGGTCACCGGCTTTTTCGTTTGCAGATCCTTCACAGTAACGGTTTGATTCGACGCATCCATGGAAGAAATAAGCCCCGACACATTGCGGAAACTCCCGGAAACCACTTCCTCGGCGCTAATCTCTGTGCCGTCCGCATTCTTGGTTCCGCGTGCCATCAACTCGTCGCCGGAATGAATATCCGATATCGGCGCCACCGTGGCTTGGGCGTAGCTCACGCTGGCCGGCGCATATCTCTTCAGCACCGTCGAGGGGGTGGTGTGCACCGTGACCGTCCTCGTGGTCAGGCCCGATCCAGCGGCCACCGCGATCGTGCCGCTCGCCGCATCCACGCTCTTCACCAGACCGCCAATGCCCTCGCTCCACGCCTGGGTCTGCTGCTCCTGCCGTTTCACCACATCTTCATGCTTGATGGCGATAACCTCAGTGGCCTGTGCAGTCCCGCCCGTCGAATTGGCGTTCAGCAGCACCAGCAGGCGGTCGCCTACAGCCAGGTCGCTCAGCGGAATCGTGACTGCGTTACTCAAGCTCGTCTGTCCGGGCTCGATACGTCGGATGGAAGCCGACGACGGAATCTCGAACTGGTGCACGTCGCCCGAGGTGGTTTTGACCGTGAAGTTGTTGCCGTCGATCGCAGTGATGGAGCCGATGAAACGGTTCGCGTTCTGCGCCACCATCGCCGGGCCCAGCGCCAGCAGCGCACCCACCAGCGCCAGGTGCGCAACCCATTTCCGATTTCTCAGCACCGCTGCCATCGCCATCCACTTCTCCGCCCGCTGAAATCGTTTCCGCACTCAAAGCAGAAAGGATTGTTCCCGTTTGGGTAGACGAACAACCAGCCCGGAAAGTTGAGGCTTGGGCAAATGATTCGCCATACCTCAACTCTCGCTTAAGGCTTTGATCTCAAAGCGCTCCCGGCCCGAGCAAAGGAGCAAGAATTATGGCAGAGACGGCTTGAATTTTTCTGTTTCTATTCCCCCGGAGGGGAAGGCGAGAATAGCCCATGGTGAAACCCTGGGTAGCCACTAGAAATAGATGTGAGCGCCCGGTAGAGGCGCTGCGAAGCGTCGAAAAGTGAATCTCGGAAAAGAATTCCCCATGCGCAGGCTACGCATACGTGACCTGTCCCAGAATCGCCGGCCGCTTCGCTCCGGTTGCCGAGGGCACGTTGCCCGGCAATCTGCGCCACGTGTGCCAGGCAAGCAGGGCAAAGGCTGCTGCCTCCTTGGCCTCCGCAGGCATGGCGAAATCGTCGCTCGCCGCCAGGTTACAGCCCAGCGGTTCCAGTCGCTGGGCCAGCATCGCCATCAGCGTCGCATTGCGTGCCCCGCCGCCGGAGACGATGAAATCAACCTCGGCTCCGCGCATCGAGCGCGCCACAAACCGGCGGTAACTCGACGCGATCGTCTCCGCGGTCAGCGCCGTCGCTGTCGCCAACGCGTCTTCGGCTCTGTGCGAGAGCTGCCGGCACTCGGCCAGGAACGTCGCGGCGTATTCCCGCCCGAACTGCTCGCGGCCCGCGGTGCGCGGAGGCTCTTTCCCAAAATATGAGTTGCGCAACGCCGGCTTCAGCACCGGCGCGAGCACGGCGCCTCCTGCGGCAAAGCGCCCATCCCGGTCGAATGGCTTGCCGAAGAGTTTTTGCGCCAGCGCGTCAATCACCATGTTGCCGGGCCCGGTATCGAATGCGATTACGCCCTCTGCTGCAGCGGCCGCGGGAATCGCGGTCAGATTGGCAATGCCGCCGATATTCTGCAATACGCGCCCGCGGCGTGCGTCCGCAAACAGCACGTAGTCGAGCAGAGGAACCAGCGGCGCTCCCTGGCCCCCGGCAAGCATATCTGCGGGCCGGAAGTTCGAGACCACCGGCACATGCACCCGCGCAGCAATGGCCTGCGCTTCGCCTGCCTGCCATGTGCATGCGAATCGCCGGCCTGCATAGGCTTCAGCATGCGCCTGGTGGTAAAGTGTCTGGCCGTGACAGCCGACCAGGTCGAGCTTTAATTTGTGGCGCTCAGCCGTGGCGCTTACGGCATCGGCATATTCAAGACCAAGCCGCCAGTTGAGCCGCGCCAGCTCGGCCGTCGAAATCGACGGAGCATTCATCGCTGCCAGCACCGCCTGCCGCAGCGCCGGTGGATATGCGCGGCCCTGGTGCGCCAGCAGCGCGATCTGCGGACGCATCCGGCCCGGCGCAATTCTCACCACGGCAACATCAATTCCATCGCCCGAAGTGCCGCTCATCACGCCGGCTACGGTCATGGGCTTCACGCTCATGCCGTGCCGGCCTCCGCAGGCTGCGCAGCCGCGACCGTCTCGCCAAAGCGCAGGATGCGGCTTCGCAGCGCCTCAAACTGCGCTTTGCCCAGAGCCGGAGGCATTTTGTCGGGGAATACTCTCGCGCATTTTCGCTCCGTGACTCGCGCCTGCGCCAGCAGTACCTTGCGGAAAGTCGCCGAGCGTTCGCCCTCGGCAATTAGCGCTTCAAAGGCATGCAGAATCGGCTCGGCGTGATGGCAGATTTCGATCAGGTCCGATCCGGTGCGAATGGCCTCGACGGCCGCTTCTTCAATGGGCATGAACTTCAGGATCCCGCCCATCTCCAGATCGTCGGAGAGCACGATGCCGCGATAGCCGATCCGTTTGCGCAGAATGTTCTGGATCCAGTAACCCGAAACGCTTGCGGGCCGCTGGCGTCCTGGCGTCAGCGGATAGGCGGCGTGATTGATCATCACCATGGGCATCTCGTCGCGCAGCGCCCGATAAGGCTCCAGGTCGTCGCGCCACATCGCTTCGCCCTCGCGGCGGATCGCCGGCGTTTCCAGGTGCGAATCGCGAGTGCCCCCGCCCAGCCCCGGGAAATGCTTCCCACAGCCGACGATGCCGCGCGACTTCATGCCGGCAAGGAATTCCCGTGCATAAGCGATTACATCCGCCGGTTTACGCGCCGGGCAACGCGTGCCCAGAACGTCAACCGAGTCGGGCAGCGCCAGGTCGATCATCGGCGCCAGCGACGTATTGAATCCGAATGCGGCCACCGCGCGCGCAATCAGCTCGCCATGCTCCCGCGCCAACGATGCCCCTGACTTCCGTGCCCCATCGTTTTGCGTTTTTTGCGAAAGGGTGGGATGGCACATCGCCTGCGCCACCGACTGTGCCGATGGAATCACCGCCAGCGCCTCGTTGAGCCGGTTCACCGTGCCGCCTTCCACGTCAACGAAACTGGTGGCATGCGGAGTGCAGAACGCAATTGACTCTTTGAGCAGAGTCCGCGTCTGCGCCACATCGGCAATATTTCGCTTGTAAAGGATGATCCCCGCCGGCCGAATCAGCTTCAGCCACGCGCGCTCCATCGCCGAAAGCTCTTTCCCGGCCAAGCCAACCACCAGCAAATTACCCGCCGCTCTCCGCAGCTCCATTTTTCCTCGTCCTTTCAGTCGCATCCTGTATGTCCCGGGTCCAATTCTGCGACCTGGGATTCGTGTTCGTAGAAGGCCAGATTTGTTTTTAGCCGGGTAAGCGGGTCGCTGCGATTCCCAGTGCCTTACCGCGCTTTTTCAGACCGGGATACCCGGTTTTCGGTTCATCCATCTCCCTGGCCTCCGCTAGCCTTTTCCTTTAGTTCCAGTTGTAGCTCTTCGAGCAAATTCAGAGCTTGCAGCGGAGTCAACGAATTCACATCGACAGCCTCAATCCTGTCGACGATACGCTGCGAGAGCGGCGTAAAGATCGTCAGCTGCATCGGCTCCGGGGCCGTGCTCGCCTGCACGTCCGCTGCCGCCGATCGCTCCTGCTTCTCATGCTGGCGCAGCACGTGACGCGCGCGCTCGATCACCGCCGCCGGCAATCCGGCGAGCTTGGCCACGTCGATTCCGTAACTCTTGCTCGCCGCGCCCGGCTCAATGGTGTGCAGAAAGACAATTCCGCCTGCCGCCTCTTTCACGCCCACGCGCAGATTGCGCACGCGTTTCAGCTTCTCCGCCAGCAAAGTCAGTTCATGATAGTGCGTCGCAAACAGCGTCCGCGCGCGCGTCTCCGCATGAAGATATTCGACCGTCGCCCAGGCCAGCGACAAGCCATCAAACGTAGCCGTGCCGCGCCCCATCTCATCGAGCAGGATTAGCGATCGTTCCGTCGCCGTATTGAGAATTGTCGCCGTCTCCGTCATCTCCACCATGAACGTAGACCGGCCGCGCGCAACGTTGTCGCTCGCTCCGATACGCGTATAAATCCGGTCCACCAACCCGAGCCGCACGCTTTCCGCAGGAACGAAACTTCCCATCTGCGCCATCAGCACTAGCATTGCGGCCTGCCGCAGATACGTGCTCTTGCCGCCCATGTTGGGCCCGGTAATGAGCAGCAGACTCGGCCCCTCTTCGCCGGCGTTGAGATAAATGTCATTCGGAATGAAGCGGCCCTCACGGGTTTCTTCCATCCATTGCTCGATGACGGGATGGCGGCCGGCAACCGCTTCGAGGACGGGCTCGCTAGAAAGAGCCGGGCGCGTATAACGCCGCGCCGCCGCCAGGTGCGCGAAGTTGGAAAGCAGATCGGCCTCGGCTACCGCTGACGAGGAGCGGCGAATTCGTCCTGCCGATTCGAGAACGAAGGAGCGCAATTCGGCGAAGATTCTCTTTTCAATCTCGATACACCGATCATGCGCAGTAAGTATCTTCCGTTCGTATTCTTTTAATTCCGGCGTAGTAAAGCGCTCGGCATTCACCAGCGTCTGCTTTCGTTCATAGTCTGCGGGCGCCAGCGCGAGATTCGCCTTGGTGATCTCGATGTAATAACCGAAAACAGAGTTATAGCGCACCTTCAGCGAACCGATGCCGGTTCGTTGCCGCTCGCGATCTTCGATAGCCGCAATCGCCTGCCGGCCGCTTGAGGAAACCGAGCGCAAGTCGTCGAGCTCGGCGTCGACGCCTCCGCAAATCACGCCGCCATCGGCAAGCGTCAACGGCGGATCGGCGACGATCGTGGCGGCGATACGCGTGGTGATGTCTTCGAGCGTGTCCAGCCGCGCAGCAATTTGTTGCCACAGCGCCGATCGCATCTCAGCGAGAGCTGACTTCAGCGCCGGAAGTCGCGCCAGGCTGGCCGACAGCGTATGAACATCGCGAGGTCCAGCGGAATCGAGCGATAACCGCGCAAGCAGCCGCTCCAGGTCCAGAATGCCCGCAAATGCCCGCCGGATATCTTCGCGCCGCATCAAATCGCCGTGGGCTTCGGCCACTGCCTCGTATCGCGCTTCAATCGTTGCGGCATCGAGAAGAGGCTTGAGAATCGTAGCCCGCAGAAGGCGCTTACCCATCGGCGTCTGGCATTCATCGAGTGTATGGAAGAGCGTGACGCGATCGTCCTGGCCGGCGAAGAGCGGCTCAACGAGCTCAAGATTGCGCACCGTCACCTGGTCCAGTTCGAGCGCCGTCGAGTGCTCCTCGAAGCGCAGCGAATCGACGTGAAGTGCATCGTTCTTCTGCGTAGTGCGCACATAGTGAAGAACTGCTCCGGCCACAATTGCTGCCGCCCCGTGGCCCTCTAGCCCGAATGATTCGAGCGAGCGTACGTTCAGCTGTCGCTCCAACAGCGACACGGCGAAATCCCGGGTCCAGACCCAATCCTCGACCCGCGTACGGGCCGGAATTCGCTCCAGCGCAGATGGCAATTCGGCGCTGGAAGCAACCAGCACCTCGCTCGGAGCGGCCATCAGCAAGTGATCGACAGCCTGTTGGCGAGCCTGCGGCCCGGCAAACTCTGCCGTGCGAAATTCGCCGGTGGAGACGTCGAGCAACGCCACCGCGCAAACGGGCAGTTTCGCCGGCCCGGATTCGTACAGCGCGGCGAGGAAATTGTTCTGCGCCTGGCTGAGAGCCGCATCGAGAGCCGTTCCCGGCGAGAGCACGCGAGTGACCTCGCGGCGAACGATTTTTTTCGCAAGCTTCGGGTCCTCCATCTGGTCGCAGAGGGCGATGCGGTACCCCTTGCGCAGCAGTCGGGCCAGGTAGGTCTCAACTGCGTGGTAGGGCACGCCGCACATGGGCACCTGGCGTTCTTTGTCGCGCGCGGTCAGGGTGAGCTGCAATTCCCGGCTCGCAATCGCAGCGTCGTCGTAGAAGAGCTCGTAAAAATCGCCCATGCGGAAAAACAATAGAGCGTCAGGATTTTCCCGCTTGGCAGCGGACCACTGGCGCATGAAAGGCGTCAAGTCCGGCTGTACCTTTTCAGTCGGGGAAGAGAGGGTAAATGCTTCCGCTTCAGCGGCTTTGCCCAAAGGCGCGGCGATCGGGATCTCGTTCGCAGGAGAGCGCTGGATGGTTGCGGGTTCGGTATCGTTTCGGATCACGCTGCATCAAGCTTAACCCGTCGGTGGGCCGCCGAGGAGAACTGCTGCGAAGACGGTTTGTCGCGATGTGGAAAGCGGCAACTGGAACGATGAAGGAGCGCCCGAAATGTGTATGGTCTGGTCTCGGCAATGGCCGATACACTAGGGAGCATGCCCGAATCACCCGCTTCCCCCGGACACGGACGCGAACAGCCTGCGCCCAGCAGTTCCGTTGCAGTTGCTCAGCCGCCAGCGCACGCCGGCACTCTCCAAAGCGGGCTGCAGAGAGTCTTCTCGTTTCCCGTGATGCTCGCATTCATGCTCGCCCTGTTGGCGGTGTTCACGGTGCGTTCACGATTCGACGATCCCGACATGTGGTGGCACATGAAGATGGGCGAGATTATCTGGACGACCCATACCATCCCGCTTCATGACATCTTTTCGTACACCACGAATCACCAGGCTTCGGTGCCTCAGGAGTGGCTGGGCGAGGTCTCGCTTTATCTTGCCTACAAGCTGGGCGGCTATTCCGGCCTGATGCTTTGGATTTGCATATTTGCATCGGCCATCTTCATTGGCGGATATGCACTCTGTTCGTTCTATAGTGGCAATCTGAAGATAGCGTTTGTGGGAGGGGTCCTCGTCTGGCTGTTTTCGACCATCGGTCTTTCTGCGCGGCCACAAATGATCGGCTATCTGCTTTTGGTCGTAGAACTATTTTTGATTCAGCTTGGTCGCACCCGAAATCCAAGATGGTTTCTCTGCCTGCCAATCCTGTTTGCGCTCTGGATCAACTGCCACGGCTCGTTTTTCCTGGGAATTGTGATAGCGGGCATATTCCTGGTCAGCTCGTTTGTGCATTTCCAGGCGGGATCGCTGCTGGCGCCGCAATGGGACCCGGCACGGAGACGTATCCTGGGTGTCGCGCTCCTGCTTTCAATTGCGGCGCTATTTCTCAATCCGGATGGAATCCACCAGGTCCTGTATCCAGCGAACGCGTTCCTGACTCAGCGTCTCGCCCTCGCCGCTTCCCAGGAATGGCAGCCGACGTCAATGAGCGATCCGCGCGCCTTGGCGCTGTTGCTTATCCTGCTGTGCAGCTTTCTGACCGTGGTTCTTCGCCGGGCGGAGTTGTATTTCGACGAGTTGCTGATCCTGGCGGCGGCGACCTGGCTGGGTCTGGGTCACCAGCGGACACTATTTGCTTTCGGCATTTTGGCGGCGCCGGTCCTTTGCCGCCAGCTAGCCGGGCTGTGGGAAGGATACGATCGGACGAAAGATCCGCATTGGCTGAATGCCATTTTCATGGCGGGTGCGTTATTGGCGATGATCTATATGTTCCCCAGTGCGAAGAACCTTTCCGCCGAGACCGTGGCGAAAAGCCCGGTGAAGGCGGTGGCGTTCATCAAAAACCATCATCTCGCCGGTCCCATGTTGAATGATTATGGGTTCGGCGGCTACCTGATCTGGGCAGCGCCGAAGTATCCGGTCATGATTGACGGCCGAGCCGATGTCTACGAGTGGTCGGGGTTCTTTGGGGAGTACGAGAGATGGGCGACGCTGGAGAGCAGCCCCAAGGACCTGCTTGACAAGTACAATGTCAATTTCTGCCTGCTTGCCAGCCATTCCCCAATGGTCCAAGCCATGTCACTGGTCCCTGGATGGAAGATGGTCTATTCCGATCAGAACTCAGTGATCTATCTGCGCGAGACTGGGGGACACGGCTTCGAGAAATGACCAACCGGCTGCCCATTCACCGCGACATTGGCCGGAACTTGCAAGAGAACCAGAGCCGCTGAATGAAGCGCTCAGCTCCTTAGATTAGGCCGGGAGCCGCTCAAGCGTGCCGGTGAAGAAGTTTACCTTACCTGGCCGTGGCTTGGAGATTGGTTCTGTGCCGTCACATCCGGTGTCTTACAACTCCCGCAAAATGCCTTCCCTGGATGCCTTTCTTCATCGTCTGCAACTCACCTATTCGTGGAATATGAAATTATGTTTCGATAACTTATGATCTAACGCTAAAGTGGCATTAGTTTCTCAGGGCAAAAGCACGTAGCTGACGGGCGGATCTGCGGCATTTCCTCGGCTTGTTGGAGGATTGTCAGGATGCTAAGTTCCGCGCCTCTGACGGCTCTTCGGGCTAGATGTGGCCGGCTGGGATAGTCTGATTCTGATTCGGGATAGGGCGATGACGGTACAAACTACAGAAACCGAACTTGCCGAATTTGAAAAGTACGCTCCTACGTACTCTGAGCTACTCGACGATCCGGCAAGGAACCGATTCGCCCAGGATCCGCTGCATTTTCATTGGCGCAAGTGGATACTTATTGAAAGGTTCTTGAGAGAACGGGGCCTGATCCCGGGAAGCCTCACCTGGCTTGACGTCGGTTGCGGCCGCGGAGAGCTGCTCGCATTGGGCGGCGGGAATTTTCGTCGCGCTGTTGGCTGCGACCCTTCCTACGGCATGCTGCCTTCGGATTCACCTTTCAGAGTCTACGAGCAGCGTTCCCTGACCAAATTACCTTTCGACGACCGTTCCTTCGACTTAGTGTCCGTTGTTTGCGTGATGCATCATGTACATGGAAATCATAGACAAGAGCTGATGAATGACATCCAAAGGGTGCTACGTCCAGGAGGCTTATGCTGCCTGATCGAGCATAATCCTTGGAATCCGGTGACGCGCACGATTGTGAAAAGATGCCCGGTCGACATTGATGCGCAGCTTCAATCCGCACGCGAGATCAAGAGGCTTGTCGATGGCTCCGGCCTTCGCTGCGTTCACCTGGAGTATTTTCTCTATCTTCCGGAGAGTGCCTATCAGCGTTTCGGAGCATTCGAGAAACTATTCTCGAAGTCGCCTTTGGGCGGTCAATATGCACTCTTCGCCCAGGTGCCCGCCTAGTCTAGCGAACGAAATCTCATCATCAGGATTTGCAGGTTTGGGAGACGAAGGCGCGAGCGTGTTGCCGTCAAATGAATGTCTGCGCGCGTTTCGCACTGGTTCCAGATCTGGCTTAAAGGATCTTATCGACGATAAAGCGTGGTCTGGCCTTAGTTTCGGCATAGACCTTGGCAAGATACTGGCCAATGACCCCCAGACATAGCAGTTGTATGCCGCCAAGAAAGTAAATAGGAATGACGATCGATGCCCAGCCGGGAATCGCGAGCTTCATGACCAGCTTTACTGCAAAGGCCCAGAGGGCCAGGCCAAAGCTGAAGAGCGAAACCAGCATTCCCAGAACGGTGATTACCTTGAGCGGAATTTCAGTAAACGAGGTAACACCGGTAACGGCCAGTGAGAGCATTTTCGAGAGGGAATACTTGGTCTTTCCGGCGAAGCGGACCTGCCGGTCGTAGTACACCGAGGCAGAGCGGAAACCGAGTTGCGGAATCAGTCCTCTCAGGAGCAGGTTTGACTCTTTGCAATTCCGCAGCTGCTCCACCACGCGCCTGCTCAGCAGACGGAAATCGGCGTGGTTGAACACTAGTTTCACGCCCATTGCCCGGAGCAGGCGGTAGTAGCTCTCGGCGGTCACGCGCTTGAAATAGCTGTCGGTGGTGCGGTCACGCCGGATGCCGTATACAACTTCTGCACCGCTGGAATGAGCCTCGACCATCTCCCCGATCGCGTTGACATCATCCTGCAGGTCGGCATCGATGCTGATCAGGATGTCGCCAGGGGCAGTGAGCAGGCCTGCCAGAATCGCGTTCTGCTGGCCGAAGTTTGTGGACAACTTCAGTCCATGGATGCGCGGATCTTGCGCTGCGAGCGATTCAATCGTCAACCAGGTGTTGTCGGATGAGCCGTCATCGACAAAAAACAGCTTCGGGTCCGCAATCAATTCTCTTGCCGCCAGGGGATCCAGTGTCTCAATCAGTCGCCTGGCGGTCTCCGGCAAGACTTGTTCTTCATTGTGGCAGGGGACAATGATGGTGAGGGCGCATCCCGCCTTCCCGGGGGCGCCGGCGATGGGTGCAGGAGAGAAGGGAACATCCTCGAACTTTGGGGCCTTCGCGTTGGCCTCGGGAAGCGTCATGAGATGGCAAGTCGCGGAACGGGTTCATTATATATATAATCTTCGGAAGCTTGATTCCCCTTCCGGGCCACAGCAGGTACACAAGCTTAAGTGATCCTGAAAAATTTCGCTCAGGTGTCGCAACTTTTTCACCGGGTCCGGTTTTCTGCTAACGGCGGCCACTGAATTGTTGAAGACGATCCGCCAGGCTAGTAAACGCCGCAAGGCGATTCCAGCGATCATTCCGCGCGCGAGCGCGTCCTGCAAGAATCTGCTTCTGTATTTCTGCCTGTCGAGAACAAAAGGAACTCACCGGTGGTGTGGCTCCGAGGTACTCGACCAGCCGTAACCCCCGGGACCTCTTTACTCGATCAGGCCAGCTTCTTCCAGGCGAGGGGCACATATCCGTTTCTACTCGGCGCTTGCCCAGCACAAGCCGCGAAGTGACGCAGAAAAGAGATGACGCACAATGCAATTCAAAATTCCAGTACGGACAGTGGTACTCGGGTTTCTTTCGCTCGCCGCATTACTTGCCGCGGGTTGCAGCAGCGTGTCGGGTTCACTTTCGGCCAATCCCAACGCGCAAACCGGCCAGGCTTTCGTCATTGGAACAGATGCGCCAGCCGCCTCTGTAGTCTCATTTACGGCGACGCTGGCGAGCGTTGACGCTATCGATTCCAACGGAAACAGCGTGCCCCTGATCAGCGGTTCGCCCACAGTTGACTTTGCGCGCTTCAACGGGCTGCAAACGCTGCTCGACGTCGATAATGTCCCCGCCGGAACCTACAACAGCGTTTCGATTACACTGGGCCCAAGTGTCACTGTCGGCTATCTCGACACCTCAACCACACCGCCCGGCGTAAAAACCACTACCTTTTCCGTTTCGACGTCGCCGATCAAAGTCACTCTTCCCAGCCCGGTGACTCTCGGACAGGCTACTTCCGGCGGAATTCGCCTCGATTTCAATCTGCACCAGTCCATTCAGGTCACAAACGGGCAGATCAGCGGAGTCAACCCTACATTCAGGATCACCAGCGTCCTTCCCGACGACGCCAGCGCCCACATCGATGAATTTACTGCGGGGGTTCTGAGCGTCGACGCAACCAACCAGCAATTCACGATCCAGGGCCCGCACGGGCGGCAATTCACGGTGAATGTGAACGGCCAAACGCAGTGGGATGACAACTCAAACCTGGGAGAACTGACTACCAGCACGGTTGTCCAGATATCCGGAAAGCTCGCCAAGGCAGAAGCCACGATCGACGCTGATGAGGTGGCAATCCTTTCGCAGGATAAATTCTTCGCATCGGGCCAGATCACCTACGTGACCCCCGCGACGGGTGACGCCAGCAGTTTCGATCTTTACGTCCGCTCGCTTGAGCCTGCCAACACCGGCATCAACCTGGGCCAGATCGCCACTGTCGATCTGAATGGAAGCGAAAACTACTACATCTACTGGATGCGCAATCCGATGACACAGTTCCTCTTCAATTCCTCGGCACTGGTCGCCGGTCAGGATGTAGCTATCGGTGGCCCGGTGAGTGGAGCATCCAATCCAACCGCAGTCACAACCAAACGAGTGGTGCTGCGGCAGTGGGGATTTGAAGGTACCGTTGTCCCCGGTTCGGTCAATTCTTCGGTAGGCACCTTCAAGATGCAGGTGAACGGTTTCGCGGGAGTGCTGATTCCCACGCCGATTACCGTCTATATCGGGGATGCGACGGACTTCCGCGATGGCGTAAGTTCCGTCAGCGATGTGCCTGCCAGCGTGCGGGTCAGGGTAGTGGGGTTGCTGCTGAAAAATCCGACCAACGGCAACATCGTCCTGCTCGCGCGTCACGTCGACGGCCCGGACATGTAGCAGAGCCGAATCCCAAAACTGTCTCGTAGCAAGACGAGGTTGAGCGGGAATGCAGACTCCCGCTCAACCTCTTCTTGTGGTCGAAGGGATGATGGTGACCCCGGGAAGATTCGAACTTCCGACACGCAGTTTAGGAAACTGCTGCTCTATCCACCTGAGCTACGGGGCCACGTTCCGGATGAAAGAAGCGGATTTTTTCTTGAATCCATTCCGATCATATCCGCCAAGGTGCCCTAGGCTGCGCCTGTTGCGCAATCGCTACGAGGCGCCCGTGGCAGGAAGCGAGGATCCTGATATCGAAATGGTAGCGTGATGCGAGCGAAACGGGCAAATCGCATCGCGGGGATGACCAGGGCGGATCACTAAGAATATCCAGATGGGTCTACGAAAGTCCCGCCGACATGCTGCTTACGATCACCGCCACCTCAATCAGCGGTGATCGCTCGCATCTCACCATTCCCTTTGAAGAAACCAGCGTCCAGAACCAGCGGCTACTGATTGCTTATCGCGTCGTTAGCAAAGCTGGAAGTGGTGGCGTCCACGTAGTCATAATCATTCCATCCCGTCGCCGTCGGGTTGGCGGACTGGTTGGATATTTCCATGCGCAGTGCATCGTATTCGTCGCCCTGCGTGCGGCCGACATTAAATGTGATCTTGTTGTCCTGTCCTGGCGGATTGAGCGCGCTTACCGGCCATTGGAACACAACCCATTGGTAGGTCCCGGAGAATCCGCTGCGCACCGCGGCATCAGCATTCTTCTTGCTGTAACCAAACCAGGTCAGCTGCTGCCCGTTCAGCGAGACCACCAGGCTCGACTCCGCTGCGGCGACCCCGACGGACAGGGTCACGTATTGACCTTGCGCCTGCTGATCCGGCGTGGTGGCGAAGTGGACCTCCCAGTTAGGCACGGGCGTTATAGCGCAATCCCCCACGTACGATGGACAGAGATATTTATAGCCGTCTTTCGAGTTGTTCGACGGGTCATAAAGACCTGGATTGAAAATATGCCACTGGTTGTAATTCCATTTGCTTAAGTCGTTGGTGGCGGGTGTGGAGCCCACCGGAGTGGCGTAATAAACCACCGCTCCCTGAGTTGCGGCAAAATCGGCCCAGTAATTCCAATTGCCCCAGTACTGGCGGTCGTCCTGAACGGAGTTTCCGAGGCGGTCAGTGTAATTGTCGACGTAATTGGAATCGAGATCGATGGGATTATTAATCTGGCCGTGTAGAAATTCGTGTGACGAGCGGTCGGCGGAACCAATGGTCCAGATCGGCGCATCTGTGCTGAAGTTTTCCGGCACGAGGTTGGCTGTCAGCTTGGTGGCCTGGCCCGCGATCACATTGACGCCGTCTTGCCGTAATTCGCCGAACTGTCCCAGCGCGTACACAGAAAGGCGATAGGTTCCCGGCGCCACATTGTGGAAATTAGCAAGGCCGGCTGGATTGATATTTGCCCAATATTCATTGCCTGCATGCGAGTATTGAAAGTTCGTCTGATTGTCGCTTAAGACCGCCCACGCCTGATTCAAAGCCATCCCCTTCGTCCCGCTTACTTTTACCTGTACTTCTCCGCGTCCGGTGGAAGGCACATATCCGCTTTGCAGAAGTTCGGTGTCCACGTCGTACTCGGCGGCGTAGGTCTGGCCGGCTGACAAAGCTTCCTGATAAAGCGACGCAGGCGTCGGATACGTGCTGCTGAAGGCATTGAAGTGGAGATAAAACGGGCCGTAGAGCCGGTGCATTACTGCATCCGCAGGCACTGAGAAGTTGATCTGGTTATCGAGATGGTTTGAATATGCTTCCATGATCAGCAGATTCCCAGTGAAGATCAGGTCCTGCTTGGTCGGTCCGCCGGTCAGGGAATCGGAACTGGGTACGACCATCCACGCGGCCATGCTCGAGCCATAGACTCCTTCAGCGCGGTGCAGGTACTCGTAGCTCGAATAGTCATATTTGGTGTAAAACTCGCGCCGGTATCCAGCGGGCAAATTCAGGCCGTGCAGATCCACCGTTGCATCCTGAACGTTGCGTCCGGATTCGGTTCCTCCAAACAGCACCGCATTGGGCATCGGCACGGACGTGGCGCCCAGATTCGCAAGCCCGGTGTTCACAGAATAAGTGTTGGTGAATTGGGAAAGATCGCCCCGCATCACCCATTGGATCTGGCCGATGCTGCCTTTGATATCTCCTGGTCCGTGGTCGAGCACAAAATAAATGTGAACGCCGGGATCGTTTGCAAACATGAGGTAGTGCTGCGACCAGGTGAATGCATTGCCGGTGCTTGCCGGCCATTCCACCCACCAGTCGATGTAGCGGCCTGCAGGATCGAGATAGTAGTTGTTGCTTGGAGTCGAGAAGCCCGGTCCCACGTTGTCCATGTAGAAGCCCTTCGGGCCGGCATGACTCCGGTTGGTCTGGTCGATGATTTCCTGATTGGGGAATGCCGACCAGTGCATGCTGAAAATGCGGCCGTCACCCGGCAGCCAGTCCACGGTTAAAACGCCGTTGCTGATCTTCCAGTCGCTCGAATTACTGGTGTCGATGGAAATGGGAGAAGCCTGGGCCGCAGCGAATATCGGAGCAAGAAGTGCCAGTCCAGCGGCAGCTGCTACTAAAAACTTCATGGGAGAGACCTCCTGAAGACAGGCGGGATGGGGACGAATATGCGCGCCAAAAGACAGGAGACGCAACGCCCAGCACAATATCTGAAGGACGCCAGAAATGTCAAATGGAAAACTAATTCAGAAGATAACTAAGGTCGGCAACCAAATAGCAAAAAACAGAAGGGTGTCCTTAAGAGTTGGCCTCAAGCAGCGCTACAGGAAAGTGGTCGAGAATGTCCGATAGCCTGAGTGCCCGCTTCCCGCCTGTCTCGGATCCGGCAGAGATCTTGTCACTAGTCAACATGCTCTGCCACGACTGGGGAGCATGATCCGGCAGCGATATAAACGTGTCCTGCCAGACTGTGCTGCCCAGCGGCATTCTGCCCGACGGAGCAAGCCGGGTGGTGAAGCGGGGCACGATGGTCAAGCACCAATGTTCTTTCTTTTTGCGTGCAAAAGCAAACACGTTTGACTGCCACACACCGCAGCAGTCAAGTGGCAGATAATCTCCGTCTTCGTAAACACTGGCTCGCAACCGGCGGAATTCGAGCGCCTTGTCAGTGACATATAGTTTGACCCGCCCGTCCCGCCAGCCGGTCAGGATTTCTCGCAAAAGTCTTCGCGGACGGGCACTCTGTTCCTTTCGCAAGTCTTCCAGCATCTGAATCCGCTTGCGAAAATCGACCGGTCGTCGATTGTCAGGATCGACCAGACTCAGATCCCAAAGCTCAGAGCCCTGATAAAAATCGGGCACGCCTGGAGCCGTGATCTTAATGAGGAGTTGCGATAGGGAATTGAGAGCGCCGTGCCAGGCGATCTTTCGTTGAAAACGCAAGAACTCCTGGCGAAAGGATCCAGCGCTGGAATTGAAGATCTCCGCGGCAAAGCTGAGCCACGCCTTTTCATGGGGCTCATTCTGCTGAGTCCAACGGGAATAGACTTTGGCCTCGCGCACCGCCTTGGTGAGAAACTGCTGCACCCGCTCAAGAAATGCATGTTCTTCGCTTGCGTCAAAAGGCCATGCGCCAAGCAAGGTCTGGTACAGGAGCGACTCTTCGGCAGGAGTGGGAACTTCGATTCCATCTACTTCCGTTTTGTGCCGACGGTTCAGCTTGCTCCAGCGTGCCAGGCATTTCTCCCACTCTTGAGGGAACTCGGATAGAACGTTGATGCGCGCCCGTACATCTTCACTGCGTTTGGTGTCGTGGGTTGAAGTGGCATTCATCGTGTGCGGCCAATGCCGCAGCCGATTCTGCAGGAACTGGTGAAACTCGGCTGCATCCATCGGAGGCCTTTCGCGCTGCGAGTCTCCGCCGACCTCGTTCACCGAAATAAGGCTGTTATGTACGTAGCCCGCCGTGTCTTCAAGGCCTTTGGCGATTACCGGACCGCTGAACTGCTGCCACCGCCTCACGAATGTCAGGTATTCCTCGCGCGTCTTGTCATGCGGCGGAATGGGCTCAAGAAGTAACACCCGCCGCAGAAACTCAAATGCAGGATCTCCAATCTCATCTGTGGAACTGCGGCGGCGCGCACATTCGAGAGTTTGCTCTAACGTGGAGCGATCGGTGCGGCTCACGTCAAAGCTACGGATATATGTGCGGTAGACACGCAGGCAGGCCGTGATCTCCACCATCGCCGCAATGATCTGAGAGAGAGGTACGTCGCGAGCCTTCGGGTCCTGGGCCGCCAGCCTGCCGAGGCGATTTCCGAGGGCCTGCACTTCGGCTGCGAACAGTTCCCGCATGACCTGCTTGTTGCGGGTATAGCTTACGTCGGCAAACGATTCTTTGCTGCCGGTGAAGCGAGCGTAGGTGGCTTCGATGCTGCGCAATCCTTCCGCCTCGACCATGATTCCGTTTACCGCGTTGAGAAAGTCGTATCCGGTTGTTCCGCAGGTTTTCCAGGTGCGAGGCAGACATTCATCTCTGCCCAGGATTTTCTCTACTACTGAGTAGACTGGCTGCGAAGCTGCGTTTGCAGCGGCAGATTGGAGTTGCTCAAGGTAAGTTTCGGGATCATACAGGCCGTCGATGTGGTCCACGCGCAGTCCCGTCACTTTTTTCTCGGCGATGAGTTGAATGATTACGTGGTGGCGTGCCGCGAAAACATCTTCTTCTTCAACCCGGAGGCAGACCAGGTCATTAATGTCGAAGAAGCGGCGGTAATTGATTTCCTCGTGCGCCATCTTCCAGAAGGCCAGCCGGAACGCCTGTTTTTCCAGGAGCGCGTGCAGGCGTTCTGGTTCCTCACCGATTCGCCGCATGGTGGCGTCAAAAGCCGTGCGCGCTTCAGGATAGTCACGGTAAACCTCGAAGATGCGCTGTTTCGCTTTTCGCCCCTCATTCAGCCTTGGCGCAATCTGCTCGGAATCGGTTGTTGAATTCGGAGGGATGCCGCGTACGAGCAAACGAACGTTCTCTAGTTCGTCGATAACTTCGCCCTGTTGGGGATGCTCGCTCGCCAACTGATTGAGCCAGACCTCGAGAATATCTTCGTACGACGCCGGATCGAGAGGAGTTTTGTGGTCGTAATAGCGAAGAAAAAATCCCGTCTCGTCAACGCCGAGAGTGAGTTCGCCGCGTTCCAGCACATTTCCGTATAAGTCGCCGAGAATAGGGAGAAGCACCCTGTTGTCGGGCAGGAAGGCTGCCTTGGAGACGGTGGGATGCCATTCAATATCGAAGTAGTGCGCGTAAGGAGACGAGCGGCCATTTTCAAGGACGTCCATCCACCAGGGATTCTCGTGGCTGGCGGCCATGTGATTGGGGACTATATCGAGCACCAGTCCGAGGGCATAGTCGCTTAGCTTGGTGCAGAGCTCGGCAAACTCCTCGTCTGTTCCAACTTCAGAATTGACGCGCAGCGGACTGGCCACATCGTATCCATGCTCGCTGCCTCTTCTCGCCCTGAAACGAGGCGAGGAATACAACGCGCCGATGCCAAGCATGTGCAGGTAGGGTACGATGTCGCGGCAATCCACGAAACGGAAATCTTTGTTGAACTGCACGCGATATGTTGACAGAGGAATTAAGGCGCGAGTCATGCGGGCACCTACTCCCCCGAGGAGAAACAGGTGCCAGCGTGCTGGTCAAAACGGCGGTCGGGAGAAAAGAAATTGTTGTGAGATTTGCGCAATCGGATCTCGGCGTTGACGTGCCGCCAACACGGATTTGATGTGTGCAACCGGCAGCGAGGTTGTCCGTTGCGAGGCTAATGAGGGATTGCGCGCCGCCGGGGAGAATGGCGGCGGCGCAATTGCCGAGCATGAAATGATTCAGCGGGCTGCTGGTGCGGGAACCGTGAGCTCGATGTCTATGTTTGGCGGCGAAAGGAGCGTGTTGTGAATGGTGCAATGATGCACCGAGCGCATCAGGCCCTCCTGTTGCTCGGGGGTAAGTTCAACCGGGCAGACTACGCGGATTTTGAAATTGCCGACCCGGCCCGGCTGTTTCAGTTTTTCTGCTGCGACCGTGACCTCGAGGCCGGACTGAGGCAAATTGCGGGTTTTCAGATATTGCACGGCATAAAATCCCGCGCACGTCCCCAGCGAAGCAAGGAGTAGTTCCGGTGGCGTCATTCCCGCATCTTCGCCGCCGTTATCGGCGGGCTGATCGCAGACGATTGAGTGCGAGCGCGCCTGCACTTCGAACTTCACTCCATCCAGATGAACGACTTTGAGTTCCATTTATGAAGACCTCTTCCTGTTGAAGAAAGCCACAATGGAAGGAAATTGTTACAAGCTGCTCTGCTGTCGATGGCAGCGGATCGTACTGCCGTACAGGAGTACAGTTTGTATCGAATCAACGATTGTATTTCTGTAAGTGCCTAAACTATTGAATACGTGATCCTTACGAGGGCTATACAGCCGTACAGGCAAAAATGAAAAACGCCAAAAACCTGCCTGCGACAGATTTCTGCGGCCGATCGAGAGCGGGCAATCTGAAATCGGCGGCGCGATAAAAACGGAACGTGTCTCAGCGGTGCTGGCGGCGCGACTCGATGCGGCGTCGCATGATTCGCGGTTCCGCCGTGGCCTGAAGGCCGCGAAGAGACGCCAATGCCCGGTTCCAAAACCCGATGGGAGAGCGTGGTTTGTAAGCATGATTCAAGGTTAGCGAAATGCGAGAATTAATCGGCAAAATGGCGAAAGAATTTTAAGCTGTGTTTTCAGTAACTTACAAACTATTTTTTGAAGTGAGGGGTTGACAAATTCCGGGACCGACCAGGGAGGCGTGCCCGGATGAGTGGCGCAGTGGCGATGCCGTAGAGTAGGGAAATGAACGGCCTTCTTGTCATCGACAAACCTGTGGGGATCACCAGCCACGATGTGGTGGCACGGATGCGCAGGATCGCCGACGAGAAGTCGATTGGCCACCTGGGAACGCTGGATCCGATGGCGACGGGCGTACTGCCGCTGTTGATGGGGAAGTTCACGCGGCTGGCGCAGTTTTTCTCGACGGCGGAGAAGAGTTATGAGGGCACGATCCGGTTTGGGTTGGCGACGAATACTTACGATGCGGATGGCGATGCGGATGGGCCAGACCGCATTGCGGAGGCGGCGGCCGCGCTGAAGCTGGAGCGGGTGCGGGAAGCAGCAGCGCGCTTTCGCGGCGAGATGGAACAGATGCCGCCGGCGTTCTCCGCAAAAAAGATTGCCGGCACCCCGGCTTACAAACTCGCGCGTAAGGGCGAAACGCCGGAGCTGAAGCCGGTGAAGATCAACATCGCGTCGTTTGAGATCGCCTCGCTGGATGGAGCAGAGGCCAGCTTCACGATGAGCATCAGCGCAGGGGGCTATGTGCGATCGGTAGCGCATGAGATGGGGAGTGATCTGGGCTTTGGAGCGCACCTGAGCCGCCTTCGGCGGACGCAGGCTGGGCCCTTCACACTGGCGCAGGCGCGCAGGATCGATGAACTGGAACCGCTGGCCGGAAACACGGAGGCGCTGGAGCGTTTGTGCGTGCACCCGCGCGCGTTGCTGCCGGAGTTGCCGGCGGTGACCGGCGATCCGGTAGCGCTGGGGCGATTGCGAAATGGAGCGCAGGCGAACTTGCCGGAGTTTTCCCGCGCGTCGGTAGTGAAGGTGTTTGCGGGCCAGCGAGATCTGGTGGCCATTGCGAAGCGGGTGGCGGGCACCCTGTTTCAGCCGGTGGTTGTTTTGGGGTGAAGCAGCTTGGCGCAGCAGCGCTTACACCCCGATCACCGCGCAAAGCTCCTTTACCGCCGCTGCGCTCTTTTTCAGCGCCTCATCTTCTTCCGGCGTCAGCTTGATCTCGATGATCTTTTCGAGGCCCCCGGCGCCCAGCTTGCAGGGCACGCCGATGTAGTAGCCCTTGATCCCGTACTCGCCTTCGAGATAAGCGGCGCAGGGCAGAATCTTCTTTTTGTCCTTCAGAATCGCCTCCACCATCTCCACCGTCGCCGATGAAGGCGCGTAGTAGGCGCTGCCCGTCTTCAGATATTTCACAATCTCGGCGCCGCCATCGCGGGTGCGCTGCACCAGCGCCGCCAGCCGGTCCGGCGCAATCAATTCGGTAATGGGAATACCCGCCACTGTCGAGTAGCGCGCCAGCGGAACCATGGTGTCGCCGTGCCCGCCCAGCACGAATGCAGTTACGTTCTCCACGCTCACGTTCAGTTCCGCCGCAATAAACGTGCGGAAGCGCGCCGAATCCAGCACGCCGGCCATGCCGATCACGCGCTCGCGGTTGAACCCCGCCTGCCGGAACGCCGTCTGCGCCATCGCGTCCAGCGGGTTCGAAACAATAATCAGAATCGACTCCGGCGACTGCGCCACCACCTTCTGCACCACGTCCGACATGATCTTGTAATTGGTGTGCAGCAGATCGTCGCGGCTCATCCCTGGTTTGCGCGGAATCCCGGCCGTGATGATGACGATGTCCGAGTTGGCGGTAGCCGCATAGTCATTCGATCCCGCCACATTCACGTCGCGCTTCTCGATCGGCATCGCTTCCAGCAGGTCCAGCGCCTTGCCCTGCGGTATCCCTTCCACCACGTCGATCAATACCACATCGGCCAGTTCCTTGGCCGCAATCCAGTGCGCCGCAGTAGCTCCCACATTCCCCGCGCCAACAATACTGACTTTTTTCCTCATTCCAACTCTCCTAAACCATTCGAAAAACTTCACACCGGACGATCCCTGATCTCTGATTACATGTTTCCAATAATCCGCGTCGCGAACTCGCTCGTCCCCACCTTCGTCGCTCCCGCCGTCTGCCGCTCGAAATCATATGTCACGGTCTTCTGCAGAATCGTCTTTTCCATCGCCGTCTCGATCAGCTTCGCCGCTTCCTTCCAGCCGATGAACTCCAGCATCATCACGCCGGAAAGAATCACCGATCCAGGATTGATCATGTCCTTGTCTGCATACTTAGGCGCCGTCCCGTGCGTCGCTTCAAACACCGCGAATCCGTCGCCGATATTCGCGCCCGGCGCAATGCCCAGCCCGCCCACCTGCGCCGCGGCCGCGTCGGAAATGTAATCGCCGTTCAGGTTCGACGTCGCCAGCACGCTGTAATCCGCGGGCCGGATGATGATCTGCTGGAAGATCGAATCGGCGATGCGATCGTTCACCAGAACCTTCTTCTTCCAGACGCCGTGCCCGTGCGTCTTGCCGATCGCGTCCAGCACCGACTTCACTTCCGCGCAAATTGAATCGCGGAAAGCCTGCGGCGCAAACTCCATTCCCGGCTCAATCAGCATGGCATTCTGCTCAATCGAAATGCCAGGGTTTGTCTCCACATTGCCCAGAATCCAGCTCTCCCGTTCCGTCACTGTTTGCTCGCGAAACTCCTGCGCCGCCACCTCGTAGCCCCACTCGCGGAACGCACCCTCGGTGAACTTCTGGATGTTCCCCTTGTGCACCAGCGTCACCGTCTTGCGCCCCGTCTCAAGCGCATGCCGGATGGCGTACCGCACCAGGCGCTTGGTTCCGAAAATCGAGATCGGCTTGATGCCCACGCCCGAATCCGTGCGGACTTTCTTCTTGCCGCCTTTCAACATCTCGTCGTTGAGAAAGCTGATGAGCCTGGCCGCATCCGGCGTACCCTGCTTGAACTCGATGCCGGAATACACATCCTCCGTGTTTTCGCGGAAGATAACAATGTTCACCTGCTCCGGATGCTTCACCGGGCTGGGCACGCCCTGGTAGTACTTCACCGGTCGCACGCAAGCATAAAGATCCAGAATCTGCCGCAGCGCCACGTTCAGCGAGCGAATGCCTCCGCCTACGGGCGTGGTCAGCGGCCCCTTGATGGAAACCCGCAGGTCGCGCGCCGCGGCCACCGAGTCGTCGGGCAGCCAGGTATCGAATTTCCTGTAGGCTTTTTCGCCCGCATAAATCTCAAACCAGCGGATGGCGCGCTTGCCGCCGAAAGCCTTCTCCACCGCGGCGTCAAAAACGCGCTGCGAAGCCCTCCAGATGTCGCGGCCGGTGCCGTCGCCCTCAATGAATGGGATGATGGGATGATCGGGCACCTCAAATTGCCCGTTGCGATACTCGATGGGCTCGCCGTTCTTCGGCAATTCCAGCCCGTTATAGGCATTCTGCATGGTGTTTTGAAGGGGGTCCCTTTCCTGAGCAATCCAAAGGATGAGGCTAACACCTTGGATTTTCAGGTGGCAATTCCAGCGCACCAGCGAGAAGGAATTGCACAGCGGCGAACCTGAATGAAATGGATCACCGCCGCAGTACTTCGGCGAGTCCACCTGGAACGTCCGGGATCTGTGCGCGGTGTTGAAGGCGATCCTTATCGCCGATCCCTGTCCCCGAAGTGGTCCTGATCAAACTGCGGAATCCCGA
Source organism: Occallatibacter sp. (assembly GCA_035935755.1). Classification (GTDB taxonomy): domain Bacteria; phylum Acidobacteriota; class Terriglobia; order Terriglobales; family Acidobacteriaceae; genus Telmatobacter. The sequence continues at coordinate 47,398 of DASYWU010000073.1, read as the reverse complement.
AATGCCCACGCAGGTGCAGCAGATCCACCGGGCTGATGTTCCCCGCAACCGTCACCAGCGTCACGCTCTTTGGCGTCTCCGCCAGCACCACCGCGCCGCGCACGTTCACGCCGTCCAGCACCATCCACACATCGGTGGTGTTGTTGTGCACCGGCCCGCCGGCATCGGTCGTCGTCACCAGGTGCTTCCAGCCGCGCAGGTGATACGCCGCGCGAATCGACGCCACAGCATCCTCGTCGATTGCCCCGTCGTCGGGAAAGCGCAGCATGTGCACGCTTACCCCATCCAACCGGTTGATCGCCACCCTGGCATCGCCGTCCGAATCCGGCAGCATTCCCGCCGCCGCGGCCAGCATGGTGCGGTCCAGCGTGAAGCTCTCCTTCATCGACGCGTGCGCGCTCAAATACTGCAGCGCCGGCGGCGTCCACTCCAGTACCACCGGCCCTTCATACACCGGCGGCGGCGCTACCGCCATGGGTGGCGGAGGCGGCCCGCCCTGATCCTGCGGCGCCACGGGCCCTGACAACCCGCCCTGGTCCTGCTGCGAAACCTGCGCCTGCGCCGCGCCGTAGCCAAATACCATCGTGGCGCAAATTAAACCCGTCCCCACTGCCGTCATCCGTTTCATGAGTCATAAAACCCTCCGCCAACCTGAAAGTTTCGCCTGCCCTACGGCGAATTTCTCCGCCCGGCCGTCTCGGAGCCTTCGCGCGCCGTCCTCTCGCCACCGCCTTCCACCGCTTGGCAAAATAAACGCAGCATGAATTCCTCTGCAACCCTGTTCCGCACCACCAGAATGCGATAGACTCTACCGGGAACGTCCTGAAAATTCATCTCATTCGCCACGGAGGCTACATCGAAATTGGGCAAGAACATGGTCCCGAAGAGACTTTTCTTCACCAAGGGCGTGGGCAAACACAAGGATCGGCTGACGTCCTTTGAGCTCGCGCTTCGGGATGCCGGCATCGCTTCGCAGAACCTGGTGCGCGTTTCATCCATTTTTCCGCCCCAGTGCAAAGTGATTCCACGCAAGCAGGGCCTCACCTACCTCAGCGACGGCGAAGTGGTCTTTGCGGTGATCGCCGAGAACTCCACTCGCGAGCCGCACCGCCTCATTGCCTCCAGCATCGGCGTTGCGATTCCCGCTGACCGCAACACCTACGGCTATCTCAGCGAGCACCACAGTTTCGGCGAAACCGAGGAGCAGGCCGGCGAATACGCCGAGGAACTCGCCGCAGAAATGCTCGCCACCACCCTCAATGTCGAGTTCGATCCCGACACGAGCTGGGACGAGAAAAAGGAGATTTACCGCATCTCCAACAAGATTGTTCGCACCAGTAACATGACCCAATCTGCTGTGGGTGACCGTCGCGGCAAGTGGACCACCGCCATTGCTGCCGCGGTGCTCATCCTCGAAACCTAGGTTTCTGAATTCTGAGCTGCACTCTATGGGCCCGTGGGTCTCTCCGCCGCCGCGGATTGAGGCCGGGCATCGCCTGCTGGTCGGATTAGAATGATTCAGGCAGAGATCTGGTACGTTCTCCCGCGCGATCAGTCCGGTTGGCTTGGTACCCCGCGGGTGTGGCCTGGGGTTCTATTTACCGCAAATTAAAAGGAGAACCGTCGCCGCGCGATGGCCAGCTCACGTAACTACAAAATCGGCCTGGTGCAGATGCGCATGGGGCCTGACCCTGAGGCCAACTTCGACGCCGCCATCGACCGCATCCGCGAGGCGGCCGCTCGCGGCGCGAACATCGTCTGCCTTCCTGAGCTGTTCCGCGCGCAATACTTCTGCCAGCGCGAAGACCTCCGCCTCTTCGATCTCGCCGAGCCCATTCCTGGCCCATCCACCGAGCGGCTCGCGGCGGTAGCTGGCGACGTCGGCGTCGCCATCGTGGCCTCGCTCTTTGAGCGCCGCGCCGCGGGCCTCTATCACAACACCGCCGTCACGCTCGATTCAGACGGCGCCATCGCCGGCACCTATCGCAAGATGCATATTCCCGACGATCCGCTCTATTACGAGAAGTACTACTTCGCTCCCGGCGATCTCGGCTTCCACTCCACCGAAACCCACTTCGGCCGCATCGGCACGCTCGTCTGCTGGGACCAGTGGTATCCCGAAGGCGCCCGCCTCACTGCGCTACAGGGCGCTGAAGTCCTTTTTTATCCCACCGCCATCGGCTGGCATCCGGCGGAGAAAGATGAATTCGGCGCCGCTCAACACGACGCCTGGCAGACCATCCAGCGCGCCCACGCTATCGCCAACGGGGTCTACGTCGCTGCCGCCAACCGCGTAGGCCACGAGCAGGGCGACGTGCTCGGCAATCGCGCCTCCGGCCCCGGCCTCGATTTCTGGGGAGGGAGCTTCGTAGCTGATCCTTTCGGCCGCATCATCGCCAAAGCCGCGCACGACGCCGAAGAAATTCTCATTGCCGAAGTCGATCTTGCGCTTCTCGAAGACACGCGACGCAACTGGCCCTTCCTGCGCGACCGCCGCATTGACGCCTACGCCCCCATCACCCGCCGCTTCATCGACCCCCACCACCATCGCGAGCAAAAGCCGGATTCAAAAGGATGACGACCTCCGGTCCTCCTGCGAAGACGCCGCGCGAGCTCGGCTACCGCATGCCCGCCGAGTGGGAGCCGCACTCTTCCACCTGGCTCGCCTGGCCGCATAACCCTGAAGACTGGCCCGGCAAATTCCAGTCCATCCCGTGGCTCTACGCGGAAATCGTGCGCCTCCTCGCCGAAAACGAGCGCGTCGAGCTCATCGTCGAAGACGCCAGGACCGAGCAGCGTGTCACCGGCATGTTGCGCCGCGCCTGCGCCAATCTTGATCAGGTCCGCTTCCACCAGTGGCCCACCGACCGCGGCTGGACCCGCGACTCCGGCCCCATCTTCGTCCGAAACCCGGAGGGCCGCGTAGGCCTTACGAACTGGCGCTTCAATGGCTGGGCCAAATATTCTGACTGGCCCCTCGACGACAAGTTGCCCGGCCGGATCTCCGCCCTGCTCCGTCTCCCCGCATGGGAACCCTCCATCCAAAACCGCGACGGTACGAACAACCGCCTCGTCCTCGAAGGCGGCTCCATCGACGCCAACGGCGCCGGCTCGCTGCTCACCAGCGAAGAATGCCTGCTCAGTGAAGTCCAGCAGCGCAACCCCGGCATCGGCCGCGAGCAACTCGAACGCGCTTTTCACGACTTCCTCGGCATCGACCAGGTTCTCTGGCTCAACCGCGGCATCGCCGGCGACGACACCCACGGCCATATCGACGACATCGCCCGCTTCGCCGCGCCCGATGTCATCATCGCTGCCGTCGAGCCGGACACCTCCGATCCGAATCACGCCCCGCTCGCCGAAAATCTCGCGCGCCTCAAGACCGCCCGCACTGTCGCCGGCAGGCAATTCACCATCGTCGAGCTGCCCATGCCCCGCCCCATCGTCTTCCGCAATCAGCGCGTCCCCGCCAGCTACGCCAATTTCTACCTCGCCAACGGCGTCGTGCTCGTGCCCACTTTCCACGACCGCAACGACCGCGTCGCCCTCAACATCCTCGCCGAAGTTTTTCCCGGCCGCGACGTGATCGGCGTCCACTGCGTCGACCTCATCTGGGGCCTCGGCGCGCTCCACTGCATGACTCAGCAGCAGCCCGCAGGGTGGTAAAATCGGCTAGAATCCGACATCGGAGGAAGTGAGATGTCCTTGACGGTGAAGCAAGCCATCCAGGCGGCGCGAGCGCATATGGTCGAACTTATGCCCGATGTTGCCAAACCGGACGAGATACGCCTGGAAGAGATCGAACGTGCCGGAGAGGACTGGGCTATCACCTTCAGTATTCCCGGAGGTTCATCTCTGCAGGGTTTTTCCGCGAACCCCTTCGGCCTCGATCGAATTGCCAAGGTTGTGATTGTCGATGGCACGGACGGCAAATTCGTTGCTTTAAAACAGCGTGCCGCATGAAACTCGCGGAGCATCCTCTGCTCAAGTCCCATTTGGGTAAATCGGCAATCCTCGATTCCAATCTGCTGCTCCTTGCCTGGTGTTGCAAGTTCGATCCGTTGCTGCTCAACACTTTCAAGCGGCTCAACAGCTTTGAGGCCGGAGACTTGCTTCTTCTGTCCGAGACACTTAATCTCTTTTCCACGCTGTGGACTACGCCACATGTCCTCACCGAGGTTTCAAATCTCGCTAATTCATTGCCCAGTTGGATCAGGGAACGATGGTCTGAGTTTTTCTCAAAACAGATTCTTCTGATCCACGAAGCCTATGAGCCCTCTTGCAACCTGGCATCCGATCCAGTTGCCTTTCGATTTGGGTTGACCGACTCAGCTCTCACCAGGTTGGCTTCGAATCATGTAATTCTGACTACGGACTGGCCCCTATGCGGCTTACTGGAGTCGCGAAAACTGCCGGTTGTGAACTTCAACCGATTACGCGAGGCCGAGCTATCACTGTGACCAGCCTCAGCTTCATGCAGGCTGCCCTCGCTGAAGCCCGCCTCGCCGCGGAGGCCGGCGAGGTCCCTATTGGCGCCATCATCGTCCACGACGACGAAATCATCGCCCGCGGCCAGAACCGCATCCTGCGCGATAACGACCCTACCGCCCACGCGGAGATCAGCGTCCTGCGCGCAGCCGCCACAGCCCTCGGCAATTACCGTCTCAACGGCTGCACCCTCTACGTCACGCTCGAACCATGCGCAATGTGCGCCGGCGCCATGATTCACGCCCGCATCGACCGCCTTGTCTTCGCCACGCCCGACCCCAAGGCCGGCGCCTGCGGCTCCGTGCTCTCCGTCATCAATCACCCCAAGCTCAACCACCAGATGTGGGTAGAGCAGGGAAGCGGCGCCGAAGAGGCCGCCGAGTTGCTGCGCAGCTTCTTCCGCGAGAGGCGATAAGATGATCCTGAGCAAGAAGGCCTCGATGGAAAAATTCGATCCCTCACCACACATCAAAAATAGCTATAAGATCACCGATGTTTTCGGATTTTGGCCGTCGTTTCAGGATGCCGAAATCCTCGATCTGCGTTTGAGCGTTGCCGACGGCGAACCCTGGGTCGCCGGCTCCGAATCGCCCGCTCTCGAAATGACCATCCACGTCTTTGAACGCACAGACGACCTCACGCCGGAAGGGCGCTTCGTCCTGAACAAGCACACTCTCGTCCGCCTGCGATTCCGCAACATCGACGGTCTTCAGCTATCGAATTTCTGGTACCAGAACTGCATCGCCGACTTCGACTTCGGCATCGAACCTCCGCGCACTCCGCGTCGCGGCGGCGCTTCCGAAGATCCCCAACCGAATCTTCTGCTCGTAAGCATTCAATCGAGCGTCGGGCTCTCCGGCAAATTCAAATGCCAGTCCGCCGAAGTCATCTCCACCGAGCCCTGCGACGAAAAGGGCAAGCCAATTCGTTCCGGCCGCTAGGCTTCTCGCTGCCGGATCTCGCACAAGCGTGTGTGCCCCAGGTCCCGATTATGGGACCCGGGATCGATCACTGCGCGATTCAAATGTACCGGGCCAAAGACTAACGTCTCGTCAGCGCCCGGATCCACTCCTCCCGCTCCGGCCACTTCTCCTTGAGCTCCGCATAATTCCCGCCACGATAATCCGCATAATCGAACCCCGGCGAAACCGTGCACCCCAGCAGCGCCACCTTGCCGCCCTCAACCAGGCGCGTCCCCTGCCACACCCCTGCCGGCACGATCAACTGCACATGCTGCCCCGCAGCCAGGTCCGGCCCCAGCACAAAAACCGAGGAGTCGCCATTCGGATAAAGCTGCAGCATCTCCACCGGATCGCCCAGATAAAAATGGAAAACCTCGTCCGATTCGAGCGCATGCATCTCCGAGAACGCGCCCGGTTCAAGCAGGTAATAGATCGCCGTTCCCACCGCGCGCACTCCCCGCTCCAGTGCCACTGTCTCCGTCGAAACCCAAGTCTGCCGGAAGTGCCCGCCCTCGATCGGGTGCGGCTCCAGCCTGAGCAAATCCTTTATCTCCGCTGCGGTCATCCGTCACATATACCATCCGCACCCGCGCAGTACAATGACCGGGTGAAGGTCCAGGTTTATACCTCCCGGTGGTGCCGCGACTGCCGCGCCGCCAAGCAATTCCTCGATGCCCACGGTATTCCGTACACCGAAGTCAACATTGACGCCGATCCCTCCGCCTCTGCCGAAATCATCCGCCACGTAGGCAAGCGCGCCATCCCCCAGCTCGTCATCGACGGCGAGTGGTTCCAGCCCTATACCCCCGGCCGCGGCCTCCTCTTCGACGAACTCCACCGCCGCCTCGGCATTCCCCGCGGCTGAGCAATTCGCCTCGTACAATTGAGAGTTGGCTGCAGCAGAAGCCATTAGCCGGTAGCCTGTAGCCGGTAGCAGGTAATGACAGATGAAAGCTGATGGCTACAAGCTACGAGCTACTGGCTACCGGCTATTAGCTACAGGCTACCGGCTACGAGTTACCGGCTAGGAGCAAATAGCCGCTTACAAGGAGAGCTGCTCTTGATCGACCGCTACACCCGCCCGGAAATGGGCCGCATCTGGACTGAAGAAAACAAATACCGCTGCTGGCTTCGCGTCGAGTCCGCCGCCAGCGCCGTGCTCGCGGAATTCGGCGTCATTCCCCAAGAAGCGGCTGAAGCCATCGCCAACAAGGCCACCGTCTCCGCCGAGCGCGTTGCCGAAATCGAAGCCGAAGTCCGCCACGACGTCATCGCCTTCACAACGGCAGTGGCGGAAAGCTTAAAAGACCAAGGCCTGGACGGCCAGTCCCGCTGGCTGCACTACGGCCTCACTTCCAATGACATCGTTGACACCGCGCAGGCCCTCCAGATCTGCGAAGCCTCCACGCTCATCCGCGAAGGCATCCTCGCTTTCTCTGAAGTCCTCAAGCGCCGCGCCCTCGAATTCAAGCACACGCCCATCATCGGCCGCACCCACGGCATCCACGCCGAGCCCACCACCTTCGGCCTCAAGCTGCTCAACTGGTTCTCGGAGATGGAGCGCAACCTTCGCCGCTTCGATGCCGCCGCCGAAGACATGCGCGTCGGCAAGCTCTCCGGTGCCGTCGGTACCTTCGGCCATCTCAAGCCCGAGCATGAAGAGCGCATCTGCGCGCGCCTCGGCCTCAAGCCCGCGCCCATCGCCTCCCAGGTCATCCAGCGCGACCGCCACGCCGCCTACATCGCCACACTCGCCGTACTCGCCGGCACGCTCGACAAAGTCGCCGTCGAAGTCCGCCACCTGCAGCGCACCGAGGTGCGCGAGGCGCAGGAGTACTTCAGCGAAAAGCAAAAAGGCTCCTCCGCCATGCCGCACAAGAAAAACCCGATTACTTCGGAACAGATCAGCGGCCTCGCCCGCGTCATCCGCGGCAACGCCCAGGCGGCCTTCGAAAACATCCCGCTCTGGCATGAGCGCGACATCTCGCATTCGTCCGTCGAGCGCATCATCTTCCCCGACTCGACCATCCTCATCGACTACCTGCTGGCCAAGACCACCGACCTCATCGACCGCCTCATCGTCTACCCCGAGCGCATGAAGAAGAACCTGGAAAGCTCGAGCGGCCTCATCTTCAGCGGCCAGTTATTGCTCGATCTCGCCGAAGCCGGCATGATGCGTGAAGACGCCTATCGGTTAGTGCAATCGCACGCCATGCGTGCCTGGAAAGAAGACCTGAAGTTCCGCGAAGAAGTCTCCCGCGACCCCGAAATCACAGCGCTGCTAACTCCCGAAAAACTAGCCCGCACCTTCGATTACGAACGCCAGTTAGGCAACGTGGACGCGATCTTCAAACGGGTCCTGGGAGGATGAAGACCAAGTGTGGGAAGACGAAATTGTTTGATGCGGCTCTTGGCCCGTTGTTCAGATATCTGATTCGCCGACCACGCCGTAATGCGAGACCCGTGGCAGAGAAGCCACCAATCGCGCGTCTGAAGAAACGGCTACCGTGGACAATGCGGAATCTGCGTCCGCAAGTTACCGGAATGCGCGGGCGCTCCGATAGTCACTGGCGTTCTTTTGATCTGATTTTCAGTACCTTCCGCGTGCATATTGTTTTGAGGGGGTTCGACCCGGACGACATTGTTTTTTCCAGCAGGCAAGGCGGGATCGAGTCAAGAATGGATGCCCTTCAGCGGGCGCTGAATATCAAGTTTGAGAAGACTTCGGATCTAGATTTGGCGATTCGCAATCCCAGTTACGAAGCATTGGACAGTTTTCTGTGTGAATATCATGAAGAAATCGATGAGTTTTACGGGTTCGCCGGGTAAAAAACGCGTTCGCATTTTCGCACCGGTAGGCTACCCGCGCCGTAGGCGCAATGTTTGTTAGCCCCGCGCTTCAGCGTGGGGTACGAGTCCCAGTTGTAGAATGGGAGTCCCGTAGGGACGACGGAACATGGCACACACGTACGCAGCCAATTTCGTTCATTGCATCTTCAGCACCAAGGATCGCCACTCCTTGATTCCCGCTGCCTGCACCGCCGGGTGCCCCTGGTCTCGATTTTGAGACCAGGGATCGACCATCGCTGTTGGCGCGCGCCGTAGGCGCAATGTTTGTTAGCCCCGCGCTTCAGCGTGGGGTATGAGTCCCAGTTGTAAAATGGGAGTCCCGTAGGGACGACGGAACATGGCACACACGTACGCAAGCAATTTCATTCATTGTGTCTTCAGCACCAAAGATCGCCACTCCTTGATTCCCGCTGCCCGCACAACTGAACTCTACGCTTATCTGGGCGGCATCGCCCGCGGCGAGGGATTTTCGTTGATCGCTGCGGGCGGAACGGCAAATCACGTTCACCTGCTTTTTGTCCTGCCGGCGTCAATCGCGCTTGCCCCGACGGTTCAGAAACTCAAAGGAAGCTCTTCCCGGTGGATGGGGCATGGCTTTTCCTGGCAGGAGGGATACGGCGCATTCAGCGTGAGTCCTTCGCAGGTTCCAGTTGTGAAAAGATACATTCAGAATCAGGAGGAGCATCACCGCAAGCGAAATTTCGAGGAGGAGTTTGTCTCCCTTTTGCGCAATTGTGGGATCGCATACGACGAGCGTTATGTTTTCGGGTGAACGTAGCCGGCGCCGTCCCTACGGGACTCCGGGGATGGTAACGTGGGCGCCTTTCCCCACGCTGAAGCGCGGGGCTAACAACCGATGCGCCTACGGCGCGAACGCCGGGCCAGGCTTCGAGTTTGAGATCTGGGATTGGCCACCGAAGTCGTTTGCTGAAAGCTGAAGGCTGAGCGCCGAAGCTAGAAGCTAGCAGCTAGGAGCTAGAAGCTTGCATTTAACCGTCGCCATCACCGGCGCCTCCGGCGCAATTCTCGCCCGCGAGCTTCTCCGAGCCCTCGAAGCAGATGATCGTGTCGAACGCGTGCATTTCGTCGCTTCAGAAAATTCCTTGCGCGTGCTGGCGGAAGAGCTGCAAATCTCCGGCCGCACCAACCTCCTCGAAAAGCTCCTCGGCTCCGCCACGCCTGCCAAAACCATCCAACACTCCGACGCCGATATCGGCGCGCCCATCGCCAGCGGCAGCCATCCTTCCGCCGGCATGATCGTCCTTCCATGCTCCATGGGCACGCTCGCCGCTATCGCCCTCGGCCTCGCCAACTCGCTCATCGCCCGCGCCGCCGACGTCACCCTGAAAGAGCGCCGCCCGCTCATCCTCTGCGTGCGCGAAACCCCCTTCAACCGCATCCACCTGCGCAACATGACCCTGGCCGCTGAAGCCGGCGCCACCATCTTCCCCGTCATCCCCGCCTTCTACATCAACACCGCCGACTCCACCGAGCTAGCGCGCCAGTTCGTCTGCCGTGTCCTTGCCCACATCGGCCTGCCCCAGCCCGGCGCCTACGTTTGGAAACCGGAAGACCTCGGATAAACAACTAGGCGAATCCACCGATTGCAAATTGCAGGCCGCGTTTGCCCACTCGTCCCGGAAGGACGAATCGAAAATAGCCCGGGATGAAATCCCGGGAACCGCGCGCCAACCACAGCCCCGCCGTCCCGTAGGGCCGGCGCGAACCTCCCAACTCCATATAAATCCTCCTTCGATGTCCCAAAAGAACGCACTTTTTCTTGACACGCGACCTCGCCGCCCTAGATACTTCCTCTAATGCCGAACTCAACGAATTCCGGAATTGAGGTCATGGCCATGTGCATGTGGATGCCGGGCGGACCCGTCCGCGCGTACCTTGAGCGGCACATGCGCTGAGCGCAACCGATCTTCAAGTTTCGCGGCTCGGGTCCCAAAGGGATTCGGGCCGTTAGTGTTTTAAGCCGCGGCCAGCTTCCCCGCCGCCAGCCGCAAAATCTGAAGTTTCACCGCAACTTCAAGGAGCAAATATGCCCGAGCCCGATCAGCGTCACTTCGCCACCCTTGCCGTCCACGCCGGCCAGTCCCCAGATCCGGCCACTGGCGCCCGCGCCGTCCCCATCTACCAGACCACCTCCTACGTATTCCAGGATTCCGACCATGCCGGCCGCCTCTTCGCGCTGCAGGAGTTCGGCAACAGCTACACCCGCATCATGAATCCCACCACCGACGTCTTCGAGAAGCGCGTAGCCGCACTCGAAGGGGGAGCCGCCGCGCTCGCCACTGCATCCGGCCAGGCTGCGGAAACTCTCGCTCTCACCACGCTCGCCGCCGCCGGCGACGAAATCGTCTCCACCACTTCGCTCTACGGTGGCACCTACAATCTCTTCCACTACACCCTGCCGCGCCTCGGCATCAAAGTCCGCTTCGTCGATGCCGACGACTTCGGTGGTCTGCGCGCCGCCATCAACAGCAAAACCCGCGCGCTTTACACCGAAACCCTCGGCAATCCCAAGCTCGACATCGCCGACGTCGAGACGCTCGCCTCCATCGCTCACGAGAACAAGCTGCCGCTGGTCATCGACAACACCTGCGCCTCGCCCGCGCTGTGCCGACCCATCGAGTGGGGAGCGGACATCGTCATCAACTCCGCCACCAAATTCCTCGGCGGCCACGGCAATTCCATTGGCGGCGTCATCGTCGACGCCGGAAAATTTGACTGGGCCGCGTCCGGCCGTTTCCGTGACTTCACTGAGCCCGATCCCTCCTACCACGGCCTTTCTTACACCCAGGCCTTCGGTCCGCTGTCTTTCATCCTCAAAGCCCGCGTGCAGGGCCTGCGCGACACCGGCGCCGCGCTTTCGCCCTTCAACGCCTTCCTCCTTCTTCAAGGTATCGAAACCCTCCATCTGCGCATGGAGCGCCACTCGCAGAACGCGCTCGCCGTGGCCCGTCACCTCGAGCAGCATCCCGGCGTCGAGTGGGTCAACTACCCCGGGCTCGAATCCAGCCGCTATTTCTCGCGCGCCAGAAAATATCTCCCCTCCGGCCAGGCCGCGCTTGTCACCTTCGGAATCAAAGGCGGGTACGCAGCCGGCAAGAAGCTCATCGATACCCTCGAGCTCTTCTCCATGCTGGCCAACATCGGCGATGCCAAGTCGCTGGTCATTCATCCCGCTTCCACCACGCACCAGCAGCTCTCCGAAGAAGAGCAGGCAGCTACCGGCGTCACTCCTGAAATGGTGCGCCTCTCCGTCGGCATTGAAGACGTCCGCGACATCATTGCCGACCTCGATCGCGCCATCGAAGCCGCCAACGGCCACACCGCCACCGCAGCCGCGGGAGCGGCTCATGTAGCAAAATGAGGGTGATGACTCAAACCCGCACCGGGACCGGCGCACCTCAGGCAAAACAGCCTGCGCTGTCGCCCACCTACGAAGGCGATTTCGTCATCGGCGAGCATTTGCTCCTCGAGTGCGGGCGCACCCTCGTTACTCCCACGCTGCATTACGCGGTCTACGGCCGCCTCAATGCGGCGCGGGACAATGCCGTGCTCGTCTGTCACGCGCTCTCGGGCTCGGCCCTCGTCGGCTCCTGGTGGCCTGAAGTCTTCGCTCCCGGCGCCGTCCTCTCGCTCGAACACGACTTTGTCATCTGCATCAACATGCTGGGTTCCTGTTACGGCTCCACAGGTCCCGGCTCCGTCGATCCGGAAACCGGCAAAGTGTACGGCCCCGATTTTCCCCTCATATCCGTTGGCGACAACGTCCGCGCCCAGGCCCGCCTGCTCGACTCGCTCGGCATTCGCAAGCTTCGTCTCGTCCTCGGCGGCTCCATCGGCGGCATGCAGGCGCTCGACTGGGCCATCCTCAATCCCGATCGCGTGGAGCGCGGCCTCATCATCGGCGTCGCTCCTCTTTGTGCCATGGGTCTTGCACTCAACCACCTTCAGCGCCAGGCCATCCAGCACGATCCTGAATGGCTGGGCGGACGCTATCTGCCCCAGCGCCCGCCGCGCCGCGGCCTCGCCCTGGCCCGCCAGATCGCCATGATCAGCTACAAATCCGCACCGCTCTTCGAAGAGCGCTTCGCCCGCAATCCCAACCGCAGCGGAGAAGATCCCTGGAGCCTCGACCACCAGGGCGGCGGACTCATCGGCGGACGCTTCGACATCGCTGGCTATCTCGACTACCAGGGAGATCGTTTCACCGAGCGCTTCGACGCTAATTCTTACCTCGCCATTCTTCGCACCATGGACACCTGGGATCCCATGCGCGGCTATTCGACCCCCGAAGAGGCCTACGGCCGCATCCGCGCTCGCCTCAGCTTCATCGGCATCAGCACCGACTGGCTCTTCCCGCCGGAAGACGTGCGCCGCTTCGCCCAGACCATTCGTTCCGCCGGCGCGCAATGCGACTACCGCGAGATGACCAGCGCCCACGGCCACGACGCCTTCCTCGCCGAGCAAGCTGAACTGGTGCGCCTCCTGCAGTGAGCTGCCTGCCGCTCCGGTCCCGCATCGGCACCCCTCGCGTCCGTATTTTCTGTCGGCTCATCGATTTCCGTCTTCTTTCTCTTGTCAGAGGCGGCGGGGCTTTCTATAATCCTCGCAATACCGCGCGGGAAGCCGTGGTATTGTTGAGTGCGGTCCCCACGGCGCTCAACCGCCATCTAACCGGTTGCACGCCCCGTGAGCGGCCGTGTGAGTTTTGAACGCCATTTTGGATTTCCCAGGAGCAACGGATCAATGAAGAAGCTAGTCTTTGCGTCTGCGATGGCATTGGCGAGCCTTGGTTTTATCGGCACGCCGACAATGTACGCCCAGGCGGCCGGTGGCAGCCAGGTCAGCCTTCCGCCCGCGGAATTTAACGCTTACCAAACTGCAGTTTCAGAAACCAATCCGCAACAGAAAGCTGCCGCCCTGGAAAGCTTTCTCCAGACCTATCCCCAGAGCCAGGTTAAGAAGGAAGTCCTCGACCAGCTCATGGATACATATCGTGGGTTGAATGATCTCGATAAGGAGCTCAGCGCCTGCAACCGCCTGCTCCAGATCGATCCCAGCGATATGAAGGCGATCCTTTACTCGGTGATGATCAAGCAACAGCAGTGCGGTCAGACGATCAATGCCCAGACCGGCATTGCTTCCAATCCCCAGCCCTGCGACGAGGCTGCAACACTGGCCAACAAAGGCCTCACTTTGCCCAAACCCGCCGACGTTTCCGATCAGGATTGGAAAAACGAAACCGCAGTTGCCTATCCCTTCTTCCACTCCGCAATTGCCCTGGATGACACCGCCTCCAAAAAAGACTACGCCGGCGCGGTCAAAGAGTACACCCAGGAACTGATGATGTACCCGGCCGACCAGACATCTTCCGGCCCCGCTCTGATCGACACCCTGAAGCTGGCCTATGTCGAAGCCCGGCCCGAGGTCCGCAATCTGCCCGACGCCATCTGGTTCTTCGCCCGCGTCTGGAATTTCGCGCCTGCCTCTTACAAGGCCCAGATCGAGCCCCAGCTGGAGTACTGGTACAAGCGCTTCCATGGCAATCTCGACGGCCTTGATGCCGTCAAGGCCGCTGCCAAGGCCACGGTTTTCCCGCCCTCGACCTTCAAGATCGCGCCCGCGCCCACGCCGCCTGAGGTTGCTCACAACGTGGTCGCCACTACTCCCGACCTGACCACGCTCAATCTTGAGGACAAGGAGTACATCCTGGCCAACGGGAATCCCGACGATCAGCAGAAACTGTGGTCGGTTTTGCAGGGCAAAGCCACACCCGTGATCGGCACTGTCACCAACGTCACTTCCACGGGAATGACAGTGCACATTGAAACCGCGCCGCGCGTGACCCACGACTTCACCGTCGCTCTCAAAAACCCCATGCCCGCTGCGACCATTCGCGCCGTACCCGATGAAGTCGCGCAGCAGAAGCAGTTCATCGACCAGAACGGCGTGCCCGACGACGTCGCCAAGGTCGATCACGAACTTGCCCTGGCTGGCGCGCACGCCCGCAAGATCACGCTGGAGCCTAATGCGTCGGAAATCGATGTGGCCGTCACCCAGGATGCCCAGCAGAGCAACAAAGCCGACTTCATCGTCAACTTGTCCAAGCCTGCTACCGGCAAAGAGGTACCCACGCCTGGCTTCCAATTCAAGACCCTGCCCAACGATCCCGAGCTGGACGGCACTTACAGTTCCTATAAGCCCGTGCCGGCCTCGGGGCCCGGGGGCGTAGCATCCGCACAGATCGTGCTTTCCGACGGTCTCGTGCAGTTGCCGCAGCCCAAGAAGGCTCCTGTGCGTCGCGCGCCGGCCCGCCGTCCGGTTCGGCGTCCCGGCGCCTGATCATTCAGCAGAGGCGGCCGTGGTGATATCCATTGCCGCCTTACATCCTCCTGGAATCCACGAGGGCAGCCAGCTTCCGGCTGCCCTCTTTCTTTGGTGCTCTGTATTCCGCAGTGATGCGGAGGGAGGAGGGACTTTCAGGTCCCTGAATTATCGTTTCCCTTGAGTGCGGCCTTAGCCGCGGGTTTTTGTTCCCCGCGCTTTGATACTCTAGCCAGAGAATGGATCGATTTCCGAAATTCCCCTTCGGCCTTGCCGCCGTAGCCGCATTTCTCTGCGTCTCCCTTTCCGCGCAGTCCTCACACCACAGGTTCTCGATCTTTCAGCACCCACATCGCGCAAGAACCGCAATCCAGACCGGCCCTGCAACCGCCTTCCCCCTCGACAAAGACGAACCGCCTGCCACTACCGATGTCGAATTTCGCTCTCCCGACCGGATGGCGGAAGCCGACCGCCAACTCGAAGCCAGCACACAATCTGCTATCGCGCAACGCGCCGGTTTGGAGAATTTCCAGTTGAACGAGGGCAACTGGAAATGGCAGCAAGTCGCCTGCCGCGCGCTGCCGAATCACCTCCTCCTCCGCTTCACGCGCGACAACGGCGCTGGTGACCGCAGTATGTTCTCGGTGTCCATCCCACGCGGCAAAGGCCACCTGCGCCTCATCCCCGTTCTCCGTCGCGGATACTCGCTCTATTCTCCCGCGGCCAGCAACGATTCCTCCGTCGCCGTCTTCAACCAGATTCGCAGCGAAGACGGTCCCCACCCGGATGACGGCTGGCTCGAAACCGGCCTATGCTATGCGGCTCTCACCGGCGCCGATCCCAGCGTGGGCCCGCTTACCGGAAACGCCGCGCTCGACAGTCCGGCTCCTCCGCTGGCGGAGATGATCGTCACTCTCCGGGGCGACGCAATCGTCACCTTCACCGATCAGGCCGCGCGCCCGCACCCCATGCTCTGGTCTCTCACCTTCAGCCGCAAGGGCACGCTCCTTAAAGTAAAACGCGAGCCCGCAGTCCTCAATGCCCGATGGATCCTGCCCCAGCAGGCAAAGCAGAATCCAGGCAGGATCCTTCCCACATCCACCACGCCGCCAGAATCAAACCATGCCGAGACAAACGCAGCCTCCGCGCCGGCAACTCACGCCCCGCACTAGCTCTGTGATCTCTCCTCCGGCAGGGTGCCCCACCTCGGCGCGTCTTTGTTTTTGCGCCTAGGGTGGGGTCTAGCTTTCCATTGATACGCGCGAACGACTCTCTGCTAAGATTCTCCGAGCCACCTCGACGAGCCTGGGAGCACCGGGAAGCGGAGAATGTTATGCCAGATCCTCACAGAATGACGACCGAGTTTCTGAAACCGTTAATGCGCCCTCAATACGCGTCGATGATTTACCACCGCAATCAATTTCGGAAACCGGATACCAAGGATTTCACCGCGGATAACATAGCAGCCGAAATCTCTTGGAAGATCTGGAAGGACAATTCTCTTCTCGATCCTGTCGAGATCGTCGAGCTGCGAGGTCCAGCGGAGTTTTACCGCGCCTACGATGGTGGCCGCCGAAAAGGCTCCGCGGGAACACTCGGCGCCTATTGGGTCGACCGCTCGGTCGTGCAGGCCATTTGGAATGCGATGGCGAAATTCCCGCGAGACCAGCAAGGCGAGAAATTTATGGAATTCCTGCGCAGCGCGAGCTTCATCGATCAGGCTTGGAATGAAATGCGAGAAATCGCGTGCATGGCGGTGCCTTCAGGCTCCGTGGTTGTATGCGCCCGCGGAAGAGGCCACTGGAAAGTCTTGCGCACGATGCCTGGCGCAATCCTTCCTCCTAACTTGCGCGCCCTCGTATCCCCGCTCGACCTGGAGCAGCAGAAAGGGATGATGGCATTGCCAGGAGTAATGCAATACGTCATACCATTGTGGAACGACAGTTGGATTTGCCAAGTCCCGCAGTTATCGAAGACCTGGCCTCTCCGCGGCTGATAACATACTCAACAAGTGAAGCCCCAGGACGATAGTCGATCACTTGCTTCTCGACTCGCTGACTTGCTGACTTGCTGACTCGCTGCCTTTATTCCCCCAGCGCAATCCGCTGCACCGCTGTTGCTCGCCCCGTCTCCACCTCGCACGTCACCAGCGTCGCGCACATCTTCGGATTCCCCTTCGCCGCCTCAAATTTCCCCGGCATGCCGGTCAGAAATTTGTGCAGCACCAGGTCCCGTTCCACACCAATCACGCTGTCATATGGCCCGCTCATGCCCACATCCGTCTGGTACGCGGTGCCTCCTGGCAGCACGCGCTCGTCCGCCGTGGGAATATGCGTATGCGTCCCCAGCACCGCGGTTACGCGCCCGTCCAGATACCACCCCATCGCCACCTTTTCACTAGTGACTTCGGCGTGAAAGTCCACCACGATCACCTTCGCCTTGATTCCCTCCAACACACGATCAATCGCCTCAAAAGGATCGTTGGTTGCCGTCATGTACACGCGCCCCATCAGGTCCACCACCGCGTAATCCACTCCGCTCTGCGTCGTACCTTCATACACTCCATACCCAGGTGTTCCGCGCAGCATATTCACCGGCCGTAGCACCCGCCGCGGCTTCTCGCGGCTCTCCGGCCCCACCGACCGCATGTAGTCGATCAGCTCCTTCTTGTCCCACACATGATTCCCCGTGGTCAGAATGTCCGCGCCCATCTCGAAAACCTCGTCCGCGATCCCCGGCGTCACCCCGAACCCGCCCGCCGCGTTCTCCACATTCACTACGGTCAGGTCCACACCGTGCGCCTCGCGCACGTGCCCGATGTGCTCGCGAACAATCTTCCGCCCCGCATGCCCGAAAATGTCCCCGACAAACAAAATTTTCAATGTTGTCCCAGCTCCCATGATGTGGCGCAATGTAACGGCCCCACGACTACTGTACCCTGATCCGCCCTCATCCATTGCCAAAGCTCTACCACAGTCGCAAGCCGCGCCGCTTACTGTTTGACAATGCAATGACATCTCTGCGACATCTGCGCGCATTCGTAATGGTATATATCAGGGTGTCGATGCGGAATCGCGTCGGCTGGAGGAAAATCATGCAGCACTTCCCCCTACGACCGCTGACCCTGCTGTCTCTCTCCCTCGCAATCATGGCATCCCAGGCCAGCGGACAGCACTACACGCAAACCAACCTTACCTCCGACCAATCCGGAGTGGCCACCAACACAGATCCACACCTGGTCAATGCCTGGGGCCTTTTCCGTGGCAGCTCCACTCCCTGGTGGATCTCAGACAACGGCACCGGGCTCTCCACGCTCTACGATGGCGCCGGCGCGGCCAAGAGCCTCGTCGTAACCGTTCCCACCGGCGATCCCACCGCCAATCCCACCGGAACCCCGTCCGGCGGAATCGTCAACATCGGCACTGGATTTGATCTCGCTCCGAACATGCCAGCCCGCTTCATGTGGGTCACCGAAGACGGCACCATCTCCGGATGGAACCCGGCAGTCAATCCCACCACCGCCGTCATCAAGGTAAATACAAAGAGCGCTGCTGTCTTCAAGGGAGTTGCCCTCGCCACCGTCAAAACCGACTCCGGTATGGAAGCCACATTCCTCTACGCCGCGGATTTTCGCGGCGCCCGCGTCCAGGTCTACGACACCAATTTCCATCGCATCTGGCTGCTTCCTTTCGCCTTCCGCGATGATCGCATTCCTCGGGGATATGCGCCCTTCAATATCCAGAACCTCGGCGGCGAGCTCTACGTCACCTTCGCCCGCCAGGATTCAGCCCGCCACGACGACGTGGATGGCGCCGGATTTGGCTACGTGGATGTCTTTTCTCCGACGGGCTTCCTCCTCCGCCGGCTGCAGCATGGAAGCTGGTTGAATGCTCCCTGGGGCCTCGCCATGGCTCCGGGCGACTTCGGAATCTACAGCCACGATCTCCTCGTCGGCCAGTTCGGCTCGGGCCAGATCGCGGTATACGATCCCGTGACCGGCCGCTTCCTCGACCTCCTGCGTAACGCCTCAAACAACCCCATCGCCATCGACGGCCTCTGGGCTCTCTCGTTCGGCAGCGGAGGAACTTCCGGTTCCGCCACCGCGCTCTACTTCACCGCCGGCCCCGACGGCGAACAGCACGGCCTCTTCGGCACCCTCACCCCCGTCGAGAATCCTCTGGGCAATGCCCAATAACACTCCTTCCATTGCTTCACATCGGGCGCTTCGTCTCCGCGACGGGGCGCCCGCTTTTTGTCAAGCGCCAGTAGCTGTCAGGATCAAAAAATAAAAAGCTGAAAGCTCACCCCTGGTCGCCGTTCCCTGATCCCTGATCCCTGTTCCATGCATTCCTCATCAGCGGAAACAGAATCACGTCCCGAATCGACTTCGCCCCCGTCAGCACCATTACCAGCCGGTCAACTCCGATTCCTTCGCCGCCTGTTGGAGGCAGACCGTAAGAAAGCGCCCGCACGTAATCCTCGTCCATCTGGTGCGCCTCCTCGTCGCCGCGCGCGCGCTCGGCCAGCTGCTGCTCGAAACGCTTGTGCTGCTCCACGGGATCGTTCAACTCGGAGAAGGCATTCCCAATCTCAAACCCGCCAATGTAAACCTCAAACCGCTCCACCCAATCGGGATCGTCGGGCTTCTGCTTCGACAGCGGCGAAACCGCAGTCGGGAACTCGTAGATGATCGTGGGCTGGATGAGGTGCGGTTCGGCGATCGCTTCGAAGAGTACAGCAATCACCTTGCCGAGCAGGGTGCCGGAGACTAAGTCGTGGTATGCCCTTTCGATGCCGAGTAAAGTTTGAACCAATGGCCCAGTTACTGGGATGTTGTTTTGGTCATCCGTGGTCCCCTCGCTTTTGGTGCGCTGAAGAAACCCATCAAGCAGATTAAACCCCTCAAGAAGGTGCGCAGATAGGATGCTGGCTGAGTTGAGCTGGTCCTGGGTTGGCGCTGGCCCGGCCTCGTCCGGCCACCATTTGACGATCGCCTCCCGCATCGTCAGCCGTTCCCACTTGCCCAGATCGATCTCGACATCATTAAATGTCGTCACCGTCGTCCCGTTCACTTCCATCGCCACAAACTTGATCAGCTCTTCCGTCAGATCCATCAAGTCGTAGTAATTCGCATACGCCTGGTAAAACTCCAGCATCGTGAACTCGGGATTGTGCTGCGTGCTGATGCCTTCATTCCTGAAATTGCGGTTGATCTCGTACACGCGATCTAGTCCGCCAACAACCAGCCGCTTCAGATAAAGCTCCGGCGCGATCCTCAGAAACAGGTCCATGTCCAGCGCGTTGTGATGCGTGCGGAACGGCCGCGCCGCTGCGCCGCCGGCGATCTGCTGCATCATCGGCGTTTCCACTTCCAGGTATCCGCGCTCGTCGAAAAACTTCCGCAGCGCCTTCAGCACCTTTGCCCGCTTCACAAATACTTCACGCGCATCGAGGTTCGCAAACAGGTCCACATACCGCTGCCGATAGCGCAGCTCCACATCAGCCAATCCGTGATATTTTTCCGGGAGCGCCAACATTGCCTTGGCCAGAAACGTCAGCTTCTCCACGTGCACCGTCAGCTCGCCCGTTCGCGTGCGGAACAGATACCCGCTCGCGCCGATGTGATCGCCAAGGTCCAGCAGCTTATAAAGCGCGAATCCCTGCTCACCCACTGCATCCAGCCGCACGTACATTTGCAGCCGCGCACCCTGCTGCTGCAGCGTCGCAAATCCGGCCTTGCCCTGCGCGCGAATGGCCATGATGCGGCCGGCAACAGCCACATTCACGCGCTCGCCTTCAAGCTGCTCCGCCGTCGCGCCGTTCCATTTCGTGCGTACTTCAGGCAGCGTATGCGTTGCCGCAAACTGGTTGGGGTAAGCTGTCTGTCCCAGCTCTGCTATTTTCTTGAGCTTCTCCTGCCGCTCATGGAAGAGCTTGTTCTCAAATTCCGAATCGAACACAACTTTTCCTTCCGTCGCAAAAGCTTCAGTCCAAAAGGGCAGTATACCCGCTTGCCACTCGGCACTGTATGCTGGTCAAAAGCTCCAATGCCTTACCACAAACCCATTCCCGAGCCGAACTCAAACAAACGCTCTGGCATGTTCCAGGCCTGGGTTCAGGCGGAAAAATTCATCCAGATCATCCTCGTCCTGCCGTCCGCTGCCTTCATCGGCTGGATCGCCGGTGTCGGCCTTGACCATCTCTTCCACACGTCCTGGATTTCCATGGCCGGCATCATCCTCGGCATCATCGCCGGCCTCGTCGCCGCCGTTCGCATGACCATCTACTACACATCCGATCCAAAATTTAAAAACGACGATGGCGACGACACCAACCAGCCCTCATGACCGACGAAATTCACTCGACTTCCGAAATCACCGACGAAACCCTCGAAGGCATGCTGCGCCGCGCCCTGCGCATCACCCTGATCATCGGCACGCTGGCTGCACTCATCCTCTGGAAAGCCGCGGGCTGGCGCAATGCCGCCATGATGGCTACAGGCGCTGCCATTTCTGCCGCCAGCATTCTCGAATGGCGCCGTCTTGCCCGCATGATAACCGCCGCATTTTCAAGAAATCAGGTCCCGCGCGGCGCGGTCCTCGGCGTTTCCCTTTTTCTTCTCAGGCTGGCCATCTTCGCGGCGGCCATCTATGTTAGCCTGAAGTGTTTCCAGGGCTCCGTTCTTGCGCTTCTCTGCGGCCTTGGCCTGGCGTTATTGGCCATCGTCTGGGAAGCTCTACGGCTCCTTCGTGAATAAAGCTCGCAGTGAATAAAACAGGAAGATTCGCCTTTCCATGGAAGCCAAACTCGCCTTCACTCACTTTCTGAATCACGTCTTCGGCGGCATCACCACGCAGGTGCTTCTCGCCGTCGGCTATCATCCGGCAATCCCGGGCACGCCTTACGACGACACCTTTGCCGTCGAGCTCGCCGTCACGCTCCTTCTCATCACGTTCTTTCTCCTCGTGCG
Source organism: Occallatibacter sp. (assembly GCA_035935755.1). Taxonomy (GTDB): domain Bacteria; phylum Acidobacteriota; class Terriglobia; order Terriglobales; family Acidobacteriaceae; genus Telmatobacter. Next base: position 25,786 of record DASYWU010000073.1, on the reverse strand, counting down.
CCTCACGCTCTCCGTGGAAAAGCCCAACCCCGCGCAGCAGATTGCCGAGATGATCCACGAGTTCTCGACCGACCAGTGCGACCAGGTCATCGGCCACGGCTATCAGCGTTTCCAGGCGTTCGTCACCTGCGTCGGGCTGTTCATCCTTCTCAATAACTTCGCAGGCCTCCTGTATCCCACGCTCGACACGCCCACCAGTCACGTCGCTGTGCCGCTGGGCGTGGCCATGCTCACCTTCATCTACTACAACTTTCACGGCCTCCGCGAACAGGGTCCAATCGGCTACATCAAGCACTTTGCCGGACCTGTCTGGTGGATGTCGTGGCTGCTCTTTCCAGTCGAAGTGGTCTCGCACCTCGCGCGCATGATGTCGCTCACTGTTCGTCTTTATGCCAACATGCTGGCCAGCGATCTGCTCACCATCATCAGCTTTTCCATTATCCCCATCGCCGTTCCCGCGGTGCTTCTGGGTTTGCACTTCGCGGTTTCCATCATTCAGGCTTACGTTTTCATGCTCCTGTCGATGATCTACATAGCCATGGCAGTGGCGCACGAACACTAAACCGAGCTTTCAGCTCTTAGCCTTTAGCCTTTAGCCCTCAGAGGAGCCTCAACCTGAATTGCTGGCTGCTTTTCGCGGCAAATGTCCGCACCGGGGCAAGCGAGCTAAGGGCTAAAAGCTAACAGCTAGAAGCTGTTTTTGAATTTTCCGCCGGAGAGCGCTTCCGCTCCGGATCAACGGAAGGCCGCAAGCGTGAGGGGGCCAAAGGCACTGCGGATCAGGTACGAAACTTCCGCGGCGCCGGCACGGTGAGCCTCAACCACCCACTGGCAGCCAATTTCAAGGGAAGCTGGAGAACTATGCGGAAACTGCAATACATCCTGATGACGCTGTCGGCGCTGTGCTTCGCCGTTCCAGCGTTCGCGCAAACCGGCGGCCCAACTGCCGCCAGCTACGCTCCGATTGGCATCGGCATCGGCCTCGGTTTGGCCGCGGGCCTGTGCGGTCTGGGGCAGGGAAGAGCCGTGGGATCCACTACCGAGGCGCTCGCCCGCAACCCGGGAACGCGTCCGGCGCTGATGACCTTCATGATCATCGGCCTCGCCTTCGTCGAATCACTCACCCTGTTTACCTTCGCGATGGTCTTCCTCGTCTACCTCAAGATTCACTGGTAAAAGCACTGTCCCGTTTTTCGCATCTAGAGCGGCCCTGCTCACGTGAGCACGGCCGCTTTTTGCGTTGCGACATCGTAAAGGAGAATGACCGTCTTCAGGAAATCAGCACCTCGGCGCCGAATATCTGAAAGCTGAAAGCTAGAAGCTGCTTTCACGGATCCTTCTTCAGCATCCCGATCGCCTCGCGATAACCCAGCCTTTGCGGCACCGGCGCGTAGTCGCTCTGCTCCTGCAGCGTGTCGTAGGTCTTGGTCAGGAACAGAATCCTTCCCGTCATCGCCAGTTGCATGCGCACCGTGCGCCAATGGCCTTCTGTAACCGGCGCCTGATCAATCGCAATCCAACCGCCTTGGTTCAGCTTCCCGATAATTCCCAATCCATACATCACATCGTGCTTGAGATGTCCTTCCAGGTGAACCACGCGCTGCGCCGACGGATCGACCGTGATCTTTCCCGTCATCGCCGTCAAAATCTGCGTCTCCATTCCGGAAGGGCTGTATGACGGATTGGGCACAAAACTGTACGTCTCCACCGGTCCAGCCGCACTCGTTCCAGGTCCGGTGTACGTGTAGAGGAACGCCTTCGGCAGCGCACGCAGGATCTTCATCGCCCGCGCTGTATCCGTGTCTTCGGTCCGCTTGCGGTGATCCTGGTCCTCGGGATTCGCCTCCAGCGCGTCCAGTCGCGCCATTTCCTTTTGCTCCGCGCCCGCGCTCAACGGCTTTCCGTTCACCGCGATCAGCCGCGCCACGTCGCCATCCGAAGTCTCGATCAGCTTCTTCGTCGTGCTTAAGTGTGGAGTAATTCTGCGCAGCGTATAGCGCATCGGCTGGCCGGCTCTGCTGGCAATGTTGATTTCGCTCGCCAGCGCATGCTGCACCAGTTCCCGCGCCTGCGCGGGCGAAAGCGCCGGCGCCGCTGCCTGCCCGAAACTCCAGCCTGCCCCACTCAGCAGCGCCAATACGGGCCCAAAACTCCATCTGGCGATGGACTTAGCGCCCATTAGGCTCCTGCCTGCGTTGCCCATGGCTCATGCCCATTAGACGTTCATGCCCGTCCGTGGATTCTTCAATTGAAGCAACATACCCCCTTTGCGTATAGTTCGGGCAGGGCCCTCCTTTGGCCCGCGGAAGGATCGAAAATATGGCAGTTGAAAATTCCCCTGCGCGCATCGGTAAAACCGTCGTAATTTCCGGTGAAGTGAAGGGCAGTGAAGACCTCATCATAGATGGCCGCGTGGAGGGAACCATCACCCTCGCGGACAACCGGCTTACCATCGGGCCCAGCGCCAATGTCGCCGCCGACCTCGCCGCCAAGGACGTGCTGATTCAGGGCCGCGTACAAGGCAATGTGGTCGCCACCGGCCGCGTCGAGCTCCGCGCCGGCTGCTCTGTCGAGGGCGACATCCGCGCCATCCGCCTCGCGGTCGAAGACAATGCTGTCTTCCGCGGAAAAGTCGATCTCACACAGGGCGCTCGCGCTTCCAGTGAAGCCGCTGGTGTCCCGCAACCGGCCTGAGCTGTCTGAACGGTTTCAGGAAAGCTTCGGTTCCGGGGCGCCAAGCGCGAAAGATGCGTGATTTCCTGAAACATCTTCCACGCCGTGCGCCGGCCGCTCCGTCGATGCTTTGCCTGCGCGCCGGCGGCAATTTTGCACGTCTGTAAGAGGATTCCCAGGTTGATCGCTCGTTGGTTCGACAAAAAAGCAGAAGGATCCGCCGACGGCTCTCCGGTTATCAATCCGCCGCGGGTAATGGCGGGTCCGCGTGTTCCGCGCCACTCCGGCGCGTGGGCCGTGATGCGCAAGCGCCTCCAGACTGAGCCCGGAATGCGCATCATCGACGTCGGCTACACCTCGCCTAATAACATCAACTATCTGACGGAGCTCGGGCACAGCATCTTCCTGTCCGATCTTGTCCAGGACGCCTGCACCGGCGACTGGAAAAGCGGCGAAGATCCAGACGGCAATCCCATTTGGGACGCCAACGCCTTCGTCAACCAGACCCTCGACTTCTCCGGCCGCACCTTCGACATCGTCCTGCTCTGGACCGCTCTCGACTATCTGCCCCAACCCTTCGTCGAGCCCGTCGTCTCCCGCCTTCACTCCGCGATGAATCGTGGCGGCCAGGTCCTCGCCTTCTTTCACACTCGCACACAGGGACCCGAAACCGCCTATTCGCGCTTCCACGTTACCAACAGCGACTCCGTCGACGTCCAGACTCTCGATCAATTTCCCATCCAGCGTTCCTTCACCAACCGCAGTATCGAGAAGCTCTTTGCCGGTTGGGGCGGCCATAAGCAATTTCTCGCCAAAGACTCCCTCTCCGAAGTAATCATGACGCGGTGACACTTCATCGGCCATGATTAGTGCACCGGACCTCCACGACTTCAGCGCTGGTGGAGCTGCCGCCGGCGAACTTCGGATTGCAGGAACGCGAAGCCTGCCGGGAGATCGAAATGAAAATAGCCTGGCCTCTGGTTACGCTTGTGGTAGTTGCCGGCGCCATCGCCTCCTGGATCGCCGCGTACTACCTGTTGCGCAACACTGTCGCCGATCAGTTCTCAGCTATGCTGCTCGCCCGCGCAGCCGATTGCACCAGCAGCCAGGCCGATGCTCTCGAGCAGAAATCGCAATCCGATCCAGGAAACTTCGCTCCCCGAATCGAACTCCTGGACTACTACAGCCTCAAATCGGTCAAAGGCACTCTCACCGCAACTGACTTTTCCAATCGGCGGGCGCACATACTCTGGACCATCGAGCACGAGCCGGAATCGAAATTTGCCGGTGACTTTGCCGCATCTTTTGCGGGAGACGGAAGCTCCTCGGATCCTGACGGCGCCCGGAAGGCGGCGGATCTTTGGCTCCAGCAGGTGGACGCGCACTCGTCGAACGCCCACGTTCTGTACAGCGCTGGGGAATTCTTCTACTGGTCGGGGAACTGGCAGCAGTCTGAAAGCCTCCTGGAGCGAGCCCGCTCCATCAAACCGCGGTCGTTCGAGATTTCCTTTGCGCTGGCCGAGGATTATTGGCACGACGCCAATGCCGCTTCAGCGCCAGGTCAGCGCCGCGACCTGGCTGCGCGCGCGCTCGATGCCAGTGAGCAGGCATTCGATCTGGCGAACGGAGACCGCCAGCGCAGTCTCGTCCTTCCCGACGCCACACAGGCCGCTTACCAAGCCGGCGACCTTGCAAGGGCGGAAGCCTGGGCCAACCAGATGGTCGGTGAGGGCAGCGGTCACCAGGACGACACGAATTATTCCGACGAGATTCACTACGGAAACATCGTCTTAGGCCTTTTGGCCCTGAAAAAGGGAGACCTGAAAGGTGCTGGCGATCATCTAGTGCAGGCCGCGGCCACAGCCGGCAATCCGCACCTCGACACCTTTGGCCCCAATATGATGCTCGCGAGAGAGTTGCTCAAAAAAGGTGACCGCAAGCCGGTCCTCGAATACCTCGGCTCCTGCGGCAATTTCTGGAAGCTGGGGGGCAAGCGCCTGAAGCGCTGGCGTTCCGAAATAAATGCAGGCGCCATACCCGATTTCGGAGCGAACCTTCACTCCTAGCCCTTTCGCCACTTCGCGCTTTCGGCACTGAAGAGAGACTCATGCCGGCTCAAGGCTTCTTCGCCTTGCTCGCAGTACTCGGCGGATATTCCCGGTCCATTTCCCGCCGGAACTCCTTGAACAGTGGCACGTCAGGACTATCCAGCCCATCTTGCTGGGTACGGCGCCAAAGCGGAGGGTTGAGCCTGCCGTCAGTGTCCAGCGTGCATACCCACAGCAGGTCGTCCGGCGGACCAACTTCGCCGCCAGCGCCCACGACGGTTCCATTCCCAGGCTGCCCAGGATATCGCGTTCCTTGCTGCCCAGGTCCCTGAAGAGGCGGAGCCGAACCATGGTAGATCCCCACGTTTCCGCGGCCGGTAACCAAGCGTCCAACGCGCACCACAAAGACCAGGTCAGCCTGCGACCGCTGATAAACCAGGACGTACCGCTTCCATCCCTGGATCGCGGTCATCACGTCCGCAATCGCCTGCCGGTCCTCCGGCAACAGGTTGGGATTGAATTCGTCACCGTCCATCGCCTGCACATACACGTATTGCGCCTGGTTAAAAACAGCGGGAAGCACCTGCTTGTTCGTCTTCTTTCGCGCGAAAGCAAGCACCGGAACCAGGGCCAGCAATAGTACGCCAGCTTTATACGCTCTCATACGCACCTCGTTTCTGAAACGTGCAGGCTACCTCAATATCCGGCGACGCAATTAGAGTACTCCGTCCCTGTTTGTTTACCTATTCCGACCCAGCGAAGCTTCCCAAATCTGCCGGATTTCTCTACCTCAATCCGTTGACACATTTCTGATGTGGAAGTTGCTTAAGCCTCAAACGGAAGCCATGGCTGCAATGCCACTGCCGCGCTCGAATTATCCATCTCCGGCGCATCTTCCATGCGCCGCCGCCCCAATCCATATTTCCGGCAAACCGCACCCACCAGTTCCGCCACGCGTTTCCTGTACTCCGCGGACACGAACGCGCTCTTCCCATAGCGCCTGCGATATGCCTGAATTTGTCCCGGAAAATGCTTCTCCACAAACGCGAAAAAGGTAGGCAGCGAACATGGCTTTAAAAACAGCGCCCCCGAAACAAAAAAGCTCGCTCCCGCGTCCGCCGCTCCGCGCGCCACCGCTTCAATCGACGCCCTGCTGTCTGTAATGCCCGGCATCATCGGCGAGCACATGACTCCCGCGCGAATTCCTGCCTCGCGCACCCGCCGCACCGCCCGTAATCGCAGATCCGGTCGCGGCGCCCGCGGCTCGAGAATCCGCGCCAGTTTCACGTCCGTAGTCGTCACCGTCACATGCACCGTCAGCCGGTTGCCCTGCTTGATCTTTGTAAGCAGGTCAATGTCCCGCGCGATCAGCGGCGACTTGGTCACGATCCCCAGCCGAAACCCGCTGTGCCGCGCAAACACCTCCAGCAAGGACCGCGTCACCCGCTGCCGCCTCTCCAGCGGCTGGTATGGATCAGTCGCTGTCCCCAGCGCAATCTCCGTTTCCGGTTTCAGCCGCTTCAGTTCCTGCTCCAGCAGCCATGCCGCGTTCTGCTTGAAATAGATCTTGCGCTCGAACTCCTCCGGCGCCATCTCCATGAACTCGTGCGTGTAGCGCGCGTAGCAGTACCGGCATCCAAACTCGCAGCCGCGGTAAGGATTGATCGCATGGGTAAACGGCAGTCCGCGACGCGAGGTCGTCTTGTTCAGAATCGACCGCGACGCCAGCGGACGGTACTCGGTGAGACAACCGGTAGAATCCAGCGGGGCCGCCGCAGCAAGTGCTGCAATGCCCGTGAGCAAGAATGGGGAAGAGCGTCTCTGTGTTCGCCATATATTCGCCTGAGACGTAGCCTACCCTCGCTTCATCTTGGCGTCAATATGGATTTTCATGTTTCAGAGTTCTGGCAAGCACGAGGAGCTTTCATGGGGCGGATAGCTGAACGCTGTAAGCTGAATCGGAGGACTTTATGACCCCACAGAACGCCACCCGCGTCACCTGGCTCGGACACGCCACCGTCCTGGTCCGCACCGCCAAAGGCACTGTCATCCTTATCGATCCCTGGATCGCCCAGAATCCCAAATACCCCAAGAATTACGAGCTGCCCTCAAAGATCGATTACATCCTTGTCAGTCACGGCCACGGCGACCACATGTCCGACGTTGTGCCTGTCGCCGCCAAGCACGGCGCCAAGGTCGTCGCGATCTATGAGCTGGCCAGCTACCTGGCCGGCAAAGGCGTCTCCGAGACTATCGGAATGAACACTGGCGGCACGGTCCAGCTCGATGACGTCGCCGCCACCATGGTCGACGCTCGCCACTCTTCCGGCGCCCAGGACGAGAAGGGCACCCACTATGTCGGCATCGCAGCCGGCTACGTCCTCAGCATCACCGGCAGTCCCGTTCTCTACCACGCTGGCGATACGACCGTGTTTGGCGACATGAAGCTCATTGGCGATCTCTACCGTCCGCGCGTGGCCATGCTCCCTATCGGCGGTCACTTCACCATGGGCCCAAAGGAAGCCACGCTCGCCGTCAACCTCCTCCAGCCGCAGGTGGTATTGCCCATTCACTGGGGCACGTTCCCGCTCCTTACCGGAACGCCCGACGCGCTCGCAGGAATGGTTCCACCCAATGTCGAAGTTGTCCGCTGGTCCCCCGGCGACGACTACAACGCGTGAGCCGGGTAGGAAGTATGGGTTACTGATCCCGCGTCTGCTTGATCGCGCGCGTCGGCAGCGCCGGCGTCCCTGGAGGATTCTGTCCCGTTCGTTCCGGAAGAGACGTACCGCCGGAGTAGTTCCGCAGGTCGCGCACAATCTCATCCTTGTTGCGCGCGTATTGGCCGGCCAGTCGCGTCAGCGCATAGGTGATGATGTCGCTGTGGTGCAGCCCCTGCAGCGAGGCATCCCGCTGCATATTCAGCCACAGACGGTGCACCAGTTGGATATTGTCCGCGCTCAGTGCAGGCGCATGGGGTCCGATGTAGAACACCTTCACCTGGCCATCCGGCGCCACAACATAGAAATTGAATTGCCGCTTTTTTCCTGGCAGTGCCTCCCAAGCCTGGCCGAGGTGGAATGCTTGTTGCTCCGCAGTCATCAGGGATGAGGATCCCGAAATCACCGAGTCCACTTCCAGCGCGTTGGCTCCCTGCGCCAGCGCCGCAAAGACGTCGCCGGCCGGCAGCACCAGCAGCGAAACCTTCTTCCCGACGCTCTCCGCCACTGACACTGCTTTCGTGAACAGCATCTGCTCGTGCTCAGTAAAGAAGTGCTGGTCGGTGCTCAGAATCTCCGGTCCGCCGGCGCCGACGAGGCGGACGCTCAGCACCACCACGTCCTGATCGTCGGTGCTGGTCTTCGAAAGCGCCCATTTCAGGGCGTAAGGATTGGTGACATCCCGCATCGTCACCATCACCCCGCCGGGCCGGATCGCAGCCGACTCCCGACTCACCGTCTCCTGGTGCTCGAGCTGAAAGTGATCCTTCATATGCGTCGCCGCAAGTGCGTGTCGCCGCAGATTCTGGCGCTCTGAGATGGTGAAGATGATGAAGAACACGGCAGCGAAGGAAATGCCGCTCACGGTGGCAACCGACTTGGTGAAAAGGTTCACGCAGGCAGTCGTCAGCAGCACCAGAAAGACCGAGATCAGCCCAATAGGAATCTCTATCTTGCCAATGCGCAGGTTGATTGGAACCTTCCAGCCGCGCTCGCCATGATATTTCCACCGCAGCACCAGCATGGCCAGGTTGTTAAAGGTGAACGACCAGATTACGCCGAAGGCATATGCCTCGCCCAGCATGATCACGTTGCCGCGGCTGGCGAGGATCGTGAACATCTGCAGGATGAATACCAGGTTCACGATCCTGTAGCTCGTCCCGTACTTGTTGTGCGGTTTGCGGAACCAGTCGGTCAACACGCCGTCTTCCGCCACGCGCATCAGCACGCCCGTCGATCCGATGATCGACGTGTTGATCGCTCCCGACAAAATCAAGAAGCCCACGAACACCACGAAAATCCGGAAGACAATCCGCAGTGCCAGCGGTCCCACCATGTACATCGCCAGGCCTGCAATCAGGTTGTCCTGGTAGATGTGTGTCCGTGGGTAGGTGGGAATCAGCATCGACGCCATAAGCGTCGCGCCACCCGTAAACAGCAGGCTGTAAATGGCGATGATGATCGCCGCACGCTTCAGGTTCTTCAGTTTCGGATGCTCGATCTCGCGATTTACCTGCGCCAGCGTCTCTTCGCCGCTCATGGCCAGGATCGAGTGCCCGAAGGCCATGATGATGCCGAAGAGCCCCAGCAGCGGCAGCCCCGAGCCTTTGAGGAATCCCAGCGCGTCATTGCTGAAATGCAGGTTCGCCGGCACTGGCGCCGGCGGAAGGTGCGCGCCCGCCACGAAGATCGAGTATCCGCCCCATGCAAAAAGGATGATCACCATCACGGTGGTGATCTCCATGACCCGCATCGCCTTGTCGCTCGACTCCTCAATGCCCTTGATGTTCTGCCACCAGTAGTAAATGGTCACCGCCGCCGCAAATACAGCAGAGGTGTAATCCATGTTGAACTGGAACGCCCGGTGATGAGTTTCGATCAGCACTCCAGGCAGCAAGGCGTGCTGGTTTGCCGTCACCAGCAATTCGTTCATCAGCCCGGTGATGTACTGTCCCGCCGATACGCCCGATATCGGCCCCGTCAGAATGTAGTCGAACATCAGCGCTGACACGCTGACCTTGGCGAAGGTGCCGCCCAGCGCCTCCTTCACCACGCGGTAAACGCCGCCGCGCGTGAACATCGAGCAGCTCTCCACGTATACCGCCCGCACCGCGAAGCTGAACAGCATGATCGCCAGGATGAACCACGGCGCGGCCGCACCTACAGCCTGTTCGGCGATGCCGCCGGCATAAAACGCCGACGAACCCAGATCATTGAGAACCACGGCTGCCGCGCGCCAGAAGGAAATGAATGTGAGCATCACCGACGATGCCACAATGAGGCGGACGCGATCAGGTGGTGGGGGTGGGGCTACGTTCGTTCGTGTAGAGGCCATGCGTCACAGGGCCGGCTATTTTCCCGGCTTAAGTCTTTTAGGCAAGCGAAACCACCGCCGCCCTGCGGTGAGTCTATGTCCCATTTGCAGCCCTGTCAACACGAGATCGCGCGACCAACTAAATCGCTCAACGAGGTCGCACGGCAAGTCAGCACCCGCATGGCGGAATCGGTGCGGCTTATTCTTTCCCCAATAGCTCTCTGAAATCCTCGACGAAAGTGATGATCACCACAATCGCCGATCCGGCCAGGCCGAACAGGAACAATCCCTCCGCTATCCGCATCGCAATTCGAGCCAACACCATAGCATCGATTTTAGCCTGACCGGCGCCGCGCCGCACTCCGATTTGCGCCACTTCAGTTCGGATCGCCGCTGCGTTTTATTTCCCCGTCCCGCCCGATGCTTTAAACTCGCCCCTGTATGCACCGCGCATCCTGGAAACTCTGGGCCGCGGCCGTGCTCTCCGCGGCATTGCTCGAGTTGCCCTTTCCGCTCGCCGGACCCATGCCGCCATGGCGCTCCATCTTTGCCTGGTTCGCGCTCGTGCCCCTCGTCGCCGCCGTTCTTTCCGCCGGCAACTTCGACTCACCGCGTCCGCTGCGTCGCGCATTCCTTCTCGGCTACGTCTGCGGCGTGCTCTGGTATGCCGGCAACTGCTATTGGATCTACGACACTATGTACATCTACGGCGGACTGCCGGAATGGGCCTCCGCCATCATGCTCGCGGGATTCAGCCTCGTCCTCGGCCTCTATTTCGGCATCTTTGCCTGGGCCGTCGCGCTTGTTCGCCGCGCCACCGGCGACGTGCGCTGGGCCCTTGCTGCCGCGCCCTTTTTCTGGGTCGCGCTCGATCTCGCCGCTGCACGAATCACCTCCGTTCCCTGGGACCAGCTCGGCTACTCGCAAGTCGACAACACGCTTCTCACTTATCTCGCTCCCTGGACCGGCGTCTACGGCATCAGCTTTCTTCTGCTGGCCGGCAATGCCCTCATCGCCGGCGGTCTGCTCATCGAACGCTGCCGCGTCAGACGCATCACCGGCGTCTGCGGCATCATTCTGGGCTGGGGCCTCACCGCTGGCATCCTGGTCCCGCCGCCCGCACCAACGCCTACCGCCACCGCCGTCCTCATCCAGCCCAATCTCAACGTCGGTGTCGACAACATCTGGTCCGGTCGCATCTGGGATCAGCACATCGCCCAGTTCGCCCAACTCGCCCAGAAGACCTGCGGCCCATACGTCGCCGGGATCCCGCAAACTGGCGCTCCCAACGCCGCAGTCGCCTGCCCATCCAATCCCACGCAACCCGACCTCATCGTCTGGCCCGAATCGCCCGCTCCTTTTTTCGAACAGGACCAGCGCTTCGAGCAGGCCATCTCCACCATCGCGCAACAAGTCCACGCGCCCGTCATCGTGAACGCCATCGGCACCGACTCGTCAGCCGCAGAAGGCCAATCCACCGACTACGTCTCCGCCGTCGTCTTCAACGCGCAAGGCCAGCGCGTCGGCCGCTACGACAAGATCCACCTCGTCCCCTTCGGCGAGTACATTCCGTTCCACCAGCTCTTCTTCTTCGCCCACAAGCTCGCCGGCGCAGTCCCCAATTTCACGCACGGCAGCGTGCGCAAGGTTTTCCTTCTCGACGGCCATCGCTACGGCGTCTTCATCTGTTACGAAGCCGTCTTTGCCGACGAAGTCCGCCAGTTCACGCGCCTTGGCGCGCAGGTCCTGGTCAACATCAGCGACGACGGCTGGTACGGCGACACCAGCGCATCCTGGCAGCATCTGAACATGGCCCGCATGAGGGCCATCGAGAACCGCCGCTGGCTCCTGCGCGACACCAACAACGGCGTCACGGCATCCATCGATCCCTTCGGCCGCGTCCTCCAGAGCATTCCCCGTCACGAGGTCGGCGCGCTTGCGGCACAGTTTGGCTACCGCGACGACATCACCTTCTATGCCGCCCATGGCGACGTCTTCGCCTGGATATGTGCGCTGCTGAGTTTAGGGATGATTGCCTGGTCCGCACCAAAACAGCAGTAAGCGCGGGATGGTTGTCAAATATAACCAAGTAGGTTAATATGCGGTATGGAGAAACGATCTCCGCACTGCCCGTTGCCGCGCGTCAAGGCGTTGGTCGAAGCAGGCAGGGTGCGGACCACCCAAACAGCGCGAGCCGGGGCTGTGGCTTTGGGTCTGAGTTACTCCGACATGATCGCCGTGGTGCTGGCTCTCAGGCAGACGGACTTTTACAAGAGCATGACCACCTACGCCGATCACACTATCTGGCAAGACGTCTACCGTCCAAAGACTTCGGCTGGGGATGTGTATTTGAAACTCACGGTGATTGATGAGGTGCTGATCGTTTCATTCAAGGAACTTTGAAGCAAGGAGCTTTGAAGATGATATGCCCGGTTTGCGGAGCGGCAGAGTTAATCGCGGATACCCGTGACCTGCCTTATACCTACAAAGGCGAAACCACCACGATTCCCGCGGTGACGGGTGAGTTCTGTCCTGCATGCGCGGAATCCATTCTCGATGGCGCTGAATCGGAGCGCGTCATGCGCGAGATGCAAGCGTTTGCTAAAGAGGTGAACGCAGCTATCGTCGATCCTGAGTTCATTATCAAGGTGCGTAAGAAGCTGGCGTTGGACCAGCGCGAAGCAGCCGAGATATTCGGCGGAGGCGTCAATGCGTTCTCACGCTACGAGAACGGCAAGACCAAGCCGCCCCTGGCATTGGTCAAATTGCTCAAGGTGCTGGACCGGCATCCGGAGCTGCTTGAGGAGATCAAGGCGGCGTGATGGAGCATGTGCGGCAGCGGAAGTGTGGCAACGCGCTCCCAGGTTCGAAATCCGGACCTCAAACACCCGTCTTGCGTATTTAACAGGCAAGCTGAACATCAATTGTGCCATCATCTCCGAGAATCGCATTCTTGAACACGACGTGGGATAGATCAGCTTTCGCGTGCACGACGCGCTTTAGCTGCTCGATGGACTCCGGCGCGGACCTATACCCCCAAACAATGCACTTTATAGCGCCCGGGGGAACTGCAAACAGCAGAACATCCTTGCCATAACCACCTGGCCCTTCTTTCTTGTCAGCTTCGTTCAGGTGGCGGATAATGCGCCACTCGCTCTCATAGCTCCAGTCCGGGGTTTTGCTATAAAGGGCGATTTCATCTGGGAGATTGAGGAAATAGGCCGGGACTCGGTCACGATAATTCACCCGTCGAAGATGGTTAAACGAATCTTGCGGCGTTCTCCTATCCCAGAACCAGCGATGCCGAGCGTCAAATTCAATTACTGATCCCGAACCACCGCCTGCATAATGGGCCCACATAAGTGCGCTTGTAGAGGTTCCAGCTAACGATAATACCCCGAAGTAGTTGTCTAAATGTTCGTACAAGTCTTTGACGCTCTTGTCGTTCACATCTGGCTGTGACTCCATCCAGTCGGCCCCCTGAGACACTATGTCTGAAATGATTTGATTTGCTCTCTCTGGAGAGTTGTCCGCGTTAATCCTACCGAAGAGATCGGGCATCTTTAATGGAAGAATCCTTCGCATGAAATCTTCTAGATCAGTACGCGTCCCGAGCCCCTTAAGCGCGGGTTTGAACTCAAGGGCATCGTTAAGGACGGAGGGTTGGCTGAAACGTATCAATAGTTCATCAAGAACGCAGATGGCTCGGCGCGCAGAAAGATATTTATAAATGGAGTCCGGACAATCGTCTATGGGTCTACGAAGTGCGCAAGGATCACTCACTTAAATAGCGTAGCATCGGGGATGAGTTTGATCGGTCCTTGAGGCAGAAGGCCGCGCATAAAACGACCGGCTGAGCGAGCCTCTACGATGGTATTCTGAGTTGGTAGAGACGACGCAGATTCACATCTCAATCCAAAGACAGGTCCAAGAGCAAACATGGCGTTGAACGATCTCGAATTCGCTTACGCTCCGGTGCGCAACCAGGTACGCGACCTGCGGGAGTATCTTTGACCCTGCCCGCCTTCGCAGGGAACTCGCTGACATAGAAACGAAACTTTCCGATCCGAAGCTGTGGTCCGATCCCGAGGCCAGCAAGCCGCTGATGCGCGAGCGCAAGCGGCTCGAGGCGCTGATCTCGAACGACGAGGCGCTTCTTCAGCGCACGGACGAGATCGAGACCTACTTCGAGCTAGCCCGCGAGGGCGAGGACGTGGAAGGTGAGCTTGCGTCCGCCATCCAGTCATTGGCTTATTTTGTGGATATGCTGGAAGCCAAGACCATGCTTTCTGGCGAAGCCGACCCGCTCAACGCCATCGTCACCATCCACCCCGGCGCCGGCGGCACCGAGAGCCAGGACTGGGCCGAAATGCTCGTCCGCATGTACACCCGCTGGGCCGAGCAGCAGGGCTTCAAAACCGAGATGAACGACTACCAGTACGGCGAAGAAGCGGGCATCAAGTCCGCCACCTTCACCATCACCGGCGAATATGCCTTCGGACAGCTCGCCGGCGAGAGCGGCGTTCACAGGCTGGTCCGCATCTCACCCTTCGATTCCGCCAAGCGCCGCCACACTTCATTCGCCTCCGTCTTCGTCTCGCCTGAAATCGACGAGTCCATTCACGTCGATCTCAAGATGGAAGACCTGAAGATCGATACCTACCGCAGCGGCGGCAAAGGCGGCCAGCACGTCAACACCACCGACTCCGCCGTGCGCATGACCCACATCCCCACAGGTATTGTTGTGCAGTGCCAGAACGAGCGCTCCCAGCACAAGAACCGGGACAAAGCGATGAAGATGATGCGCTCGCGGCTCTATGAATTCGAGCTCGAAAAGAAGCGCGCCGAAAGCAAAAAGCTCGAAGACTCCAAGCTCGACATCAACTTCGGCTCCCAGATCCGCTCCTACGTTTTGCAACCCTATCGCATGGCCAAAGACCACCGCACCAAGGTAGAAGTCGGCGACGTGGATAAGGTCCTCGATGGCTACCTGGAACCCTTCCTGCGCGGGTATCTGCTGGCCAAGCGCCGCGGCACCGCCGTCTCCGCCGGCCCGGAAGAAGACGACCTGCCGTCTTAATCTGTGCCTTCCGCAGGTGAGAGAGCAAGCCTGGTGGCGAAGCATTGGCATAGGTCGCTCTGGGTGGTTGTACACACCCAAAACGACCGCTTTCGATCCTCGCCGCCCCGTCAGGAGTTTGGCGTGGAGTGCTTGCCAGGCTTCACCTCAAGCTCGTTCACCACCTGCTGCACGTTGGGCACGTCCTTGGCTAATTTACTCACTTCAGTCTTCTGGGCTCCTGTTTTCACACTTCCCGTAATGACGATGGTGCCGTTCTTGGAAGAAGCGTGAATGCTCTGATCGTCCAGATTGCGGTGAGCTTTGATGGCAGCCTTGAAATTGTCCTCAATCGCGGAGTCCAGATTGGATGCGACTGCGCCGGCATTGCTCGCATCCGGCGGCCTGACCCCGATTTCGTTCGCAATCGTGTAGCCAGGCGCAGCTTGCTTCGACAGATTTTCAGCCTGCTGCTTATCGCTCTCGGACGCAACATCGCCCTTCAGCGTCATCACACCTTTATCGCGATCCTGCGAGACATCAACCTTGTCAAGACTATGTGCTTTGAGCGTATCCGTTACCGCCCCTTTTGCGTCGGGATAGGTCTGATGGCAGCCCGCAATCATGCTGCCGAAAAGGATGGCTCCGAAGAGCAGAGAACAACATTTTATTTTCATTTCATTCATCTCCTCGTTGTGCTCATGGAACTGCACAGCTTCAAACCTGCAGATCAGATGGCGATTGGAGGAGACGCGGTTGTTCTTGTGCCGCCAAACTGGGAGCCGCTAGTTGACAATCGATACAATGCAAGCTGCCGGAGCACCAATGAAGCCCCTTCTACTCACTTTCTGCGGCCTCTTTGCGTTCACCACACTGCATGCTCAGCGATTCCAGTGGCAGCCTTCGCCGGGTCGCCAGCAAATTCCGATCTGGGCCGGCGCCGCGCCTGACCCGCAACCCGTTCGCGGTTCGGAGATTGCCAAGTCGTCAGGAACTCAGTTTCTGGTGGCCGGGAAATCCGTTGTCGGCATAAGTAACGTGACGCGGCCAACCATGATCGTCTATTCGCCCAAAGAACAGAACACCGGTGTTGCTGTCGTGGTCTTCCCCGGCGGGGGCTACCAGGAACTTGCCATCGATCTCGAAGGCACCGAAGCCTGCGACTGGCTCACCGCGCATGGCATCACCTGCATTTTGCTTAAATACCGCGTGACCGACGCCGGCGCGTACCCCAAGTCCGGCCCTTACCCTGAGGCGCCGCAGGCCCTCGAAGACGCGCAGCGGACCATGGGGCTCGTCCGTCTTCATGCAGCCGAGTGGCACATCGACCCGCACAAAATCGGAGTCATGGGCTTTTCAGCCGGCGGCCATCTCGTCGCCGCCATCAGCACCTACTACGAAAAGCGCCTCTATCCGCCCGTCGACGCCGCCGACAAAGAAAGCTGCCGTCCTGACTTTGCCGTGGCGCTTTATCCCGGCCATCTTTCGCTCGCCGCCGCCGAATGGGATGCGAAGCAGGGCACAAAAAAATTCCCGGTCCCTCACCCGCCGAACGTCTCCGCGTTCGACATGAACCTTGAGCTGACCCCATTTATTCACTTCACTCTACAAACTCCGCCGACGTTTATCGTGGAATCTGAAAACGACCACGTCGACAGTGTCTACGACGCGCTCGCCTACTACATCGCCCTGCAGAAAGCCGGCGTTCCCGTGGAGATGCATCTATACGCGCAAGGCGGCCACGCCTTCGGCCTCCGCCACACAGACCTCCCGATAACCGATTGGCCGCAACTAATGGAAAGATGGCTCCGCACTATCGGAATGATTTCCGAATGATGCATACTTGCCACGAGCCACGAATCACGAGCTACGACATATGAATGATCCCGCCCTCATCGACGAAATGCTCCGCACTGCCAAGACCATCGCCGTCGTCGGCATGAGCGATAAGACCTGGCGCGCCAGCAATCACATAGGCAAGTACCTCGCCGCCAACGGCTACCTGGTTCTGCCCGTCAACCCCAAGCTCAATGAAGTGTCCGGCATGACCTGCTTTTCCGACCTCGATGCTGCGCAGGCCGCTGCCCATGAGCAGACGGGGAAGGGAATTGACCTCGTCGATGTCTTCCGCGCGTCCGAGTTCGTTCCTGCCATCGTCGACGATGTTATCCGGCTCGGAATATGCAATCTGTGGCTGCAGGACGGAGTCATTCACGACGAAGCTATAGAGCGCGCCCGAGCCGCCGGCGTCAAATGCGTCCAGAACGACTGCATCTTCCGCGAGCACGCCGCCCGCATGTCATAGCTCGACAGTCTTTGTATATATGTGATATATACAAGAGATGGCGGCGCGCGATCCGCTCAGCGAGTGCATGGGTTTCGATTGGGACGAATCGAACGCACTGAAGAATTGGGAAAAGCACAAAGTTACTCCGGAGGAAGCTGAAGGCATCTTTTTCGGAGAGCCATTGGCGGTGCGGAGCGACGCCGCGCATTCATCTTCCGAAAGACGTTACTCGGCATTGGGCCAGACAGGAAGCGGACGGCTGTTATATGTTGCGTTCACGATCAGACGCAAGCTCATTCGGGTAATTTCCGCCCGTGACATGAATCGAAAGGAGTCTGCGGAATATCGGCGTCATGAAAAAAGTTCCTGAATTTATGAACGAAGCCGAAGAATTCGACTTCTGGTCCACGGCGGACTCGACTGAGTACGTCGATTGGTCGAAGGCAAAGCGTGTCAAGTTTCCCAATCTGAAGCCCAGTCTGCGGACCATTTCCGTTCGGCTTCCGGTCGCAATGGTCGAAGACCTTAAGATTCTCGCCAATCAGCGCGACGTTCCCTATCAGTCGCTTTTGAAGGTCTTTTTGGCCGAGCGGCTCCAGCAGGAACGACTGCGCCGTCGCGCGGGTTAGTGCATGATCTGTTTTGGGGAACGGTTTTTGAGATGATAGTGACAGGCCCAAAGATCATGCGTCGGTCGCTTCTGATTTTCGCGTTTTCCTTCCTGCTTGCGGCAAGCCTGTCCGCATCAGCGCAACTCGGCGCGCCCACATCCCAGCCGCAGGACACCAAGGCCGCCTTCCACGCCGCCCATTTGCGCGTAGAACTCCTCCTTCCCGGCGACAAGATCTACACCGGCGCCCAGGGCAATCAGGCAGGACTCTACTTCAAGCTTCAGCCCGGCTGGCATGTCTACTGGAAGAATGCCGGCGACGCAGGCGAGCCGCCCTCAATCGACTGGACGCTGCCCAAAGGCATCTCCGCCAGCCCGCTCCAGTTCCCCGCGCCGACGCGTCTGCCCGTCGGCCCCCTCATGGACTATGGCTACGAAAACGCCGTCCTATTTCCCTTTAAGTTCGACATCGCGCCAAGCGCCAAAACCGGCCCTGCCGAGTTTCGCGCCCATGTCACGTGGCTGGTTTGCAGCTCCGTATGTATCCCCGGCAAAGCCGATCTGGAGCTGACGCGAACAATTACCCGCGGCACCGCACCGCCCACGCCTGAGCCACCGCTCTTCCAGCAATTCGCCAGCCGGCTGCCGCGGCCGCTTCCCGCCAGAGACAAAGCCGTCTTCCAGCCCACGCCCACCGGCTTCCGCCTCGCTGTGATCACTGGCCAGCGCGAAACTGAGGCTGCGTTCTTCCCCAGCGATCAGACGGTGGTTGACAACCCTTCCCCGCAGAAGCTGACGCCCACGGCACAGGGGCTGGTCCTTACCCTAAAGAAAGACGCGAACATTGCAGTGAATCCGTCACATCTGAATGGGCTTATCGAGCTATCGGGCGGTCGTGCCTATCAGATCGCGGCTGTCCCCGGCATGGTGGCGGCCCCACCTGAAGCGCCGTCCGCCCCCAGCGTCTCGGCGCTCTCGCTCGCACGCGTTGCCGCTCTCGCCTTCCTCGGCGGACTGCTCCTCAACCTCATGCCCTGCGTCTTCCCGGTTCTTTTCCTCAAAGGGCTTGCGCTGGTGCAATCGGGCACAGAAGAGCGCCACAAGCTTCGCGTCCACGGCTTCGTCTACACCGCCGGAATCTTGGTCGCCTTCTGGGCCCTGGTCGCCGCGCTTCTAGCCCTGCGCGCTGCCGGCTCCTCCATCGGTTGGGGATTCCAGTTCCAATCCCCCATTTTCCTTGTGCTCATGGCCGGCCTGCTTTTCTTCCTCGGCCTTTCCCTCGCCGGGCAGTTTGAAATCGGCCTCACCCTCACCAGCGCCGGCGGATCGCTCGCCGCCAGACAGGGTTACACCGGCAGCTTCTTTACCGGAGTTCTCGCTGTCATCGTCGCCACGCCCTGCGCTGCGCCATTCATGGGCGCGGCTATTGGCTATGCGCTCGCCGCGCCGGCCGCTGCGACCTTCGCCGTCTTCACCGCGCTGGCTCTCGGCCTGGCCGCCCCCTACGTTGCCCTAACCCTCCAGCCCGCGTGGACGCGAATCCTGCCCCGTCCTGGCGCCTGGATGGAAGTCGTCCGCCAGATCGTTTCGATCCCGATATTCATCACTGTCATCTGGCTGGCCTGGGTTCTGGCACAGGGCTACGGCGCCGACCTTCTCGGCGCGCTGCTCTGCATCTTTCTGCTCCTCGCCATTGCGGGGTGGTTCCTCGGCCGCTGGCCCGCGAAACGCTGGGTGACCATCGCCGGAACGGTTATCGTCCTTTGCGCCGTCGCCATCGGCTTCGTTGCGCCCACCGAACTCGCGATCGCGCCGACGGCTTCCACCACGTCCTCCGCCATCCAGAACCAATGGCAGCCCTGGTCGCCCGCAACGCTCAGCCAGTTTCAGTCCCAGGGCCGCCCTGTCTTCGTCGACTTCACCGCCAGCTGGTGCCTGAGCTGCCAGGTGAACGAGCGCGTCGCCCTCGACCGCCCCCAGGTGCAGCAGGCCTTCGCCAGCGCCAACGTCGTCCTCCTTCGCGCCGACTGGACCCGTCACGACCCCGCCATCACCCAGGCTCTCGCCGCCCTCGGGCGTGACAGTGTTCCTGTCTACCTTCTGTACGCCCCCGGGCAATCCAGCCCGCGA
Source organism: Occallatibacter sp. (assembly GCA_035935755.1). Taxonomy (GTDB): domain Bacteria; phylum Acidobacteriota; class Terriglobia; order Terriglobales; family Acidobacteriaceae; genus Telmatobacter. The sequence continues at coordinate 5,945 of DASYWU010000073.1, read as the reverse complement.
GTTCTGCCTGCCGTGCTCACCCCCGGCATGGTCGTCGACGCGGTCGACAAGCTTCCACGCAGTTCGGGCGCAACGCAAGCGAGCAGCACATTGTCCAATTTGGAGTAAGCGTCAAAGCTCCGCCGATTCTGCGCCAACGCATCCTCCACGCCCGGCATCCTAGCCTCGGGAAGAGGCGAAGATGAGCGAAAAAGAGAAGCCCACGCACACCATGCCCGGCGGGCGTCAGGAAACGAACGGCAAACCCGACGACGGCGTAGTCAACGATTCCTTTGGCACAGTTAATCCTGCCGACACCACCGGCACCGGTGAAGAAGAAGATCAACCCTGCCAGAAGCGCGAGAAATCAGTACACAATCAACCAGCGCATGAGACAGGTAGGCCGCATCGCTAGGCCGTTCATCATTCGCAGCGCCGTCAAAGTGCTATCATGCCATCGGAAATGGCACAACTACGTATTCGCAAAGTCGAGCCTGAATTGAAGTGCGAATTGGAGCTTCGTGCCGAGCGCAATGGACGAACTCTCGATGCCGAGATATGCGAAATCATTCGCGTGGCACTTGACGAGGAAGACCGGAACGCAGCGCAACCCACACCAAGGTCGCCAATGTGCGGGTCGAAATGACGCAAGATGCACTCAAGATCGATGAGAGAAGACCGCCATCAACGCGCAGGCGAAAGCCGCGATGCGCGCATATCTGAAGTCGCGCACCTGGCCGGAGAAGATCGAGTCCATTGAGCACATGAACGAAGCCGTCCGCATCGCACGCGAAGCTATGAGAAAAGCCCGTGTAGGCAACGCATCCCAATCATCCGACACCTAGCCTACCTTTCAGCCGGCGCCGCCTCGTTTCCCCGTCCGAATCTTCCGTATTTCCTCCAGCCGCGCCGTCAGCTGCTTTTCCCGGCCCTCCTGCGTCGGCTGGTAATAGCTCCGCCCGAGCAGCGAATCCGGCAGGCAATCCATGTCCGCCACTTTGTCTTCTTCGTCGTGAGCGTAGTGGTAGCCCTTTGCGTAGCCTAGCTCCTTCATCAGCCGCGTTGGAGCATTGCGAAGATGCAGCGGCACCGGCTCCTGCCGAGTATGCTCGATCTCCTCCTGCACCGCGCCATAAGCCGCGTACACCGAATTCGACTTAGGCGCCAGCGCGAGATACACCACCGCCTCGGCCAGCGCCAGGTCTCCCTCCGGCGAGCCCAGAAAATCCATTGCCTCCTTCGCCGACAAGCACAGATTCAGCGCTTCCGGCGCGGCCAGTCCGATATCCTCCACCGCCATGCGCACAATCCGGCGCGCCAGGTACAGCGGTTCCTCGCCCGCCGCAAACATCCGCGCCAGCCAGTAAAGCGCCGCATCCGGATCCGAATTGCGCACGCTCTTGTGCAGGGCCGAAATCAGGTTATAGTGCTCCTCGCCCGATTTGTCGTACATCAGCACGCGCTGCTGCACGGCCTCGCCGGCGAGCGCCTTATCAATATGTCTCGCGCCCTCGCGCGCCAATTGCGCCGCCACTTCCAGCGTGTTGTATGCATTCCGGCAATCGCCGCTTGAGTAGCTCGCAATCACCTGAAGAGCTTCGTCATCCGCGGTCAGTTCCATCGCCCCCAGCCCGCGCTCGCGATCCTCCAGCGCCCGCCGCAGCAGACCAGCAATCTGTTCCTCGCTCAGCGGCTTCAGTACGTAAACCCGGCACCGCGACAGCAGCGCCGAAATCACCTCAAACGAAGGATTCTCCGTCGTCGCCCCAATCAGCCGTATGGCCCCGCGCTCCACGTAAGGCAGAAACGCGTCCTGCTGCGCCTTGTTGAAGCGATGAATCTCGTCCACAAACAGGATGGTGCGCGAGTGCAGCTCCGCCGCCTTTGCCGCCGACGCCATCACCTGCTTGATCTCTTTGATCCCGCTCATCACCGCGGAAAACTCGACGAAATTCGCATTCGTGGTTTCCGCAATGATCTTCGCCAGCGTGGTCTTGCCCACGCCCGGCGGTCCCCAGAAGATCATCGATCCTGCATCGTCGCGCTCGATCTGCACGCGCAGCGGCTTGCCCGGCCCGATCAGATGCTCCTGCCCGCTCACCTCATCCAGGGTTCGCGGCCGCATCCTCTCCGCCAGCGGCGCCATCGCCACTCCGCGGGGGAAATTTTTGGAAGAATGTGGAGCCGCATCGGGGATTGCATCGAACAGCCCCATCAGGCACATCCTCGCAGGTCCAGTTGCCGCCGGCTGTTGATGCACCTCTGCCGCGCCGCTTCGTATAGCAGCACGCTTCCTGCCACTGCCGCATTCAGGCTCTCCACCGGGCCGGGACAGGGAATCGTCAGCGCTCCATCGGCTAATTCCGCCAGTTCCTCGGGCACGCCGTTTCCCTCGTTGCCCAATATCAGCGCCACGGGCGCGGTCAGGTCCACCAGGTCCGCCGGTTCCGCCTCGTGCACCGTGGTGGTCCAGATCTTTACGCCCGCCTTGCGCAAATGCGTCATGCAGTCGCGCACGCTCACGCTGAGCAACGGCACGCGAAACACGCTTCCCGCCGAGGCCCGCACCGCCTTGGAATTCCATGCGCACACCGTTCCCGGCAGCGCCAGGACGCCGTCAGCCCCGAAGGCTTCAGCCGAACGCAAGATTGTGCCCAGGTTCCCCGGATCCTGAATTCCCGCCAGCACCACCACCAGCGGCACCACCTTCTGATGCCGGTCGAGCAAATGCGCCCACGTCCAATCCGGCGGGTCGACCAGTGCCGCCACTAGCTGCGGCGCCTCAGTGGCCATAGCAGACTCCAGCAGTTCCTGCGGCATCACCAGGATCTCCGTCTCCGCCGGCAGCGGCAGTCCCTCGTAAAGCTTCTCGTGTCCCTGCGCCGCGAACAACCGGTCGATGCGCAGACCCGCGCGCACTGCCTCTTCGATCAGGATCGGCCCCTCGATCGCGATCAGCCCCCGCGACGCACGGCACGGCCCACCGAACGCTTTCCGCAGTTCTTTGAGACGGGCATTCTGCCGGCTTTGTACAATGCGAACAGGCATCGGCGCAAAAACTTCCGGGTTCTGTGCAATTCTACGGCGTTTCAGAGGTTAGGGGAAAAACAGCTTTTAGCTCTTGACTTTAAGCTCTTCGCTGTCAACGCGCTCGCATAGCTTCACCGACCCAGGGGCCGCGCACAAGCGGATAGCTGGAAGCTGAAAGCCGGCCCAAACTTGCACCACCGCCGGTGCTGTGGTAGCTTCCGTCTTTACGGCATCTTTTGAGTTCGTTCCCGAGGTAGGCCCTCTTGTCGGCGGAGATTCTGCGCGTCCATCCCGATGAACCGCAACCGGATCGCATCGACTATATCGTCTCTTGCCTCCGCAAAGGCGACGTGGTCGCCCTCCCCACCGACACCTTCTACGGGCTCGCCGTCGACCCCGTCAACCTCCGCGCTGTGGAGCAGATTTACCAGATAAAGACCCGCCAGAAGCACAAGCCCCTTTCCCTCTTGATCGCCTCCGTTTCTCAGGCCTACGAACTGGCGAGGGAAACCGACACCATGTTCGACCGGCTCGCAGAGCGCTTCTGGCCCGGCCCGCTCACCGTCATCGTGCGCGCCGGCTCCAGGCTGCCTCTGCGTTCTACTGCACACACCGGCAACGTCGCCCTCCGCGTGCCCGACTCCGCCATACCCCGCGCCGTGGTCGAGCGCTTCGGCCTGCCGATCACCGCCACTTCCGCCAATCTTCAGGGGGCGCCCGAATGCGTGCACGCCGCCTGCGTCCGCGACCAGATCGGCGACCGCGTACCTCTCATCATCGACGGCGGCCCTACCGGTCGCTCCCTGCCCACCACCATCGTCGATCTCTCACTCGGTCCTGGCCGCTGGGAGATCCTGCGCGAAGGCGCCATTCCCACCCACGAAATCGTGATGGCTTTACAACGTTAGCTCCCGGGCAGAAGCGTAGGATGGAGATTATGGGGGGAGGAGATCCTGCGAAACGCCGCAGCGTCAAGCTGCGCGTCGCGCTTGTGTTGACGTTCGCACTCCTGCTGGCCGCGGCATTGTGGTGCCGCTGGGTCTATTTTCAGATTGCAGCTTACGCGCGCCAGGATCAGGCTGCGCCCGCCGACGCGATTGCCGTCCTCGGCGCTGCCGAATACGACGGTCGGCCTTCGCCCGTCTACCGCGCCCGTCTCGATCACGCTCTCGATCTCTATAACCGCGGCATCGCTCCCCTCATCATCACGCTTGGCGGACCTGGCGGCGATCAGTACAACGAAGGCTCCGTCGGCGCTCACTACCTCATCAGCATGGGCGTGCCGGAAGAAGATGTCATCGCCGAAACCCACAGCCGCGATACTGAGCAGTCGGCTCGCACCATCGCCGTCATCGCACGCGCCAACGGCATTCACCGCCTCGTTGTGGTCAGCGATCCCACCCATATGTTCCGCGTCCACGCCCTCTGTGCGGCCGACGGCTTCGACGTCCTCACCTCGCCGCGCACCGTGCCCGCCAACGACGACACTTCGCTCGAATTTGGCCGCATCGCCCACGAGGTGATCAGCTATACCCTCTGGCGCATGCACCTCCACTGAAGCGCTCACTCGATGCAAAAACTGCGATTCGATCGCATATTATGCACCGCTCAGCACCGCATCAGCACCCACGCCACCACTGCCGCGCTCAGAGTCGACGAAAAATTCACCGCATCGTTATTCAGCATTCCCCGTTGCTCCAGCGTGGCCCCCAGCACGCTGTCGAATAGCAGTCCGAAGACGCCGGCTGCCGCCGCCATCCCGAACATCTTTCCTCCGCCGCCAACCGCCAGCGCGCCCGCTGCCGCCACCACCAGCGCCGCTGTCACGCCTGCTGCCGTGCCCGCCACGCTGATCGCTCCGTCGCGCCCCGGTTCTACCGCGCGCAGCGTTGTAATCATCCGTGGCCTTCCGTCGATCACCTGTCCCAGTTCCGAAGAAACCGTATCCGCTGCAGCCTCGGCCAAGGCCGCCAGGGCGAGGACGAACAGCGCCATGCGTGCGCCGCCTGCATTCGCCATCCAGCCGTGCGCTCCAGCCCACCCCTCCAGCAGCCGATTCGTCACCAGAGCGGCCATGCCCAGGTTCGCCGCCACCTGCGCCGCCGAGCGCCCCATGCGTTTTTCCGCAATTCCCAGGCGCTCCTTTTTTGCCCGCCCCACTCGCGTGGCTGCAAACGTCAGCAGAAAAACCGTCAGCACCGGAACCACCGCCGTCCGCCACGGTTCGTATTGATATGTCGATGTCGCATACATCAGGCTCGCATTAATCACGGCGCCCGTCAGCGCCGCGCCCAGCGTCGCCGCGCGCAGATTGAAAGTCGCGAATCCCAGAACCATGCTGAGCCCGATGGCCCACGCCGCCACCGCCGGAACCTGCACTGCCCAGTGCCGCGTTTCCACCACCACGTTCGCGCACACCGGCGGCAGCACCACTATAAGAACCACCCACGATTGCCAAACCAGCTTCGCTTGCCGCACGCCTCATCGTAATCTGCCCCGGCCGAATCGACTTGGCGGCAACTGGCACCGGTTCCCCACTCTCGGCGCGCCGCTGCTTTTGCGGCCAGTTGCCCCACGGTTCTGCCGACCCGCGCTGGATGAAACACGGAGCGCAGCCGGTGTAGGGTTTTCATGCTCAGAATTGGAACCCGCTATTTTGGCCTCGGCGCAAACCACTTCGATACAGGCGCGAAAGACAAGCAAATCAAACGGCTCCTAGCCTGCATTTCTCACGAGTGATGTATAGAGAATTTGAACAGGAAGACAAAATAGTTTTAGGAAAGGCCGTCATTTCCTGGCATAACTGCGTTGTCGAGACGTAGTTTTGGCCGCGGAAGGAAGGCCTTTCTAATAACAGAGTGTAGCCAAGAAGCGTTCCGTTTTGCAGCCCATTTTTCACGCCGTGTGGAAGCCGGTTTCACGGCCGGCCAGGTATC
>DASYWU010000072.1:0-2672 GCA_035935755.1 Occallatibacter sp. | reverse complement strand
TTGAGAGTTGATCGTTACTGCAACGGGAGCATCGCCGCAGGGCAGAGTACGGCTGCAGCGGGCGTCGCACCAGTGGGGTCCTGACGAATCACACCAGAGCCGTCCACGCAGAAGCTGCGCTGACCTGAAGTGCCTATACTGACCGGCCAAGCCGTAACCTGATAGCCGTCCATATTGCCCGCGACGCAACCTGCAGGAAGCGGGCCGGTGTAAGGAACGGCTCCAGGATTCAACGTGACAAAGTAGCCGCTCTTCTGCGCAATGGCGCCGGCAGATAGAACCGGGTCGATCAATTGCGCTGCGTTGCAGGTAGCCACCGCGCCAGCCACGCCGCCCAGTTCGGTCAGCGAAGTCGGGAAGCCGATGTTATACGTCGAATAGTAGCTTACCGCAGCCGTGTTAATGGTGCGGAGCGAGCCGACTGCCGACGTTTCGTTCGCAGCCATGCGCGCGCGCATCAGGTTCGGAATTGCAATCGCTGCGATGATCAAGATGATCGCCACAACGATCAAAAGCTCAATCAACGAAAAACCCTTCTGTTTCCTGTTCATGTGTTCTCCTTGAGTGATTTCTAAGCCTGCCAGAATCTCTTTGGGACTTCGTGGCGGCGTGCCGTACTGAAACAGTGCAAGTATGGTTCCAGTACCATAGCGAAACAGCTTGCCCCTTCCATGCATACATACCGCATTGATAATAAGTAGCTTAGATTCATGGCAGGACCTTGGAGGATGCCAGATTGGTCTGCCGTAGAGCTGGCGAAGAGCAGAAAACGACAAAAAACGTCATCGTCGGACGCCGATTCACGGCCGTGCCCTGTGGCGACAGGCATCGGACCAGCCGTTGCTCAAAGCGACCGCAAGCTCAAATTTTCAATACGGCTCTGTGTAGAGGCGGGTTTGCGGCACTGGCCGACCCGAAAAGGAAATGAGATCAGCGGGAAAATTGGCCATGCGGGGCAGGACTTGACAGCAGGACCTTATTGAACCGGGGTATCAGTGGGTCCAGCGGCACCTGCGGAATTGAACCGGATAACTCCGGTGGCATCGACGAAGAAATGGCGCGTCCCAGTTATGTTCGGAGTAAGCGGGTCGGCTTGGAGGGTATAAGCGTCAATTGTTCCGCCAGCGCCCAAGGGCCCCGCAGCATAGGTATATACGTAGCCAGACTTGGTGCCGGCGGCTAGAATATTGTCGAGCAGACCGGCGGCGTTCGACGTGACCGGCCCGGGCGCTGGAGGCGTCGCCATTTTGGAGAGATTTGCGGCATATCCAATTCCGTAGGTGGTTGAATAGACGACATTCGATGTGGTGATCGTGCGTGTGTTTTCGATTGCGGCTGCCTCGTTTGCGGCCATTTTCGACCGAAGGAAGTTCGGGATGGCGATTGCGGCGATAATCAAGATGACGGCGACCACGATCAAAAGCTCAATCAGCGAAAATCCAGAGGATTGCATGGCCTTGTCGATTGCTTGATGATCTTTTTGGATGCTGAACATGATCTTCTTTTTCTCTCCGAATGTCGCTCGCGAGTGCTGTCGTCCTAAAAAACATCAAAAAAGGGGAGGAATTTCTCCCTCCCCTTCTGGTTGAAGCTGTTTATTGGAGCGCCGTAAGTAACTGGCAGGCGGCCTGGCTTGCTATTGCTCCGCCTGCAGGGTCAAATCGAATCACGCCGGACTCGTCGGTGCAAAATGAACGCTGTCCCGACTGGCCCAGGGCCACCGGAACCGCCGTGGCGACGAACGACACGTTGGGAGCGGCAATGGTCCCTGCTGCTGCCGGTACTGGCGTCGCAATCGTGTACCCGGACTTGGTGCCCGCAGCCAGAACCTGATCGATCAGGCAAGCGGTGGCGGCAGCCGCTGTACAAGGAGCGGCACCTCCCAAATTGGCGATCGGCGCATAACCGGTACCGTACGTCGTGCTGTACGATACTTCGGCGGTCGTGATTGTGCGGAGCGAGCCGACGGCGGAAGCTTCGTTGGCCGCCATCTTCGCGCGCAACAGGTTCGGAATGGCAATCGCCGCAATGATCAAAATGATCGCTACGACGATTAAAAGCTCGATTAACGAAAAGCCCTTCTGTTCGGTCCTGATTCTCATTTGCTCTCCTTGGGAATTGTTCATGCCTTCCAGAATCTTTTCGACTTCTGGCGGCGTTGCCACAGTGACTAAGGGCACGCGCTTGGCCCAAGAGTCGGCAGGAAAATTCCGGCGCAATGTCTGTTGGGAGCTAGAGTTGAGAGGCAGTTTCAGAGCGGAGCACTGAAACGATTGGAATTGCGGGCGTAAACTAACGTAATGTGTCGCGAGAACGAGCCTGCAAACGCGCGCGTTGCGTATTGGAACATGCTCGGCGCGGCTGCGAAAATATCTCTAAGACTCTGCGCCTCATCCTCATGTGCGAATTGAGCGCAACTTGGTTGAAAAGCGTCAGAGGAAATTGCGGTTCATGACGAAACAATTTGCCGCCGAAAAACGGCATGATGATTCAGGATGGAACACTAAATGCCGTACTTTTTGGCGTAGTGTCGGAACGACCGATAAGTCATCTTGAGGAGCTGCGCAGCCTTGGTGCGAACGCCGCCGGCGCATTCGAGCGCGCCCAGCAGATACGCTCGCTCGAGTTCCGCCACGTGCTTTTCGAGGTCAATGCCGCCCTCAGGAATCAGC
>DASYWU010000071.1:0-133697 GCA_035935755.1 Occallatibacter sp. | reverse complement strand
GAAGTGTCTCTGCAGGTCGGAAAAGCGGCCTGCAGAGGCGAACCGAGAACCATAAACCGCTGCAGAAAGGCTAAACTCGGCGCAAAAACTCCCTCACTCAGAGAAGTAGGAGAAAAAATAAAGAGTTTTTCCGCAGCCTGTGAAGCCCATGCTTCTTAATCAGCCCATCGAGATCGACCGCGGCGGGATGAAGTTGCTGACTGAGTGGGTCATTCTCCGGGCGATGGTTTTCGAGTCGATCAAGCCGAAGAGCGGCAACGAACAATTCTTTACACGCGAAGAGCGGATAGCATTCAAAGCGACTCAGACCATTCCCGAGCGGACGCGGGTGTGGATTGGTGCGCTCGAGAATTCCCACATCGGCTATCACGGAACCGACTATGCCATGTGGAAGTCGGCCACTGATCACACAAGGATCGGAACGGGCAGCGTCGGCACCATTTATGTCGGCCACATCATCATGCAGACCGTCACCGAACACATTCACCCGCCTTATGTGGTGCAGCCTGGACCGATCATTGCACCTCTGCCAGGGCCTGCGGATGAGCGCTTCGTTGAGATTTATCCCAAGCAGCCAACCAGAGTAAATTGGCCTACGAAACCGTTCACCGACGAAGGCCCGACCGGCATTCTCGCGGCGCGAGAGCGGTGGCATCAGGGCGAGAAGGTTTCACAGATCAAAAACGCTTAGTCAGGATGAAGAAGTGAAGGACGAAGACAAACTCAAAGAGTATCTGAGGGGAACGAAATTTGAGCCGATCTTTGACCGTTTGGCAAGGCGGGCGGAAAACGGCGATGCCAGGATACGCAACGGGCTCTCAAAAGCGGATAAGCAGCGGATGCTGAAGAATCTTCATGGCCTGAAAGAGGAACTGGAATCGCTCAGGCTGTGGGCGGCAGCAGATGAGGTCGGGGCGGCAATGAACCTCGTCCGCCGGCGCAAGTCATATTAGTTTACGTACGCTCGCGTCGCTCGCTACCTGTTGCCCTGCCGGTGGAGGGGGCTAGAACGGATAGTCGATCAAATCCCACTCAAACCCTTTCCCGGCTACTGGCGGGGTCGGAATGTAGATGTCCCTCGGGTATCTGAGAAGATCAACTTCGAGAGTAAAGACATTCCTAAGCAAGTCACTTTTGTCCTGCCCTATGGTGATGCCGTAGCCGAACTGCGCATAGAACATCACAACCGCGGCCCCGACCGCATGGACCGCGCGCTCCAGCGTTGCGACCCCGAGGTTTTGTTCTCGGTCGTGCTTCGTCTTGTTATAGGAGTCGTACCACTCAAGCGACTTTGTCGGCTGTGCTGCGTCCCAGTCTTTGAACGGTGTGAAGCGAGGAAAGTCCGGGTAAGACCGGAGCGTCAGGCTGAAACTGTCGAGGCGCATTGGTCTGAGGAGCTTCAAATAGTCGTTCGTCGTGAAACGGCCCCCAGCATACCCATTGGCTTTCAGCACGGCCGCCCAGGACGCCTCCACTTCCATGGCTGCGAGCAGCAGCAATTCTCGAATCTTGTGACCATAGGTTTGCAGATTAGATGGACTCGGCTCGACCGTCTCGAATATGTCTTGCATCTTCCCCAGCAAAAGCTTCAAAGCGACAAAAGACTGGGTGAAGGCCTTTTGGTCAATCGCTCCCTCTAGGTTCCCCATGACAAGCACGCGGCGGGAAATTCGTTTGTAAGCTGTGCCCGGCTTGTAGTCCGATTCCTCCGGTTCAGAGTCTCCGAAGATTCCGTCAATCCAGGTCTTCAGCGTGGGAATGTCTTGCGGATTAATCGGAACCGGCAACGAATCAGCGCGAGCGGTGTCGATTCCCGTGTATATCCACTGGTTTCCGGAAAGAAACGCCACTCCATGCGTGAAGGTGTGGATTGGGGGGGTCGTGGGTTTGCCATTGTTGAGATTCCGAAAGAACACCGTGGGAGGCATGGCCAATGATAGACAGCCACACCCGCTCAGAGCATCAAACGGCCGTGCAAGACAGATTTCCTTTCTCTGCTGCGATGAGGAAATTGGTTCTCGGGCCCTGGGGCTCTGGGGCGTTACCGGTCCGAGCTCCGCAATATCGGAAATTCGACTGAAACGTTCGGGATCAGCCTTAATCCTTAATATCGCGCGGGGCCGGGAACTTCTTCTTCAACTCTGTGATTTCCTCATCGGTTGCCGTCCCGCGCCATGTTTCCTTCACGGACTTCTCGTCGGGGCTGAATCGCGATGTTTGAACTGTGCTCACCGTGATTGTTAGGACACGATCAGCCGGTGGCGTTTCGGTTGATTTCGCGTCGAACATCGTAGTGAGGGGGCCGCGAACCCAGCCTTTCGGCGTTAAATGAAATTTCTGTTCGGTGCGATCAACGGCCATGGAGACCTCTTTCCCAGTTCGCCTGATTTTAATTCCTACAATACCGGTTGCCACAGCGCGCGAATCTCAGCGCTCAAAGGTATTGGGAAAGGAGCATGTGGCTGGAAATCAGGATCATCTTGCGAACAATCGGCGAGTGACTCGTCGATCTCATCATCAACCGACTGTCGAAGGCTTCGGATCGATCCTGCTCGCCGGTTATCTACAGAACCCGGTGGGCGCGTATTTCCTGCCGGAGTTCATCACGCAGGGCGCGGCTTTTGCGCAGCTGCTTGAAAAAATCCTCCAGCATGCTGACCACAACGGCATTCACGCTAACGCTCTCGGCCTCTGCCCACTCCCGCAATTTAACCCGCGCTTCATTGCCGATGTGAAGCAACATGGGATTCGCCAGGCCAAGTCCGGTCTTCCGAGTTTGAATGATCTCAACTTCTTTCGGATCGGTGTGGGCCATGGCAAACAAGACGATGCGTGACAGGTCCCCTGCCACGCGCGCTTCTTCAATCACTTTTTCTTTGAGTTCGACGGGTAGACGCAGGGTCATTCCCACGCGATCATCAGTCCAGCGCTGGCCCTCTTTGTTTCCTTTCCGGGCCTTTGTAGCTTTCTTCTGTGCCAACTGTTCATCCTCCGGCAACCTGGCCGGGGACACACGCTATTCCCCGGCTCGCATGGGGGTATACGGACCTTTGAACAGAATATCCTTTTCGACCCTGACGAAGAACCTGTAACCAGGCCGAATCCTGATCGTAGGTTGAATATTCAGATTCCGCCGAGTCACCTCGACTCCAAGCTGGCCGACCTGCTGCCCTACCGCGGCGCCGGCCTGCTGGCCGATGCTCTGGCTCTGGAGTACCGAGGAGTTCTGGCCCTGACTCAGCTGAACTCCTATTGCAAATAAGGAGGTTAACAGCGCACCGGAAAAAATGCGAGCCCAATGACTGTCCACCTGATCGCGGTATCCGGCTGCACCCTGTCCGTCATCGCCTTCGAAAGCGCCCAGTTGCAGTGAACTTCCATCGGGGAAGATGATTCGTTTCCAGACCGCTTGGAGTGCGTCATGGCCGTAGCCGACATGTGAGTTGTACATTCCAATAAGGGTTGAACCTGCCGGAATGAGCAAATACTGGCCGCTAACCGAGTCATAGACGTTTTCCCGAACCAGTGCGCGGATCATGCCCGGCAAGTCCGAGTTCAGTTCCTGCTCCAGCACCGCGGGGATGAGCCATCCGGATTTCACTTCAAACTTTCCGAGCGCGGCGATTCGCGCGCGCGGGAGGTAATCACCCGAATCTCTCGAATTCGTCTTTCCCGCGAAGCCCTCCTGATCGGATTGCCCATTCTGTCGATCAAAATCGCTGAGGTTTTGATCGGATTCCCCCTGAGACCCGGAAGCCGATTGTGGCAGGACGGCGGCTCCGGCCTGATCCGCTCTTGCCCGCAGTAGTGCGGCCTGAATAGCCTGCAGCGGGTCAGCTGTCGCCGCCTGCTGTGTGGATGCGTTTTCTTGCGGGTATGTGTTGGAAGCACCTCGAATGGACGTGCCGGATTCAATCGCCTCCTGCTCCTGCTTGTAAAGCTCCAGTCGCCGTTCTTCCGCAAATGAGAGTTGGCCATTCGTAGCCGTTGAGGTTTGCGCAGGACTGTATTGAAGCGGAGGGATAGAGGACCGTCCGGTTCCTGGCGATCCAACACGAGACGCCGCAAAGCTATCAGCCGTTCCATCCGCGATTGACGTCCTGGGCGTCATGGAAGCCGGCACATGTGCGCTGCCTGTATCGACCCCTAGTCGCGCCTGATCGCTCATCCAGCTCTTCTCGGATACTGTCGCTGGTCCGGCTGCCGCGTGAGGCAAATCGGCCTGCACCGTCTTCTTCATCCTTCGATTCTTCAGGCCATGTTGCATGTAGCCCACGGCGAGCACGACCAGGCCGATAACGATGAGACCAGCCAGGGGTCGGACCCTTTTCGCTTTTGGCGCGGCGGCGCCACCCACCCCCCGGACCACGGCATTGAGGTCTGCATCCGCGACGGTTCGTTCCTCTACGCTATCGGCGGTGGCTACCGCGTTTTTGTTCTGTGCTTCTGCCGAGCGAATTTCGTCCGCCATGGATTATCTCCTTCCGCCCGAATTGGCCGACTCCGCATAGCGTTGCGACCGAGTGATCGTGACCTTTCTCTGTTTCTTGCCGACACCAAGGATCAGAACGCCCTTGTCGAACAGGCGATCCACCACATACCGGTTCCCGTCCACACGGAAATTGACCAATTCGGTCTTGCCATTGGAATAGACCATCAGAGTTGGAACCTCGCGGAAGCGGTCATCGCTTGGATAGAAGATGTACGTGTGCTGACCGTCATCAAGGACCCGTTCGGGGCGCATGGCGACGTCCCCGTCAAGCTTGTAATCGAAATAGAGATGATCCAGCGCGTTTGGGGCCATCGCGGTTCCACCGTCCAACTTTGCACCGCATCTTGAATGCTCAGCCGCCTCGGCCTCGCGTGCTGCAGCATCTTGCTGGACTTGAAATGCGGACCATTTCGCGCGATCGTCTGCGGGATACCGGAAAGCCACTGTCGAAATATAGCGGGTGGCATCGGAAACCAGGCGCACTACGTAGGTTCTTCGATCGGTTGGGACAATTAGGTCTGTATCGAGTCCTGCCTCAATGGGCTTAATCACCAACAGAGCAGTCTGATTCAGGCCAGATCCAGACGAAACAGGAGTTACTTCCCAACGACGACCGTCGCCGATCTGTGGCGGGCTCTGGATATGCTCTCCCGCTTCGAGTTCCAAAGTGCATACCCGAAGTGGCGCGCAGACGACGATCGGCATACCTTCCCCGAACGTGTACAAGACTCGACCGTCCACACCCGGTGTCGGAAGGTTGAAGCCAGATTCCCAAACGTCCGCCACCGATGCTGCGCTGGCAGCAGTGGCGTCCAAGACCACATGGGGCGGTCGCCAATCTGGCGGAGCGCTGGGTGGCTTCGAGGCCGCACTTGCATTTGTTACCGCAGAGGCTGGGCCAGTGCGTAGAGGTGGAATCGAAGGTGAGGCGCCGGACTTTTCTGGGTTTGCACCTTGCCCGCGAAGCACCTGGAGCGCCCCGTTGAAGTCGTATTTAGAAAGATCCTTCTCTGGCTGCGAACTCTTCGCCGGATCGCTCGCAGGCTTAGGGGCCGACGAAGGTGACGGCGTCTGTGCAGAGATCGAGCAAGCGATACCAAGCAAACTTACAACGACGTACCTCATCTGGTTTGACCTCCATCTGTTGATTGCACGGTGCCGTTAGTTGCCCCCGAACTGACAACCTCCCCCCAACTGACATTTGTGACGTAGAGGCCGAGAGGATTGATGAGGGCCTGTTTTGGGTCGGTCACCTCTTGCGTGTTCACGGTCACGATTGCGCGATAGCGGTGAGTACCTTGCAATTGGCCGTACAAATCGTGGATCGATTCAGCCCAAACGACCTCATAGCTTTTCGGGGATTGCTGAACGATCGATTCGATCGAGACATCGGCGGTCTCTTTCTGGAGGCGCGCGAACGGCGAATTCTGCTGATACCAATCGGTCAACGCTTGCGACGCGGCTGAACTGGCCGAGGCCAATGCGTACACCTCGTCCACCATCTTTCGCTGGACAACTGGATCGATCACCACGGTCCGCAGGTTGGTAATCCAACGCGCGACTGTGGCTTCCTGCAATCGAACATCTTTGACCGCCACTTGCTTTGCAGGAACGACGGGAATAGCCCGCCCCACGTCATCCAGGGCGACCACATACGGAACCGTGTGTGAACGGTAGCCGATTGTGACCATGCCCGTGACACACACCAGCGTTGTCGACATGGAAAGGAAGGCGATCCGCCTCCAGTTCCTCGCGCGGGATATGAGATCGCCGTAGCGTTCGTCCCACTCTTGCCGCGCCATCGTGTATGGATTCAGGTTTCTCGAGGTTGTCGCCACATCCTATTCCTCCCCTTCCATCCGCAGTTGTGGCGGTGGAGTGTGCTCGCTCCCGTCATCTGGGATCAGATTCCGTCTTTGTTGCCTTCCAAAGTTGAAGCTCTGCTGCGTGCCGCTCGCGCTTAGCCCATCGCTCGATGGAGCACTTCCGGCGCCTCCGTCTGAGCCGGGAGCAGAGTCGCTCGGCGCAACGGGCGCCGAAACTCCCGAATCAGGCCCAACTCCCACGCCGGGCGGCGGCCCTACCTGTGCCGGCACTCCCGCGCCACCTGCCGCCGCATCCGCCACGCCGGAAGCCATCGATGACGATCCCCCTGCCATAGCCCCCTCACCGAGCGCCCCTGCCGCTTCCACCCCGCCAGCGCCCGCAACTGCCAACTCTCCACCCGCGAGCGCCCCGCCCGTCGCTACCGTTGCCACCGCCAATGCTGCTCCGGTGGCAGCCGCTGCGCCCGTGCTTACGATGTCAGCGCCGCCGAGACCGAGACTGCCACTTGCGATCGAACCTGCCATTTTTGGAATCATCCACGATGCAAAGGCGAAGAGAAGCATGGACGCAATTGTGGGAAATATCTGCAGCGCGGGTTGATCCGGCGTGTACGCGTCCATCGCCGCAATCCAGTTCTGGGAAACTGTCTTGAAGACTCCAAGCATCAGGTAAATCAGCATCAGACGAATGCCCGTGGAGATTGCTAGTGCAATGTACCTTTCAAAATAAGGCATAGTCCAACGGCTGCCGGCGAAGCCAAGGAAGATGTAGCCCGCCGTCATCACAATGATTGCTTCCAGTTTGGTGACGATGTAGTGCAGCACGATGATGAGGTACGAAGCCAAGACCATCACGATCATCAGGATCGTGGTCAGGGCGGCTCCAGTCTGCGTAAGCAGATTTGCTCCGTTCACCTTGTCGAAGAGATCGCTGCAAATCTGAATGCCTTGGGCCATTATGTCCGAAGGGTTCTGCGCCGCTGTAAGTCCGGTGGCATTCGTACCGATAGCGATGAAACTGTTTACGATCGCCGGAATCCAAGTTTGCCCGTTCACCAGAACGGCGTAGAAAAAGGAAATCACCAGTAGCTTCTTTATGAGAGACAAGAACAGTCCCATGAAGTCGCTTTCCCTGAGGAAGCTGGGGGCAGACCAGGCAAAATCAATTGCGGCCAAGAGGTAGAAGAGCCTCGTGGCGGCGGCCATGATTGCCGGAATCCAGGCATTCGCGGCCGTCTGAATCTGCCGAAACGTGCCGCCTACATCGGTGGCCGGATTCTGCGCATGCGCCGCCGCTCCTGTAAACAGGACGCATGCTGCCAGAATGATGGTCCGCCTGTTCATAAACCTGTCTCTTTTGCTAGAACGTCTTTCCATCCGACTGAATCTTGGGTTTTGAAAAGAAGGTCGCACGGGCTACACCTGCGCAAACCTTCCCCTCATCCGTCCCGGCCCAGTCAGAGGGAGCTTGCGAACGGCGGTTCGCACACATCGGCGTCAGTTCTTGCCTGACGCTGTCATGCTTTGCCAGCCAGGCGCCCATGTCATCCGGTGTAGCTTGATCGGGATCGCCTCCGCCCGCGGCCCGGAACTTCGCCACAATCTGGCTATCGCTCACGTGGCGACAGCCAACTGCCATAATGAGGCCAATTGCAATGATTCCGACTCCAATTTGCCGCATGCCCCTCCTTTAAAACGTCACTCCGTCGCTCGTGATAGTCGCCTGGCCAAAGAACTTGTCAGTATCCGCTTGCGTTGTTAGGTCTTTTTGAATTTGAGCCGATTGGAATGCGGCTTTGCTCTGCATGTCGGCCATCATCAGTTGCCGGAGCTTCATAAGTTGCTCAGCCTGGTTTTCGGCGATCTCGTTGCCGACTTCCAGCGCCTGCATTCTTCCCACTGAAGTCGTACTTTGACTCTGGAGCGTCTTGAGGAGCGCCGCATCACTGTTGAATTGATCGTTCTGCAGACCGGCGGCCTTCAATGCGCCGAGCGTACTGTCGAGACTCGTTTGTCCCCATTGCGAATACTGCTGGCCGTAATTTGTCGTGTTTACATATCCCGGAAAGCGAAGCCTAAAGGTTCCATCCATGTTTGAAAGCGTGTAAGCCAGGGACTGTCCGGTGTTCACGATTCGGTTGAGGTTGACTATGTCGCTCTCGACGGTTCCGAATAGCTGATTGCTGATCGTGACACCATGTTTCGCCATATCGGCGATTTGTGTCATCTGGTTTTCGACCATCATGACTTGCTTCTCAAGTTGGCCCACCAACTCTGCATAGTTCAGGAGTTGGGTGTACTCAGTCGCGAACAAGCCCACACCTCCAGCATGCGCTTCCGGCGGGATCGCCGTTGCGCTTGCCAGCAACGCCAAAACCGCAACAGTGCTCGTGCCCTTAGCTAGCCATTTCCGCTTCATACCTTCGACCTCCTTCGAAATACCCGATCCAGTCCTTCGACACATGCCTCTCTGCCATCCATGCCGCAATCCAGCCGTCACCGTGCTGTTTTTCCAACGCATTGACTCGCGCCCGGTCTTGCGAGGAAGATGCGCCAACGAAGCTCAGTGCCACTGGCCCAAGCCGGAAAGAGATCAGCCTTCGACCAAGCGGATGGACAAAATAGTATTCGCGCTTCGGCAGCGCCCGCTGAAGAATCTCAATCTCTCTGCTATTGAGTCCGGCATAGCGATAGAAGTCCCGCATGCTCTCATTCCCCGCCTCTGCATTCGGCAGATAAATCTTCGTGGCGGTGCTCTGCAGAATTGTGGAGGCGATGGGCGAGTCCTTCACATCAGCAATACTCTGCGTTGCGAGCAATACCGCGGCATTCTTCTTACGCAACGTCTTCAGCCAATCCTGAATCTTGTCTCTCCAGGCTGGGTGCCGAAGAAAAAGCCACGCCTCGTCGATCGGAACAAACGTGGGACGACCATCCAGTGACCGCTCCATCCGTCTGAACAGATACAGCAGGACGGCCATCACCGTAGCATCCGAGAACGAACCGTTCAGCAGCGTTTCCATCTCGCAGACGACGAAATGTGAATCGACCAAGCTGTCATCCGAGGCATCGAGCATTGTCCCAAGGGGACCATCGATTACGTATGGCTTCAAACCGGCTTTCAGGTCTTCATCTTGGAGATTAGCTTCGAGCTCTGTCAGGGTCCGTCTCCGCTTAGGCGACTCAGCAAGCTGGCGAACTGCTCGATGGATCATTTGCCGTTCTGCCGGCCCGACTCGAATGTCCTGGAGGCGCATCAGCGTTTCTACCCACTCCACTCCCCAAGCGAATTCAACCGGATCATCGATATCCCTCAGCGGCTGGAATGCCAGTCCGCTCTCGCCAATGTCGTAGAATCTTCCCCCGGCAGCTTTGCAGAGCGCGTACAGCGAATGGCCTTTATCGAAAGCGAAGACCTGCGCATTTGGATACCGGAACCATTGGCTAGAGAACAAAGCGATGGCGACGCTTTTGCCTGCACCAGTCGGGCCGACGAGGAGTGAGTGTCCTACATCCTGAAAGTGCAGATTGAGCCGAAAGGGGGTGCCGCCACTCGTCGCAGCCTGGACGAGCGGTGGGGAGTTCGGGGGCATCAACGCCGATGGGTTTACACTCTCACCCGCCCAGACAGCCGAAATTGGCATCAGGTCTACAAAGTTCCTCGTATGTGCCATTGGACGGCGAACTTGGGCTGTCCGGTTGCCGGGCATAGTGCCAAAGAATGCATCGACCGCATTCACCGTTTCGAGTCGAACTCCAAAACCGCGGTTGATGAGTGCCTTGCGAAATTCGCCAGTCATCGTTTCGATGAACTTCAGATCCTTGTGTTGGAGCACGATCGAAGACGAAAAGTACCCGTATTGGACCTCGCCCGCCGCCGCCTCCGACATCGCCCCTTCCGCATCCGCCGCCATCTCGACTGCATGCAGATTCGTTGCTCCGCCATTGGATTTGAAAACCTGATCCTTGAACCCGCGGGTCTGGAACCGCCATTTCTTTCGCGTCTTCTCGATAATGCCTTGGGCCTCACTCGGATCCATGAGGATGATGCGAGTGTTCCAGCGATATTCGCAGGCGAGCGTATCTAGTACCGATAACGCGCCAGGCCAGGTGGACCGGGGAAAACCGTCGATCGAAAGAACCCGAAGGTGGCGGTCCGCCATTTTCGGTTCGATTCCCCCGAGGAGATCTTCCATGGCGAGCATGTCATTAAGGAATACCGGGATCTCCGGCAGCATCACCGGTCCCTTGATGCTTGTCAGGCACCACCGGAGGTAACTGAGGAGATCGTCATCCACGCGCTCAAAGCCACCCGGCTGAGGGGTTCGCACAGCCCGCAGGCGCTTCACTGGAAATTGGGAGGAGAATACGTCTTCGAATTGCCTGATCTTTGCGACGAAATATCTGAGCGCATCCGCGCCCACGTTTGACCCCGACCTCTTCTCCGAGCCGGAGATCATGAATCCACGCAGACGTTCGCCCGCCGCTACGGGTGGAAGATACGTGAGAGTGAGGAAGTACTCGCTTTCAAAATGGCTTCCCTCGGACTGAAACTGAACTCGGCGTTCTTCATCAATCAGAGCTGTCACTCTATCCGGGAACGCTCCCATGGGCCCGTAGTCGTTCACCTTTGTCCGAAACGCATCGACCTGAACCATCCAACCGCCGCCTAAACGCAAAATGGAGGCGAGCCTGGTCGCAATAGCGTTCATCTCCGCATGTGTGGCCGACTGAAGGTCCGGTCCGCGGAAACTCCAGGCGGCGAGCAATGAGCCGTCGTGTTGGAGCAATATCCCGTCATCGACGAGTCCGTACCAAAGAAGCAAGTCTCCGAGACCCACAGGCTGTCGTCGCGCTTCGCCAAGCATTTTCCGCTCCTATCCCCGTCGAGACGGCTTTCCCACAACCGTCACCCCGCTCTTCGCAGGGTAGAAATCCCTATAGGCCAAATGCCGCGCATAGACCTTCCGCATCAGTGGATCTTCCTTGCCCATTCTGGCCAACACCGCAACAATCGCCATGAAACTCGCTCCTGCAATCAAGAAGGACAGAAACGACATAACGCTCACAGCCATGAGAGCGAGAACGAGTCCACTGAGCAGAACCAGTTCGCGATCACCGCCCATCAAGAGCTGGGGCCGGTTCAATGACGCTCGCATCGGGGTAAACACAGGTTGATCGTCCATAACGAACTCCAGGTAATGAGGAGCGGCATGAGATCACCGCCCCTCATGGGTTGATGTTTACCCCTGGGCGATTGCCGCAGGCCCAAGGAGCGAAACTGCGGAATGCAGAGGGTGCACGAGCATCGCAACTTCTGCGGCCTGGCCAATAAACGAGGTCATCACCTGTGCCGCGAAAACTACGCAGCACACCGCGATCCCCACATGAAGCAAACGCTTCATTGTTTCGCCCATCTCGCCGCCGGCGAAGGCCAGCGTCGCTCCGAGCGCAACAATCGCGATCACTGAAATGGCATAGGCGACCGGGCCAGTCAGTGAGGTGACCAGGGTTGTGAGTGGACCTTCCCAAGGCAAGTTCGTACCGTTCTCCGCCGCGAAGGCTCCAGACGTGCCCAGGGCGAGCATCACGCCCAACTGGAGTCCGAAACGGCGGACGCCACGCCCGGCAAATCTACGCGCGATCGTTTTCAACCATTCATGCCGAGTCATTCCCATTTGCCTCCTGTGCCCGCCGGGCACATCGGTTATGCGTGCAAGGCAGGTCAGCACGCTGCTATTGGATCGGCTTCGCTGGTTGTCGAAGCCACGCTGTTATACCTGCGTGAGGCGGTAGTGTCCATCTTCGTAACCGGACACAACCGCCACTTCACGCACTTTCCGACCCTCGATCGGGTCGAGAAAGATCGAAATGATTAGGTCCACTACCTCGCCAATAAAACGCTGTTGCGGAGCAGAGGTGGCCTCACGAACCAAGTCCTCCAGCCGGATCAATCCCGCATAGGCATCGTTCGCGTGAATGGTCAGGATTCCTCCCGGATGGCCTGTATTCCACGCCTTCAAGAGTTCCAATGCCGTTCCGTCGCGAACCTCGCCAACCACAATTCGTGAAGGTCTCAGCCGCATCGAGACCATCACACAGCCCCTAATCGGGAAATCCGTCGTGGCTAACATGCTTACGTGGTTGGGACAGTCGATTTGGAGCTCCGGAGTATCCTCGATCACGACCACGCGGTCGTAGGGCGTCAAATCGGCAATTCCCGCGAGAATCGCGTTACCGAGAGTCGTTTTGCCGGCGCCCGTCGAGCCAACGAGCACGATATTGCGGCGTTCCTGAATAGCCTTCTCAATCACCTCGCGATGACTCAGACCCTCAACCGCCTCCAGGAATTCCATCTGCTTGCGCGCCCGGTTGCGAGTATCGCCCTTCCGCGAAAGAATTCCCGCTTGTTCGTAATCGTTCAGACCAAACCGCTGCGCGGACGGCTGGCGAATGACAAACGTCGGCGCCGTCACAACCGGCTCGATAATGCCTGCGAAGCGAGAACCCCAGAGCGGCAAGTTGGTTTCCAAAACCGGGTGCCGGTCTGAAATCGTCGTCTTCCTCATGGACGCGATCGTCATCATCGCCCCTTGCGCCAGCCCCGGAGCAAGCGAACCGCATTTCTCGAACGGCGCCCCGGTTCTCTTCACCCACAAATGCCCGTCAGGATTCAAGCAGATGTCTTCAACCCGCCGATCTCGGTCCAGAAGCTCGCAGACAGTTTCGCCAAGCTCATAACGCAACTTCTCAATGAGCCGGCCAACTTTTTCGTCGATGGGGAGAATTTCCGCTGCCATGATCTACCGCAATGTACATTTCACACAGTATCATAGAAATGTGCATTTCACTACTGTGCATGATACACAGTTTTCGAATCAGTGCGGTATCGGAGGGGCTCATGGACAGAACGATCATCGCAGTTCACAGAATGCTCGATGCGCTTTCCGCGGCCAGCTATGATGTGGGGGTCTTGAGCGAGCGGGGTATGTTCCCCGGTCACTCAAGTCTCAAGAAAGAGACGATCTTGGCTAAGCTCAAGTTCCTGAAGAGCCAGAACGCACGCGGAGCGCACATCTACGTCCGTCCATCGGGAACTCACAATCTGACTGTTGTCGACGATCTTGCGCAGGACTCCATTGACCGGCTTTCGGCGGATGGCTTCGAACCGTGTGCGGTGGTCGAGACTAGTCCTGGCAACCTTCAGGCTTGGTTGAAACATCATCGGACCTACGAAACCAGCATCTCCACATTTATCGCCCAGGAATTGGCCCGCCGGTATCAAGCCGATCCGAGTGCCGCGGATTGGCGGCGGTTTGGTCGCTTGCCCGGCTTTACGAATTGCAAGCCGAAACACAGGCAAGCAAACGGACTCTTCCCATTCGTCCTTTTGCGTAGTTGTTCCGGAAAGCCGTTCACCCGGGCTGAAGCATTCGGGTTGGAGATGACCAGCCGTTATCAGCTCCAGCAGGAAGAGAACAGGCGCGCGATGGAACGCCGCATTGAGCAGCAGAAGCGCTTTCCCCACACGGGAGCGAGGTACTCGAAGCTCTCCGTCGAGCGGTTCCGGGCTCTTCCCAAATACCACGATCGTCCGGCAGCAGCCGACATGGCCTTCTGCATCTCGGCCCTTTCACTTGAAATGCCTGAAGACGCCATCATGCGCGCGCTGGAAGACGACTATCTATCCCGCGACCCAAATCCTTCCCGGAGAGTAACGTATATTCGGCGCACACTTTCAAAGGCTCGATCGTGGGCAAGGTTGTAAGGGGGGGGGCTCGCACATTTACATGAGTTCGTCAAAATGGGTGACTTGCAGAAAAGAACGGTGGTCAAGAATCGGTTCCCGTTTGGCGATGGCTTAAATCCACCAGACCTACCGGAGAGATTGGTGTTCTCGAGGAGCTGATACGCCACAGCAGTCACTCTGCGCTGTAACCTGAAGGAATGTGCGATCGTTTGTTCTCCGCTGGCCAAGCGGCTGATCCCATCTACGTAAGTCTGCGTGATCTGAAGAACGAATGGACCGAGCCGGCCAGAGAGTTTGCTGAAAGTCTTTGGAACCGCTTCCGCGGACTTGCCGATCCGCATTTCTTGACCGAGGTTCGCCGCGACTTCCATTCGCGCTTCTGGGAGATGTATCTCACCTGTGCGTTACGGGAATTCGCAAACCAGAAAGGCTCAATCTTGTCGTGCCCCAAGCCAGGCCCGGACATCCTTCTCGAGCATGACGACAGACGCATTTGGGTGGAAGCCGTGGTAGCGACCAATGGCACTCCCGGCCGCCCTGACTCGGTAGTGGAACCGAACCCGGATGATTCTGGCAAGATCCCAGAGGAGAAGCTTGTGCTTCGTTATGCCAACGCGATATCTGAGAAGTATCGGAAATACCTACGATATTTAAGAGCTGGCATCATACATAAGAATGATGCGTTCGTGATCGCAGTCAATGGGGCGGCACTGTCGTACAAATGGACACAGGTGGAGAACGATGTGCCGCGTTTCCTGAAAGCTGTTTACCCTCTCGGGGTTTACCAATTGCTTTTGGACAGACGAACCGGAAAAATCATCGGGCAACAAAATGAGCCGAGATTCAATATAGTGAAGGCGAGCGGGGCAAATGTGGGGACAATGTCATTCCTCGAAAGGCGCTCACGAGGAATCACCGCGATTCTGGGATCTTCCGCCGATGTGATGTGGCATAGCTTAGCTCTCGGCTTTGACTTCGAGCTAGCGCACAATCCTCAGAGCCGGGCTCCGATCACCGATTTGTCGATCCCGACAAAGAAGGTTTGGCGAACGGTATTGAGCCAGACTGGCGGAGAGCTGACTGGCCATGCCCTGGTCTAGGCTGGGACAGATCGATCTTCGCATCAACGATTAGTTGTTCTGCTGGATATTCAGTCGCCGGCTCTGAAATCTACACCGCCTGCATATCCGAGCGGTTTAGGAGCGATTACCGAACGAGGCTTCAGAAAACTGGGAGACTGCCTGAATTCAGGTTCTCTCATGAAGAAGCATCTCCTGCAGTTTCGAATCGTGAAAACAATTCAGATGAGGCAAGAACGACGGTAGCCACTGCGGGCAGGTCGTTTCCGTGAAGGTGTAAGGCGCTAGTTGTGAGGGCCAACGCGTTCGACACATTACGAAGGCATATCCGACTCAGGAGGGGGCCCACATCTTGCCCCGCATACGAACCCATACGGTAGGCGATCTGCATCAGGCCGCCATGCGTTAGGTCATTCAGAGCACTTGTTTGTGTGAATATGCGTCTTAGCAGGCCGCCGGCCTTGTGATGGCCTTCAATGGCACCCATCATCTGATCGAGCCCGGGCCACCCCTTGTCCTTGCCCCGCTCCATCACGACATTCTCAACGTCATTATCGCTAGCGACGAGGAGAAACCACGTGCCTCGCACAGCACTCTCAATGCAGCTTCTCAGCAAGGCTGCGGCGCTTGTTGTGCGGGAGTAAAGGAGCAGCAAACAGACTGACGCGACATGTTCGGAAGTCATCTCGTGCAGCGAAGCAGAATAGGCGCACCGGTGACCAATAGTTGTCCATCTGTAATCAGAAAGCTTGATATTCTTGCGAAAGTCCAAAACCCGGTAGATATCTCGACGTAATGGACCATCTGCCAACATGGTCTGAGGGTAACATTCTAATCTTTATCGTCGCTCCCACAAACGGAATGCGCCTTTGAAGGAATGACCAGCGGCATCGACCTACGCACCTGTCAGTCGCCCCTTAAGCCTGAGATGATCTGGAGTCTCTGAAGAACCCGCATTTTCGGCAGCTTTGCCCTGTTCAGCGAAGCGGGTGAGTATCCAGCAATTTGCCGAGACCTCTGGCTCTGGTTTGTTGACTTCAGAAGGCCACCGCGCTCATTCACCCTTCTGCCCGATTAACTTCATCTCGGATGCGGCGGAGTAGTGCGCGCATCGTCCGTAGCTCCGGATCGGGTTTTCTACCGTGGATGCGTTCAGCGTGCCGCGCTCAGAGCACCCCCGCCCTGCGGACGCACGCTCTCCCTCCGAAGTTCGCTTCGCGCCTTTCAGATTTCGGACTCCTCCCGCCAAGGCAAGCTTGGGTCCCCTTCCGAAAAACTCCATCGGTCACCTTGGGAGTGGGTCGCGCCGGCACACCCTCCGGGCAAGCATGTACCGCACCCAGCGGGAAATCCCTCAAAACAGGAGCTACAAAATGTACAATCGCACACTTCTTATCGGCCGCATCGGACACGACGCTGAAGCCAAGATGGACAAGAACCAGCAGGAGTACGTTGTCCTGAGCATCGCCACCAAGGACAGCTGGAAGAACGACGAGGGCGACTACGAAAGCCGCACCGAGTGGCACCGCGTGTACGCATGGCGCAATCTTTCGCGCTTTGCGAAGACTCTCCAGAAGGGCCAGCTCATCAGCGTCGATGGCCAGATCCGCTATCGTGAATACGCCGAAGAAGTCAACGGCAGCACGATCAAACATCGCGTCGCCGAGATCCACGCCTACAAGCTCCAGCGGCTTTCGAAAGTTGAGGGCCAGGGCGATTCTGCCGGCGGATCAGAGGACGAGTAAGTTGAGGCGGCCATCAGGCCGCCTTGCTTAGTAGGGGCCGAACCCGCGTTCGCCTAACGGCACGATTCGAGAGTCCCTGTTAATTCAAATGGAGTTTATGTTAGCGGCTCTGTTGAGCCGAGCGCGGGCCAGAGGCTCTCGTTGAAAGCTGTTTTAAGAACGTCCTTGAATATTTGTAGAAGCTCTTCGAGAGACGGACGCACATGTTCATCGTGGTCCAACCCAGCGGCCTTTCCTCGATGAGTCATGTTTGACCGAACTTGGTAGTAATACTTGAGAGAAGCAAGCGGCTTTTCGGGATCAAGTACGAATTTGTCCTCTGGGGTGGACGCGGAATAAACGTGTCTTTTCCCTTCGACGCGATTTTTCAGCGCAGACTGGAAACCGGGTTCGTCGGCGAGTTGATTCACCTTTCTCAAAACATCTTCTCGGAAATGGTACCGGAGCGAAACGTAGCGCTCAATCGCCGACCACAGCAGTAGATACCCCATCTGCAATCGAAAAGTGGGCCGGAGGTCCCAGCCGAAGTGCTTGTTTTCCTCGAGCACTTCAGAGATCACGTCCAGCGCTACGGTGAAGAGTGGATCTTTCCTCCCATCCCACTCGCCTCCTTCGCAAGCGACGCTACCGCGACGGGCGGACTTCCCGTACAGGATATTGGCATTCATGCTTTCGAATCGAACCTCAGCCCACCGATATTGTTTCTCAGGTTCGAGAGCGGCGATTCGGTCGTAAGCCACAGTTGATTTGTCGTGATGGAAGGTAAGCATGACTCCTCTCACACCATCGGAGCCGGCCTCATCAATGATTGGCAAACCATCCCTCACTAGAAGCTTCCCGCGCACTGAGCACGGCGAGCTGACAGTCGATACGAGCGATTTGAGTTGAACAAATCCAAGCTGGCCAGGTTTGAATATTCCATAGGCAAAGAAAGGAAGCGCTATATTTTGCGGCCTGAACATGCGTTGATCATATAGTTTCCAGAGACTAGCCCGTTCTGATCCGAGCCGGCCTAATGGGCGCCGCCCCTCGCGCGCACAAGCCGTATCCCCAGTCTTCCTCCACTACGTTCCGTGCAGACCTTCGCTGCGCTTCGCCTCTTTCCGCTTCACATCCGCTGCTCTCCAAGAGATGGGTGATCCCCCTCGGCTTGCACTTGCTACCCCTGCCCTCGCCGCCGGGTGGCTCAGGGGTTGTTGGTTAACAACAACCGCCAATACCAAAAAGCCCCGGAGAGCAGACCCCATGACCACCGACAAAGCCCGCGAGCTGGCCCAGCAGATCGAGACCAGCGTCAACGCCCTCGCCGCCGAAACAGATGCAGCACGCCGCAGCGAAATCTTTCGTGGATGGCTGAACGCGATGGCTCAATTCCACAGTTATTCCTGGAACAACCAGCTTCTGATTTGCATGCAATGCCCGACCGCTACGCGTGTCGCAGGCTTTCACACATGGCGCAAGATGAATCGATTCGTCCGTAAAGGCGAAGAAGGAATCACGATCCTTGCGCCGTGCGTTTACAAGCTTAAGAAGCGCAAGCAGCAGCAGGACGAAGAGGGCGAGCAGCGGACGCACGTAATCGGCACACTACGCGGATTCCGTGCTGCAACCGTCTTTGATGTGGCCGCCACGGATGGAGAACCGATTCCCTCGTTGCCATGGAAAGTGAAGGACGATTGTGCAGAATTGCTTCCGAGCGCGGAGAAGGCATGCCGCGAGCTTGGAATCCAGCTTGAATATAAGAAAATTACGGACGGCGCAGAAGGCTACAGCCTCGGCGGTCGAATTCAGATCAACGAGACGCTCAGCAGCAGCGAGCGTGTGGCTGTGATCATCCATGAGCTGGGCCACGAGCTTCTACATAAGGATTGCGAAATCCGGAAATGCACCACGCGCCAGCAGCGAGAGCTCGAGGCCGAGTCCACCTCATTCGTCGTACTCTCGCATTTTGGAATTCAGCACGGCAGCCCGTTCTACCTAGCCACCTACGATGTCACGCCTGAAATGCTCACCCAATCTTTGGCGACGATCAGCACCGCCGCCAAACGGATCATTGAATTGATCGAAAACGAACTCCCCACAGCGATAAATGAAGATGCGCCGGAATTGCTCGCAAGCTGATCGGGCGCGGATTGGACCGAACGTTCCAGGCCCAATCCGCGATCTTCTCCCGAGGAGCCAATCATTTTTTCGCCAGCCTAACGCACGATTGCATCGAGAATCTTTCTGGCGAGCCCGACGCTGTCAGCTATAACCGATGTCAGCCTGGGTGACGGTCGGCTGATATCCTGATCTCTCGCCAGCCGTATCGCCGCGATAATCGAGGCGGCGATCACCAGCGTCGAAGCGAATCGATCCGCCGTACGTCTCTGCTCTTCCATCGCCTTCTTTCGCTCCTGCTCCTCGCGAGCTATCGCACGCCTCATCAGGCCCACGGATCACCTCGGACTCCGAACCTGCGAACCTGCTGCACCACGACCTGATGGGATAGCCTTCCCTGAAAAATCTCCGCCGGCAAGTAGCGGCGTCTTTGGCCGCAGAGCGGACACGCCGCAATGATCCAGTCGTCCGGCAAGGTCTCCACCGGCGCAGGAATGTTCTCGTGACACCCTTTGCAGGCGACGACAAACGGATACAGGCCGGAGGTCGGCGCGTGAAACATGGGAACAGTATAGGCGAATAAAAGGCGAATATGTCAACAGGGCTAAGATCAGCTTCTAGACTTTTGCGCTGACCGACGCCGCGTGCGAGCAAGCCATCATCCAAAGACGCATGGTGTTAATGCCGGTCAGAGTACATGTGCTCACCCGGCCATCGCATCCGACTCGAGAAGAGGCACATCGGCCTCAACCGGGCGCCGAACCGCGCCTTCCAGTTTGGCTAACAGATCTTTGGGATGTACAGGCTTCGTGAGCAATTCAAATTCGTAGCCCTTTCGATGTGCCACTTCGAGAACTTCCACAGTCGCCGCATGCCCCGAGAAGAGAAGAACTCCGCAGCCAGAAAATCGTTGTTTGAGTTGCATTGCCATATCGACACCGCTCATTCCAGGCATGGAAACGTCGGTGACGACAAAATCGGGTGGCTGATCCTCACATGCGGTCAGCGTAGTTTCAGCGTCATAGAACGCTAGTGCGTCGTAGCCTGAGCCGCGAAGTATCGCACACAACGTGTCGGCAATCACTCTCTCGTCATCTACGACGAAGATTCTTGGCATCACTTTTCCTTCCTTGCTCTGCGTGTTCGCGGAGTTTTTTCGCGAGGGACGGGCTGCGGGCGTGCATCTTTTTTCTGCGGCTCCGCAGCGGAGATGTCCTCTTCAATCGGGCGGGCTTTTTCGAGCACAACACATACAGGCACAGTGTCAAACCGCCTGGTGAGCTTCTTCATCTTCTTCATCCTTAAGCCAACACTAGCCCCATCCTGCCGGTACGGGGACTTTTTCTTTGTACAGCCTTCAACGCACAGCTATGCAAAGCCTTAGCTGAGTCTTTTTGGCGCATGATTACGAAATCTGAGCTTGATTAGTGATACTATTGGCAACACGATTGAGGAGCGAAACTGCTCTTTAGCGTCTCGTTAGCGATACGGTCGGAAGGACGATTCCATGCCGCCGAAGAAGGAAGATTCCAACTCGCAGAAGAGAGAGCGTAGATTCAACACTACGCCGCGAGCGGATGTGCCCACTGGCCGTCACGGAAAGCATAGAAACATCGTCACCCAAATTCTGAGTGATCTCGAAGGTTTGGGGACCGGCACAGCCTTGAAAATCCCGCTCGATGAACTACCCGACACCAAGATCAATATTCGCTCCGCTCTTAGCCGCGCCACTCACAAGATCGGCAAATCGTTGGCGACTGCAGCCGATGACGAATACCTGTACGTGTGGAACTCGTAAGGGCCCTTTTAGAAGCGTTGCGTTTGGCGATCTGAGACCATCTTCACTTCCCCGAAACTCAGTCAATTGCCAGTGATGGGTTTCTTGAAGAGAGTTCAGATGCTGTGTCGAGGAGGCCCAAAATGACGGAGCGAGGCTTCAAATATCGCATCCTTTTTGTGGACGATGACCCGCTCGTCCGAGAAACTTCTGCCCTTATCTTGATGAAGAACGGCTATGAAGTTCGCACAAGCCAAGATGGTTTTGCCGCGCTTGTGGACCTGCGCTCCGCCCCGCCTGACTTAATCATCTGCGATTTGCGAATGCCGAACATGAGCGGCTTTGAGCTGTTGTCCGTAGTTCGGCGTCGGTTCCCTCATATACCCGTTATTGCCATAAGCGGCGAGTTCGTCGGAGCAGGTCCGACCGGACTCATTGCTGATGCGTTCTTGACCAAGGGACAATTCGGGCCGGAGATCCTTGTCGGTAAGATCACTGAGCTGATCGCCCGGACACCGATGAGGCCACAAAGCGGCAAACCGGACAGAGCGCCAGTATGGGTGCCAGTGAACGATCGAGGTTACCTCGTCCTCACCTGCACAGACTGCCTCAGATCATTTTCCGTTCCGCTCGAAACATCAACAGAACAACTGTGCGAAGCCGAGTGTCCCTTCTGCACCTTCAAGGTGTGCTATTTGCGAACGGTTTAGATATTCTTAGTCACGGCAAATGCGCAATCTCCAGAAATCAATTCGCCCTACCTAAGAGACGAGGATCAGCGACGTCCCTGCAACGAAATGGGGCTGCAGCGGCTGACAGGCCTTTCCGCAATTGAGTGGGGAAACTAACTCAAAACTCTTGTTATGGCTGAAAGCACGAGGCGGATTGCCATCAATACAATGGCAACCGCCGAGGCAAGGACAGAGGTGACGCAATAGGAAATCCAGAACATTGATTCACCTCTACCAGTGCCTTCCAAGCCAAAAGCCGCCAGCCAGGAGACCGGCACCAGCCAACAGGCCGGCGGCGAAGATGCTCCAAAGCAGACTGCTCCAGGCTCCGAAAAGTCTGACGCGAAAATCTCTCGTGACTGCGCCGAGTGCGCCCTCGGCCAGTTTGATGGAGTCGTTTAGCTTTCCGGTAACCCACGACTCCATTTTGGATTGGCTAATCTCGAGTGCTCGTCCCAATTGCGCTTCCATGATGTGGGCGATCACAACGCCGAATTGTTCCCTCGTTTCCTCTGTATAGCTTTTGAGGATTGCCTCGCCGGCAATGGCATCATGCAAGTTGGCCTGAACATCCTCCAGAAGCTGGCGCGTCTCAGCGGCTGCGTTCTGGACGGTCACCTTCAATTCGCGAGCCGCAAAGTCGGAAACCTCCCTTGTGACCCCGCGGAGCCGATCTTGCGCAGCGGCCGATGCGACCAGGCCGGCAGCGATGTTTTCCATCGCCCTGCATTCAACCACGGTCAGCTTGTATCGCAGCCACTCGGGATCTTGCGGGTCCATCTTCGCGAATTGCTGAATAAGGTCGAAAAGAACGCGTTCCCTCGCATCGCCCTCCGGGAACGCCAGGTAGACAAGATCACGAATCCAATCGGTCGAACCCGTTTTCAACACCGCTGTGGATGAGTTCATGGCAAAAGGACCCTCTGAACGGTCGCAAATTCGCTGAATGCGCGGAATCGGTAGGTTCGGGCACGTAGCATCATGTCCGGAGCCTTCAATTCCGGCGCCTTTGCCTTGCGGTCACCGACTGCCGTGAGCGTGTCGCAGCCGATGCGCATGAACTTCTGGAGATCTGGCCTGCGGGCGTCCATGCGAATCTCCATTGGAGAGAACGCCCGCCGAAAAGCGGAAACAAGTCCTGCAATCGCTGGACTCTCCCACGCCGAAGCCGCATCCTCGCGATGATGGTTGTGGACGATCAGGTAATCAACGCCGTCCTGCAGCGCCTCACCCCAATCGAGAACCGACCGGGCGGACGCAATGTCGGTGTCAACTACCCCGATTGCCGTCCAGCGCAGCGGAATTCCCGAATCTTGCATGACTCGGTAAGAATCACGAAACCACGGAATCATCCGATGGCCTTGCGCCGCGCCCATGTCTGCCAGGACGATGTCAGCCTCCGAATCCAGCGAGACTCCAAGCAGCTTGTCGTACGTCCAGTTCTCCAGGGCCGGCAACTTGTGAGCCTCCGGAAAGAACGAGAATAGTGACCCCTCGGCCTTGTTGTCTGGGTCCATATCGAACATGGCCACCTTGAAGCCGTTGCTCGCGTACCACTCGGCGAGGGTTGCCATCACTGTCGTCTTGCCAACTCCACCTTTTCCCGCCATCGGGAAGACGACGCGTTTGGGCTTAAGTTCTCCGGACCAGTCCCCATTCATCTCGGCGGTTCGAATGGCTGATTCGTGAACAGCTTGGGCTTGACCTTGCTCGCCTCCCGTCGCCGATACTCCTCCGCCTCCCGATCCAGTCTCGCCGCCACTTCTTCTCTCTGCTGCTGCCATGCTGGTTTTCCTCTCTCCTGAATCTCGCTTCCATCGTTCGCCGAGTTGCTCAACTCGCCTTGCGCTGCTACTCTTTCCCCCTTCTGGGGGAGGAGGTTATCTTGCGTGTTTGTTTCTGCAGGCTGCGATTCGCTGCGGCGCAGCCCGACGATGCGACCGCATGTTTTACAGAACTGCGGATAGCTGCCCTGGTATCCGTGTTCGCACAGGGCCTTCCAGATTTCCTTCAGTGTGAGCCCACTTCTGTAAACGGCGATCAGTTCGACAGCGAGTCCCCTCAGAAGCCGCGCCCGCAAGTGCGCCGCACTCCTGAGCCCGACGAATTTAACGACCAGGGCGTCGAGTTCAAGGGTGCGTTCTCGTACTGGCGTGTGCATTTCAATACCACAGTGCCAGAGAAACGAGAACAATGCAAGAGCCGAAGCGAGACAGGCCGCGCTCACCCGATATCAGGCGAGACTCCGACGATAAGAGCAGTGGTAGGACAATCTGAGCGCGCTCCAATCTCGACTGGGCTCGGTCTGTCTCTGTTGGTCTCGCTTTGTATCGCCTTTCGTTGCAGCCGTAGGCTGCACTTTCCGGCCGAAGGCCTCGGAGGGGTGTGGCTGCTCGTAAGCAGCCCGTCTCAGAAGGCATAGGAGTAATGGAACATAAAGAGGTGCCTCTTTTTGAAGGTTGTCTTTGTCCATACACTTGATCTGCTGTGCGATAAGCCCGAGTCACAATAGACCCCGTTCAACAGCAAAGTGACTCACTTTGCGGCGGTGGCTATCTGTTGTAGTGAAATGTGCATTGCGGTATGATGCGCGAGTATGAATTCTCGCAAGAGATCGGAAAGCGTACAGTTCACCCTCCGGCTGAGCCGTGCTCAAGCTGATCGATTTGAGAAGATCCAGAGCGAGCTGAACGCCAAAAGCAAGAGTGACGTGTTCGACTACCTTGTCACTTTCGCCTCCGCAAAGCGAGATGATCAGGAGACTCTCTTCTATTCCCTAATCGACCGTTTAGGCGAGATGATTGGCCGCCGGCTTCAGCACCTTGAGACAGTCAACCAATTGCACCTAGCTCTGACTGACTCGTTTATCAAATTTGCCGTGAGCGCACTTCCAGACGTTCCAGCGCAGCTGCTTGAAGCGGCTAGGCTGCGCGGCACCCATATCTACGAGCGAATCAACATCACCGCGGCGCGGGAATTCCAGCGTCGCCGTAAGAATGACGCCTACGAGGCTTCCTCGCTCGGAATCGAGGAAGATTCCGAGGGCGTGATCTAGGAAGCACAGATGGCTAAAACTGCGAAACGGACAAAATCAGACACAGAGGGACGGCAATCGCACACTGATGTGCCTTCCGCCAGACTCAGGCCTGGTCGAGTCCGGCGACTGACAGCCAGCCCGAGTACCGGTAGTGCTCGCCGTCTGCTCCACCTTGTGCGATCGGTAAGCAGAGCGGCGCGGACGACGGCGAAGCAACGGAACACCATCCGGTCTGGCGCCGGAGCTGCCACCCAGTTTCAGCGAAGGGCGATTGTCAACGTTCGTTACTCAAGCTCCCGCGTCAAGGGTTCCTGGAAGGCTCATGGCCGTTACCTTGAACGCGAGAGCGCCGCCGGCAAACTGCACACCCAGGAGCATGAACGGCTGGATTCACATTGCGATTGTCCCATCCACGCTGTTGCAGAGGAGTGGCACAAAACCGGTGATACGCGGCTCTTCAAGATCATCATTTCCCCTGAAGACGGCCAAACAGCAGCCTTCAGAACGACATCATCGGACATGATCCGCGCACTGGAGCAGCGGACTGGTGAAAAGCTTGAATGGGCAGGTATTGTCCATAGAAACACGGACCACCCGCATGCTCACATCATCTTGCGTGGGCGCACCCAGTCCGGGAACCAACTATTCATTCAGCCGAAGATTATCCGCGAGGTATTGCGGGATGAGGTTCAGCGTTCGTTAACGCGTCAGCTCGGGCCGCGCACAGTGGCCGACATCGAAAGGCAGCGAACGTCAGAAATCGGCGCTTTTCGCGTAACCAGTGTGGATCGAGGGATGGCAAAGCGGTTGGGGCGCGGCACCGACTTTGCACACATCTCCCCCTTGAACGACTTAGAAGATCGCCGCTTGAAAGCATTGGCCGGCTTTGGTCTCGCGCGCCTGGATGGTGGCAAGTGGGCTGTACGGTCCGACTTCGCCCAGCAATTAAGGCAAATGAAGGATTTGCAGGATCGCGCCAGGGTCCTGTTCCGTAGCGGTGCCGCGATCAGCGATCCTCACGCCCCGATGGAATATGGCACGCAATCGCGCAAGCTGATCGGACGGGTTCTGCTGAATAGCGAGGATGAACGGACGGGCCAATTTCAGACAGCGTTCGAAACACTGGATGGGAAGGTAGTGATCCTCAGACATGATGGGACCCTACGGGCAGCGTGGGCACGAGGTGACCTGGAGGCCGGCAACATCGTTTCGATCGACAGCCTAAAGAGAGATCCGAGCTGTCTCTACGCTGCCGCCCTGGGAAGCGATGAAAACATCCTGCGAGATGCAAAAGCACTCGATGGTATCGCGCAGAAAGCAAGAGCCATGGGCGTCGCCATTTCTGAAAGCGACAAAGGCCGGATGGGGGAACTCCGTCGTTCAATTCGCGGTAGAAGATCTGAAATCAGCTATTGACAGAGCGCCACACTTCAGGGAAGCGGTGAAATGGCCGGTAGTGCAATGAACATTGCGGTAAGGAGGAGCTCCCGGATGCGAAATGCAAAGATTACGCCACCTGGCTATGTTCTTCCCAATCGGCCTGGATGGCAGGGCGGTTGGAATCTCACGTCGGTAGTGGGAGCCATGCTTGCTTTCCTTCTTACCGCGTCCGCTAGCACGGAATGGCTTGCCATGTGCCTCGGCAGTCCCGTCGAAATGGGAGAGCCGCTCTTTTGGTTTCGAGGGGTGGCCGTGTTGCAGCCATTTGCCGGGATCGAATTGTGGAGGCGATATGCCGGAAGCAGGGCCATCAGCGGCGCAGCCCGCAAGGATGTATGGCTCGCCTTCGCGGCAACGATCATCCTCGGGCTATTCTTCGCATGGCTGACCTACTGGTTTCTGTCGTTAATCCGAGATCGCAAGGACACCGACAGTCTCCAGAACCTGCATGGTTCGGCAAAATGGGCAGATCGAAATGCAATTGAGGAGCTGGGGCTTTTCGACGCCCAGGATGGCGTCTACATTGGCGGATGGCGCGACCCGGACACTCAGGAACTCCACTACCTGATCCATTCAGGGGCAGAACCCGTACTCCTCTTTGCACCAAGCCGCTCAGGCAAAGGTGTGAGTGTAATCATCCCCACTCTTTGTCAGTGGCGACAGAGCGTCGTGGTCTATGACCTCAAGGGCGAGAATTGGGACCTTACTTCTGGCTTTCGTCACAAGATCGGTCAGCGCGTACTCAAATTTGCCCCGACCTTGCCCGACGAGAGCTGCTGTTACAACCCACTGTCAGAAGTTAGATGGGAAACCGATCACGACGTAGGTGATGCGCAGACAATCGCAAATGCCGTCATCCGACACGGCGGAGAGAACACTCTTTATCAGCATTTCGAAGACGCTGCGGTAGACCTTGTTTCCGCTGGCATTTTGCACCTGGGCTATTTCTATCGCCGCCTCGATCGACCGCGCGAAGTCACGCTCGCTGATGTGCTTGCCCTTTATTCGCTTCCCGGAAAGGACATCTCGGACACTCTAAGACAAATGCAGGCCGAGACCCACGATCCAGGTGGGAAATCCGCGCCCCGACTCAACTGGAAGGACATCAATGGACGACCGACGACAACACATCCGTTCGTCGCGAAGGCAGTGCAGCGCCAGTTGAACCGTGCTGATCGAGAAGGGGCAAGTGTCCAGTCAAGCATCGTCACGCCAATGACCATTTATGACGATCCCATCGTGCAAAAGACGATCTCTCGCAGCGATTTCAAGATCAAGGATCTCGTCTATGGCGAAAAGCCAATGAGCCTCTACCTCAAGGTTCCCCAACCGGATCGCGACCGCCTGCGCCCCCTCGTGCGCCTGATCCTGCAACTGATCTTCTCTCGTCTGATGGAACAGCCCGCCAACGATCGCCACCATTTGCTCTTGATGCTCGACGAATTCCCGGAACTGAAGAAGATCCCGAACCTCTCGGCTGCGATGAGCCTCATGGCAGGCTACAAGATCAAGCCGTACCTGATTGCTCAGACTCTTACTCAGATTCGCGAGGAGTACGGGGAGAACGAGTCGATCACTGACAACTGCTACATCAAAGCCGCATTTCAGACCGACAACCTGATGACCTGCAAAAGCCTTTCTGAACTATCGGGCAACATGACCATTGAAAAGGAAACTGTGAATTACAGCGGGCAGAGAACAGACCTGTATCTGAAGCACATCTTCCGAAGCGTGGAGCAGGTGCAAAGACCGCTGATCACCGTGGACGAAATTCGGAGGATGAAACCGCCGCGGAAGGCCACAAACGATCCGAACAGCAGAATTATCGAGCCCGGCGACATGCTCATCTTCATCAACGGTGTCGCCCCGATCTATGGAACACAGAGTCTTTTCTTCTTGAGCAAAACGCTCCTGGCTCGAACGAAGATCCCGCCACCACGTTTCACGACAGCAGATCAACCAGCTCCAACGGCAAACGAAATGAACAAGCCATCGCTCGATACGGCAGTGATCGCGAAGGAGTCAATGGAGGAGGCCATTCATGGGCTACGCAATCAGCTCTAACATCACGCATCAGTCTGGGAATCTCACCGACAAGCCCACGGTCGACAGGGTCGGCAATCGCGAATTCGTCCGTGCGAGATTGGCGCAAAGCTGGCAATACGACACCCAGGGCAAGACGGTCACTCACCGCCAGTTTCTGCCTCTAGTCTTCTTCGGCCGGAGCGCTCAGGTGGCTCGTCATTTCGAAAAGGGTGACAACATCCACGTCACGGGTCAGTTGATACGTCGCGAAATGCCGAGGAAGGGCGATACGCCCGATGACGGGAGAGCGCCGTCTACCGTTTGGGAAATCCATGTCACCGATGCCCATCGCATCTCAACCCTTACTCCAGAAGATGAGCCGCCAATCCATCAGAATGAAATGCGCCGCGCCC
Organism: Occallatibacter sp.; assembly: GCA_035935755.1. Lineage (GTDB taxonomy): Bacteria > Acidobacteriota > Terriglobia > Terriglobales > Acidobacteriaceae > Telmatobacter. The sequence continues at coordinate 105,282 of DASYWU010000071.1, read as the reverse complement.
TGTCTCCCTATCAGCCCCCAGCATTTATCCAGGAGAGCATCCATGATTGGCCGCTTTGATTCGAGCCAAGTCGTCATGAAGGCAATTCGAATCGGCCTCCTACTGGGTGCAAGCGCCGCCGTTTCTGCTGTGGCGTTCAGTGAGTTCGGATTCGTTTTCAATTTCACTCATTCCGCCCCGTTCGGTATTTATCGACCAGCACCAGAACCGACGCAGCCATTTCACGCGAACTCGCCTTATGCGTTCTTTTGTCCCGACCAGCGCTGGCCAGGCCTGAACAACAACCCGAACACCCGGCATAGTCTGGGCACTTGTCCGGATGGATATGCTGCTCTGCTCAAGCCGGTTGTGGCATGGCCTGGCGATGCAGTGACAACTTCGCCGACGGGAATTGTCGTCGACGGAACGCCGGTTCCAAATTCTGCCCCACTCACGCGAGATTCGCTCGGCAGAGAACTCCATCCATTTCCCTACGGAACCTATCAAGTGCTTGCAGGCCAAATCTGGGTCGTGAGCTCATACAGCGCGAAGAGCTTCGACTCGCGCTATTTCGGACCCGTGCCTCTCAAGAGCGTCAGAGAGTGGGTCCGGCCATTGATCACCGAGCCATATCGCGCGCACTGATCATGAGGCTCCTGATGTCCCAGCCCGGCACACAGTTTGTTCGAACACCAGCGTTTCGCATGATTGCTCTATACGTCGGCGCAGGAGTCATCGGATATCTAGGATGGAGCGGTAGCGTGCACTGGGCCTGGATCTCCCTTGCCTTCCCATTCCTGTATCTCCAGTGCCGCTCTCGATTGGACACCGTCTCGGCAACGTTCTACTACGCTGGCGCAACATGGAGCGTCCTTCCGGGAGCCAGCGTTTTCTTCGGCAATCATGCAGACCCGCTCCTGCCTATCCTTTTATGGCTTGGCTGCATCGTTCTCGGTAGCGCACCGTGGATCGCACTCTTCAACCATCGGTTTACTGAAGTCTCCGCCATGGCCGCGCTCGCCGTCCTCGCGGTTCCCCCGCTCGGCCTCGTCACCGTTGCCCATCCATTGATTTGCGTTGGGCAGTGGTTTCCTGCCACGAGATGGTTCGGCATCCTCCTGCCGCTCTCCATGATTCTTCTTCGCCGTTGGCTGGGGTTCCGTTACACCGCAGCGGTCCTGCTGGCGGCGGCCATCGCGTCGCATGTCCGGTGGTCCCCGCCGCCTGCGAATCCCCATTGGGTCGCAGTCAGCACCCAGTTCGGAGGATCAGGGTTCGTGCCTCGACCGGCAACTGAGCTCTACCAGCAAGAACGGTTCATTGAAAGGGAGGCCCTGTCGCATCCGGACTCTGTCGTGTTGTTCCCGGAAGCAGCCGTGACGGCGTGGTCGCGATCGACCGACGATCATTGGCGCGACACACTTCGCCGGTTGGAGCAGCAGCACACAACTCTCCTGCTCGGAACGACCATTCCCATTCCGACTACTGAGGGCAATCGGAACATCTTGCTCACCCGAGGATTCGGTCCACATTTCGCTTACGTTCAGCGGGTCCCAGTCCCGATTGCAATGTGGCACTTTGGCGATTCAGGCGGGTTCCCCTTGATGCTGCACTATCCGCCGACCATTCGCGTGCTCAATCAACGTGCGGCCGTACTCATGTGCTATGAACAACTGCTTGTGTGGCCGGCCTTGCAGTCCCTCGCCCACGATCCTGACATGCTGCTCGCTCCCAGCAACGACTACTGGGCTTCGAAGACCTCGATTCCGTCAATCCAGCATGTCGCCGCAAAAAGCTGGGCTGACCTCTGGGATATTCCGCTCTATGAGGCACGAAACGAATGAGAGACGTGCTGGTGCCCATGTTGACGTTATGGCTTTCGTGCCCCTGCATCGCCCAGACGTCAAATCTCGTTCAACTTCGTGACCGGTGCGCGCCAACGGCGCCTTTGAGCACATTGGCTGCCCTGATCAAGGCGGAATCGGGCGGAAACCCGTATGCGATCCAGATTGACTTTCCAAACGCCTTGCTGCGCCGTTGGCGACTTCCGCCTGGTACACTCCGCTTGCAGCGTCAGCCAAACAACGCTCAAGTAGCCGGCGAATGGATCGCCTACCTGAATGCGCGTCATATTTCAGTCGATGTGGGGCTGATGCAGGTCAGTACCGACGAAGCTGTGCGGCGCCATATTCCGCCCGTAGAACTGCTTGATCCCTGTGCCAACGTCCGGACTGGGTGGGCAATCCTGGAAGACGACTACAAGATCGAAGTGAATCACTTCGGCCCAGGCCAGATCGCCCTGCAACATGCGCTGTCGCGATACAACACAGGTGATACGAACAGGGGAATCGACAACGGGTACTTTGCGCGGGTTACGGCAGCACTCAGACGACTCCAGACTGAACGTCCCGACAATGAAACCCGAATCGGACAAGGCAAAGGAGGTGGCCAATGATCGAGCCAGAGGATTTCATGATTCAGGGGATTTCCGCCCTTCACACCACAAGCGCGCTTGACCGGGCCGCTGCTGAGACTATTGCGGCTCGGTTATCAGAACTTCGATTAAGGCCCGTTCTTGGCGCTTACGATTCGAGTCACCTCCAGCAGATTCATGCCCGCGTTTTTCAGGATCTGTTTCCGTGGGCAGGCCAGTTCCGTGAACCGCACTCGCCATCGCTCGCTTCGTCACTCGATATGCTCTTTGACCGGCTCGCTCGCGAAAACCGTTTGAAAGGCTTGGACGGAGATGCGTGGTCGAAGCGATCTTCAGAATATTTCAGTGAACTCTCCGCCATTGAACCGTTCATCGATGGAAATGAACTTGCGTTGCTTGAGTTGTTTCGCCAACTGGCGAGCGAGAACAACATGACGCTTTGCTGTGTGAATGGCATGAGTGAACCGAATCCCGAAGAGCTGCGCTCGCAGCTACGACGAACGCAGAGCAACAATCTGCGACGAATCCTAATGCTCGCAGTCGATCCAGACCCCACTGTTCGAGCGAGCCGCGTCTTGGACGGCCCGAATATGTTCGAACTAGTCCCTCCGACATAAACTCAGAACGGCCGGTGAGCGGCGAATACTCGAAGACGAACGCATCGGCGGCCACACTCCCGCAACAGCATTTCAAGCGGGGTTTCATGGCAGGATTTCTGGCTGAATCAACACTCCCAATCCTTCTGCCCACGATCTGAATTTCTCGAGCTCCGCCCTCTGCGCTGACTGTCGGATGAAGCTTGGGTTCCAAATCTGCCACACGATCTTGCTGCCCCTAGGAAAGAGCGCGAGTCTGGTCCTCAATTGCGCTTCGGTTAATCCATTCGCAGGGAGGAAATCGAATTCAAGGGAGCTCTCATTCCACCAAGATGGGGTAATAGTTGGAGGATCGTCCTTCCATGTTTTGGCCCACATGTCAATGAACTGGCGTTCGGCATCGGTGTCGGTAAGCTCTCGCAATCGCGCCAGCTTCTCGGGCGGACATAGCCATGCAGAGCCAGTACCAACGGCATTGACCAGGTCCTGCGACACATAAATCTGATCCTCACTGATGTGTTTCTGCTTGGGCTGCAATGCGTGAGCTGCCAGCATCTTGTGTTGCCGCTCCAGGCGGTCCCAAAGAGCGCTTTCAACTTCGCTTGTTCCATAACGGCCAAGCGCGTTGGTAGCATCACGCACGACCCATGGATTCGCGTGATTGAGCGCACCAATTGCTGTGCTCTGAACGATTGGAAGCAGCTCTTCGAGATTAAGGAAAACACTTCCCACACATTGCGCAGTCGATTCACGACGGAGAAGGTCATCAATTCTATGGGCCGCTTCAATCGGGTCAATGCGGATGAAGTAGCGGATCATCGACTCTTGGCCGTCACATCGCCTTTCCACAAGAGACTGTTCGAATGCGGTCTTGATCTGCGGAAGCACCTCCTTGCCCGCAAAGCGATCTACACGAGCGAAATCATCTTTGTCTCCCTGGCCTTTTGCGATGCGGTCAACGGATGGCTGAATGGCGGCATAAAGTTCTGCTCCGCTGAGGAGTTCGAGAAGCTCAACCGGTGGTCTCGTACCACTTGCGCGCAGGTCGCGTTCGATGAACCCTCGGGCTTGGGCAGGATCAAGTTCAGCGAGGTGCTTCAGCGCGTCATGGTGCGCCATTGAATCCAAGCGTCCCTCCTCCGGAATCGGCCCCGAGAGAGTCGCTTTCAGAATCGGAATCATTTCGGGACCGCCGATAACTGGCCAGTTAGAGGTGATTAGACGCTGTTGTTCGACGTCGGGCAAATTCTTCCAGGCCTCGATGAGAGCTTGCCGCGCAGGATTGGCGAGTTCTGCGTCATCCGCGCAGCACTTTATGAGTGCTTCCGCCGAAATCGCGCGGGCTACGCCGATCTTTTTGGCCAACGCACCGGCGAGCCGCTGCGCCTCGGAATTGAGAACCACTGCGCGATGATCCGCATAGCGCCTTCCAAACTCACGACTCGCACTAGAGTCGTAGGACTGGGGCGGCGCAATCCATTCGGGTTCAGCGGTTGTTTGCAGCCGAGAGAGTGTATCGAGGAAGCCATCGGTGACAGCACGCTCTGGAGCAGTTATCTGCTCCTGCATTTCTGAGAGGACAAGCTGCCGATAGGGAGAGCCGAATAAACCCAGCTCCAGTTCTCTGGCGCCCGGCTGGTCATAGTTCTCTTTCCCACTGTAAAGGCGAACCAAAGAGCGTGCCGCGGCTTCTGAGATCAGGAATCTAAGTTTACGCGCGGCTAGGTACGCCTCCATCCACGATGATGAAGAATCCAAGCTTTTCTCAGCTGAAGCCAAACTCTCTTCGGCCGCCGTGATTTGTGCTCGGGCCCACTCCGGAGAAGCTCGTACAACCTCAATCCGAATTGTGTTTGAACGAACGGGCATCGCATCAAAATGCTTGATAAACCCAGACCCGACCGATCCGTTTCTGAAGACGCGAGAGCTCACTGCATAGATTTCGTAGTCTCCCGGCACGAGAGTGAGAAACTCGTTCAGTTCAACATGGGCTACAAATGGCTTCGCACCGAGAGGCTTGTCATATTCCGGCCCGTCAAGAGCTCCCCCGCTGCCGTTGAAATACGTCTTCAGCGGATCCGGGGCTGCGGGTTTAACGCAATACTGCTCGTAGAAAAGGCGGACATTGCGTCCCTCGGGGCGGCTTTCGGCCGAATAGGTGGCTTCCTTGCTCGCTGTGAACGTTAGGTCAATGGGAATAATTTCACCTTGCTGGAAAGTCGCTCTTCCGCCGGACACCGAGAGTGCGACCCGCACGTCGCCAGGAGCGATGACTTTAGAACAAAGAACCTCCTGGGCACCCAATTTGCCCAAAAGGAGGAACAGAATGAAGGCGGAGCCGAAGCGAACCATCATGGCCTCTGAATGTGCAGCATATTATCGCGCCGCGAGCTTGAGAGCGGATGTGATCCCTGCACAGATTTCGCGAATAATGTTGGACTTGCCGAATCGATCACAGAAATTGGAACTGACCGGATCTGTCCATGGGGCCATCCGGCAAGTAGATCGTCAGGCAACCTAATCGCAAGTGGAGAGAATCCAACGGCCAATGCGCTGCTACAGCTCAGGGGGATTCCTGTCCGCAAAGGCCTCTCCTAATTCCTGCGGCGCCGGATGGGCCTTTGAGAGTTTCGCGGAAGCAGCTCCTCCTTGCGTCTATAGTATTGATTTCATTCGCGGCAATAGCCTTCCTTAGCGTTCGATCTAACAGTCTGAAGCTCGATGATCGTGATCCCGATTCGCTCCTGAAACGAGCGGATGACCTGTCATGGAACAACAATTGGATTCGTGCCGAGCCGCTCTACCATCGCGCGGAGCTGCTCTTCGCGCAGCAGCATCGTCCATCTCAGGCGCTCTATGCCCATGTAAGCCAGATCCCGCCCAACGCGGAATCATCGAGTTTGACCGCCACCATTTTCGGACTCACGGAAGACCTGGCCCGCCCCGAAGCTGCCGACCCCGAGACGCGGCTGCGAATCCTGACGATCCGGGGAATGTTGGAAGTGAACTACGACGCTGCGTCCTCCCGTAGCACTTGGACGCAGGTGGCAGAACTTGCCCGCAGCCGGCATCACTACCAGTTGGCCGTCCGTGCGGTTGGCGAGCAGGGCATCTCCGCGTTCCTCCTGGGCGACATCGGAGCGGCAAAGAAGGATGTGCTTGAGGCGTGGACGCTCGCCAAGGTGTTGCACGACCCGGCTGCGAGCGTGCGGTACGCAAGCGTTTACGGCGCCGGCCTGGTCGAATTGCAGCGCTACAACGAAGCCCTCAATCCACTGGACGAAGCGATCAAAATTGCGACGAAGAATCCAGAAGTCGCATATCCCGCGATAGCTGTGAACTCCAAAGTTGACGCGCTTCGTGGACTGCGCCGGTACAACGAAGCCCTGGACCTCTCCCGTCAGGCACTGGCCCGTCTGCCAAATGCTTCGCTCAAAGGCCAGGAATTTCAGATTCTGCTGTCCCGCGCAGAGGTTTATGAGGATCTGAACCAATGGCCATTGGCCATCGCCGATTGCACAAAAGCCCTCGACAATGCACGAACCCTGTCATTTTGGAGAGGCATCACCCAGATCGGCGGGTTTCTGGCGCTCGCATATGAGCATCGGGGCCAGTTACCGGAAGCTCTAAAGGCCGTCAATGAAGCAATTGAGGCCAACACCCATATACCCGATGAGCTTTACTTTGTTCCAAAGAACTTGGCGATCAAGGCCGAAATCGAACAGAAGCTCGGCAACGCCGCCGAATCAGACGAACTGTATCGCAAAAGCGCGGCCCTCATCGATGTGATGCTTGCACATGCGCCGACACAAAACGTCGAGCGCATCGTGCTGGGCGAGATGGGCTCTGTCTACTCTGGCTATTTCGCATCTCTCTGCGCAGAGAAGAAATACGACAGTGCCTTCCGCACACTTGAAGAAGCTCGTGGCCGCGTCGAAGCTGAGGCCTTGCAGCATCACGGAACAATTGCGCCACATGCGCCGACCGCCGAGGAACAAAAGCTATCCAAACTGAATCTGGATCTCATCGACACCGACGACCCCAAAAAGCGCGCGCAAATCACGGACGCGATTTATCACACAGAGTTGACGGTTGACTCGACCTCTTTAGAAGGGCAGACTGCCACGCGCCCCATCGCCCTTGCAGACTTTCAGCGCGACCTCAATGATTCGGACCTTGTTGTTGAATACGTCGTCGCGGAACCTCGCTCAGAGGCGCTGGCGATCACGAAGTCCTCTGTGCGACCGTACACATTGCCGGCACAGTCCACACTCGAAGCCGACGCCAGCAGGTATCGCCATGAGCTGCGCAGCCAGGGAGTTGATCCCGCCCTTGGCCAAAAACTCTTCAATGAATTGTTGGGACCAATCGAAGAGTTGCACGGCAAATCCCATCTGATTCTGATTCCAGATGGCTCACTGCATCTGCTGCCGTTCTCTGCGTTGGTTGACCACAATCAGTATCTTCTGCAGACGCACGAAGTCAGCGTGACGCCTTCATCCACTGTTCTTCACATCCTGAAGACGCGGGCACGTGACCGCAACGAGCAGTCACTTCCATATGTCGGAGTGGCCGCTTGGAATCAAACTGCTGATACTCGCAATTTCATTACTCGATCCATCTCGGGTCTCCAGCGGAGCGAGCTTACGCCTCTTCCGGACAGCCAGAGAGAAGTCCAGTCGATTGGGACCACACTTCCCAAGCCCAGCACCATTCTTCTGGGAGAGGACGCTACCAAGACTCATTTCGAGAGTCTGCCTCTGAACAGGTTTAACGTGCTCCATCTCGCTCTACACGGCTATGCCGACATCGACTTTCCCGATCGCTCGGCGCTTGTCTTTGCGCCCAAACCCAGCGCGAGTGACGACGGCCTGCTTCAAGTGCGTGATATTCGCAAAATGCATCTGAATGCGAGATTGGTGACGCTCTCCGCGTGCAATACCGGCGTGGGGCCAGTGGGCGAGGCCGGCGTCGCAAATCTCGTGAACGCTTTCATCGAGGCCGGCGCAGAGAGCGTTGTCTCGACACTGTGGGAGCTTGAGGACCACTCAACTTCGCGATTGATGACTGATTTCTACCAACACGTTGCAATGCACGAACCGGAAGCGCAGGCACTAAGAGATGCACAACTTCAGCTCATCAAAGAGAAAGATCCGCCATACTTCTGGGCGAGCTTCCAGCTCGTCGGCAACCCTGACACCTCGCTTTAATCCATCCCCTAGAGAGGACTCGAATGACGCTTACCCGCTCTGACAGGCAGAACCTTCTGGGCAAGATCACCACACTGGTTGCGCAGAAATACTACGATCCAACGTTCGGCGGCAAGAATTGGGAACAGATCGTGTCCAAGCACAGGGACTCAATCGTGCAAGCCGAAACTGTTGACGGCTTCGAAGCGGCCGTTACAAGCATGCTCCAAGATCTGAATTCGAGCGGCATGGGCCTGCTCGGTCCCACGACCAAGATCACTCCGCGAAGCGCAATCAATGCGAGTTTTCGTCGGGTTGAGACAGCCACAGATGGGGCGCGCTGGGTTTTTCAGGATGTGCTGCCCGGAGGTGTTGCTGCTCGCGCCGGCGTGCGTCCCGGCGATGCACTGATTTCAGCTAATGGAATCGATGCAGCGTCTGTTCAACCGCCGGCATTTCCAATGGGCGAACGGATTCCCATTGTCGTTTCCAGAAACGGCGACAGAACAGAGAAGCGTTTGGACCTGGCGACGCAGGATCCGAAATACAAGGACAACCCCTACTCAGAGCCAGACAGCGTGACCGCGGGCATTGCCTCTGACTCCGTTGGCACGGTAAAGGTGAGTCTTTTCCCTGGCAAGATCGGCATCGATTTTGCAAATCGTGTCGACACCGTTTTCCGCGAGAAGATTCCGAACGTGAAGCGCCTGGTGATCGATCTGCGCGGAAACCCCGGCGGGGGAATCGGCGGCATTCAGCTGATGAGCTATCTCACACCATCGAAGGTTCCGATTGGTTATAGTTTGGATCGCCCGACCGCGGAGCGCGGCTACGACAAAGCAAGCCTCCCCAGGTTTGGGCGCGTGCCCAAGTCCAAGCTCGAGATTCCGCTTCTTGCCATCAAGTTCCTCGGGAAGAAATCGGTTGTGCTCGAAACGGCTGGATTGGGCAAGCAGAGCTTCCACGGCCGTGTTGTTGTTCTTGTGAATGAACACACGACCGGAGCGGCGGAGATGCTGGCCCAGTTCGTCCAGGAAAATGGGCTTGGCACTATTGTTGGCAGCAAAACCCCAGGCCGGCTCGTTTCACGATCAGCCTTCAAAATCGGACACGACTATCGGATAGTCATCCCGATTGGCGCATACGTGAGTTGGAAGGGGAATCGCATCGAGGGTAAGGGAATCACACCAGACGTACCGGTGGATTGGTCATATCTGGAAGCGCTGCATGGCGAGGACAATCAACTGGCCAAGGCCGTTCAAATCGCCGGAGATTTGGGTTAGGAGCTCCTTCGGGGCTGGCTCATTCCTGCGGCGGGTGACTGCAATCGCTTATTGAAACTCCTAAGCGGTCGGAATCGACCGGACTCTGGCGCTGCTTGTCCGCCTTCCGAGAACCTGGACGTCTCCTAAAGGGTGAGGTGTGACGAAAAATACTAGGTCTCGGGCAGATGGCAGTAGAACCGCTCGCGGGATCAGCACCCCTGGATCCAGCCGGAACTCTTAATTGTCCATGTGGCCACTCGGCAGATACTTATCATCAAACAAATGGGCCATCTGAAGGATGGCTCTGTGTCGGCTGAAATCGAATCGCATCAAAAGGCCTCATGGCTGAGCTCACTTCTCCCGAATTGAAGGCACGCCTCGCGGCCGCGGAGGAGGCCCTACGCCGAGCTGAAATCCGAGCGACCGTTGGTCAGCTCGCACTCGAAATGATCCACGAAATCAGAAATCCACTTGAGGCTCTGAGCCACCTGACCTTCCTTGCCAGGGAAGCGGCGGAGCAGCCTGACAAGGTGAGAACTTATCTGAATTTGGCGGAAGAGCAGATGGCTCATCTCCGGTACATTTCCGGTAAGACCTTGGGTTATTCAAGATCTACCTTTTCTACGGAGGCCGCTGACCTGGTCAAGGTGGCAGAAGCAGCGCTACGCATACATCACTCAAGCTTTACCCGAGACCATATCCGGGTACTCACAGATTTTCCGGAACAGTTGAACGCGCAAATTCACTTGGGGGGGATGCTCCAGGTCGTCTCGAATCTGCTTGCGAACGCCATCGATGCCCTTTCCGGCGCCGGATGTATCCGGCTAAGGCTCAGGGCACGGGAGAACCAGGCACACATTCTCGTGGCCGACAACGGTCATGGCATCCCTTCTGAGCACATGCAGTCAATCTTCGAGCCATATTTCACGACGAAGGGAGATCGTGGAACGGGTCTTGGCTTGGCTTTGAGCTTGAAAATTGTGGATGGGCACCGGGGCCGAATACGTGTTCGAAGCAGCGTAAGACCGGGTAGGAGTGGGACGACGTTTTGCGTTTCTGTTCCGACGAACCCGCAAATTGCCGGAACCACGTTTGGAACTCTATGATGAACTGGCGTTTTTTAAACTCAGAACGATCCGGCAGAAAGGATCGAACACCCTTTGACTGACGGTTCATTTTCGTTCCGCATACTGATCGTTGAGGATGATGTCCGCTTGCGCGAAGTGGGCAAGCTTCTGCTTCAGTCACAGGGTTATGAGGTGCATGAAGCAGGAGATGGTTTCGAGGCTTTGGTCGCACTCAAACGGTCTTTGCCCGACATCATCATTTCCGATCTCAGCATGCCCAATATGAACGGATTCGAACTGCTATCCGTCGTGCGCCGTCGTTTTCCATCTATTCCTGTAATTGTGATCTCAGGGCAGTTCACTGAATTGACTCTCCCGGAAAGTGTCCTGGCCGATGCTTTTTTCGCAAAAGGCCAGTACAAGCCGGAAGCTCTGTTTGCAAAGATTCTGGCGCTACTTCAGGAACTACCGCCGCGTCCACGCACGGGTCGGCCAGACAAAGCGGCTGTTTGGGTGAAGAACGATAAGGGAATTGTCGCCGTGACTTGCACCGGTTGTTTGCGAACATTTCCGGTGCCCGACACCATTATCGGAGTCAACACCGCTCAGTGTGAGTTCTGCTCCTGCATCATCAAATTTGAGCTCATAGGGCGGGACAAGACGCTTTGAGCGCTTTCTGATTCTTGTTTCGCACAAACTGATCGAGCTGAAGCACGCCAATAACTCAGGTCCAGCGATCGCTCACGTGCTATGGGATTTTGCGTGCCAAATACGCGCGCGAAGCAGCGTGAGGCCAGATCGTCAGATTGTGAGTCTGGGGTAAGTAGTTTCGACGGATGTCCAAACTGACTGTGAGATTCTCACCGCCCCTGCACATTCAGCGGATAGTAATAGGTGCCGTTATCACTCTCTCGCACAGTGGCCAGGAAGTATGATCCCGCTTGAGCGCCCCGAAGATCGAGCGACACATCCAGGAGCAATCGCTGGCCGTCGCCTCGGGTTTTCCCTGTACCGCGCGCGACGATCGCTGTGCCGGCCCTGTCCCTGGTGACCGCTACCACGTAGCTCCCAGCATCGCTAAACCGCGGCAGTATCAGATGCAGATGCACAAGGGAGGAAGGAAGCGAGACCGCCTCAAGCGGGTTCGGATCAGCTCCGCCACGGACGGTTCCGTGGTTAAAGAGATCGATTGTACGGTCCACAGCGGCCAGTTCAGCGCCTTGCTTCTGTGCCTGGCTCGTTGCAACGTTCCCATCAGACTTCTTTATGATGGCCTTCACTCTGAAGAGGCCGACCGCCACAAGCAAGCACGCCGCGATACCCCACGCGAGAATTCTTCGTCGCGAGGCACTTTTAGTTTCGAACTGTCCCTTGAAACTCCGGAATTCGGCAAAGCACGGAGAGCACGAAGCCAGGTGCAGCCGGGCAGGATGATCGGCAGGCAGGCGATTCTCCGCGATGTCCTTTAACGTCTTCTCGTCAGGACATCCCTGCCGTTCAGGGTTCGGATTTGCTTCAAGAAAGAATTGTCGAATCGGTTTCACTTTACGCTCAGGATTACCAAATCTTAAAGCCAACAGCTCGTGGTCGGTTCATGGTTCCGTTCTCTTCTCCCTTTTGAGCCCTGGTTTCAGAGAGAATGGCTGCCATCCTGTCCCTTGCGCGTTGAATGGCCTTTGCCGCAGCGAAATAGCTAATCTCAAATGCCTTTGCGATTTCTTGAGGCCCGAGGTCCTGCTCCAACAAGACCAGAACTTGTCGATCCCGTTCGCTCAGTTGGGCCTTAATCTCCGAAAACAGCAGGTTCAATTCCGCGGCTGAGATGGATTTTGGTTCGTCGTCTGGCAGAGCCTCGACTTCCGCTGGATCCATTAATATTTCGACTGCGGGATGCGCTCGATACCACTCATGCAGTTTGCCCATTAGAGCGGCTACTGCATAGCGTCTCGGGGATTCGATCCCATCCAGGTGCCGGCACATCGCAAGCGCCACGGCCTCGGCCATCGCTGCAAGTACGGCATGGTCGAAGGGCCGATATTCCCGCTCAGCCCATCGATAAGCCGCTTCAACTGCCAGGCGCACCTGCGGGGGCACAGGTTGCCCGTACTGGTCGACAAGGTGAAGAAGGGTAGCAGCCATCAAACGCCGAAGCTTGCAGGATCAGAAAAAAATATGAAAGTGGGTGTCAAACTTCAGGACATTTCAACAGCTATGGGAGTAGGGGCAAATTAAGCCTCTGATACCGAAAGAATACTGAACTGTTGGACGCAATTCATCCACCACAAGTTGGTTCACGCAACGCCCCAACCCAGACAGGAGAGCATTCCCCCAATGGCCTACCTGATCGAGCGCAAGAGTCAGACCATCTTCGTTACAGCCACGTCAATCGTCGCCAAGGGCAAACCACGAGAGATGATCGTGGAAATCCGCCCGGAATACGCCGTCGTACAGCTCGCCGGCGTTGAGGAGAAATTCCCCGTGCCCTGGGAGGAGATCTACCAGGCGGCAAAGCGGAGACACGACGCAAATCTCAAACTGGAGCGGCAGGCGATCAAGAGAAATCGTTCAGTCCGTTCGAATGGCAGATCACAATGAGCCGCGAGGCCTGCATTCTCTTGCACAATCTATCGTGCTATGGCAGGCTTGTTATTGAAATGCGCATTTCAGTAATGCATGCGCTCATTCTCAAATACAACCGCAATTTGCAGTATGGGAGAGACTCCATGGAAGCCGAAAGAATCAGAACCGCGGCGATGAGCCTTGAACCGTACGTTGATTCAACAGCGGCAGGGCAGTTCTTGGGACTGCATCCGGTCACCGTAATGCGCCTTGCACGTGAAGGCCACCTGCCAGGTCATCCCGTCCGAAATGCAAAGAGAAGGCAATGGCGCTTTCTGCTGTCGGAATTGAGCAAGTGGCTCGCACGGCAGACGAGTGGCAGTACGGCGGGTGAGGATGCAGATGATTCCGAAACCATCCAATTTCGTCCCCCTCGGTAAGGAGTGTCCCCAGGGCCATCTCTTTCTCTTGCTTAGGTTTTCAGGGTACAGTGTGTCTATCGATGCGTTCTGCGCCCTCAGCGAAAGGAGGATGTATTGAGGAAGGCGCGGAAACAAAATGGCTCTCTGTATCTTGACGCCAACGGAAGCAAGGTTCCCGTTTGGATGTTCAGTTGGTTTCACATCATGCCCACCGGCCGACGCGTTCGTCGCAAGAGGCAGGTAGGCACCCTTGACCAGTACAAAACCGAAGCTGCTGCGGAGCGAGCAGTGAGAAGTTGGCGGCTGGCCATCAACTCAAACGAAGCGTATGCGTTTAGCGGAATCACGATGCAGGACATGATCGACCACTTCCGTCTGAAGGAACTCGACAGCTCGGTCGAACAGGGTCGCGCGTGGTCCACATGCAATCGCTATGAGACCTACCTGAAGAAATGGATTGAGCCGAGGTGGGGCAAGCACGAACTCGCTTCCATCAAAACTCCAATGGTAGAGGAGTGGCTAGAACAGCTCAGACCCATGAGGAAGGGATCGCCTAAGGCCGATTCACAATTGAAGAAAGTCCGGACCGAGAAACCTCTCGCCCCGGCAACAAAGGCCAAGATCCGCAACATCATGGGCGTTCTCTTTAACCATGCGATGCGCTGGGAGTTTACCGACCGGAATCCCATCAAGGGGCTGACCCGCGGAGCTGGCGTTCGCCAGAGTTCCAAAAGGGTCTCTGTACCTGACATTTTGGAGGTTTCCGAAATGCAGGACATCCTCGAAAGGCTTCTGCCTCGGGATCGAACTCTCGTTCTGTTGAGCATGGTGACAGGGCTTCGTCGCGGCGAACTGGCTGGGCTGAAGTGGCAGGACATCGATTTTGCAAACCTGCAAATTGATGTTCAGAGATCCGTTGTGAACCAGGTTGTCGGCCGGTGCAAGACTGAAGCTTCGCAGAAGCCGATCCCCATCGACGAATACACGATGGACGATCTTTTGGGTTGGTTTCGCGAAACGCCGTTTCGCGAGCCGGGCGATTGGGTCTTTGCCACGAACAGCAGCCGGGCCGGGAACAAACGCGGGAAACAACCGCTTTGGCTATCGACCGTCATGCGCTACCACATCGAACCTGTCGTGCGGCATCTAGGTATTCAAAAGCGAGTCGGCTGGCACACGTTTCGGCGCACCTACGCGACTCTCCTGAAAGCAAATGGAGAAGACGTCAAAGTTGTGCAGGAGCTGTTGCGTCACGGATCAAGTCGAGTCACTTTGGACATCTACGCGCAAGCGCAAATGCCGGCAAAACGAGCCGCGCAACAGAAGGTTGTTGAGATGGTTCGGACGGTGACAAGCCAACCGATGGCGCAAACGGCACTTAAATGCTCCCCAAAATGCTCCGCAGAAAAAGTGGGGTAAACCGGATAAGTTGTTGATTTTATTGGCGTCCCCGACGGGATTTGAACCCGTGTTATCGCCGTGAAAGAGGCACAACGGTGCGATTCTGAAGCAATCACAGAATTCTGAGTACATTACAAACACCGCATGGTTATTGATGATTTGGCATTATCTCTTCGCCATCCTTCGCCATATTTCGCTTGAATCCGTGAACATGATTGCCCTACAATTGCCCTACGAGGTTTCCTATGGCACGCACGAAGCAAGACGCCAGAATCAACACCCGTTCGGCCCGTCTCAAGCTGAAACCAACCACCAAACCAGGAGCCGAACCGTACTGGTGTTCGATCTCGCAAGGGCTCGCAGTAGGCTACCGCAAGGGTGCGACTGGCGGAACATGGATTGCCCGTCATTTCAGCATTGAGACCGGCAGGCGCAAGGCGTCTTTAGGCATTGCCGACGATCACGAAGATGCTGACGGCATTCGCGTCCTGTCGTTTGACCAGGCACAGGACAAGGCGCGGAAATGGGCATCGCTCAAGGCGCAAGAGGACTCAGGCGAAGTCCAAGCTGGTGCGTACACCGTCGAACAGGCAATGAACGACTACCTTACCCATCTAGCGAAGGCGAAGCGCAAACCGCAGTACCGGACAGCGGCCATTGTGAAGGCTCACATCTTGCCGACGTTGGGAGCCGTTGAACTGTCCAAGCTGACGCATGGCAAAGTGAAGGCATGGCGGGATAAGGTCGCAGAGACCGCACCACGGCTCCGCACAAAGGCAGGGAAGCCCCAAGCGTACCGGGCAGTAGACGAAAGCTCGCAGCGGGCAAGGCAGGCCACAGCGAACCGCATCCTTACAGTTCTCAAAGCTGGTTTGAACTATGCCAAGACGGAATCCAGGCGGATTGCCACGGATTCAGCATGGGTAGATGTGAAGCCCTTTGCAAAGGTTGACGTGCCTAAGGTTCGATTCCTCACACCCGTCGAAGTGACCGCTGTAGTCGGCAAGTGTGAACCGGATTTTCAATCACTGGTCAAGGGTGCATTGCTCACAGGCTGTCGGTATGGCGAACTCACAGCGATGACCGTCGCAGACTTCAATCCGAAGGATGGGCAAGTCTACGTTGCTCAGAGCAAGAATGGCGAAGCCCGCTACGTCGATTTGAACGATGCTGGTATCGACTTCTTCAAACACCTATCAAGTGAGCGCAAAACAGCAGATGCCCTATTCCAGCGTGCAAACGGTAAAGCGTGGAAAACGTCTGAGCAGTTCCGGCCCATGAATGCGGCCTGTGACGCGGCGAAGGTTGACGGCGTGACATTCCACATTCTCAGGCATACATACGCCAGTCATTCACTCATGGCCGGTATGACCATCGAAGTCTTGGCACAGCAGCTTGGACACAAGGACACTCGTATCACCATGCGTCACTATGCTCACCTTTGCCCGACGTTCAAGCAGGAATCCGTTCGTCGCAATGCTCCATCATTCGGATTCAGCGTTAAGCCCGGTCCTGTGCTGGTGACAAAGACGGCGTAATCCATCGTAGTGAGCTACCCATATATCGAGCCTGCATTGAAGCACCGGATGCAGGCTTTCTTTTTTTTAGCATTGGCGTTGCGTCGATGGCGAATGGTCCCGGCCCTGTCACTGCCAACTTACTCACGAAGATGCTGTATTTCCCTTATATGATGATCTTGGGAATTTAAAGGACTTAGCCTGAACATCTTCGTAAGGAAGATGAGCATCTTCGACAGCCCGAAGATGCTCAAGATGCTCATAAAACAAAGGCGAGTATATCTTCGCAATTTGAGCATCTTGGTGGATGGTTCACTGTATTTCGTTCTTCGCAGCGTTTGTCTGATTCGATAAAGGTAAAGACCAATTCCATCCACCAGCAAACGCTGATTTGGTCGCTACGATTCCAAGTTCCTTTTGCGCTCTGCGAAGGGTAATCGCTGATACCCCGTAGGCTTCACGGGCATGTTCCAACAATTCCTTCGACGGTGTGGGACCATTGCGAAGCGTCGATAGCAGGAATTGCTTCGCCGCTCCAAGCTGGCCCACTTCCTCGTTCGCATCTCCCTCGACTTCAGACAAGATCGAACGCGACGATCCTTCAAGGGCTTCGCCCCAAGAGATGCGCGTTACTTCGATTCCATTGGTGAGCGTGCCTGCTTCGATGGTATAGCTGAATCCGCCTGTATCAACTGAATTATTCGATTTGGCGCGAGTGAATACGCGCCGGTTTGAATCCTCTTCTTTCGCTGCTACCAGGACCATACGCGCTAACGCTGCGAACGCCTGCGAGCCAATTACGCGCTCTGCTGAATTCTTGCCTGCCGTTCCCTTGGCAAAATGGGTTATGCCCAAGACAGCGCAATTCGTCTCCGCTGCAAAATCAATAATCGCTTGCAGGCTACGGCGTACATCGTTCGCTTTGTGCATGTCGCCGGTTACAGCGGTCACGATTGGATCGATCACAAGCAGTGATACCCCGCCAATGTGGTTGATTGCCTCTCGCAGTCTGTCCATGTCCCTTGCTGCATCAAATGGGCAGCGAAAGCCGTTTTCGTCAATCGCGCCGCTGATTACTCTGCATCGTGGCAGGTTCGCTCCAACAGCCATAAGACGCGGAACAATAGTGTCGGCGGGATCGTCTTCGCTTGACCAGATGAGCACGTTTCCAGCGACGGCGCACCGCGAACCGTCGGGCCACACTCCACTGTTCGATATGGTTCCGGCAAAGCTAAAAGCGAGTGTCGATTTGCCTGTTCCACCAGCACCAGCGAGTAGCGTCAATTTGGCTCGTGGGATGAATCCGTTCCATAACCACGTTATCGGCTTCGCTTCGATGGTGGAACATTGAACAAGCGTAACGCTGCGCTTTGATGCTGAATCCACTTTTGCAGAATGCTTGGGTGCGCGACTCGCTTTGTAAGCTGCAATGCCATTGGCAACCATCGCGCTAACGTCTACGTCGGGAGCGATTGGGAGCGGTTCTCTTGGCTTGCGCATTCCTGAGTCAAGACCGGATTGAATCGTCTTAATGGTCTGTTGCTGTCCATGTTTGGCAATGTGACCGTTCATGCTGGCTGCTTGCATCAACGCTTGCCCAATGACAGCGGGATCGATCCACCCCGCCCCGGCCATCGTCCCCAGGCTGTGAGCAGCCGAATTCAGGGCAGCGTTCCGGCCATCTCCAGGGCGCAAAGCCGCCAACTTGGAAACCTCGTCTGCAAGAGCCTGCGCAGCATAGGCGCACTCCCGCTCTGTTGCGTCCTGTGGCGCGTTGTGAGCCTGAGTGATACCAACGTCAACCTTGGGACGTAGAAACGCTGCTAGAGCACCAGGAAGGACAGGCACGCTGCCCCAAGAGCCTTGCACGATCCGGTATGACCGGCCATCCGGCAGAGTGGCACCAGGGGCAATGACGTAACCGCCGATTCCTCGCACGTCGATACCGGCAGGCAGGGAGCCGCGAGAATTGCCGTAAGGCGTGTCTGTGCGCCAATAGAAGTGCAGTCCCTTTGATGGGCTCTCGACAACGAATGCGCAGCATAGATCGATTGAATGAGCAGCACAGAGCGCTTGGAAAGCGGCTACGCCGTCTGGTGCATTAGGCTTGCGGTCACAATCAATTACGACAAGCGAATGAGCCCCGACAGGGATTGCAGGCAACAAATGTGGATTGCCCTGCCATCTCGCCTCAATGGACAACGTGTTACTTGTTGCGTTTTGTTCCCACGCCTCAATCTTAGGCGTCTTGTCTGGTTTGCATGGAAAGACATGCAGCCCAAGACTAGCCAGGGCAAGCGCTGCGGTTTGATTCGCCGATGTACTCACTATGCCGCCTTCGCTTCGCTGTAATAGGTCGCGTGGATATGCTTCCAAATTTGCTGACACCAATCATTCGCCACAGCACGACTAATAACGCCTGCTTGTACCAGAGCAATGAAATCCAGGTAACGACACGCAAAGTGTCTCAAGAGTGCGGGAGAAAGCTGCAATTGAAGCGGCGTCATTGCTTACCCTTCCCTGACTCGTTGGCGAGCGATGCCGCGAACGATTCGAGTGATGCTACGTCAACTAATCGCTTCTTGCCTAACTTAACTGTTCGATAACATCCCGCGTTAATCTGCTCATAGATGAGCGTGATTCCGCAGCTTAGTCGGCTTGCTGCTTCGTTGACAGTTACGAAGATTTTGGAACCCGACGAGCGTTCCTGAGTAAGTTGTGAAGGATTAGTTGCCATAAGTAAAAAGTATATACCTATTGACATTGCCCGTCAAGAGGTATATACCTTTGCTTGAGGTGAAGTTCATGGTAGCTGAAGTAAGTTACGCCCCCCGGTCGGATGCGAAGCGGGAACTCTGGTCAATGAAGATCGACCCAAAGATCAAATGGCTTGCGCGAGCTGCCGCAGAAGAAGAAGGAATCACTCTTTCGGCACTTGTAGAGCGTGCCATTCAACTCTTACTGAATCTCAAGACCACTTTGGAATATCAGGAACCGAACGTTATTGAACCTGTGACGCCTTCCACTTCACCACTTATGTGGGGCGAAGGAATGTGGGATGAAGACCCGGCTACTCGGTTTTTCTTGAAGGCAACTGCCTTCCCCGGTTCGCTTTCAGTGCCAGAGCAAAACTTCTTCAAGTTCTACTGCCTACACATTGAACATACTCACCAGACGATTCGCCTCAAAACGTTTCAGGAATTCTGGAACAATCCCTCAATCAACACTTCGCATTTGAGCGAGGGAGAAGAGTAAATGCCCGAACCCGTTGTTCCCACTGTGCAGCCTACCGATGCGACGGAACTTGAAACACTCCGTCGCGTCAACGCCGATCTGCTCCAGAAGAGTGCGACAAGGAAAGCTCGCATCGCGGAATTGGAAGCGAGCATAGGCACTCTCACCGCAAAGGCGAGCGAAGCAGAGGTTCGCATAAAAGCTCTCACCATTGATGGGCCGGTCAATGATCTATGCGAGTCAATCTCAGTCGCTCCCCAGGCTTTGCGCTCCGCGCTCGAATCCGAATATCGAATTGAGATGCACGAAGGTGTTTTGACTCTGCTCAATCCTGCCGATGGGAAGCCTGTAATGCAGGACGGCAAGCCCGTACCGTTTCAGGCTGACGCAATCAAAAATCTGTTGCTTGGATCGAAGGACGAAGCGAAGAAAAAGCTCTATAACGCAATCATTATTGCGAATAAGGCGAGCGGAGCAGGCAGTAGCACTGTCAAACAACGCACCGCGAACGCACCCGTGAGACCGCAATTCGGCTTGGGTATGAGCCTGAAGTAAGGTCAATCGGGACCGTTTGAAAGTGTGGCTGTCAGCAATTAGGCTGACAGCCATTCTTGTTTGTACCTATGCCCGTCCCCGCCAAACTGGAGCCTCAGACCGTAGGGCGGGAAGCATCGCAGGATCACCAGAGATGGGCTCTGGCGCGTTGGCAGGGACAGGCACAGCTTGAGGCTGCCAGGCAAAGCCAGGCGGCCCATAGGAGGGAGCAGCGGCCACAGGAGCGGCCTGCGACTCAGGGACAGCAGCAACGTAGACGGGACGCTCAGGAACGGCTACAGCGTCAACCAGGGGAGTACGGGGAGCCTCTATTTGAATCGGGCTGGTGCAATCCGCTGTCAGTGCCCTTTGCTGCGAGGCGCATTTAGCTGCCCATTCCTCGTCTGTGCCGTGATCCTTCACAACCAGAACACTACTCACCGCAACGACCACGCTTACCTTCGCTCGATTGTCCGTCTCGACATAACCATGACGTGTCTTGAGCAAAAAGAATGCGTTGACGTTCGCGCCTTTGTTCGCCTTAGCAGACGCTACGACCAATGCGTGCAAGGCTTGCCGCTCCGTCTCTTTGCCAAGCTCGTATGCTTCGTTTAGCTCTGCATCTTCGTCGAGCCAACGCTTCAGGCAATCTCTCGATACGTTGAAATGGGCAGCAATTCCAAGCAAGCCGAATCCTTCGGCGGCAAGACGCCGTATCTCTGGTGCTGCTCCCTGAGGAGGATGCTTGCGATGTGCTGCCATGATTGATTACTCCCGCTGAAGAATGAGGGATGCGCGGCTCTTTGGTACGCATCCCTCGTTAGTTCGCCGTGGTTGCGGCGAGTTCGGCTTACTGGCTGATTAGGAACGCCAGCGGCACGCTCTTGCGTTGGCTGTATGCGCGTGTCCAGTTCGCTGCAAGGGCAAGCTCGGCCTGAGTGGGGCTGACGCCTGCCACAGATGCACCAGTGAAGGCGAATCCGAGCGGATGGAATGCAACGTCGAAACGGCTGTGCAGTTCGGTCAAGCCTCCACCGTTACCGGCGGACGGCACTCTCCAAATTTCACTACCGAAGCCGGTCCGGGGAGGCGCAATGGCATAACCTACGGCACCAGGACCAAACAGAATGGTGACGTAGACGCCAGCGGTCGCAGTGGTCAAGTTGTCATCCACAATGACAGCCATGCCTTTGTACGTCGGAATGACCAAACTATTGTCCGAAGGCTTGAAGAAAGTTACTTCGTTATTCTTCAGCATTTCGCCGTAGATGGCCGAGTGAACGGCGATGGCCTTCATGTCGGACAGTCGATCTCCGATGGTCAAAGCAGTGTTGATGACTGCGAGCCCATTGAATGCATTCGCCGGTACAGTGACGTTCGTTCCAGGCAGCGTCACGGTGCCTGTGGCTTGGTGAACGTCATTCACCATGTCGCTTGCATTGTTGGCAACGTTGGAATACAGCACGCCCATCAATGACGCGATGATGCGCTTTTCCCATTGACGGTCCCAATAATCCTGTACGCGACTCTGCACACGTTCTAACGCGCTGCTGCCGCTCAGTTCGGAAGCGAGCGACATTTCAGACCATGACGCATGAACGAACGACTTGCGCACGACCTGCTTTGCAGCGGTGATCTTCTGCGGAGTGCTGAGAACGGCTGGATTGTCGTTTGTGATGTCGGCTTCAACATCCGGCAAATCAGCCCAAAAAGGTACGGTGAAGGATTCGGCACCAGCGCCAAGCTGTGCTTCCATCTCGCCGTTGGGAATCGCTACGCCTGATTGATACAGGGCTGTGCTCACCATGCTGTTCTCTACTTGGTAAGCGGTGAAGGCGGTAGGCTGGATAATGTCTGCAAGCTGCGTAGGCATGGCATTCCTCGATTCAAAGTGGTGTTCTTTGATCCGGGCTTGCCTACTGGTTCGCCTTCGTTCCCGACTGGGAAGGTGTTACCTGTTGCGGTCGTGCCGACTGGCACTCACGAGAAAGTACCTCAGATTGAGGCGAGATGCAAATTTAATGACGAGCGAAGGAATGCGAATGATGGTGGCGGAAAGACCGAGAACGCTCACGCCACCGTTGCTGCAATAACAGAACCGGAAGGATAAGTTGCTGTTTCCTTGTACAGAATGACGCGCGATGGAAGCGCGGTAGCTTGCCAGCCAGCCGGAAGTGCTCGCAGTATCGATTGAATGACGATTCGCGTTGTGTAAGGTCCATCGGGAAGGTTCACCTGTGCTGCTTCGAAATCGGGATGAATAACTCGACTCTTTGGAGCCTTCATCTGAAATCGAAATGTATACGGTAACGCGATCCTTAGCTTCACTGCAATTTCGGAAACCTTTGCTTGCTTTGGCAATTCAATCTCTAGCTCACGATCAATATCAATTGGATACTGCGAATCGAATCCTTCTTCTTTGAATTCGGTCTTATCTCGATTCCGACCCGGATCATTTGAGCCGAAACCGCTGTAATTCCATGCGGGCTCATATGTCTTGATTAACTGCGTCTCCAAGTCCATCGGAGTGAAGACAAACAACCGGACAGCCTTGAAGCTAACTTGATTGGGGTCAAGGTTCTTTCGGTGTTGGATGCTATAGGAATGGCGCTTTAGACGCTGATTCAGTCCCGCTTCGGCATCTGTCTTGCCGATGTATACAGTCTTGCCATTCAAAAGCAGTTGGTACACGCCTTGATCTTCAGGGATGCCTTGGACATTGGCAGGGAGCAGCGGTGCGCTGCTCATCGTTTTGAAAACATCGATGATGCTTGAAAGGAGCGCTTTCGCAAGATCGAATTCGAGTTCGGCGAAACCGAGAACCGTCGCCATTATTGGATGTACTCCGCTGTCGTGCCTTCCAGCTTTTTGCGGACATGGGTAGCGATGATCTCTGCAAGGCGCACTGGAACGGCATTTCCAAGTTGGCGCATAATCTCACTCCATGCCCCGTGAAACGCATAATCGTCGGGGAAGGTCTGCAATCGTGCGCTTTCTCGCACTGTGAAATATCGCAAGCTCCCGTCTGGCCTTACCAGCATGTTTTCCCCACCAGGTACGCCGTGAACGCCTGCTTTGAGTGTCTTTGCAGGCTCATCCATCGGGCTTCCAACGTGACCAGGGTACGAACGCGCACCGGGCTGGAATCTGTGATCGTAGAACTGCATCGCCTTGCGAGGCTCACGTTCGGGGTCTGGTAAATCGCCGATGGCATCGCGCACAGTCAGCCAAGCCTTCGCTTGTGGTCTCTCGGAAAGGTTGGCAGCGCGCTGCTGAAGTCGTTCGGCAACTTTCCGCGAGTTCCTTGCAACCGAGTGGCGTTCCCAATAGTCATTGCTGCGAACTTGGTCCCAAAGCAATGCGTCAAGCGAATGGGTTTCCTTCGGAAACGACCACTTGATTCCTTGGTCTGCGCGAAAACCCACAAACACGACACGTTCTCTACGCTGTGGAATGCCGTGGTTCGCTGCGTTTAGAACGCGCGGAACTACCCTATACACTAATCCGCCGTTGCCGCGACGACCCGTATGGTGCTGTTCCAAACGGGCGAGATGATCTTCCCAAGATTGATCTTTACGGCGAGTTATTTCGGGGTATGTGAGTTGGTGAAGGATGTAGGCAAAGTACGTTGCGAAGCTACGACGTGTTAAGCCTTTGACGTTTTCGAAGATGAATGCTTTCGGCTTGGCTTCTCTCACCGCCCGAACTGCTTCAGGCCACATATCCCTTTCATCATCGAAGGCTCTGTGCTTACCGCCTAACGAGAACGGCTGGCACGGTGGTCCTCCCGTGACCAGTTCTACAGCACCTTCGAACTCTCGAAAGTCAATCTTCCGC
This sequence comes from Occallatibacter sp., assembly GCA_035935755.1. Classification (GTDB taxonomy): domain Bacteria; phylum Acidobacteriota; class Terriglobia; order Terriglobales; family Acidobacteriaceae; genus Telmatobacter. Next base: position 81,248 of record DASYWU010000071.1, on the reverse strand, counting down.
ACATCATCCTGTATTGGCGCGGGCCAGTGATCGACGGGCGGAACTTTTCTGAAGCGATTCTCTTGAATGGTGTCGCAGCACCAAGAATCCCATTCCACCAATTGAACCGGCTTGAATCCAGCGCGACTGACGCCAATGCCAAGGCCACCCGCCCCTACAAAAAGCTCAATCCCCTTCATGCTTCCTCTTTCAGGAACCGTTGCAGCCTTTTTCGCAGCTTTTCCTCGTTCCCCAACTCGCATTCCCAAATGATCAGAACTCCCCATCCTGCCCGCGAAAGTTCGCGTTCGTTCCGAACGTCACGCTCTCGATTGGCCGTCAATTTTGGCACCCAGAAATCCAGGCGCGACCTTGGAAGTCGGGCCAAGTGACAATTCCGAGCCGGATGACGATGCCAAAAACACCCATGAACAAAGATTAACTTCTTTCGTTTCTTGAACACGATGTCGGGTTTACCAGGAAGGTTCGCTTCGTGGAGTCGATAGCGAAAACCCATCTGATGCACAATTCGACGGACGACCAATTCGGCGCTCGTGTCCTTCCCACGGACTCGACTCATCCGCTGACTTCGTTCGGTCGGAGTCAAAGTATCGACCATAACGAGCCTCCTGCTTCAAACGGAAGTTCGAATCTGTTCGCCATCAGAACACGATTCCCAAACTGCGTTCAATTGCGGGGTGTGCAAATGCCGGTCGAAATTATTGGACGCCGTTTCTAAATGGGCTTGATTCGTTATTGGGGCAAGACCGAATTTCCTTATGTGACCAGGAGTGACGGAGCGGTATCCCCGCCCTTCGCCAGATGGCCATTTGGGGGTGTGGGGGGTCTGCGGTAGGCTCTCAGTCGGACCAGAACACGGAAGGGTTCAAACGGCACTCCCAAAGCACAGGATTGCCCTAAAATTGCCCTACGAGTTTACCGCGAAGGCAATAAATGAACATTAAGTTATTGATATTATTGGCGTCCCCGACGGGATTTGAACCCGTGTTATCGCCGTGAAAGGGCGGTGTCCTAGGCCGGGCTAGACGACGGGGACGCTATGGTGAGCGGGGAGAACAAACCCTTCCTTTTGAAGGCTATCAATACCCACGATGCGTGTCAAAGCAGGGGCGCGGCGGTTTCGGGATCGAGAAGAACTGCTTTCCCACGCTCGCGACGCCTTTCCACACGCGCTCTGGAACTGCGGCAGCGAAGGCGGATCTCTTGGGGCGCCTGCACGCGGCGCAGCTGAGCGGCCGCGACCGGTTGGGGAACCGAAGGACGCAAACGGCCGTATCGCCGTAAGATGGAAGACAAGATCCAGCGGCGTTCGAGTGTTTTCGTCCTTGAATTTGGAATCCAGGCGCCAGGTAAGCGCATCAGGACAGGAAAGCAGATTCGTTCGGCAGCTTTGTGCACAAAATCCCGGTAGCTTGAGTCAATCGCCCCGGGTTGGCGGAATTGAACCGTGCCGCCCCGCATCTTCTGCGGCGCCTGGCAGAGAAAAGAAAGAGAGCATCAGCGTGTTGAAACGCATGGTTAGTGTGACTTGCCTGGTCGTGTTGGGAATGGCAGCCGGCGGTTGCGGGAGCAAGCCCGTGGCGCAGGCAGCAGGGCCGGCGATGCAGGCAATGCCGGTGCGGACGGTGGCCGCGGCCATGGCGCCCGTAGCGCAGAGCAGCCAGTATATGGCTACCATCAAATCCCGGCGCTCGGCTACCATTGCGCCGCAGGTCAGCGGGATTCTGACCGAGATCGACGTTCATTCCGGACAGCAGGTGAAGGCCGGGCAGGTGCTGATGAAGATCGATTCGCGCCAGCAGGAGGCGAACGTAGCCTCGCTGGAGGCGACGGAGCGCCAGCAGAAAGCGACTTACGATTACAACCAGATTGAAGTAGCCAGGCAAAAGAACCTTTTCGACGAAGGCATTGTCAGCCGCCAGGCCTATCAGCAGGAACAACAGACCTACCAGAATTCCAAGGCAAGCTACGAGTCAGCGGTTGAGGCTCGCAAAACCCAGCAGCAGTTGCTGGACTACTACACTGTTCGCGCGCCTTTCGACGGCATCGTGGGCGACATCCCGGTTCACGTTGGCGATTACGTGTCCTCCGGCTCGTCGGGGACCATGCTGACCACGCTCGACGAGAACCGCGATCTGGAGGCGTATATCTACATCCCCACGGAGCGCGCCGCGGATGTAAGGATGGGGCTGGCTGTGGACCTGCTGGACAACTCCGGGAATGTGGTAGAGAAGACGAGGATCGATTTCGTCTCGCCGCAGGTGGACAGCAATCTGCAGGGAATCCTGGTGAAGGCGCCGGTGCATTCGGGGGCCCAGGTATTTCGCAACTCGCAGATGCTCGAGGCACGGGTGATCTGGACGACGAAGCCGATGGTGGTGATCCCGGTGCTGGCCGTGATCCGGCAGAACGGCATGCCATTCGTTTACATCATGAATCAAGTAAACGGTCACTATATGGCCGAACAAAAGGCCATCACGCTGGGCGAAACCGTAGGCAACAACTATGCCGTATCTGCGGGAATCAGCCCCGGCCAGCACGTGATCGTTTCCGGCACCCAATTTCTTGTCAACGGCATGCCAGTCCAGCCGCTTCCCGGCTAAACGGATCCTGAACAGGGTGCGGCCACAGAGGTCACACCAGGCGGGAAACGCCGGCGCGGATGCTTTGCGCCGGGCGCAAACAAAACGAAAGAGGGTCCATTTTGTTTGTTGATTTCTTTATTCACCGGCCGGTCTTCGCTACCGTTTGCGCGCTGCTGATCATCCTGGCGGGCGCGGTCTGCATTCCCAACCTGCCAGTGGCCATGTACCCCACGCTGGCGCCGCCGCAGATTACCGTGACCAGCGCCTATGTCGGCGCCAATGCGCAGACCGTCGAAGCAGCCGTGACCATTCCTCTTGAGGAAGCGATCAATGGCGTCGAGGGCATGCGCTATATCAGCTCCTCGAGCACGAACAGCGGCGTCAGCACAATCACGGTCACCTTCCAGACCGGCTACAACCTCGACATCGCCGCGGTGGATGTGCAAAACCGCGTGGCCAGTACGCAGGGCGAGCTTCCCGCAGCGGTGAATGCGACTGGCGTGACGGTCACCAAGGCCAACACCAATTTTGTTTTCGGCGCCGGGTTTTACACGCTCGACGGCCGCTACTCCAGCGAGTTCATTTCCAATTACCTGGCTGTTTACGTGGTGGACGCGCTGAAGCGCGTGCCTGGCGTGGGCGACGTGAGGGTTTTCGGCGAGCGCCGCTACGCCATGCGCGTCTGGCTTGACCCGGTAAAACTGGCGGCCCGTGATCTGACGGCGACCGACGTCATCAGCGCCTTGCAGGAACAGAACGTGGAAATCCCGGCCGGCCAGCTTGGACAGCCACCGTCAAAGGTCAACCAGCAGTTTGAAATTCCCGTGCGCGTTGTGGGCCGCCTTTCCAGTCCGGACCAGTTTGACAATATCATCGTCAAGAATTCGCCGAACGGCCTCGTGCTGCTTAAGGATGTGGGCTATGCGCAACTGGGCGCCGAGGACTACAGCAGCACGCTCGAATACCAGGGACACCAGGCCATGGGCATCGGCGTTCAGCAGTTGTCAAATGCCAACGCGCTGGATGTGGATGCGCGCGCCAAGGCTGTGCTCCAGCAGCTTTCCAAGAGTTTCCCGCCGGGCCTTCGATACGCGATTGCTTTCGATTCCACCACGGCCGTGGGAGAGTCCATCCACGAAGTGCTGGTGACTCTTGGCGAAGCCATCGTCATCGTCATCGCGGTGATTTTTCTTTTCCTGCTTGACTGGCGCGCGACGATCATTCCTTCGGTCACCATTCCGGTTTCGCTGGTGGGCACCTTTGCTTTCGTCAAGCTCTTCGGTTTCTCCATCAATACGCTCACTCTTTTCGGAATCGTGCTGGCCACGGGCCTGGTGGTGGACGACGCCATCGTGGTCATCGAAAACGTGCAGCGTCACATCGCCGCGGAACACTGCGATCCCCACAAGGCCACGTCAGAGGCCATGGGCGAGGTCACCAGCGCGGTGATCGCCACGTCTCTGGTGCTGATTGCGGTTTTTGTGCCGGTGTCGTTCTTCCCGGGCACCATCGGCATCCTGTACCGGCAATTCTCGCTGACCATCGCCTTCTCGATTGCCATATCCGCGTTCAACGCGCTCACGCTTTCGCCCGCGCTCTCGGCCATCTTCCTTCGCGGCGAAGAAGCGCGGCCCCACCAGATGGATTTTCTGCACATCGGTTTTGTTTCGCGCGCGTTTGCCGCATTCATTCACGGCGCGGACAAATCCATGACCTGGCTGGCGAGCACTTATGCCCGGGTGATCCACGAGACTCTGCACCTGCGTTACGTGCTGCTGGTGGTTTTCTTTGCGGGCCTGGGCGCCACCGCGTGGATGTATCAGCACGTTCCCTCCGGATTCATTCCCCAGGAAGACATGGGCTACCTGATGGTGATCGTGCAGGCGCCGCCGGGCTCGTCGCTCGATTACACCACGGCATTGGCTCAGCGGGCCGAGATGATCATTGGCCAGAATCCGGATATTGCGGGCGCATTTTCCATCATGGGTTTTAGTTTTGGAGGCGGCGCGGCAAATTCAGGCATGATGTTTTTGGCCACCAAGCCCTCCAGCCAGCGCAAGGGACCGCATGACACCGCGGCCGCCATCGTGGCCAGTTTGCAACCCAAGCTCTCGATGCTGATGCTGGCGCCCAACGGCGGCCTGGTGCAGATCTTCCAGCCGCCTGCGGTACAGGGAATCGGAGCATTCGGTGGATTCCAGTTCATGCTTGAAGACCGGGCCGGCGGCTCGCTGACCGATCTCGATCGCGTGGCGCACCAGATGGTGGGCGCCGGCCGCGGCGTGAAGCAGCTTACCGGCTTGTTCACGCAATTTTCTGCAAATGATCCGCAGGTGCTGGTCACGGTCGATCGCGAGAAGGCCAAGGCTCTGGGGATTCCGCTTTCGCAAATCTCATCCACGCTCAACGTCTTCATGGGATCGGAGTATATCAACGACTTCGATTTCAACAACCGGACTTATCGCGTCTACGTGCAAGCTGACACGCCCTTTCGCATGAATGCGAGCGCTCTGCACAGCTATTACGTACGATCGAATACCGGTCAGATGGTTCCGCTGGACAATCTGGTTACGGTGACCAATAGTTCCGGTCCGCCCGTCATCACGCATTACGATCTGTTCCGCGCTGTCGAGATCGATGGATCGGCCGCGCCTGGATACAGCTCGGGCCAGGGAATCTCGGCCATGCAGGATCTGGCCACGCACACAATGCAGCCGGGCATGGCCTATGAATGGACAGGACTGACGCTGGATGAAATCGAATCTGCCGGCAAGACAATCGTCATATTCAGCCTCGGCATCGTGGTCGTCTACCTGACGCTTTCGGCGCTGTATGAAAGTTTCGCGCTGCCATTCATTATCCTGCTGGCGGTGCCGATGGCGGTGCTCGGCGCATTGGGACTGGTCTCGATACGGGGCATGTCGAACGACGTCTATTGTCAGATCGGCCTGGTCATGCTCATCGGTCTCGCGGCGAAGAACTCGATCCTGATTGTCGAGTTCGCAGAGCAGTTGCGGCGTAAAGGCCGCTCCATAGCCGAAGCCGCCATTGAAGCGGCCGAACTACGGCTGAGGCCCATCCTGATGACTTCGTTCGCATTCATTCTCGGTATCCTGCCGCTGGTTTTCGCCACCGGTGCAGGCGCCATCGGCCGCCGCTCGGTGGGCACCACGATTGTGGGCGGCATGCTGCTCTCCACCGTGCTCAACCTGATTTTCATTCCGGTGCTGTACGTGATTCTGAGCAACTTGCTCAGCCATTTCCACAGGGCGAAACCGGAAGCTGAACCGTGCCCGTAGGAGCGCGGCCGGTAATGATCCGCGAGTCGTGCTAAACGCCAACTCCCAGTGCCAGCGAAGGCTCGGCGGTGAGATCCTGCGGCGCAAATTCACCGGCGCAGAAACGCGGCCACGCGGCAGCGGCAATCATCGCCGCATTGTCAGTAGACAGGGCGGTTGTGGGAAACGACACCGGCACGCCGCGCGACGCAGCCTGGGCGGCGAAGCGCTCGCGCAGTTCGCGATTGGCGGCCACGCCGCCGGTCACGAGGATGCGGGCGGCGCCAAGTTCTTCCTGCGCGGCCAAGGTCTTCTTCAACAAATCGCCCACTACCGCATGCTGGAAGCTGGCAATTAGATCGAGGGTGGGTTGCGGACACAACGCCAGGGCTGCTTCGCGAGTCTGCGGCGGCCGCAGATCGGCGATCGCGCGAGGGGCGCGCGCTGCCGCTTCTTCACGCATTCCGTGCAATTCCACGTAACGCAGCACCGCGGTCTTGATTCCGGAAAACGAAAAGAGGAAGCGCGGATCGAGCGTGGCGATGGGCGCGGTGCTGGCTGCTTTGGTGCGCGGAGTTTTTCCCGCCAGATGCGCTTTGGTCTTGACTTGCGCAAAGGAAAACGGCACCGCCTGCGGATCGCCAAATCGGGAGAGAGCATCGATCCAGGGACCGCCGGGATAGCCGAGACCCAGCAGCTTGGCCACCTTGTCGTACGCTTCGCCGGCTGCGTCGTCGACTGTGCGCCCAACGAGACGGTAGCTCCACGTGCCGTGCGCCGGGCGCGCCAGATAAAGATGCGTGTGACCGCCGGAAACGACCAGCGCAAGCGCGGGTTCTGCCTGCAGGTTTTCGGGACTGATCTCTTCTTCCCTTTCACGAAGCAGCACCGCGTGGATGTGTCCCTCGAGATGGTTCACGGCGACAAGAGGGATTCCCTGCGCAAACGCCAGGGCTTTTGCATAGGTGATGCCCACGAGCAGCGCGCCTGCCAGGCCGGGCCCGGAGGTGACGGCGATGGCGTCGAGATCCTTGAGAGAAACTCCGGCGTGGCTGAGGGCTTCGCGCACCACGGGCACGATGGCGCGCAGGTGCTCGCGGCTGGCAAGTTCGGGAACCACTCCGCCGTAGGGTGCGTGGGTGGCAATCTGCGAGGCCACGGCGGACGAAAGCGTACGCGCGCCGCGCTCCACTACCGCTGCGGCGGTCTCGTCGCAGGAGGTCTCGATGCCGAGGATGAGGCCGGAGCCCATACATTCAGTTTATCGGCCCCGCCAATACAGCTGCCGGCGCGACACTGGCCGCACTTAGGCGAGAATGAAAGAAGGCATGCCGGCCACACCCCAATTCGAAGAAGCCACGCGCATCGCCAGCGCCCTGCGCGAAAAAGGCTATCAAGCGTACCTTGCCGGCGGCTGCGTGCGCGATCTCGTTCTGGGCCGCGAGCCGGCCGACTACGACGTGGCCACCAGCGCCACACCCGACATTGTGCTGGGCATGTTCGAGAGGACATTTGCCGTGGGCGCGCATTTCGGCGTGGTGCTGGTCGCGCCGCGCGATGAAAACGAGCGCTTCGTCACCGAAGTTGCCACCTTCCGCTCCGATGCAGCATACTCCGACGGCCGTCATCCCGATGCCGTCCGATACACGTCCAGTGCGGAAGACGACGTGCAGCGCCGCGACTTCACTATCAACGGCCTGTTGCTCGATCCACTTCATGGCCTTGCCAATCCACGCGCTGCGGTTATCGATCATGTTGGCGGGCTCGCCGATCTCGACGCGGGTATCGTCCGCGCCATCGGCCGGCCGGAACTGCGCTTCGAGGAAGACCGGTTGCGCATGCTGCGCGCGGTGCGCTTCGCCGCGCGTTTCGGTTTCGAACTCGAACCCGCCACCTTCTCCGCCATCCGCGCACTGGCGGCGCGCATTCACGCCGTCAGCCGCGAGCGCATTCGCGACGAGCTTACCAAAATGCTTACTGAGGGCCGCGCCCGCTGCGCATTTGAGCTGCTCGATTCGACCGGATTGCTGGCGCAGGTGCTGCCGGAAATCGCGCGCATGAAAGGCGTGGAGCAGCCGCCGCAGTACCATCCCGAAGGCGACGTCTGGATTCATACGCTGATGCTGCTGGAGCAGCTCGAGCCCTGCTGCTCCAGCACTCTCGCGTGGGGCGCGTTACTGCACGATGTGGGCAAGCCGCCGACCTTCCGCCGCGCGCCGGACCGCATCCGCTTCGACGGCCACGTGGAGGTGGGCATGGCGATTGCCGCGGAAATCTGCCGCCGCATGCGCTTTTCCAACGATGAAACACACCAGATCGTCGCGCTGGTCGAGCACCACATGCGCTTCGCGGACGCGCCGCAGATGAAATCGTCGACGCTGAAGCGCTTCTTCCGCCTTTCCGGATTCGAGGAGCACCTGGCCCTGCACCGCATGGACTGCATGGCCGCGCATCGGCGCCTGGAGAACTACGAGTATGTGCGCGAGCGGTGGCAGTCAACGCCGGAAGAAGATGTGCGCCCCCCGCGTCTGCTCACGGGCCGCGATCTTATCGGCGCAGGATACCGGCCTGGAGCACAGTTCCGCGAGATGCTGCAGGCGGTGGAGGACGCGCAGCTTGAAGGCGCGATCTCTACTACGCCGGAAGCGCTCGATCTGGTGCGGGCGCGCTTTCCACGGAATATCGAATTACCCTGAGAGCTCATGATACGACGGGGGCGCCGATCACTTGCTGCCCTTTGCGGCAAGCAGTTCCGCCACCCGGCCTGCAGCTTCGTTCATGAGGATGCCCATCTTCGGATGGGAAGGCTCTAAGTCGGGCTTCATGCCGTGCCGCTGGAGTTCTTCGGTGGTGCTGGGACCTATCGAAAGCAGCACCGCATGGCTCATGCCTTCGCGCATCGGCTCCGCAGCGCCCATCTCGTCGGCAACCTGGAAAAGATGGGTGATCTGCGTGGCAGTGAGAAAGACAATCACGTCCACCTTGCCCGCGGCGAGGTCGCGGATGGCATTGCGAAGCGGCTCAAGATCGTCCGGCAGCGCCCAGTGGTAAACCGGCACGCGCGTCGTGGGAACCTGGCGATGCGCGAGCGCGTCGAGAAGCTCAGGATTGGGTGTGCCGTATTCCTGCACCGCGGCGCGCATGCCTCTGAGAGATGTGCCGAACGCGGCATCCACTGCATCGATCACCTCGTGCCACGTGCTTGGCTCCGGCGCGGAGACGGTAATGGGTATGCCTAGTTCGCGCAGCGCCGTGCTGACCTTCGGCCCTCGTGACACAATTTTCACGCGGCGAAGTGCTTCGACATAAGCATTGCGGTCGAACCGCGTGCAGGCAATTTCGGTCAACCGGCGCACGCCTACGCCGGTGAGAAAAATGACCAGGTCGTATTCGCCGGCGATCAGCCGGCCGGCAAATTCCAGTGCTTCCGTGTTTGATTCCAGAGACACTTCGCGCAGAGCCGGCGCAATGATAGGCTCTCCGCCGTGGGATCTGATCAGCTTGGCGATCTCCGCGGCGCGCCGGCTTTCCAGCGCCAGGACGCGCAGTCCTTGCATGCTGCTCGCAGTCATAATTCTCCAAGGACGGCTTACAAGCTTTTTTTCACCGCGCCCTGGGAACAGGGATGCGATGAGGGAGTCGCCGCAAAGCGCATTCGCGGCGATCGCTTTGCACCCAAGATATCAAATGGAGGCACAGAGGCTATGAAGCTGCGATAGGCTGAAGCCTGCACCATGCGATTGCGTCAAAATTCCGCCGGACCCCGAATGGCACTTTGTCGATTCTCCATTTGCACAGGCGTCTGGCTCGCCTTGCCGACCGCCGTTGCAATGGCTCAACAGAGCCAGCGGCAAAGCATGCCTCCTGCTCATAACTCTGGTGCGCGCTCAAAGGGCATGAACCAGGGAATGGCCGGCATGATGCAGTCGATGCGTCCGAAGAACTTCATTGAGGAGACCGAAGACCATTCGAGTTCCGGCACCAGCGCCCAGCCCAACTCGACGCCTATTCCAATGCTCATGAGCATGAAGGGCAACTGGATGCTGATGTTTCATGGCAACGCATTCATCGTGGACACCCAACAATCGGGCCCTCGTGGCGGAGACAAGCTCTATTCGACCAATTGGTTTATGCCCATGGCCCGGCGCACGCTCGGGCCAGGACGGTTGACGCTCAGAGCCATGTTCAGCCTTGAGCCGGCAACGGTAACTGACGAGCGCTACCCATTGCTCTTTCAGCAGGGCGAAACTGCTTACGGAGTTCCCATCGCAGACGGGCAGCATCCGCACGATTTTTTCATGGAATTGGCAGCGCTCTACGATCTGCCGCTCGGCGAACGCGGACTGCTGTCCCTTTACATGGCGCCTGAAGGCGATCCGGCTATCGGCCCCACGGCCTTTCCGCATCGTGCTTCCGCGTTGGAGAATCCGGTCGCTCCGCTTGGTCATCACCAGGAGGACTCGACGCATATTTCGAATGACGTGGTGACTGCCGGCATCGCGGAGGGGGTCGTCCGAATTGAGGCGAGCGGTTTCCATGGACGGGAACCTGATGAGCATCGCTGGAATATCGATCAGGGGAAAATCGATTCGTGGTCGACGCGCCTCACCGTTCAGCCCGGCCAGAACTGGAGCGGACAATTTTCGTATGGAAGGATCAAGAGCCCGGAGGCGCTCAATCCAACGGAGGACCAGGCCAGAACCACCGCATCGATCATGTACAACAAGCCTTTCAGCCACGGCAACTGGTCCAGTTCCGCGGTCTGGGGCAGAACGCGCTCGCTTTCGGATTCCGCCAAGGAGATTAGCTACCTCTTGGAATCAACTATCAACTTTCACGATGCGAACTACGCCTGGACGCGAATTGAAAACGCAGGCCGCACCAACGAACTGCTTGTCGGCGAACATCCGCTGCCGCCGGGATTCATCGAAGAACCCTTGACGCACGTGCAGGCATACACGTTTGGCTTCGACCGCGACGTGCCGATGCTGCCGCACGTTTCCTCCGCGATTGGTGTCCAGGTGACAACTTACGGTGTGGGCCGCCCGCTGCAGCCGATTTATGGGACAAACCCCATCGGGGTCTCATTTTTCATCCGGCTCCGGCCTGGTTCGAAAAGCAAATAGAATCGGGCCATCCGCTCGGTTCGCGTGAGCGATTAGCTTACCGTATTCCGCGAGGCTGTATTTTTCTGGATTCTTTTATTTCGATCTGAAAAGATCGCATTTGAGGACTTTATTGTGGACCGGCGAACCTTCTGCGGTCTCACCGCAGGCGCATTCTTCGGCAGCGGTTGGTCAGCGAATGAGTCTGACGGGCAGGGGAGCGCGGAGAAGCTACGCTTCACGCGGGAAAAAAGCGGGGAGGGTCCGTTTCGCACTGCAGGGAATGGCAAACAGCCCCACATCCTTCTCATCTCGGCGGACATGGTCGGACCCGATCTCTATCACCCGACACGAGCTCTCTCAAAACATGTTCGGCTTCCCGCGATCCGTTCGCTGATGGAGGAGGGGACATTTTTTTCCAACGCCTTCTGCACCGTTCCTCTGTGCTCGCCATCGCGGGCGTCCTATCTGACGGGACGCTACAGCTACGTTCAGGGCAATGGGGAACGCGCCCCTGAGGGGCTGCAAACTCAGCTTCGACCCGACGACATAATCTTCCCGGAATATTTGAAAGCTGCCGGCTACGTAACTCGCCAGGTGGGCAAGTGCCATGTGGGCTCGCAGAAATTTCTGGATGCATTCGGCGACAACGACCAGCCCTGGGATCAATGGTCGCCGCCGATCTACGACGACGATGATTTCCTCGCCTACCAGCGCAGCCTTGGAGTGAAGCCGCAAAAGTACGCACGCGAGATCGTTTTTCGCGCGCAGGATCGCGTGACTCCCGGCAACTCTGTTGGCGGCTGGATCGTGCAGCAGGACGGCAAGCCATTTCCTCTGGAAGCACAATACAGCTATTACCTGGTTAAAAAAGCGATTGCCGCGGTGGAGAGCCTGAAAACCAACGGTTCGATCGAACACCACCCGATGTATCTGCAACTCGATCTGTTTGATCCCCATCAGCCGCTTTCTATCCCTGCGGGATTTGAAGGGAGAGAGCGCGAGCTGCGCCAGATCATGAGCGTTCCTGACTCCTGGCATTCCGCACGGAGCCACGATTTCAAACGCCAGCCGGATGAGCCGGAAATCGTGGATATCTACCGCCGCTACTGGGGCATTTACGACGCGAATCAACTGATCGACTATCGGATTGCTTACGTCTTGCAGATGGAGCTGGTCGACCGCGTGATCGGAATGCTGTTAGCGCGTCTCAAGGAACTCGGCCTCTACGAGAACATGCTCATCGCCTTTATTTCCGACCACGGTGAAATGAACGGCCGCCGCGCCCTCATCGACAAGGGAGTATACCTATATCCCGACGTCGTACGGGTTCCGATGGTCTTCAAATTACCGGCCAACATGCCACGCAAGGTTGCCACGGCGGAGTCCCCCGTTTCCTTGCTGGATCTGTCGCAGACGATTCTCGATTCTGCCGGAATACGGCCTGAAGGGAAATTCGACGGAATCTCGCTGATGCCCGTCCTCGAAGGTGCTAAGGGAGAAGAGGAACGAACGCTGCTGTTCTTTGGCGGGTGGCATGTGGGCGTCAACTTCGATTGCGGCATCCAGCACCGCTCTGCCGACGGTCACCGCTATCTCTATTCCTATAACTGCACCTCTCAAGTCGATGAGCTCTTCGACCTCGACAGCGACGATGCTACGAATATGATCGGAAAGCCCGAGCTCGCAGGAGTACGGAAAGATCTGATTCAGCGCCTGGGTTCGGCACTTCAATCCGATCCACGATTTCTGGGTTACTGGGCTGAATTCCGCGTTGCCCGCTATCATGATCTGCCAAAAAGCGAAGGCGATATGCAGCTTTTTGCGACGCAACACTGAACTGCGGCGGCGTAGCGGGCCGAGATAGCAATGAATTCGCCGATCGAATTTTAGCGCTCTACGATCATCTGCTGCCGGCAAGAATGCGCCGCAATTCCAAATAATCGATTTTGGCGTTGTGGCGCCTGTCGGTGGGGATGGCGCGCACAAAACGGACTTCGTCCACGCGGGCCCACGCCAGTTTTTCGCGAACGAGGTCCTCTGCGAGACGTAAATCGGCTTCGATGGCCATGATTCGCCGGCCTTCGATCAACAAAACCGCCGCGCGCCGCACGCCCGCAACCTGCCGGGCCGCGCATTCGACGGCAAATGGATAAAGTGTCCCGCGCTCGTCGCGAATGGTCGCCGAAGCCCGCCCCATCAGCCATAATCTGCCCTGTCGATCGAGCCCACCCAGGTCGCCGGTTCTGTGCCAGATGATGCTGTCGACGCGAAATTTGTTTTCCGCATCGCCGATCCCGTGCAAATAGCCCGGCAGAACGTGGTCGCCCGAAACGGCAATCTCGCCGATTTGTTCCGGAGGCAGGCATAGCTCTTGAAATTGATGTGCGCTCAGCGGCGAAATCGGCGTGCCCCATTGATCTCGCAGAATGCGCAGCGAGATGGACGCGACCGGCCTCCCCGCAAGCAGGCCGCGCCCCTGCGCAATGGCCTCGAAGTCGTCCGGCGTTATGAAGGCGAGCGAAATCTCCGCCATCGGTTCAGCTTCGGTTGATCCGTAGATGGACACGATCTCCGCTTCAGGAAAGGCCAATTGCGCGTCGCGCAGATCTTCAGGAAAGACAGGAGCGCCGCCCATAAAGACGTGCCGCAGCCCAGCAATTTGCAGTCCGCGGCGACGGCATTCAATCGCGAGTCGGGAAACGAAGGCCGGCGACGCCGCCATTGTCGAGATGGGAAAGCGCTGCAACTGGCGAAGGACCGGCGACGGCGCAATCTGCCCAGGGCGCCGCATATCGGCGTCGGGAATAACGCTGGTGATGCCTGAAGCGAGGTTGGCGAGAACAAAAACGGGCAGCGTGGTCAGGTCCATGGTGCCGGAACGATGATGCAGACTGCTTTCAAGCGCGCGATGCTGCGCCAGCAGAAATCCGTGCGTGCGCACAGCGCCTTTTGGCGCCCCGGTGCTGCCGCTGGTGAACGTGATAATGGCCGGATCCGATGCCTCAGTTTCGGATATCGCACCATTCTCCGGGACATCGGCACTCAAGGAGAGATGCAGCGTCATGGGTAATGGCGCGGTGCCAAGAAAGATAGGAATGCGTCGGAATTCGCGTACGCGGAATCGGAGCAGATGCGCCCGAACGCTACCAAAAAATGCCCGGGGAGGGTTCTCACGCAGGCAGCGGGCAATGAATTCGCAACCTGTGGAAGGGTCGAGAAACATGGCCACCGCGCCGATGCGAAAAAGCGCAATGAGAAACGCATACAATTCCGCGGACATCGGGAAGAGGATGAGTACGGTGTCCCCCCTGCCCACGCCCGCGCGCGAAAGCTGCCCCGCGAAGCGGGCCGCAGCCGCCTGGAGCGCGCGAAAACTCATCACTCGATCGCGCCCGTGATGCGCATCGATGATTGCCGGCGCATCGCCGCGCGCGATTGTTTGCTCGCTCAGAATGCGGGCAATATTCACGGCGCCAGCTCCATGCTGAAGAGCGTGTACTGGCGCATCGTTTCCGCATAATGACGGCTGATATTGCGCGAGAGATTGTTCTCATGCATCAGCGCATGGATGGCGCGTCTGAATCCAAGCCTGTGGCCTGCTTCCTGTGCGCGCGCTACCAGCAACGAACCTAGTCCACGCAATTCCGGATCCGGAAGAATCGCGACGGTCTTGACAATGATGGTATCCATGGCGGTACCACGCATGGCCTGCGCAAAATCCGGGAACGAGAATAGATAGCCGACGAGATCCGTTCCGCGCTCAGCGAGCAAAATCAACTCCGGCTCAATACGCCCAAGCAGAGGTGTGTACTGCGCAACGAAGGCCTCCTGCGGCAACTCGGTGTAAAGAAAATTGTGGGTGAATGCAATCCTACTTACCCCATAAATTCGCTTGAGCTCATCTCGAATATTGACGCCGCGCGCGGAACGGATGGCAATACCGGCGCGGTCGATCCGCGCAGACAGAGCGGCGATGCGTTCGTCCTCGCGGCCAAGATCGCGGTTCAACGCCGAATAGTACTCCGCAATCGGAGTGAATCCCGCGCGAACGAATTGCGCAGGCCATTCCGGCGGATTCGACGGCTCCAGAAAGAACGCGGGCTCTGGCGGCCGACCAGGTCCGGCGTCGGTGATGAAGCGATAACGTCGCCAGGTATTCCCGTCCATCGGGCCAATCGCGATCGTGCATCCATTCGCGCGCAAGTGCGCGACGGCTTCGCTGAGAAGCGCGCCCGCTGCTTCATCGTCAGCCGCGGCATAATGCCCGATTGCGCCGACCTTGTGATTGGCCATCGGCGGCGCCTGCTTCCACCATAAAGAGCAGTGTGCGCGAACTTCTTCGTTAGCCTGGACGGCGCAGAGATGCTCATCGGCTGCGTGCTCCTCAATCTGCTTTGCATCGAATGGAGGCAGCGCCGGAGATTGAGCAAGCACCGCTCGTTCGCGGGATGAGTTGCTCGCAATCACTCTCATGGCGTTCCCTTCAGAAGTACCAGCGGCGCGGTCGACACCAGGACCAGCACTGCTTCGCGAAGCCATCGCATCCCATGATCGGAATAGATATTCTCCCGACGAGGTTCGAGCAGGCAGAAAAGCGCGAACGCGGCGGCGCACACAAATAGCGCGATGACGGCGCGTGTCGCGGCGGCCGGCGTGGATCCCTCGATCCACACGTAGGGAGCGAACATCAGCACCCAGCACTCGATTACAAGAATGGGACCGTGCTTCCAAACGCGTTGATTCGGATCGCGCAGCACGTTCAGCGTCCAGCCGAGAATGGCAAAGTGAACCGTGTATGCGGCCGTGAATGGAAAGATCAGCGCCTGGTCGCCGCTTATTTTGGCGAGCCAAAGCCACAGCAATCCCGCCGACGAAACACTGGCCACCGCATAGACCGTGTCCTTGTGCGCGGCAAAGCGCGCGCTATCGGGCAGAAACAGGGTGTAGCAGGCAAACAGGAGCGCCGGCGCGACGAACCATCGCCATCCGCCAACCCCCCACGAAGCATACAGAACCAACGCCGAAGCAATTAGTGCGGTAGGCTGCAGCGTGGTGCGCGAGCGATAGAGAAGCACGAAAACGACCAGCACAAGTGCCGCAACAAAGCGGAAAACAAGAGCGCGCACAGGCAGCGCGGTGTAGATGTGCAGCAGCAGGAGGCCGCCGAGCGGAATGATCAGGTTGTCAAGGCCGCGCCACGATACAGCCTCCAGCAGCGTAACCACGAGCGCGATGTCCAGAGCGATAAACAGCGTTTGCGGCCGGCCCAAGTCACTAAAGAGCAGTAGCGGAACATGGACCGCGAAAAATGCCACAATGAAAAACGCCACCGAACCTTCCACGCTCTTTTTTGCTCCCATGCCTTCATACGGCATTTTGCCGTAAGCGGATCCGAGGACCGCTGCAACCGCATCGGCAAGCGTGAGCACCAGGAGCGGGATGAGGTAGAAGAGCTTGTCGCCCCGCGCCAGGAAAAACAATATGGCAACGGCGATGGGAAAATAAAACTCGCCGTGCGATTCCCGGTCAACCGAATAAAGACTGGCGCCTAGCCTCACGCGCATTGCAGGGATTACGGAAACTGCAATCAGGAGCAAAAGCGCAACGCCGCAAATAATGAACACCGGCTCGGCCGACGAGAACAGCCAGGGAAAGAGCATGGCCAGCAGGCCGGTGCCGATATGCGCGAGCTTTCGCATCACTTCGGAGCCGATGGCAAACCGCCGGCACAATCCGAGTAATCCGAGCAGAACAACCGCTGCGCCCAGCACTACTGCGACGGCGAGAAGGTCGGGAGCGGTCATCGCATCTGCTCCACAACAAAAGCCGAATAGAAAAATGCCTTGTCCCGCGAAAAGAGTTCGGCGGCGCAGTCGGTCAACTCATCGAAATGGCAGGCCAACTCGTCGGGCCGGCGGCGCGGCGCCAGCATGTTCCAGTAAGCCAGGCGCGCTCCGCTCCTGCCCAGCGGCACTAGTCGCGCAAGCTGCTGTACATAACTCTCTGGAGACATGTATTCAAAGATATCGCTTAGATTGAAGCAGTCAAATGGCCCGTCGTTTTGCCCCATGTCCTCAAGCGCCGCGCACCTCCACTCCAGCTTGTCGAGATTCCGTCGAATGAGATCAAAATTCTCCTCACGCAGCGCAAAGGGGAGAATTCCATCGTGCCGGCCGGTGAGGATCCACCGGACATAGGGATTCTGCGCCGGGTCCAGCTCCGTCAAGGCATATTTCGTGCGGGCGAGGATTCGCGCAGAAACGATCCCTTCCACGTAACGAAAGAACTCGGGATCGCGGCCCAGCGCGCCCATCACACGGCGCGAGAAAAAGATTTGGAACAAAGCGCGCCAACGCCGGTTGTTCCATCGACGGTTGTAAAAAGCAATTCGCTCCTCGCGCGGCTTCGCCAGCAGCAACTGAGCAACGCGTTTCTTCGAATGGATAAGCGGAAGCATTCTGCTTCGGAAAATCTCGAAGTAGTGCTCGAATTTACCGCAGCTGCCAATTCCGTTTTCCACAAATCGACTGTGTTCGTCCCAGAATTCGCCCACTTCACGCGAAAGCTTGCTTCTGCAAGCGCGATACAACTTCATCCGTTCCTGCGATGGAACCGAACCAATCATGGCCAGCAGTTCATCATGTTGCAGCACGCGATAGCCGGCCACGCGCAACTCCAGGCAGGCCAACTGCGCCGGACTGAGATCGATGGCCAGCACGTATTCGGGATTGCGAGCCAAAAGCGCAAGCGTGTTATCACCGGCACTCGCGATGGAAAGGCAGCGCTTGCCGGGTCCCGGATGGAGCGCTTCCAGCAGGATGTCGGCGTCTTCCCAGCACTGCGCGTAGCGAATGCCAGAGAAATCCGCACGCTGCGCCGCTTCACTGGGCATTGCCGTCTCGCACGCTGATGCGCCGCACGCTTCCATGCGCGCCGTCCAGCTCAACTAGATCGCCATCGCGCAGCCAGGTCGTCAGGCCGGGAATGGACACGACAGCGGGAATGCCCAGTTCGCGGGCCACGATCGCCGAGTGGGAAAGAAGGCTGCCGCGCTCGACGAGAAGCCCGGCGGCCGATGGAAACAGCATGATCCAGCCAGGGTCAGTATGTTCGGCAGCCAGAATACTGCCTGCCGGCAAAACGGCGCCGCGTGGATCGAGTATGACCCGCACAGCACCACGCACCACGCCGGGGCAGCAGCCGATGCCGAGTCGCTCATCCGATCCCAGGTCTCCCGCAGCACCGGTGGAACTGGATGCAAAAGTCTGTGCTTCGCCGACGGGACCTCTGGTTTCGAATCTTGCAGGCGGAGCCGGCGACGTTCTGTACTCAGCGAACTCAGCTTTGCGGTCGCGGACGACTTTCGGAAAGTCATCCGGCACCGCAGTGCCTTTTGCGTATCCGAGAATCTCTTCGACTTTCAGGTAAAAAACATCTTCCGAAGACCCGAGCAGACCCGATGCATGCAATCTCTTTCCGCATTCGCGGAAGATATTGCGCACCCGACCGAAGAGACGGGTGCGCTCAAAGCGGAGGTTCTCGCGTTGCCGCACGCGCGTTCTTGCCTGGCGCAAAACCTGGTTTATAAGCAGCCGCTTCAGAGGCGAGCGGCGGAGCGCGCGACGAATTTGTTCTTCGGCGTGCCGCGCAGAGGCGCCAGCCCCGGCCTTGGGTGCCGCGCTTCCTTGTTGCGGCCCACGCGCCAATTCGCCGATGCTGCGCAACAGCACCTGCGGATCCTCGTGGAGGGATTTGCTCTCCAACTTGAGCTCTTCGAGGCAACGATCGCCGAATTTCGCAAGATACGCTTCGTAACCGCTTCGGAATTCGGCATGATTCTGTACCGCGCGTAGAACCTCCTCCGCCGGAACTTCGCAAAGCAGGCGAACGAATTCCTCATCGGTTGCGGCTATGCGCGCAAGCTCGCGAACGCGTGCGGCCGGCTCGGCGCTGATCATTCCGTTTTGCCCGCGGATGAGGTCGTTGGCCAGCATTCCGCTGTGGTCGCCGAGCCACTTCAGGGAAAGCTTCCGCAGTGCCCCGTGGAAGATCATGGCAAAGAAATCGTTAACCAGAGGCGCATCCCAGTGCGCGAGCAGCTTGTCTTGGAGCCACAAATAATGAGACGTGAGCTCATCGAGCCGCATCTCCGAGAGCGGCGGGGAGGGGTCAAGCAAGGCTTCATTCAGCCGCGCTTCAAATCGGGCGATGCAGCTTTCCATCGTCAACAAGTTCCACCCCAACGCGCGCACCATGTTTGCCAGGCTCACCAGGTCTCGCATCCGCTCGGTGTGCGACGCGTCCGCCAGACCTCCCGCAATTTCTTCAGGCAGGCTTTCGCGCACGCCCATCATTTGCTCCATAAAGCGCCGATTGAACTTGAAGCCGGGGAGCAGCGCCAGCACGCGATACCAGTTCAACATGTTGTAGTAGACTCGCCCGCGAATGAGCCCGAGCATGTTTTGAAAAGTGCGCTCATGGGCGGTGATCTTCTTTTCCGGCACGCATAGGATGCGGCAGAACTGCCGGTAAACGCCTTCGTAAACATGCTGCGCAAAAGAAAAAGTGAGCGGGGTGGTCACTCCGCTATAGCTTTCAATGATGTTGCTGTTATCCCAGATGTTCCATTCGTTGTCGGAATCTGCAACTTCACGCATTGTGGTGATGGGCCGGGACTGCAGCAGATAAAGCTGCCCATCTGCAATCGCCCATTCCACATCCTGCGGTTGTCCGAAGGCGTCTGCCGCGTGTCGCGCCATTTCAGCCACTGCCGCGGACTGCTCCGGGCTGAGTACGCGCTCATCGTGGAGTTCCTGGGGCAGTACTTCCGCGGTTACACCGCCGTCCGCGGCCGCGCAGAAAACGTGCCGCATCTGCTTGTGCGCAATACGCTGGCGCAAAATTTCGCCGTTACGATTCACCTCGTACACATCGGCATCTGCATCGCCGCCCACCAGCGCGGTGCCCACGCCAAAGACCGCCGACACCACGGCTACTTCGCGGCGGCCACTGACGGGATCAGCGCTGAAAGCCACGCCGGAACACGCCGGATCGATCATGCATTGCACCAGCACCGCGGGCGCACAGGCGGGGCGCGGCGGCAATCCGCGTTGCCTGCGATACTCCGCGATTTGCGGCGTAAATCCGGACCGCCAGACGGCGGCAACGCGGCGGGGAACATCGTCAGGCATGACGAAGAGATAACTGGCAAGCTGGCCCGCAAAGGAATCCTGGGCCCCGTCTTCTTCCACCGCTGAAGATCGCACGGCAAACTGCGTTCCCGGTAAATGCGCCAGAGCCGCGCGAATCTCCTCGACAACTTGCAGCGAAGGTTCAAGGCCGGCAAGCACCTCGCCCCGGCTCACTTCATCTTCGGAGTCGAGTGCCGCACGTTGGCTCTTTGAGAGACTTTGCTCAAAGGCCAAGGGAGACACGGCAAACCACTGCGGAATGATGAAGCCGGTCGAAGCCAGCCGCGACAATGCGTAAGCCTTCCCGCCCAGATCCTGGATCCCGCCGCTGGTGAAGACGTAACTCACGCCATCCCCCAATGTCGAAGCGCGAGAGGCAGCACACCGAGACTGAGATAGAGCACGAGGCTCCATACGCCGGCCATTGTCTCCAGGCGTTTGCCTGCGCCGGAAATTTCTGTGCGAAGGAACTGCGCGCTGAGCGCCGCGGCCACGGCCACAGCACTGGCCAGAATCACCGCCACTGGCGCCGCAAAATGAATCTTCGCCGCAGCCACGCAAGCGAGGGCCCACGCAACAGCCATCATCGCCACCCAGACGAGCACGGCAACGCGCCGGCTCCAGAGAAAGCTGTAGGTCTCCACGCCCTTTTCCTCATCCTGCGGCACGCGAATCTTGCGTCCGATTTCGATCACCATGCCGTTGAACAGGCTCACCAGCAGAAACCACAGCAACCCGCGCGGCGGATAAACGTGATGTGCCGGAACCCAGTCGCATGCGGTCGCGTAAAGATCCACCAGCGGCATAATGGCCATGTGCGAAACCATGTAGACCACCGGCCGCGCCTTCAGCCATCGCCGCGCGAAAAATTCTTTGGTCATCAGGCCGAAATAGATCCAGGTGATTCCCAGCAGAATGGCAAGCCGCGGTGCGAGCCACAATGAAAGCGCCAGTTGCAGCGCCATGCATCCCGCCCAGAGCCATGCCAGTTCGCGCAGCTTGATCAAGCCTCGCGGGACGGGACGGTAAGGCCGGTATTTTGCGTCTTCTTCGAAATCCTTGAATTCGTCAGCGAGGCGCAACTGAAGGAACGAAAGAAACGAACTGGCAAAGGCCACCAGGCACGGCTTCCATCCCGGCAGCCTGCCTGCGCCGCGCAGCAACGCCGAATAGGCCACCGCCGAGAGGCTGAAGGCCAGAATCACCGGCGCATGCGCCAAGACGGGAAAGCGCTCGCGCTGATATATCCACCAGCGGTTAGCGATGATCGTCGTTCGCGGTTCCATGGTCGCCGCGGGCAAGCTTCTGGTGCGCACGTGTGAAATCTCCCGAACACAACGCCGCTGTAATCGACAATTCGCCGGCCAAGGCCAGCGCTCCGCAAACCTCCGCCAGCGCCTGCGCCTTTCCCGCGCCGGCCAGCCCCATGATCTCCAGGCACGCATGCTGGCTGGGCAGCGCAGTTCCTCCGCCCACCGAGCCGACTACCACGCTAGGCAATGTCACCGACGCGTACAGATCGCCATTCTGCGTCACCTCGAAGCGCGTCACGCCCACCGCGCTTTCAGCCACACACGCCGGATCTTGCCCGCACGCGATGTAAAACGCCGCCAGCGCGTTGGCAAAATGACCCTGCACGCCAATGCTGCCGCTCTGGATGGCCCCGATCGCGGACATTCTCCAATAGCGATCGAGTTCCTGCGGGGTGGTATGCAAGCGCGAGACCACCAGATCCGCAGGCAGAGTCACCTCCGCCGACACTTTCTTCCCGCGCACGCTTACAAAGGAATGCGCCGTCGCTTTCTTGTCGCCGGAAAGATTCGCCTCCACAAAGAAGAACTCCGGCTTCACCGCGGCATTCTCCATGATGTATTCGCACACAGCTTGCGTGGCGATGGTCACCATGTTCTGCCCCGAGGCATCGCCGGTGGTGTAATCGAGGATCAGATAGACGTGATTGCCTTCCAGCGCCATGCCGATGTCGATCAATTCGCCGTGCCGTGTGGTCGCGGCGGCAGCTTTGCGCAATGCCTCACGCTGCTCGATACACCAGATTGCGAGCAGGCCGGCCTCGGTCAGGCTGCGCATGCCGAACCCCGGCGTCCGGCGCATGCCTTCGTGCAGAAGAATGCTCACGCATCCGCCGGCCTCGGAGATGGTCCGAGCCCCGCGCGCATAGGAAGCCACCAGCGCGGCCTCCGTCGTCGCCAGGGGAATGTAGAAGTCCCCCGATGCGTGGGTGCCGCGGATGCGCAGCGGCCCGGCCAGACCTACAGGAATCTTCACCGTGCCGATGCAATTTTCAATGGAATGGCGATAGGGCTCCAGCGATTCGTCGGCCGTGCCCCCGCGAAGCGCCGCCCGGCCCTCTTCGGAAGCGTTAATCAGCTTCCAGCGGCTCTCGACATCCTCTTCGGCGACGGAACTGCCTCCGGGAATGCGCGGCGGAAGCGGCTTTTCATCCCGTGCCAACGACTGCACAATCTCAATCGACGACCTGCTTTGAAGGAGGCGCTCGAGGAATTTCTCCACCCGATCTTCATTGGTCGCCATTTGCGCTCACCGTGCGGCATGCTCGCATTAGAGCCCGTCTGCATGCAACGGCTCGTCGAACCGCGATCAATACTACTGGAGGACTCGCCAGCTGCTGCCGCGCTGTTCCTCAAGTTCAATGAACCTGGATTTCGACGCAAGTGTACCATGCTTCCGCATTCCTCGGCGGCAGGCGTCTCCAACGTGTGAATGAGCCTTCAAAGCCGCGCGCACCGCGCTGAGCATTGACCCGAGAGACCAGCAGGCGCTTTACACGTTGATTCTGGCTTTGCGCAAAACCGGGTCGAGAGCCGAGCTGCAAAAGCTGGTGCAGGACCTTACACAATTTCGCAGGGGACAGGACGGGACGTCGATAACAACCGCACAAAGCGGTAGGGAGACTGGTAGAAGCTCCCTATTTAGAGTCGTGACGAAGAACATTGTGAAACAGACGCCGCCGAACCGAGGCCGGCGCCTCGAAAAGTTCACGACAACACGGCTTCCCTCGCTGCAAATTCCGGCACGATCACCTCTCTCATAATCGTGAGCCTCTCCTCCAGGGCTGCGGCATTCTCCCAGGTTTTGTTCAAATCCACGGGAATAAGATCCATAGAGCGATGGCCTCTCTTGATGTGCTGAATCCACCTCGACATTTCCCTTATGTAGCTCGCCAGCGCTTCCGACGGACTTTTGCTCATATCCGTCACCAGGTAGGCCGGAGGAAGGTCGCCCACAACCACCCAGAGCCACTCGTCGATGTCGGGTTTGGCGGGAATGATGCGGAACAGGAACACCGCAACAATCGCGCCATACCCCCCGCCGAAATACGCCTCCCGAATTTCTTCGCACCAACTGAAGCTTTCGAGGTAATCCTCCGCGTCCTGCGCCATCTGTTGCAGAAGGCGCATTTCTTCCTCGTCCTTATCGAATATGCCGTCGATCGGACTGACGCCCCGAATCGGAAACTGGGTTGTGTCTTCAGGCATTCGTCTTCCGCCGCCGAACCGCAAGCCCAAAGGTACAGCTGCTTCACTTTGCCGGCGAAGTCGATTGCCCCTGGGGAGGGGGCAGCGGCGCGGGCAGCGTGTAAATCACTTCGCCCGGCTTGGCGTAGTGCAGCTCTTCGCGCGCCTCGTGCTCGATGGCATCCGGATCTGTCTGCAGATGCTGGATGCGGTCGCGAAGCTGCGCATTTTCCTTTTGCAGCCTGTCGATTTCCTGCTGATACTGCCGTTCCTCCGCGCGCTTCTTCTGCCAGGCGGAGAGCCCGTCCTTGCCGTTGATCACATGCCACGTGACCAGCAGCGCCAGCAGGACAGCCAGCATGGTACCCGCCGGCCACCGGAGGCGTTCCGCCCAGTGTACCGCGGTCTCCCGCGCCTGCGCTGTTTGGCCAGAAATATGCAGTTCCTGTTGTCTGCTATCCGCCGCCATAGCCCTACTCCAGATCTACGAGAGCACAAATTTTTCCGCCGCTGCGCGAAGCGCTTCCATGCCCTCTTCGCTGCGTGCTTCGGTGTACGCCCTCACCACCGGCTCCGTTCCAGACAGCCGGTAACAAACCCACGAGCCGTCATCCAGAATCAGCTTCAGCCCGTCGGTACGCACCACTTTGGTCACCCGGCGGCCATCGAGTTCCGCCGGATCGCGCTTCAACTTCTCAGTGAACGCAGCTTTTACCTCCGGGGTCAAGCGAAAGTTTTCGCGAACCGGATAATAGGAACCAACCTTGGCAAACATGTCCCGCAATTGCACGCCCAGGCTCTTGCCGCGCGCGGCTACCATCTCCGCCACCAGCAATCCGGCCAGGATGCCGTCCTTCTCCGGCACATGCCCGCGGATCGTTAGCCCCGCCGACTCCTCGCCGCCGATCGCGATTTTGTCTTCGTTGATCAGCTCGCCGATGTACTTGAACCCCACCGGCGTTTCGTAGAGCTGCACCTTGTGATGCTCGGCCAGCGCGTTGATCAGGTTGGTGGTGGCCACGCTCTTGGCCACCCCGTTGCGCCAGCCGCGTGTCTCCACCAGATAGTCGAAAAGGAGCGCGATGATGTAATTCGGTTGCATGAACGTGCCGTCCCGGTCCACGATTCCGAAGCGGTCCGCATCGCCGTCCGTAGCAATACACAGCGCCGCGCCCATCTCGCGCATCTTCTCTTTGGCCGGATCCAATAGATGACCGTCCGGCTCCGGCGCGTGGCCGCCGAAGAGCACATCGCGATGATCGTGCACCGTTTCTACCGTCACGCCCGCCTCGCGCAGCAGGTCTGAACTATATCCGCGGCCCGCGCCCCAGAATGGATCGAAAACAATTTTGATGCCCGATTTGGCGATGGCTTTCAGGTCGATCAGCTCGGCCAGCCGTTTCAAAAATGCTGATTTTACCTCCGCCGTCTCAAATCCTCCGGCCGGTGGCTCCGCCTTCGAAATGGCCGCACCCGCAGCATCGTTTTGCGCGATGGCAGCCTCAATCTGTTTTGTCACCTCGGGCAGAGCCGGCGCGCCATCCGGCGTGGAGAACTTGATGCCGTTATATTCCGGGGGATTATGCGACGCGGTGAAATTGATGGCGCCGGAAGTCTCAAGGGTCCGCACGGCGTGCGAAATGGCCGGCGTCGGCGCGGCATCCGGTATCACGATGGGTGTAACTCCCGCTGCGGCCAGCACGCGGGCCGTCTCATCCACGAAGCTCTCGCCCAGAAATCGCGGATCGCGGCCCACCAGGATCCGGTGCGGGCGCGGTTGCGTCTTCACGTAAGCCGCGATGCCGGCGACCGCCCGCCGGATATTGGCCACTGTGAACTCGTCGGCAACTATGGCCCTCCAGCCCGAGGTTCCAAATTTGATCGTTGTGCTCATCGTCGCTCCATGGCGTGGATTTCCGTACAAAGCCGCAAGGTCCATACTGCAACACCGCGAAGCGATCGGCAAGCGTGCCAATCTGCGGCAGATAGCTTGGCTTCTCCTGTTTGTCATCGGACAGATCTGCGCAAACTGATTGACTCGCCGCTGCACCCGTGCGACTATGTGGCGGGCTCCGCAAGGAGCTGCAAGCGAGACCTGCCATGCTGCAAACCAATCCGTCCGCCCGCATCGTCCTGACCACCACCTCCGACGAGGAAGAAGCCGGCCGCATTGGCCGGACACTCGTCGAAGAGCGCCTCGCCGCCTGTGCCACCGTCCTGCCCGAGGTTCATTCTATCTACCGTTGGCAGGGCGAAATCGAATCATCAACGGAATGCCTGCTCCTGCTCAAGACCGCCCAGGAAAAGTTGCCCGCCCTGGAAACGCGGCTCCACGAGCTCCACAGCTACAAGACTCCGGAGTTTCTGGTGCTGCCGATTGAAGCAGGCAGCGAGTCCTACATCCACTGGCTCGAGAACTGCCTTCGCGGCGCTTGATTGACTGGATCTGGGAGTCGGCCCCAGCCAGTTAGTATTGCCACTGAGGATTTCTTCGCGATCTGTTGCCCAGCGTTGCCGGCGGCGGCCGAATCGCCCGGCCCTCCGCCTCATGAATTCCTCGATACTTCCGATGGAGCCCCGACATGCCCCGCTTTGCCGCCAACCTCACCATGATGTATACGGAGCACGCGTTTCTCGACCGCTTTGCCGCCGCTGCTGCCGATGGATTCAGCGCCGTCGAATTCCTATTTCCGTACGAGTTCCCTGCCGAGACCCTCGCCCGCCTGCTTAAGCAGAACGGCCTGCGCCAGGTGCTCTTCAACGCACCTCCCGGCGACTGGAAAGCCGGCGAGCGCGGCATTACGGCGCTGCCAGGCCGCGAGCAGGAATTCCGCGAAGGTTTTCAGCGGGCGCTCGATTACGCCGTGGCCCTCGCCTGCCCGCGCATCCATTGCATGGCGGGTCTGGCTCCCTCCGGCGCCGAACGCGCACGCATGCGCGCCACCTATCTCGAAAATCTTGCCTGGGCTGCCGACCTCGCTGCTCCGGCTGGGGTTGAGATTCTGATCGAGCCCATTGCCCAGCGCAACATTCCCGGTTTCTTCATCAATCTTCAGGAAGAGGCGCACGCGGTAATTGCCGAGCTCGCGCGGCCCAACCTGAAAGTGCTGATGGACCTCTTCCACTGCCAGGTAGCCGAGGGCGATCTGGCCACGCGCATCCGCAGGTATCTAGCCGAGCCCTCGCGCGTGGGCCATTTCCAGATCGCCAGCGTGCCTGCACGTCACGAACCCGACACCGGCGAAGTGCGCTACGAATATCTCTTTGACCTGCTCGACGAGCTGGGCTACAAAGGTTGGATCGGCTGCGAATACGCGCCTGAGTCGGGAACTTCCGCCGGCCTCGGCTGGTTCCGCAAATTGCAGCCCGTGGCGCAGTAAACGCCTCGCAGCACGTTCATCGGAGCCCCTATGGACCGCAGAACATTCCTCCAGAACTCATCCGCCGCCGGCATTGCCGCGGCCGTCGGCACTCCGCGCGCGTTTTCTGCAAGCGGAAACAAAAAGACCATCGGCATTCAGGTCGGCGCCGTCTCCTTCGTCGATGAAGGCGTGGAACAGGTGCTCGACAATTTCGAGAACGACGCTACGGCTAATACGTTATTCATCGCCACGTTTACTTACGGACGCGGAATAGCCGGGCGCCAGGTCCCAGGCCAGCCGCTGCCCGATCACGGCGTCCAGGCTTATGACACTGCCACTTTCCACGGCGGCTGCTACACCGGCTACGATTCAAAATACTTCACCGATACAGTTATCAGAGATTTCCGTGCGCCCGACCTGGGCAAATTCGATGTCCTCGAAGCTGTCCTGCCTTCCGCGCGCAAGCGAGGCATGAAAACAATCTGCTGGTTTGAGGATGTCTTCCGCCGCGATGTTCCGGGCATCGCCGAAGCGGAAGAAATAGAGCTATCCGGCCAGAAAGCCGCCACTCTCTGCTTCAACAATCCCAATTACCACAACTGGCTGCTGGGAATGGTCGAAAACTGGGCACGTACTTATCCCATCGACGGCATCATGTGGGGATCCGAACGGCAGGGCGCCTTCCTTAACATGCTCGGCGCCAGCCACGGGCGCGCCGAAGGCGGCCACGTCACCTGCTTCTGCCAGTACTGCATTGCAAAGGCAAAAACTCGTGGTATCGATCCTGAGCGCGCCCGCCAGGGGTTTCTTGCTTTGCAAAAGCTCGTCACCGCCGCGCACCAAAGTCAGCGTCCCGCTGATGGTTACTATGTAACTCTCTGGCGGACCATTCTGCGTTACCCCGAGTTACTAGCCTGGGAAATGCTCTGGACTGACAGCCTTCGGGACACCTACGCCGCCATGCACCAGAAAGCTAAGTCAATCAACTCTTCGCTTCAGATAGGCTGGCATATCTGGCACAATAACTCCTTCAGCCCGTTTTACCGCGCAGAGCAGGACCTTGCAGTGATCGCGCCACACTCCGACTTCCTTAAGATTGTTATCTATAACAACTGCGCCGGCGAGCGCATGGCGCACTACATCGATAACATGAGCTCGAGTATGTTCGCCGACATTCCCAAACAGGAGTTACTCGACTTTCATTACCGCGTTCTGGATTACAGAGAGGCCCCTCTTGACCGGCTTCCCTTCACCGGCTTTTCTGCCGATTACGTTTACCGCGAGACCAGGCGTGCGCGTCAGGATCTCGACGGAGCCGAGACACGCCTCTGGCCCGGCATCGACATCGATATTCCCACCGCCGCAGGTCACTCCAGGTGCACACCCGACGGCGTGAGAGATGCCGTGCTCGCAGCCTTCCATGGCGGATCCGACGGCGTTCTTCTCTCGCGCAAATACTCTGAGATGCGCCTCGCCAATCTCAAGGGCGCGGGAAAGGCCATTCGAGAATTGGGCTTGGCGTAACACTGCGCGAGCGATCAGCGCGCATCGAACTGTGCAGAATCAAAAAAGACTTATATCTCCGGCTAATAAGCCGGCGCATAGAGTCTGTCGTCCGCCTGGCGCCCGCGATCCGAGACATCCACTCCAGCCTGGGAGGGAATAGCCAGTCTCCGGCGAAGCCGGCGCGGAACTTCCGGCGGTTGCAAGAGCCCTTTGCACCGCGCATAAAGACAGAGTCCGGCGCGGGTCGGCGTAAGGTTCGCCTGGTCGATCGATTCAAACAGGCTACTCTTCACCGTAGCTTTTAGCAGGCCAAGACGGTTGAGATAATCCAAATGCTCTTCGACCGCGAAGAGGTCGGTAACTCCCGCTACCATCTGCATCATCTCCTTGCTGCAGCGAAGTTCGCGAAGCGCACATCCCGCGTCCCTTTCCGCTCGCAGAGCAACGCTGCACGCGGTATCGAGGATGCGGATTTGTATTGCGTCGAGCCGCGACAACAAAGAAACGTACTCAAAACTTTCGCCGTCTCTTGCCCAGTACTGAACAGACGAAGCCAGCAGCCCGGTCCAATGCTGTCGCACCCAGTCCGAATTTGTCCTCGACGCGTTTTCCAGAATGCTCAGAACCAGCTTTGGATTCACACCGGTTCGAATGGGAAACTTCCAGGACTCCACCAGTTCTTCTGCTCTCAGAAGCGTTTCAACCGCCCACTCTCCACTTTCATAGATGGATTCTCCTGCTATGTGCTCCATAACGCTGCTTTCCGCGACAGGGGAAAATCGACGCAAGAAAGCCAGCGCCCGCGAAACTCGCAGCACCCGAAGAAGGTCGAATTCTGCGGTCAACTTTGCCGACCTGAGAACCAGGTTCACCCATACATCCGCGACAATGTGTTCGGGTTCAATAACCAGGCCCACGCCATCTGTGCCCAGGCGAACTACCTTCACTCGAAGCCGGACCGAAACCGGCGAATTCATCGAGCTGCGTCTTTTCAGCGTTAAGTCAATGCTCGTTCCGGGAGTCCAGCGGTCCCTGGTAAGTAGATAAGCCCCGCAAGGGCTCAGATCCTTTACCCACGCCCGCTTCCGTTTCGAATCTGCCGAGTAAGAAGCAGTCAGTTCCTCCGCCGGGAGGCGTTTGTGCTTGCGGTGTTCTATAAATCCGGCCCTTACTGCCAACTCCCGAAAAAAGGACATCGCGGTGTAGAACTACCTCGCAGTACTGCGGGAAAGGAAAATTTTCGCCTCAGCGTTTGAGCCTGCGGCATGATCACGGCTTATCGATGTAAACCTCACCGTCAATCGTCTGTGTAAGACGATCTAAAGAAGTAGATTCGGACTGTTCAGTCAGCGTTCCCAGGGTTTTTGGCCCGTACATCCGCGCGATGTTATTGGACGGATGTTATTGCCCCGAACGTACCAGATTGCAGCAATTCTAATCTTGTTTCTCTGTATCCAGGATGAGTTTCAATGGCCTGCCGATAGAAAGCATTAACGAAGTAGTTTCCTCCGCCGGCCACCAATAGGCTGTCTTCAGCAGCCTAATCGACTAATCAACGATGCTACGCTTACAGGTATATGCCGAAGAATTCGACCCTGATCCGCTGCGCGTGGAGCGGTAATAATCCGCTGATGTGCGAGTACCACGACAAAGAGTGGGGCGCGCCTGTGCACGACGATCGCACCCTTTTTGAATTCCTGATTCTTGAAGGCGCGCAGGCCGGTCTATCGTGGCAAACAGTCCTGAACAAGCGCGAAAACTATCGCGCGGCATTGAACAATTTCGACGCGAAGAGGATTGCGTGCTACGCGGCGGAAGACACCGCGCGCCTGATGGCCAACCCCGGCATCATCCGCAACCGGCTGAAGGTAGATGCGGCGATTCGCAACGCGCAGGCGTTTCTCAAAGTGCAAAAAGAATTCGGCTCGTTTGACGCGTACATCTGGCAGTTCTCCGGCGGAAAGCCGATCGATCACAAGCTCGCATCCATGGAAGATGTTCCCGCAAGAACGCCGGAGTCAGATGCCATGAGCAAGGACCTGCTCAAGCGCGGCTTCAAATTTGTCGGGTCCACCATCTGCTACGCGTTCATGCAGGCGGTGGGCATGGTGAACGACCACCAGGTGACGTGCTTCCGGTATAAGGAAGTTTCGCGCATGGGCTGGTGACATGAAGACTTATCGCGCTCGTTGACGCTCACACCTTCTGCTTTGATTCAATTTGCCCCAGCTGCATCCGCGGCGAAAACTCCGACCGGTGCCGGCTGTAGAGGAAGTAGATCAGCAGGCCGATAAGCAGCCACGCGAAGAACGCCATCCACGTCATCACTTCCAGGCCCATCATCAGCAGGATGCAGAAGATGATGCTGAGCGCCGGGAAAACCGGCCCCAGCGGAGCGCGGAAGCCGCGCGGGCGATCCGGCTCGCGGTAGCGCAGGATGACCACCGCGACCGAAACCAGCACGAACGCAAACAGCGTGCCGATGTTGGAGAGGTTCGCCACCGTGCCAATATCCAGCAGGCCCGCGGGAATGCCGACGACGAATCCTGCAACCCACGTGGATACGGCCGGCGTCCGAAACCGCGGATGAATGCGGCTGAAGACCGTGGGCAGCAGGCCGTCACGCGACATGGCAAACCACACCCGCGCCTGCCCTAGTTGAAAGACGAGGATCGACGAGATCATCCCCAGCAGCGCGCCGATAAGCACAAACAGCCGCACCCAATGCAGTTCCCCGCCGCCGTATTGCAGCGAAAGCCGGCGCAGCGAGTTCACCACCGGAGCGGCGTCGCCCATCACCGTCTGCCAGCGCACGATGCCGCTCAAAACGATGGCCACGCCGCTATAGAGAACCGTGCAGGCTCCCAGCGTGGCCAGGATGCCGATAGGCATATCTCGCTGCGGGTTGCGGCATTCCTCTGCGGCGGTGGAAACGGAGTCAAACCCGATGTAGGTGAAGAAAATGATGGAGCCGCCGGTAAGCACGCCGGTCCAGCCCTCGGGCATAAACGGATGCCAGTAGCGCGGATGGATGAAACTGGCTGCTGCGAAGATGAAGACCAGGATGGCCGACATCTTCACCAGCACCAGGATGTTGTTGGTGCGCGCCGACTCGCGAATTCCGCGAACCAGAATCACCGTGAGAATCATCACGATGAGGAACGCGGGAATGTTGAATCCAAAATGCCAGCCGGGATTGTAGAGATTGTGTCCTGCCAGGTCCTGCAAGCCGGTGGGCAGATACGCGGGCGAGATCCACATCAGCGGAGGATGGATTCCGAACCAGTCCAGCAAATCGACAATATGCGCGGCAAATCCCACGCTGACGCTCATGTTGCTGAACGCGTATTCGAGAATCAGATCCCAGCCGATAATCCACGCCACCAGTTCGCCCAGCGTCGCGTAAGTATAGGTGTACGCCGACCCCGCAATGGGGATCATGGACGACAGCTCTGCGTAACAAAGCCCGGTGAATGCGCACACAACAGCGACGAACACCATGGAGAGGGCTAAGGCCGGGCCTGCGCCGGGACGGCCGGCCATGGCGGTGTGCAAAATGAGCCAGTGAATGAGCGGCGTATTGGCGATGGTAGGCTGGCTGAACTGCTGCCCGGCCATGGCGGTGCCGATGACGGTGAAAATGCCCGATCCGATCACCGCTCCGATGCCCAGCGCCGTAAGCGACCACGGGCCCAGCGTCTTCTTGAGCGAGCGTTCCGGATCCTCCGACTCGCGGAGCAGCTTGTCAATGGATTTTCGGGCAAGCAGTTGGCTGCGCAGGGAAAATTCTCCTCGCCCCGGCGGCGATTCCTGGGTGCAGGGGGCTTTCACACAGCATACAGGCAGAGAAGCACCCGCGAGCAAAAACCCTCAGCGACCCCAGCCATTCCAGCTTCAGCCAGTTGCCGCGACGGCCGCGATCGCGCCGCCACAGCACAGGCTGAGAACCGAAAGCGACCCGCCGCTTTACCGCTTCGATTGGCCGCGGACCATCTTTTTCACTTTTTTCTTCTGCGATCCGCGCGGCGTCGTCCGCTTGGCCTTGGGAGCCGCCTTCTTGCGCGCCGCGCGCTTCAGCTTCTTCCGTTCCAGCTTGTCTGTAACATTCTTCGTGTTAGCCACGTATTTCCTCTTTCGGATTCTATTTCTTTGCCGGAAATCCCGGTAAAAAGGCAGCGTAACTTTTATGCTAACAGACGCGAATCACAGCATCCCCTGCTTCTCCAGCGCCTTCACCTCGTCATACAGCATGCCGCCCACAATCTTGTGCGTTGCCGTCGATGGGTGCCCGTGATGATAGTAAAAATGCGTCTCTGGCGAAGTGCACGGCGTCGCATCCTGGTGAAAAATCGCCCGGCCGGCGCACTGAGTTTGCGTATCCGTGATGCCATACTTTGCCGGGTTATGCAGCACCTCGTCGTAAAACGGCCCCCAGTGGCTGATGTTCACCTTCGCGCCGGGCAGTTGCGAATTAAGCTCCGCGGGAATGTGTGCCAGTGCCGGATCGAGCCGTGTCGCGACCGCGCTGAAATCGGGAATTCCCGTGGGCAGCAGCGCCACCATAAAATGCAGACCGCCCAGCGAATAGACGGTCCGGATCTCTCCCTCAAGATTCGCCACCGTCTCGTCCGTTGAGAGATTTCCGTCGTTCAATCCGCCGGCGAAAAAGAAAAGCGTCGTATTCGGGTCGAACGTGATCTGGTGACTGCGCACCTGCGCGGCAAAATCATCCACCTGGTTGCGCATGCCGTAGCCCAGCAGGGCGCTACCGAATTTGTGCCCCGTTCCGCTGCCTGTCTTCGCGCCACTGATGGCATAATCCAGGCTCTTGCCGTGCGCCGCTGGATCGTTGGCGGGCATCAGCTCAAAGCCCAGCCGCTGGGCAAGATACGCAACCGAAGTCGGCCCGTTGCCGTCCCGGTATCCTTCGCCGATATCGGAATAGCTATCGCCGAAAACATACATCCGAGTGACTGTATGCATCGCTGTCGTATGCGGCGCGAACCCTGCCGCCCCCGCCGAAGCGGTGCATGCAAGAAGCAAACCGGCCAGCAAGCCGGCGAATCGTCTAAGCATTCTCATCTCTCTCCCCAATCGCACGCTGCCGCGCAGGCAGGTGACCCCGGCACATCGTCGAATCCGCAGCGCACCCAGAGGCGGCGCTAAATCTTTTCCAGGTTGGCGAACTTCTCCATCAGCTTCTTCATGCCGTGCCGCGTGAACAGCACGGTCAGCTTCGCATCTTCGCCTTCGCCTTCGCGCATCACCACTTTGCCCTCGCCATATTTGTTGTGGCGCACTCGCTGCCCCTGCTGCAGCCCTGAAGCGCCTGCGGGAACATCCACCTTCATCGCCGGCCTCGCCAGCGCTCCCGGCCTGCTGATTCCCGGCTTGCCGCCGAAAAACCTCGCGATGTTGTCAATAGAATCGTTCTTCCCCGGCACGCTCCGTCCCGCCGATGCGCTTCCTGCGCGGGCAGCAAACTGCGGCGATTCCTGGTTCTCATCTTCGTAGTTATAGTGCCGATCGCCAAAATCGCGCTCGCGTCCGCGCCGCCCGGCGCCGTACCCGCCCCCATAAGCCGGCGTGGACCATGCCGGGCTGCGCCCGCCCAGGTTATCGATCAGCGCCTCCGGCACCTCTTCCAGAAACCGTGACGGAATGCTCATCTCCGGCGCGTCGTTGCCGTATCGCCGGCGATAATGTGCGCGCGTCAGAACGAGCGTATTCATCGCCCGCGTCATGCCCACGTAGCAAAGCCGCCGCTCCTCTTCCAGCTCATCGGGGCTATTCAGCGTGCGCGAGTGCGGAAACAGGCCTTCCTCCAGGCCCGCGAGAAACACCAGCGGAAACTCCAGCCCCTTGGCCGCGTGCAAGGTCATCAGCGTCACCCGCGCGTTAGGGTCAATCTGGTCTGTGTCCGACGCCAGCGCGGCGTGATCGAGAAAATCCGCCAGCGTTTCGCCGCGCTCTTCCGCGTCATGCGCTGCATTGGCCAGTTCCTTCAGATTTTCGATGCGGCTGAAGGATTCGGGCGATCCCTCAGTTTCCAGGGCTTTGATGTACCCCGTGCGATCGATGATGAAGCGGATCAATTCGGGCAGGGTGGCCGCATCGCCGGGCGAGCGAAACGGCTTGTCTTCACTTCCTTCACCTGCCGCCAATTTACTATCACCTTCCGGCAAGGCGATTCCACCCTGCTCACTCGTTTTCGCCGGCCGCTCCCCTCTCTCGCTCGTCTGCTTCGGCATTTTCAGAAACGGCCGCTTCGGCTCGTCCGCAAACGGCGAGAAGTGGCTCGCATCAAGCAGTGGAATCTGATTCGAATTGGCGCCGAAGCCGACGTCAGCCGATGCCTCCAGGGTTTCCGTTGCACCTTGCTTCTCTTCCTCGACCGGCGCCTCCGCTCCGAAAGAAAAATCCGTGTCCGCCGCGTCGGCCTCGCTCTCCGCCACATCGGCCGAAAGTTTTCCCGCAAAATCCGGATCCATCATCGCCTGCGCATCCAGAATCAATTGGCGAAAACTCTCCAGCGCCATCGCGGCGCGCGCCGGCACCAGCCGGTTCGTAATCGCCGCGCCGATCGCATCCCACGTCGAAACGCCCGTCTCCAGCGCCAGACGCTCCAGCGTCTCCATCGTGGTCTTGCCGATGCCGCGCGCCGGCGTGTTGACCACCCGCTGCAGCGCCATCGAATCATGCGGATTCCGCACCAGCCGCAGATACGCCAGCAGATCCTTGATCTCCGCGCGCTCGTAAAAGCTGAACCCGCCCACCATGGTGTACGAGATGTTGTACCGCCGCAGCGCCTCTTCCACCAGCCGCGACTGCGAATTGGTCCGATAGAGCACCGCGCAGTGATGCTCCACCCCCCGATTCTGCTCCTCCGGCGAAGGACCCGTGTTCAGGAACTGCTGGATGCGATCGGCGATAAACAACGCCTCGTTCTCCCCGTCCGGCGCCTCGTAGTATCCGATACGCGATCCGCCCTGCCGGTCCGTCCACAGCCGCTTTCCCTTGCGCTTGATGTTGTTCTGCACCACTGCGCCCGCGGCTTCCAGAATCACCTGCGTCGAGCGGTAGTTCTGCTCCAGCCGGATGATCTTCGCATTGGGAAAATCCTGCTCGAATTCCAGAATGTTGCGTATGTCCGCGCCGCGCCATGAGTAAATGCTCTGATCCTCATCGCCCACGGCGCACACATTCTTGTGCTCACCGGCCAGCAGCTTCATCAACTCGTATTGCGGGCGGTTCGTGTCCTGGTATTCATCCACCAGCAGATAGCGATAGCGCCTTTGATAGCGCTCCCTCACTTCACCCGACACCTTCAGCAACCGCGCCGCTTCCAGCAGCAGATCGTCAAAATCCAGCGCATTGTTTTTCAGCAACTCCGCCTGGTAACTCTTGAAGATGTGCGCTACCCGCTCGCCGTTCGGGTCCTTCGATCCCAGGTAGTACTCCTGCGGATCGACCATGTGATTCTTGGCCCACGAAATCCGCCCCAGCACCGTCCGCGGCGTCAACTGTTTCGTATCCAGGCCCATCCGCCGCATTACCTGCTTCACGATGCCTTCCTGGTCGTTCTCGTCGAAGATCGCGAAGCTTCGCGTCCGCCCCTGCCCGCCGACTTTCAGCTCCTCAATGTCGCGCCGCAGAATGCGCACGCAAAGCGAATGAAAAGTCGAAATCAGCGGCTTGGCCACCCTGGCGTGCCCCAATAGCCGATCCACCCGCTCTGCCATTTCACCGGCCGCTTTGTTGGTGAATGTGACCGCCAGAATTGAGTCCGGCGCAACGCCCTTGCCCTCGATCAGCCACGCAATGCGGCTGGTGATGACGCGCGTTTTCCCCGAGCCGGCTCCGGCCAGAATCAGCACCGGCCCTTCGGTGGTCTCGACGGCAGCGCGTTGTTCGGGATTCAGATTAGCAAGCAGCGATTGCACGACTCAGGGGATCCAGTTGAATAGTTCTTCTCTCTTTAGTTTACCGTTCCTGCCCGTCACGCGGTTTCGCCGCGTACGCTCTCATTGAAAGCGCTTCTTCGCGTTTCGCTCCGTCGGCCGAAGGTCGTACTCGAGCGGGCATCCCTCGCACCGCGGAGCCCTTCCGCAGTGCGCCTTGCCAACAGCCACTGTGAGCGCATGAAACTCGTTGAACAATTTCGCTTGATTCAAATGCGGATCGCCAGAAAAGGCGCGCCGCGTCAATTCCGTCAGCGACTGATACCGCGGCCGTCGCGCGCCGTCGTCCACCAACCGATGCCGCTCCGCAATCCGGCGCAAATACTCGTCCGCCACCGGCACCGCGTGCCCCAGCGCATATAGCAGGATCGCATCTGCCGTCTCCTCGCCCACACCTGGCAGTTCGAGCAGCCGTCGCCGCACGTCTTCAGTCGGCGCCGCTGCAAGCCGCTCCAGCCGCCCACCAAACTCCGCGTCCAGCATCGCTACAAATGCCTTCAGCGCCGGCGCCTTGCGCGTTACGAACCCTGACGGCCGGATTAAGACGCGCAACTTCTCCTCCGAAATCTCGCGCAAACCCTCGACGCTCAGCACTCCCGCCGCGCGCAGATTTTCGAGCGACCGCTCTACCGCCTTCCACGCCGTATTCTGCGTCAGATAAGCACCCAGGATTACTTCAAACGCCGTCTCCGCCGGCCACCAGTACTGGGGCCCGTACGCCGCAACCAGCCGGTCGTGCATCTCGCGCAGGCGCGCGGCTGGGTGTGCTCCGCGTCCACTGCGGGCTTGCGACTTGGCGCGTTGTGCAGCAGTTTTCGCCACGGCTCACTTTAGGATAAAAGCTGAAGCTTTGCGATTCCCGCTCCACCCGGGCGCCCGCCAAAATCTGCATCGGAGAACCAAATGAAATCTCACACCGAATACCTCGTCTTCCAAACCCGCAAACGCCACGAGATGGTCCACATCACCGACCAGGTTGAAGCCGTCGTCGCCCGCAGCGGCGTGAAAGACGGCCTCTGCTTCGTTTCGCCGATGCACATCACCGCCGCCATCTACGTCAACGATCTCGAAGACGGTCTCATCGAGGACATCGGCGAGTGGCTGGAAAAGCTTGCCCCCGCGCGCCCCGATTACCGGCACCACCGCACCGGCGAAGACAATGGCGATGCGCATCTCAAGTCGCTGCTGCTCCACCACGAGACCACGCTCCCGGTGACCAACGGCCGGCTCGACCTGGGCACCTGGCAGCGCGTTTTCTACGCCGAATTCGACGGCCAGCGCCGCAAGCGGGTCATCGTCAAAGTGCTCGGCGTGGAATCGTAACGGCGATCCGGTCCGCCGTTTACTCGACTTGGACCCCACTCGCCTTCTATCCTCAGTACATCGGACCGCATTCCAATTATTTCCGCGGCCAGCTTGGAATTACTGAAATCATGAGCTCGCAAACCATCGCTGTACACCTGCCTGACGGGGCCATTCGCGAAGTGCCTTCCGGCACCACGCCGCTTGAGATCGCCAACTCCATT
Organism: Occallatibacter sp.; assembly: GCA_035935755.1. Taxonomy (GTDB): domain Bacteria; phylum Acidobacteriota; class Terriglobia; order Terriglobales; family Acidobacteriaceae; genus Telmatobacter. Next base: position 43,234 of record DASYWU010000071.1, on the reverse strand, counting down.
TCGCCGCGCCTCGCCGCAGCTGCGGTGGTCGCCCGCATCACGCCGATGAACGGCGGCCAGGCCCCGCAAGCATCCGGCGAGCAGTCAGCCGAAGCCGCCATGTACGCCGCTGAAAACTCGGCCGGCCCTCGCCTCGTCGACCTTTCCACCCCGCTGACGGAAGACGCGCGTCTCGAATTGCTCACCGAAAAAGACGCCGAGTCGCTCAAGGTCGTGCGCCACTCAGCCGCGCACGTACTGGCGACGGCTGTGCTCGAGCTCTTTCCTGAAACCAAGCTGGGCCACGGCCCTGCTACTGATGCCGGCTTCTTCTACGACTTTTATCGCGAAAAGCCCTTCACGCCGGAAGATCTGGCCGCCATTGAAAAGCGCATGGCGGAAGTGGTCTCGCGCGATGAAAAATTCGTCCGCGAGTACGAGCCGCGTGAGAAGGCCCTGGCCGAATTTGACCGCGGCGGCGACTTCATGAAGACGCACTTCGTCTCCAAGTTCACTCAGCCTGGCGACCAGGTCAGCTTTTATCGCAACGGCAAATTCGTCGATTTCTGCCGCGGCCCGCACGTGCCCTCGACCGGCCGCGTCAAAGCCGCTAAAGTCATGAGCATCTCCGGCGCCTACTGGCTGGGCAACGAGAAGAATCCGCAGCTCCAGCGCATTTACGGCACCGCGTTCTTCTCCAAAAAAGATCTCGAAGATTATCTTGAGCGCCTGGAAGACGCCAAGCGCCGCGATCATCGCCGGCTGGGCAAGGAACTCGAGCTCTTCACCGTCAGCGAAGACGTGGGCGCCGGCCTGCCGCTATGGCTGCCAAAAGGCGCCACCATCCGCCGTCTTCTGGAAGAGTACATCCTCGATCTGGAGCGCCGCCACGGTTACGATCACGTCTACACGCCCGACCTCGCCAAGGTCGATCTCTACAAGCGCTCCGGCCACTGGGCCCATTATCACGAAGACATGTTTCCGCCCATGGACCTGGAAACCGAGCAGATGGTCCTGCGGCCCATGAATTGCCCGCACCACATCCTCATCTACGAGTCCAGGCTGCGCAGCTATCGCGACCTGCCCCTGCGCCTCGCCGAACTTGGCACCATGTATCGCTACGAGCGCTCCGGCGCGCTCAGCGGCCTCAGCCGCGTGCGCTGCATGACGCTCAATGACGCTCACATCTTCTGCTCGCCCGACCAGATCAAGGAAGAATTCTCCGGCGTCATGAAGCTGGTGGAGCGCGCCTACCGCGATCTCGGCATCATCAATTACAGCTACCGCCTCTCGCTCCGCGATCCCGCCAACAAAGAAAAGTACGTCGACAATGACGCCATGTGGGAACTGGGCGAGCGCGTTCTGCGCGAAGCCATGGATGCGCTGGGCCTGAAATATCGCGAGGCCCGCGGCGAAGCTGCCTTTTACGGCCCCAAGCTCGACATCCAGCTTGCCGACGTGATGGGCCACGAGGAAACCTACTCCACGGTCCAGGTCGATTTCCACTTGCCGAATCAGTTCGACCTCGGCTACACCGCGGCCGACGGCAATCGCCATCGGCCCGTCATGATCCACCGCGCCATCATCAGCACCATGGAGCGCATGGTCTCCTACCTGATCGAGCTCTACGCCGGCGCATTCCCGCTCTGGCTCTCGCCCGTGCAGATCGGCCTTGTCCCCATCAGCGAGCGCCACCTCGGCTACGCGAAAAAAGTCGAGTCCGAGCTCCAGTCCGCCGGCTTCCGCATCGAGACCGACGCCCGCAATGAAAAAATGAACGCCAAGATCCGCGACTTCGCCAACCAGAAGACGCCTTACATCCTCGTCTTCGGCGACAAGGAAGAATCGGCAGGCGCCGTCAGCGTGCGCACCCGCGGCAAAGGCGACCAGGGCTCGATGCCGCTGGGCGACTTCATCGCCAAAGCTACAAGGCTGGTGGAAACTCGGTCGACGGAGCTGTAGCTGAATCGACGTGCATAATTCCTATGCACCGTGTATAGAAACCAGCGTGTACTTCTCCCTCAGGACTCGCTCGTTTTGAATAACCTTCTTTACTCGGAACTTCGCCGTCGCATCCTTGTCCGCCAGTTCCCGATTTATTTGAGAAATTTGGTCCGGGTCAAAATCTGTACCTATCGGGCCTTTAATTGCTGGTCTTCCATCGATCGGACGAAATTCAAATATTCTACTGTCACGCAATGCACCGGCTAGTTGGCCCGGTAATTCAACTTCGCTCTCGTCGAGGGTCGTGTTTCTAGCGCGATCCGCAGCCCGAGTTACGCTCTGCGCCCCAAAGCTCTTGTCAAGATTCCCCGATACCAGCCGGAACTTTGCATGATTCGCACTCAGAACTTCAAAGAAGTCTTTGACCGACGCAAGAACCCTTCCGTCTATGTTCTCGACTTCCGATTCAAATGCCTCCTCATCTTCCATTCCAAACTTCTCCATTAATCGCGATGCTTCGTCGACCGCATCCTTTAATGGGGATTCGAGCATATTGGTCTGCGATGAGATTTCCTCGAGTCGGAATCCGAATGAACCTCGGACCACGTTTGTTATATGCAATTTCGACGCATCTTTCCCCGGTACTATCCCGCGCTGTCCCAAGGTGCCTGTATGCTGAACAGCAAAAATCTTCGTTACGAGATCCTGAAACCTCGCCATTGCCGAGGCTCCAAACGAGGCCTCGATTCCGCGATTCGCAAGTACAGGGTCACCCGAGAAGAAAAGCGACGCGGAGGCCGAGACCTCGCGTCCATCGGCAAGTGATTCAAGCTGCTTTTGCAGATCTCTACGTCGGGATTGGAGGCCGAGTCTGGCGAAAACATCCTTACCGCTCAATTTGCCAAGCAGATAATCGACGGATGCCAGGTCAGCCGCGACAAAATCTCTCTCCGTCTTGGCACTCATCGCTACTCCTCCATCGGCTCTGCCGCAGCAATAGGTTGGAGCAATTGCTCTCTGGCCCCATTGTCGTTTGCGTCTTCCAGTGGGACCTGGATCATGCCCTTCCAGAGATAAGACTCTCGTTGGTGTGAGAAAAGTTGCAAATAATAACGTGACAGCGAAACCAGACCCTCAGGGCTTCCGCTGAGATCAAGGAAAAAGGCATCCAAAAGATAATCAGCTTTCACAAGATCGCGATCGAGAAGTCCCGAATTTTTATTCCAAAATGATATTAGTTCTTCGTCGGTCGCCAGATCCGCTGGGTGATAGACGAACGTAACAATGTCGAGGTCGTTAGGCTCTTTCTCCTCAAGAAAGCTCCCATCGAGCCACTGGAACCCTGTGTGGAACCCTATTCCACGCAGTGCAGTTCGGTGGTCGAGCCACTTCTCCAAAATCTCGCGACGCTTCCCACTTGTTCCGAATCGAAGCACGACTTCAAGCGCGTCGGCTTCGTAAGGAGACATGAACGACGGATCATTTCCTGGTCCCATGCCAGTGAATGGTGGGATGATTCCGTCGATCGTGAAGCCTGGTATCGACATTTTCCGTTTCCCCGGCTCGCGATGCAACACCTGCTTTTGCTTGGCTTCACATCATAACGCGAAATATGCAGCGCGAGGAACTCCCCAAAACGGGAATATCTGTCGATGGAACCGTTTTCGCACCTCCCACTCCTCACCTTACGCGTTAATCGCCATCCCCTCCACCGCGCCGTACGCATCGAGCATCGCCTCTGACAGCGTGGGGTGCGCATGCACGGTGAACATCATCTCCTCGACCGTGCCTTCCAGTTCCATCACCGCAACCGCTTCCGCGATCATCTCCGTCGCCTGCGGCCCGATGATGTGCACGCCCAGAATCTCCCCGTACTTCGCGTCGGAAACAATCTTCACGAAGCCATCATGTCCGCCCACAATCGTCGCCTTCGAATTCCCCGCAAACGGAAACTTGCCCGCCTTCACTTCGTAGCCCTGTTCGCGCGCCTGTGCCTCCGTCAATCCCACCGACCCGATCTGCGGCTCAGTGTAAGTGCATCCGGGAATGCGGTTGCGGCGCACGGGGCGAAACGCGCGCCCGGCAATCTTCGCCACCGCCACCATTCCGCACATCGAGCCCGAGTGCGCCAGTTGCGGCAATCCGGCAACAATGTCGCCAATGGCATAAACCCCCGGCTCAGCCGTTTCCATCGTCTCGCTCACCTTCACGCAGGCGCCTTCCATCTCGATGCGTGTCTTCTGAATCCCGATATCCGCCGTCTGCGGCGCGCGCCCTACGGCCACCAGCACCTTCTCCGCTTCCTTCACCTGCGGCTTGCCGTTGGCATCGGTGAAGCTCACCTTCACGCCTGCGTCGGTCCGCTCCACCTTCTCCACCCGCGCGCCGGTGTTGATCTCGATGCCGCGCTTCCTGAAAACCCGCGCCAGTTCTTTCGAAATCTCCTCGTCTTCCACGGGCACCAGCCTTGGCAGAAATTCCAGAATCGTCACTTCGGCGCCGAAGCTGCGGAAGATCGATCCGAACTCCACACCCACCGCGCCCGCGCCAATTATCGCCAGCGATTTCGGCGCCGCCGCCAGATCGAGAATCTCAATGTTGGTCAGCACCCGGTCATCCGCTTTGAGCCCCGGCAGCATCTTCGCTTCCGAACCCGTGGCGAGAATAATATTCTTCGCCTTCACCTGGCTCTTCTCGCCATTCTTGTCCACGTCCACCGTATGCACGCCGTCGCGCGCTGACCCGGTCAGGCGCCCGAACCCCGCAATCACCGCAATCTTGTGCTTCTTCATCAGGAATTCCAGGCCCTTCACGTGCCGCGTCACGATCGCGTTCTTGCGCTTGAGCACCGCCGCCCAGTCCAGCGCCGGCGTGCCGATCCCCGCAATCCCGTACTCCGCCGCGTGCTTCAGGTGGTCCCAGATCTCGGCATTGAACAGCAGCGCCTTGGTGGGAATGCAGCCCACGTGCAGGCATGTCCCGCCCAGGCTCGAGGACGCATCGATGAGCGCCACTTTCAGTCCGTACTCCGCGCCGCGAATTGCCGCCGTATAGCCCGCCGGCCCGCCACCGAGAATCGCCACATCAAAGATCGTCTCTGCCAAAGCCCTCTCCGTTCCGGCGCGCACCACGTGAAGCAGGCCCGCAGCCTCAACGTGTTTATTTTACGGGTGCATCCACCAACGACTGCACAAGCTTCTCGGCCGCTCGCATCGTTTCCTCCTCATCCCCGAAGCCCTCAAACCACCTGACCTCCGGCTCCCGCCGGAACCACGTCATCTGCCGCTTGGCATAATTCCGGTGCCCCTGTTGCGCGGCAGCGATAGCTTCAACTTCAGTCATCTCGCCGGACAGCACCGCCCGCGCCTGCCGGTAGCCCAGCGAATCGAGCGCCTTCACCGGCCCATACCGCTCCAGTAACCCACGCGTCTCATCAACCAGGCCGGCAGCAAACATCTCCGCACAACGCCGGTTCAATCGCTGGTAAAGCTGCGCCCGCGGCGGATTCAGCCCGATTCTCAGCAGGCGAAACCCCGTCAGCGGATCGCGTGACAGCACCTGCGACATCGGCCTGCGCCCCGCCAGGCACACTTCGATCGCGCGGATCAGCTTCGGCGTGTCGTTCTCATGAATCCGCTCCGCCGACTCCACATCCAGCCGCGCCAGCAGCCTGTGCAGCCACGCGCCGCCGTGCCGCCGCGCGCTGCTCCGCAGCCGCTCGCGTAAGTCCTCCCGCCGCGCCGGCCCGGCAAACAGGCCCTCCGTCAGCGCGCGCAGATACAGCCCCGTCCCGCCGGTCACAATCGGCAGCCGGCCGCGCTCCGCAATCTCGCGCAACGCCACCCGCGCCAGCCGGCTGTAATCGCCGGCCGTAAACGGCTCATCCGGTTCCGCGATATCGATCAGGTGATGCGGAGCTCGCGCCCGTTCCGCGGCCGTAGGCTTGGCCGTGCCCACATCCATTCCGCGATATACCGCAACCGAGTCGCAACTCACAATCTCGCAGTCGAAGCGTTCGGCCAGCGCCAGCGATAATGCCGTCTTCCCGCTGCCCGTTGGCCCCAGGATCAGAACAACCAGCGGCTCATTCCCCGGCGCATTTGGCATCGGCAGCGTACTCAAGGTCTCGTTCCCTGTTCCCTGTTCCCTGTTCCCTATTCCCTATTCCCTGTTCCCTGATCGCTATTCCCTGTTCCCTGTTCCCTATTCCCTATTCCCTGTTCCCTGTCTTTCACAGCCTCCACCACCCCGCCGGAAAAACCCACCCTGGATTGGTATGCCACAGCCACCATGCGCAGATCGCGCCGGCCAGAATCAGCAACCCGAAAATCTGATTCCGCCGGAATGCGCGCCTTTGTTCCGTGCGCCGTTCCTGCTCGGCCACCTGCTGCTGATGCGGCTTGATGCGGGTTTCAGCCATCCACTAACTCATACGCACACACCACTACAATCACGTCTGCGCGCCACGCTCAGTATAGGAGACCGCCGTCTTTACTACTGCAGCAACCTTCCCGCGTTTGACTTCCCCCACCCTCCTTGCCGACGATTACCTTTCAGGCCCTTTGCTTTCCCGGGCCCGCCCTCGGCGTCTGCCGTTTGGAAAGGTGTCTCTCATGAAAGTCCTCATCCTTGGTTCCGGCGGACGTGAGCACGCGCTGGCGTGGTCGGTTCGCCGCAGTCCGCGCGTGACGGAGGTGGTCTGCGCGCCCGGCAACGGCGGCATCGCCCAGATCGCTCGCTGCGTGGATGTGGATCTGAAGAGCCTCGACGCCATGATCCGGCTCGCCGAAACCGAACGCCCGGACCTGACTATTGTCGGCCCCGAGCTGCCGCTCTCGCTTGGCGTCGTCGACGCCCTCTCTGAGCGCGGCTTCCGTGTCTTTGGGCCAACCCGCGAAGCTGCCAGGCTCGAGACCAGCAAGGCCTTTGCCAAGCGCTTTCTTCAGCGCAATAAAATCCCCACCGGCAACTACGCCGTCTGCTCCAGCCCCGCCGAGCTTCATCGCGCCATCGAGATCTTTCACCCGCCCGTGGTGGTCAAAGCCGACGGACTTGCCGCCGGCAAAGGCGTCATCATCTGCGATTCGCGCCAGACCGCCATGGAAGCCGCCCGGGGCCTCTTTTCCGGCGCTCTCCTCGGCACACCCGAGCAGAAGGTTGTCATCGAGGAATTCCTCACGGGCGACGAAGTCAGCTTCCTCTGCCTGAGCGACGGCATGCACGTCATACCGCTCGTTGCAGCGCAGGACCATAAGCGCATCGGCGAAGGCGACACCGGCCCCAATACCGGCGGCATGGGCGTTTACTCCACCGACACTTTGCTCGAGCCGGCCATGTCCGAATGGATTCTTCACCACATCGCCGAGCCCACCGTCCGCGGTATGGCCGAACAGGACACGCCCTTTGTCGGCGTCCTTTATTGCGGCCTGATGATGACCGCCCGCGGCCCGCATGTGCTCGAATTCAATGTCCGCTTCGGCGATCCCGAAGCCCAGGCCATTCTTGTCCGTCTGGAAAGCGATCTGGTCGATGCCCTTGAAGCCTGCGTCGACGGCCGCCTCTGCGATACCGAGCTGCGTTGGGCGCCCGGCGCCTCCGCTTGCGTCATCGCCAGTTCCCAGGGCTACCCAGGCGCCTACAAGACCGGCGTGCCTGTCTCCGGCCTCGACATGGCTGCACATGTCCCGGGAGTGCAGGTCTTTCACTCCGGCACGGCGCGCAAGGATGGGCAAATCGCTACTGCCGGCGGGCGCGTGCTCGGCGCCACCGCCGCCGCACCGACGCTGGATGAGGCGTTACGCCGCGCCTATGAAGCCCTGGCGGAAATCCGCTTCGAGGGCATGTACTATCGTCGCGACATCGGCCACCGCGCCAAAGCCAGGAGAGCATGATTTTCGCGCATCAAGCCGCCCCGAACCGCGCATCCAGGCCGGAGCGGCAAATGCTGGAGCAGCGCAATACCACGCCGGTCTTCTGCGGGCGCGCGCATGCACTCTTGCCGCCTACTGCCGCTCGCCGCGTCAGTGTACCCGGCGTTACCGGTCCAGTTCAGGGGGTGCGTGCAAAACGCCCCTAAGTCACAGCCGCGCTCGTACCCGGCTGTTGTGCCGGAACGTTCAGCTGCTGCTTCTGGAAGCAGGAGCGGCACAGTACTGGCCTGCCCTGTGTGGGCTTGAAAGGAACCGTGGTCTCTGCTCCGCACTCTGAGCAGGTGGTCCGCGTTTCCGTCCGCACCCGCGCACTACCACTGGCGCGCTTGGCTTTGCATTGTTTACAACGCTTGGGGTCGTTTTTGAACTGCTTGTCGTGGAAGAAGAACTGCTCGCCCGCCGTGAATATGAAATCGGCGCCGCAGTCTACGCATTTCAATACTCGATCCTGGAATTCCATGGCCGGCTTCCCAACAGGGGGAGCTGTACCGATGCGGCCTGTGCATGAGGACTTTGCCGTCCGGTTCCCTGTCTTTGTTTGGTCCAAACAAGGGGCCCGGGCCGCATTTAAAGGGCGGCAAAAAATTGTCTGCCGGACGAGCCCGGCGCGACCGAAACGTACTGCCACGCAACCTGCGTGACCCGAACGAGCGGAAAGTACAACCAGTCCCCTTCCGCCTCTCATTTCGCCGCTGGGCGACTCCCGCTCCCTTGCAGTGGGAGCCGCCTTCGCGGCATCCTTCGTGATGGCTACCAGGTTAATCCTGCTCTTTGCGAGCCTTCTTGCGGTTCCGCTTGCGCGCCAATGCTGCCTTCACGCGCTTCTTCTCGCCCGGCTTCAGGTAGTAGGAGTGACGCTTCACTTCCTTGATGATGTCCTCCTGCTGAACCTTCCGCTTAAACCGCCGCAACGCATTTTCCAGCGGCTCGCCTTCCTGAACGCGAACTTCTGCCAACCTGGTCCCACCTCCAAACCTGCCTAAGTGGCTCCGTTTTATGATACCCAAGTTTCGGTCCTGCGCCAACTTAGGGATAACCCTAGGCAAAGCCGCCTGACTGCCTGGGTGTCAAAAAGCTAGCCGCGCACAGCTCTCCGGCTTCGGCTCGACCCCGCCCCGGCCGCGTGCATACAATGGTCCCGGAGGTCTTCCCTTGATCCGCGCCTGGCAGGGCAAGTTGCCGCAGATCCCCGACAGTTGTTACATCGACCCCTCCGCCCAGATCCTGGGCGACGTCACTCTGGGCGAGCGCTCCTCGGTCTGGATGAACGCCGTCCTCCGCGGTGACGTCAACTCCATTCGCGTCGGCTCCTGCTCCAACGTGCAGGATTGTTCCGTCCTCCACGGCCAGCGCAACCTCTACCCCGTGGTTGTCGGCGACTGGGTCACCATCGGCCACAACGCCACCGTTCACGGCTGCATCGTAGAAGATACTGTGGTTATCGGGATGGGGGCCCGGGTTCTCAACAACAGCCGCATTGGAGAGGGATGCATTATCGCCGCTGGCTCCGTCGTTCCGGAGCACACCGTCGTTCCGCCTCGCACTCTGTGGGCCGGAGTCCCTGCCAAATTGCGCCGAGAACTCGGCGAAAAAGACCGTGCCCTCATCCTTGAATATGCCCAGAACTACCTCGACTACGTCGAAATCTACCTCGCCGAATCGCACCGCTAGCCTGGTTCCCTCCGGCAGGTAATTGGAATTGGGGAAAATGCTCCGAACTCGCAGCCTGGCCGTCCGTCTCGATTCAGTAAGCCTCATTTTCCGCTCTGATCTCCGGCTCCGCGTGTGCTTCTGCGTCATAGCGCTCTTCCTCCCCATGACGTCAATCGCAGCGCCCCCCTCCAAAGCCCCGTCGGCCGGACCCGTCCCGGCGCTTCCCGACGCGCCTCAGCCGCAGACGCAAAATGTCACCCTGCGCAGCGCGCCCGGCGACATCCTCCACGACCAGGCCGTCATCTGGACCAGCCCGGCGCGCATCCGCCCTCACGATCTCATCTGGCTGCTGCCGCTCGGCGCCGCCGTCGGGGTCGCCATCGCCAACGACCAGAGCGCCATGCGCGACGTCGTCTCCCACGAAAACAGCTTCAATTCCGCCAGCGTGAATGCCTCAAACGCGCTCGTGGGCGGCTACATCGCCACCCCCATCCTCATTTACAGCTATGGCCATTTCGGCAACCACCCTCGTGCCCGTGAAACCGGCATCCTCACCGGCGAAGCCATGATTGACGGCGTCGTGGTAGAGCAGGGCCTCAAACTCGTCTTCTGGCGCGAGCGCCCCACCGTCGATAGCTATCGCGGGCGCTTCTTCCAGTCCAGCGCCGGCATCGACTCCTCGTTTCCCTCATCGCACGCGGTCATCTCCTGGGCCGCCGCCTCCACCATCGCCGGGGAATACTCCTCGCGCTGGATCCAGATTGCGGCCTATACCGCCGCCGGCGGCATCAGCCTCAGCCGCGTTCTGGGCCAGGAGCATTTCCCCTCCGACGTCATCGCCGGCAGCGCCGCCGGCTGGCTCATCGGCCATTACGTCTCCCACCGCCACCATTGGCGCTGGCGCCGGGCCCACTGAGCAGGCCCACCCACCTCGCCATATTTCTCCATTGAGTCCTCCATCTCTTCCGTGCTAATCTCTGCCCAATTTCCCTGCGGTTCAGGCAGTCTTCCCAATCGGACTCACGAGAGAAAAACGAGGTCCCAGCTATGGCTTCTGCGTCCCAGACTACCGCTGCACATCGATCCCGGAGTTTCACAGGCCGTAATGGCCTACTTGACCGTTATTTCTACTTCGCCATGTCGCTGCTGGTTGCAGGGATCGTGGTCTGGGGCTTCAGCCACACCGTCGATCAGAACCTCTTCCACGCCGCCCCGCCACGGCCCCTCATCCTCTGGTTCCACGGCGCGGCGTTTTCCGGATGGATCGCCTTCTTCATCTTCCAATCCGCACTCGTACGCACCGGCAACGTCAAAGTGCATCGCTTTTTCGGCTGGTTCGGCGCCGCCCTGGCCACGGCCATGGTTGCGCTGGGCGTCACCACCGCCATCGTCATGGGCCGCTTCGACACCTACCGCCTCCACGAGCCTGGGTCGGACGCATTCCTGATCATCCCGTTCTACGACATGCTCGCCTTCGCCATCCTGATCGGTCTGGCCATCGCCTGGCGAAAAAAGCCCGAGCTGCACCGCCGTCTGATCTTCATCGCCACCTGTGGCCTGCTCGACGCCGCTTTCGGCCGCATTGATTTTCTTTTCAACACCAATCTTTTCGAAGTGTGTGTCGACTTGGTCATCGCCCTCGGCATCGCCCGCGATCTCCTCGTCAGCCGCCGCATCCACCGCGTCTATCTCACGGCGCTCCCGCTGCTGGCGATTGCGCAGGTTTTCGTGATTTACACGTGGCGCAGCGGAGCGCACTGGTGGCTGACCATCGCGCATTTCGTACTCGGCTAAAGCGGGATGAACTGCGGGCCATAGTTCGCCTACAGCGCCTTCATAAAATGGCATAAAATACTGCCATGGCTATGAGTTCCCTGAATATCTCGCTGCCCGACCCGCTGAAAGCTTACGTCGAGAACCGTGTAAGTTCGGGCGACTTCGGCACGCCCAGCGAGTTCATCCGCGCCCTGATCCGCCAAGACAAAGAGCAGCGCCGTTCACGCCTGGAGGCCGAGCTGATTGAAGCTCTGCAATCGAAGCAGATCACGATTGCTCCCGAAGAGTTGAACGGCCGCTCGCTGGTTTCCGTTTTGAAAGAGAAGCTCGCGCGCTCGTGATCGAACTGAAGATTTCCGAAGCGGCCTCGCTCTCGATTGTGGAGCAGGCGGAATACTATGAACAGGCGGCCGAGCACACACTCGCACTCCGCTGGGAAAAAGCCATCGGCGAGGCAATTCACGGGCTCTTGAAGATGCCCGAATCGGGTGCTCCTTGCCGTTTATCTTCGCCAGCACTTGCCAATCTCCGCTGGACACCGGTAGCCGGTTTTCCAAAACATATGATCTTCTATCGCTACTCTGCACAAGAGCAAATTCTCCTGATCATCCAGGTGCTCCACGGTGCACGGGACCTGGAAGCGATTCTGAGCGAAGGCGAGTAACTCGATCTTCCGGTTCGTCGAATCGCGCCATTTAAACTGAAACGTTATGACCACCCTCAAAGCCGTGCGCGGTACGCGCGATCTGCTGCCGCCTGAAACGGCCCTCTGGAACCGCATCGAGGCCACCGCCCGCGCCGTCTTCGCCCGCTACAACTTCGGCGAAATCCGTACCCCCATCTTCGAAGACACCAGCCTCTTCGCCCGTAGCGTCGGCGAAGAAACCGACATCGTCTCCAAGGAAATGTACACCTGGGACGATCGCGCCCGCGCCCAGAGCGAGAAATCCCAATCCCTCACCCTCCGCCCCGAAAACACCGCCGGAGTAGTCCGCGCCTACATCGAGCACAAACTCGGCGAAACCGGCCAGTTGCAGAAGCTCTACTACATCGGCCCGCAGTTCCGTCGCGAGCGCCCGCAGAAGGGCCGCTACCGGCAGTTCTCGCAGATCGGCGCCGAGGTCATCGGACCGCCTTCCTCGGGGAGCGAAAGCCCTCTCCGCGACGCCGAAGTCCTCGAAATGCTCGCCACCTTCCTCGACGAGTTGGGCATCGCCGGATGGACCCTCGAGCTCAATTCCGTTGGCTCCGCCGCCGACCGCGCCCGTTACAACGAAGCCCTCCGCGCCGCTCTCGTGCCCATCGCCCCGCGCATGTGCGCGGACTGCCAGCGCCGCGCCGTGACCAACCCGCTCCGCGTCCTCGACTGCAAAGTTCCCGAAGACCAGCCCCTCATCGCCACCTTACCCGCCATCTACGACTCGCTCGGCGATGACTCTAAAACCCACTTCGCTGCCGTCACCGCCGCACTCGACGCCGCCGGCGTCCCTTACCAACTCAATCACCGCCTCGTCCGCGGCCTCGACTACTACACCCGCACCACCTTCGAATTCACCCACGGGGGCCTCGGCGCGCAGAATGCCCTGCTCGGCGGCGGCCGTTACGACGGCCTCAGCGAATCCATTGGCGGACCCAAGGCTCCCGGCATCGGCTTCGCCATGGGCGAAGACCGCCTCGTCCTAACCCTCCTCGCCCAGGAATCGGCCACTGCGCAAAAAATGGACGCCTACATCGCCCCGCTCGGCGAATCGATCAACGCCGCCGCCCTCAAGCTCGCCCGCGAGCTCCGCCGCGACGGCCTCCACATCGAGCTCGGCGACGGCAGCTTCCGCCTGAAGAAATCCTTCGACGCCGCCGACAAGTGCGCCCGCCGCATCGTCATCCTCGGCGAAGACGAGCTTCGATCCGGTATTTTGACGGTGAAAGATTTCGCCAGCGGAGTACAGATGAAGGTTCCGCGCGCTGAACTGGCGAGCCTGCTGGCTCAATGAGGTTCCGATCTGTAATCGAACCCCTTCAGAAGCTTTGCCCGATCTCTGAGGCGATTTAATCGACCAGCTTTGCAATCTCATCCAGATCAAACCGCGCCTGAGAGCCTTCAAGCGTAAACGCGCGCTCCGCGAGCCCCTCCAGCTTCCCCTCGCGAAAGCGGTACGCCGGCCCCCCGGGGTCGAGAATGAGAATGGTGCGGATGCCCATCTTCTCGTAGCGCTCGCCTTTGATCATTACCCGCGCTACCGAGTCGCCCGGCGACAATACCTCAAGCACGGCGACCGGTGGATGGGTGGCTATCGGCTCGACCGGCCGATTGCGATCCAGAAGCGTCACGTCGGGAATGAGAAAACCGTAGGTGTCTACCTGCACACGCAGCTCCGGCCGGACACGGATGCCTGCGCGCGCGGCCTGCATCTCAAACCAGACCACAATTGCCTTCTGCCAGGCGGAGTGATCGTTCTCTCCCATCGTGCTCTCCCTCTCCACGATGCGACCGTCGATGTACTCAGCGTCAGGCGAGTAGGAGTTTCGGAGATATTCTTCGACGGGCACAAAATCCGGCGCGGCTGCCATCTCGCTCTCCTTGTGAGCCATCATAGCGCCATCCTTGCCGGTATGGAACAGGCGGGGCAATCGCTGCGCGCAACCTGCCGGTGGTGTCCTAAGAGTGCGTTGCTAAAGTTGGGCCAACCTGCCCCAATTGGTGATCATCTCAATCTTTCTGTTGATTGTGGGAAGGGGTAAAGATGTTAGTATTTCGGCGCATGGGTAATTCTGAGGCTTTTGTTCGGAATCGAGCCGAGTCGCGCTGGCTTAGGGCGAAGGACTCAATTTTCAGTGCGGCAGGCGGGGTAATGAATGCGCTTCACTTCCCCGCCAAGTTGCGCCCATTCGAATACGTTGACCCAGCTACAGATGAAACCATCTACCTGTACACAGATCGCCGCCTTTCGGTCCTGTGCGTTGGCAGACGGCGCTTCTACTTTGACCGGATCACTGGCAAATTCGATGGAGTGTCAGCGAGTCCCGACCGTGTTCCCGGGCGGATTGAACTCTGAAATGAGTTGCTTCTCCCGAGCCGCGCGGAGGATAAGATTCTGATGCACTTCAGCGAAAAAATGCGTGATCCCCTTCGCCGGGGGATTGTTGTAGTGCTCGCGCAACCTGCGACGCAGGTTATCGCTCATGCCAACGTAGAGACACTCGAAGTAGTTCGGAGCGGTCTGCTGGAACAGACCGTAGACTCCAGCTACTTCATTCACAGTATCCAGCGTGGCGTCGTCGAATTTGAATGCTGTGCCGGAGAATGGCATGGCAGTCATCCTTTCGTTTACGCGGTTGATGGTTCACCTTTGGCTTTGAGTAGGCAAAGCTCATTGCCGCTGGTCAGCCCTGCGCCCGCTGGCCACAGGGATTCCCTCTAGGTGCTAGGGAAACTTTCCGCTTGACGAAGGGATCGCTACAGATTTACTCTGAGGTTGGTTGAGGAATCCGTTCGTCAGCCTTAGATCGGGTTGTGAAGGGCCGCCTGGCAGGGCGGCTTTTTGCTGCTCAAAATCTCCTTTACCGCATCAACAAGGATTGCAAATCGCAGCAACAAATGCAAGAGTAATTCTAGATATTTACCTTTTTGATTGCCCTCCACAATATGTAGTGGTCACAGTTCATCTGCGGCAGAGTGCAGAAGCTGCCTAATTGACCACGGGGAATTCGCTATTTTGGCCTGCATTGCTGGCGTGATGCGCAGGGTCTGATGCACTCGGCAGAAGTTATACCAGGCGAACCACAGCGCATAGGCGGCTTCGAGGTTTCCCCATTTCTTGCTAAACCCGTTTGTGAGTCTTGTCATCCGCCGCATTCTCTCTAGGCCGCCACCACCGCAGCAACGCAATGCTAGGACACTACCAACCTGCCCGGCCCGCCAAGCCCCTCCAGTACAATCGATAAGAATGGCACTGGATTTTTTGGGTAGTCTCGAAAGAACCAACATGTGCGGCGACCTTCGCGCCGCCAACGCCGGCCAGCACGTCGTGCTCATGGGCTGGGTCAACCGCCGCCGTGACCACGGCAACCTCATCTTCCTTGATCTCCGCGACCGCTCCGGCATCGCCCAGATCGTCCTCGACAAGGAGCTCACCCCGGACGGCCATGCCAAGGGCGAGCAGGTCCGCCCCGAATACGTCGTCGCCGCCGTCGGTAAAGTCCGCTTGCGCGATAAAGACGCCATCAATCCCAAAATGCCTACGGGCGAAATCGAAATCGAAGCCACTGAGCTGCGCGTCCTCAACGACACGCGCGTGGCCCCTTTTTCGCCTGCCGAGGACGGCATCCAGAACGAAGAGGTCCGCCTCAAGTACCGCTACATTGACCTGCGCCGCGCCGAGATGCAGCGCATCTTCCGCCTGCGCCATGACATCACACTCGCCGTCCGCGAAAGCCTGAGCAGGCAGGGCTTCCTCGAAATCGAAACGCCCATCCTCACCAAGTCCACGCCCGAAGGCGCGCGCGATTTTCTCGTCCCCAGCCGCATTCACGGCGGCGAGTTTTACGCCTTGCCGCAGTCGCCGCAGATCTTCAAGCAGATCCTCATGATCTCCGGCTTCGATCGCTACTTTCAGATCGCGCGCTGCTTCCGCGACGAGGACCTGCGCGCCGACCGCCAGCTTGAGTTCACGCAGATCGATCTGGAAATGAGCTATCCGCGCCGCGAGCATGTCTTCAGCGTCGTGGAAAAATTCTGTGCCGCCGCCTGGGCCGCCGCCGGCATCGCCCTGCCCACTCCATTCCCGCGCATCACCTACGACGACGCGATGCGCCAATACGGCACCGACAAGCCCGACCTCCGCCTGCCCGGCCTCATCGATGTCCGCGCCGCATTCAACGACGAAGCCGTCTCCACGCTGCAGATCGATCCTGCGCTGCCCGTCGTCGCCCTGCGCATCCCTAATGTCGGCGAGCTCAGCCGCAAGGAGCGCGAAGAGAATCACCCGCTCTTCGACCAGAAGAAGGGCGCGAAATTCATCGACGATTTCAAGCGCCTGGCCAAGAGCTTCCCAGCCGCAGCCGCGCAGGTCCGCGAGTTAGTCAGCTCCGCGGAAGGCGATTTCGTCATCGTTGTTGCCGGCGACCCCGCGCACCACATCAAGGCCAGCGATACCAAGTTCCCCGGCCGCCTCTCCGAGCGCGAGATCAATGTCTACGCCGCCGCCGGCAACTTCCGCACCGAGCTGGCCAAGAAATACGCCGATCGTCACGGCGCATTTCGCATCACGGACGACCTCGTCCAAAACGCCGCTCCGCGCAGCGGTGCAGACGGGTTGATTGACGGTGCCGACGCCTTCCACCCCATGTGGATCGTCGACTTCCCCATGTTCGAGTTCGATCTCGCCACCGGCTCCTGGGTGCCCGCACACCACCCCTTCACCGCGCCCTACGAAGCCGACATGGCCAACCTCACCAAAGATCCGGCCAGCGTCCGCGCCGACTGCTACGACCTTGCCATGAACGGGCTCGAGCTCGGCTCCGGGTCGATCCGCATCCACCGCAAAGACGTTCAGCAGCAGATCTTCGCCTCGTTGGGAATTTCCGACGAAGAAGCCCGCCAGCGCTTCGGCTTCTTCCTCGATGCGCTCGAGTACGGCACGCCTCCGCACGGCGGCATCGCCCTCGGCCTCGATCGCATCGTCATGCTGCTTACCGGCGCATCCAGCCTGCGCGAAGTCATCGCCTTCCCCAAAACCGCCAAGGCAATCGACCTGATGGCCGACGCGCCAACCACAGTCACCGAGCAGCAGCTGAAGGAGCTGCACATCCGCGTGGCGCTGCGAAGCTAGAGTGGCATTTCGGAAAAAACGGCCCAACGAAGGAGCCTGTCATCCTGAGCGGAGTTTGGCGCGCACTTTGCGCCAAACGGAGTCGAAGGATCTGCGGTTCCGGCGCCAATTCCCTCGAAAGAGACTTCAGAATCGACATTCTGCTATTTCCGGCGGACCGCGACTAATATCGCTAACGGATTTTGTTGACGACATGCTCACGCAAACTGGCAAAACAGCCCGGAATTTGCGCATTCCACTGGTTCCAGTCGTGACCGCCTTGCATTACACGGAATTCGTAATCGAAGTTGCGCTTCTTGAGACTAGCGGCAAATCGGCGAATTGGCCCCATCAGCGCTTCCTGGCGGCCGGCGGTCAGGTAAATAAAGGGCGTCGTCTTCGGGTCGGCTGATTGAATCATTACAAACGGGTCCCGAGCCCGCCGTTCACTGCTGCCAACCGGGCCAAAGACTCGCCGGAATCTCCACCACTGCCCCGTGCGCTTCCAGCTGAAGCGGCGGCTCGGCGCATCGATCGACGGGCTCAGCGCGCCCACAAATCGGAACAGATCGGGATGCGCGAGCGCGTAATCAACTGCCGCGAGCCCTCCCATGGAAATCCCAATCACGGCGCGGCTATCTCGTCCCCTCCTGACCGGGAATCTGGCCTCAACATCCGCGATCAGATCACGCGTAACATAGTCCTCGAATTTATCCTTCGGCGCCTCTACGGCGTTCATGAAGTACGATGACGCGCCGCCCTCCGGCATAACCAGAAGAAAACCGTCTCGCGCGAATTGTGATACATCAGAAAAGTTCGACCACGAACGGAAATCGTTATAGGCGCCGTGAAGAAGATAGACGGTAAAGAGCTTCTCTCCCGGTTGCAGATTCGTAGGCAGAAAAACACGGTATGGCATCTGACGGCCAAGCGCCTCGCTGTAAAAGCGAACGTCTCTCATCTCCACGCCGCCAGCGATGCGCGCATGATCCGGCCGCAGTTGTCGTTCTTGGCGACAAGCGGTAAAAATGTTGAAATTACAGAGGAGAATAAACGGAATTACACGCCTGACAACAATCTTGATGTTCAAGAGGCCCTTACCTGCCGGTCCGGCTCACTCCCCGTCAATCCCGGTTTCGGTTTCCGTATCGGTCTCTTCGCCCTGATCCCCTTGCACGGAAATGCGCAGCGAGCGCAGAAATTCCTTGTCCTGCCGCGTGAATTCGCCGGTCGCCCCCGCCTCGGCTTCGCCTTCTGCCCCGTCCGCATTCTTTGCCGACACTTCGTTCAGCCCGATCGTCGCCTCCAGCATCAGCAGCACATCAAAGCCGTGCTTGCGGATGTCCTGAACCACTCCCGCGATCTGCTCGCTTTCTATAACCGATTCGTGTATGGCTTCGCCGAGTTGTTGGATTAATTCGCGCAGACGGGATGTCACAGTTCCTCCACCAGCGGCGTCCAGCGCGGAAAAGGGGCGCGGGTTGCGGCGTAGAATTACTCTACATTAAACCCGACATTGCCGGGGAGCAATAGAACTCGTCATAGGGAACGGCAGAAGTGCGCCCGGCTGCGCGCCGCTGCTACCATCATAAACAGGGATGAGACCCAAAACCATAGGCCGCGCCCTCGGCATCGGCGTGCGCGTCGCGGGCCGCGTTGCCGGCGAGCGGCTTGCTGCTCACGCTCAAAACGGCGGCCAAATTCAGCCTCCTCAGGCGGTTCCCTCCACCGGGCCGGCGACCCGCGCCGCAGGCCAATCGGCCGGTCGTGCCAGCCGCGGTCTCGCCCGCGGCCTCTCCGGGTTCTTCCGCCCTTTCGCCCGCGTCGGCCACGCCCTTTGGCTCGAAGTTGCAGGAGTCTTCTTTCTCGTCCCCGTGTTGATCTTCGGCAGCTACATGTGGCGCATCCGCGCCAACTGGAATCACGGCCCGGATCACCGCTATTTCCTCATCTCATGCGTCGTAGTGGCCATGTTCCTCTATCTCAGCATTACCTCGTTCTGGCGCGCCTCGCGTAAGTAATGTGCTTTGTAATGGGGCTCGATTATGTCCGCGCCCCCGGTGGGCGAAAGCGAGGAATACGCCCGCGGCCTGAGGGAGCAGGAATCCTGGGTCCTGAGTAGCCGGAATTTTCACCGTGCGCCGCTCTTTTCCATCGCGGCAGAATGCCCCACAAACACCAAGACCTGTGCCGCGGCACAGGTCTCTCACTGAATCCACTGTACTGAAAATGCGTGATCCCAGGGCGTGTACTGGTTTACGACTTCTGCTGCGGGGTCGTGCTGGGTGGCGTCGCGGGCGCATTCTGCTGCACATTCTGCGCGGTATTCGCCGGGGGAGCCGGATCGCCGATGCCGCGAATCCCTTCCCTGAATCCCTTTAAGCCTTCACCCAGTCCCTTGCCCAGCTCCGGCAGCCGCTTGGCGCCGAAAAGCACAAAAGCCACAATGGCCAGTACGATCAGATGCCATGGCTGAAGAAAATCGCCCATTGTTGTATCCTCCGCGCGCTCTTCCTGGCCCGGCGCGCAATGCCTGCTCCCCTCATTGTCGCACACAAGCAGCGGCTCGCGCACAGGCCCGCTATGCGATTTTGAGGCCGGACAGGCCGGGCAGCCCAGGCATTGCGGACGGGGAACCGCATCCGCAGCACTAGCTAGGAATAGCCCCTATGCGGCATGGAGCGCAGTTTCTCGCTTTCCGGCCACGAAAGGGTAAACAGCACCGCGCTGGGTTCCGACGCCTGCAGGTCGTGATTGATCGAAGGCAATAGCGTCAGTATCTGGCCGCTGCGCAGCTCGTGATCCTCTGCTTCGGCCCGCAGATGCACCGTCCCGCGCAGCACCTGCACCGACATCGATCCATCCGCATGGTGGCTCTTCATCTGCGCCCCCGGCTCCATCATCGAAAGCACCACGCGCATGTCCTGCTCCTTCACCAGAGTCTTCGAAAACACCCCGGTGCGCCAGGGTTTGTGGTTCTCGGCGCTAGCCATCTCGCTGGGCAAGTCGAATTGGCTGATTCCGTCGGTATATCTATGCTTTGCAACTGTAGCTCTGCTCGCCATATATAAGCATCTCCCGGGGAAAAAGCAGTCCCCCGCTGGGTCTGATGCGCTCCGGCGCGGCCGCGGCTGCCCTTGCCGCCATGCTCAGTTCACCCGTGCCGGACTCCCTAGCCGTTCCGTAACCATACTGAAGAAGGTAGCCAGATCCTCTTCATCGCCCTCGGTCAGCCTTCGGTAGACCTTCATCAGCGGAAACAGGCGCGAGCCCCGTACTTCCACCGCGGGAACCGCCATTTCTCCACCGGGATACTTGGTCATCTCCCAGCCGCCGGCATAGCGGCGCCGCACCACCTCGCCCAGGTAGCTGCCCCAGAGCCGCACTTCAAAATCGATGTCCAGCTCCGGGCTTTCGCCCACCAGCACCAGGATTTCGTCCAGCCCCTCGATCGAGTCCGAGCTGTAATCCAGGTCCCGGCGAAACTGCTCCCGTGCCATCCGCGACGCAGCCTGTGCATAGCCCTGCATCATGGCGTCGAGGCTGGGGAAGACGGTCGCTTCGAGCCTTTTGCGCAAATCCTTTACCACGGTGAAAAGTATAGACCCGCGCCAAGCTGACCCCAAACCCATACTCCTCAAGATGGCGTCCTGCGCTCCGCCTGTGGCAGACTGGGATCAACCGCAGGAGGCTTCCCGCCCATGAAGATCGTGCGTTTGTTAGCAATTGCAGCCACGCTGGCGCTTTTCTCCTCAGCCGCTCGTCCCGCCGCGCCCGACATCTATCCCCAATCCAGCCAGGCGCGCCCCGATCTTGCCGCCGCCCTGCACACCGCCGCCGCGTCGCACAAGCGCGTGATCCTTGATTTCGGCGGAAACTGGTGCCCCGACTGCGTCGTCCTCGATCGCTATTTCCACGACGCGCAAAACGCGCCCATCGTGAAGGCAAACTACGTGGTCGTCCATGTCAACGTTGGCCACTTCGACGCCAACACCGACCTCGCCCAGCGCTACGGCATTCCGCTCCGCAAGGGCGTGCCTGCGCTCGCCGTGCTCGAGAGCAACGGCAAACTGCTCTACAGTCAATCGAGCGGCCAGTTCGAAGCTATGTCCCGTCTTGAATCCTCGGCGCTGACGCAGTTTTTGATCAAATGGAAGCCAACTAAGCCCGGCTGCTCGGTAGTCAACGCGAACTGCTAGGCGCGAAACATCACAAAGCGCGAAGGAAGGCGTGTAAAGCGGCAGCATGCGGCGACGCCTTTTCCACCTTAGCCGGGTCGATCTGCGACAGCAGCGCGAAGCCGTGCTTGACCTTGTGATATTCACCTTTGCTCTCAGTGGGCTTCGATGCATGTTTCAATGCTGGCTCCAAGACCTCCTTTCGAATGACTTCGATATTCATCGCGCTGCCGGGCAGGCTCTTAGCAAGAAATCCACCGTCATAAAATGAACTGAGCACCTCGCGGTCCGCTAGAAACCAGGCCTCCATAGCCTGCACCATCAGAAAGGTCTTGTGTCGGCCGAGGACGGGGAAATCCCAGCCATCGCGTTCATGAAGATGCTGCTCGGGTGTGGGACGTTTAACCGGGCATTCGGCGTCCACCAGCAAAGCGCAAAGGTCGTCGGCTCGGCTGTTCCGAACCGCAATGCAGAATCGGTCGAAGGCCTCATTTCGTCCGCCGCAAGCTATGATCGCTGGCCGGCGATTCTCGGGGACCAATTTTTTGCAATAGGCGGCAAATCCTTCGTTACATCTCTTGATCGTATCTTTGTTGTCTCCCCCGCCTTCCACGTACATTCTCACGTTCACCAGCGATTGCCCCCAATCTCGCCGCTCATCCAAAGCTTGCCTAGCGAGTATTTTTCCAGCCAAGCCTTCAAATGGTCATTATCCAGACGCTTTATTCTGGTTGAACCTTCAACTTTTTCACACACACAGACTACCTCTGGCGTGTCCGTAAATGCGTCGAGCAGAGCATCAGAATGGGTCGTGACAATCATTTGAGTGCGTTTGGAGGCCTCGACCAGCAAATCGGCGAGCGTGTGAATTGCGTCAGGGTGCAAACCTAATTCCGGTTCGTCGATGCAGATGACAGGGGCGGGCATGGGGTTAAGCAAGATAGCAAGTAATGCAAGCCAACGTAGGGCCCCGTCCGACATGCGATAGGCGGAAACAGAGAATCCGCCCTCTTCACGGATCGCAGGTTGAAGATGTGTACCGATCAGGCGGACGTCAAGCCCTTGAAACGACCCATAGAACTGCTTCATCATTTCACTGATACGTTCGAACGTTGGTCCGTGATAGTCCCTGTAATAGGTGAGCATCTGCGCGAGATTGCGTCCGTCCTCCTCAAGCCGTTCCACTGACTGGCCAACGGGAACGGGGTCGCGCGCGCTCAGATCTGCGCCGAACTCCCAATCCTGGTGAAAATCGAATTTCTCAAAGAATTCGGCCACCTCGAACAGCTCCGGCATCTCCTGGCCGACACCGGCAGCTTGCAGGGGCAACGAAGTCAGCTGAGAAAGCACGGACCTGTCGAGATTCAGGTCGAAACGTATCGGAGCTGGGCTTGGACGCTCGGAACGAAGGCGCAATTCTCCTTGCGATCCTCTTCGCTCGATCCAGCTATAGAGTTTGTTTCGTCCGCCATCCTCTTCGATAGTTCCGACTGACTCGGTGCCCACGCGAAAAGAAGATTCGAACCTATCAAGTGCGATTGCGAAGTCCATGAGGCGAGGTTTGGACACTAGGTGGCCGTTGGTAATGTCACCCAAAGAGAATTCCACACGCAGGGTAGCCTCGGAATTGCGATCCCTGCCTCCCTTCCATATCCACTCGCTCACACCGCCAGTTTCTAATACAAAGTTCCATGGCTCCTTATCTGGAAGGAAGTGCAGAAGACGAATTATCTCTATAAAGTTTGACTTCCCCGACCCATTCGGCCCGATTAAAACATTCAGCGGCCGCAGCTCGATCTCTGGCGTATCCGGCCCGAAGGAGAGTAGATTGACCGGCCGTATCGAATTCAAGAAAGGGCGATGTGTCACGGCCACTCCTCCATCTTCGCCGGATTCTTCAACTACGCTAACACTTTAACTCAGTTGCGAGGGAGGTTCGCGGCATGATCGCACTAGCAAATCGGATTTGCAAAGCGAGACTGTTCAGAAGGCAGGAGCACCCCGCCACCGCTCAGGTCAGCGGCGCCAGGTGCTTTGTGTTCTGGTAGGTGTACACAATCCGGTGCGCCACAGTGATCGTCGACAGCACTGCCAGCACCCACAGCACCGGAGCCATTACGCCCCAGTGATTGAAAAGCGCCCCCAGCAGCACCAGCACAATGCGCTCCGGCCGCTCCATGAAGCCCACCTTGCACGACCCGATCAGCGCTTCGGCCCGCGCCCGCGTATAGCTGATCATCAGCGACGTCGCCATCACAAACGCCACCAGCACCACGTAGCGAAAGCGGTTGATGCGCCCGTAGTACACCAGCAGCCCGAAGAACAGCACCACGTCTGAGTAGCGGTCGATCACCGAGTCGAAGAACGATCCGAAGACCGTCACCTGGTTGGTCCGCCGCGCCACGCGCCCGTCCACCATGTCGAAGATGCCTGCGCCGAAAATCACCAGCCCGGCATAAAAGAACATGCGGTCGCCGTTGGTGGCATTCGCCTTGCCAAAAAAAACCGCGGCCACAATGTTGATGACCAGCCCGATGAAGGTGAGAAAATTCGGAGAAATTCGGCTCAGCGCCAGTCCGTTAACGATGCGATCGAGCAGCCAGCCGCAGGCGCGGCCAAAAGCACTGGTCCAGGAATGCATTCCATCTTCCTTGCTTATTTCGCGCCGGCGGCTCCGTTTTCCTGGTCCGCCTCGCCGGCTTCATCATGTATAGTCGTCAATTTTAAAACTTCCAGCTCGCGCTTGCCGTTGGGAGTCACAATCACAGCCACGTCGCCCACGCGCTTGCCCACCAGCCCGCGCCCAATCGGCGACGTCGTCGAGATCAGCCCCTTCGCCACATCCGCCTCTTCGCTGGTCACCAGCCGGTACTCGATCTCCTCATCTTTGGTCGCGTCGTAAACCATCACCGTCGACCCGAAGCCGGCCTTGTCCCTGGGAATATTCGACAGGTTCACCAGCGACAGCTCGGCCATCCGCCGCTTCAACTGTCCCAGGCGCGCGTTCACAAAATCCTGCCGCTGCTTGGCCATATGATACTCGGCGTTTTCCGACAGGTCGCCCATGGCCACCGCCTTCTTGATCTCGGCGGGCAATTCGTGAGCAAGCTCATGCTCAAGCTGGCTGATCTCAGCCAGCAACTGCTTCTTTATATGATCCGGCATTGACGATCCGTGGCGGGAGCGGGGTAGCTCAATCCGCGGAAGATAACAGAACCCTGCCCCACCATTATACCCGCCAGCCGAAACATGCCGGACCGGGATTTCCTTTGCTCCGACTTCATTCGTCTCCTGGTCACCCGATGCCAGTTCCTGCAAAACCGTTGCTCCGCGTGCCATTACTCAAGTCCCGTAGAAAAAACTCCGTGTTACGGGAAGAATATTCACAGCACGTTCGTGGTATTCGCAACTGTTAGTTCACGTTGACATTTGAATAAGCGGCTGTCGCTCAAAGCATTACGACAGCCTCGCAACACGCTTGACCTTTTGGCACAGCACTTGCCAGCAAATCTGCATCAAAGTGACCGTCAGCCCGCCAGCGGTCGGCTTGCGGGGGTCCCAGTCAAAACCTATGGAGGGTTATGCGATGAACATCGCCAGGCTTCTCGTTGTGTCTGCCGCCGTATCCAGCTTTGCCGCTCTTCCCGTGGTGGCGCAGTCCGTCAACGCATCCGCACAGCATAGTGCATCCGCATCGGCTGGCGGGACCAACGTCAACCAATCCGGCGGAGCCGGCGCCAGCGCGAGTCGCAGCAACGCACAGGCTGGCGGCGAAGAGGCCGGCGCTCTCAGCACACACTCGCGCCGCGGCAGCGCCGATGCCCACGGCTCAGCAGCCGGCGACGCGCAGATGCGTCCCGTGAAAGGCGAGCTCCAGAGCAAGCTCGATTCGAAATCCGCCCGGGTCGGCGAGCCGGTGGTGCTCAGGACCACCGAAAAGACCAGAACCGCCGACGGTGTCGTCATTCCCAAAGGCACACGCCTCTTCGGCCACGTCACCGAAGTCGAGGCCCACGCCAAAGGCCACGCCCAATCGAGCTTGGGCCTGGCATTCGATCGCGCCGAATTGAAAAACGGTCAGAGCTTCGCCATCCACTCCGTCATCGAGTCCGTCGGCCCCAGCGCCGCCCAGCTTGAGGCCCAGTCGATGGAGAATGAAGACGCCTTTGCCGGTCCCGCGGGCGGCGGCATGGCTGCCGGCGGTGGCGCCATTGCCGGCGGCGGAGCAGGCCTCGGCCGCGCCGGCGGAGGCCTGGTCGGCGGCGGAGCCGGCGTAGTCGGCGGCGCAACCTCATCGGTCGGCGGAGTCGGCTCCGGCATCGCCTCCAACGCTGGTGGTGCGTTGAATGCTGGCGGCGGCGCCATTGACGCCACCGGCAATCTGGCCGGCAATGCTGCCGCTAACGCTGGCCGTGGCGTCAACGGATCTGCCGGTGCAGTCGGCGCGCTCGGCGCCCACGCTACCGCCATCCCCGGTGTCATGCTAGATGGCAATGCTGCCGGCGGCGCGTCAGGCATGTTCACCGCCGCGCGCCAGAACATCCACTTCGAAAGCGGCACCCAGATGATTCTCGGCGTGGCCGCCGCAAAGTAGCTTGGCGCATCACGAAGCCAATCAGCGCCGGCGCAGAAGAATTACTCCGCGCCGGCGCCCCTTGCCCACCGCCCACGATTCCCGACTAACGTTTCACGACTCGCCACCAGCTACCAGCTACCGGCTCTTCCCTCTTCCCTCTTCCCTCTTCCCTCTTCCCTCTTCCCTCTTCCCTCTTCCCTCTTCCCTCTTCCCTCTTCCCTCTTCCCTGTTCCCTATTCCCTGTTCCCTATTCCCTGTTCCCTCTTCCCTCTTCCCTCTTCCCTCTTCCCTATTCCCTGCCCTTACAAAAAGCAGGGGCGAGTTCCCGCCTCGCCCCTGTCGCGTAACGGCACACCTCAGTGACCGAAGTTTTGCGTCCCCGTAATCTGGCGCGCGCAAACGCTATTCACTAACATCGGCAAAGATCAAAAAAACTTCAGCCCGGCGCAGCCATTCTTCCCAGGATCAAGCCCCACCGGCTGTCAGGAGGCTCGTCGTGACCGTCAAGTGCACTACCCAGGAAAAGTTCGAAATCAGTCCCCGGTTTCGCCGCGCCATCGAAGACCGCATCGCGCGCCTGGAAAGAGACGCTGCCGGCGACGAGGCACAGGTGGAGCGCCTTGAAGACATCGACCACATCCGCCGCCAGATGCGCCTGGTAGCCACCGAACGCGGCGAAGCCCTCCGCCTCAGGCTCTTTCTCGACTGCGCCACCACGAACTAGACCAAAGCGCCAGGCGCGGCCTGAATATACCGTCCACGCCATTCTCCTGCCTGCGATCGACGATTCCGCCTGCCTCGCCTTACTTTCCAAAGCATCGGTGAGTCAGCATTGCCACCCTCGGCCAAATGTTCTCGAGACGCTGGACCTGCCTTTTGAACCGAGATATGCTTTGAGCACTTCGCCGGGGGGACTCCATCAACCCGTCTGACAGCATCACCGCAAGCCGCGGTTCGCCAGGAGCAGCAATTTCCCATGCGCGGCGATGGTCCATCCTTGCACTTCTCTTCTCTGCTGCGGTCATCAACTACATCGATCGCGGCACCATTTCCGTGGCCCTGCCCCTGGTTGCGCACGATCTGAAATTTGGCGCAGAGCACAAGGGAGTGCTCCTCTCGGCGTTCTTCTGGTCCTACTCGCTGTTGCAGGTGCCCGTAGGCTGGGCGACGGATCGATTCAATCTCCGCTGGTTCTTCAGCATCATGTTTCTGCTCTGGAGCCTCGCCGAGGGTCTGACCGGCCTCGCAACCGGACTTGGGATGCTGATTGTTTTTCGGATCCTCCTCGGCATCGGCGAGTCCATCTATATGCCCGCAGGAATCAAAATTGTGAGCCTGCTGTTCATGCCCGCTGAACGCGGTTCGGCCACCGGCC
Source organism: Occallatibacter sp. (assembly GCA_035935755.1). Taxonomy (GTDB): domain Bacteria; phylum Acidobacteriota; class Terriglobia; order Terriglobales; family Acidobacteriaceae; genus Telmatobacter. The sequence continues at coordinate 16,016 of DASYWU010000071.1, read as the reverse complement.
TCTTCCACTGCGGCTCCTTCCTGGGGCTTGTCATCGGCGCTCCGCTGACTGCGCTGCTCATCAGCCGCTACGGCTGGCACTACATGTTTCCCATTGTCGGGCTCATGGCGCTGCCGTGGCTCGCCGCATGGCTTGCGGCATTTCCCTCCCGGCTACCAAGCCACGATTCGGCCAGGAACTTCGAACCCCACGAAGACAGGCCGAAAGCCAGGGGAATCACTTTCGATCGCAATCTGGCGGGAATCTGCCTTGGCCAGTTTACCTCCGGCTACTTCTGGTATCTGCTCGTGACCTGGTTGCCCGATTACCTGGTGACCGCACGGCATCTGCCGCTGGTCACCGCCGGAATGTATGCTTCCCTCCCCTATCTCATCTTTGCAGTGACCGAGCCCCTCGGTGGATGGTTCGCCGACAAGTTGATTCGCCGCGGATACAGTGAAACCACCGTGCGTAAGAGCATCGTCAGCCTTGCATCGCTTTTCGGGCTGCTGCTGATACCCGCAACGCGCGTCGGGAGCGCGTCAACCGCAATTTGGCTCATCGTCGGCGCAACGCTCGTGGGATTGAGCTGGGCACAGAATTGGGTTTTTCCCCAATGCTGCGCTCCCCGGGATCAGGTGGGCGCCTGGTCCGGGCTGGGAAACTTTCTTGCGACCGTTGCCGGAGCTGTCGCGCCATTAGTTACCGGATTCCTGGTCGCGCGCACCGGTTCGTATACGCCGGCCTTCACGCTCGGTGCTTTGATTCTGATCGCAGGGGCGTTTTCCTACTGGTTTGTCCTTGGTGAACTCAAGCCCATTCCGCGAGCTGAGACAAGGGGAGCGCAAGCTTAGGCCACCCGATTGCCACCAAGGTCCCCTGAGCCTCTTAGCCCTTCTTTCGTACACTGATCTCGAGGTGGAAACCCGCCGCCCATGCCCTTCCTCGACTATTTCATCGTCGACGTCTTCACCGACACACCGCTTCAGGGCAATCCGCTTGCGGTGGTGATGAATACATGCGCTCTCAGCACGGAGCAGATGCAGGCGATCGCGCGCGAATTCAATCTCTCTGAAACCACCTTCGTCGAGCGCCGCGCTGAAGCCATCGAATGCGCCGAGGGCGTGCGCGTGCGCATCTTCACCACCCAGGAAGAGCTGAACTTCGCCGGCCATCCTACGCTCGGCACTGCGTCGGTGCTCAAACAGCATGTTGCCGAAACCATGCGCGGCGACACCGTCACGCTCGCCCTCAACGTCGGTGCCGTCCCCGTTCGCTTTGCAGGCGACGGCCTCTTCGGCGAAATGACGCAGCGCGATCCCGAATTCGGAGCAGAGCTCGAGCGCACAGAGGTGGCGCGCCTCACCGGATTGTCCGTTGACGATCTCGATTCTTCGCTGCCTCCGCAAGCTGTTTCCACGGGTACAGCCTTCGCCATCGTTGCACTGCGTGACACAGCGCCACTCGCCCGGCTCAAGGTGAACCATGAGGAAGCTACACCCTGGCTGCGCGAGCGCGGAGCGCGCTGGTTCTACGTCATCGCTCCCGCGCACAGCGAAAACCAAGGTGGCTTGCCGCACTGGCGCGCGCGCATGCAGTTTTACGGCGGCGAAGATCCAGCTACCGGATCCGCGGCCGGTTGCGCCATCAGCTATCTCGTCGGCCGCGGCGCAGTGAAGGGCGGCCTTCGCACGCATCTCCGACAGGGAATCGAGATCGGACGCGCCAGCGATCTTTTTCTCTGCGCCGACCCGAGCGCGAGGGTCACCCGCGTGCGCGTCGCCGGCAGCACTGTTTTCGTAGCAAAGGGACAACTTTTCCTGTCGTGATTCACAAACTTTCAACAGGAATTCAACTTGGCAAGTGATGAAATGTGTTAGTCCTAGCGGATCGTGTGGTGTTTCTGGACAGTTTTCAGCCGCTTCTTCGCCTCTCATTCCCTCTTTCACTATCGTCCTCTGAACGTTAGTCTTCCCATTCATTGAGGCAAATCAAAACCGGCGCCAAAGCTGGTGTGACTCAAGCGTTCGACCACACAATTGACCGTGAATCAGAACGGCCTGCTGGGTGAACGAAACGCCGGTGCGTCCTTTGCGTGAATGTCGCATGCTGCTCTCAGCATTGCGCCTCACCTGAAAGTGCCCACCGGCTTTCGCTCGCGGAAAAGCATGTTCGATCGCGGCTGCCATATCTGACTTGGTGCTCAACATCCCACTGCGGCGGAGAGAGGAATCGTGTTGCCGGACCACGATCCATCACAAACACAAAAGGAGGGAAGCCTAAACACCATGCGGCCCAAAAAAGTCATTCTTTGCGTAGACGACAACGAACAGGAACTTTCCGTGCTCAGCTTCATGCTCTCCACCAACGGATACAGAGTCTTGCCTGCGATCAGCGGACAGGAAGCAATCGACATCTTCGCCACCTCGCAGATCGACCTTGTGCTCACGGATTTTTCCATGCCGCAAATGAATGGGGCGCAACTGGTCAAACGACTGAAACAGATGGGCAGCCACGTCCCTATGATTCTGCTTGGCGAGCCGCAGTCCATAGGCAGCGAGATTCACGCCGCCGATGCCATGTTGGCTAAAAAGAACTGCTCGTCGCTGGAGTTGCTTGAACGCGTCAAGATCATGAGTGCGCGCAAGCGAGGCCCGCGCAAAGGCACGCATCGTATCACTCACGAGGTTGAGGAATTGGCCGCTGTGTCGTAAAAGCAGGGAACAGGGATCAGGGAACAGGGAACAAGGATCAGGAATCAGGGAACAGAAAGCAGCCACTAGCCGACGGCTTGTGGCCGCTGGGAATCATATCGCATCCAATTTCAAACTGAAAGCTGGAAGCTATTCCCTATTCCCTATTCCCTACTCCCTATTCCCCACTCCCTATTCCCTACTCCCTACTCCCTATTCCCTATTCCCTATTCCCTGTTCCCTATTCCCTGTTCCCTGTTCCCTATTCCCTGTTCCCTGTTCCCTGTTCCCTGTTTTCATTCATATGGCTTGCTTTCGAACCGCAAATCGCAGCTTTACAGCTTCACGAACCGCAGCGCCGCTTTTCACCTCACCCCTATTCGCCACACGTGCTACCCCCCTCTAACACTTGACGACCGCGCCGGCCAGTAGGCATACTCGCCACCAAGCCCAAACTGGAGCGTTATCACAAGCGCCAGCGAGAGTTGGCCCATATGGATATCGTCCTCATACGTCTTCTTTTTGTCATAGTCCTTGCCGCAGTCTGCTACTTCCTCCACCCATTCGGAATCGGGGAGAGCTGGCTCGCGGCGCTGGTGGGCGCCGCGGCCGCCGGCGCGGTGATCATCTTCGAGCTGCGCGTGCGCGCGCTCACGCTGCGGCGGCTGATCGGCGCGGTAGCGGGCAGCGTGCTGGGCATCATCGGCGCAGCGCTGTTCTGCCTGGTGCTGCGCTCCGCGCCGCTGCCCGGCCCAACCCTGGCTGCGCTGCAGATTTTCGTTCTCATGCTCATGACCTACGTCGGCTTGCTGGTGGGCGCCAACAAAGGCGATCTGCTCAATCCCGCCGCGCTGGGGGTCGTCTTTTCCGGCGACCGCCCGACGCGCCGCAGCGCCAAAGTGCTCGACACTAGCGTGATCATCGACGGCCGCATCGCCGACATCGCGGAAGCAGGCTTCATCGACGGAACCATCGTTATTCCGGAGTTCGTGCTTCGCGAGTTGCAGGTGGTTGCTGATTCGACTGACGGCTCGAAGCGCCAGCGCGGCCGCCGCGGTCTCGACATGCTGCAGCGAATGCAGTCGAATGCGACTCTCCAGGTGCAGATCGTGCCCGACGATTTTCCCTCCATTCGCGAAGTCGATTTGAAGCTGCTCGAACTGGCGAAGAAGTGGGAAGCGAAAGTCGTGACCAACGACTTCAACCTGAACAAAGTGGCCCATCTTCACCACGTCGACGTGCTCAATATCAATGATCTTGCCAACGCGCTGAAGCCGGTGGTGCTGCCCGGCGAGCGTATGGGCGTGGTGATCCTGAAAGAAGGCAAGGAGTACAACCAGGGTGTTGGCTATCTCGACGACGGCACCATGGTCGTGGTCGATCACGCGCGTAAGCTTATCGGCAAGAGCGTCGACATTTCCGTCACCAGCGTGCTGCAGACGGCGAGCGGAAAAATGATTTTCGGCAAGCTCGACGAGAACGGCAAAGGCGGAGACGCGCAGTAATCGGCCGGAACCCGGATGCGATGAAGGCTACGCCGGCGATTCTTGCTGTACCACCTCGGGTTCGAGCATTCTGGAAAGCCGGATCTTCAATTCGGGCCATTCCGCGGCGATGATGGAATAGCGATACGAATCTCGCGCGATGTAATCGGTAGCCATGCGGTGCGCGCGCAGCACCCCTTCGAATTTTCCGCCGACGCGCTCGATAGCAGCCTGCGAGCGCTCATTGCGCGCGTCGGTATGCAAACAGACGCGGAGAACTTTCCACTTTTCGAAAGCATGCTGGAGCATGAGGAACTTCGCTTCGGTGTTCGCCGCGGTTCGAATGGCCGAGCGGGTGAGCCAGGTGTAGCCGATCTCGCAGGCATCGGGATCGCTACGACCGTGCCGCCCGTGGCCCGCCGGCCATGCCCAGCGCTCAATATCGAAAAAACGCGTGGAACCGATGACAGCGCCGTCGCTGCGACGCACCGTCGCAAAAGGAACTGCACTTCCCGCTTCTCGCCATGACACGGCTTTGGCAATGTAGGCTTCAACAGCTTCTTTGCCCAGTGGAACGGCGCTCCACTGGTAGAGCGAGGGATCGGCGGCCGCAGCAGCAGTGAGAGCCTCAGCATGGCAATAGTCGAGCGGCACAAGTTCGATATGCTTGCAGGTCAGCTTCACTGAATCCATATGGTGGTGCTCCATTCAAGGCATTTCGCGGAGGAGTAACTGGGCGGGTTTATGCCTGGTCCTGTTTGGCCGGGCGACTCATTCGTAACAGCGCCAGACTTCTTCAGCGTCGAAGACGAATCCCTCGACCGGGCCTGTGCCTGTTACCTTCTTGCCGTCCTCAATGCGGGGCTGCGCGCCCAACTGATAGAAGTGAACTCGCTTTTTGTAAGGGTCCACCAGCCAGGCGAGTTGCACGTCATTTGCGATCCAGGATTCCATCTTTGCAACCGCTTCAGTATGCCGATCTGAGTCTGACACCAGCTCAATGACGAATGCCGGCGCGAGGCGAAGAAAGTGCGCCAGCTGAGATCGCGTAAGTCCCGCCAACTGCTCCGCCGTCACATATGCAGCGTCCGGGCTGAGACACGATCCATCAGGCAGAAAGAAACCGCAGCTTGAATCAAAGGCACGGCCGCGCCGGTGCTGCTTCCACCAGTTGCTCAATTGCGCGATGATTTCTCTGTTGCCGTCGCTGGTCATCCCTCCCGCGGGTGCATTCACCAGTATTGCTCCTTCCTTGCTGCGCTCGAGCAATGCGTTTTCGCATTGCGCGCTCAGCCGTTCGAACTCCTCATCGCTCAGAGGCGGGTTGAGAAGAATACTGCGCGGGGGAAGGACCGGGATTTCGAGGACTGCGTTCATTGGAGGGCGACTCCGGCTTGCGTATCAGTATTTTGGCACAGATGGATCAATCTGTTCGCTCCATGCTTTGATTCCGCCGGCTAAATTTGCTACTTTCTCGTAGCCGTTCTGCTTCAGAAATTCAGCGACGCGCTGGCTGCGCCCACCGACAGCGCAATGAACCACAATTTCGCGGTTGCGGTCGATCTCGCCCAGGCGTGCGGGGATGGTATTCATGGGAATCAGCGTCCCGCCGATGTTGGCGATCTGATATTCAAATGGCTCGCGAACGTCGAGGACAAAGATGTCGTCGCCTGCGTCCATGCGCTGTTTCAATTCCTGCACGCTCATCTGCGGGATGCCATTTTTCACTGCCTTCTCCTGGGGTGTAGACGGCGCCATGCCGCAGAATTGCTGATAGTCGATGAGACGCGTAACGGTGGGATGCTCACCGCACACTGGGCACTCCGGATTTTTGCGCAACTTGAGCTCGCGAAAACGCATTGCGAGCGAGTCGACCAGCAGCAGCCGGCCGATCAGCGGCTCGCCCTGCCCGAGGATGAGCTTGATCACCTCGGTTGCCTGAATGACCCCCACGAGGCCTGGCAGAATGCCAAGTACGCCACCTTCGGCGCAACTGGGAACAAGGCCGGGCGGTGGCGGCTCGGGATAAAGACAGCGATAGCACGGGCCCTTTTCCGCGGCGAAGACACTGGCCTGGCCTTCGAAGCGGAAAATCGATCCGTAGACGTTTGGCTTCCCAAGCAGGACGCATGCGTCATTCACCAGGTAGCGCGTGGGGAAATTGTCGGTACCGTCGGCCACGATGTCGTAGTCCTTGAGGATCTCCATTGCGTTGGCGCTCGACAACATGGTCTCGTGCTTTACGACGTTGAGCGCCGGGTTGAGCGCGATGAGTTTTTCGGCGGCAGAGTCGAGTTTCTTGCGGCCAATATCGCGCGTGGAATGGATGATCTGGCGCTGAAGGTTGCTGGCATCGACGACGTCGAAGTCGACCAGGCCCAGAGTACCGATACCGGCGGCGGCGAGATAGAAAGCGAGTGGCGAGCCCAGTCCGCCGGTGCCGACGCAAAGCACGCGCGCAGCTTTCAGTTTGCGCTGGCCTTCGAGGCCGACTTCCGGCAAGGTAATATGGCGCGAATAGCGAGCGAGCTCGTCCGTGCTGAGTTCGGGGAGTGTGGCGTTTTCAATCGCGGTGCTCATAATGTCAGTCTCGGTGGTCTTCGATCCGTGATTCGTGCTTCGTGATTCCCCATCCTTGATTCGTGCTCAGTGATCCTCCGGCAATAGAGGGAATAATGGAAAGAGTGTCGGAGGCGCTTACCTCCGTGCCTTCTTTGGCGGGCAAATAGCGCACGTCTTCGTCGTTCAGATAAAGGTTAACGAATGCGCGAAGTTTGCCCTCCGGGGTGAAGAGATGGTTTCGCAGTGCCGGATGCGCGCCGGTGAGGCTGTCGAGCGCCGCCGCAACCGTGTCGGCTTCGATCTCGACCGCCTGGTTGCCGCCAGTATAGGCGCGTAGCGGCGTAGGAATGAAAATCTTCATGGGGAAGCTGTCCTTGCCCGGATCCAAATCCGGCGCTGTTCTCTATATATATGATGAATCAACGCGCTTACCGGGTCCAAGAGGCAGGTCAACGGCTGCGTGATTTTCGGACACTGGCGAATACACACAAAAGCAGCCCCGTGCCCTTTCGCCCGGGGCTGCCGTTCGAGCCGAGAATTCATTTCCGCCGATGCCCGGCGTGATTACTTTGCCTTTTTGTCCTTGGCGAGGGCGGGCTTGGCCGCAGACGCCATGATCGGTTTCGCATTCCAGAAGCTGGGATCCTGGTCGATCCAGCTCTGCGGCGGATAGCTCTGCCTGGGGTTGATGGCGAAGAGCTCCGAATCGATGCTTTCTACCGAGGCAGCTTCGAGTTCGCTGAATTTCTTCATTCCTTCCTCGCCAAGGGCGTCGCGGAACTTCTTCCCATCGGCGTTGCTCTTATCGATGTCGGCCATGGATTTGTCAGTGCTCATTACGATGTATTCATCGCCGCCGCCGTAGGCCATTTCGAATGTAGCCCAATTGGCGTCTTCCATTCCGGCTTTGCCCACTCCGTCAACGTACATCTTGACAAGGCTGCGAAAATCCATCCCGTGGCCGGGATGAATCTTGAAGACGGTGATCTCCAGGTAGCGGATTTTACCGAGGCCGGCGGGTGGATGGTAACTCATGTCGGGGTCGTATTGGAGGACGGCTTCGTCGAAGGAACTGAGCAGATCGCCATCGGATTGCTCGGCCCGCTCGAGCGCGACCGACAGTTCGGTGTTTTTCTCTACAGCGGCGCGGTCCTTCTCCCAGGCGTCGAAAGAAGCATAGGGAGTGAAATACAAGGCCCGTGCCGGACCTGAGAGGGAATTGAGGGCGAAGTAGTGGGTGGGCCATTTGGCGTGAGCCATTGCCTGCACAAAATTGCTTTCGCTCCGGTCGTGGATGACGCCGGCTTTGCCCGGCTTGAGGAATTCCCGCTGTATCTGAAGAACGGCCGGGGGGCCCGTCATTTCAGCGGCGGAGGTTTCCTGCGCCGTGGTGAAGGAACTGCCCATCGCGGCGAACGACACGCCGATCAGGGCACACATAATCTTGTTCATGGGGTGAGATCCTCCTTTGATTTGCTCAGAGATCTCGAGCGAACAGGGGAGACCATGGAAAACGCTTGGCTCTCTGGGGTGGAGTCATTATGCTGCCGGAAACTCGAAGTGTAAAGAAGTAGTTTTGTGATCTCCCAGAGGTTGTCGGTGTCACCGGGAAATTGGAAAGGAGAGCGCGAGTATTATTCTCTGCAATCGAACTACGGCTCGAAGACTTCAAGCGTCTGGGTTTCGAAGCGCTTATCTTCTTCGACGGTTCCGGAGAGCAGGAAGGAGTTGGTCTTGATCGCCCTTCCGTGATCGATTTCGGTGATGACGTAGGCGCAGCCGATCCAATGCGCTTCTTCGAGGTCGGTCGCCGACCAGCGGGCGGGATGACCGGGGTGAGAATGGTAAAAGCCCGCGATCTCGAGCCCCAGGTCGCGAGCCTCGCGCTCGATGCGGACCAGTTCTACGGGAGCAATGCCGTAGCGGTTGTGCGCAGAATCGGTGCGGCTGTTGCCGGCGCGCATGGCGAGCTCGATCTCCCAGCCGTGGTCGATGGGCCGGCCAAGGAGCACACCGCAGCACTCGAACGGGTAGGTTTCTTCGCCATGGGCCCGAACCGCGTCGTAGACCGCCCGGGGCAGGCGCAAAATGCTCATTGTTCCTCCCAGAAACGTTCGCTGAGGTACTTGTCGGCGGCATCAGGCAACACGGTTACAATCACCGCCTGTCGGCCGGCAGTCGCCTCTTCCCGGGCAATTCTGAGGCTGGCCACAACGGCCGCCGCGGCCGAGATGCCGACGAGTACCCCTGCCTCCCGCGCCAGGCGGCGGGCCATGTCATAGGCGGCTTCAGTTTCGATGGCGAGATCGCGGTCGGCAAGATAAGGGTTGTAAATCGCCGGAACCAGGGCGGAGCCGAGGTGCTTGAGCCCTTCAAGACCATGGAATGGCGAATCGGGCTGAAAGCTGATCGCCTGAATGGCCGGGTTCAGTTCCTTGAGACGGCGGGTCGTGCCGGTAAACGTGCCGGTGGTGCCCAGGCCGGCTACGAAATGCGTGATGCGGCCGGCAGTCTGCTCCCAGATTTCCGGACCCGTAGCGCGATAGTGGGCGAGCCAGTTGGCGTCGTTGGAGTACTGATCGATGTAGCAGAAGCGCTGGGGATCGTTGCCCGCCAGTTCGCGGGCGCGGTAGATGGCGCCGTCGGAGCCCAGGTCGGGATCGGTCCATTCGACTACGGCTCCGTAGGCGTGGAGAATGCGTTTGCGTTCCGGCGAAACATTGCGCGGCATGGCGAGATGGACGGGAAATCCCTGCGCGGCGCCGAGCATGGCTACCGCGATTCCCGTGTTTCCGCTGCTGGCGTCGAGGACGACCTTGCCTGGCGTGAGCAGGCCGCGGGCGCGGGCATCTTCAATCATCGAAGCCGCGGCGCGGTCTTTTACGCTGCCGCCGGGATTCGCCCACTCGGCTTTGCCGAGCAGCACAATGCCTTCCAGGCCGCGCGTCACGGCATCAAGACGGACCAGGGGCGTGCCGCCGATGCGGCCAATGAGAGACGAGCCCAGCGTTGCGCCGGGTGCTGTTTCCTGCCGGATGCTGACCATGCGAAATTGCGATTCTTGCTCCCGGTATGCGAGATTTGATTCAGGGAAGCTTTCACCGGAAGGCCCATCCCTATCCTCGCAGACTGGATGAGGGCGATGGCAAAAAAACCGCGCAAACCTAACTTCGATCAGGCGCTTGAGATTCTGCGCGCCCACTCATTTGATGTCAGCGCCTACCAGGGCGCGCCCGGCGGCATGCTGGTGACCAGGTACGGCGCCGGTGCGGTCGTTATTCCGGCGACGGACAAGAATGCTCCCGGCGTGCTGATGATCAGCCCCGGCATCATGGTGCGCGGCGAAGTGGCGCGGCTGGTCGATCGCGGCTACCAGAAGTTCATCAAGTCGGCGACGCACGAGCTGCCGGCCACGGCGGCCCATCTGCATGCGGTGCACAAGTTCAGCGAGGAACTGAAGGAGCTGACCGGCGTGGAGAGCCTTTACAACGAGGCGCTGGGAACGGTCAGCGATATCTATCTTTACGATCGGCTGCAGGGGCGCGAGGATTTGCCGCCCAATGCGGGACAGAAGGAACTGCCTGCGGCGGGGCACGAGTAGGGATAGAGGCGTGAGGCCGAATCCGCATTGCAGCATTGCTGCATAGTGAAAAATAGATCGGGAGTTTTGGGCGGTCACCGGGCCCGGCGCCGGCTGGATGCGGGCGCGGGGCTTCCATCGCTGCAGCGAGCTGTGACGGCGGACGGCGCGGAAATGACAGCGCCAGGGGCGGCAGAAGGCGTTGCGCCGCGAGCGGCAGCGGATCGGGCAGGAGCGACGCCGCGTCTGTCTGCGGAAACCAACGCAAGCCTCTCGAGAAAGAGGCGCACGGCTTCAGTGACGGTGATGCGGTTGATTGCGGCCCAGACGCGGGCATTCTGACAGGTCTGCCTCGGTAATCGGATGCACAAGTTAGCCATGGTGGAGGGCTCCTTGGAAGGAGAGATCAGCTATCAGCTTTTAGCCCTTAGCTATTAAGGTATTTTCGATTCAAGTGTTAACAAACTTTCCGTGCCCCATCCTTCGCGCGGCTTTTTGCGCGAAGGGTGGGAAGCCACTAATGCCTCCGTGCCCTGTCTTTCCGTGCCCCATCCTTCGCGCGGCTTTTTGCGCGAAGGGTGGGAAGCCACTAATGCCTCCGTGCCCTGTAAACGATCTGGCCGAAAGTGCTCTAGCTGACGACTCTGTCCGGATATCTGGTGGATTTGGTTCTATGTTTTCTGTTGTGCGCCGGCGAGAATAATTAATTGGCAAAATTAGCTCGGGAATCTTTCGTTGGTTTTCATGGACTTGCAAAGTTTTTTCGGGGTGATGGTATTGACAAGGGCTGGGGGTGCACCCCGACCCGGGATTCCTGGCGAAGAGCCGGCTTGCCGGTACCCATCGGCGCAAACAGTCCCGTAGGGACGACTGACGATAGCCCAGGACAACCCCGAAGGCGCCAGCCGAGGGGCAGTCCTGGGTAAGCCAAACACAAAAACAAGAAATGAAGCACGCGACCCGAAGGGTCGCGAGCATATCCCGAATCCTGGGGCCTTAGCCGACTTTCGGGTAGCAATGCGTATAGATGAGTGACTCGGCGATTTACCGCCGCACTGACTGCTTAGTTTCCGAAAACGCTACTAGCTAGGGCAAATGCTCACGCCGGTTCAATTTACGATCAACGGCCAGTCACCGGAGATTAGAGCCGACCGGGGCGAACGCCCGCTCATCGCGATAGAGCCGCGATGAACAGGGCACAGCCCGACGTGCATGGGTGCCGACTTTGGGAGCGATGAGTGGGCCACCTGCCCAACAGCTCTGTCCGGATATCTGATGGATTTGGTTCTATGTTTTCTATTGTGCGCCGGCGAGAATAATTAATCGGCAAAATTGGTTCGGGAATCTTTCGTTTCACTTGCAAAGTTTTTTCGGGGTAAGGGTATTGACAAGGGCTGGGGGTGCACCCCGACCCGGGATTCCCGGCGAAGAGCCGGCTTGCCGGTACCCATCGGCGCAAACAGTCCCGGAGGGACGACTGAGGATAGCCCAGGACAACCCCGAAGGCGCCAGCCGAGGGGGCAGTCCTGGGTAAGCCAAACACAAAAACAAGAAATGAAGCACGCGACCCGAAGGGTCGCGAGCATACCCCGAATCCTGGGGCCTTAGCCGACTTTCGGGTAGCAATGCGTATAGATGAGTGACTCGGCGATTTACCGCTCGTCCGAATGTGCGATGAATCCGTCCCGATCGGGGCAGGCACAAGTCACGATAGGCGACTGTACGTCAAAGTGGATGGCCGTACCGCGCGAAGTTTAGTCGTCTGAGAGCAAAGGCAAGGCTATGTTCCTTCATTCCCTTTCCACTTAAGGGTAATTTTGAAATTGGCGTCAGTAGAAGCCTTAGCCACGATGGCACCAGCCTCCGCGCTTAACTTAACGCCAAACTCCACTGAAACTTCGTCGGGTTTTCTCGATAGCGAGCGGAGACGGTCAACCAAGACTTCAGCTGCTCGCTGCACATTCTGGATGGCGGCCTCAAATGTCTTACTGGACTCTATGATCAATTCGGTTCGCGCACCAAGTCCGCGCACAGTTTTATGGTCCTCGATCGGATCATCAACCTCAGCGGCAAAGGACTCTCCAGATTCAAGCCGAAACGTCACGTGGTGAGACATCTTTCCTCCGAAATCTGTGAGAAACATCGGTTAGGTGGGGTTTTCGGAAGTATACTATCATTTCCGTGTTGCAAGAGAATCTCGCGCGGAGATTGGCGTAACGATCAAGAGGCATTGATCACGCGGTCAAGCGCTGTAGGTCTGTAACGCGCGGGCTGGCGGACTCCTCGCTACTTCCACCAGTTGAGGATCTCCCCGTTAATGACAACTGTGAGCGAATTATCGCTGTACGCCTCCGCGTAACACAGATAGAAGTGTTGCGAGGCAGGTTCTGTCTCGCCAGGTTCAGAATACGACTCGATAGTCCCTTCCCAAAGATCGGCGGAAAGCTTGAACCTCCCTTGGTACTTGTACCTATTGTTGTCGAAATTAATCTCGAATCGAAACTCATCTTCCGACAGCTTCGACAACACCAATGCGCCTTTTGGGAAAGTGTGTTGATTAAGACTAATCTGAATGTCCTCAAGCTCATAGGTCCCCTCGACGAGAGGTCGGGGCTTTGGAGGCGGCGGAGGCGAAGGGGCCAATGCGCGCAAGGCTGACAACAGCCCCTCAGAAGCGCCAGCATCTCTTAGTTCGTGCTCCGTATCCTGCGTCATCGGAAATTCGACACCGTAAAGTCTTGCGCGGTGTTTTATCACGAATTCTTTCAAAATCGAGGGTTCACTCGTCCTAAGTATGTCGATGACTTCTGCTTTGGTTAATGGACCCCGCGCCCAAGTGTTCACAGGGAGGAACAATAGGCAAACGAATACGGTCGGAACGATGTAGAACAGCCTGCGCAAAACGTGTTTCGGAAAGCTCGCGGATTTGCTTGAACGCTCTTCCATTGGCACCCAATCCGGTGAGAAAAATGTACGCTCTATCGTTGCTCTCTGCTAAGTTGCCAGAAAACGAAAACGCCTCCTAAGGCGCTGGCGGCACTCACCAAGTCGCGGAAACGGGTAGCAAAAACCCAACTGCAGCTCCAGGAAAGGGCCAGTACGAGCAACTGTGTGCGTCGAAAGAAATGGCCTCGACGACGAATGGCCCACCCAGTGATTAACCCGGCAAGTCCTCCGCCTATGGGCCAAGCCCAGGGCGCTTCGTAAAAGAGGGCTGCAAACCCTGTTGCTTCTTCCGCTATCCAAGCGAGGGCCGCAAGAAAGCCGGCAAACATTGTCAGCCTCGCGAAACTGCTAACCTGACTAAATGTTCTGATTACCTTTGGTCCTTGACGCTCATCGGCTACATGAAGTGTTTGCGATTTCACTTGATTTGATATCGCCACGTCAAAGATTCGTCCATCGGGCGAGCGCATGTATAGAACCGGCGTGCCCCATTCGAGGCCGTTGCCTTGGGCGAATATTGCTCTGCGGGCTTCAGCTAACGCCGCATCTGCGGGGTTGCCATAGGCCAGAGACCCATAGAACTCGTGTGAGAAGGTAATTGCCGCTTCATCGGTTATCTCGAACTGCATGGCAACGACCGCCGGCGTGCCTTGTTGTACCAAGCTCTGAGCGACACCTGCAAACGGGTCTTCGCGTGAAGAACGTGCTCCCTCGCAGGCATTCAGGACAGCCAATCGCATCCACCGGTGACCTTGGAGCAGTATGCCGAGATCTTGTCCGCTCAGAGCGCGACCTCGCTTCATCTCATCTTGGAATATCAGAAATCCGTCTTGGCTATCTCGATCAAAACCTCCGTGACCGATAAAGTGAAAAGCATGATAGTGTCCCTTCTGTAGGCGACGCAGCAAGGTTGCAGATGTACCATCCAATAGGCGCTCCAACACCACCTGTCCCCGCCGTTCTAGGGCATGCAGCGCATCTTTTAGTTTCGCGTATTCCCTGTCAGCATCGAGAGAGGGATAGTCGCTGGGGCTCGAAATCATGACCAAAACTCGAAGGGGCAACGTGGTCACCAAGGGCCAAACCGGCTCTGGCAGCTCCAAATAGCGCACAATCGGTGTCTCAGGAGAGAGGGCTATGAACCGATTCAAGCTCTGGTTATAGAGGTATTCCCACGGCAGGTATGCCAGCTCGGGAACGTCTGTCAAACGCAGGCGAATTCGCAGGCCTACCCCCCGCTGGGCACTCTGATCGATGCTACTGCGAAGACAAGCCGCCACGTCACCCCCGAATACCACGGTGAATAGACGGTCACCAAGAATCTTGGCAGCTTTTGTCTCAGGGGAATCGATGCGCCGCATACCTCGATCCCTGCGACGACCGAGACGCAGAATGAAGTTGTCCAGCTCGAGGTCCGAGAAAACGGTGCCAAAAACACTAGTCGCTTGGCCTGCAGGGGAGCTTAATACCCTGGCGCGGTAGCCCTCGGGGGACCTTTGGATATAGAGGTCAAAATCCAAATAGTCAGCGCGACTCACTGCACTGTTCAGAGTCATCACGTGCCTAGCTTAGCTTCAGCAGTCAAAATGCAACTGACGGTTCTCAGATTGAGCCACCGTGTAATTCGGCATTGTACCGTGCCGGCCTAGGCAGAAGACAGAACTCGCGGAACACGGCGATCGCTGGTCCTGTCGTTGCTCCTCACTTGGCAGTAGGGTCAAGTCCGGGAGGCGCGATTCAGTTCGGCAGGCGGCCTTCGCGTACAGTTAAAAGTGCCCTCGTTGTTGTTGCCCTGAGTGGTATTTACCACGCCTGGAGGGGTCTAGGCCGATCTTTGGCGCCTTTACCACGGACGACCTGGAGATGGGCATTCATGATGAAGGTCATCATCGTGCCCCTGGCACTCTGTTGCGGAAGCCGGATACTGCTTTGGGTACGGGAAAAGCGCAACTCCGGATCAGGCCGACTACTTCTAAGTCAGCGATGGCTGCGTGTCGAAGCGTTGGTGATGATCGCTGAATTGATTCTGTCCGCCTAGCTCGTCGATCTGCCGGCTGCGGACAAGTAAGGTGGATGCACGGTTCAAGGAATGCCACTTGGACCTAGAACGGGCTAGCCTGACAAATGCGTCTGTTTGTCTGTTGTCGACTTCAGGGCAAATCACTCATAGAGGGGTGGCCTCCGCAATGAACGGAAGATAAGGATCGGCAAACGCGCTTCTCGCCAATTGGTGGTGGGGCAATCGGTTCAACGTCGTGAACGTGGCAGAGGGCCGGGGTGAGCGGCAACGCTCCAGCGTCCGTTGCAAACATGGTCGGGGCAGTTAGAAAGCATCCCTCCGGGGCTATCGAGGGCTGTAAAAGTGATGTCCCTATGGGCAACGCAGGCGAAGATCGGGATGCCGGTTCGATGTTGGGGCTAATCGCTGGTGATGAATAGGTCGATGCGTACGTGGGTGGCGCTACTCCGCTGGGTAGAGTCGGCGAGGCGGACGTGGCGAAAGGCAACTGCGGGTCCCTCGGCCGCGTTCGGGATGACACTCCTTTTTTTTTGCCGCGCTGCGGATGTGTGTGGCCAGAGGCCCGCGGCTAAAGCCGCCGCACGTAGTTTGCAAAGCTGCACATTTTTCCCATACAGAAGGTCCCGCTCCACTCTGGCTATGCGGTGTTTCTGTATCCCTTCGAGCCGCTGCCTCCTGACAATGTGTACCTTCTCGCCCTGATCTACACACCGGAAGGCAAGCTGGATTATCGGCTCGAGCTGGAGAGTGAG
>DASYWU010000070.1:0-7274 GCA_035935755.1 Occallatibacter sp. | reverse complement strand
CGGGGCTGACGTTGATGGCCACATCCTGAACACACACAGTGCCAGGGCCCCATGCCTTCACCTTCAGAGTGTGAGGCCCGGAAGGGGCGTCGATCGAGGCATCGATCGATTGGCCTTTGATCACGGTCGTGTCGGAGCTGGTATCGAACGAGTAGCCCATGGCGTCGACATTGGCGGAACCGCAGTTGGTTGCAATCGCGGAGAGCTTGAAGGGAGAGGCAACCTGCTCGCCGCTGGAGGGGCTGTACACGGTAACACCCGCCATGGCGGGCACAGTGAAGATAGAGAATGAGCACAACAGGACTGACAAAAACCCAAGCTTTCTCATGAGAATCCCTTTCGTTGCAGGCAGACGCGTTGGGACGAGCCTCGGCCCTCGCTTCCGATGAGGAGCCAGAGACAGCTTTAATTAGGAAAGGGCTTTTCTGAGAGGCACAGGTCGAAACGCGCCAGGGTCGAACTACTCAGTAACCTCTTATATCCATCCCAGCGGAGTGGTTCGCGACGCCACCCGGACGGGGAATTGGGCCGAATCCTCAGCGGAACCGAGAGCAATTACAGCGCAGTTCAACTCACCTATTGCAGACGCTGCAATACTTCTCATCCACGCGGAGATCCGGTCACAGGCAACAACTCAAAAACTATTTGAGGACATCATTTCACAGCCTCTTTGGGGAGGCAACGTTTTTTTTCCGAAAAGATGGCGTTGAGAACAACTGTGCAGTGAATACGGACCTGTGCAGACGATTCCCGGCGCGATAAGTTGCCGAGCTATGTCTCGGAGTCCCTCATCCTGGTTGCTGCACGTCGAGCGAATCGAGATTGCAAAGGCCATAATTCCAATCCCAAAGAGGCACACTTTTTGCGCCTGAAGTAAGGCAATCGCATCTCCCGCGGGTCCGCGGCTCAACCGAAAAAATGTCCTGGATTTCCACAGCCCTGTGGATTACTATTCAGTTACTTTCTCTGCTGTTCCGGTCCCGATCGCAGGCTCCGCGCAGCCAGTAGTGAGCGCATCGCTCTCAAATAGGTGTTTTTATGGCTTTGCCTATTCAGAACACTTTTGTTCGCCGTTCCACCGGGCATCGTACGGTGGAATCTACCTGCAAGCGCTGTTTTCTCACGGTTGCGATCGCGAAGCGCGAGCGGGAATTAGACCAGGCTGAACAGCGCCACATCTGTGAGCCTTGGCTTCTGGAGCAGTGGAAACAAATATTCGATTACAGTCCAGCCGGCGGAATGGCTCGGAATGCCGGCTCACGGTCGCATTGAATCCTGCTGATTCTTTGTTCGGGCGGGCATCTGGATCTCGAAAGTTCCGGATCGGCAACGAACAATGCAAGTCAGGGGCTGCAGCAGGCCTGCCCGCAGGCTACGGCTGGGTGCGATTGGATTTCTCGTGCCGCAGGAAGGGGCGTGAGGAAAGCTCTCGCTGATAAAGCGTTACATCTCACCCACTATCTGCTTCGTCCCGCATGGGTTTGCGGCGGAGCCCGCAACAGGGCTATTCGGAGTTCGGCAGGCGCCATTGCAGGATGGGCAAGAGGCTGGAGTAGTCGTCGGTCCATGCACGGAGGTTGGGCTGGAGGCGAATGACGCGCGCTGTGGAGACGATCGCCGGCAGGCCGAAGAAATCCGCATCGTCGGTGACGAGGACCCAACTGGCACGGAACTCACCGCGGGTGTCGTTAGGTTGGCTGCTGACGAGGCGAGCCTGCATGCCGCTGACCTTTGCAAGAGCGGCGACTTCAAAAGCCAGATCGAGATATTGATTGGAGACGTTGAAGGCGAGAATGCCACCGGGGGCGAGGTGGCGGCGGTAGATTTGCATGGCCTGCGTGGTAAGCAGGTGGACGGGGATGGCGTCGCCGGTGAAGGCATCGATGACGAGCAAGTCGAAGTGCTGCGGCGGCTCGGCGGCGAGGGAAAGGCGGGCATCGCCGGGGGCGAAGGACGTCTGCGCCTGCGAGTCGCGCAGATAGGTGAAGAGGTGTTGCGCGATGGGCAGGACGGCAGGATTGATTTCGTAGAAGCGGATACGGTCGCCGGGACGACCGTACGCGGCGATGGTGCCTGCGCCGAGGCCGATGACACCAATGTTGCGGGGGCGATCGCCGCAGCAGAAGCGCAGTGCGAGTCCAATGCCGGAATCGGCGGCGTAGTAGGTGGTCGGCGTGCGGCGGAACTGCGGAGCGAACCATTGCGTGCCGTGCTGAATGGTGCCGTTGAAGAGAGCGCGAACGGTCTGGGCCTGCGGCGGGAAATGTGATTCCTTGACCCGCAGCGCACCGTAGAAGTTGCGCTCCTCGAGCAGCGTGTCGTGCGCATAGGCAATATGCAGCGCGATGACCAGTGCGAGCATCCCTGCGGTTACGGCGGACCAGAGCAGTTGCTGGCGCCATCCGGCGTACCAGGTGGCGGCGAGGGCCAGGGTAGCGGTGGCGAGGAAGGCGAGGGCGAAATCGTAATTCGCGCTGAAGAGCAGGGGGCAGAGGATGCCGATGAAGAAGGTCCCGACTGCGCCACCGGCGGCGACGAGAAGATAAAAGAGAGTGCCTTCCGAGGAGCGAGCCGGACGGAGTGCGTAGGTTTCGGCGTGGCAGAAATAACAAGCGAAGAACAACTCTGCGAGAAAGAAGCTGATGTTGAGGACAATGGGAAAGGTGACGTCGGGCGTGGAGAGCATCATGCTGAGACTTGCCAGCAGAACGACCAGCATGCCGATGACGATGTATCGGCGATAGAGAGCGGGAAATTCGAAGGCGAGGATGAAGGTGATCAGGTAGACGGCGAGGGGCAGGATCCACAGCAGGGGAATGGCGGCGATGTTCTGGCTGATGTGGCTGGTAACGGCGCAGAGTTGCATGGCGGCGGCGGCGGGAAGCAGGAACCAGAGGAGGCGGGCGCGCGTGGAAGAGCGCGGAGCGGCATCGGCTGACGCGGGATCGGGCTGCGGGAGAGCCACGGCGGCACGCACGCTCCAGGCAAGGACGGCGCAGAGGACAGCATAGAGAACGAAGCCGCAGGCCCAGGCGGTGCGCTGGAGGCCGAGCGTGAGGCGCGGCTCGATAAGCGAAGGATAGAGCAGCAGGGCGAGCAACGATCCGGCATTGGAGAGGGCAAAGAGGCGCCAAGGGATGCGGCTCTGCTGCTGCCTGGCCCACCAGTCCTGTAGCAGCGGGCTGGTGGACGAGAGCAGCAGGAAGGGCAGACCGATGGAGATCGAAAGAGCGGAAAAGATGGCTGTGACCGGATGATCTGCGGCGCGGGTGAGATCGGGCGGGCGGGTGACGGCGAGGAGGACCGCGGCCAGGGCGAGGAGGGCGATGTGGAGGAACGTAGGCCAGCGCGAGCGGTCGCGGCGGGCGAGAGCGTGGGCGTAGAGATAGCCGAAAAGGAGAAAGCTCTGAAAGAAGACGAGGCAGGTGATCCAGACCGCAGAGGAGCCACCGAGCGCGGGCAGCAAACGCTTGGCCGCCAACGGCTCGATCGCGAAGAGCAGAAAGGCGCCGAGAAAGATGGCGGCGCTGTACCCAATGCGGACCGGATAAGGCGTTGCGGGCATCTGGCGTAGGATAGCGCACCGCGCCGAGGCGATTCGTGCGAGCAGAGAGTCAGGGACGGAGCGTCAAGTGTAGAGTGAAGGCATGGCAACGAAGCTTTCCACCGGCGCAGTGCATGACGTACCGGCGGATTTACGAGAAGCGCTTATTTCCGACGCAGAGGCGCGGGCGAAATGGGAGGACATAACGCCACTGGCGCGCAATGAATGGATCTGCTGGGTAATGTCGGTGAAGAAGCCGGAGACGAGAAGGCAGCATTTGGAGAGGGTGTGCTCGGAGCTGAAGGAAGGAATGCGCAGGCCGTGTTGCTGGCCGGGGTGCCCGCATCGGTAGAGCGCCAGGAAGCGCGGATCGGGCGGCGAATGATCCATACCGGGATGGAGTTAGGCAAACTCCCAACGGCGTGCGATGCGGCGCGCCAGGATGAACAGCGCGACGCCCACGCCGAGCAGAACCCCGACCTGCGGCCAGAGCGAAATGACAGGGAGATCGCGCCAGAAGACCTTGGTGAAGCCGTCGATTGCCCACGCGTTGATGGTGAACAGGCCGGCCTTCTGCATCGCCTGCGGCATCAGGTAGCGCGGGAACATGCTGCCACCCACCGAGGACATGATGAGGATGAGCAGCGTAGAGACTGCTCCAAGCTGCCCGCGCGTGTGGCACATGCTGGCCAGCAGAATGCCGAAGGCGGCCACCGCAAACGCGGTGCACAGTCCCATGACGAGAAAGCCGGGAATGTGGGTGAAGAAATCGAGGTGAAAGACGGCCCAGCCCCAGAGAAACATGACGACAAGCTGGGCGAAGGCGAGAAGAGTGTTGAAGGCCAGCTTGCCGCCAAGCAGCGCGCTCATGGTTACGCGCGAGCTCAGCACGCGATCGAGCGTGCCGCTGTCTGCCTCGTCCAGCAGCGAGCCCGCCGCTCCGCTCGCCGTAAAGAGCAAGAACATGACTCCGATAGCGGCGGCATAGAACGAGATCAGGTTTTTGTTTTTGTGTTCACCGACCACGGAATGCGTATCCACCGCAACGATGCCGCCGCTGAATACCGAAGAGGATGTCGACTTTGCACTAGAGCTGTTCGCGTCCGGCTCATTCGCGCGCTCCTGTTGCACCTGTTCGAGGTACCGCATGTTTTCATCCCATCGCTTGCGCTGCTCCGGCGTGAAGGTGCCGAGGTACTCTTCGGTGTACTTCATTCCTTCGTTCGCCATGGAAGCGGGCATCGCCGTCATCGCAGCCTTCTGCAGCAACCCGTTTACAATTTGCGGCGCAATCGGATCGCTCTGATCGCTGAGCAACCTGAGCTTCGGGCCCTGCTGCTCATTCGCCCCGAAGTCCACGGGGTGAGCGCCCCATCCCGCGGGAATAATCAGCGCTACGGGAAAATCTCCGGATTTGACGGCGGCTTCGGCGCTTGAAGCGGTGTAGTCGGGACGGATGGAGGCATGCTGCTTCGCCTCGGGATGTGTAGTCACCTGGAGCGATCCCTCCCGCTGCAGGCCGCGCACGAGGTCGCGCGATGCGGCGCTGTGATCCTGGTCCACGACGATCAGGTGAACGCGGGGAATAGTGTCGTGCTGGCCGCTGAAGACCATAGCGAAGATGGTGAAGAAGGCAATCGGCAGCACAAAATTGAGCGCCAGAGATGCGCGGTCGCGGCGCAGTCCGGTGAGCGCGGTGCGGACAATGGCGAAGATCATTCGCGCAGCTCCCTTCCGGTAAGGTGGAGAAAGACCGACTCGAGGTTCGGGCGCCGCAAGGAAACGTCCTCCGGCTGAAAGCCGCGCGCGCCGGCATCGTCGAGCAGTGCGGCAATCTCGCTGGGATGCTGAACCGTGAATTGCGCCACGCCTTCGGCGAAGCGTCCGCCGCGGATTTCCACCCACTCGGCGATTGCGCTTTCCGTACCGGCGAAGCGCGCGACTACCTGGCTGCTGCTCCCGAATGCGTTGCGGACAAGCTCCTCATGGGTGCCTTCAGCGATGATGCTGCCGTGGTCGATGATGGCGATGCGGTTGCAGAGCCGTTCCGCTTCCTCCATATAATGCGTGGTGTAGAGAATTGATGTACCCTGCGCGCGGAGGGCCTCGATCATCTCGAAGATGCGATTGCGCGATTGCGGGTCAACTCCGACCGTAGGCTCGTCCATCAGCACCAGGCGCGGGCGATGAATGATGCCGGCGGCCATGTTCAGGCGCCGCTTCATTCCTCCCGAGAGATTGCGCGCCGGCTCATTGCCGCGATCGGTGAGAGAGGCCCAGCCCAGACACCATGCAATCTGATCTTCCAATTCTTTGCCGGAGATGCCCTGGTATTTACCGAAGGCGAAGAGATTCTCGCTGCAGGTGAGGCGTGGATAGATGGCCAGTTCCTGCGGCACCCAGCCGAGCACCTGCCGCGCTGTGCGCGATCCTGCTTCCGCACCGAAGATGCGGATGCTGCCGCCGTCCGGCAGAACGCGGCCCACAATGCCGCGGATCAGAGTTGTCTTGCCTGCGCCATTGGGGCCCAGAAGGCCCAGGCAATCGCCTGCGTGCAGAGCGAGAGAAACGCCATTCACGGCGGCGGTGGCGCCGAAGCGTTTTACGAACTTTTCCACCTGAATCGGTTGCGCAGAGACGGCCGGCGCAGCGGATACGGCTGTAGACATGAAGCTCCTGAAGGTACGACACCATGGTACGCGCAGAGATACGCGGGCAGCATGAGAATCGTTCCGTGCCTGGGCTCGATGCGGGTGGTTCGTCCATGCCTCCGGCGCCTGCTGGGGTCAGGCGGAGGGCGCATTGCTGCATTGCTGCATTGCTGCATAGTGAAAAATCAGGAGGGCCTTTGGGCGATTATGTGGCGGGCGATGGGCGGTTGCAAGCGTGGCATTTTTCACAGAAGGTGGCCATGGTTGAAGGCTCCTTGAAAGCAGAGATCAGGGAACAGGGATCAGGGAACAGGGATCAGCAAACAGTGGACAGTGGACCGTGGAGAGTGAACAGCAATCAGCTATTAGCTTTCAGCTTTCAGCATTTTTCGCGGCGAGATGAAGTGCGTCGTCCGCGCGTGGCGATGAGCTGATAGCGCCGGATTTCTGCTGGATTTGGTTCTATGTTTCTATTGTGCGCCGGCGGGAAGAATTAATCGGCAAAATCGGTCCGGGAATCTTTCGTTTGTTTTCAGGGACTTGCAAAGTTTTTTCGAGGCGAGGGGGTTGACAAAAACAGCGAGTCAGCAAGACAGCAAGTTAGTCCCACATCGGCGTTGCAGACCCGCGGATGGATGAAAATTGGCCGCACCATCTACTGCGTGTTTTGTTGAACTTACCGCCCTTTTTCTTTTTAGCGAGTTAGCCCGCGGGCTGTGGGGGTTTCCCACCCGTGACGCAAAAGACGCGTCAAGGATGATTGCATGACAGCGCCGGCTCCTTCGGCTGAGTAGACTGGTTGCTGCTAGACGACCGTGTAGCTCGGGAGAAGGAGCCGGGCATGATGATTATAGGCTGTGATTTTCATCCCAGTTTTCAGCAGATCGCGTGTGTGGATCAGGAGACGGGGGAGTACGAAGAGCGGCGGTTGAGCCATCGGGAAGATGCGTTGGTGTTTTACCGTTCGTTGTCGGGCAGGCAGGTTCGGGTAGGAGTGGAAGCGACGGGGAACGACCGCTGGTTTCGCAAGCTGCTCGGCGAGCTCGGGTTTGAGTTGTTGGTGGGCGACGCCAGCGCGA
>DASYWU010000069.1:0-109343 GCA_035935755.1 Occallatibacter sp. | reverse complement strand
CCTGGATGCTGCAGCTCGGGGTCAGGGTCGCTCCAGGGGCTCTTCCCATCGCACCAAGTCTTCTGGGCGCCGCCGCTCATGCCTGCAGCTGGGCTCCAGCTGCGGACACTGCCCTTAAGGAAAAGGGGAATGGAAGGACGGTTTTCTGCACCTCGTCTCGTGGTTTTCGGCGCGGGGCCGCCGCGCTGCTACCGATCTCCCGAACTGCGGATTTGCTAGTCCAGTTCCGGCCGGCACCTCGGGATAAGAACCGCTATCTGGATGTGCTGGTGCCCGATGTGGCCGTTTTCTGCTCCGGCTTGCCTCTCTCACCCGGCGGTTTCGGCCAGCGGCGTCTTCCTCTCTCCTGCTGCTGCTCTGTGGCGCCGGTACTGGCGAGTGAGCACCCGGATGCGCTCCCGGGCCGATTCCGGACCCTGCACCTGCAGCATCCGGCAGCGCTCGATCGATGCGCGCAGGTCGCCCTGGAATGCCTGGCAGTCCGGGCACGCTGCCAGATGTTCTCGCATGCGCTCGCCCCCGGGGGGCTCGAGGCGGCCATCGACATACTCGGAAGCCTGGCGTAAGAACTCGCCGCAGGCGGCCGGTCGTTTCTCTGGCCTGCGTACTGGCTTGGTGACTGGCCGCTCTATCTGCAATCGGGACTGCACGAGGCTGCTGAAGTCCTTGCGCAACATCCACCGCCCGCGGTTCAGCCGCCCGCGCACGATCCTCGGCTGGCAGCCGATCACCTGCGCCACTTCCTCAGTGCTCAACTCTTCCATATCATGCAGCACCAGCGCGATGCGCAGGCGCGCGGGCAGCCGCAGCACGGCTTCTTCGAGCAGCCGTTGCTGCTCCGGGCTCAGCACCATCTTCTCCGGATGGGAGTCGGCAGCCAGCAGACCCAGCTCACTCCAGCCCGGCAGAAGATTATCGAGCCGGACCGGTCTTTCCCCCGCGCCCTTCTGCCGCACCAGCCAGCAGCGGTTGCATGTCACCCTATAGATCCATACCGCCAGCGCCGAAGCATCCTCGTTATCAGCCAGCCGGCGCAGCCCGCGATGGAGCACGCTCTTGGTGACATGTTCGGCGGCCTCGCCGCTGCCGCACAGCTTCATGGCGAACGAGAAGACCGTCTGCCGCAGCATCCCCAGGGCCCTTTCGACATCCTCGGGTGTATCGCTGCGCAAAAGTTCGATCGCTTGAGCCAGTTCCGCACGCATCGCGATGTATGGGAAGTTCCGATGCGATTATAGAGACGGCGGCGACAGAAGAACAAACCGGCTGTGCTATGCTCTTGCCTAGAAAGCCAGTTCCCGTCCCCTTTGTTCTGCGCAGTAACCAGACCTTTCCTGTTCGTCCCTCTCTTGGCTCATCCTCTTCTCTTCTCCATCAGGACTGGCGGCAACAGCCGGGGGAACCCGGTTGTCCTCTCTTCACAACGGCATGCAACAAGGAATGGATCGGGGGCGACATCCACCTGAGTGGTTCTTCTTCCGCCCCGGCGCGGCTCCGGCCCGTCTCTGCTCAGCCGGAGCCACACCGGCCTGCCCGGCGCCGGGTCGCCTCCCGCCGCCGCCGGCCTCTCACTTACCGGGGCAGTCCTCAGTTTACGGGCAAATACACCAAGATCAGTCTGCTGGGAGTGGGTCAGTTTGAAATCTTGGCGATAATACGCTCGGCAACTCCACGGATCGGAGAGCATCCAATTTCGAAGGGCACTAAGATGCTTCATAGAGCGAATTAGGCTCCACCATTTATGGCGACTGATCTGTCTACTTAGGACTGTGGTCGGCCGCCGTTCTTTTTGTAGCTGCTTCTGCGAAACTGCTTTTCTTCGAAGAACAACTGTTCGCCCGCCGTGAAAACGATTCGACGCCACAATCTTGGCCCTTCAGCATACGGTCCGTGAATTCCATATTCGCCGCACTCCATTCGGCTGGGTGAAGGACAAACAGGGATCAACCCCGGTCGCAGCTAATCCTTCAATTCCGCCGCTTAACAAATCAATGTGATAATCTGCGCGGCGGTTCAGGGTCTTCAAATTGATTGACCCGCTGCCGCTGTCGATCTCCACGTTTGATCTCGCGCATGAACATCTTCCAGAGATCAAGCATCTCTCGGCGGCAGAAGTGTTCAAAGCTTCGCTCTTTCCAACTCGCTTTCCCGCTGCGATAGCGCAATGGCCGCGAAGCACGAGTCAGAGGTGGGAGTAATGATTCCTTCGCTTTCGGGATGGCGCGAAACTGCGGCACCAGAAAGTGATTCCATGAGGGTCCTCCGAAGGGGAATCGCGGACCCGGATTTGAGGATTGAATGGTGGGCATAGCTTTGCACTTCAGTGCAAAGCTCTCAAATGAGCACGGTCCGCTTCTGCGAGCCTTTCTCTATCGCCCGAATAGAATTTCGCGGATAGGGACGACATAATCGGACTACCCTGCTTGCTTCAATTGCCGCTTTGAGGAGGTTTTTGGTCGATGGTTTGGATCGATGCGGCCAACCGGGTCAGACGGGCTAGGCTGTCGAAAGATTCCCATTCGGCAACGACGCGGAAAAATCGGGGCTAAACTTGACGCGAATGTCCGGGGGACAGCGCTGGAATTCTTGAACCAGGTTGATGCCCGATGCGCTCATGCCCCGGAGCTGTACGATCCCGGTGAGCTTCATTGCGACGCCTGTACTGCTGGATTCCAATGACTGTGGCTTCGATTACGTCTGGACTGACGTTTCCGCCAACCGAAAAGGCACGTCGTCGAACGCTTCCGAGATGGACACCGGCTTTCGGATAAAGGTGGAATTCGCGATATTCCTGTACCGCCCGCCGTGCCAGAACACATAGAACGATCACGAACAACGCAGCACAAAGCAGATGTGGCAGCAGAAGGTGCATGGTCTTACCCCAGAGGATGTACGAAACGGTTGAGATTGAATCGTGTTTTCAGTCGCCACGAACGCAATCTCCCGTCGTGATTGGCTGCGCCAGAATGGTAGCACGACGCGTTTGTTCTTTTCCCTGTGAAATTCAGGTCCGAAACCGCGCGGCGGCGACGGTCAGCGAATATGGGTAGCGGTCCCGTCTCTTTCGCTGATGGACCCCGGCGGTGACCCGTGTCACATCCTAAGCCTCAACTTTCCGGCTAAGGTTAACCCATTTTCCTTTGGGGGCCGCTCCGATAAATTCGCCAAGGGAGCAACACTTCCTCCACTACGGCAAAGAAGATGGAACCATCGATTCCATCTGTCTGGATTGCTGTATCACCGTCGCGACGGCGGGCCAGGAAACCGAATTAACCATTGCGGAGCGCAATCATGTCTGCGTTCCCTTGAGCATCGAGGCATATCGCGAATCCTTAAACGCCAAGCCCAAATCAAATCCCTAAGACAAAGAATTTCGCCATCTTCGTGCCACCTAGGCTGATGCAGCACAGGCGCTACTTAAGATCGATGATCCTGAATAGCCGTCTGACCGTTTGAAATGAAAGTTGTCGGGGGAACTTTATGCTGTTTTGGCCGGAGCCCGGATTGGGCCTGAGCCGCGATTGCAGTCGAGGACCGGTCTTTGGCGAGCTGGAGCTTGATTATCGTTCGGGCGGTATCGGTGATCACTTTCGCTGCTTCCTTTCACGCAACAAGAGCGGGAATCCGTAGACACGATCGCCACTTGCGTGATTCCCTACGTTGAATGGGCGAGCCACACCTCGCCAGCCAAAAGGCCGGCGGAGACGCCGACGAATGCACCGGCGAGTACATCGCTGACGAAGTGCCAGTCACTAACGACCAGCAGCAATGCCGCGATGAGCAGCAGTGCGGAGAGTGGCCAGATACTGCTTCGATAAAGTCGCATGAAAACACCGGCGAATGCGCCGGCGAGAACCATGTGGCCGGAGGGAAAGCTGCATTTCGAGGAGCCGGCCAGGAGGTTGAAGACATGTTGGGTCCCCTGCAAAACGGCCGCAGGATTCGGTACCCCGAAAAACAGTTTCAGCGTGGTGTCATTGATCGCATAGGCGCAGATGGAGGTCAGGCATGCAAGCGCGGTCGCCTCACGAAAAGGCGATAAATGTCACGCGTTACGCGAATGATAATCAGCGAGAGTGCAACAGCCGCTTCGATGCCGAGAAGAACAGCGCTCCCGAATCCCGCCGCCAGGCTTTCAGCCGATACCAAAATCCGATTGACGCTACGGGCTATCGGTATGTCGAAGTACACGAATGCCACAGCCACTATTAGCGTCCAGATTAATAGGGATAGAAGCCAGATTAAGTAGGAAAAGCGCAGAAGCGTCCCTCGCAAATCGCTTCCGCTGTGCCACCGAGAAGTACCGGCACTTTCAAGCAATAAAACCTCCCTGAGGCAACGCTGGCGCTGGCGTCAAGTTCATATGTCCATTCCTTGAATTGAATAACCGGTGGAGCGGCCAAACCAAGCACAGCGGAACACCCTGCTGCACGCTGCTCCTTCTCCGATCGCGGAGGTGCCTCAGTTCTTGGGTGTCAGCTTTGGGGGAAGGCGGAGGCTCTCCCCCCAAAGGCCAGTCCCCACTGGCTCTCTCCGAACCCCCCCGGGGGGAGGGCTGTTCAGACCGGAGAATCTCTCCACTGGGAATAAAAAAAGCATACTGGAGTTACGCCTAGAAGCCAATAACAAAATGAGCGAGGCGTTACCCGTGACTGCTCGAGCAGCGCACGCGAGGTCCTGGCGGAGGATGTGCGGCTCCGGTCCTGCTCATCCAATCTTCGATCGACAGATCGACACGGCGCTTCCTGATCTCTGCACACAAAAAAAGCCTTGGAGTGCGTGCTCCAAGGCCGTTTGCCTTTGCTATCCCCAACGATGCTGGGCTTACTTTGCCGAACCTGGCGTGCTGAGTGGTTTATGCGCTCGTAACTGTCTGCTGTGCTACGTTGGCGACATACCAGCGATACGCCTCGCGCATTCCTGTTTCGAAGTCAGTTGGAGCCGTCCACCCCAAAGCCCGAAGTCGACCGGTGTCCATCACCTTGCGAGGCATGCCATCTGGTTTCGAGGTATCGAAGGTAAACCGCCCGTGCCAGCCGGCAATACGGGCTATGCTTTCGGCCAGTTCCAGAATCGTGATTTCCCGTCCGGTGCCGACGTTCAAGAACATCTCACCCGAATAATGCTTCATGACAAAGACGCAAGCATCGGCCAGATCTTCGGAAAAGAGGAATTCGCGTTTGGGGGTCCCAGTGCCCCACAACTCGACAGTTGGACTGTTTGCCAATTTGGCCGCGTGTATTTTCATGATCAAAGCAGCAACGACATGTCCTTCCTGAAGGTCATAGCGATCTCCGGGCCCATATAAGTTTGTCGGCATGACAGATATGAAGTCGCATCCGTATTGGCGGCGATAAGCCTGACACAATTTCATTCCTGCAATCTTGGCAATCGCGTACCACTCATTGGTTGGCTCTAAGGGTCCGGTTAGCAGATCTTCCTCGCGCATTGGCTGTGGCGCCGAACGCGGATAGATACACGACGACCCGAGAAACAGCAGCTTCTTTACACCGGTTTCCTTTGCAGAGCGGACAACATTAATCGCAATGGCAAGATTCTCATAAAGAAAGTCGGCTGGCCGTGTTGAGTTAGCGAGGATCCCGCCCACTGTAGCAGCCGCGTGGAAAACCACATCGACTCTCTTCGCGGCCATCCATTTCGCGACATCTGCTTGGCGGAGCAGGTCAAGCTCGCCGCGAGTTGCTGTAATGACTTCGCACTCTTCACGAGCAAGCCGGCGAACAATCGCGGATCCAGCCATGCCCCGATGACCGGCAACCCAAATCCGCTTCCCGCGCAGTTCAAACATGCTGATAATGTTGTTCGTTCAGGTGCGATTCCATGGCGACCGCCTTCAAATCGGCGCTGACCATTTCCGAAACCAGTTCTGAAAAGCTGACCGTATGCCTCCACCCAAGGACACGGTGCGCCTTCGAGGGATCGCCAACCAGGGCGTCGACCTCCGCAGGGCGGAAATACCGGCTGTCGATTTCTACCAGCACGTCGCCGCTAGCCGCGTCCATGCCAACTTCCTCGAGGCCCTCCCCTCGCCACTCGATTGTCCTTTCGACATGACTGAATGCCAGCTCCACGAATTCGCGTACGCTGTGCATTTCCCCTGTGGCCAGAACGTAATCACCGGGCGCACCTTGTTGAACAATCCGCCACATGCCTTCCACGTAATCGCGGGCATGGCCCCAATCGCGCTGGGCATCCAGATTGCCTATGTACAGCTTCTTCTGCAGGCCGAGATGAATGCCCGCCACAGCGCGAGTGATTTTACGAGTGACAAAGGTCTCGCCGCGGATCGGGCTCTCATGATTAAAGAGGATTCCGTTCGAAGCGTGTATTCCGTAAGCTTCGCGGTAGTTGACAGTAATCCAGTAAGCATATAGCTTGGCCACGCCATAAGGACTGCGCGGATGGAACG
This sequence comes from Occallatibacter sp., assembly GCA_035935755.1. Taxonomy (GTDB): domain Bacteria; phylum Acidobacteriota; class Terriglobia; order Terriglobales; family Acidobacteriaceae; genus Telmatobacter. The sequence continues at coordinate 102,913 of DASYWU010000069.1, read as the reverse complement.
GAGTGGCTTCGTTTTGGGGAATTTGCTGTACATTGCCGTAGAGCTCGGAAGTAGAAGCCTGGTAGAAGCGCGTTTTGCCGGAGAGGTTGAGAATGCGTATGGCCTCGAGCATCCGCAAAGCGCCCGTAGCATCTGCATTCGCCGTATACTCGGGGGTCTCGAAGCTTACCTGCACGTGACTTTGCGCAGCAAGATTATATATTTCGTCAGGTTGAACAGCCTGGACGATCCGGATCAGGTTCATGGAATCGGTCATGTCGCCATAATGGACTTGAAAGTGAGCGTCAGGGACATGGGGATCCTCGTAAATATGGTCGATGCGCGCAGTATTGAAGGACGATGACCGCCGCTTGATGCCATGTACAATGTACCCCTTGCCGAGCAAGAATTCGGCGAGGTAGGCACCATCCTGGCCCGTTACGCCAGTGATCAGAGCTACTTTTTGCATGATTCAGACTCCTTATCGCACGCCGGCATCTTAGTCGGCTGTGCTTCAGCAGTTGCCAATTGGGCTCTTACGTTCTCTTTCGTCTTCTTCTTATACAGGTCCCGCCCCATTTGGGCGTTGTCCACAATAAGACTGGAGCGGTGCACTTCATCGGTTGGTGTAACGACAGTATAGGTCCCTGGGCTCTCGATTGGCATTCAGTCACCGCGAGCTGACGGTTCGTATACGTATTCTTCCGAGAGATTGGCTTCGACTTGGGTTTCACTCATTTCTACCCGCACCTGGTGAGACATGGCAGCGAACACGGGAAGCTTGGGTATAAGGGCATGCCGCAGCAGGTCGGCAAAAGGTGCAATGATATTCGGCTCCGGTCCTCCACCAAAAGACCGCGTAAGCCGGACATAATCGGAGTCGGAAATTGGTATTGTGACGTCCCAGGTGTTCATCGGATCGACGCCATCTTGCCATTGAAACGCTCGCCCCGCAAGCGTCAGCTCGACGCGATGGTATCCTGCACCCCTGCATGCGTCCAGGATGATCTCCCAACAGCATTCCGGGGTCGGGGCGGCGATCAACTGCTCATAATGGGTCTGCAATGAGATCTGCGAGTTCAACATTCGACGAAAGGCGCCATCAAGGAACATCCGGCCAGCGGTGCCGAACTCGACGTACCCAAGGTGCTGCACACCCATCCAGGTGATCGCGCAGAAAAGGATGATCACAAAGCCGGAGACGTGCTTGTTCATCATTAATAGGGAAGACATGGCGCCGAGTGCGCTGAATGCGTAAAGGATCAGAGCAACCCTGCGCGGGGTCAGGCCGCGGTCGAGGAGGCGATGATGGATGTGGCCGCGGTCGGCGGTGAAAACCGGCCGCCGGCGCAGAAAACGTCTCGCGATGGCAAGTGAGGTATCAAGCAGCGGAATCGAGAGAGCCATCAGGGGCGCCGTCATTCCGAGCATTGTCGCGGCTTTGTCGCTCCACAAAACGCCATAGCAACCTAAGAGGAACCCGATCAGAAGGCTGCCGCAATCCCCGAGAAAGATCGTGGCCGGATTAAAGTTGTATCGTAGGAATCCGAGCAAGGATCCAGCGAGCGGGGCGGTAGCAATTGCGAGTGCAACATTGTTCTGCAGCAGGGCTGCGAAAAGGATCGTACAAGTTGCGAACAGGCCTACACCCGCCGCAAGGCCGTCAACACCATCGATCAAGTTTACGGCGTTCGTGCAAGCAACCAACCATAAGACCGTCAAAGGCAGCTGCAGCCAGCTGAGGAGATGATGGCCTGCGAAGTCTTGCACGCGAACGCCGGCCCAATATACCATCAGCGCCGCGCCAATTTCGCCGATGAGCTTCTGCCAGGGTCTGAGCCCCCACAGGTCATCGATGAAACCGGTGGCAAAGATCAACAGAGCGGCGGGCGCCAGCCACGTCACCAGTTGAAGCCGATGAAAAATGTGAACGTCAGCGTGGAAGCGCGCGAGCAGAACGCCGCCAAAGGCGAGGGCATAGGCTAGGAGGATTGCCACGCCTCCTACCCGCGGGATCGGGTGCGGGTGCAGCTTGCGATCATTCGGATGATCGACTACGCCCAGGCGACGGAAAGCATTCCGCACAACGGGAGTGATCACCAACGCGGACACAAAGGAAGCAGCGGCGAGGAATGCCAGAGAATACATAGTTTTGCTCTCTACTTTACTTCGGCACTTCTGGAGCGGTTATATGAGAGGAAGATTCCGCGCTTCACCGTGAGGCTCCTACGAAGAAGATCAACAAACGGGGCGAAGCCGTGAGCATGCGCTCCCGTGTCGAACGCGCGACTGAGTCGGATATTATCAAATTCTGCAATTGGGACACTGACTTCCCACGAGCCGAAGCATGGAGTATCGCAACGCCATTCGAAGGTAGAGCCGGCTATTGAGAGTTGCGCCTCGTAAAAACCGAATTCATTCAGGCCCTCAACCGCAACAGCCCAATATTCTTCTGGTGTGGAAGCGGCCTTGAGGCGGCTCTCATAAGAGCGGACGGTGATTTCCGCATGCAGTTTACGCCGGAACGACCCTTCCATCAACATCCGTCGTGCGACGCTAAACTCGGCATAACCGAGATGCCGAATCCAGATCCACGCAGCCGCACAGAAAAGTACGATCGCCAACCCGAGGCTTTGATTCTTTAGGACGAACAGGGAAGCGAGGGCACTGATTGCGCAACCCAGATAGAGCACTATCATAACTTTGCGCGGTGTGAGGCCACGGTTCAGCAAGCGATGGTAGATGTGGGAGTTATCAGCCGCGCCAATAGGCTGGCGCCTCAGGAACCGACGCACGGCGACGAATATCGTGTCCAACAATGGGACCGTAAGGACCAGCAGTGGCACCGTCATGCTCACGAAGGTCCCGGACCTCTGGCCCCAAAGAATGCTGTAGCAGCCGAGCATGAACCCGATAAACAGACTGCCAGATTCGCCCAGGAGAATTGCCGGCTGAGTAAAGCTATACGGGAGGAATCCTAAGATGCTGCCTGCAAGCGGCACGGCACATACCGCTAAGACGAGATTGTTTTGGAGCAGTGCAATCACGAACGTTGCACTGGCCGCTATCACGCCGACTCCGGCAGCGAGGCCTTCGATTCGGTTGACCACATTGATCGCGGTAGAGCAAAGTAGTATCCACGCGACGGTGAGGGGCATACTCCAGTCATCCATTCGAATGCCGCCCAGCCTCACAATACGCACCCCAGCCCAGTAAGCAAGGCAGGCAGCGATTATCTGAAGGAGAACTCGGTGCCATGGCTCTATTCGTTTCAGATCGTCAATCAGCCCGATAAGAAAGACGAGCAACGCGGCACCGATAAGGTACAAGATGAAGCCCTTTGATGGCCAGATCGGCTGGCTCAGACCTATACCTGGCACCAAGGCATAGCCGAGAAGACACGCCAATGCGATTGGTATGCCGCCGATTCGCAGGGAGGTGCTACTCGACTTCCCACGAAAGCGATTCCTAACGATTGGCGTCAGAAACAGCGAGAGCAGGAACGCTGTCGTGCCCAACAGGATAAGTGATTGCATCGGGTTGGCTCAGACCGAGAAAGTTGATAATGCGCTGAACTGCGATTGGGAGGTCATGATGCTGCTCGAACGCCTCGCGGCCTCTTTGACCCGCCTTGCAAACGGACTCGCGGTCCGTTTGCAGGCGGTGAAGCAGGTGAACTAAACCGTCAATGTCGCCAGGTTCCACACGCCAGCCGCAGTCATATCGCTCGATCTTTTGAGCCGGTGTGCTGTCAGGAGGCCCAATGTACAGAAGAGGACGGCCAGCCGCCATAATTCCATAGATCTTGCTCGGTACTACAGAGCCGCTTGTTTGGGGAAGCTGCGTGACGAGACCGACGTGACCCTCCGCGAGACTCGCTCCAAGCTCCGGCCGGGTGCAGTACGGACGAAAAGTGACGTTCTCGATACCCTGCTCCGCACAGTAATTCTTCAGGTATTCACGGCGCACACCAGTGCCGGCAAAAACGAAGTGGAACCGCGAATCGTTGCGCAGGCGATGCATGGCGCCAGCGATGGTGTCGACATCGTGGGCGAGACCGAAGTTGCCCGAATAATGCACAACAAACGGGCCTTCCGGAAACGGTCGAGGCGTAATTTCGCTTCCGTCTGCCCAGTTTTCCGCCACGAAAATCCGGTCCTCAGGAATGCCCCGGGCAATGAGACGGGATTTCATGTCGTCGCCAATCGCGATAATGCCGTCAGCATGGCGCCGTGACCAATCCGCGAAGAAACCGATCACAGTGGCAAGCATTGAGTTGCGGCCGAGTACGTCGAGGTCGACGGCAATGTCCGGATAGACGTCCATCTCCCAGATGTAGTGTTGACAGCCGCGCATAAGCTTAATCATCCGCCCCAGGACGGAGAGAAGGGGCGGCGTGGTCATCGTGACGATGACGTCAGGACGCTCAATTCGGTAGCTGTTCCAGACTGCCCCGGCTATGAATGTGCCATAGGAGAGAAGGCGATGTAGTGGGGTTCTGGAGAACGACACAGCGCTCGTCCGCAGTATGCGTGCGGGAGGTTGTGCTGTCATGTCATGGACTCCATAATTAGAGCCTCCACAGATCGCTGTTACTCTAACATGCTCCGATCCGATCGTGCGGCATACGTCCGCTACGAGCTGGGCCGTCGCAGCGGTATCCGGCCAGAAGAATTGATTGAGAAACGCTATTTTCATTCGATAACCCGTTCGGCTGTTATTCGCTGTTCGGAGGTGAACTGAGAAGGCAAGCGCGTTTCATTACTGATTGGGCTGCAGAGAGTTGGCATCCGCACTACTGCTTGAACTCGAGACTGGAATCGGCAGATGCTTGATCGGCTTTTCAACGGAGGGGCCACCGCTTGAGATGGGCGGATCAAGGAGAAGGTGGGATATACGTTGCCACGCCTCAATTGGGGGGAAGCTATACAGCAGCGCCCTCGCGCCGCCAGATGTACATGTCGCCAAGCACAAGGACATCCATCTTCGTCCGCAGGAAACACTCCAGCGCTTCCTTTGGTTCGCATACCACAGGCTCATTCTCATTGAAAGAGGTGTTGAGAACCATTGGCACACCCGTGATATCGCAGAAGGTTTCGATGAGCCGATAATAGAGCGGATTGGTATCGCGATAGACGGTCTGCAGACGTCCTGATCCGTCCACATGGGTTACTGCCGGGATCCGCGGCCGTTTTTCCTCGCGGATCTGGAACACCTGCATCATGAAAGGCACGGCATCGTCCTCCTCGAACCATTCCGCTACGGCCGGATCCAGAACCGACGGCGCAAATGGCCGGAAGGATTCCCGTCTCTTGATTTTGGCGTTGAGGATCGCTTTCATGTCGGCGCGGCGCGGGTCGCAGACAATGGAACGGTTACCCAGCGCGCGCGGACCCCATTCCATTCGTCCTTGGAACCAACCTACAACCTTTCCGTCCGCCACGGCTTGAGCCGTGGTGCGGCACAATTCGCCCTCGTCAGTGACATGCTCGACGGCACATCCCGATCCTTCTATCTCGGTCTTGTGCACTCGGATCAATTCGTCGATGTCGCTGCAGGAGAATTGCGGACCCCAGTAAGCATGGTCCATAACGAATTTGCGCGCTCCGCCTGATTTGTCCCACACGGCGAAGGCCGCGCCGATGGCCCCACCGGCATCCCCCGCCGCCGATTGCACATAGACTCGCTTGAACGGCGTCATCCGCCGAACCTTTCCGTTTGCCACCGAATTGGCTCCGCAGCCGCCGGCCAACGCCAGATCGGTCAATCCAGTACGTTTCTGCAACGGCACAAGCAAGTTGAAGAACGCCTCCTCATACAAGGCCTGCACGGAGCGGGCGATGTCGCGATGGCGATCCTGAAGTGGCTCCGATGGCTGCCTACGTGGACCAAGCAAATCCTCTAGAGCTGGTGAGAACAGATCGCCGGTGTCCGGCGAGCCATCCATCCACTGGTATGGCACTTCCTCTTTGTGATGGCGGAAGAACGATAAGTCAAGCTGGAAACAGCCACCATTCTCGAGCCGCAGGATCTTTTGCATCTCGTTCACATAGACCGGCTTGCCATAGGGAGCAAGTCCCATCACCTTATATTCATCGCCGTAATAGGGGAAGCCGAGATATTGAGTGAGTGCCTGGTAGAAGACACCGAGGGAATGGGGAAAAAACACACGTGCGTCAACGGAGATTTTGCCGTCAATGCCCGCGCCCCACGCGGCGCTGGAGAAATCTCCGAAGCCGTCGACGGAAACAGCGGCCGCATCCGGGAATGGTGACACGTAATAGGAAGAGTACAAGTGACAGAGGTGGTGTTCCACGTTGTGAAATGCGCCCCTGAAGACTTGCTCTGGAAATTCCCTCGCTAATCGATCAGGAATACCTTCACGGTGTAGCCGTGTGCGAATGCGTTGCAGCACTAACCGTGGATCCGGCAAATGCCGAGCAAGATGTTTAATCTTACGCCAAAGATGAGCGCTGCTGTCCTGATTGACGGCGACATGATCGACATCGCCCAGCGTTACGGCACCTTCCTTCAAGCAGTAGGCGACGGCCTGCGACGGAAACCCGGCCCAGTGCTTGAGCCGACGGAATCGTTCTTCCTCCGCAGCTGCGATTAGGACACCATCGCGAACAAGGCATGCGGAACTGTCGCCGTGGAAGGCGTTAAGACCGAGGATAAGCATCCAGAACTGTGCCCTTCTTTAGTGCGTGTTTCATCGAAATAACCTCAATTGATTTCGGAGCGAGTGAAATAGAGGAAGGTGAGATAGGTGAAGTGCAGACACTTATGGACTAGCATCAAGCAGCTAAACTGACCAAAGCTAACCCTCGGCCACTGCAGGATGGAGATTGGCCTCGCCGGTGATTATAGTGCGATAGAGGCCGATCATGCGTTTGGCGACTGCTGACCAGCCGAATTCGGCTGTTACAAATTCGCGCCCTTTTGCTCCCATTTCGACCAAGCTGGCGGCATCGCTCGACGTTGCCTCGCGCAATGCGCCTTCGAGTCCTTCCAACGTCGGCGCCACTCGCCATCCGCAGCCGCGCGCCGCAAGCTGTAACCAAGGCGTCCCGGTGGTGGTTATAACCGGAAGGCCACATGCCAGAGCCTCCCCCGCAGCCATACCGAAACTTTCCGAATAACTAGGCAGAATGAATAGGTCTGCATTAGCGTAGACGCTCAGGCGATCTCGCGGAGCGACGGGGCCAGGAAAACTTACCTGATCCGTCAGTCCTTGTCGTCGAACAACGCGTTCAATTTCGGAGCGATGCCCCGCTTCGTTGGGCCCAGCAATGACTAAGCTCCAGCCTCTAGGTCGAACTCGTGCCCAAGCCTCAACCAGCAGTGGCAGACCCTTTATTGGATAAAGCCGGCCGAGGAACAGGGCGATCCTCTTACCTTTGCGCGGAGCGATCGCACGGGACATTGCGAGTTCGGAATAGCTGGGGACTTCGACGCCATTCGCCACATGGGCGATCGGCACGTCTAATTCGAAGCGTCTAAGATTTTCAGACTCCGTCTCTGAGGTCGTGTGAAGGCAGTTTGCCTGTGCAAGATCCCCTTTCTGGTATGCCCACCAGGCCAGGCGCTTTTTCCATCCCTTGTGGCCGAATGCCCACGGTTCCAGCATCCCTCGGGTGCTGACGAGCCGCGGGATCTCTCTTTCAGCAGCCAACCCTGCCAGCAGGTGGTTATGCGGCAGCCAGATACCGTTGTCGTGGATAAGATCGACACGGCCGAAGGTTGAAATAGCTTCCGAGAGGTTGCCGTGCAACCGCTCGATCCTCAAACTTCGCTCCAAGATTGCGGAAGTGTCGGCTGTTCCATCCGGAGACCAAAGTCCCACATCAACTCTTGCGCAGCATAGCGATGCTGCCAATTGAGGAACTGTGACAGCAGGTCCACCATACGAAACCGAATAGCTCGCACAAGCGAGGAATATTCGCAGATCCGAGTTCACGTCGTCGGCTTTAGACCGGGATTCGCCATGACCCGTCGCGCACGCATAACAGAATAACGACGTCGCAGTTTTAAAAGCACCCAGACAACGGCGGCCATCTGCAACATCTGTCCGCAGCTGAGAGAAATACTCAATTCCGCATTTGTCAGGCCGGAAAAGATCGCGAAGATGAGAAAAATGCTTACGGCTGACCTCCCGCCTCCGATCAGGTCGCAAAGAAAAGCGCATATCCCGCCGAGCAGGACAGCCAAAAATACCCCAAATTCCCCAAAATTTACGTATGACTCTACGATGGGCGGGAGGTTCACGCTTGCATCTTTGTCAGAGGGCATGAACATCCCGTAGGTGTGTCCAAACCAGTTGCCGTAGGTCTTATCAGGTTTCCATGGGGCCACAGGACGTGGGATAACCGAAAGCGGCGGGTCCGCAAAGGTCGCGCCACATTGGAACGCCACGCTGCCGCTTTCGTCGTAATCAAGGACGCGCGAGAATGTAATTGGGCCCGTCATCAGTCTTGCGGTAGTCGAGGTAACGCCGGCGGCATCCAGCGACTTTAGATGGGACTTCAGGCCGCTACGGAGGCCACTGGGACCTCACGGAAACAGGAAAAAATCAGCAAGTCCAGATTGGGAATTCCAGTTTTCTCATCGAGCAAACTACCGCCCATTGTGCAAGCCCTTAACGGCAGGTTCCGCGACACTGGAGTCAACACACACCATCCGAAGCTTGACCTGCAGGTCCGAAGACCATCAGTTGGCCAGGAGAGGCCATGGACGGTATCCGGTCAATTTCGGTGATGAACTCCGACACGAGGAGACTCCGGGGAGAAAACGCCTCGCGGTAAAACTCGGGAAAGCGATCGTGTGTGTGTTGCCCTTCCTTCTGCGGTGTTGCTGCATAGAGAGTTGCCTCGCAGAGGATGATCAGGGACCTCGGGTTCGCCACCCGTTTGATCTCGCTGAGGGCTTTGCTGATAAGGGAATTCGGGATATGTTGAAGCACTGTCCATGAGATCACGGTATCGAAAGTGTGGTTTGGGAACGGGAGTTCCGTTGCACTAGCTGAAGAGAACGATATCTCTGGATAGAATCGGCTGGCTTCCGAAAGAGCCAAAGTGTTAATGTCCACCGCTGCGTGTCGCTCGAAATGCTCCGCGATATATGGAGACAAGCGACCAAATCCACAGCCAACTTCTAGTGATCGAACGGGCTTAATTCCCAGCCCGGCTATTAGTCCCAGGGAGCGCCGCAAATGCATTACCTCATAGTAGTGTCGGCACAGGAGCGCTGCCGGACTTTCGGCGGAAACGAAACCTTTCCCTTTGAAGGTGACAAATTCTCCGATTCGGATTACGTCCCCTTGAGGCAGAAACATCCGACGAACCGCCCGGGTTAACAAGGATTTTCTAGTAACGGACAAAAATACCTCCATCGTGACAGCAATCGTCCTATCTGATAAAGATTCGGCGGCTCCGTCACTGCGCACGACAGGCGCGTTGGCGTATCATCCGCATTCAGGAGAGCGCCGGGTTAAAACACGGGCGGGAGCGTTAACGTGAGTGCCAGTCCGGACCAGCGTAGTGTAGTGCGTCATAAATAGAATCAAGTATGAATTGGGTCTCATCTTATGATGAGGAGACCCGTCAATGCGTGATGCCCAGCTCATTGAGCTCGACGAAACAACCCGCAAGGAACTTCAGCGGCTTGCACGCCGGCGTTCGGTTCCGGTGCGCGTTGCTCTGCGTAGCCGCATCGTCCTGCTCGCCGCGGAAGGACTGCAGAATCTCCAGATTGCCACCGAACTCAAGATCAGCGTGCGCATGGTGGCTTTGTGGCGCAAGCGGTTTCTCAGTCTCGGCGTCAAGGGCTTGCTGAAAGATGCACCCCGGCCTGGGCGCACACCATCGATTCCCGCCTCCACCGTCGAGGAAGTGATCCGCAAGACCACGCAGACCACTCCGCTCCATGCTACGCACTGGTCGACGCGCACCATGGCGCGCGAAGTGGGCATCTCGGAGGCCAGCGTGCGGCGCATCTGGCGCGGGCATCGACTCAAACCGCATCGCGTGGAGAGCTTCAAAATCAGCCGCGATCCCGAGTTCGTCAACAAACTCGAAGACATTGTCGGCCTTTACTTGAATCCGCCCGAACATGCGCTGGTGTTGTCGGTCGATGAGAAGAGTCAGATCCGGGCGCTTGACCGCACACAACCCGGCCTCCCGATGAAGAAAGGCCGCAGCCAGACCCTGACGCACGACTACAAACGCAATGGAACGACTACGCTTTTTGCCGCGCTCAACACGGCGACCGGTGAAGTCTATGGTCTGTGCCAGGAACGACATCGTCATCAGGAATAGCTGAAGTTTCTGCGACTGATCGATGAAACGGTGGACGCGGAGAAGCAGATTCACACCATCTGCAACAACTATGCCACCCATAAACATCCGCGCGTACAGCGGTGGATCGCCAAGCACAAGCGCTTCCATGTGCACTTCACACATACCTCGGCATCGTGGCTGAAGATGATCGAACGGCTTTTCCACGATCTGACGGACAAGAGAATCCGACGCGGAGTCTTCCAGGACCTGGAGCAGTTGATCATGGCCATCGGCGACTACATCGATAAACACAACACCAATCCGAAGCCCTTTATCTGGACCGCGAAGGCTAACGACATCCTGGATAAAGTCACCCGCGCTCAGGCGGCCTTAATTAATCGCCTATCTGTGTGACGCACTACAGTAGTATGAGAGCCCTCGCACGCTGTGAAACAACATGCACGAGTGGGCGGATGAAGGTCGAAATAGCTTCTGACAGGCTAACATGCAACCGCTTCATTCGCGAACTGCACTCCAAAGTGGCAGAAGCGTGGGCGGTCCCATCCGGAGACCAAATTCCAACTTCAATACTAGCAGGGCAAAGTGACGCGGCCAATTCAGGAACAGTTACAGCAGGCTCGCCGTACGCCAGCGCATAGCTTGCGCAAGCGAGAAATATTCGCAGATCTGAGTTCACTCTTCGGCTTTACGTCTCTTTTGCGAGCACCCGTCGCACACGCATTCCGGAATATTGACGTAGCAGAATCAAAAGAACCCAGGCAACAAGGGACATCTGCAATACTTGACCGTACCCGAGAGAAATACTTAATTCAGTGTTGGTCAGGCCGGCAAAAATCGCGATGATGAGGAACACGCTTATGGTGGATTTACCGCCTCCGAACAGGTCGTATAGGAAGGCGCATATTCCGCCGAGCAAGACAGCAAGAAGCACGCCGAAATTCCCGAAATTTACGTATGATTCTACGATGGGCGGGAGGTTGACGCTAGTGTTCTGGTCACCGGGCTTAATTATCCCGTAGGTGTGCCCAAACCACTGACCAAAGTTCTTTTCAGGTTTCCACGGTGCCACAGCACGCGGGATCACAGAGAGCGGCAGGTCAGCAAACGTAGCGCCCCATTGGTAGGTCACATTTCCGCTTTCATGGTAATCGAGCACGCGCGAAAACACGATCGGGCCCGCCATTTCCCTTGAAGTAGTCAACCTGTCGCCCGAATTTCGACTCTCTGTCTCATTGGAGTCGAGCCCGACGGCTGGGACATCGAGGCCGCTTACAAGAAAGACTTTGCCGGCTTCGAATCGCGTCATGTAACCGACGTTAGCGTCGTTTCGGTACACTTCCTTTGCCCGCAGAAGCGGCACAGTCAAAACCGCTGCCACGACAGCGAGGGCAAACGGCGGACGCTTTCCCAACAAGACGTAGCCGATGAACATGATAAGGTTCACCAAAACCCATTCCGCGACGAAACCATCGGCAATTCGGATGAGATAGTAGACAGGATAAAGCACGCCGAAGACGAATAGCCAGGTCAACTTCGACGTCGAACCGGCGGCCAGGGCGATGACGCAAAGCGGGAAGGCGAATGCGAGCAGGTGGCCGGCAAATGCGAAGGCAGGTGGGATATGCTCGTCAAGCCGGAAATTGAGCAAGAGCATGGATCCGCCCATGATCATGAGGATCGGCACGGTCCTGTTGGTAAAAACATAATTGTTCAACCGGTGCCATTCACTGTCTCTGAGGAGCGATTTGCCATGGATCGGACTTGCGAGAAAACCAAAAATAAAAAGCAGTATGAAAACAATGCTGTATTCCAGTATGTGCAGGGTGTGGCTCGGGTTATAGAAAATACCCATGAACCGGGCAGTCAAAATCTCGGCTGGATCAAAAAAGGGCAAGCAAAAATATGCATATTGTGCCGAGATGAGAATTAGAGCCATCAGGTACTTGATATCTCCTGTTGTAGCGACTCTTTGCGCGAGATAGACAAGAATCCCGAACGACAGGACGACCAGCATGGAAACCATAACGGCCGAGGGTAGCAACTTAACTGGCGAGAACGCGGCAATAGCAAGGGCAACCCACGCACACCACGTTAAATTAGCTATTATCCGGTAATTGCGCAGGCGCTCCGTCGCGCGGCTCGCACGAACGGCGCAGGAGAATCGGCGGTACACCCCGCCGTCCCCATTCCCACCACTCGCACGCAGATCAATCCCAGAATCGCTCAAAGTTCAACCTGTTTACAGCATCGGCCGCCAATGATGACTTTGTCCAAGCTAGGAAAGGACTTGTCCGCTATGAATTTTCTCGCGGCACAAACAATCCCTAACCCTATTACAGTTCGGTCCTTCGATTGCGTTGGATTGCATGAGGCGACAGAAACGCCACGTTCGCCCGTCGAATATTAGGGAGCATAGCGTGTATCTCTTCAACCTGCTCGTATATCCCGAATACTCTGTAACCATTCAGTGACATAAGATCATAGATTCTTGAAAAGGCCACGTGAAAATCGTTATCGGGGTTCATTGAGCATTCGACAACCACAACTCCGATCGCGTTCGTCCGAAGCATGTTCTCGGCGCCGGCTAACACACTTAGATCGTGCCCTTCTGTGTCTATTTTTAAGTAATCGATGCAGTGGATGTTTTTTTCAACGCAAAAGCTGTCGATAGTCGTCACCTGAACACATGGCAGGGTCGAATCCAGCTGGTTTTTGGCGATGTGGTGTCTTTCCGAAGCCGAGTCATTGCAATCAAATCGAAGAACCGCAGCCCGATTGCCAAAAGCTAAATTGAAGGTCCGTATGCGCTTAGTGTGCTGGGTGGCAGACTTAAGTTTAGAGAACGTATCGGGAGAAGGCTCAAAAGAGTAAATTGTGGCGTTTGGGTAATTCACCACGAACCCTTTAGCGGACTGGCCGACGTTAGCGCCTACGTCGAAAATAATTTGTATGTCTTCGTGGGGCAGACGACGCCGAACATCATCAGACAATAGAGAGCCAATCGGCACGATTTGGAGAGTTCGGCCAATCCAACTTAACGAGCGTTTTATGGCACGCTGCATCGGAAACGGCAGATTGCCTAATACAATGAAGATATTAGGCATTATCGAATCCGGGAACAGATTTCCCTTTGCTCTGTTTTATTGTGATTTTTGCAAGGACGCCATTCAAAAGGTAGATGTAGGCGTATCTCGCGGTCTCGCATCTCCGGAGTCCTGCAGAAGCAATGCGCTCACGTGCTGCGTCGTTCCGTGAATAGAATTCCGCCTTGTCGGTCAGCTCTTCAGCGGATGAGAAATACTCGGCCTCTTTGCCTTCGTCGAAGAATTCGCGATGTTCGTCGCTTCGGTCGGCCAGCAGCATGCTACCGCAGGCCGGAATCTCGAAAGTCCTCGTGGTGTGCTGATCGGGCCAGACCGTGCGCAGGAACCCGATGCCGATACGCGAGGCGGTCAGCGCGCGCGCATAATCATCGCCATAGACTTCGCCGCCCTGATGGGCGCGCGCAAGCAGCGGGTCGCGGCGGATATGGAAGTCTTCCTTGCCGGCAAGCTGGCGCATTACCAAGTATCGACGCGGCGTCCACCGACCGTCGCAGAAGTAGTTCCAGCACAGACCCCAGATCTTCAAATCAATGCCCTGTGCAGCGATGGTCCGCAACATGTTTTCGCGCCGAGGTTCCCATCCGCCAATGAACCCAACGCTGCATTTCCAACGCCGGTCATCCGATGCAAGAGGCCGGTGGACCTCGTCGCAATAGCCCAGCGGCATGTAGATCAGTTGTCGCCCCAATGTCTCGTATTGCGCTCGCTCGTAAGCCTTGCAATAAACCAGCACGTCAAAGGTCAACAGCGCCTCGTCCATGAGTGGGGTGCGCTTCCATCCCACGCTGAAGTAAGGGTCGGGAGTGAAATGGACGAGCCGGGCTCCTACGGCTCGCATGTCCTCCAGCGTCTCGCGGCGCAGATACTCCTGCTTTTCCGCCCAGACAAGGTCCGGATGGAAATCCCGGGCGGCCCGCAGCACCTCGTCATTGATTTCATTTACCACCGAACCACGCCCTAAACGCCGCTGCACCTGACGCTGTAGCCAGGAAACGCGGAGCCACGGTGCGATGGTGTGAACGCCGCGAACCGCGTGGCCCATGCGCTTGAGCGCCCGCATTCGCATGAGCGAGGTCTGACCTTCGTTGATCGGGCCGAGGAAGAGGATTCTCAAGCGCAGGCCTCCTCCAACACGGCCGCCACGGCGCGGCCGTATGGTTCCGGCGCACAGTGTTGTTTCATCCAGGCGCGCCCGTTCTCAATCAAACGTTCTCTTTCAGCGTGATCGAGTGCCATCGCCTCCACAAGGGCATGCGCGAGGCATTCGGGCGTCTGCTCTTCATAAATAATGCCACCGCCCGCGGCAGCGATGATTTCCGCCGAACCGCCCGCACCGGAAAAGACGACCGGGACGCAACCAGCTTCCCATGCCTCCAAGATGACACGTCCAAGCGGTTCGCGATTGGACGGGCAGGCTAGAACTTTGCAGGTCCTGAGTAGCACGGCAGCATTCTTGACATATCCCAACCAACTGATTCGCACGTGCTCATTCGCTCTGTTGATTCCTTGAAGGTGTTCTAGATATTGCTTTGACCCGTCGCCGCAAATGAGACATTCGGTGCTCTCCGAAAATACCTTCTCGATTGCTAGAGCTTTCATTAGAATGTCCACGCCCTTGATCGGAACAATACGGCCGACGAATGCAATTCTGGGGGGCGTCTGTGCGTTCTTCGCTTGTATGGGTTCGCAGCACCCCAGAGCGTAGCCGTCATAAATCTTATACACAGGAATCCCATCTAACCGGTTGTCTCTGCGTATTTCTTCTTCGATCGCTCCACTGATAGCAATCAGCCCTCGTAACCTTCGTGCGGTCGGCTTTCTGCGCGCCAAGTAATCTGCATCTTCGAAGATGCGGACATGGCAGACGATCGGCAGGTCGAGAAGACAGGCAGCCTGAAGCACAACGCGGTATGCGCCAGCTTGGTTGACGTAGACGACATTTGGCCGGAAAGCACGACAGGCCCGAAAGACGCCAAGCGCCGCACGGAGGCGCTGCATACGAGATCTCTGGTGTAGATCGGCGATAAAGAGTGGAAAAACAGGCGTCCCAGATTTCTCAAGGGTTTCCTGCAATGGCGTGTCAGGCGGACAGCACACGGCGATATCTATGCCTTCGAGAGCGCCGATCAGATCGAGCAGCGCCCGTTCCGAACCCCACAGCCCGCCAGCAGGATCGATAATCAGGACACGCATGGCATTTCACCACGATAGATGGCTTCGAGTTGCTTTGCGGAGTTGGAAATGGAGAACCGTGATCTTTCAACACGGCTTCTGCATTCAGAAAAATCGGGACGTTCACGGTTGATAGCGGCTAGAATAGCCTCTGTCCAAACGTCTATCGTTGCATCGAGACCGACTCTTTCGAAAATTTCCGGGACCACGACAGCTTCGCTTGGAACCATTGTGCTCGCCACAACGGGGAGTCCTGCGGCTTGTGCCTCGACCGCGACCATCCCTAGACCTTCAAATCTCGAGGGAAAGAGCAATGCGTCGCTTCCCAGCATGAGCTGCTCAATGTCCTTCCGTAAGCCAAGGAACTTGATACGTGTACTGAGACCAGCTTTCGCAATGCGCTGTTCCAGAATTTGTACGCCCGTACTAAGCGCGCCCGCGAAAAGCATATGAATGCGCCGATCGCGCAATGCCGTGTCAATCCCAATTGCTGTTGCCAAGGCGGAGTTCTTTACGTTCGTAGGATTGCCGATGTCGGCCCATTTGTCAGCACGGCCAGCAAACAGAATCACCTTTGCATCCTCTGGCCAGATGAATTCCCGACGAAGTGCCGCCCTGGCTTCAGCAGGATTAAGCACGAACCGCTTTATGTCGAATCCGCAGTAAACCGCACTCTTTGGAATGTGTCGTAGCCATCTATTTTGCAACAAGTTGTCGTCCAAGAGCTTCCGGGAAGTACTGGAAATGAAGCTTGCATATGGTATTAATAGCGCACCACCTGCCCGCGCAAAGATGCGCTGGATTCTGGTGGCATGAACGTTAACAACCATGGGACCATGGAAATGGGTTACTCGGACGGGAGGGAGCAAACCCGTTCCCATAAGAAACCGCCAACCACTTGAATAATCTTGATGATCATGGATCGCGGCATAATTGCCCGTACGGAGCAACCGGCGAAAGCGTCGTATGAATGTAGCGACCTCGCGCCTGCTGTAGCGAGCGTAGAAAACGCGAGCGCCGAGAGCTTCAGCTTCATCATCGAAAACCGACCGGTTTCCGCTAGTGACGAGGATGTCGACCTTCGGGGCTCCTTCCGGAGATCGGCGCCAATGCTTAAGCAACTGCAGTAGCCAGGTTTCTGCCCCGCCCATGCCGAGAGAACTGACGATATGGAGAACACGAAAATCAGGCTGAGCCATTATCGTTATGCCTAAATGCTGCGATGCGGTATGGACGACCGGTATCCGTGACGTCCATCGATTCTACAAAGGTAAAGCGGCGACTGAATGTTTCGTTCCAACCGTTGAAATAGCCAGAGCCGGAGTTTGCCGCTCCGGATTGGGGAATTCCGGACACGGTCAGAATCACGCCGCGACTGCCGAGGAGTCTGTCTAGCGCCTGGCATACGGCTTTGCTGTCCGTCTCACGAAGATAGTAAAGTACCTCGGCGCAGACGACCAGGTCGAACCTTGCATTGGCAGTTAGCCGACGGAAATCCTCGCGAAGGAACTGGATGTTCGTGACGCTACGATTCGCAACCGCGGCAATTCGGAGAACTTCGCCGGATATGTCGGTCGCAACAACGATGCGAAAGTGTTGCGCGAGAAGGCCTGAGAAAACTCCCGTTCCGCAGCCGACCTCTAGGGCCCGATCTAGCTTGGGACAGTGCTTGAGTGCCAAGTCAAGCGTCTTTGCATACTTGGTGTGCTCATATTCGCTGGTCGAAAAATTCCAGATATCCCCATGCTCGGCATAAAGACGCTCGAATTCGAAACGACGATTGCCCGTACGGAACCAGCGGTTGAGAAAGTTGAGGGTCCCATACGCAAGAAGCTTCGGAGGTGCTCGGCGCGTTGCAACGTCACTTATCAATTTGAACATCGTCACGGTCGACATAGTGCTTTGCGAAAAAGTGCGGCTCTCCTGTTCGCGCGGTAAACTGCAGGGCAAGGCCCTCGAGCGGAAATTTGCTGAAGAAGCGTATCGGTGTCCCAATTGGGATACGCTTTCGTCCGAATTCAGTCCATCCGAGCAAGTAGCCGCAGAAGGCGGAAAGGTACTTGCGTAGGCTTTGAGGAAAGTAAGGTTGGAGGAAGTAGTCGATCTGGCTCTGATGGTAACCGAGACTGGCCGCCCGGCGCTCGCAAAAGCGTCGCGCGTCGATAACGACATTTGCACGCTGATCGAAATGCCAGCTAAAGAACGGCTGCGGCGGCCTTGCGCAGAAGGAAAAGATTGAACCTGCGTAAGACGATTGCTGAGCTGCGGCATTTACGGCAAGAAACGTCAGCTTGTGCGCAGGATGTCCGTAACCGCCGGCTGGCCCATGCGTCAGGATCAGTTCGGGCCCGATGTGTTTAATTTGGTCCGAAAGCATGTCGATCAGTTCGGCTTGGTTCCAGGCATCGCGTCCAGTGGACGGATCACCAATGTCAGGAAAACCGTAGCTTTTCACCTCATGAATGCCGAGCGCTGCGGCGGAAAGCGCTAGTTCGCGGGTTCTGATCTCTGCAAGCGACAGACCAGAGGCTTTATGAAGGATGCTTTTTCCTCCACCTCCACCATTCGTCACGCAGGCGAGGGCAATGCGAAACCCGCTTTCGGCACAGAGACAAATAGTTCCCGATGCAAAGATTTCATCGTCCGGATGGGCGATGACAACTAAAACGTCGCACATCCTGAGTTTGGCCTAGTTTTGTCGTGTTGCGACAAACCAACCTGAGAATTGTTGTCGGGGGACAAATGAGTTCACTCGAATCGAACGGTTCTTCAATTTGCACTTTTGGGGTTCGCCGCGCGCTACGAAAAGCTGCTCAAACTTCCTCGCCATGCTCAAGTTGACTACCGCCTAACTCTAGCTGCGCCATTATGAGTCTGTGACCTTGCGTTTTGCGAGCAAGGTAATTCGTGCCCGAGCTCTGCCCGACTGCGAAAATAGGAGAAACTGTGAAGCCGCTGGCTTCGAGCAATTCCATGATAGGACCGAGTTTTTCCGCATTGCTTTCAAAAACCAGGGTCAAATTCTTTGCGCTGTCGCACAAGCATGATAATCCCACCAAGACTTCGCGTTCAAAACCCTCCACGTCAATCTTGATGACCGAAGGCCTGGGTACTAGGCCGGAGGAGATAAGTGCGTCCCCTGTTTCCACGCGAGCCGTGAGGTGGCCGTCATAGCGGGACCCCGGCCAAGGCGACAAAGACGAAATGCCGGTATTGCCGGAGACCTTGATCTCCATTTGTGCGTAACCGGTCGCATTACCAAGTGCTATTGGAAGAATTGTGACCTGACTGGCATTCAAGAGCACGTTGTACGTCAGTCGTGACAAAGGAACGGGGCTGGGTTCGAATGCAATTACGCGTGCGTTCGGTCGCAGCGACTGTACAGTGATCGCATGCATTCCGAAATTGGCGCCAACATCCCAGAACACTTCGTTTTCGGGAAGGTGCGTGAGGATAGCATCAAGAATCTCCGGCTCGTAATAGCCTTGGCGAACAACCTCGGAGTCCATAATCGAATCAGGGTCGACCGCAACGATAAGTCCATGCGAGGTGTTACGACGAAGGAGTGTAGAGGGGTTGCCGTCGCGCAAGGCCTTGCGGAGCAAACGGGAGCCGCGACAACAGAAGGTGACGCTAAGCAACCACCCAATCGGTCTCATAGAATTCATGATGTGAGTGCACTGGTGGATTGCTACAGCTGGACGTACATGAGCGCTGATTCGCCATCGAAATAGACTAAGTTTCCCGAGCGCGAGGCGAGGCGCCTCAGGCGACTGACCGCCCCATAAGCAAGACGCTTCAAGATTGACGGATGCTCGAACGGAGAAAGGAAACGCCACTCCTGGCCTGTCACGCCGAAGAATCGGAGATGTTCGTCAATCAACCAATATGGCAGAATCGATATATGTCCGCCGCCCTCGTAATGGGCGGGGCTGAACCAATTGAATATGCCTCTAGTGTACATGGTAATAGCAGAAAACGTGTCGAGGGGATTTGGCGTCGAGATCATCAGCCAAGCATGACTTACCCGGCCTAGTTCGATCAGTTGCCGGAGGAATGCTCGCGGATTCTCCAGGTGTTCGATGACCTCAATCGCACACAGGGCGCCAAATGGCCCATGTTGACCGATCTGCTCCAGCGAACCGTTGAAATCGCATTCGCGACAGACCACATCGCTCGAGCGCCATCCTTCGCTAGACAAGTCGAAGGCCGTCACGTTGAAGCCTGCATCATGGAGTCGCTGACTTAGAGCACCTTGCCCGGCGCCGATGTCGGCCACCGCCGCGTGCGGTGGCAGTCGATCGCGCAGCAGTTCGGCCACCTTCTTATGGACGCTCTCGGCAGCATGTATCGGAATGCTGCCGTAACTGCTTGCCGTATTTTCACCACCCCGATGTCTGATTTTCATGGCGTTGACTCCCTAGCCGTACAAAATCTCTCTGCGACTTCGAGATGATGAGCGGTAATTACGGCCGGTAGCTGCCGACATCCGGTTCGGACGAATGGCGTGTTCCCATCTGCATCAAGCATGCAAACAGGAAATCTTCTGGTTACGGATGCGTGATCGAGTCGCGGACATGCCTCCAGTGCAGCACGTTCATTAACATTCTCACGATCCAGCCGTATGCTCGCAGTCACAGTACGCTCAGTTCGGTTTAAGCATGAAGCTGTATCAAGTCCGCGAGCGCACGGTCCATATCCATCGGGGAGACTTTGAGCGCGGCAAGCGCATTGGATCGCGAAGGCGCCGGCTCTTGGTACAAAGCAATCGCCGCATGCGCCCAAGCTTCGGCTCCCGCCCCCAGGGATAATCGCTGGACCCTGGCGGTCGGCAACAGCGGGTCGTCCGCGATGCCGCGAGATAACAATAGCCTCAGGCCTGCCAGTTCCGCCTCCACGACGGCAATCCCGAAACCCTCCATCGGCTGCTCGGGTCGCGGAAGAATAAACCAGTCGCAGCATCGCATGATCTCCGGCACGTCGGCGCGCCAGCCCAATGAACGAAATTTCGATTGCAGTCCGAGCTTTGTCGCGCGGGTGGCAAGCGATGCTTCGAGCTGGCCGGACCCAACAAACACACCCGCCACCTTGGAATCCAGGTGGATCATCTCCGCCAACACGTCGAGCGCAAAGAGCGGGTTCTTCTCGGGCACTATACGACCCGCGAACAACAAGATTCGGCTGTCCTCATCAAGATTAAGCGAACGACGAAACGCGCCGGGATCAACGTTCTCTCCGCGTACGGGTGGCGGCTCAATGCCGTAATAGTGCACGACGTCGCGCCCGGGGTACCTTGGCCTGCCGGCAAGAAAAGTGTCCAGCGTATGACCGGAAATGCCAACGATGCGATCAGCAGTCTTGAGGCACACGCGACGCATGGGTCCGCGGATTAGCGACTGCTTGAGCTTGCTGGGTGTAAGGACATGTTCGTCGGCATTGTGGACGTGGACGATGCGTCGACTCAGCGGCAGTCCTGTGGCCGCAAGCAAATAGAAGGCACTAACAAGATCATGGTGACAATGCAAGACGTCGTACTTGCGACGCTTTAATTCCGCTCTCAGCGCCCGCGCGAAGGTCCACTTATTTCCGATCGCGACGGGCGAATACAGAACCCGAGCACCAAGTGCGACGGCTTCTTCATCCAGTTCTCCCGGTCTTGGCAGAGCGCAATAAAATGTCCAATTGAGTCGGATCCCCTTGCTATGCGCGTGCCGCAACATCCGCACCAGCCAGTTCTCTACCGCACCGCGATTGAGGTTTTCGACCACGTGTAGGACGCGGGGGACGGATTCATGCAGCGAAATTGCCTCTTGCTGCGAGGTCAGACAGTCTTCTTCAGGAGCGGGGTTTTGCGTTTCGGAACTCACTAGCTGGGGAGTCCTGGTCGAGCGGCCTACCTCCCGGCTGAGCTGCGCGACTAGATCTTCGATCTCAGCCAACGAATTGTCCGATTCCGGCGAAGCGGAGGAATGGATCTCGCGCATGATAGCGGCATCCGTCAGGTGAAGATTGCGCGCGTACCTCCCGCGAACTGGACTTCTTCCAGTACGTTGCATGAGCTTTTAAATGCACGGAGCTCCCTCGCCTGTGCTTCGGCTGCCATGAGTTCCTATCGAAACGGCGCCCGCGATCGTGTCTCGCCAGATGGCGAGAATTGCCTTTGCATGATTCTCCGGTGCACAGTTGCACTCCAGCCATTTGAGTCCATTCTGGATCAGAAGACGGCGGCTCGCTTCCTCCATATTTGCAGCCCGAAACATCGCCTCGGCCAGAGATTCCGGCGTCATGTCAGCATATAGAATGCCACCGTCAGCGTCGCCGATTGACTCTGCGGGCCCCCCTGATCCTCGCCAAGCAATCGCGACAGTGCCGGCGTCCCAGGCTTCGAAGATCACACGTCCCAGCGCTTCGGTCTCAGAGGGCAGGACCATCGCAGTTGATTCCCGGAGCTCCCGGCTGGTTTCGGTTGAATATCCGGCGAAGTCGATGATATCCAAGACGCCAAGCTGAAGTGCCAGTTGCCTCAGGTGTGCACCATATTCAAGTCCGTTAAACTCCTGCCCGAGAAGGCGAACTGCACACGGCCCATAGGTCTTTTTATAAATCGCGGTTGCCCTCACCAGGAGGTCCTGGCGCTTGTGGGGGTGCAGCCGCGCGGGACATACAAATACTGGTTTGCTGGTTGGCTTACATGGGTCTTCACCCGCGCCTTCGACGCCCTGTCTTCTGTATGGGTTGCGGACGACAACAATATCGTAGCTGCCCGGAGTCAAGTGTCTTTCTAACAGTTCCTTCTGATAATGGCTGATACAGACGATCCTGGTGAGCGCAGTCGTGTTTCGCCATGATTGAATGGTTTCGCCATCTTCGTGCCAGCGCGAATGCAGCACCACCGGGATCCCGAGCTGGCGACCAGCGAACAACGCATAGGGACCTGCTCCTGCCTGGTTAACGTGTATTAATTCGATCCGTTCCCGAATAAGAAATGTAATGAACTTGGCGAGTGCCTTCGCGCGTGCCCACCGCGATTTTTTATGCAGATCGAGCGCAAACCAGTCGTAAACGCGCAGATTGAGCTCCCGCAGCAAAGGAATCCAGGGCGCATTTCGCGGACAATAGACGGCGAGATTGACGTTGCTCGACGAAAGCGCGCCCAACAGATCCAGCATGGATCGTTCAGATCCAAAGAGATTTCCGAAGGGTTCGAAAATTGCGACTTTGATTGCCATATGTGCCATCTCTGTTGTGGAAGACCCGCCGCACATCAGGATGTTACGATGGCGGGAGAAATCGGTTGAGCATCTGCTCAGTCAGCCGAGGCCCGAACACTCTCGCGAACGTTTCCGCTGCCGCCGCCTTATATTTAAATCCGGTCCGCCCCGTGCACGAGGAAGCCGCCCTTAGGAGTGACACGAATTTGTCCCGGTTACCTGCACTTGCATAGCCGCGGGCGAGCTGCACGTAGCAGGGAAAGAGGTATCGCTCACCTGCTTCGGCAACCAGTCCGGCCGAATCCAACTGCAACCGCGTTTCCTCCAGCGATTTCAAGCCTTCGTCGAGTTTCGTTTGCGCCTTGTTGTGGCTGCTGATCCGTGGTCCGTCATGCTGACGATAGCCGTAAATGGGCAAATCGACAAATGGAAATGGCGAACGGCTGTGTGCCGCGATCCGTGCATGAAACTCGAGATCGACCCATCGCGACAGGGATTCGTTCCAGGGACCAATGGACTCGAGGAAGGATTTACGGAATATTCCGGCACACGGCAGATATTCAACTGCGAGCGCATCCCTCAGAACCTGCGGGTTGCGGATAGGCAGCTTATCCTGGATTACTTCCTGATCATCCACTTCGCCGACCTTGAATGAGCGATAGCCGCCGACGGCGAAATTTGCATTGGGTACTGCCTGCCATGCTTCGATCAGGATCTCCAGGCGTCTGCGGTGCATTAGATCGTCAGCATCCAAGTACTGGATGAGTGGGCCTGACGCGAGCCTGAGACCATGGTTTCTCGCAGCACAGGGGCCACGATTGGCTTGACGAACATAAGTTATTGTCGAGCCGAAGCTTTGCGCGACTTCTGCGCTCGAATCGACTGATCCATCGTCAACAACGATGATCTCGGCGGGGGGCAATGTCTGGTCAATAGCACTGCGAATCGCCTGTGAAAGCCATACACCGGCGTTGTAGCAGGGGATGATAACGCTAACTGTTGCCATTCAGTTTACTGTCCCTCGGAATTTGCAGAGACCGAGATCGGAAATCGCCGCCACCGCCTTTTGGTAGTTCAGTTCGAAACAATAGTGCTCTTCATAAACGCGGCGAGCAGATTTTCGATAGTAATCGAGTCTCGGAGCGATCCGAGCAAGTGCGGAAGGGATTTGGTCGACTGCGGAAACTGGCAGTCCACCTCCTCGCGCCCAAATATGAGCATAAGATTCGTTATCATGCCCAATAATCGGCACACCACACTTGAGATACAGTGCTATTTTCTCAGAGGAGAAACCCGTGAGACGATCATTTTCGCTCGTCTGGCGGTAGATGGAAAGCCCGACGTCGGCGGACTTAATCAATTGCTCGCGCTGTGCACTTGGCACAAGCGCCCTCGACATCAAGACCTTGCGCTTCGCGGACATTTCGAGAATCCTCTGAGCCACGTCCTCGTGGCAAGGACCATGGAATACAAGTATCCAATCATCCGGTAAATTGTCTGCTATTGCCGCTAGAGTCAGCGAGTCGCGTTCCGGTCTAACGACACCGTAGTAAAGCAATATCTTCTTCTCGTCTGAAATTCCCAGTTGATCGCGCAAAAGACGCGAGCTTTCAGGGCATGGTTCCGCAGGTTCGCTAACCGGTAGTAAGATTTTTGATCGGACCTGTTTTATCCCGAGATCGCTCTTCAGTACATTCCAGCGTATGTCATCCTGGATTACGTAAACGTGCCTCGGATTCGCATGCCTCTTTTCCAGTCTGTGTAACGCTGCCATTCGTGGATCAACAGCCAACAGGGGATGGCCTGCAGTATATAGTTCCAGACTGTAGTAGATCAATGGACACTCGAGGTCACGCAGCGCATTGCTCGCCAATGCGAACCCGCCCTTTTCGACTGACAAGACGAAAGAATAATGTTTACTCTGAAACATAGTTCGTAACCTCTTCCGGGCAGAGCCGTGAAAGAGCATCCTTGTGGGAACGATGAAAAGACCCGCACGTTCATAAACTCGCTTCAGGCGCCTACCAATCCGGCCAGCCAAATCTCGCTTGATCAATGGACTCCGCGAACTGCGCTCCTCATCAAGCAGATAATGAATATTTACTGGCAACCCATTAAGCAACTCAACTGAATCGTCCAGAGGTGCGGAATATGTAAGTAAATCGATCTCAATATTGTCGTTGCACAGAGCACGCGCCAAGTAGATCACCGTTCTATGAACGGGCCAATAAGCACAAACGATTGCAACTCGGAAGCAAGTTCCCAGTAACACGTTGGTCTTCAATGGGCGCGCAGGATGAAGCAGGCATTCCAACATGACACATCCGGCGGCAGACGGACGAGCCACCTGCTGCACTCCACAAATTCAAACCCATTTGCCTGTGCAAGCATTTCGATTTCTGGCTTGAATAAGTAGCGCATAGCATGCGTCTCGTGGATCTGTTGACACCGTCCGGTGTTGGTCTCAATCGCGACAAGCGTGTAGTCGATGTCGACGCGGTTTTCCAGCGGATGGAACCGCGGTTCTGTTATCCGCGTCAGTTCCCAGCCGTCCTCAACAGGGAGTCTTTTAACGCGCATCTGTGGCGGATCGGATAGTACACCTGGCCCAAACCAGCAATCAAAGATGAAGATGCCTTTGGGTTTCGTGTGCGCCCGCGCAGTTTCGAAAGCCCCGGCAAGGTCTTCATTCGTGACCTGATAACTCATTACGTGGAACAGCGCTGCAGTGACGTCATAGCTTTCACCCAAACGCACGATGCGCACATCACCCGAAGCGAACTGAACGGGAGCGGTGTTTCCCCTGTTTGCGTCCGCAAGGCGGGCTCGAGCGATTTCGAGCATTGTCTCGCTTCGATCTACGCCCGTGACAGAGTAGCCGCGCTCGGCCAGGAGCAGCGCGTGCTTACCTGTCCCACAGCCCAAATCGAGAAGGGTAGATGCTCCCGGCACGAATTCCTGTGCTAGCGTGTGTACGAAATCGGCTTCGACCGGGTATTCCTTGTCGCGATAAAGCCGATCGTAGTGTTGTGCATATGCTCCGAACGCACTCACGCCAGAATTTCCTTCAAGGCGGCAGCAGATCGACATATTTGATCCTCGGTAATACCCAGACCGCTGGGCAAGTAAAAGCCCCGTCGCGCAAGTTTCTCCGCAACCGGGTAAGTCTCGCCTGCAAATAACCCCATGCGCCTCAATACTGGCTGCTCGTGCATTGGCCAGAAGAAAGGGCGTGTTCCGACTCCCAGTTCGGCAAGTCGCTTCATGGCAGTTTGCGCGTCGAATGGCACGTCGTCGTTAAGCACTACACCGAACACCCAATAGATGTTGTCGGCATCAGGCGTTCGCGCCACCGGAAGACTGATGCCCGGAACATTGTGCAGCAACTCTGTGTAGAGCGCGCCGAGGCGGCGTTTTCGCTGCGCGAATTCGGGCAGCCGTTCGAGCTGCGCCACGCCCACCGCTGCTTGGAGATTGGACATGCGCATGTTCCACCCTAATTCTTCGTGCACAAAACGCCGCCCAGGTTGGAAGCAGAGATTGCGCAGAGAGCGGCAGCGTTCTGCCAGCGTCTCATAATCCGTGAGGATCATGCCTCCTTCACCCGTCGTCACATGCTTGTTTGGGTAAAAGCTGAATGTGCTTATGTCACCGAAACTGCCGCACATGCGCTGCCTGTAACGTCCACCATGCAGTTCGGCAGCATCTTCAATCACTTTTAGGTTGTGTTTGTCCGCTATTGCCTGAACTGCATCCATATCGACCGGCAGGCCGTAGATATGTACGACCATTATCGCTTTCGTGCGCAGTGTGATCTTTTCCGCTATCTGGTCGACCTGCATGTTCCAATTGTCTGGCATACTGTCCACCAGCACAGGTACAGCGCCGGCTCGCACAATAGCTGCCGCGCAGGATATGATCGTAAAAGTCGGAAGGATGACTTCGTCGCCCGGTCCAAGTCGCAATGCCGCAACGGCAGCCTCGAGCGCCGCGGTTCCATTACAAACGGCGACGCCGTATCTCCGACCGACCATGGCCGAGAATTCTGTCTCGAGCCTGGAGACGAATGGACCTTCAGAAGAAATCCATCCCGTGTCGATGCATTCCTGAAGGTATTCCGCTTCGTTACCAGCAAGGCAGGGCTGGTTGACCTGGATGAACTCTTCCACACTATTCATCGGAACACTCTGCTAAGCACAGCATGGATTGAGAAACACCAATAAACCGGGTCTTGTCCTGATCTCCGACATACGGGCCTTGCTTGACCTCGATCATCTCAACCTCCTCGAGGACCTCAAAGCCATGGCCGCCTTCGATCAGAAGAATGACATCACCTGCAGCAAGAACTCTACTCTCGAGATAATGGCGATCGTGGTCATAGAAATCGACCCGCAAGCGCCCCGCTTTCAAGAATAAGACCTCCTGCGTGTAATGGACTTCGCGCCGAACTGGATTGTGAAGGTGCGGCTCGATGATCTTACCAGCGGGATGACGCATATAGGCGAGCTGCTGCGATAGCTCGCCCGGCGTGAAGAAATGGATGCCGGGCTCGCGAAACGAATATGGCACAATGAGCGCGAGTAAAGTGCTACCTTGGCGGATTTCTATCACGCTTTGCGCGTCAAGCATTGGATTCTCCTACTGCAGCTTTTGTTGGAAAGTGTGGAATCATATCAAGTCAGCTGATAAGTTTCCGGTGGTGGTGGGGCGAACACGCGTCGCTCGGTTTCCATGAAATGCCTAAATCGGTCGTCGTGCTCGGCATGAAATGCGACCACATCAAAATAGCGACCTTCAAAGTGAGCGAAGTCCACCAGCTGACGCACGCAGGAAAGCGCATCCGGTGACGAAGTGTCGCAGTACAACATGAGATGCCCAGAAGAGTTGTACAGTGCGATCTTGGTGTATCCCGTTGCGAAGAGGAAATCGAATACGCCGTTTGGATCTTCCTTGCCGGCCTTTACATAATGCCGTGGTGCAAGTTCGAATATAACGATTGGTTTGCTTGCGGCCAAAAGGCGAGCGGCACCCCGAAGAACTTTAAGATCGAAACCGTCCGTATCAATCTTCAGCAGATTGGCATGGACAAAATCGGGATATTGCATGGCTAAATTGTCGATCGAAGTGATCGGCACGTCGGTGCCGCACCCTTCTCCGACGTAAGACGTTCCGTGCAACTCGTGCATTTCGTAGTTTCCCACGCCCGCTTTGTCACCCACCAGGGCGTGTAGGCGCGTGACACCCTTAATGTGCTGCGTGTTTTTTTCTAGGAATGGGAAATGCCGTGTATCTGCCTCAACGCAGAGGAACCGACAATTATCTCCCACACGGTTCGTGAGAAAAGTAGTGTCGCCAATATTCGCGCCAACATCGATCATAGTCAAATGCGCGTCCGCATCAAGCAACAATTGGGCCAGTCTTTCGAAGATCGAATCGTAGAGATGATTGCCACTCCTCAAGAGGGGCAAATTATGCGACAACCGCATCCAGAGGGTGCGACCCGACTCATCCACCGGAATCGATACGGCAGGGTCAGATATGAGTAGTCGCGCTCGCCGCAGCCGCATTAGCTGCCTTTTCAGAAACGCCGGACCTCCATTTCGGTCCAAGCAAATAACTGACCGGTAAATCCGCTGAGATAAATTCACTTTTTACTGTTGACGCGGTTAGAAGCTTGACAAGGCCAGACGCGCGGACTCTGCGGATGTTCCCGGCTGTACATCGTGAGAGATATAGCCAAACTCGACGCCGCCGAAACCCCAGCCTAGCTGCAACCGTCGCTCCGCACCTAAGACAGGTTCTTCGCTCAGTTCGAATTGCAGGCAATCTTCCCAACGATCGAGGTACTCGATGTCTGGGCGACTGATCATAATGGTCAGGCTGTAACGTCCATCGCCCAAAACCGAAACATCATGCAAACTGGTCACGCCGATTCGACCAGGAAGAAGGTTCAGTTTTTGGTCACTGTTGAGCGCGCCAACAGAGGCCCAACCGACCGGCACGCCGAGCGTGTCGCGAACAACCAATTCGATTGCCACTGAAGCGCGTTCATGTACATTCAGTCCG
Source organism: Occallatibacter sp. (assembly GCA_035935755.1). Classification (GTDB taxonomy): domain Bacteria; phylum Acidobacteriota; class Terriglobia; order Terriglobales; family Acidobacteriaceae; genus Telmatobacter. Next base: position 74,083 of record DASYWU010000069.1, on the reverse strand, counting down.
ACTGTGAGCCGGAGATGTAGGCGGCCCCTCGCCGGCTTCACGATTTCGACTTCGCAACGCTCGACGGCAACCGCTACATCAGGCGACAGTTCACGGATTGCGTTTGGCGCTAAGGAGCCGGCGTAAGCCAAATATTGGTTCACGACCGTCTGCGGAATCCCCTCGCATTTTAAAGAGCCCTTGACCAAACAAGCTACGCGAGAACAAAGGCCTAGAACGGCTCCCATGTTGTGACTTACAAAGAGAATAGTTCGACCATGACTCGCGACCTCGTTCATCTTACCCAAGCATTTCTTTTGGAACTCCGCATCTCCCACGGCTAACACTTCATCCACAACTAGGATCTCGGGCTCCAGATGTGCAGCGACTGCGAAAGCTAGTCTGACGTACATTCCGCTTGAATAGCGCTTTACCGGTGTATCGAGGAACTTCTCGACCTCCGCGAAAGCGACAATCTCGTCGAACTTGCGCTTTATCTCGGCGCGGGTCATCCCTAGAATTGCGCCATTGAGGAAAATGTTCTCGCGGCCGCTGAGTTCCGGGTGGAACCCGGTACCCACTTCGAGCAAACTCGCCACCCGACCATGTATAGTGACCCGGCCTTCACTCGGCTCGGTAATACGTGAGAGAACCTTCAGAATCGTCGACTTGCCGGCACCGTTGCGGCCGATGATCCCGAGCACCTCTCCGCGTTTGACTTCGAAGTTGACGTCCTTAAGTGCCCAGAATTCTTCAACAGTATCACCCGGCACGACGATGCGCCCTTTTACCATATCCGCGGCCATCCGCCACGCGTTCTTGGCGCCGCGGGCGATCACATCGCGTAAGGCTACATAGCGCTCGCGCTCTGCCTCGTGGCCGATCACGTATTTCTTGCCCAGGCCTTCAGCCCGAATAACGATATCGTCAGCCATTCAAATCAGATCCGCAAAGCTTCGCTCTGTGCGACGGAAGTAGGCAATCCCCAGCCAAAGAAAGAGGGCAACGACGCCGAGGCTCGCCAGAAAACCAGGAACGTAAAGAGAACTCTGACCACCCAGTACGCACCAGCGAAATCCATCGATCGCACCGACTACCGGATTAAGGCTATACCAGAAGCGCCATTTCGCTGGAACAACCGAGCTCGAAAAACCTACCGGCGAAGCATAGACGCCGAACTGCACGATGAAGGGAATGATATAGCGGAAATCCCGGTATTTTACATTCATCGCTGTCATGAGCAGGGAAGGCCCAAGGCTGGCAAGCATCGCAAGCAGAATAAAAAAAGGCAAGAAGACCATATGCCAGCTCGGTGTGAATCGGAACCATAGCATGAGCACACCCAACAGCACAAAGTTGATGCCGAAATCGACGAGCGATACAAGCCCGATTGCTGTGGGCACGATGACGCGGGGAAAATAGACCTTTCCAATTAGATTAGCGTTCAATACGAGGCTGTTGGATGCTCCGCTCAATATCGAAGAGAACAGGAACCATGGCAGCATGCCAGCAAAGACCATGACCGGATAGGGCGCGGCACCCTCGCTCGGGAGCTTAGCGACCCTGCCAAATACGATAGTGAAGACAATCATAGTGAGCAGCGGCTGTATCAGTGCCCAAGCGACTCCGATCGCCGTTTGCTTGTAGCGAACGGAGACATCGCGCCACGCGAGAATGGTAAAGAGTTCGCGATAGGCCCAGATGTCGCGCCAGTAGTGGCGTTCCGCACGGCCGGGCTCGATAATTAGCGTTCGAGCCGATGGTAATGTCAAATCACTCATGCGGTCTGCTCCAGAATTGCGATGGCGTTCGAGACGCAGCGGCGGTACTGATCCACTCCGAAGGCCTGCTGCACCTTCCTGGAAAGCTCTCCCCGGTCAACATCGGGATTTTTCAGGATCTCAACGATAGATCGGCCTAAGGTCGCGTCGTCTGTTATGAACCCAAGCGCGCCCTCTAGCAGGGCATCACGCGCTCCAGACGCGGCAAGCCCCAATGCCGGCGTACCACACGCCATGGCTTCTAGATACGCTATGCCAAAGCCTTCTCCGGTGGATGGCATGACGAAGAGGTCTGCCATGCGATACGCCTCAATCAGTTTCTCGTGTGGTAGAGAGCCAACAAAGCGCACCCGATCACTAACGCCAACCTCGTGAACAAGGCGCTCCAGACGCGGCAGGTCATCGCCTTTGCCGGCGATAACGTACACTACGTCTAGCCCTGCATTGATAATACGAGGAAGCAAATTGATCACTCGATCCTGACCTTTGTAACGCTCACTCGCACACATTCGGCCGACAGTGAGAAGAACCTTCTTGTCTCGCAGTTTCCATTCATGGCGCAGGGCGGCGCCGTTACCCGGCTTGAAGCAGTCAGAAACAGTATTTGGTATTACCAAGACACGTTCAGGTGGTATTGCCGCCCAATCAAGAACACGCGCACGTGTAAAGCGCGAGACCGAAAGAATTATCGCTGCCTGTTCACAAGTCCAGCGCACTAGCCTCGATGGACGAGACCAAGCGTCGATCCCATGTGTTTGTATCACCAGCTTTGCCGCGGCCACCCTCGCCACCATCCACGCCAGTGGCGCCATGAAGATATGTCCGCAAAAGACGATGTCAGGCCGGTGGAAGATTGCCTCGCCAAAAGCTGCGACAGAATAGGCGATACGACCAGCGTGAGAGGAGCGCTGTACGATACCGGCAGGCAACTGCACTTCATCTGGCGCATAACGTGAAATCGCTGTAACTTGATGACCGCATGATGCAAGGGCAGAAAGGAAGTCGCGATTGTATTGCGCGATTCCACCACGGCCACCAAATGCATCTGTAACCAGCGCCAGCACTACACTCATAACGCTTGCACAAACGAGAAGTTCGGTGTTTTCAAGACCAACTTGGCCCAATCCCGTGACGCGTGCCCTTTGGTGAAATGTTGGACCGCTGGTCCCATCGTATACGTCATCCATCTACCAGTAGGAACGCTGAAGCCGGTCTTGCTTCGGCCTCGCACCGTGTCAGGCAAAGGCACTGCGGGTGCCAGGGCAAGCGCTTGTTTCCCCATCCCCGGAACAAACCCGGGAATGGATGGTGAAAGTGCCTTGGCCAAATTCCAATCCACCAGAGGTACGCGGATTTCCAAACTATGTGCCATTCCGGCCCAGTCCGCATCGCGTAACAACTGATTTCGCATGTAGTTGCACGACTCCAGTAGGCACACGCGCCCTGACGCAGCCTTCGGATCCGGCGACAAATGTGCGGCGATCGCAGAGACTGGCTTGAGGCGACGCAACCCTTCACGTGCCATATCCTCGCCCAGCAGCGAAGGGAGTTCATGCGGCAAAAAAAGTCCCCGGCGAAGAAGGTAAATACCGGCCCAGCTACCCGCGTATTCGAGCATACCAACCGACTTTGGCTGCCGTCGTACAAGAGACGGCGTCAGCAATGGAGTTAGCACACGCGCGGCGCGACCAAGGAACGGAATCGACGCAGGTAGTCCGAAGCGCCTATGCCAGCGTGGAATATCTTGGAAGCTGGGATAGCCAGCCAAAAGCTCGTCACCACCAAGTCCTGATAGTACCACCTTGAGACCCGCTTCCTTCGCAGCTTTAGAAACGAACCAGGTGTTCACACCGTCGATTGTAGGCTGGTCCATTGCATCGAAAATGCGGGGTAGATCTTCATGAAATTCGTTCACGGAAACACGCCGGACGATGTGTTCGGCGCCATACAGTTTTGCCACGTGCGCGGCGAAAGGAACCTCATCCTCGGATGTGCCAACAAATTCATCGAAGCCCAAAGTAATCGCCCGAATTCTCTCCTGCCCAGCATCTCGCATCAGTCCCAAAAGAGCGCCCGAATCCACGCCAGAAGAAAGAAACACACCCACCTCGACATCCGCCAGCAGATGCGCACTCACACTGTCTAAGGTGGCTTGCCGCACTTGCGCATTCAATTCGGATGGCGCCCCGGGATTCCGTCCGCGTTCCGCCAGCACGGTAGCGAGCTTTGCAAACTGCCGCGGCTCATGTGACCCCACTTCACTAATCCACTGGAAATGCCCCGCTGGCAGCTCCCGGATTTCCCTGTACAGCGTAAACGGCTCGGGCAAATGGCCGAAAAGGTGGAAGCCTACGATGCCGGCCGGCTCAGGATCACGGGACACCGACCCGCCGGCGAGCAGCGCCTTCACTTGAGAGGCGAACCGAAAGGTCCAACCATCGTTAGCAGTGTAAAGCGGTTTGATTCCATAGGGATCTCGCGCAAGAAAGAGGGCGCGTTTTACAACATCCCAGATCGCGAACGCATACATGCCACGGAGCTTATGGACCATTGCCTCGCCGTCGCGCGCGTACAGATGAAGCAAAGCTTCAGTATCGGACGCTGTGCGAAATTTTACGCCCTCCGTCTGAAGTTCTGCGCGTAGAGCCGGATAGTTATAAATCTCTCCGTTGAAGACGATGACTAAACCGCCATCGGTGCTCACCATTGGCTGGTTTGCGCGCTCAGAAAGGTCAATGATCGAAAGGCGGCGATGAGCGATGCCGCATCGGCGATTTTCGCTCCACCAAATGCCGGCCCCATCGGGCCCACGCGTACGCATATGATCGCGTGTGGCCACCAGTTCACCATCCGTCGGCAGATTAGCTGCCGAGCGGAACGCGTAAATGCCGTTAATGCCGCACATATTAGTGTAGGCAAGCGCTGAACTGATTTAGCGCCGCCTCGTAAACACGCCCGAGGTGCGCGAGCGGCCGACGGCGACCGCACGCGTTGCGCAACTTTGCGCAGCGGGAAAGGTCTCCCGATTCCGCCTTGAGCAATGCTAAATCTACGGTTGCAGAACCTGACGACGCATCGATCATTTCTTGCACTACATTCGGGAGAATCATCCAAATCCGGCAGCTAGAAGTATAGCGAACTTGGGTATTCCTAAATGATTGAAATACACTCTTCGATTTGGGGCCTCTGCCTAATTACGAGTCCGCACGTTCTTTAGTAACAGCACCTTATTCTATCTGTCATTTGGTTAGTGGATGCAAAGGCATTTCTGCCTTTTCATTATCTCGATAGCTATACTTACCGTAGTCGTATCCGTAATACGAATAACCGTATGCCGAAGTATTATGGCTGACGCAATTGAGAACTACGCCGATGATATTAGCGTGCACGCGGCGAAGCGTCGCGATCACCTCGGCAACCAGCCTCCGCTTCGTATCCGCGGCCCGGCTGACGATGAGGACGCCGTCGGCGGCGGAAGCCATCTGGAGACTTTCCGCAAATCCGAGAAGCGGTGGTGAGTCCAGAATCACCATGTCATATTCCTTGCCGAACTCGTCGAGCAACATGGCAAGCCGCGGTCCAATCAGGTCTGCAGCGCGATGGGACCCAAGGCCAGCCGGAAGCAGGCTCAGATTCGCTGTACCTTCAATGGGAATTACAGCGTCATGCCATGAAAGTTCACCAGTGAGCACATTCGCCAAACCCTCGTTCGGACTCAACCCAAATTTCGAATGGAGGCTCGGACGGCGCAGGTCGCCGTCTACCAGGAGCGTCTTCTTGCCATGATCCGCGTGCGCGATTGCGAGATGTACCGCGACTGTTGTCTTTCCTTCCGAGGGGGTAGCACTTGTGAGCGCAATCGAATGTAGCCGGCTTTCAAAATCAGAGAGGAGGATTGTATTGCGGAGCGTTCGGACAGCCTCGTCGAAGCTGGAGGACGACCCATAGTAGCTTCCATTCCCCTTTTCTTTGGCGCCATTCGAAAAAACAAATTGTGATGAGGCGGCAGAGAATTTCGGCCGGGGCAGCTGCACCGCCACCTTGTCGATCGGCATTGTGGCGATTACGTCAGTCTGGAGGAAGCGGCTAGCCTCCTTGGGATCGCGAAGAGTGGTATCGAGCCGATCCCACAATATCACCGCCCCTATCGCCAGCAATAGTGAATACAGGAAGGCCAGGACAAGGTTGTGGCGGATATTCGGGAAGACTGGATTTACTGATGGACGAGCGTAATCCGCAATTCGGATGTTATTGTTCTGAAAGCCTTCATTGATATTGGCTTCCCGGATCTTCGTTATTAACTCGTCGTATAGCGCCCTGTCTGCATCAGCTTCCTGCTTTAGTTGCTGGTATTGGAACGAGCGGGCATTTACCTGGTCCCAGTCCGCTTTGGACTGAGCGACAGCCGATTGGAGCAATTTCTCGCGGTTCAGGCTCTCCTGGTACTGTTCCTGAGCTTGACTGGCAATTCTGGCCCGAGTCTCGTCGACTTCCTTTTCGACTTCGGCAAGCTCCGAAGCCGCTTTGCGATATTCGGGATGAGTTGCCCCATAGGTGGACTTAACTAATGCAAACTGTTGCTGTGCCTGGTTCAAATTGTCGTTGAGTTTAGCTAGCTCGCCGCTTCCTGACAGGGCCGCGGCAGTCCCCAACGGGCCCGACTTTATAGCATCCCAGACTGCTTCAGCACGTATGCGATCCGATTGAGCAGTTGTGTAGTCGTTGTTTAGCTGGAGAAGACGCGCGGAAAGTATGTTCGTTTTCTCTTCAGGATTGACAACGTCTAGGTTCTTCTCAAACTGTGCGAGCGCAAGACTCGAGCGTTCCATCTTCGCCTTCAAGGCGTCGAGTTGTCTTTCCATGAACGACGAAAGGTCCGCTGAGGAGCGAATTCGAAGGTCATAGGTCTGGAATAGATACGACTTGGCGATTGCATTTGCTATATCTGCCGCGTGCTGTGCGTTTGCAGAACGATAGCTGATGAGTAGCAGAAGGGTATTCGGTGGGCGTGTGACCTTTAACGCCGATAAGGAAACCGGAGCCGCAGCCCGGAGCTGCTCCTGCGCGGTGGGGCTGTGTCCGACTTTCCCGTCCGCAGCGAGAAGATGAAACTGCTCTGCCACAGGCCGCAAGACAGAATCCGATTGAATGAGCCTAATCTGGGTGGCAAGAAACTCCTCCTCGTCTGTTTGAACTGCGGGCTGATTGGAGCCCGCACCCACCACCTCCGAAGGAGCCTGACGATCCACGTTCACAATCGCAGTCGATTCGTAGATCGGATGCAATCTAGAGGAGACCACGAATGTCGCGAGCACGCAGACAGCCACAAACGCCAAAATTTTCCAGAGATGCCGACGGAGGATCCAGAAGTAATGCGATAGAGGGACAGCGGGAGTTCCCGTCTGAACTCGCTCGTCTATCGGAGCACCTGCGTAGTATGGTGGGGCAGCCCAGCTCAGCAGCTGATCCGAAGCAGTACGGTCTGGAAGTCGTGGCCAACTTGACATGGGCTTTTTTGAACCTCAATGGTAAAGAGTGAGTAGGCTCACGCCGAGGGCGGGAGCGGCCTCAATCATGATTTGAAGCACTTTCGCGCTAACACCGCGTCCCTTTGCACCGGGAATATACAAAATGTCATCTGCATCCAAGGCGACGTCAGGTGATTTCCGGTCCATGATCTTCTTTAACGGGACGGGGATTTCATTTCGCCCTGCGGCGCCTTGTTCCTTTCGATAGATAAAGGCTACGTGCCCAGCATGGTCACCCAGCCCCGCGGAAAAGGCGAGGGCTTTCATTACGCTGCTCTGGGATTCTTCAGTAATGAAATAATAGCCGGGCTTATTCACGTCTCCTACAACGTAAACACGGCCAGCTTCGGGGACGCGAATCACTTCTCCCCCGTGGAGCGCAATGTTCGATGCTGGATCCGTGCTGTCGAAGAGACTTTGTACTGGCACGCGTTGAACGAGATTGCCTCCGTTGCCATCTGAACTTGGCGCATTGCTGCTGATCAGAATCTCAGAGCCAGCGTCATCGGCAAGCCCCTGCGCCCGGGAGATTGCATCCAACAACGTGACGCTTCCCATCGCCTGAAATGTCACTGGTGATTTCACCGCCCCTACTACCGTAATCGGCCTGCTGTCATACTCCATGATCGAAACGGTTACGATCGGGTCTACAAGCACTTGGTCGTTGATAAGGGCAGCCCGAATTGCTTCCTCGACACCGTCGGGATACAGGCCCGCTACATGTATGGGCTGCTTGACCAGCGGCAGCCGGATATCGCCTTCAGCAGTCACTCGAACGGGACGCGTCAGTTCCGGAGCGTCGTAAACGGAGACCCCGATCAGGTCGTTGTCTCCGATTCTACCCACAGGCAGGGTCGGGGTGTCAGTCAGAGTTGTCGCACCTCCCACCGTACTCGGCATGGCCAGCTCATGTTGCGCCCCTGCTCCGACCGCCGCAAAAAGTGCAATGAGAGCGATCGCGGTGTTTCTCATATTGGCTCCGTGATTCATCAAGAGTAATGATCCACGCGGGAAATCCGATATCGGAATGGGCCCGAGAAGCTTATTACTAGCTTTCTTGTTTTGCACGCCGTTCTGTAGTCATGAGATGGTCCCTCAACTCGTCAATTCGGCGATTGAGCTGGTCCATCTGGGCCTGGAAACTCCCCGCGTGATCAGTCAGCCGGTCGTGGTTCGATATCTTGAGCAACAAGCGCATTGCATCGCGAGCAAGATCCGACAGGCTGCGGGCCCCAGTGATAGCTGAAAGGCGGCACAGCTCATCGTATTCCGCTTCCGATAAACGGACACTGATCATCCGCGATCGCGGTTTCAGCACTTTCATAGAATTTCAACGATTGAGCACGCGCGAAATTCTGGGGAAAATCGGGTAGGCTACCGCCCCCCAAGTCCCATAGGACTGGGACTCACACGACAACGCGATCCGAGAGAACGAAATCGGCGAACTAAGAAGTAAATGGGTCGCGATCCGAAACGATCAGGATAGCGGGGAAATCGAATCACGTCCTAAGGTAAGACACCTTTACCTTAGCACAAAGAGGCTAAACGTCAAGAGAATTGTTAGGCAAATGTGTGACACGTGTAATCTTGATAATTGATAGTAGATACACATCGGCGCCACCTGTTGCCGAAGGTAGCTTCCGGCAGCTCAACCCGAGAGCGACACTACTGCAGAGATTGACGAGCCAAGTCTCGAGCCAGGCTCAGAGGGACGCGTCGCTCGGGCAAGGCCGCATTATGTGATGAGGCTTATTGAATCCTTGCTTAACGGCTGGCTTGCGGCTGCTCGGCATCGTAGATGACCCACACCACGGCTGCGGCGCCACCCAATGCAGTTCCAATCATCATCCATTTCCCGGCCTTGGTCATCCCCGCCCCAGAGCCTCCGGGATTGACCCCGATCGTTTTCACGCTAATTGTTCCTGCAGTCCCGGCCGCCTGAGCAGCGGGGTTGAGCGTGCCGGTAACCACAACCTTGGCGCCCACGAACTGCTGGAGATTTGCGCCGGTAAGGACGTATTTCACGTTCTCGTCGGTGGTTAGGACGTACTGACCGTTTTGACTTTCCAGCATTCCCACGGTGGAGACGGAGTACGGGGAGGTGCCTGCTTCAGCCTGCATGGCAAATGAAAGGGGCCGGCCGGGAAGAACATTAGACAGAAGTATGCCCTGGCCGTCCCGCACCTCGAAGCTGCCGGAGAGAGCCGCAACCTCTACCGCGTTCTTTGGCGTCAGGGTGACTACACCCACGGAGTTCGGATTGTGCGCGGCCACACGCAGCCCATTGGCTTCCAAGGCGAAAGGACCGGAAGCGGTCAGCTCACTCTCACCGCGTTGCAGCACGAAATGGTCCCCATAAACAGTGCCGCGCGAACTCTTGGACATTGTGATGTCGACGCCGTGCCCCATGCGCAGGTTTGCGCTCGCCTCATCAGTTTCCACGACAGACCCATTGAAGACTGTGGCGTCACCTTTGACGGTAGAGCCGTCCACACGCATATTTCCGCGGGCGCTAGCAGTGCCAACTACAGTGGTCCCGGCCGCAGCGTAGCTGGCCATACAGAACAGCGCTAAGATTGCTTGCAACTTCCTGAACATTCCTTGTCTCCTGGCGAAGGGTGTCGTGATCTCTTACGTTATATGACAAAAAGACGGTGCAGGCAAGTTACAATCTGGTTGCGTTATATGTTTCTGTAGGACACATGTCCTACAGAAGCCATTTTCCGTGAGTCGTCTATTAGCATGAGCTGAAACCCGACTCTCCCGCATTTCCGCAGCTGGGAAATCAGGTCTTTCAAGCCGGCGCAACGAAAGGCACCCGCACCTCGTTTCGCGTCGGCAAGGCTTCTATCTGTCGAGTGGAGGTCTTCTCTCCGATTTCCGCCTCCGGTTGCTGATCTTGAGTCCTCTTGCAATACTATGGGTTCGCAGCTCTATGGCTTCTCCAGTTCAGAATTCTGCATCCGCAGTGCTGCGGTTCATGGTTGTTGCCGGCTGCTGCTGGGCAATTCTGTGTTCCTGGCGGCTGGCTCGCGCGGATTACCTCTTCCGCCAGGACACCAAGGCATCCATTCGTCAGGCAATTTCAATGGTTTCTGACGATTCGGCATTCTATTTGCGGCTAGCCGAATTGGACCCGACCGACGCTCAGATGCTACTGAGCACCGCAGTGCACCTCAACCGTTATAACGCTCAGGCGGAGATCGAATTGGGGCTTCAATACGAGGCGGAAGGCGAGTTTGGCCGAGCCGAACAACGCTTCTTGCGCGCGTTCGCGGTCGACCGCACTTACCTGTCCCGTTGGAGCCTTGCCAGCTTCTATTTTCGTCGCGGCAACGAGAAGGAATTTTGGAGATGGGCGCGTAAGGCAGCAGAGATGCCGTCTGACAGCACCGGGCCCCTGTTCGAGTTGTGCTGGCGGATTACACCTGACGTGAACGAAATCACTCAAAGGATTGTGAACGACGATCCCAAGCTGCTCCGGCAATACCTCGATTTTGTGCTTTCCAAAGGCCAGGCCTCCGCTGCAGCCGAAATCGCGACCCGCATCATTCAGCACGGCGACCCAAATACGGATACCCCGCGAATGTTCGCCGCGATCAATCATCTGATCGCTGAAAACGAAGGGGGGTCGGCTGAAGCGATCTGGAGCGCGTTGATCGCGAAGCATTGGGTGGTCGCCGATACAGCTTGGCCAGACAATCCGAACTTTAGTCGCGAGCCGCTGCCAGTTCGCTTCGACTGGACGCTTCCTTCGAACACCGGTGTCCAATCCGTTCCCGGACGTTTCGGCTTGGAAACGGAATTCTCAGGACTTGAGCCGGAAGAATGCACGATTGCAGAACAAGCGATTGTGCTCGGTCCCGGCAACTACCAGTTGGATTCTTTCTACCGAACCGAAGGAATTGCCGCGGGGACGGGTCTGCAGTGGCAAGTTATCGCTGCCGGCACGGGGATGATTTTGGCTGAATCTTCGGATCTCTCCAGCGAGTCTCCAACTCAGGCGAAAATGAGGTTTTCGATCCCGCCTGGGATCTCCCTCGCCTATCTCCGCCTCATTTATCGGCGTGCTTTGGGTACTTCACCGATTTCGGGGTCGCTTGTGATATCATCGGTGCAAATTCACGCACTTTCCTAGAGTGTCAAGGGCCTTAAGATATGACGTGCCCAACATGTGGCAGCGCCGATGTTCGAACTTCACAACGGGATCACGCGTTTGACGCGATTCATCGGATGTTTGGCCAACATCCGTACCGCTGCCGTACTTGCCGCCATCGCTTTTATATTGGGAAAGCCGCCGCTACAAACCTCGCACCAGGCAGGTCGAGCCGTAATAGGCCGCGATCGCACCGGCACCTCAATTCCGAGAGGCGAAAGCGCCTGATAAAAAGACTCATACCCCTCGGCATTTTCATCGGGGCATTCGTAGTCTTCTGGTTTCTTCTGCGCTATATCACAGCCGAGCACGATCCTACAGATGGATCGATCCCAGCGGGTTTCACCCATATCAGCTCGCCGGCCGACCTGCATGGCTTCGAGGTTGCGTGACGAGTGGCTATCGACCGCGCTTTCTGCGCCTGAATTGCAATGGCACTGGACTGCTCCGACCGCCAGAATCGTCAGAATCGTTTTCATCCCGCTTTGCATTCTGCGCCATATACAGGAGGCCGAGCATGGCAAAGATCCAGCCTGAGACGGCGGGACGTGGAAACGGGAAATCGATGCAGGCATGAGCCATGACGGCTACCAATCCAAGGCTCCACGGATGCCGCACCGCCGACGGGATAGCCGCGGCAAAGGGTATAAACACCAGAAGGAAGAAGGGGATTCCGCCGTCGGCGGCGAATTCCGCCCAATCGTTGTGAGCATAATTCACATGTACAGGCAAGTCCACAATCGCATGCTGCGGATAGACATCGGGAAAAGTTCCCAGCCCGTACCCCATTAGCGGCCGGTCCTTTGCCATTTCGAGGGTGGGAATGAGAAACTCCCACCTTGCCACATAGGGGTCGTGCTGTTGAAATCGCTGCCATACCCGCTGCCAGCCCACGACAAGTGTGAAGGTGACCGCAAGGAGCGGTACCGCTGCCAGAACAGCCGTGATGGAGCGAGGCTGGAATCTCTGCACCATTTGTCTGCGCATCGTCAACCCGATGGTCAGCATTGCCAGCAGTTCGACTGTACAGAGCAAAGCTCCCGCGCGCGATGCGGAGCCGATCACCGAGGCATAAAGAGTACCGCCGACGAGCATGTACCCCCAGGATCGCCAGCCTTCTTTAAGGGCGTACCAAAGCGCTATTGGCAGCGACAACTCAATGAACTGGGCGTAGTTGTTGTGGGACGGGAATGTTGCGTATACGTCGGGATATCCCGTGGGGAAAAGCCAAAGCACCCGGCCGTCTGAGCTAAAGAGCTGGGTAAGGCATAGCACGGCCATTACCGTTGCAAAGATCAGATAGGTGTGGAGGATGATCTCCCGGTTCCTGGGCGCGCGCGCCACAATTTGAACGAGAAAGAAAACCGCCGCCAAGGCTCCCCACCGTAAAACCGATTGGCGGGTTTCGATCGTCGAAGAGGTGGTGTGCGCGAGGATTTGAATTAGACCCCAAGCGGGAATAAAGTACACGAGCAGCGGCGCGACTCCTTTCGCGACGCACTCTTTTCCCTGTCGGATTCCCGATAAGAGGTAAACAGCGAGCAATGCGAAAACGCCGATCTGAAACGACTGAATCGCCCATTCTGCTTTTACAAAGACAGTCGCCGTGCAATACGCCAGCAGGCCGAACAGGCAGACTCCTACAATCAGATCCCTGCGGAATCTGATCCTGGCGGGCGGACCCTTCACTCCGGAAGCGACAGAATTCGAAACAGTGGAGAATGCAGGCATTTTTTCCGATTCAGTTAAACCTCGAGGTATTCCCAAGGCATTCAGGAATGTCCCTGCTCTGAAAATAGTCGACAAATCCATATAGCCGGTGACGGCGAAACAATCGAGGACCTGGTTGTTTTCATGCTTTTAACGTCGCCGCCGACTCGAAGTACGTTCCGAGATTTAAAGAAGACCGTAACACAAACTAAAGGAGTAAACAAACTAAAAGGCCATGCGGTAATGTCCTAATTTGAAATCCACAGGTTCAAGCCTCCACTGCGGCATTTAACGTGCTACGAACCCATTGGGATACGGTTTGCTTGGCATTCTGCGCCGCTGTTGCAACCCGGCTAAACTCCGCTGCAGTGAACCTTACAGGAACGATTTTTCCCTTGGCGTCGCTTGCGGCAAGCTTGGGCCGACCTGGCTTCCGTTTCTTAGGCTGTTTCGGCATCGCTCAACTCCTGCATGATGGCAACCCGCACGGCGGATTCCGGGGAAACGGCTGGAGGAATTTTCAGGACGGTCACGCTGCGCCTTGGATGCTCTGGATCATCGGTGTCGTGGGTCCAAGCATAGGCATGCGTAGCCTTGGGATGGCCGTGCAGTTCAAAGACTTCCACGATTCCATCCCAGATTGTTTGACCTGCGTGCTGCTCCGTTACAGGAACGCACTGGATATGGGTCGAATGGACACCGTGCAGCTTGCGAATTACCCCTTGTAGTTCTTCGATGTAAGTCAATTGATGGCCTCCAACAAATCGCCAACCGTCCAGAAGGTAGCCTCTACGCCAGCGGCCATTGCCGGTGTGCAGCGCAGTGTGTTGTGACGGCGCACAAGGTTGTAATAGGCGAAGTGCAGCCCGACAGCGGCGCGGAAGTTCTCAAGCCTTTTGGAGAATGCCAGCGTAAGACGAGTCAACCGGCGCATGTGAAGCCGAGTGGTAGCGTTGAGGCGCTCGACGTAGCTGGTCGAAATCAGTGCATAATCCGGGTTGCCTTGCAGGATTGTCTTCTCGGTTCCGATTACTTCGGGCGGGGCATAGCGGTGTTCCTCGCGTTCCTCATGGACGTAGACCTTGACGATCTGCGCATAATCCACGTCACCACCCCAAGCTGACTCCACGGCATCCCGATAAGCCCTGAGAGCATCCGTCGATACCTGAACCCGATTGCGCATCTGTGAGGCAACATCGTGCATAAATGCCCGCGTGGTTGGAAGGCTGCGGTTATTGTCTACCCGGAAGGCGGGAACCAGCTTCGTCTCGGCATCGATGGCGCAGAACGTCCATACATCGCCAAACTGCGGATCGTCTTCCGCCTTTAGGCGGTGTTCCTTCTTTCCGATGAACCCCCAAACCTCGTCAATTTCCAAACGATTGCAGGGAAGGTCACGCATCTTCGCGTCCAGAAGAGCCGTGCATCCCTTTCCGATGCGTACTCCAAGCCGCATGATCGTATCCCGGTGAATCCCCGTCATGCGCTCGATAGATCGGATGGTGGAGCCTTCCGCAAGTGCCGCTATCACCGTGATTTGCTTATCCATTGGGAGCACGTTCGCCATATCATCCTCACTGAAATAAATGTATTACAAATACCGTTTATATGTCAATGGTTTTTGTGATACATTTTTATCGTGTCCCCGCAATCACGAAAACGGCCCAAAGCAAAAAGGCCAAGGGAAGGCCGAGTAACGGCCAAAGCAGGGTCTCCGTTGTGGAAGGCCATCCTTGCGACTTCGACCGTGCTTGGCGGCGTCGTAGCACTGCTCGCTTTACTGCCGAGGCCATTGGTAGTCCTTTCTGATCCTGTTGAGGCTGAAGACGTTTGGTCTTCGACCGTTACAGTTTCAAATGAAAACTTCGTTCCGTTGAAGGACGTTAATGTTTACTTCGGAATGGGGCAAGTCGTGGAAATAGGCACGCCGCCGAATACCGGAGTAGGTTTCATTCCAAATTTCGCAAGTCGGCTTTTTTGCCCTAACTGGGAGCATCACTCGCTGCCAACCGATGACCAGTACACCTTTTCCCTCGATGACTGCCTCAGATTCGGAGGCCCACGGCAGGTCAGATTTGCCGATATAGCGATCATCGTTTCTTACCGCCCCTGGATTCTGCCTTTTCATCGAGAAAAGATATTTCGTTTTATAAGTAGAAAGCGCCCAGATGGGAAAATCTCTTGGTTTCCGTTTCCTTTGCATGAAGCACCGCCAAAGCAATACTTGGCTGAATAACGTCAAATTAGGACACCACCGGCCATGCCCTTGCCATGCCCTTCGTCTGCCCATCGGGCCGCTTCCAGCTTGTGAAAGCAGTCAAATGTAGAATGCGCACACGGATACCCAGTCATGCACGTTGGCCGCAGTGACATGTGTATCGCCGATGATGGCGTGACCGCAGTCCACGGCGGGGTGAGCATAGATCTAGCTAGTCGGCGTGACTAAGCTGTGTTCGCTAAACTCGGCTCAACTCCGCGAACCAGACAAAACGCTCGTGCTTCAGGTCAACCCACAAGCCACTGGCGTCCTGCTGCGCTATGACCATTTCATGGCGGTGCAGGAGCGGTTTCGAGCCAAAGAATAGCTCACTTGTTTTGCGTGGCTTCGTGGGCCCCCCGAACGGCATTTTGGCTGGCATTCAAGGGGAGGCATTTATGCGCGGCAAAGGCAGCGGCAATTTCGCCCAACGCCAGAATACGATCCGCAATCCTGGACTCGAATTTAGAACCGCAGCGGCCACAGACTCCGGCGAAGTTCGGAATCGTCTTCACGATGCGGAGTTTACGCTTTGCCATAAACCAAGTTTAGCGCCACTACATGCACCGGGAATTTCAAATGGCACCACAACCAAAAGAAGGATTCGCTTGGCGAACTGCGCGGTTCCGGTTTATGGTAGCGGACGGGAGCATATCGCGTGCACATCTACATCCCTCTGTGGCTCTGCTGGACCGGCGGTGTGGCCGTCGTCTTGGCTGTGGGTGTAGCCGTAGGATTCATCGTTGTTATAGGTCTGCGGGCGGACAAGCGGGACCTCGAGGTGCTATTCCGCGAGCCCTACCCGGATCCCCGCGAGGGGCGCGTCGCCCAACCGCCCAGCAATTAAGCCTAGAGCAGACTCGGCGCCGTGCTTTTCCCACCTGCGAAGCCTATCTCAAAGACGCGCACAAATTACGATCGCGCGGCGGACGCACCCCACTGCTGCCGGACGGCTTGCGGCGGGGGAGGAGCGTGTATGCGTCAGTATAATCAGGAAATGCGGATAGTCTTACAGACCACATGGTCGCAGCGGGAAAGATCCGGGTCTTCCTGGCGTCAGGCACGGCCAAGACCAGTGGTGTTCATGTGAAGGGCCTTGCTTTGCGGGATGGATCGACGGCGATGCAATGTGCGCGCCGTTTTCGAGGTCTGAAGAGATTGGGGACGTTTCTCGACGCCCTGATCATCATTGTGGCCATGGCCGTCTCTGTTCACATCGAATGGCATACGCCATTCCGCGGTATGCCGTGGTTCTGGCGGCACCGCGCCCTCGCCAAGGTTTCAACGTGGAAGCTGGTAGCTGTTTTCTGCGGATTCGCTGGCCTGCTTCTCTGGATCAGCAGCCATCACCATGAATCTGCCCTAAGAAAGCGCGCTCTCCTCCTGGAGCAAAAGCTGAATCTGCAAGACTGTTTGGTTTCCGGACTATTCCTCATCGCCGCACTCTATCTCGCTGGTGCAGAGACACTCTCACGTGGCTTTGTGCTGCTCTTTGTGGTCCTTGTCGCCACTGGGCTCGGTCTTCGCCGGCTGATTTACCGGGCCATCCCTCCGGAACATGTAGCTCAGCGCAACGTGCTCATTATCGGCGCCGACGCAACCGCGCGGGCGCTTCGCGAGCAGTTGCGGGATGTCACGCGGCCCGAGTTCGCCTTCAAAGGATTCGTCAAGCTCTCCGATTCAGAGCCGGACGGCTTAGCTGATCCCGGCGAAGTCGTCGGCACAATTGATAAGCTCCCCGAACATGTTTACAAATACTCCGTAAACGGGCTCTTGCTGACCCCTTCTTGCGACAGGGAAATGACTCTGAAGATCGTGCGTCAGGCTCGCGAAATGGGCATCGAAACGCGCATGGTTCCCGGGCATGTCCGATTCGGGGTGAAGCGAAAGAACAGATCGCGCGTGTGAACGATGAAGAATTCGGAGATACGATCCAAGCAAGCCGAGAACATCCTCTACGCGGCCAAGCGATTGTTCGCGCAGCAAGGCTACCATGGCACCAACACCAAGGAGATCGCGCGGCTGGCCGACATCGCAGAGAACACACTTTTCCGATACTTCGAACGCAAAGAGGAACTGTTCTGGGCCGTCCTTCGCTCCACTCTGAGCGGATTTGAATTACGTCTGGATTTGTTGGCCCTCGTCGCGCAGGGCGCAGGCCCTGAGGAGGTGCTCCCCAAACTTGTTACGCAGCTGATCGATCTCACCATCCTCCGGCCAGATTTATTGCGCCTGATAGCAATCGCCCTGATCGAGCTTCCCTGGAAAGCTTCCGCTGTTCTCCACGAGTACCTCTCCCCGACGATCTCGGCGGTGAATGAATATGTCAGCAAGAGCATCGAAAGTGGAAAGCTGCGTAAATTAGATTCCTCCCTGGTGACTACGGCCATCATTGCGACAGTGATCGGATATCCCTCGCTTTCGGGACTGCTGTCGGCAACGGCCCAGCCGTATTCAGACAGGAGGGAGGCGATCCGCGCCTATTCGAAATTCTGGATCGAAATCCTCGCACCGCCCGGGGTGGATCTCTTCAGGACCGCGCAAGACTTCGAATCGCATTGACATCATTGGCCCGTTTGACCGGCGCGCCAAACATGCGAACTCTGCAGAATGGTTAAAAAGGTGACGGTTCAACGGGCCACGCCACAGCCCATCGGCTGCCGTTCGGGGGGGTACGCGGACGAAACCGATCAATACAGTACCAAATTAGGTGCAACTCGGCTGGCTTGAACGTGAGGTGCTAAAGAACTGCTTGTCGTCCCCACCACTCGTGGTTTAAGCTGAACACATCGGGGCTTGCAACCAAAAGTCCACCGTCTATGGGCCGGGGGACTGTTCGCGTGAGTGGTGAATTCGCCCGGAATATGACGCGAATCGCGTGTCACTTCCCTCGGTAGTTTAGAGTCGTTCGCCCAACAGAAAGTATCAGCAGTTGAGATATCACACCGCCAATGCGTGATCGGCGGTTTCCCGGCAACGGGTTCCTTCACCCAGAGAGTTCGAGTGTTGTGCAGTTTTCTCATCCATCCCCATTAAGGTGCCAGTGAACCTGTGTCCATCCAACCGAAACTAAATGTGCCGGAAACAGTCCCGTTTCCTGGCACAAGGAGAAGAGCTTGAGCCAGCCCCCATGGCATGTTCTCTTTGTCGTCGCAAACCACGAAAAAAGAGTCGCCCAGCACCTATCCGCACGATCGATAGAACATTATCTCCCTCTCTACACCGAGCGTTCCCGCTGGAGCGATCGGTGGGTGATGGTGGAACGGCCGCTTTTCGTCGGATATGTATTCATTCAGTATTCATTTCAGACCAAGCTGTCCCTGCTGACCACGCCCGGTGCCCTTCGCCTTTTAGGCGATTCGATCAACGACACAGTGAGCTATGACGAGGTTGAAAGGATCCGTCAGGGGCTCGCCAGCGGATGCCTGCTGCGCCCCCACTTCGAGCTGCCCGTTGGAACGCCCGTACGGGTGCGAAGAGGCGTGTTCGAGGGAGCCGAGGGCGTCGTCGCCGAAGTTCGCCAGCGCTGCAAAGTGGTCATGACCCTCTCATCGGTGAGGCAGTGTTTCTCATTGGAAGTCGATCGAGAGGACATCGAAGTGATTCGCAGTGCCGATCTCAGGACAAGTCCGACAGAAGCACGGAGATTGACGGTAGCGTGGTCTTCGTGAAACGGCCGTTGTTTGATCGCTCGCCGATCGATCAGTGATAGAAATCGTCGAAATAGATTGCCTCCATAACTCCTGGTGTGCCGTTCAGTCGCCATTGGAGTTACATTTGCGGGGCTTCCCAACAAGGAGAGAAAATGAGCGATACTCGGTCCAGATCCCGCACCGAGTCGGCATTGACACAACGGTTCTGTAACCTGATATCAAAGAAACAAGCCAGAATCGGCGTTATCGGATTGGGGTACGTAGGTCTCCCCCTTGCTCTTGCCTTTGCTGAAAAGGGATTCGAAACGACGGGGTTCGATGTAGATAGAGGAAAAGTTGAAAATCTTCGGACCGGCATCAGCTACATTGGTCATCTTTCGGGTGAAGTGATTGCTAGACAGGTCACGCAAAAGCGGTTCTGGCCAACCGCGGATTTCGCACGGCTTCGCGAAATGGATGCGATTGTCGTCTGCGTTCCTACTCCACTGAACGCGCATCGCGAACCCGATTTGTCATTTATCGAGGAAACCGCTAAGGCAATCAGCAGTGTTCTGCGCGCGGGCCAGCTTGTGGTATTGGAAAGTACAACGTATCCGGGAACCACTGAGGAAGTGATGTTACCGATCCTGGAGCGTTCTGAGCTGAAGTGTCAGCCAACCGCGTATTCGATCTCCGGCAATGAAGTGCAGGATAAATGTTCCGATGATTCAGATTTCTTCCTCGCGTTTTCTCCTGAACGGGAAGACCCGGGCAACAGGGAAACCGACAGGCTGATGATTCCGAAGGTGATTGGAGGCGTCAATGGCAGCAGCGCTCGCCTCGCCCAGCTTCTCTATGGCCAAGTGTTTCAAGGAACGGTCTTGGTTTCGGGGACGCGTGTAGCGGAGATGACCAAGATTCTTGAGAATACGTATCGATGCGTGAACATCGCCCTGGTCAACGAGTTGAAGCTCTTCTGCTTGCGCGCAGGGATCAACATCTGGGAAGTCATCGAAGCGGCCAAGACGAAGCCGTTTGGCTTCAAGGCCTTTTATCCCGGACCTGGATTGGGGGGCCACTGCATCCCCGTCGACCCTTTCTATCTTTCATGGAAGGCCAAGGAGTTTGAATTTACCACGCGTTTTATCGAGCTCGCCGGCGAGATCAACACGGCCATGCCCGATCACGTCGTTGAGGGCGTTGCAGCCGCGCTCGACCAGAGAGGAAAGCCGCTTTCGCGATCCCGTATATTGGTCCTGGGCGTTGCCTACAAGAAGGATGTCGACGACACTCGCGAATCGCCAGCGCTGAGGATCATCGAGCTCCTAAAAAAGAGAGGCGTGGCGGTCGAGTACAACGACCCGTACGTCCCGCATCTCAAAAGGATGAGGAAGTACGATCTTGGCCTCGACTCATTCTCATTGACCAACGAAGGGTTGAAACAATTCGACTGTGTTCTGATTGTCACCGACCACAGCAGTTACGATTATTCCTGGATCGTCAGGGAAAGCTCCCTGGTTGTTGATACCCGCAATGCTACGGGCGCTGTCCGCGAGGGCAGAGAAAGGATCGTATACCTGTAGCCGCCTCAGATGAAGGCTCTTTCCTAGATCAGAGACTCGGAACACTGTCTCCGAACTGTGCTCGCACGCATCCCCGAGCACCCTATCAACCGCATCGCCGACTTGATACCTTGGAATCTGGCCATCTTCCAGACCCACACGTCCCAGGCTGCCTGACCCTCACTTGCCTTAAGTGTCCACTTAAAAATAAGTGGACACTTCGCAGATCTCAGCGACCAGTCGCGATCGGCCAGTCAAGAGGGAATCACCATACCGTCACGAATTGGCGTTATTGGTCTTGGGATATGTAGGTATCCTGCTCGCGCGCGCTTGCCATCGAAAAGAGTCAACGGCTGATTGAGCAGTCCGAATACATCATCGCGCACGTCAGTCGCCACATGAATCGGTAGAAAGGCTCCGACACCCGAGCCCGGATTAGCGCACCACCCTTCCGAGAATCGTTCGTGCCAGCATGATGCTGTCATTGACAACGGATGTCAGGCGTGGGGATGGTCGGCTGATGTCTGGTTCTCGTGCAAGGCGAACGGCCGCAATGATGGACGCGGCAATAACCACCGTAGAAGAATATCGCTCCTGTTTCTGCTGCTCTTGGTCTTCTCGTGCAATTGCTCTTCGCATTTCACCCATGATGTACTCCCGTTTTTACGACCCCGGCGCGGAGCTTGTGCGAGAGCCTCCCTCGAAAGATGTCAGTGGGGAGGTACAAACGCCGTTCGCCGCAGAGCGGACAGTCCGCCATAATCCACGTGTCCGGCATCGTCTCGACTGGCGCGGGAATGTTCTCTCCGCATCGTTTGCAGCGGATGATGTAATCGCAAAACCCGGCTTGGGGCAGGTTCCACACCCGACTAGCATAGGCGAATGAAAAGCGAAAATGCAAGGTCGAGGTTGTGGATTATGCTTCAGGCGGTGAATCGTGGCCAGTTCAATTCATTCGGCGGCGACGAGCAGGTGGTGCAACGGTCAAATGTCAGAACCTTGTGGCCCTTGCGCTTGCGCTCTTAATCATCATTACCTCCGGCTTTTCGACCGGGAACCGAGCCCTGCGGCAACGCTGGTGCGGAGGTGAAAATGATGGATGCAAGAGAGCGACGACATTGGCCTTCACCTCCGTGCCGGGAATCTCAATTCTGTAGGCGACCGGGCCGAGGTTGCTCGAATCGACCGCGCTCCATGTTGTCGCGTTCGCCCACGGACTGAGAGAGGGAATGATTCGATGAGCGCGACTGACGACCGGGAGCCCGAGCAGCAGGATGACCTCCGGATTGAGCTCTCGAATCTGCTCAAGAAGGAGTTCCTCACATTTTCTCTCATACCGCAAATCCGAAAGCGAGAGGAACTCGCCGAGTTGCTTGTTGCCCCATTGAAGACCGACGAACCAGTTCGTCATGAAGCAGGATTCAATCGGTACGTCTGCATCACTCAGCAGCCGACGCAAGTTTCGCCACGTGGGTTTGTCATCCTCTCGACCAGCCGCGTCGAGTTCGTTGCGGTAGTCCTCGCAGCCGAAGTTGTGCCCAACCGCGATGATGCTCGGCCACGGCGCATCGGCGGTCGGGTTTTGAAGGCCGAAACCCTCGGGGAAAAATGCAGCGCCGGATAGTCCACCTCGCACCGGGAGTAAGCGGGTGGCACGCGGCGGAGTGATGCTCTTCGCCGTTGTCTGCCAGCCGCGAATTACCTCAAGGAGGTTCATACAACGCCTCGACTTGGCTTAGCCGTTTCGAACTGAACGGATTTGCGGGAAATTAGGTGGCTTGAGAACCTCGCTTCCAGCGACTGGACAAACTCGCGCCGAAAGGAGCTTCTTCATTCATGATGGTTGAATCGATGCCAGTATAAAGTGAGAAGCGGTTCAGCGAGACCAAGATGTTATGGTGTTTGGGTACAGAAGTTCACTTGGCTGAGAGGGTCTGATGGACGAAGGCGTAATCATCGCTGCGATTGACGAGGAAATTGAAAAGTTGCAACAGGCGCGTGCGCTGCTCTCTGGCTCGGAGGCCGGTATTCCTGTTGCTGAGCACGCCGCCGCTCCGAACCGCGCAAGACGGCGGAGGATGAGCCCAGCCGCCCGCAAGCGCATTGCTGAGGCGCAGCGGAAGCGTTGGGCGGCGGTCAAGGCGAAGTCTGCGAAGAAGACAGCAGCAAAGAAAGCGGCAAAGAACGCATCGGCCGGGAAGGCCACGGCCAACAAGTCTCCACAGCGGCCGAGATTGAGCCCGGCGGCCAGGAAGCGTATCGCTGAGGCGCAGCGAAAACGCTGGGCGGCGGTTAAGGCGGCGAAATCGGCCACGGCGAAGAAGGGCGTAAAGAAAGCTCCGGGCAAGAAGGCCGCAACGAAGGCGGTCAAAAAGTCTGTTGCCAAAAAGGCTGTCGCGAAGAGAGCCAAGAAGGCTCCTGCCGGGAGGAAGGCGACTGCGGTTCCGAGTGCGGGTATTCTGGCTGCCGCGACGGAAGCGGCTCCGTTCTAGGCTTGGCAGCGACAGAACTTCATGCGTTCACGCCGGACCATTCCGCCGCCGTGCCCGACTCAACGAACGCAGACGCTTGCCGCCGCAGATTGCGGTCACCAGATTCATCCCTTGAATTCACTGACCTGTCGCTAACGACAGCTTGTTCGACAAGGCGCTGTGGCTGATGCCGCTTCATATGGCGCGGCGGTGAAGCAACGGATACTTTCTTGGACGAATCGAAATCGCTCTGCCGGAGATTGCGAAGCGGATTGAAGCGGCCATCAAGACGGGGAAGGCACCAGCGGTGCTGTCGGCGAGGGCAGGGAAAAGATCGTATACCTGTAGCCGCCTCAGATGAAGGCTCTTTCCTCGATCAGAGAAACGATCTTCCGCTCAAGGCTTGTCGGAACCAGGCGCGGCTCTGGCTTCGGCACGTCAAGTTCGTTCGCGACGTCTATGGCAGGCAATCGCATTGCGGACAGCCGGTCATGCCACTGACGGCAAGAGACCGGCAACAGCGCGTCACAAAAGGCTTCTGGGACCTATTTGTACATTAGGACCTGCCTGAGCATGATCCGGTTGATTGCCTGTCCCTGCCCCCTCGGAAGATTCTTATCAGAATCTGCCTTTCGCCTTCTGGCTCGCCGAGGGTGTATACCGGCCCGACACCGGAGAGGCATGCCAAATACCGGGACATTCTCCACGAGATATTTTATCCACGTTGGCGATTCTCCGTTGCTGATGAGGTTTGAGCAATCAGAGGAATACCTGATTTTTGCGCCCGGAAGTCCCTTATTTTCTCGCTGTTTTGATGGGGAAAAGTGATTAGTGATCGCTCGGGACAACACCGTCCGAGGCCTTCAGCAACCAAGGGAAAGGAAGATCTATCGTGCCAGCCCGCGGTGGAAGCGGCTACTTACTTTTATGGTTAGTTCAGGGATCAATGCGGCCATCCTGCTCACTTGCGTTGTGGGGGCGATACCAGCCCAGCACGTTGTTCCGCAGACATTCGAGCAGACGCAACTGGTTTTCCTTGAAGCGCCACCACTGCCCAGCTTGAGGCTTCCAGATCCGATCAGGCTGACGCGGCTGGCGTCGGTGTTGCACGCGGTTGTGCAGGTTGTGCAACCGACGGTGGCTCCTAAGATCCGCGTGCAGGAGCAGCCCAAACCCAAAGCCGCAAAGATGCAGCCGAAACGGGCTCTGCCGGTGATTCGGATAGCAAGGCCCGCGTTCAACAGGCAGCCGCAGCCCAAGGCGGCAATAACCGCGGCAATTCCCGCGCAGACCCACCAGGGACATCCTTCGACCAAGGCGGTACACCTCGGTGATATGTCCGGGGTTACGCCAAATCCGAACACTGCGAGACCGGCGACGGT
Source organism: Occallatibacter sp. (assembly GCA_035935755.1). Lineage (GTDB taxonomy): Bacteria > Acidobacteriota > Terriglobia > Terriglobales > Acidobacteriaceae > Telmatobacter. The sequence goes on along the minus strand of DASYWU010000069.1, from coordinate 49,625 downwards.
GGCAGCGATCGGAAATCCATATGGCGGGATCAACGGACCTGTGGTGGCTGCTCCCGGAGTGGTTGGGTCGGCGGGTATCGGAGACGGGTACCGGAAAAGTTCCAACGCCGGCGTGGCTGGGAGGGTAGCCTCTGCGGGAGTGACCGGTTCAGCGGGGACAGGTAAGGCCGAGCGGGCCGGTAAGGTGGGCCCAGCCGGGATTCCGGCCATGCCGGCACCGGCACCAGGGGCACGTCAGACAGCCCTTGAGCCCCAGTCGACGGCGCTCGAAGTGCTTTCCAAGCCGCCGGTGCGCTACACGCCGGAAGCGAAACAGCTGAGGGTGCAGGGAGAGGTCGTCCTGCGTGTAACGTTCACGGCCGATCGCCAGGTGGTGGTGCACAACGTGCTCCGCGGCTTGGGGCATGGACTCGATCAGGAAGCCATGCACGAAGCCCAGCAGATTAAGTTCCGTCCCGCCACCCGTGACGGGCATGCCGTCAACCTGACCACCGAAATCATCATTACGTTTCAACTGGCTTGACGAGAAACTGCAGTGAAAAACGGACCAATGAAGCTATGGAGCACGTGTTGACGACTTGCCGCTGCGGTTGGACGCTCCGCCCAATTGGACAACCCTCCCGAACTCATCTGAAAAAGGATTACAAGATGTTCCAGCCGATCCTAGATTTTCTTCTCGATAAGCTACAGCAATTGGAGCAGTCCACGGATTACGAGCGTGCTGAGGCCGCGATGATGAAACTTCGGGACGAAACCGCCCGAAAGATAATCATGGTCCAAATCTCCAAACCAGGGTCAGCCGCGGAACCGCCAGAAGAAAAGTTGGCCGCGTGAGAAAGGGCGGGGATAGAGTCCCCCCGATGCTCCGTCCCCGCGCGCTTGAATCAGCTCCGCTCCCGGAATTCCAATGAAACAAGAACTCCGCTGTGCCAGGTCACATAACCGGGCCTGTCTGAAGGATCCCAGCCAGTGGAATCATTTCGGCTTTGTAAAATCGCAATACATGCCCTGATCGGCATCGACAATGACTCTTGTCCCGGAAGAAGTTGGCTTGATCGGAAACTTGGAATTCCCAATCAAGAGCTGCTGAGCCTGGCTCGATTCCGTGAGTTGCCATTTGCCTTGGGCTGGGATACCGGAGAACGTCATCTGTTCCATCGGAGCCTCCGCATTCCCGAGCGCATAGGTCCCATCCGGCGATAGGACGAAACAGATAGTGTCTGTGTCCTGGTAGCCGGAATCTAAGACATAGAGACCGGAGACGTTACCAGCACTCAGCGAACTTGCGCAACCTGCCTCCACAATGGCGCTGATCGCTATTAGACCGATTGCAATGATTTTTCGCATAGAAGTTGGAAGTGCCTTACCTGCTTGCAGCCATTCGCGGCCAGCTCGAGGGCAAAGGCCGGGCCGTCTCCTTTTGAGAACCAAGGATGTAATCCTGAGTCTCGATCACCATTTTCCGGAGGGATATGTAATCTAAAACGCCGATTGCACGTTCGATCTCAGACAGTCGACATAGCACCTGCGAACAGTCCACAAAGGCATTCTCCAAGCAATTCTCTTATCTGCAGTTTACTCGAGAGTGTTAACGATAACGATAAAACTTTAGTCGTAGGAAAACTGGCCCTAAAGCGCAGGATGTGTTCAGCGTCAGCTTGGGCCGGTCGCAGCCATCTGCTATTTCGTGTTCGTCCCTCCACCGGTGTTGCCAATCCTGCTATCCCAGAGCGGAAAACACGAGGATCCCATGCTTATCGCACTCTCTCATAGAGATTTGCCTAGCGCACCTCGCGCAGAAAGCACTTCGCGGGCAAGGATTCGGATAACGTCTGAACACAAGCGCGAATTATGTGCCATCATCTGCCTGAATTGAGATCGTGGAATCCTGCATACTTGGGCGTGCCCCTCTACAGCGGCGGTCAACGAATAAGGCGTGTTCCCTACGGTCGCGGGTAGGCGAGCAAGAATCCGGCTGCTACACGGTTGGACATAATGGTCTTACCAGCAACATCCATCGTCAGCGTCGCCTCGCCCGACTTCAGGTAAAACACCCGTCCGGGCTATCCCCATGTCGGAACAAGATTCCATCCTCGGCAGGTGCGAATGGTCGGCCGCACGGTTCAAACCTGCGGCCAGAAGCCTCCACAAAGCAGCACGTGAAGCAAGCGGGACAGCCGGCTGATCTCGTCAGTAGCCGTGCGTTCCAGCGGGGCGAGAGAGAAAAGGTGTCCAAACTGGCGGCGCTCATGTGACAGCCTTGCATGAAAGGGCGAAGTTATGCCTACCATTCAATGACCAAATCCAGCTCCCCGATTCCCCTTGAGGTCCCTTGTGGAATCACAACATGACGCTTATATTTCGCGCCATCTCGAAAGCGACGGAATCATCATTTCCACCCGTAACACGTGTTCCGCCGCCGTTGGACTGTCGCTGCAAGAGACGGAGTTGGAGAAGGCGGAGCGGGAGCACACTTGCGGGCCAGAGACACTCGACCTCTGGAAGATGTTCGGTCCCGATCGGGCCTCAGTAGATACATCGCTTCATGCGACCTCCTGCATGTTATCTTTGGTCGCGCTTGCGACAGAGCGCGGCTTGGCCGCGCGGGGGCGCCCAGCGACCGGCCCGAAATGATCAGACCGCGCAAAGCGCACGAGTTCTCCGTGCGGGATGAGTACTTTACGACCGATCCGACGAGTCTGGATTTTCCCATTGGCGATGTAGTAATCCAACGTGCGAACGGCAATGGACAGCATCGGCGCCGCAGTCTTGCGGTCGTAGAGCAGTCTGTTAGTTGTTGGGGTTGTCGGCATCACCCTAAGATTAGGCGCCGCCGTGGAACTATTGAATCCATGGTTTCCCTGAATTCGGGCACGATTTTCCCGTAGTTCTTGCACTCTCCAAGATCCTCTCAGATTGAGTGCCGGTGCAACGGAGTTTATCCCGCGCGGGAGGCGGTGGCCGGCTTGCCACCAAGAGAGCCCTTTCGGGCTTTAGTAAGGACGAGATCTAAATGCGTCCCCTACTTGAGCCGGTTCGACGGAGTTTGTCCCCTCCGGGAGGCGATGGCCGGCTACCACCGAGCGAGCCCTTTCAGGCGTTTGAGACCAATCGCTACTCCATTAAATGCTGCTCCGTGGTAAAAGTTGCGGGAATCTTGCGAATAATTTGTTAAAGAACGGACCGAGGGTAGTTGACTCGTCTGGCGCGATAGAATCGATCGCAACTATGTCGACACCTGAGTCTATCAAGGGCCTGCTGGAGAGGATTCCTGGAAGCGACGTCTGGTGGGCGAGGTGGCAGGATGCCACAGGCAAACGCCATCTCAAAAAGATCGGCCGCCACGGTGACGCGATCAAGTTTCTGGAGAAGAAGCATACCGAGGCCCTCCGCGGGAAGCACCTTCCTGAGCTGCTTCCGAAGCCCTCTGTAACCTTTGGCCAACTCGCGCAGGACGCTTTGAAATACTCCAGGGAAGCGAATGGGGCCCGTTCCACCGCCGAACTCGAGCTGAAACTGAAGATCATGGGGCCGGTATTCGACAGCCAGCCCGCAGGCGGCATTACAAAACAGGACATTCAGAACTGGCTGCTGGAGCAAGCGGAGGCCCGCCGGTGGTCGCCAGCCACCAGAAACCGCTACCAAGCCGCGTTCTCGCTCGTTTTTCGAGTCGCCCTAGACAACGAGAAGATCACTTCCAATCCGGCCGCGAAAATAAAGCGCAAGCCTGAACTGAACGAGCGCGTTCGTTATCTGAGCAAGGACGAGGAGCGACGGCTCACTGCCGCAATCAAGGCTGATTGGCCCCACTACATGCCCGCTTTTCTGATCGCCATCAACACAGGAATGAGAGCAGGGGAGCAATTCACTCTTCAGTGGCGTGACGTCTCGTTGGAACACCGATATATCACCCTTGCCAAAACGAAGGCACACAGATCGCGACACATCCCGCTGAATACGGCCGCCCTGGGAGCGTTCCGGCAGCTGCGGGCGGCGAACCCTAAAGGAGAATACGTGTTCTTTAATACCGACGGGGAGCGTCTGCGTGGACCCCGAGACTGGTTCGAACCCGCCCTCAAGAAGGCCGGTATCAGCGAGTTCACCTGGCACTGTTGCCGCCACACCTTTGCCTCCAACCTGGTCATGGCCGGCGTGGATATCCGCACAGTCGCGCAACTGATGGGCCATGCGACAATTCAGATGACTATGCGCTACGCCCATCTGGCTCCGGAACACACGCAAGCTGCAGTCGACCGGCTGGTTTCCGTAAAGCGCATTGGTAAATATTTGGTGACCGGCACACGGAAGCAAAAACATGGGAAAGGAAAATCTTATGTAAGTAGAATAAAACAAAGGAGTTAGTTTAGATGCGAAAGTGGCGGAACTGGCAGACGCACCAGACTTAGGATCTGGCGGGGAAACCCATGGGGGTTCGAGTCCCCCCTTTCGCACCAGGAGCTTACGGGCAGGAATGGGAGTGGCTGTTTTCCTGCTGTGCGCAGACGGATTCGAGTTTCGAACTTGATGTACCGCCTGGCGGACGCTGGGGAAACACCATTCACATCCGAGACAAACGGCTCTGGAATCTACAACGACCTTCCCCATCTAGGTGCCGCGGCATCACCAGGTGTCGTTGGACTTCTGCTGCTTCGACCAGAGAAATGCAACCAGCTGATGAATGTCTTCGTCGCTCAACAGATTTTTCCATGCCGGCATGTATAAAGGCGGCGTTGGACCTTTTGTGTTGTCCAGCGGAGGCATGCGGCCGTTGCGGATGACTTGCACGACCTCATCCTTGGTATAGTCGCTTGAAAGATGAAGCAGCGAAGGCACCTGTCCGCCCTGCGCATTGGGATTGGGCACGCCCCCCTGAAGCTGGGTGCCGTGACAGCCGGCGCAGCCAAAGCGTGCGAAATCGAGGTGGCCGGCAGCAATGGCCGCGTCCTCTGGGTTGGGGGCACGCCCATGGGCCGCCAGAATCTCTTTTGCATCATCCGGCGTGGCAGTGGCCATAAAGGCCACCAGCGCCTTGCGCTCGTTCGCTTGCAGATCGTACTCCGGCATTGAAGTGCCAGGATAGACGAGTTGCGGATTGACAAGCTGTTCGTCGAGCCATTCCAGGGAATGACGCTTTGTGACGTCGAGGAGGTCAGGGCCGTTCTTTGCGCCGACGCTACCGAAGGAGTGACAAACGATGCAGTTCTTTTCGACGAATAGCTGCTGGCCGAGTTGCGGGCTGGGGATGAGCGGCTCGCTCGCATAGTAGGCGCCCATGTTCTGGCTGGTGAGCGAAAGCATGTAATACGTGAGCGCGCGCGCCTGTTCATGGGTGAAGTGGAAGTTGGGCATGGCGCTGCCCGTCGATACCTTACTCGGGTCGAGAAAATGAGCTTCCAACCACTCTGGCGAGCGCTCACTTGCACCTTCTTCTGTGAGGTCGGGACCGATGCTGCCGCCGACGCCGTTTAGCTTGTGGCAACCATGGCAGCCTTCGCTTTCGAAGAGATGCCGTCCATCGGTCAGTTCGGGCACACCGGGAATATCACCGTCCTTGTGGCATCGTCCGCATGATGCGCGTATGTAGTTTGCAGGCAGAAGCGGCGTTTGCCAGAAAGGCACGTTACCGTGCGCATTCTCCGTATCGGTGGCCAAGCCCTGCCCGCCATGACATATGGTGCAGCCAAACCGCGAGGGAACGTGCGGTCCGAGCCCTTGGTGATAACGGAAAGGCTCAGGCGCATTCTTCATTGTGGGATCTTCCACGCCCAAGTGACAGGTGGTGCAGCGGTCGACGCGCTGCAGCCCGGGAAGAATGATCTGGTTGACCTGCAGCGGCGTGTTCAGTACTGCTGTTTTCGCCGCGGCATTGGGCTCACCTTGTGCTTCCATTTGCAGGTACTCGAGCTGATATTTCTTCCATCCGGGTGTGCTGGCCTGCCTCGCAGCAGCAAGGATTAATACCAGTGCGAGCAAGCTCAGCAGGAAAAAGATTGGAGGTAATTTGCGATCCATTTACTCAGCCCCCGCCACGACATGTACCCACGGTGGAACGAACGCCCAGCCCGGTCCCCGGAAAAATGTTCCGATGACGATGAGAACAAGATTCACAACAACAAAAATGGTGAACAGCCAAATGGCCCATTTGCGATCCGACGGCCGCCGGCTTGGGTTGCGGTCAAAATACGGAATGGCCAGAAGCACCAGCACCATCAGGGTGGGTGCAACCACGCCGCCGAGCAAAGCGGAATGGCTCACCAATTCCTGAAGCCCGAGGAAATACCACGGCGCCTTTGCAGGATTGGGTGTTTTGGCCGGATTGGCCAGCGCTTCAAGCGGCGCATGATAGAACAGCGAAGTCGCCATCACCACCGTCACCGTGACCATGAGAGCGATGGATTCGCGGAAAAAGGCGTACGGATACGAGAAGACCGCCTCCTCTGCTTCTTCAGGCTCGATCGTCTCAAAGATGGGTCTGCCGGTGACCACTTCCATGAGGCCGTAGGTCTTGCTCGCCGATGCGGCCGTTGTTCTCAGCGGGGCCGTTTGCGGTGGAGCGCCAATGGTAACGAGTTCTTCCACCTTGTCAGGCTTCAGCTTCCATACCGGGCGCGAGAGACCGCCGTCTTTGCGGATGCGCCAGAAGTGGACGATGGTGAGAAGAATGACGAGCGATGGCAGCACGGCGACGTGAAGAACATAAAAACGAAGCAGTGCTTCCTGGCCGACGGTGTGGCCACCGAGGAGAATCTCGCGAATGCGTTCGCCGATAAATGGCGCGTAGCCGCCGATGTTGGTGCCCACGGTGATGGCCCAGTAAGCAAGCTGATCCCACGGCAGCAAATAGCCGGTGAATGAAAGGCCCAGCGTGAGCAGCAGAAGAAGCACGCCGATGACCCAGTTGAACTGGCGGGGCCTTTTATACGAGCCGGTGTAGAACACGCGACACATGTGGAGAAACACACATATGACCATGGCGTGAGCCGCCCAGCGATGCATGGCGCGCAGAAACGGCCCCATGAACACCACAAACTGCAGGTCCTTCATATCCTGGTAAGCCTGGGGCGGATAGGGCCGGTAATAGCACATCAATGCAATTCCGGTGGTGACCAGGATGACAAAGAGAAAGAATGTGATGAAGCCGAGATAAAAGCTGTGATTGAACTTAAGATTTTCTTTCTTCACCTTGGCTGGATGAATGTGCAGCCAGACATTGAGAAAGACCAGTTCCGACTTTCCCTTGTCGGTTGACAGCGGATCCCGCCGGACGATCGAGTGCCAGATTTCCCGAAGCAGTTTCATGGTTACACCATCAGCCGGTAGGTGGATGAAACGGCCTTGTCCTTGTTGACCTGAAGCTGGCCGTCGCGCGCCAGGGTTACTTCATACCAGTTCAGAGGCTTTGGCGCCGGGCCGTGAATTACCATGCCCGTGGGCGAGAAGACACTCCCATGGCAGGGGCAATGAAAGTGGGCGTCGCTGGGGAAGAACGCGACAGTGCAGCCAAGATGAGTGCAAACCGCGCTGGCTACGGCAAATCCCTTGTTCTGATCGCGAAAGACATAGATTTTTTCGTTAGCCAGAAAGGTTGGAGGGCCGAAGGGGAAATCGGCGGGGGTGCCGATCTTGAATAGTTGCGGCGGCTCATAGAAAACGCTGGGCACCATAAAGCGGAGCACCGCTCCGAAACTGACTCCCACTGCGGAGCAAAGCGTTGCGAATCCTGCTGTACCCCAGGTTAGAAAACTGCGACGGTTCATCTTCGCGCCTCCTTATTCGAAAACTTCGCGCTCCTGGCGTTCCAGGGCTTCCATGGTGATAGCCTGAGTTGGGCAGCGGTCGGCGCACAGACCGCACCGTATACACTTTTCTTCGTTCTTGATAATGGCGCCGGCTTGTCCTGCCGTAAGTTCAGCGGCAGACACACCGTACCGTTTCTGAATCAGCGCGTCATAGCGCTCGTCCCCGGTTACCTGAGCCAGGTCGACGAGACGCAGGCAATTCTCCGGACAGATATCCACGCAGCCAGCGCAAAGGATGCACTTCGATCCATCGAAGATCGTGTTGACCTGGCAGTTGAGACAGCGGCGGCCTTCGGCCCGACCCTGTTCCTCATCAAACCCCAATTCCACCTCGGCGATACCGATGCGGCGGTTGGCGGCGAGTACGGGCATCTTCTGGCGCGCGATGGTGAGAAAGCCCTGCGGCATTTTCCAATTGGGCAGAATGCGAAAACGGCGGAGTTCGGTCTTCTCCGTCTTGCCGCTCAGATACAAGTGGATGGAACGCGCCGAGCGATGGCCGTTGGCGACGGCCTCAACAAGAACGCGAGGGCCAAAGGCGACGTCGCCGCCCGCAAATACGCCGGGCGCAGTAGTGCTGAGGTTTTCATCGATCTTGAGGATGCCCCGGGGTGTCGCCTGCACTCCGTCATCGGGATTGAGATACGAGAGATCCGCCTGTTGCCCGATGGCCAGGATCACGCTGTCGCAAGAGATGATCTTTTCCTCGTCACTGAACGCGGGATTGAAGCGGCCCTTTTCGTCGAAGACGCTGACGCAGCGACGCACTTTAAGGCCACGCGCGATCCCGTCTTCTCCGACAATCTCTTTCGGTCCCCAGCCGTTGTCAATCTCGATGCCTTCGTGCTCGGCTTCTTCCACTTCGCCTTTCCATGCCGGCATTTGCGCGCGCGACTCGAGGCTGACCATGTGAACCTGTTCCGCTCCCGATCGCAGGGCCATGCGCGCGGCATCGAAGGCGGGCTGCATCCCGTTCTCTTCTTGATCGGGCGTTGCAAAATCAACAGCTTCTTGAACAAGGCGCACCGCGGAACGGGCCACGTCGATTGCGACGTTACCGCCACCGACAACCACCACCCGCTTGCCCAATTCAATTTCAAACCCGAGATTTACGTTGACCAGAAAATCGATGCCGTTATAAACCCCGGCGAGATGGGCTCCGGGAATGCTTAGCTCGCGTCCCTTGTTCAGTCCGGTGGCAAGTAGCACCGCGTCGAACTTCGAACGTAACTCACTGAATGAGATATCGCGTCCGATGGTCACACGGGTGTGGAGGGTAACTCCGAGAGAGAGAATGTTATCGACTTCCATCTTGATGATTTCTCTGGGAAGCCGGAAATGAGGAATACCGAGAAAGAGCATTCCGCCGGGTACCGGCGCCGATTCGAAAACATCCACCGTATAGCCAAGCAAGGCGAGGTCATGAGCGCAGGTAAGTCCGCAGACGCCAGCACCGACGATGGCAACGCGCTTGTTTCGTTTGGGCGCGGGGGGCAGCGTTTTTCGGGCAGGGTCGTGGCCCACGCCGAGGTTATGCCGCTCGGTCACATAGCGCTTCAGCGCGCAGATGGCGACGGGTTCGTCGATCTTGCCCCGGCGGCAGTTGTCCTCGCAGGGATGTGCACAGATTCTCCCCAGCACATATGCGAAAGGATTTGGAGCACGGGCTAACAGATACGCTTCCTCGTCCTTCGAAATTCCAACAGCCTGAACGTAGCGCCCGCATTCGGTGTGAATGGGGCAGGCGGTCTGGCAGGGAATATTCTTGCCGAAATACTCCTGGTCCGGAATTGTGACCGAATAGCTCATGGGCACCACATTGATGACCCCGTCGGTTAATCCCAATTAGGAATCACCGGCCGGCGTGACATGGAATATCCTCAAAGAGACCTCGGCGAGCGCGCCGCCGCTCACCGGGCAGGAATACTTCTCCAGAGCAATTGCAGGCTTTTCTCAGTGCTGCTCTGCCACAAGCTTCTGGATCTCTTCGTCGGAGAGCATTTTGTAAAACGCCGACGGGTTCTTGTCCTTGCGGGACTCCTGGTCGTAGGCCAGGAATTCAAAAATCTCCTTGCCCTGGTTACCGCTGATGCCCGAATTCGGCTTGTGCATCATGCGCTTCACGTACATTTCCCATTGCTCCTTGGTCATCGTAGTGTTGATAGGCCGGGCAATGGTGTGGCATTTCGAGCACTTATCCGCGAACACCTTGTACGCTTTCTGCTGTTCGGCCGGGTACTTCGAGACATCGATCTTGTTGGGTCCCTTGTCCTGCGGAAGGGTCACGTTGACGGTCTGCGCAATCACCAAGAGAGGCGCAGCCATTAGCAGGGGCAACATGAATCGAAATGCTTTGTTCATTGAAGTTTCCTCACCACATGAATCTGAAATCCAGCTTGAATAGTTTGTCTGTCGTTCCGACGAGAGCGAGCGGATCACCGTCGTGCTCCTGGTTGTATGTCGCTCGCACTATCACGTTTCCACGGTCGGTCATCGCGTGCTCGGCGCCAACTCCCCACGCGATGGTGTGCATGGTTGGTTGGGGCTCGATATGCTGGCTGGAGCGGTCGAGCCGGGCCATGATGGCAGTGCCCGTCCTCAGGTAGTAATCCGCTTCTCCGCGATACGAATTGGCGATGTAGTGATTCATCGCGCCGTTCGGTGTCCACAACCACTGGTCGTTGCTGTGGATGTAGCCACCAAGCAGGTCGAGCTTGTCGAAGAACAGGTAGTTACCGAAGGCTCCCTCTCGATAGACTGTCGGCCGGAATGTGAACTCGCTGTCGGTGCCCGCGTTCTGCACCTGATCCTTAGAACCGCGGTACATCATCACGGTGACTCCGCCGTCCGGTCCAAACCAGTAATCCGCATCGGCCCATATGTCTTTTGAGTTTTTAGTCGAACCATTCAGGATCTCGCTGCCGTCGGCATTTAAGCCGTTGGTTACTTTGAAGGAGACCCCGAAGATGCGCTCGAAGTAATTCGAGGCGTGGGTATAGCCCACATCAATTCCCACTGGATGCTGATCGAGCGAGAAGCTCTCCGGGTCGACATTGATCAGGGTATAAGCGGGATCAGAGAAGAGGTTATAGAACATCGCGGCGCGCGTTCCTTCTCCTTCCTGCATGTGAATCTCGCCGCCCTTGACGAAGAAATTGTTATTCGCGCGGCCGACTGTGTATACGCCAAACCCCTGCTCCAGCCCGCTGCCACCGTCCTGGTATAACTCGTAATGCCCGAAGTAAGAGATGCCGGAATCGGGCACCGTCCCCGCTATGAAAAGAGCTGCTTCATCCAGATTGAAACTGGAACACGAAGAGGACTGTTGAGTATCACTGCCGCACGAGGTAGAAGGTGAAGCCGAGGTCGCAGATCCCGGGTCGGCCACGGTCTTGTCATTCGTGACGCTGGCCTGGGTAATCAGCGCAAACGAGTTGGTAAGGGTGAAATGAATGATCTTGTCCAACTCGCTGACCTTTGGAGCTGCCTTGCTCCCGTCCATGTTGTCGGGAGGCATCCGGTAGCCCAGACGCTTGAACATGTAGCCGTTCTTATTCAATGCCGGCGGAATGGTATGGCAGGTGTAACACTTGACGTTGTACTTGCGCGCAAAGGCAGGAATTGCCCGGCCAGGCGTGGGTGCGAGCAAGAAACAACCGAACGCTAACAGGAGAGCCATTCGGCCCGAGGTCCAAAGTTTCATTTGGGGCTCCTGCCCCACTTAAGTAGCAAGCCGGAAGCCAAAGTAGCTGGAATTTCTTTTCAATGATTTACAGCGAAGGCGCGCGCGAACTTGGGGAAATTACTCCTCAGCTTCCGGCGTAGTCTGGGGAATGGATTCCTCACCCGCAGATTCGCGGTCGCGCTTGAGCAGTGAATAAAAGGTCTTCCGATCCACACCCGCCGCGCGCGCAGCCGCACTCACATTACCTCCGCATCGCGCCAGCACCGCCTGCGCATAGGAGGACTCGAATGTCGCCAGATATTGTTCGCGCGCGTCTTTCCATGGAAGCACGGAAAGTGTGGCAGCGCTCCCCGAATCGGCCGAGTCCTCATCCATGTCGTGCGGCTCAAGCACTCCGCCGGGATGGAGAGCCGTTACTCGCTCCATGGCATTCTTCAGTTGGCGCACGTTGCCTGGCCACCGGTGCCTCATGAGCGCCTCATAAAACTGTGGCGACCCGGAAATGTTCTTTCCATAGCGGCGTGAAAATCGCCCGAGAAAGAAGCGCGCCAGATGTTGTATGTCTTCAGGACGCTCGCGCAGCGGTGGTAGCTTAACCTTCACAACGCTCAGCCGGTAGTAAAGCTCTTCTCGGAATTTACCGGCCTTGATCTTGGCCTCAAGGTCCTGGTTGGTCGCGCATACGATGCGGCAATCCACTCGCACTTGCGAGAGCCCGCCCAGCCGCCGCAGCGCTCGCTCTTCGACAAAGCGGAAGAGCCGCGTCTGCAACTCCACTCCCAGGTCGCCAATCTCGTCGAGGAAAAGGGTTCCGCCGTCAGCCGATTCGATCAGCCCTTTCTTCATCCGCTCGGCACCGGTAAAGGCTCCACGCTCATAGCCGAACAACTCACTCTCTATCAGAGAGCCCGGCATAGCGCTGCATTCCACGGGCACAAATGAGCCGCTACTGCGGCGGCTCAGATCATGGACCTGGCGAGCTGCTACTTCTTTTCCGGTGCCGCTTTCGCCCAGGATCATCACCGTGGCATCGGTCTCCGCAGCCCTGCGGCAGCGATCCATCTGCTCGAGCATTGCCGGATTGCGGCTTTGTGCCCAGTCGGTTTCGCCCAGTGACTCGAGTCGATCGTGCAGTTGCTCGACCTGGTGCTTAAGCGTGGCGTGGGCTAGCGCCCTCTTCACCACCAGCATCAACTCTTCACGCTTAAACGGCTTCTGAAGATAGTCGAAGGCGCCGTTGCGCATGGCGAGGACCGCGCCTTCGACTGAACCAAAAGCTGTGAGGAAGACGACGGGCAATCCCGGATGGGCTTCGTGCAGCCGCGCAAACACTTCTTCGCCGGACATGCCCGGCATGCGCATATCGAGCAAAACCAGGTCCGGCGGATTTGTCACCGTTTCGGTCAAGCCCTTCACCGGATCGACGAATGCCGAGACGCAAACGCCCGGGAGGCGCAGCATGCGGCTAATATTCTCTCCCAGTGCGGCTTCGTCGTCGATGACCACAACGCGGTTCACTCAGTTGCTCCTGCGGCGAACCAGTGATAGGGCTGCCCGCGCGTAAATCGCGCCGGCGGCAACTCGACAACAAAACTCGAACCGCCCCCGTAGCGCATTTCGTATCGGATTCGGCCATCATACATGTCGAGCAGACTGGCTGCGAGAAACAAGCCCAGGCCGAGGCGCTCGCGCCCGCTACTCTGCGAGGCAAACGGTTCGAAGAGATGTTGACTCATCTCTTCCGGAACCCCGGGGCCGTTGTCTTCAATACGCGCCAGCACGCGCGCGCCAGCGGTGCGATAAGGTTCAATGCGGGCCCAGATGGTTGGATTCTCCCGCCCCTTAAGCGCCTCAAGAGCATTGCTGATGAGACCCCGTATCACTTCCGTCACGACGTGCCCGGGAACGTCAACTCGCGGTGACTGGTTGATTTCTTCGAATACATTCACGCCCTGATCGTCAGCCCTCGGTCGAAACGCCGCGATCGCATCTTCCATCGCCGTTTGCGGATCGGACGCCTGAAAGACTTCGCCACTGCGTTCACGGCGCAACGCCCTTAGGAGCGTTCCGGCGATTTTGCTCATATATCGGGCTTCTTTAAGCATCTGCTCTAAGTCCGCGCAGAGCGCAGCGTCTTGTTTGCGCTCCTCCAGCAAAACCTCAAGCCGACCCGCAACAATTGCCAGGGGATTATTGAACTCATGCATGAAGCCGGCCGTGAATTGCCCGAGCAGAGTGAGCTGATGCGACAGCCGCGCCTGCTTGTCGGCGGCCTGCAACTCCTCTCGCAGACGGGCGGTGCGGTAGCGGACAGTGTCGAGTTGCAGCTTAAGTTGTTCTGCTGTCTCCTTCGATTTTGCCGCGTCCGCTTTCAATTCACGGCTCCGCTTAAGCATGTAAAGCAGTGCCGGCGCGGGCGCCAATAACAACGCCGACGTGATCAAGGCTCCTCGCAGGGCCGCCCCGGGAGTCAGCGTCCACAGCACCGTAAGAAACGGGATCACCCAGACACCGCTGATCCAGAGCACAAATTGCGCCGGCTCCTTAGCAGACTCTGGCTTGGCGAGTTGTTTCTGCCGGTCCCGCATCTCATTCGTGTTTTGCTCATCGAGTGAGCTGGCTACCGATCTCTGCTCCGCGATTGGGGCAGCCAGCCCTTGCGGAGTCGAATGGATAGCTGTTTCGCGAATCAATGTGTGCGACCCTTCCCGCGGTCCCACCGATCGCCATCTCGAGCAGTTGTGCCAACAAACTGAATAGCGGTAAGGGGCCCCGCCTGATTTTGGATTGTTCACCGCCAGTTGCGCGATTGCTTGTGATATGCATCACATGGCCGCTAATTTAGGTCACAGCTTTACAAACGCCGGAGACAGATGAAGCAGACATCGACTGCTCCACTGGGGCCAAAGAATCGTGCTTAAGGCCGCTGACTGTGACACGGATCACAGTCGGCTCGTCGGATGAAACCTAGAATCCAGTCACCGCGTTGGCATTTCCAAGCATGGACATCGCAGCTTACATGTCGAACGGCCGGGTTCTGGTCGACCGGCTTGCATCGAGGGAGTTGGTTTCTGCAATGGAGAAGCGGGCGAGATCCATTCCTTCGCCTGTAACCGGCATCATTTTTCGGCAGGGCGACAAACCCGAGTCTGTGTACTACTTGAAGACGGGCGAGGTCACGCTCACGATGGAGGCTGGAGAGAAGACCATCATGTCTGTTACCGTTCCAGCCGGGTCACTTCTTGGCCTGCCCGCGGTCATGGGGGATAAACCCTACTCGTTGACTGCAACCGCTGTTGGGCGGGTTGAGGTGTTCAGAATTTCGTGCGAGGACTTTAAGCAGATGATTGTGCAGGAGGGGCTATGCTTCGACGTAGTCCGGATCCTTGCCGGTGAAGTGCACTCCGCCCGACTCGCACTGGGAGAGTCTCTGAATTGGCAGGCCTAATCGGCGCGGCGCTCGTCATCCAGTCGGATAGAGGCCGGCAAGGCAAAGCACACGCATGTCCCATTAGGCTTCTGCATTCGGATGCCCGGATTCGACCCGCGAGTTAGATGAAGTCGCTGACTTCTCTTGATTCAAGAACCGCAACGGTCTCGGAGACTAAACTGCATCATGGTAAGCTCACCTCAGCTCCAGCGCAGCGTGACCACTGAATCGTGAGGCAGGCTCACACGGGTGGATTTTTCTCCAAAGCGGCATTCGATCTCGCGTTCTGAACCCTCGTTAGTGAGCACCAGAACAAAATCGCCACCGGGGTTGACCAGAGCAACGTGCTCGATGCCGGCCAGTTTTGAATGGCTGGCGATGACACGCGCTCCCCGATCGATGGCTTTGGAGTAATGCGCAAATGCCCAGTACTGGCCGCTACGCCTGATCTCCTTGGTCACAGAATCCAGCGTGACCAGGCCGCCGCACTCGAAGGGACCGATGTTGGGCCGGCCTTTCTCGTCGAGCACCAGGTTCCAGCCTACGATGCATCGTGCCCAATTCTTGAGGATGGCTGCGTAGCTGGCAGACCATTTCGTCCAGTCGTCGGCATAATGAGGATCCGAAAGATCCGGCCCCCCTTCCGTCCAGTACGCGTGTTTCGTTGGAAATGCATTGTGGACTCGAGTCATGGCCTCCGGAGTTCCTTCATACCCGTGCCAAGCCACGCCGTCCACGCAGTCGCAAACAGCCGCGTCATTGAGTTCATCGAGTGCGCGTCCCCACAGGTTGTAGTTGTGATCGAGGATCCAGATCTTAGTCTCGAGCGAAGCGCTGCGCAATGCCGGCGCAAGAAATTCCTTCACAAATCCGATCTCGTATTCCTGTCCCCATAGCGCAGCCGGCATTCTGCCGTCCTGATCGGTATCCACTTCATTCTGGCTGGTCACCGCGCGAATAAGGACGCCTTCCGCCTTGTATGCTTGAAGGAATTTCACAAAGTAATGCGCGTACGACTGAAAGTAAGGCTTACGCATTGAGCCGCCGAGCAGCGATCCACCAGCCTTCATCCATCCTGGCGGGCTCCACGGCGCGGAGAAATAAAAAAGCTCAGGATTGGCTTCGAGCGCTTCCCGCAGCGTCGGCAAGATGTAAGCGCGGTCGTGCGCGATGCTGAACTGCCTCAATTCGGGGTCCGGCTCGCTGGAATCGTCAAAGCTGTACGCCGAAAGCGAATAGTCGCTGGCGCCGATGCAGGTACGGCCCATGGACAGGCGCAGGCCGCTCGCTCCGAAAAGCTCGTCCAACAGCATTCTGCGCGCCGCCGGCTCCATCCGGCTGAGCAAGTAGCAGGAAGCGTCCGTAAATGCCCCCCCAAAACCGAGGATGGATTGGAATTGCCCTGAGGAGTCGATCTCCACTGAGCCCTCGGCTGCCCGTCCGGCGCGTCTCCACGGCTCGACGCCGACCTCGGCAAAGCGCTCCTGGCCTGAAGTTCTCCAGCCGCGAATTTGCCCGGAGCCGGCATTCTCTTCACCCCAAGCCGTCAGCTTGCCCGCGTAAGCTACTGCTGCAACTGCGGTTGAAGCCCGTTGCAGGAATTGGCGCCTGGAACTCGTGCTCATGTCAGCGTTCTTTCACCTCTACTAAGAAAAGCGTTTGTCTTTAGCCAGGATTTTTCGCCCTCGCAGTCCGCCCGAGATAACGGTTACATCGCCAGCGGCCGATAAAAGACGGCCGCAACGGCAACTATATCCTTTAGCCAAACGTATGTCTACGTGGAAAATTTCGCTTGACAATCGTTGATAAATTGTGGTCCAATCGCCACCGCAATCGGAACTGAAAGGCAGTTCTGTCGAAAACAAGCGTTTGTCTTTGTACGGCAGGACAAGTGGCAACTGCGCAACCTGGCAAGGCGGGCGGTCCGTGGAAACTGTGCGGCGCCGGGCCATATCTCGAAATGGGCTCAACCAGTCATGAAAAGCTTCAGGAGGCACTTCATGAGCAAGGCATTGAGATCGATTCTGCCTCTCGTCCTGGTGATCGGCGGATCGCTGTTCATCGGGAACAGGGCATCTTTGGCACAAAACACCAACTCCGGCGACCTGCGCGGCGTGGTAACCGATCCCACAGGCGCGGTGATCCCCGGCGCTACAATCACGGCCAAAGACGTGGATAAGAATGTGACCACGGTCTACACGTCTGACGGTTCCGGGCTCTACGACACGGGCCCGATCTCTCCGGACCACTACGTACTCACCTTCACGAAAGAGGGCTTCAAGACCTTTATTCGCGGGCCAATCACGGTCAGTGTCGGAATTCAGACCGTCAATGCGCAGATGGCTGTAGGCACTGCTACGCAACAGGTCACGGTGACCACCGAGTTGCCGTTGCTTTCCACTGAATCGGGTGCGCTCGAAGGCACTCTCCAGTCGCAGACGATGCAGGCACTGCCTCAGGTCGGCGCTGACTGGCAGAACTTCATCTGGCTCCAACCGGGAGCAGCCGGCACACCGGAAAACGCGAGTACTGCGAATACTCCCAATGCCGGTCAGACGTCAGTGAACGGAAACCTACCCTTTGAAACAGTGTTGTCCGACGGGGCCACTACGACGCTGCCCATGAGTCAGAACTCGGATGTCACCATCTTCGAGACGACATCTGAGGTGAAGATGAGCACCAGCGCCTTTTCAGCGCAGTACGGTGTGGGCGATATCGTTTATAACCAGATCACCAAGAGCGGCACGGAACACTTCCACGGGGCGGCGTATGAATATCTGCAGAACAATGCTCTCGACGCGGCTCCTTATGGTTTTGGATCAAAACTCAAGGTGCCGGTTCTGCATTACAACAATTTCGGTTTTGCTGTCGGCGGTCCGGTTAAGCCTCTGAAGAAGGTCTTCTTCTTCTTTGACTTTGATAAGACTATCAACAAGGGCGGCGCTTCCAACGGCTTTATCACGGTGCCGTCCTCGGCCATGATGAGCGGTGATTTTACTGCAGCCGGCTTGCCCACGCTCTATGACCCGACGAACCAGACCCTAGTCACAACCGGAAGCTGCATCTACACCGGATCGCAGTACCCCGGTGGCACACTTACGCTGCCTGCCCCCTGCGTGCAGCGCCCCAGCTTTGCCACAGAATATGGAAACGGCAACAAGATCCCCTCGGGCATGATCAACCCGGCAGCGCAGGCGATTCAGAAGTATTTCCCTGCAGCGAACGTTCCGGGCACCATTACCTCGGGCTACGCAATTGATAACTACGCATACAACACGCCCAGTTCTAACCCGTTCATCAAGTACTTTGGACGGCTCGACTGGAACATCACACAGAACAATCGATTCACCGCCTCGGAAACGGAAAGCGATAACCCGGCAACTTATCTGAACCAGGGCATATGCCCCATCAACTGCCAGAACGGAGATGTGAGCCGCGATAACGCCCAAATCTCCGACGTGTGGACGATTGGCTCCCGATTCATCAATGAATTCCGAATGGGTTTCACCGATCAGTTGAACTTCTTCACGCCTTATAGCATCGGGCAGGGCTGGGTTCAGAAGTTGGGAATGCCGGCGCTCATTGCGGACGAATTTCCCAACATCGGCATCAGCAATTTCTACGGCCTGGGAAGCTCCTCCAACTCCGTTTACAAGGAGTTCGTTTTCGATCCCTCCGACGTAGTCACGCTGATCAAGGGCCGGCACGTTCTCCACTTTGGCGGAGAATTCCTGATCAATCGCGCTGATTCCACAGCATGGGGCAACCTCAACGCGGGGAGCTTCAACTTTAATGGTTCCTACACATCGGCGGGCGGCAAAGCCACCACTGCCTACGACGGCCTGTCTTATGCGGATTTTCTGATTGGCCAGACCGACAGTTGGAGCGCATTGGCGACGCCGGAGTTTGGCGGGCGGTGGAAGACTCCGCAGCTCTTCGTGCAGGATGACTGGAAGGCTCGAGACAACCTGACGGTGAACCTCGGCATTCGCTACGAGGCGGAGACCGGCTGGAGCGAAGTGAAGGGCAATATGGCCACCTTCGATCCCGCCGTGGTCAGTATGGATGTTACTGACCCGGTCGGCAGCGGTTACGGCCAGCTCGTCCAGGGCGGCATGTGGTACGGGTTCCTTGGACAGAACGGCCGGCACACTCTGCAGGCGCCTAAGTACAATATCGTGCTGCCGCGCTTCGGTTTCAGTTGGCAGATTCTCAATAGTACCGTCATCAAAGGGGGGATCGGCATGTATGCATCCACCTGGAGTGAAGATACTTACGGCAGCGGAATGGGAGGCGCTTTCGGCAGCAATGGTGGCTCCAATGATTCGACCAATGGCTTGTGCCCCGTGGTGCAATTGAACTCTGATGGCACCGGGCCCGACACCGTCGATCCCGGCCGTGGCTTGGGCATTTATAACTCGAATAGCATCAAGTCGACCTATCTAAACTCTCCGACTACACCCTGGGCGCACCAGGGACTGACGCAGAACGTAAGTTACAACCAATACCGCACACCTGTGCCCAAGAACTATCAGTGGACTCTCGGTGTTCAGCGCGAGTTCGCTCGTAACTTTGCCGCCGAAGTGGACTACGTCGGCAACCACGGGACAGGCCTGAATTTCCCGGTGGATATCGACCAGGTTCCGGAGAGCAAGCTCGGTCCGAACGATCAGCAATATCAGCCCTATCCGCTCTACAACCAGATCAACGGTAGTACCAACAACGCGATCTCCAACTATCATGCTCTGGAAGCCATGCTTTCAAAGCGGTTGAGCAGTGGCCTTTACTTCAGCACCAATTACACCTGGTCGCACTTCCTCGACGATCTGGACTCCTCCGGATGGGGAAGCCGAATGGGCTACCAAAACTATCAGAATGCTTACGTTCCGTCCGAGAACTACAGCCAGTCCAACTTCGACATCCGCCACATGTTCAAAGGCGAAGCAGTCTACACGTTGCCATTCGGAAAGGGCGGCTTGTTCCTGAACAACAGCACCCTGGCCGACGAGGCAATTGGAGGCTGGCAAATCTCGTCCACCTTCGTGGCCCAGACTGGAAATCCGATGGGAATCACCACCGGGGGGCATAACAACTCCAACAACCGCTCCGGCGATTACACCCAGGAAGCGATCCTCACCGGCAACTACAAGACCGCCGATTCCAAATCCGGCAACGGCTACCACAGCCTCAACGAGTGGTATAACGTAACCGCCTTCTCACTCCCGGCGCCGTACACCTACGGTACATTCCGGAGGAATACGGTGGTGGGTCCTGATCTGACCGATGTGAACTTCTCACTCGGTAAGACTTTCGATCTTTGGCCGGACCGGGGAGTCAAATTCCAAATTCGCGGCGACGCCACCAATATCCTTAACCATCCGAGCTTCGGGCAACCCGGTAACAATGTCATGGGCGGCAGCGACGCATCAGCCAAAATCACCGGCGTAACTGTGGGCGGCAGAAAGTGGCAGCTCTACGGTCGCTTCTCGTTCTAATCGCCAACTTCAACCGGAAGGGACGGCGGCAAACGCCGTCCTATCCATATAATTGCCCGCTGCACCGATCCAGCTATAGCCTATGACTGCCATGCCAAATAAAGTGTTCTTATCTACCCTTCTCCTGATTCCAGTCTTTTGTATAGCGCAGGCTCCTTCAGACACGCAGCGCCAGATCGCCGAGCATTCCCGGCAGGCAGAACAGTATCTGCAACAGCAACGTCCCGAGCTGGCTATACCGGAGTTCGAGAAAATCGTCGCGCTCGATCCGAACAACGCGGATGCCCGCGGCAATCTCGGCGTGCTGCTCTTCTTCCGCGGCGATCAAAAAGATGCTGTTCCTCAGCTTCGCGCCGCCGTGAAGTTACAGCCCGGCTTATGGAAGTTGCAAGCGCTGCTCGGGCTCGGCGAAGCCTCTCTCGGCGACCCGGCGGCAAGCCGGGCCGATCTTGAAATCGCGTTTCCCCACCTGAACGATGTGAAAATCAAGCGCCAGGTGGGAGAAGCGCTCATCGACAACTACACGGCAAAACAGGACCTGGAAAAAGCAGCCGCCGTGGTTTCAACTTTGCTCGCGGCTGATCCGACAGATACCCATCTCCTCTATACCTCCTACCGCCTTTACTCTGACCTTGCCGGAAAATCCATGCTCACTCTTGCCCTGGTGGCGCCGGACAGCGCGGAAATGCACCAGGTAATGGCGCGCGAACTCGCCCGGCAAAATAACAACACCGAAGCCATTGCCAATTACCGCGCAGCGATCAAGCTCGATCCCCGGCTTCCCGGCCTTCATACCGAACTTGGCGATTTGCTTTTTCATTCGGATGACCTGTCCCAGCAGGCGCAGGCTGCGGCGGAGTTCAAAGATGCGTTGGCGATCAATCCTGGCGATGAGCAGGCGCAACTGACATTGGGCATGATCGAAGCCCGGCAGGGAAATATGAAGGCTGCATACGCCGACTATTCCCGCGCGCTCCAGCTCAATCCCAACGACGGCGACGCATGCACGGAATTGGCTATGCTGTTGATCACCATGAACCAACCCGATAAAGCACAGCAGATGTTTGAACGCGCCGTTCAGATCGATCCTACCAACGATGTCGCGCATTATAGGCTCGCCGCTCTTTACCGGAAGGAGGGAAGAGTAGACGACGCGAAACGACAAGTGGAGTTGTACCTGAAGTACAAAGAGATGAAAGACAAGATGCAAAAGATCTTTGATGGCATGAGGGTCCTGGCTCCTCCCCGCCCAGAGGAGGTCCACGATGCGAAGAAATGAGTTCGAAACTCGACTCACCGGAAACAGGCCCTCATGTGAACTTTTAGGGTCAATAGCCGATAGTCACTTGATAGCGACCACGGTAAACGCGTAGAAGCCTTGCGCACCATCAATTAAGATTGGTTCAGGTGGAGCCCCACAACAAGTTCCAGGATCTAACGTTGGCAGATTCGACGATCAGCAAAAAACGCGCAGATAAACCCAGATCTCCTGTGCAGAAACCCGCCAGCCTGAAGCAATTGGCGGAGCATCTCGGTTTGAATCCCGCCACCGTTTCGGTAGTGCTCAACGACGTGCCCGGGCGCTCCATCCCTCAGGCCACGCGAGACCGGATCAAAGCTGCTGCCAAGCAGATGAACTATCAGCCGAATCTACTCGCCCGTTCCTTGCGCAGCCGCAGAACGCTTACCATCGGCATCCTGGTTCCGGAACTAGGCGACGGCTATCACACCCAGGTCATGAGCGGCATCGGCGATCAGCTTATGAACGCCGGCTATTTCTACTTCACCGCCCACCACAGGCACAAGCCGAACCTGGTGGAAGAATACACGCGCATACTGGTGGGGCGGGGTGCGCAAGGCATCATTGCCATCGACACGCTCCTCCAGCATCCTATTCCCGTGCCCGTGGTCGCGGTGGCTGGTCATCGACATATCGAGGGCGTCACCAACGTTCTGCTCGATCACCGACGTGCTGCGGAGCTGGTCCTTAATCATCTTCATTCGCTCGGTCATCGCAAGCTAGCCTTCATGCGCGGCCAGCCGTTCAGTTCCGACTCCGATTCGCGTTGGAACGAACTGATGGCAGTCGCCGCTGAGCTGGGCGTCGAGGTCGACCCCGAGCTCGTGGTCAGCCTCAACCGCGACCTGACGTCACCCGAACTCGGCTATCCGGTGGTGCAACAGCTTCTCTCTGCGAAGCGCCCTTTCACCGCGTTGGTGGCCTTCAACGACATCTCGGCCATCGGCGCCATCCGCGCGTTGGAAGATGTGAATCTTCGCGTTCCTAAGGACGTATCGGTCATCGGATTCGACGACATCAAGGCCGCAGCCTACACGGTGCCGCGCCTTACCACCATCAACCAGCCGCTGGAGGAGATCGGCAGAATCGCTACGCAGAGCCTTCTCAACCGAATTCATGACACTATGCCGCCTCGTGACGAGATCACCGTTGAGCCCGAGCTTGTGGTCCGCGATTCAACCGGCCCGGTCAGAAGCAGCCTTTGATTTACACCGAACGTGGAAGTGCCGCGCTATACCTGATACAACGCGCTCTCTGCCGGAATCCATTCAGGGGCATGTTGACTAGGCCCACCTCGGGATGTGATCGAATTGAAGAACCGCACAGAGCCTCACATCTGATATTTCTTGATAAGATTCGAGTCGACGCGCCGAACAAATAGGCAATCGTTTCAGAAGCAGCCGGGAGAGCGAATTGTGAACCGTCGCAAGCAGTTCAGAACGGGATTCGGTCTCTGGCGTCTTCTTCGGTTGGCAGAGCTTTGTTTGTTGTTGCCTTTCATCTTCCTGGTACAGCTCAACGCCCAGCGACCCTCGCAGCCGCGCGTTTCCCTGTCCGGCGTTCTTCGCACACCCGCCAACCTGCCTGTGGCCAACGCCACGATCACAATTGTCGAGCTTGACGCCGGAGGAACCCGATACGCAACTGTCACCGCAGCCGATGGCCGATTCACAATCGCTCACTTCGCCCCCGGCCGGTTCTCATTGAGCGTGAAAGCACCCGATCACCCACTCACAACCCCGGTTGTCATCGATATTAGCGGCGCCGCAATCGCGCTGACGCTTTCTGCTCAAAATACGCTAGCTATTTCACCCATCGCGCAAGCTCCGCAGTCGGCGAACTCGACCTCGGGCTCCGATTCAGCATCGTTGAACCCCAGCAACTCCAGTGTGGCGACAGGAGGTGAAAAGCTCTCCAGCAACACCGTGAGCGAACTGCCTCTGAATGGCCGCGATTTCAGCACATTGCTGCTGCTGGCCGCAGGCACCATGACTGACATCAATGGTGCCACTAACTTCACGCAGCAGTTTGCCATCAACGGGCAGCGAGGCGTGGAAGCGGTCTTCGCGATGGATGGCGCCGACATCTCCGACCCCGAGATGGGCGGCAGCACGTTTACCAACTTCAACGTGGATGCTATTCAGGATCTGCAATCCAGTTCCGGCTGGATGCCGGCATCCATCGGCCGGGGTGCGGCGGGATTCACCAACATCGTCACCCGCTCCGGCAGCAGCGGATTTCACGGATCTTTTTTTGAGTTCCTTCGCAACTCGGCGCTCGATGCGCGAAATTATTTCGACCACCCGTCGATTGCCGAGCCGGGGCGCATCCCGCCATTCCGCCGCAACGAATTTGGCTTCACAAATGGCGGCCCGGTGGTGCTGCCTCACGCTTACAACGGAAATGGCCGCACTTTTTACTTCGGTGAGTACCAGGGCTTCCGCCAGGTGCTTGGCACTACCCAGGTGCTGGCCGTCCCCACTGCTGCGGAGCGCGCCGGCAATGACGTCGTGCACTACCCCGACGGCACGGTGGATACGCTCGCCGTTCCTGTTAACCCAGCTATTGCGAAGACCCTCGCGCGCTATCCTTTGCCCAACAACCCCACCGGCGCGTTCGGAGACCGCACCTACGCGGCGCCATCCAAGGTGGCCACAGATGCCGATCAATTTTCCATCCGCATCGATCAGAAGTTCGGCGCGAAGGGGCAATTTCTCGGCCGCTTCACTTATGACAATCTCACCGGCCCGACCACCAATCCCGACCAGACCATCCTCGATCCCAGCTTTGGCGTGCAATATGCCGATCGACAGCGCAACGTAGTTTTCCGGTATACGCGCAACGTCTCTCCACGATTCCTCTGGGATTCCTCGCTGAGCATCACCAGGTCGACGCCCTCGTTCCCAACTCCCAACCACACTGACCCGGGTTTGAAACTTTCTGATGGTCTTTTCGAGGGGTTCAACACCGCGGCGGGTTCGGTGATGTCCGCGTTCGGAAACCTCTTCCAGTTGCAACAGAACTTCACCTGGACCCGACCACGGCACACCATCCAGGCTGGCGCGGAAGCACGCCTGAACCGCGATTCCACCTATTTCGGCATCAGCCCCAACGGCGAGTACGATTTCGGCGGCGGCACCGTCTATTCGCCCGTGCCCATCTCGTCAGCAAGCGGAGCGCACAACATAACTGCGGGCGATCCTTTGCCTGACACACTCAGCAGCTTCCTGCTCGGCTATGCGTATTCATATTCGGTCGCAGTTGCGCCGCCCTATTCGTCGAACGGCGCGCACATTGGCCCAGCCGCCATCAGCCGCAACGACTTCAATTTCTACGTCCAGGACACGTGGAAGATCAACGCACGATGGGTGCTCGATTACGGCCTCCGCTACGAGCTCTACATGCCTCTCACCGAGCGCGACCATCGCACCGCCGGGTTCCTCGATGTCCATCCTCCTACCGGCACGCCGCAGCAATATGTCATCAACCCACAACCTGGATATCGATCCGGCTTGAACGGCTGGGGCCCGCGTGTGCAGATTGAATGGAATGCGCCGCGAGCCTTGCGCGTGCGCGCTGGTGGCGCCATTACGGTGATTCCTCCGAACCTCTGGCAGGACAATTTCCTCACCGGAACCACGCCATTTGCCGTGTACCCTCGGGTCAACGCTTCGCGGAGCGCAGAGATTCCCTACGGATTTACCATCACGCCCGATGAATTGCCGCGGACATACACGCCCTCCGGCCAGGACGTACTTGCCTCCGGCGATCCGAAAAAAGTCCCGCCGAACACGGTAATGGATATCGACCGGTACCAGAAAGATCTTGCGGCGCTCGTGCCCGGTCACCAACTGTCGCTGCTCACTCTCTCCGCCATTGACCGTAAATTTGGCGACGCTTACCTTAACACCTGGACATTCGGTCTCGAGCGTCAATTTGGCGGCCTGACAGCGAATGCGACTTATGTCGGAACCTCTGCTTCGCGCCTGCCGTACAGTTCCTCTCCCAATGCCTACCCGGGCGCCGACCCGGGATTTGCACCCTACACGCAATTCAACAGCTCCGGCGTGGTCACCGGCGGATTCGGAGTCGAAACCGTAATGGCAGCCACTTCGCATTCGTCCTACCACGCGCTCCAGACGTCTCTCAGCGGGAGCATCGGCCACGAGGGACCCAGTTTGCAGGCGGGCTACACTTGGTCAAAGTCGCTCGATAACGCCAGCGGAGTCTTCGGCGGCACGGGATCAACTGGAGCCGTTACCCTGTCGAGTTCCCAAAATCCGTTCGACACCCATCCTGAAAAAGGTCCGTCGAATTTTGATGCGACCCATTCGTTTTCAGTCAGCGCCGCGCAAGCTCTTCATCTGGAGGCTCTCTCATTCATGCCCCGGTCCGGCCGTGTACTCACCACAGGCTGGCAATTGCTCAGTATTTCAAGTATCAGCAGCGGGTCGCCGTTCACCATTTACTCAGGTATTCAGCAAACTGCCTATGGCACCAGCGGTGCGGATCGGCCTGATCAGATCGGCACGCCAAGTCTGTCTACTGCGCACAGCAGCACGCGCCGCCGCGAGGACTACTTCGGGAAAGGCGGCCAAAATGCCTCGTTCTTCTCAATTCCGATTGCGATTCCCGGCGGTACGGGACCGAATTCCGGCCGCTTCGGCACGCTGGGCCGCAATACATTTCGCGGGCCTGCCTACTACAACTTCGATTACTCGCTCATCAAGACCACGCCGATTGGCCGGCGCCGCAGCGGTCTGGAACGCACGGATCTTCAATTTCGCGCGGAATTTTTCAATCTCTTCAATATCGTTAACATGGGTCTGCCGGCGAATACTATCCGAGGATCCGGGTTTGGCGTGATCAGCAAAACCGCTGGAACTTCGCGGCAAGTCCAGTTCTCGCTTAAGCTCATCTACTGAGGCGATCGTCTCCACAACAGCTCGGCGGTTTGCTTCGAAACTTCGTCACCGCCAATCAGGGCAATGCGAGCACCCATTCGCCTTTCCTCATCAGGGGCTCGGACACTCCACTTGCGGTGATCCCATCGATATCCAATTCAGCGGAACCGATCATCCAGTCCACGTGGATGAGGCTCTCATTGGCACCACGCGCAGCCAGTTCTTCCTTCGTCATCTTGTCGCCTCCGCGGATGCCGCCGGAGTAAGCCTGCCCGAGGGCGATGTGCGATGCCGCATTCTCGTCAAAGAGCGTGTTGAGAAAAGTCAGCCCGCTGGCGGAGATCGGCGAAGAGTGGGGAACCAGGGCTATTTCTCCCAGCCGGCGCGCGCCTTCGTCCGTATCGATCAGCTTTTGGAGCACGTCCTGGCCGCGCGATGCTTTAGCGTGGACAATTCGTCCGCCTTCAAAGCGCACTTGAATGCCCTCGATCATTGTTCCTTGGTGGGAAAGCGGCTTGGTGGCGGTGACTACGCCTTCAGCACGGTCCTTATGCGGCGTGGTGAAAATCTCCTCCGTGGGCATGTTGGGAATGCAGTAGATGCCGTTGCCCGCAGTAGTGCCGCCACCCAGCCAATGATGCTCGCGGTCCAGGCCAAGGCGAAAGTCTGTGCCAGGGCCCTTATAGTGCAGCCAGGCGTAGCGCTTCTCGTTCATCAGGGCGGCGCGCCGCTGAAGGCCGGCATCGTGCGCACTCCATGCCGCTACTGGATCCGCAGTGTTAATGCGAGTCGTGGAAAAGATCGCTTCCCACAGTTTCGCAAGCGCGGCATCGGCGAGCTCGCCGGGGAACATCGCCGCCGCCCAGGCCGGCGTGGCGCTGGCCACGATGGTCCAGTTGATCTCGTGCCGGGTGATGAGTTCCAGCGCCGGCCGGTAAGCCTTTGACATCGTGCGATTGGCGCGGCCTACTTTTTCAGGATCCTCGTTGGAAAGCAGAGCCGGGTTGGTGCCGGAAATAGCCAGTCGTGCAGCTCCGCTCTTGAAAGCCGCCGCCATGCCGTCGAAAAGCCATCCTGCTGCGTGGTCGAAGCTTTCATTGGGAGCGAAGCGATAGCGCGTGAGCGTTGCTTCGTCGTCGGTAAAAAGAGTTGTAACCAGCGTTGCACCGGCACGGTAAGCATGCTCAGTGATACGGCGGGCAAGCTGCAACGAATCGAGCGACGCCGTCATGACAAGTTCCTGGCCTGGCTGAAGTCCGAGGCCCACTTTTATGGCAACCTCAGCAAGCGAGTCAAGCTTCTCAGAAAAACTGCGGGACGGGTACAGAGACTCAGGCATGCGGAATCCTCTTCGGAGTCTTCATCATCGCAGGCGGCTCAATTCCGAAGCAAACTGACCTCCATCTCCGAGTTGCACCCTCGGTTCGTCACTTCACCTTCGGACCGCATCTCCCGAGCCAGCGCGATCCAAAAATGCCCACACTGCCCATCAGACTGCGCCGGAAGAGGGGCGACAATCTGATGGGCGCGGCTTTGGCGGGGAGAATGCAGGCAACAGAAATGCTTCTGCATTTCCGCCGGGTTGGCGTCATAATCCACGCCCGAACCGCCATGGCGGAGCCAATCGCGGCACTCAGGATGCCCGTAATTCCACACGCCATGTGGGCATTGCTCTTGGGTGCACCCATTAATTTTGTTTAGTTTGAATTGCAGAGTATTCTCCGATCAAGTATTCTTTTGATCTTCAGAAGACTTCGTGACTTGAAGCTCGCACCATCGGCGCTAACCAGATCTCCACACGGCCAAAGCGACATCGAAATTGGCGAGAGGTTCAACTTGATACCGAGCAAGCGTGTAGAACGAGGAATCCGTCGCGTCGATCTTGCCTATGTGCAGTTGGCCTCAAGCGAGATCGCGCGCGACATCAACCGCGACGTAGTGCTGGAACTGATCCGGGCGCGTCAGCCCATTTCCCGTGCCGATCTTGCCCGCCTCTCAGGACTCCAGCGCAGCACGGTCTCCCTAATCGTTGAAGAACTGATCGAAGAAGGATGGATCAAGGAGGGAGCCATTGCGCGCAGGCCGCGTGGCCGGCGACCCACACTCCTCAATCTCAATGACGACCTCGCCATGGTCGTTTGTGACGTTCGCCCCATGCAGGCGGTCGTTGCCGTAGTCGATTTGAATGGCCGTTTCCTCGCCCGCGAATCGCTGCCCGTCCTCTCTGATCCAGCCAAAGCTGTCGCGCAGATTATTGAGCGCATGAGAAGGCTGCAGCAGAAACATGCTCAGAAGTCCTTTGAGGGGATCGGTGTCAGCCTGCCTGGCCGCGTAGATCCTGAGACCCAGGCGCTGATCTTCGCGCCCAACCTCAAATGGCCCCGGTTCGACATAAAAAAAGCCCTCGAGCGTGGCATGGGCCTGAAAGTCGAAATGGACAATGCCGCCAACGCATGCCTTTTATCCGAGCTTTGGTTCGGCCACATGGATGGCGTGCGCAACGCTGCGCTCGTGACCATTTCGGAAGGTATCGGCACGGGCATTCTTGCCAACGGCCAGCTTGTGCTGGGCAGCAGTGGCATGGCCGGTGAATTCGGACATATCCCGCTCGATCCCGCCGGGCCGAAATGCGCCTGCGGCGTCGCCGGCTGCTGGGAGACGCTGGCTTCATCCACCGCAGCTCTGCGCTACTATTCCGAGATGTCGAACGATGCTCACCGCCTCACGATGAGCGATCTCATCAAGCTGGCGGAAGATGGCGATGGCCACGCCAACGCGGCAATAGAGAAACAAGCGCACATGATCGGCCGCGGGCTGCGCACTATTCTCGCGGCTTTTTCACCGGAAGTCATTCTTGTGACCGGCGACGTGACTTCTGCGTGGTCCCGTGTCGCTTCTATCGTGCAGGAGGAGCTCGCCTCTCTTGTTCTTGCGGGGCCCGTGCCCCGACTGATACCGGTCGAAGAAAGCGAAGTCGCCCGCTTGCGCGGAGCAGCGGCATTGGTCCTGCAACGCCACACCGGCCAGCAACCGGTGAAGGCCCGATCTCACGCCTGAGGAATAATCGTGAAATCTCTTCGCGGCGCTTCCCTGATATTTCTCGCTCTGCTGCTTTGCATTTCAGGAAGCGGACGCAAACCTAAAGCCGCCACGCCGCAGGCGTGGGTCGGCTCCTGGGCGTCGTCGCAACAAATCCCCGAACCGCAGAATTCACTTCCCATGGAAGCGCTTCAGAATGCAACCGTGCGCGAGATTGTTCATCTTTCCGTTGGTGGAAGTACTCTCCGGGTGCGCCTTTCCAACGCCTTCGGATCTGAGCCGCTCCATTTCGTCTCGGTGCACATTGCCCGCTCCATTTCACCGGCTTCATCTGCGATCGCACCCGGCTCCGATACCGCGCTCACCTTTGCCGGCGCGCCTGACGTCACCGTCCCTGCCGGTGCCGACTGTCTTTCCGACCCCGTGAATTTCTCAGTAGAACCCCTGTCTAATCTCGTGGCGAGCTACTTTCTGGAAACGGCTCCAACGCGCGAGACCGGCCACCCAGGGTCGCGCGAAACCACTTGGTTCCTTCACGGCAATCACGTCTCCGACGCCGATTTACCCGGCGCACAACAGGTCGAGCACTGGTACCAGCTTTCCGGAGTTGACGTTCTCGCTCCGGCCGGTGCAGCCGCGGTGATAGCCCTCGGGGACTCCATCACCGATGGCCATGCCACCACGACCAACGGCAACGACCGATGGACCGACGTCTTGGCAGAGCGGCTCCAGGCCGATCCTGCAACAAAGGAAATCTCCATCCTCAACGAAGGCACCGGCGGCAATCATCTGCTCACCGACGGCCTGGGACCCAATGCGCTGGCGCGTTTTGACCGCGATGTCATCGCGCAGACCGGCGCGCGCTGGGTCATCGTCCTCGAAGGGATCAATGACATCGGGAGGCTGTCACGCCAAAGTGATGTGCCTGAATCTGCGCATAAGGCGCTGGTGCACCAGATCATCGCCGCTTATGAGCAAATGATCGCCCGCGCTCACGCGCATGGTCTGATGGTCATAGGCGGCACGATCACGCCGTTCGCGGGATCTGGCTATTACCACCCCGCCGCGGCGAATGAGGCCGACCGCGCAGCAGTGAATCAGTGGATTCGGGCGCCCGGGAATTTCGACGCTATAGTAGATTTCGATCAGGTGGTTCGCGACCCTGCCCTTCCTGATCGAATGTCACCTGCTTATGATTCGGGCGATCACCTGCATCCATCGCCCGCCGGCTATCGCGCCATGGCGAACGCGATTCCGCTCTCGCTGTTCATTCCCTCTCGCAAACGCCGCAAATAGCCGCCGTCTACTGTTGCTGCGATTGCGGCGCGTTCGTGGATGATGAAGGCTGCTGTTGGGGAGCGCCCGCAGGTGCTGGAGCGCCCTGGACCGGAGGCGCAGGAGTAAACACCGGCGCCGGCCCCTCGGGCTTTTTCGTCTGCGAGTAGCGCTGTTTCTGGGTCTTCGTGGTCTGCTTTTTCTTTTTCTTGGAGTTGCCGCCCATGCCCAGAGAACTCGCCTGTACCTGCCGGTCGGCCACTTCAGCTGCAGTCGGAGGCGCGGCGTTGAACTCGCTTTCCTGCGGACTTTCCTGCTGCTTCTTGGTTTTGTGGACTCTTGCTCGGTCGCTGAACCGCATTTTGCGCGCCGCCGGCTGGGCGTCGAGTGGGTTCACAGGCTCCTGATCGGCGTTTGCAATATCAGGCACGGCGCCGGCGTTTTCGATGGTCGAGTTGCTGCTGGCGTCCGTCGATGCCGAAGGAAGAGTTTCACGCGGCTTCTGGCCGAACCGGATTTTCTCCTTCTTACCCGGCTTTTCGACCGTCGCTTCTTCTTTCTTGTTGTGCTTTTTCTTGCTCTGCTTGCCGGAGGTGTTCACGGGTGGCGTGGCGGCTTGAACGGCTTCTTTTTCAGAAGAATTGTTTCGTGCCGAGCGACCGGTTTCACGGAAGCGCGTGCGCTCGACGCGAGCCTTCTTCTTGGGCGCAGGCGGCGTGTAGGTGCTGAACGTGATGTTGGAACTGATCTCGTTAGGAGTGGCCCCGGTATCGTTATAACCAGGCGCTATGAATATCGATGCGCTATCTCGCATCTTGTTCAAATATGCGCGGATAGCAGGCTCCATGCGGCTCATGTACAGCGCATCGGCGACCTGATCCTGCACATCCTGGTAGGTCGCGGGACCAGCGGCCGTGTGCTGGGTGACTTTTAAAATGATCCAGCCCTGGCGCGTAAGGATCGGATCGGTCCATTCGCCCGGCTTGAGCGAGAACGTCTTGTCCTCAAGCTCCTGGGGTAGCTGTCCCCGCTTGTAATCACCGAGGTCGCCACCACCCGCTGCCGTGGGGCCGTCACTGAAGTTGCGAGCCAGTTGCGAGAAGTCGCCGCCCGCGTGAAGCTTGGACTCAATGTCTTCGGCCTTGGCCTTTGCCGCCGCCAGCTTTTGTGGGTCGTCGGTGCCGTCACTGCCGGTTGAAATCAGAATTTCGTCCAGATGGATGCTTTCCGGCCGAGTGTAGTCCTGCTTGTGCTGCTCGTAATATTGGCGCGTTTCGCCGGGAGTGATCTGGATAGTGCTGCCGACTTCCTGGCGCATTACGTTTTGGGTGATGATCTGGTTGCATATGTTCGACTTGAAATCCTCGAACGAGACCCCTTGTTCCTGCGCCGCCTTTTGCAGATCCTCAATTGACGCTAGATGATATTGCTTGCGGATATCGTCAAGGCGCTTGGTGAGCTCGACATCGCACTTGGTGCCCAGTTCCTTGCCCTTCGACAGCCAGAGCTGCTGGTCGATGAGGCTGCGAAGGAGGTTTTTGCGATCCTGCGACTCCTGCTGCATTGTTGCGCCGCGTTGCTCATCTTCCTGCTCCATTTCTTTCATTGCCCGGTCGTAGTCGGAGCTGGTGATGATCTGGTCGTTTACCCGGGCGATGATGGACATGACCACATCGCCGCCGTATGGGGTTTGTTCTGTAGCCACGCCTTGCGCCACGGCGCAAGATGCGAGCAACAAGGTACTTATGGCAGATATGGCGAAGGTGCGGCGGGGTGTCAGGGTCATAGTAATACGCAGACGGCGGTCACAGATTGCCGCTTATTTGCATAGACGCCATTGTAAATGGCAGGAGAGCAGGAAGGCGATTTTACCTCCTTGGGAATGAGGCAAGCCAAGAGAGGCGGCTGGTATTCCATAATATTTGAGAGCCGAAGGTACCGAGACTCTGGCGGAGCGCGTCAAACTCCCCGGTGCTATACTTTAGCGTGAGATGGCTCTACGAGGGCCGTCTGACCGATATTCTTAACGGCGTTCTAGGTTGTTCAACCTTGCCGCAAGGGGGCAAGGTTAATTTTTATCAATCGGGCATCCGTGCCCTTGATTCGGATGCCTTCGCAAAGGTCTGGGCCCATCCCGAACATGGCCCGCTGCACTCTCCGTCTGGAGGTTTCGTAAGCGTATGACTCCCCGCGCCCGCCGGGCAACTCTCATCCTCCTGGTTTTCTTCGCCGTTATGGCCGCTGTCGGCACAATATTGCAGCGCAACGTGGGTGCCCAGTCCTCCCAGGACGAAAGCCAACTGCGCGACAGCCTTAAAAATTTCGCCAACGTCTACGCAATCGTGGAGCAAAATTACGCCGAGCCGATCACGGGCGACAAGGCCGACGACGTCATCTACGACGGGGCGATTCCCGGCATGCTGCGCACGCTGGACCCGCACTCGACCTTCTATGATCCGAAGGCCTACGCCGCCATGCGCGAAAACCAGAGCGGGCATTATTACGGTGTCGGCATGGTGATCCAGCAGCAGGGCGACAAGGTCTACGTCATTATGCCGTATGAGGATACGCCGTCGTACCGCGCGGGCATTCATCCCGGCGACGTGATCACCGAAATCGACGGAAAGAGCACGGCGGGTTGGACTTCGGACCAGGTCGCAAAAGCGCTGAAGGGCCCTAAGGGCACACACGTCCAGGTAACGATGACCCGCGTGGGCGAGCAGCAGCCGCTGCACTTCGATCTGGTCAGAGACGAGATTCCGCATCCCTCAATCGATCTGGCATACGAGATTCGGCCGGGCGTGGGCTACATCCACATTACCGATTTTCAGGACGAAGATACCGGTAAAGAATTCGGCGCAGCCTTGAAGAGCTTCGGGAACATGAAGGGTCTGGTAATCGACCTGCGCAACAATCCCGGAGGCCTTCTGAGCCAGGCAGTGGAGGTTTGCGACCAGTTGCTGTCCAAAGGACAGGTAATCGTTTCGCAGCGCGGACGCGCTTATCCTGACCAGGTTTACACCGCAACCCATGGCAACAGCGGCAAAGACTTCCCCATCGTGGTGCTGGTAAATCGCAACACCGCTTCGGCGGCGGAGATCGTCTCCGGCGCCCTGCAGGATCACGACCGCGCCTTGATAGTCGGCCAGACGACGTTCGGGAAAGGACTGGTGCAAACGGTTTATAACCTGAGCCAGGATACCGGGCTGGCGCTGACGACCTATCACTACTACACGCCTTCGGGAAGGCTGATCCAGCGCAATTATCAGGGCGTTTCACTCTACGACTATTACTACGATCACGCCGGGGCCCTTCCTTCCAACTCCAGCAATCGGGAAGTCAAGTTCACCGATTCTGGCCGCACGGTCTACGGAGGCGGCGGCATCACCCCCGACGAAAAGCTGGATGTACCGCACACCAGTAAATTCGAAGACGAGTTGCTCTTTAAAGACGTCTTCTTCCATTTCGCGCCGCTCTACGTTTCGAAGCATGCACCGGATAAGAACTTCGAGGTAAACGACGCGGTGATGAAGGACTTCGAGCAATATTTGACGAGCCGGGACATTGCCTGGACGACCGTCGAGATCAACAACGCGGCGGACTGGATCAAGCCGCAAATCAAGCAGGAGATCGTCACCATCTGGTTCGGTCAAAAGAATGGCCTGCGCACTGTGAAGCAGTCGGACCCCGACATTGAAAAAGCCATCGGCTATCTGCCCCAGGCGCAGGCGCTGGAAGATACAGCACATAAGGTCCTGCAGGAGAAGGCAATGGCGAGAAACCAGCCGTCCTCGCAGGGTGTGCCTGTACAGCAATAGTCGCGCGCGAATCATCAGCACTGAAGGCCGTCCCTCGCGGACGGCCTTTCATTTTCATCAGGAGCAAATGCGTGCTGCGCGATCGGATCTGCTCCCACGCAGGGCACCGTTTACGACAGCGCGGGAAGCCCTGCCAGTGCCATAGCGATTTCCTCTTGGGGATACTCGTAGTTCTCAAGCTTGCCGGCCTGGTAGTCGATATACGACTGCATATCGAAATGACCGTGCCCGCTGAGATTGAAGAGGATGGTGCGCGGTTTTCCATCGGCCCTGGCGCGAAGCGCCTCGGCAATCGCCTCGGCTACGGCGTGATTGGCTTCCGGCGCGGGCACGATGCCCTCGGCACGCGCGAACTTGATACCGGCGGAAAACGCATCCAGTTGCTGAACGGTAACCGCTTCCGCCAGACCCAGATCGACGACGTGCGAAATCAGCGGCGCCATGCCGTGATACCGCAAACCGCCCGCGTGAATGCCTGGCGGTACAAACGTGCTGCCCAGGGTATGCATCTTCACCAGCGGGGTAAGATGGCCGGTGTCTCCGAAGTCATAGGCAAAGCGCCCCTTGGTGAGACTCGGGCAAGCGGCCGGCTCCACGGCCACAATGCGCGCTTTGCAGCGTCCCTTAATCTTGCGGCCGAGATACGGCAGAATAAGGCCGGCAAAATTCGACCCGCCGCCGGTGCAGCCAATGATCACATCGGGTTCGTCGCCGGCCAGCGACATCTGCTCAATTGCTTCCTGGCCAATGACAGTCTGATGGAGAAGCACATGATTAAGCACGCTACCGAGCGCGTATTTGGTCTCCGGATCCTTCGCCGCGATTTCGACGGCTTCCGAGATCGCAATGCCCAGAGAGCCATTGGAGTCCGGGTGCTCGGCGAGAATGGCGCGGCCTGAAGCCGTTTCTTGGCTTGGGCTGGGCGTGACCGAAGCTCCAAATGCTTCCATCAGCGCGCGGCGATAAGGCTTCTGGTCATAGCTCACGCGCACCATGAAGACCTTGCACTCGATGCCGAAAAACGCACACGCCATCGACAGCGCCGATCCCCACTGCCCGGCACCGGTTTCCGTGGAGAGGCGCTTCGTTCCATCCTGTTTATTGAAATAGGCCTGTGCCACGGCGGTGTTCAGCTTGTGCGAGCCGGCGGGGCTGGCGCCCTCGTATTTGTAGTAAATTCGCGCCGGCGTGTCGAGCGACTTCTCCAGCCGCCGTGCGCGCACCAGCGGCGAAGGCCGCCATTGCGCATAAATCTGCCGCACCGGCTCGGGGATCTCGATCTCCCGCTCTGCGCTCACTTCCTGAAGGATCAGGCTCATGGGAAAGAGCGGCGCAAGATCGTCAGGGCCGATGGGCTTGTGCGTGGCGGGGTGAAGCACGGGTGCAAGCGGAGCAGGCAGATCAGGAAGGATGTTGTACCACGCCTGCGGAATCCGGCTCTGCGGCAGATTGTACTGGATGGTTTCCATGCGCAACATTCTATCGCCGCACTGTCATCACTGGCCTGCAGGAACTTGCGCGGTTATTTCGTTCGCACCGCTGCAACTTCACGGCTCATCATTGTAAATCGCCACTTCCAGCTTCCCGCCCTCCGCCAGCTTCGCCCGATACATTCCCGGCGTATTGAAGCTCCAAGCCATCTGTCCATCGGGAGTGATAGCGATCACCCCGCCGTCGCCGTGCAGCGCGTTCAACTCTTTGTGGATCACCTCATCGGCGGCGGCCTGCAGCTTCATGCCCTTGTACTCCACCAGCGCGCAGACGGTGCGGGCGACGGTGAGGCGGATGAAGTACTCGCCCGTGCCGGTGGCCGACACCGCGCAGGACTGATTCGATGCATAAGTTCCCGCGCCAATCAGCGGCGAATCCCCCACGCGCCCCCAGCGCTTCGCCTGCGTCCCGCCGGTAGATGTTCCTGCAGCTATATCGCCATGTCTATCCAACGCGACCATGCCCACCGTTCCGAACTCATGCGCGCCGGCTGGCTCAATTTCCGCAACAGGCTTTGCCGGCAGAGGCGGCGCGCCCTCGGGTCGCGGCGGAATCGGCAATCCCTCTTTCTTCAGCTGCTTCACCAGCGACTGCCAGCGCCGCTCGGTAAAGAAATAGCTGGGCGGCTCCTGCTCTAATCCGGCGTAAACGCTGAATTCATCCGCGCCCGGCCCGGCGAGCAGCACATGTGGCGATTTATCCATCACCGCACGCGCCAGGCTGATCGGATGCCGCGTGCGCTTGACGTCCGCAACCGCGCCGGCACGCAGTGTGGCGCCGTCCATAATCGCCGCATCCAGCTCGTTTTTTCCATCGGCGGCAAACACCGCGCCTCGCCCGGCATTGAAGAGCGGATCGTCCTCCAGGATACGAATTGCAGCTTCGATGGCATCGAGCGATGATCCGCCGCGATCGAGCACCGCGGCTCCAGCGTGTATGGCTTTGGCGAGCGACTCCCGGTACGCTGCATCGGTCTTCGCATCCATGCTGGAGCGCTGAATGATGCCCGCGCCACCATGCAGCACGATTGCCCACTTGTGCGCGCCATGCCTCGGCTGTTGCGCGGCTGAACCCGTCACGATTGCCATAGCCATTGCCGAGGCGGCGATGATTGCCTTCGAGCGTTGCACAAGGTCCACCTCATCCCATCCATCCTATCCCTGAGATACATCCACCTTCCGCTAGCGTGAACTCTATAGCAAAGTCTATCCGACTGCTGCGCCGCGCGGCAGAACACACTCCTGCTCCCGCAATGGCCTTCACATTGGCCTGCGGTATCGCGGCTAGTGGAAGCGTCTTCCGAACTTTCTGCGGCGCCTAAGCGACGAGCAGCGACTCGGCCTTGATGTGATCCATCCACTCCCGCGTTCCGCTGTACCGGCAGGATTCGGACGCGATCTGCGCGGCTTCCGCCAGCGCCTCAACAAAGCCGTGGCCGATCGAGACGAAGAAGCAGAATGCTCCGTGAAAGATATCTCCTGCGCCCATGGTATCCACTGCTTCCACCTCGGGAACCCGCAATGTCCCGGAGCTGGAGCCCGATTCGAAGAGCACCGGCTCGGCGCCATGGGTGATAGCAATGTGCTTTACTCCACGTTGCTTCAGATACCGCACCGTCTTTTCTTCGTTGGAGCAACCCGGCGGCCGGAAATCCGCTGAGCAGATGGCGATGGCGACGCTCGCCAGCAGCTCTTCGGTTCCTTCTTTCCAGCTTCCCCCGTCCAGAACAACGGGAATTCCGTGCGCGTGAGCGGCCGCCGCCCAAAACTGGCAGTTCGGCATAAAGTGGCCGTCGACGAGCATCACCTTCGCTTTCTCGATGATGCGCTGATCGATCTCTGCCGTGGGAATTCCCATTCGCGCGCCATTGGCGGAGACCACGTTACGCCGCCCTGTCGCGTCGACGGAAACCGAAGAAATGACAGGAGGCTGATCGTAGGCGGGACTGAGATCGAGGAGCCGGACCGATCGGTCTTCGGCATCCTTGCGAATAACGTCGGCCAACGCGTGGCGGCCAATCGCGGTCACCAGCGAAGCTTCGCCGCCGAGATGAGCGTACGCAAAGGCGGCGTTCGT
Organism: Occallatibacter sp.; assembly: GCA_035935755.1. GTDB lineage: Bacteria > Acidobacteriota > Terriglobia > Terriglobales > Acidobacteriaceae > Telmatobacter. The sequence goes on along the minus strand of DASYWU010000069.1, from coordinate 11,313 downwards.
GGCCGGGCCGCCCACAAATACATCCTGGGTCTGCGCGGCGATTTTTGTGTTGGGAGCGGGAAACTTATCTACACGGTATACGACGTCAATAGTCGAGAGTCCGACGAAGATTCCAACCGGCATGCATCATCCTCCACCCAGACCCTCCCCATCGCTATTGTAGGGCCACTCGGCAAGAAGACGAAGAACCAAAGATGTCCCCCGGATTACCATTCTGTGCAAAATGCTCTTGGCGAAGAGGACCCGGACCACCGACAATTCTCTTCGTTCTCTAAAACCTTTCCCGGTTTGCGCTCCGCGTTTTCCTGGACCGGCAAGCGGCGTGCGCAATCAGAAGGAAAATTCGATGCATTCTTTGTGGATGGGCGAATTCATGGGCACGCTGGTGCTGGTGCTGCTGGGCACCGGCGTAAACGCAGGCGTGACTCTGCGCAAGTCCTTTGCGGCAGATTCCGGATGGATTGTGGTATCCGCGGGTTGGGCGCTGGCCGTGCTCTGCGGCGTGCTGGTCGCGCAGGCCTTCGGAAGTCCAGGCGCGCATATCAACCCGGCTATCACGCTGGCCCTGGCGGTCACACACGGCGACTTCTCGCAGGTATGGATCTACTGGTCGGCACAGATACTCGGCGCCATGGCGGGCGCAGGCATCATGGCGCTGCACTATGCTCCGCACTGGCGCCAGACCCCCGATTCCGCATCGAAGCTCAATGTCTTCTGCACCCATGGCGCAGTTCCCTGCACCTGGGCTAACCTGGTCAGCGAGTTCATTGGCACTGCAGTGTTGGTACTGGTCGTGGCTGCCATCTTCTCCCCTGGAGTCGCGGCGAACGGGCCTGCTCCGGGACTCGGACAGTGGCTGGTGGCGAGCCTCGTGTGGGGCATCGGGCTTTCGCTGGGAGGCACTACAGGCTACGCCATCAACCCCGCGCGCGACCTGGGACCGCGGCTGATGCACGCGCTGCTGCCAATTCCGGGAAAGGGCGGCTCCGCATGGCGTTATGCGCCAGTCCCCCTCATCGGCGACCTCGCCGGCGGGGCCCTTGCAGGACTTCTGATTCGCTTCGCCCATTTGGGATGACAAAACAATCATTCAGCGGAGCGCTTTCACATCGCGCGCCAAAGAAGTCGCGGGCCTGCCCTCGCGATCCCGCGGCAACGACGGATACAGTTGTATGCTGAGCTTGAACGTGGGGGTAATCCCAAATGCCGGACAAGGTGTTGCAGGTCGATCCACAGGACAACGTAGTCATGGCGCTGAGTACGCTCGATCTCGGAGCCGAGATCAGGATTGATTCCGGCTCTCCCATCGTCGCAAGGCGAACCATTCCTGCCAAGCACAAGGTAGCGCTGATTGACCTGCAGCCCGGCGACCTGGTGCGCATGTACGGCATGGTGGTCGGCGAGGTGGTGAAAGCGATTCTCCGCGGCGATCTGTTGACCACGGAGAACGTGCAGCATCGCGCGGGCGCGTACACGGCGGCGCGGCGGCCTGTTACGCATCCTGTACCGGATCCGTCGCCTTGGGCCGGGCGCACTTTCATGGGGTACCACCGCGCTGACGGCCAGGTAGGCACGCGCAATTACTGGATCGTGCTGCCTCTGGTCTTCTGTGAAAATCGCAATGTTGAGCAGATGAAAGAGGCGTTCGAAGAGGAACTTGGTTATGGGCGGACCAATTCTCGATATCGGCAGCGCGTGCGCAGGCTGATTGCGGCCCAGGGAAATGGGCATGCGCCGAAAGAAATGGAGGAAGCGTCGCCTCAGCTCCGCGAGGAGCGGGTGTTCCCGAATCTCGACGGCGTGCGCTTCATTACCCATCAGCTTGGCTGCGGCGGAACGCGGCAGGATGCGCGCGGTCTCTGCCGCTTGCTCGCCGGATACATTCACAACCCCAATGTAGCCGGGGCCACGGTGCTTAGCCTGGGCTGCCAGAATGCCCAATCTGCTCTGCTGATGGAAGAACTCCGCGCGCTCGATCCGCACATGAGCAAACCGGTGATTATCGTCGACCAGCAGCGATCGGGCCTCGAGACCGCGCTGATGGAGCAGGCGATCGACCGCACCTTCGCCGCACTGGCGGAAGCCAATCTGGCCGAACGCGAGCCGGCGCCGCTCTCCGCGCTCAACGTTGCCTTGCAGTGCGGTGGGTCCGACGGCTTCAGTGGAGTTTCGGCAAATCCGACCATCGGCTATGTATCGGACCTTGTCGCAGGACTCGGTGGAACCACGATCCTTTCGGAATTCCCAGAACTGCACGGCGTGGAGCAGGAGTTGATCAACCGCTGCGCGACCGATGAGCTCGCAGAACGCTTCGCGCAACTGATGCAGGACTATGCCCAGCGGGCCGCCGCAGCACAGTCGAGCTTCGCGTTCAATCCGTCGCCCGGGAATATTCGCGAAGGCTTAATTACCGATGCGATGAAATCGGCCGGCGCGGCGCGCAAGGGCGGCGTTTCAACCATCCGCGGAGTGCTCGATTATCCGGAGTATGCGACTTCGCGGGGCCTGAACCTGCAATGCACGCCGGGCAACGACGTGGAGAGCGTGACGGCGCAGGTGGGCGCGGGCGCGAATATAGTGCTCTTCACCACGGGACTGGGCACGCCTACAGGCAATCCCATTGCGCCGGTGATCAAGGTTTCAACCAACAGCATTACCGGCTCGCGCATGAGCGACATCATCGATTTCGATGCTGGTGTGATTGTCACCGGCGGCGCCACGGTGAAGGAATGCGGCGAAAAGCTCTTCGAGATAGCCATCGACGTGGCCAGCGGCAAACGACAGACCAAGGCGGAGATGCGCGGCCAGATCGATTTCATTCCGTGGAAGCGGGGAGTGTCGCTGTAGGCGAGCTCCAGCGTCGTCACCGGATTTCGTGGGACTCCTCTCGGAAATTCACGTACTTGGTCCCGTCCCACCTGAATGTGGTGCTGAAGAATTCCACTGCTGTCGCGCCGGAAAGTTCGATCTCCCTATAACCCTTCCAGCGCGTTTTCTTGACAGCGAGATCATGCGACGCGCCTGTCAGGACGAGTTCATACCCGCCAGCCACCGGGCGGAAGACCCAGAAGGTGACCACATTCGCCCCGCGCAATTCTCCAACTCCAACTACGATGAGGTCCTTCTCGTTGGGCCCGGCGAGGTGGACCTCTGATGCGGAGAACCACGAAGCGGGTATGCTCTTGAGCGGTGGGTCCTCGTCTTCCATAAGATTGCGCACCCCGTCGTCCTTGGCGAGAATGTCGAGTACGCTTTGCGGAATCGCCGCCGGCCGCTGCACGCCTTCGTCTTCTGCACTGAACTCGCGCTGCTCGGCTTGAGCGTGGCGCTGGGCGCGCGCTCCAAAGGCGTAGGTCAAAGCAATACCGACGACTAAAACCCAAGGCACCAACTCTCTCTTCATGATGGTTTTTCCTGTCGGAACGCTCACTCCAGGCACGACGCCACCACCGCCAGCGCCGCAATCGCCGCTGTCTCCGCTCTCAGAATACGTGGCCCCAGCGTAGCCGCCCGCCACCCGTTCGCATCAAACAACGATTCTTCCTCCGGTGCCCATCCGCCTTCCGGTCCAATGGCAATCTCAAGCGCCGGCATCTCATCGCCCGCGGCTTCGATCGCTTCATTGACCAGACTGGGCAGCGTCGTGCCCCGCTCCTGCTCGGCCAGCACAATGCGATGAGCCGCAGATTCCGCGCGTACGCGTTGCGCAAGCGGCGCGGGCGCCTCGATCAGCGGTACATCGCTGCGGCGCGACTGCTGTGCGGCCTCATGCGCGATGCGCCGCCAGCGCTCCACGCGCTTCCCCGCAGCCTGGGCCAGGTGCCTGTCTGTCCGCCGCGCGATCACCGGCGCGATCGCGGCGACGCCCAGCTCCGTCGCCTTCTCCATCGCCCACTCTATGGAATCGAATTTGTAGATGGACAGTACCAGAGTAACGGGCAGCGCCGGCTCGGCCTGTGCCTCGGCGATCAGGTTGAAGCGCACTTCGCTGTGCTCGCCTTCGAGCGACACTGCGGCGATCTCGGCGTGGAAGACGCGGCCGCCGGCGACGACGTCGGCTTCCATTCCCGGACGTGCGCGCAATACGCGGGCCAGGTGCTCGGCCTGCGAAGCTGTGATGGTCGCGGTGGCTTCGTCCCAATGTTCGGCAATCCAGCGGCGGCGCGTCATCTGCGTTTTCCCCGCATTCTACGTGGGCCTGAGTAGAGTTTAACCTTCGCGCAAAAACACCAAGGGGGGCGCTTGAAGCGTCCCCCTCGAGTGTTGCCGTTTTGTTGGTTGACCCGTTACTTTTTCTTGGCGGCCTTCTTGGCGGCCTTCTTCGCGGGTGCCTTCTTGGCTGCTTTCTTTGTTGCCATTTTGCCTATTCTCCCTTTTCGATGGGTTGCATCGAGTCTGCAATCGTTACATTGCAGTTGAAGAATGTATAGATTTAACTTTCACCTGTGTCAAGAGAAAAACGACATAAGAGTGGAAAAAAGAGCAACAATTTTTTCGCGCGTGAACGCCGCGGAGGTGGGATTGCGGATGGGGACACACCTCAGAGCGCAACCAGCGAAGTTCATAACGGTGAGAAAAGCCGCAATTGGCGCGGCGATCATCGGCATGCAGCGTTTTCATCCTCAGCACTCGATCACGTTCAATGCGAGTCCGGCCTGGCTGGTCTCCTTGTAGCGCGACTGCATGTCGAGACCGGTGAGGTACATCGTGCGGATGACCTGATCGAGGGATACCTTATGCGCTTCAGCCTCGTTGAGGGCGATGCGTGAAGCGTGTACGGCTTTCACCGCTCCCATCGCGTTACGCTCGATGCAGGGGATCTGCACCAGGCCCCCGATTGGATCGCATGTCATGCCCAGATTGTGCTCCATGGCAATTTCAGCGGCATGTTCAATCTGTCCGTTGCTCCCGCCGAGCGCCGCTGTGAGGCCGCCCGCGGCCATGGAGCACGCCACGCCCACTTCTCCCTGGCATCCCACTTCTGCGCCGCTGATCGAAGCGTTCTCTTTGTAAAGAATGCCTATCGCGGCCGAAGTGAGAAAGAAACGCAAAATGCCTTCCTGGTCCGAATCGGGAATGAAGCGATCGTAGTAGAGCGCCACCGCAGGCACCACTCCTGCGGCGCCGTTGGTGGGCGCGGTCACCACGCGTCCGCCCGCAGCATTCTCTTCGTTCACGGCGATGGCGTAAACTGTCACCCAGTCAAGCGGAGCCAACGGCTCGCCGCGCAGACCGGTGGATTCGCGTTCGCGAAGCCGCTCGGCAAGACGATGCGCGCGGCGACGGACATTCAAGCCGCCCGGCAGGATCCCTTCGCTGGCGATGCCACGCTCCACGCAAGCCTGCATCGCGCTCCAGATCTTTTCGATACCCTCTCTGACGATCTCAACCGGAGCGGAGGCCGTCCTGTCAGCCACCAGAGCACATTCGTTCTCCAGCATGAGCTGGCTGATCGAGAGTTCGTTGGCTTGTGCATTGGCGAGCAGTTCCGACGCGCTGTGAAAAGGGAAAGGGATGGCCGGCTCCAACTTTTCTGCCGAGCCGCGATTTCCGGCCGGGTCGGCAACCGCGTCCTCCACGATAAATCCGCCGCCGATGGAAAAGAAAGTCTCCTCGCAAATCGTTCTACGGCTCGTATCGAAAGCTGTCAGGCGCATGCCATTGGGATGACGCGTGCGGGCGCCGGGCGGATACATCTGCTCGCGATTGAAGATCAAGTCGCGCGTTTCATCGAAGGCAACGGACCGCGCACCAGCAAGATGGATCGATTTGAGCGAGCGAATCTCTGTGATTCTCGGCTCGATCAGTGCAGGATCGATAGTCGCCGGTTCGTTCCCCGCCAGTCCGAGCAGAACGGCGCGATCGGTGCCGTGGCCTCGGCCGGTCAGAGCCAGCGAGCCAAAAAGTTCCACGCGGACACGATCGACGTGGTCGAGGACGTGGCGATCTGTCAGCCCACGCACAAAGCGGCAGGCCGCTCGCATGGGACCCATCGTGTGCGAGCTCGACGGACCGACGCCGATTTTATACAAATCGAAAAGGCTGGTCATGGCAGTTTGCCTGAACGACGCGGCTTTTCTAATTAGTCAACGCGGAAACGATTTTAGATCTGACCCGATCAGGAATCACCTTCCCCAGAATGATGAATTCCCGCTTCTCTCCTGAGACCAGGTGCACGTGAATGCGCCCTGTGTGCTGGATTCCGGCCAAGCCCCATTCTCGACGATCGTCGGTTTCAACAGAGGCGATCTCGCTCCGGCTCAGGAAGAATCCGCCCGGCAGCCTTGACAAATCTCCTATCGCTGTCCGATTCCGCATGAATTCCACATCGCCTAACATTCTCTGGTACGTTGCAAGTTGAGAGCGATTGGCAGATGTCGCCGGCCCCTGTGCTTGCCATCCGTAGAGCCCTTCCGGGGATATGAACACCAGGAAGATCCGGTTCATGACAAACCAGTAATACTCCATGGCGAGAAAGCCCCACAAGGGCGTCGCTGAACGATCGGCCAACGAAATTTCCCTGCTGAGGATGTCTATTGCAGGCTGTGCGCGCGCGCTCGTCATCAGGTACCAGGCAAGCACCACGAGAAATGAAACGAAGCCCACAAAAAGTGAGAATCTGAACGCTACATCCCAGTCGAAATGTGCCCTATCCGCGCGCATTGAATTCACCAGCGCCCGGAGCAAGGACAGCAGGAGGACCCCAAAGAAAATGATCGTTGCCGTGCGAAAGGCATTCCTGGCACTCGAGATCAAGTTCGCGGGATTCACCATTGGACATGATTAAACGCAGAGGAATGAGCAGTTGTCTACGGCAAAATCATCTCAGACAGACGCAGACTTTGGATTCCGAAACCAGGACCCAAGTCATCGCCAGTGTTCATTCGTCACAGACCGTGATCAAAAGCCTTCTGTTACACTCGGTTCATCTTTCCAACATGCTTTTCAAGGCCCTCAGCGCGGCTGTGTACGGCATCGACGCGAACCTCATCGACGTCGAGGTGGACTATAGCGGCGTAGTCACGGATCAGGATCACTTTCACACTGTCGGCCTGCCCGATGCGGCGGTTCGCGAGAGCCGCGACCGCGTCCGCGCCGCCGTCAAAAACACCGGCTACCTCATTCCGCCCACCTTCATCACCATTAATCTGGCGCCTGCGGACTTGAAGAAGGAAGGTTCCGGCTTCGATCTACCCATCGCCGTTGGCATCCTTGGCGCTTATGGCGCTTTGCGAATCGATGACCTGAGCCGTTTCCTGCTGGTCGGCGAATTGGGCCTCGACGGTAGTGTGCGGCCCGTTCCCGGCATGCTGCCGGTCGCCATCATGGCGCGTGAAAAGGGCATCCCCAATCTCATCCTGCCGGCGGCAAACGCCCCTGAAGCGGCAGTCGTCGAGGGCGTGAATGTCTATCCTGTCGCATCACTCACCGATGTACTCGAGTTGCTCAACAGCGCCGTGGTGGGTGTGATTCAGCGCGAACCTTTTCGGGTATCGACGGAGAATCTGCTTGGCGAGCTGCAACATTTTGCGGCGGACTTTTGCGACGTGCGCGGCCAGCAGACAGCCAAGCGCGCGCTCGAAGTTGCTGCAGCAGGCAGCCACAACATCCTCATGATCGGCCCTCCCGGCTCCGGTAAAACCATGCTCGCCAAGCGCCTTCCTTCCATCCTGGCGCCGCTCACGTTTGAGGAAGCGCTGGAGACGACCAAGATCCACTCCGTAGCCGGTGTTTTGGATTCGGCGGCCGGCCTGGTTACGCAGCGGCCCTTCCGCTCTCCGCACCACACCATCTCCGACGCGGGCCTGATCGGCGGCGGCATCGTGCCGCGCCCGGGCGAGGTCTCCCTGGCCCATAATGGCCTGCTTTTTCTCGACGAGTTGCCGGAGTTCCCGCGTAACGTTCTGGAGGTGATGCGTCAGCCGCTGGAGGACCATACTGTGACCATCGCCCGAGCCTCCATGTCCCTGAGCTTCCCGGCACGGTTCATGCTGGCGGCGGCAATGAATCCTTGTCCCTGCGGTTGGTTCAACGACAAATCCCGGGAGTGCCTTTGCACGCCGCCGATGATTCAGCGCTACGTGGCCAAAATCTCAGGGCCTCTGCTCGACCGCATCGATATTCATATCGAAGTTCCCGCAGTGCAATATAAGGAACTCCGCGGCGGAGCGGCGGCGGAAGGCTCGACGCATATCCGCGACCGGGTGATGGCCGCGCGCGAACGGCAGCGGGTGCGCTTTAAAAGCCACGGCGAGAAGATCTTCGCCAACGCACAGATGACCACGCGCCAAATTCGTGCCTACTGCGAGTTGGGACCGGATGCTGAACGGCTGCTCGAGAGGGCTATGCAGCAGCAGGGACTGACTGCGCGCGCCCACGACCGAATTCTGAAGGTGGCGCGCACAATTGCCGACCTCGAAGGCATAGAACGACTGTCCGTGGCCCATCTGGCAGAGGCCATCCAGTACCGAACTCTCGATCGCAGTTACTGGGCCTGAGAGCGCAAATCAACCGGATAGGCAACTCCGCGCCAAAAGAAATCCACAATCCATCGCAATCTTCAGCCTCAGTCCTTCGAGACAAGCAGAACACCGTCCTGTCATCCCCTTACTCGTGGCATCGTCGGAAATTGAGAACCGTATGTAGTTGATTCAGCAAAGGATCGCTTTCTTACCCGACGCCGACTCCTGACATTTTCGAAAACGCTTGCGCGGAAGCAAAAATAATGTTGACCTTGAACCCGCCGCGGTATACATTCTAAAGAGCCATCCTTATAGGGGCAGATCGTGCTGCGCGATCGGGTGTGCCCATCAGCCATTTCCAGCATCATACATTGAGCGGCGTCTCACTCTGTGGTGCTACGGCGTGTTCGCCGGGAAGAGGGCCAGACGTTTGGGTGCATGGTTCCCGAGTCGCATAGCCCGTTTCGCCAATTTGGATTAACTCCTGGCTTGACTTTTCACGGTCGTCAAGATTTGGAACGTGATAGCCAGGTGGTGCGTCTAAGAAGAGAAGGATGAAAAACTCAGGGAGATGCGCTTGCGCGGTTCCCTGGCTGCATCGACGGCGCCAAGTAGTACCGGGCGGGCAGGCAAAAAGAAGGAGTGATTCGTAATGCGTTCTGATTTGGTTTTTGGGGCACTCTCTCATGTGTCCAACCGCTACCAGCTCTGCCAATTGGCGAGCAAGGCTACCCGTAAGCTTCACAAGCCGAATACACGGCTCCAAGACACGACGAATGAAGTATTGGTTCGCTTCCAGTCTGCCAATCCGGGAACTGCTGCGCCCGCTGAGGCGCCCGCAGCCCAGGCAATGGAGCGCCGCCGCGCCGCTTAGCGGCAGATCTCATATAACAAAGTTGAGGCAAGCAAGATACCCATCGAGGCCTTCTGGTACGAGGGCCTCACTTCCCTGGCGTTGAGAAGCTCCCTTGGATTCGGGTCATCATTTCACGCCGGCCAGCGCTGGCTGCATTCGTGCACTCGTAAGTCATTTCTCAGGAGTTCTTCTTCCCTCTCATTACTTCTTCCTCGACAACATCCCGCCTTCCGCAGGTGAACATGACCATCGCCGAACTCAAAGAAAAGAACATCACAGAACTCAGCCGCATCGCGCGGACTCTCGAGATTCCCGGAACCAGCGGCCTTCGCAAGCAGGACCTCATCTTCAAGATCCTGCAGGCGCAAAGCGAAAAAGAAGGGCACATCTTCGCCGAAGGCGTGCTGGAAATATTGCCCGACGGCTACGGCTTCCTGCGCTCGCCGGACTACAACTATCTGCCCGGCCCAGACGACATCTACGTCTCGCCTTCGCAGATTCGCAAATTCGACCTCAAGACAGGCGACTCCATCAGCGGCAACGTGCGCCCGCCACATGAAGGCGAGAAGTACTTCGCGCTGGTAAAGATCGAAGCCATCAACTTCGAGTCGCCGGAAGAGACGCGCAACAAGATCCTCTTCGACAACCTCACGCCCCTGTACCCGCAGGAGCGCATCAAGATGGAGACCACGCGCGAAGGAACCAGCGGGCGCGTGATGGATCTGCTCACCCCGGTGGGCAAAGGGCAGCGCGGCCTTATCGTCGCTCCGCCACGCACCGGCAAGACCATGCTGCTGCAGTCCATCGCCAACTCCATCACCACCAACCATCCCGAAGTCGTGCTCATCGTTCTGCTCATCGACGAGCGGCCCGAAGAAGTCACCGACATGCAGCGTTCGGTCAAGGGCGAAGTCATCAGCTCCACCTTCGACGAGCCCGCGGCGCGCCACGTTCAGGTGGCTGAGATGGTGATCGAAAAAGCCAAGCGCCTGGTCGAGCACAAGCGTGATGTCGTCATCCTGCTCGACTCGATTACGCGTCTCGCGCGCGCCTACAACACCATCGTGCCGCCCTCGGGCAAAGTGCTCTCCGGCGGCGTTGACTCCAATGCGCTGCAGCGGCCGAAGCGCTTCTTCGGCGCCGCCCGCAACATCGAGGAAGGCGGCTCGCTCACCATCATCGCCACCGCCCTTGTCGATACCGGCTCGCGCATGGACGAAGTGATCTTCGAAGAGTTCAAGGGCACGGGCAACATGGAAATCATCCTAGACCGCAAGCTGGTCGACAAGCGCGTCTTCCCGGCGATCGATATTCAGCGCTCCGGCACGCGTAAGGAAGAGCTGCTCATTCCCAAGGACGATCTGTCGCGCATCTGGGTTTTGCGCAAGGTGCTCAACCCGTTGTCGCCGGTCGAAGCGATGGAACTGCTCATCAGCCGTCTCGACAAGGTCCGCAACAACGCCGAGTTCCTGCAGAACATGAACCAGCTATAGCGGCGTTAGGGTCGTTAGCGGAGTTAGTGGGACTGCGAGCCTCGCGCCACTAGGCGAGGTGGGGCGGAGTCGGCATTGCTGCATTGCTGCATAGTGAAAAACCAAAACGGGAGTTTTGGCCGTTTTGGGGCGCGAGGCGCGTGTGGGCGCGGCGTTTTCACTCAAGTTGAGCATTGTTGAAGGCTCCTTAGAAGTAGGGATCAGGGAACAGGGATCAGGGAACAGGAAACGCTGAACCGCGAACCTTGGATCGTGAACCTTGAACCGTGATCAGTGAACAGGTATCAACTATCAGGTTTGTTGCTGCGAGGGCAGGTGGCCCGGCCAAACGTCGAAGGGGCAGGCCACAAAACTTCGCGTTGTGCCCCGTGTATGACAGCCTGCACTCCTGTCAACTGAAAAACGCACGCAGCTTCCCGTGGTGGTCGGGTCAGTGTCAAGGGCGCCGTACTTTGGCGTTCATCTCGACCCTTGACACCGACCCGGCCACTGTCACCATTGA
>DASYWU010000068.1:0-65583 GCA_035935755.1 Occallatibacter sp. | reverse complement strand
ACCAAGGACATCACCGGCGGTCTGCCCCGCGTGGTCGAGCTCTTCGAGGCGCGCAAGCCCCGCGAAACCGCCATCATCAGCGAGATCGACGGCGTGGTTCGCTTCGGCGAAGTCACCAAGGGCCAGCGCAAAATTTACGTCACCGCCGACAACGGCGACGAGAAGGAATACTCGGTCCCCCGCGGCATTCACGTCAACGTCCAGGAAGGCGAGCGGCTTCGTGCCGGCGACCCGCTGATGGACGGTCCCCTCAACCCGCACGACATTCTCAACGTGCTCGGCGAGAAGGAGCTGCAGGCTTACCTGGTCAACGAAATCCAGGAAGTCTACCGCCTCCAGGGCGTGGCCATCAGCGACAAGCACATCGAAGTCATCGTCCGCCAGATGCTGCGCTGGGTACGCATCGACGAAGTCGGCGACACCAACTTCCTCCTCGAGCAGCAGGTCGATCGCTTCCGCTTCAAGGAAGAGAACGAGCGCGTGCTGCAGAACGGAGGCCGCCCGGCCATTGGCCGTCCGCTGCTGCTGGGCATCACCAAGGCCTCGCTGTCCACGGACAGCTTCATCTCCGCGGCCAGCTTCCAGGAGACCACGCGCGTGCTCACCGAAGCCAGCATCAACGGCGCGGTGGACAATTTGCGCGGCCTCAAGGAAAACGTGATCGTCGGCCGCCTCATCCCCGCCGGCACCGGCCTGGAGTACTACCGCAACGTCCAGCTCTCGCCCGAGCTCGAAGAAGCTGCCGCCCGCGTCCAGCAGGAAGTGCATGCCGAGATCGAAGCCGCCGAGCGCGAACTGGAGATGATGCGCCAGGAAGGCGAAGCCGAAGAAATGGCCGCCGAGTAACAGGATTGCCGACTTCGCCGATCGCAGCGGAGCGGTTCACGACCAGAAAGCCTTTCCAGGCCCGGCGCCAGCCGGGCCTTTATTTTTGCGCCTACACCCTGGGTGCCCCAGAGCCTGCCCTGAGCGCGTCGAAGGGTCCGGATTTTCGGACCTGGGAAACCACAGACGTCTACTTCAACCATAGGTGCCCCAGACTCGGCTGAAGGAGGCCTTGTAACAAGGGCACGGCTTCAGCCGGGCCATGGGCCTCGGCAAAATGCGCGTAGGCTTCAGCCCCTGCTCATTCCAACAATGCAGCCCATGCCTGAATTCAGGCTTCTTCAGCAAACTGTCCAGTCGTGCCGCAAACGTGGTCAAACAAAAAGGATTGTCATCCTGAACGCAGTGAAGGATCCGCGGTTGCTTTTCACCTATTCCGCAGCACCAAACTTGTGGATACACGTGAGCAAATAAACCCGGTTGTCATCCTGAACGCAGTGAAGGATCCGCGGTTGCCTTTATCGCGTTCGGCAGTACTCAGATGCAGACTCCCGCAACTTCGCGGATCACACCCCGTTCTGCCGGCAAACCCGATAAGTCATCACGGCTACTGCCATAATCTGCCAAAGTTCGCACTTGCCGGTGCTACGCCGAAGGACTGTCATCAACCGCCCGAATTTGAGCGACGGCGTGACGTGATGCGTCGATTCGATAGCCCTGCACCGGAATCCGCAGCATCGCTAGAGAACTTTCGCATGAAAATTGCAGCCCCCGGCCCGCTTCGATTCGATGACTCGGAAAGCCGTGTACATTTCTATTTGCTCAGATTCCATCGCATCGGCGGCGTAGCTGCAGGCTTGCTTCTTTTGATTCTCGGACTCAGCGGAAGCGTAATGGCGTTCTCAGGCAAAATTGATCGCCTGCTGCATCCCAGTCTCTTCAACGTAGTTCCCGAAGGTCAGTCTCTGTCGCTGAGCCAGCTCGCAAGCAGTGCCGCGTTTGCGTTGCATGCTGGAGAGTCCATTGATACTTGTTTGCCTGCGACTGGACCGGATTCTTCTTATTCATTCATTGTCTTCCGAGCACACCATCGTATTTCTCGGCAGGTATTTGTAGACCAGTACACGGGCCGGGTGCTGGGCAGCCTCAGTGCGGTTCGGTTTACATCTGTCATGAAGGCACTGCATTCGATTGCAGGGGTGCTAGGTTGTTCGTCAATCATCTTGGTTTTCCTGGTGCTCAGTGGACTCTGTTTGTGGTGGCCGCGCAAACCAATCAAAATAGGTTTGTCCGGCAATGTGCAGCGCCTTTCCTTCGATCTTCATAACGTCATCGGTCTGTTCGCATCTTTGTTTCTCTTTCTTTTTGCGGTCACCGGCATCTACATGGTATTTGGCCCCCCGTCCTTTGCAATCACCAGCAAGCCGGTAACGCAGCCCGCTTCTTCAACCCCGCAAGCTGGTCTCACACCGGTTTCACTCGACGTTGTAGCCGGCGCTGCAAAAGATACGTTGCCGGGAGCGGCCGTCCTGTGGATCGTTATTCCACGCCGGCCTGCTGAAGCTTACCTCGTCAAGATGAGATTCCCCGAAGACCGTTCTGACAATGGCAGCAGCATTGTCTGGATTGACCACTTCTCCGGCAAAGTCCTTGCAGTTGCCAACTCGCGCGCGGTTCCATTGGGAAATAAAATTCAGACTATTAGCCGGGTCATTCACACAGGCGCTGCCTTTGGAAATCGGGGCAGAGCATTCGCCGCATTCATGTCGCTTATTCTTGTCTTGCAGACCCTGACCGGCCTGCACCTGTGGTGGGGTAGACGCAGTTCACTTGCTAAAGAAACATAAGAATTCATGGAATCGACGCCATCGCCTGATGAGATGTGAGTGCCGCGGAACCCCGCTCGTGAATCCCTCCCTTATCGTGCGTCATATTCTGCGTGACCTTATACGCCCCGGCCTCCCCATCACCGCGATCGGCACGTCCGCGCCCCCATTCTTCTTTCTTAAGCAACGGAGCAAGCGGCTACGCGGATCTGCGGGCGCGCATGAGGATCCCGGCACAATCTCCGAAGCTTCTTCTCAACCCGTTCCCGCCGTCGTGGGATAATGCTTAGGTCAACTTCCGCCCATGAGCTTTCGGCGCGCACCCCGATTCGGCAACGCAATAACTTCTCCGATTCCCCCGAATTGTGTTCAACTAACTACGCGGCCGTAACCCACCGTCGCAAACCGCGGATTCGCGAGGAGGAACCATGTTTCCTGCGGACTTCGCATTGAATCTCAAGCGCCGCTCCATGAGATCCCTCGGCATGCCGGTGCTTCTTATGACCGCCGCGCTCGCGCAAACTCCGGAAAAAATGATTACCTTCAACAGCGCGGACACGGAGCACTGCAGGGTCATTTCCGCCCATGGCAAGCCGCTTCTGCAGTCGACCTATAACGGCATAACGGTGGCCGTTGCCATGCCGGTGAACAGAGGCAACGGCGAGTTTTTGATATTCGTCGCCATTTCACAGACTGGCGCCCGCGCTGTGGAGGAAGATCCAAAGGAGTTTTACGGATTGTATCCGGACTCCGCGCATACTCGATTTATCTTCTTCGACGAGGCTGCCCAGTCGGCATGGCACGCGGGTGGCCCCGGCGGCGACTCGGACAGTTTTGACGCCAACTCGCAGATGAACCCGGGACTGATCCGCCCCGTGCAGCCGGCAGGCAGAACCTCTCGTTCCGCGCGAGGTTCAGGAGCCGCGCCGCCAGACGACGCTCGCACCGCTGAATCCCCGCCTGCCCCAGGCGCCCCGGGAGCAGGACCAGCAACGGCCGCTGTTTATCTCCGCCGCAGCAAAGTCAAACCCGGCCGCACCATTGCCGGCTGGGTAGCCCTGCGCCAGGTCAAAGGCGCAAATCTTCAGGTTCACCCCGCCGATATGCTCGGCGAAGTCGACATCCCCGTCGCCGGCATTGTGTTTCGCTTTTGACAGACGAGGTTTGCACTTGGGGCGGCTGACCCACGTTTGTTTTTCTCAGCCCGTTCCACCACCACCTTGAGTGCTCCATCCTTGACGAGTCCGCCGCGGCGGAACGGCAAGGCTGGGAAACCTCCTCAGTCAGCATGCCAACTCGCTGACTTGCTGACTCGCTAACCTGCTAACTCGCTCGTCATGTCAAGCCCTCCCCTCAAAAAAACTTTGCAAATACCTGAAAACAAACGAAAGATTCCTTGAGCAACTTTGTCGATTAATTCCTCCCGCCGGCGCACAATAGAAACATAGAACCAAATCCAGCAGATATCCGGTATCAGCTCGCCGCGATGCGCAGTTAACGCACTCCGCCCGCAGCAACAAAGCTGATAACTGATAACTGATAGCTGACAGCTGTAATCCGTTCGCTGTTCCCGATCTCTGATTTCCGGCCAAAACTCCCCTTTTGATTTTCACTATGCAGCTATGCAGAAATGCAGCTATGCGGACTCCGCCTCGCGCCTGTATCCTGACTCGTGCCCCGCCACAGGCAAACTCGCGATTCCGACCTTATGGCCGTCGCCACGCCGCAGTTACCCCGCCGCCGCATCCACATCCTCGGTGTCCCTCTCGACATGGGCGCCAGCCGTCGCGGCGTCGACATGGGCCCCTCGGCCCTGCGCGTCGCCGGCCTCCAGGCGCGCCTGCAGTCGCTCGGCCACCAGGTCACCGACGGCGGCAACATCCGCGTCGAAGTAGCCGAGACCCGCGCCCGCGGCGAGCAAAACGCCCACTACCTCGCCGAAATTACCGAGACCTGTTCCCGCACCGGCCAGTCCGTCCTCAAGGCGCTGAAAGATGGAGTGACCCCGCTCGTTCTCGGCGGCGATCACTCGTTGGCCGCCGGCACCGTCTCCGGAGTAGCCGCATTTTACCGGCGCCACAAACAGAAAATCGGCCTCATCTGGATGGACGCGCACCCCGACATCAACACGCCGGAAACCTCGCCTTCCGGAAACGTCCACGGCATGCCGCTCGCCGCGCTCGTCGGCCTCGGCCCCCAACCGCTCGCCAACCTCTTCGGCTACGCGCCCAAGATCGCGCCTGAAAACGTCGTCCTCATCGGCATTCGTAACATCGACGCCGCCGAGCGCGACAACCTGCGCCGCGCCGGCGTCAACCACGTCTACACCATGCGCGATATCGACGAGCGCGGCCTGCGCACCATCATGGAAGAAGCGCTGCGCGCCGCCGGCAGCGGCACCGCCGGCTACCACGTCTCGCTCGACATGGATTGGATCGATCCGGAAGACGCGCCCGGCGTCGGCACTCCTGTCCGCGGCGGCGGAACCTATCGCGAAGCCCACCTCGCCATGGAAATCCTGGCCGACCATGGCCGCCTGCTGAGCCTCGAAATCGTCGAGGTCAACCCCGTTATCGACGAGCACAACCGCACCGCCGACCTGGCCGTCGAGCTGGCCTGCTCGGCCTTCGGCAAAAAGATTCTGTAAGCTGGTAAAAGGTCCCACATCCCGGAATATGGTACCTGTATGCCGTATTTCGGTACTTAAGAGAGGCAGCCTGGCAAGATCTCGGCCCTTTGATGCGGCTCCGCGCTAGAATTTCTCTTTATGGGCAGAAAACTCCGCGTAGGCATTCTCTTCGGCGGGCGCAGCGGCGAGCATGAAGTCTCGCTGCTCTCCGCAGCATCCATCCTCAACGCAATCGACCGCCGGAAATTCGACGTTGTCCCCATCGGCATTACTAAGGAGGGCCGCTGGCTGGCCTCCGCCGATGCGCACGAGCTGCTGAACGGCACATCGGCAGCCGGCGCACGGCAGCTTCGTGCCGGCGACCCCGAAGTGACGCCCGCGGCGCGCCTGCTGCACGAAGGCATTCCTACACTTTTCGCGCCCGAGCCCGACAATCCGCCGCTTGTGCGCAGCGAACGTTCGCATACCCCGATTGACTCCGGCCGTGCCGCTCCTGTTTTCGCCGGCTCCTACAGCCCTTCGAACATCACCCGGCTCAGCGGCGACTCACTCGACGTCATCTTTCCCGTGCTCCACGGCACTTTCGGCGAAGACGGCACCATCCAGGGGCTCTTCGAGCTTGCCGGCATCGCCTACGTCGGTTCGGGTGTCCTCGGCTCCGCCGCCGGCATGGATAAGGACGTGATGAAGCGCCTCTTCGCCCAGGCCGGTCTGCCCATCGTCAGGCATGTCACGTTGCTTCGCGGCGAATGGGAAGCCTCGCCACGCAAGGCGATCGCGCAAATTGAAAGCGCGCTGGCCTACCCGGTCTTCGTCAAGCCGGCGAATCTGGGCTCGTCAGTAGGCATCAGCAAAGCGCATGACCGCAAGGAACTTGGGCCGGCGCTCGATCTTGCCGCCAAGTACGACCGCAAGATCATCATCGAGCAGGGCGTCGGCGGCAAAACCGGCAAGGCGCGCGAGCTCGAAGTGGCCGTTCTCGGCAACGATGAGCCTGCTGCAAGCGTCGTCGGCGAAATCATTCCCGGCAAGGAGTTTTACGACTACGAGGCAAAATACCTCTCTGAAGGCTCCGTGCCCGTCATTCCCGCCAGGCTCACGCGCAGCGAATCAAAGCAAATCCGCGACATGGCCGTAGCCGCGTTTCGCGCCTGCGATCTCGCCGGGCTGGCGCGTGTCGATTTCCTCATGGAGCCACGCGGAAAGCGCCGCATCTACCTGAACGAGGTCAACACCCTCCCCGGCTTCACGCGCATCAGCATGTACCCCAAGCTCTGGGAAGCGACGGGCATCGAATACCGGGATCTGATCACGCGCCTCCTCGAGCTGGCAGTCGAGCGCCAGCAGGAGAAGAATCGGACCACGTATAGCAGAGAAGAATAGAAAAGCAGGGACAACGATCAGGGAACGGGGATCAGGGAACAGCAGAAACTCCAACGGTGTCTAAACTAGTAAGGCGCAGCATGTGCGAAGCAAAGAGAACCTCCGGCTATAGAAGAACGGCTTTCGGCGCGGTACCAACCGACTGTTCCCTACTCCCTGTTCCCTGTTCCCTGCCCTTCGCTTTCCCTTATCCTAATCAAGAGGGAAGATTCCAATGACCCTGCTCGATGCTCCGGAGTTCAACGCCGCTCGCGACCGACGCAATCGCATCATCATCTACTCCACTTCGAGCACCGTCGTCGTGTTGCTCATCATCTGGTGGCTGATTGCCGGCCATCCTCTCGACTGGCCCTGGAACTGGAACGCTTATATTTTCGGAAGGTCGACCGTCAACCACTTCTTCTCTGCCATCGAGCAGAACGATCAGCAAAAGGCATACGGCATCTGGTTTCACGATCAAAACTGGCAGCAGCACCCGGCCAATTACAACGCCTATACATTCGCCAGGTTCGAACAGGATTGGGGCTCGACCAGCCCTCAAAACGAGTATGGGCCGATCCACAGCCATCGCATCGCCGCCGAGCGCTTTGTCGGAAACGTGCTCGTCGTCGGGCTTTTCATCAATGACCGCAAGAGCGATCCTGTATTTCTAGCCTATGATCCCAAGACGCACACCTTAAGCTTCTCGCCCATCCAGCTTTACTTGGGACCTTAACGAAAGAGCAAGTCACCCAGTCAGCCACACTGTTTCCGGCTCAAGCGGCCAATTCCGTCATCGTCTTTTCCAGGCTGGCCGCGTCTTCCACATTCAGCGTCTTCAGCGCCGGATCGATCTGCTTCAAAAGGCCGCATAGCACCTTTCCCGGACCGACCTCAATAAACAGTTCGGCGCCCGCTCCAGCCAGCGCACGCACGCAATCCACCCAGCGCACCGCGCCTGTCACCTGCCGTGTAAGTGCATCGGAGGCTTCGCGTGCCGAGTTTACCAGACCGCCGGTCGCATTGGCTGCTACAGGAAACCGCGGATCGGCCAGTTTCATCCCGCTCAGCACCCGCGCCACTTCTTCCTGCGCTGGCTGCATCAGGGCGCAATGAAAGGGAGCGCTCACCGGCAGCATCACCGCCCTTCGCGCGCCCCGAGCTTTGGCCAGTGCTGCTGCTTTCTCGACAGCGGCAACGGCCCCGGAAATAACTGTCTGCGCCGGGGAGTTTAGATTCGCTGCGGCTACCACCTGGCCGGTCTCGTTTGCGGCCTCAGCGCACGCTTCGGCCACCTGCGTCGCATCCAGCGAGAG
The DNA here is from genome assembly GCA_035935755.1 of Occallatibacter sp. Taxonomy (GTDB): domain Bacteria; phylum Acidobacteriota; class Terriglobia; order Terriglobales; family Acidobacteriaceae; genus Telmatobacter. Next base: position 57,625 of record DASYWU010000068.1, on the reverse strand, counting down.
CACCGCCGCCATCGCACCCTGCCCCGGCGGCACCGCCTGCTGCATCGCCCGCCCGCGCGCCCTCACCGCCCTCAGTGCATCCGCAAAGCTCATCGTTCCCGCTGCCACATGTGCGGACCACTCGCCCAGCGAATGTCCCCCGGCCAACGCCGGTGCCACCCCATGCTCGGCAAGCACTCGCGCCGCGGCGATGCTCACCGCCAGGATCGCCGGCTGCGTATTCTCCGTCAGCCGCAGTTCTTCCTCAGGCCCTTCAAAAATGATCTTCGTCAGCGCAATACCCAACGCCTCGTCTGCTTCGGCAAGCGCACGCGCAGCTACCGGAAAGCGCTCGCACAGCTCGCGGCCCATTCCCACTGTTTGCGAACCCTGTCCAGGAAAAAGAAACGCAATCTTCGTCGTCATGTCAAAAGGATTGTAGCGGATGCAGCGCCGAACTCCGGATCGCGGGTTGACTAAACTCAGGAGACGTGGACATCCCTCGCCCAGATCCACCCGAGGCCCCTGAAGGTCCCCTCATGTCAACTCCTCAAGTTCAGTTTCTTCCGGCGCATCGGTGGGGCTGTTGAACCACAGCTTGTACCCATCCGGATCGATGACATTCACGCACCAAAGACGGTTCCCGACAAACGGCTTTTTGTCGATTTGAACTCCCCGCGACTTGAATTCGCGATAGAGAGCAAGCGAGTCCTGACACTGGAAGTTGATCGAGACGCCAAGTCCGAGCTTCTCCTGGCTTCCGGTATTCCGGCCCTCCGTATTCGCACCCTGCCCACCCTCTTTGCGGAATTCCTGCAACATCAGAGCTGCGTCGCCAAGTTCCAGCCAGCACCAGCGGATTCTGCCGTCAGGATTGTCTTCTGCGCGATCCGGTATCCACCATTGCTTGATTTTGAAACCGAGGCCTTCCACGTAAAACTTCAGCGACGCCTCCATATCTCGGACTCCGAAGAATGGAACCGCCTGCTTCACGTTAGTGCTTGTCGTGACTGCTGTTCCCATGATCGACCTCGATCGACACGCTTCCCGAAGTATAGGCTTCTTCGCGTTCTTCATTTGGCAAACCACCTGCCCCCAGGAGCGCCACTAGGTCCGCAGCTCCGGCAGTCCGCAGCTCCGGCACGCGTGCAAAAATATATGCCCGGCGGCTCTGGTGCTCCACTTCGGGTGCATAGGGTCCGCGCTCGACTGTCTCCTCAATCTCAAAGCCGGCCGCCCGCAGCTTTCGCTCGATTTCAGCCGTTTCGAAGTAGAAAAATTCCATCGATACCGGTTGTCCCCACAATTCCGCGGGGCGGATTACTCCATCGCCCACATGAAAAGCCAGCAGAAGCAATCCTCCGGGAATCAGAACCCGTTCCATCTCGCTGAAAACCTGGTCAAGCGATGAGAACGGCAAATTCACTACCGAATAGAATGCGGCAATTCCCGCCAATGACCCATCGGGCAGCGGCAGTTCCAGCATATTGCCCTGGCGAAATTCAATTTCGGGATTCAGCGCCCGCGCCTGCGCAACCATTCCCGGCGAAAGGTCGATTCCGAATACATCCGCGTCTGCATTGCGCAGAAATCGCGCCACATGGCCCGGACCGCAACCCAAATCGCACACCGCGCCATGATTCTCAGTCGCCTTGGCAAACCGGTTCAGCAACTCACGATCAAACGGCTTGCCCTCGAGCTCGGGATAGATTTTGCGCGCGTATTCCCCGGCGATGCGATCGTAATCCGCGCGGATCTTCCGCAGCAGTCCTGCGCCGGCATCGTCAGCCATTCAGTTCCAGCGCTTCTTATCGTCGGCGTCGTCTTCGTGAATGACCCGCCCCTGGCCGTCGAACTTCACGGTTCGGCCCTGCGAGCGCATGTACACTTCGAACTTACGCGCCGCCCGACGGCGCTTCCAGCGGTAGTAGCGGTTGCGCATGCCGTACCATTTCTCGCTGAAGGCAAAATTCACGCCTCGTCGCGGCGCCGATCTGGCATAAAGCAGTCCCGCCGCCGCTCCGCCAAGTTGCGCAAAGGCGTACATCTTCTCCGTACCGAACAGCATGGCGATCGCAATCAGCACGAAAATGATGGCCATGTATTTGGCCTTGATGCCGATGGCAAAAAACAGAAGAAATTCCACATCGCCGTACAGCAGGCCTATGGCAGTCATCATGCCGAAGAGGGCGCCGAAACAACCGAACAGCGGGATGGGCGCCATGGCAAGACGCATGGTGCCGCCCACCAGGAAAATCACCAGCGCCGCTGCGGCGGTTCCCAGGACAGAGAACGCGTACAGGCTATAAATCCAGTTGGCGTTGTGATACGTCTCCAGAAAACCGGCCAGGAACCAGATCGATAGGAGCTCCAGAAGGGTGGCAAGGATACCCAGATGGATGAAGCTATATGTAAACGGCTGCCAGAGAGCCCCGTGCAGGAATGCCCATGGCTGAAACGTCAGCAGGCTCACCGCTTCCATGGCGGTGTCATGGACCACCACCTGCCCCAGCAACAGGGCAAAATAGGCAACAAGGTTCACCAGCACCAGTTGGCGCGTGGCGCCCCGGAAATCGGGAAAGGCGAACGGGCTGGAGCCAAGTCTTCGCATCGCATTCAACAGGTTAAATGGTTTCGTGTCTCAGTGTCATCGGCTCCCCTCACCCCGGGCAGCCTAAGGATTTGATTCCATTTTCGAAACCGCGCTGTGCGCCAAACCTTATCACAGGTGAACCGTCTTTTCTATCCAGAGAGAAAACGTGAGGCAGCGGCAAGCGAGTGACGGACCGGGGACGGCAGCGCGCTGCCAGAACCATTGCTGGCCAGGGGCATGCCCGGGCAAACTGCGCCAGGATCGCGGCATCCTTATACGCGAGATCGGGGAACCCCTTCCGCCTTACATGCTATGGCCGCTCCGCATAGTCCCTCTTGACCGCGGGCCGGGTTCTCCCTAAAACTAGCGATGGCTGCACAACACAATGCATCGATACCGCAATGCGAATTGCCTTGGAATAAGGAGAGGAGGCTGCCATGCCCAGCTGCCCTGAATGTGATAGCAATTTGGACATTGAATTAGACGAGGTGGAAGAAGGCGACGTGATTGCCTGCGAGGAGTGCGGCACCGAGTACGAAGTTGTGGCCGTGGAACCCCTCGAGCTGGCGCGCGTCGACGATGAGCTGGACGAGGAAGAAGAGGTCTACGAAGAAGATGAGGAGGAAGAGTAAGTGATCGACCGTGCGGGTTCACTGAACGTTCTGGCGCTCGCTGTGTTTGCGGCGCTCGTAATCGCGTTGCCATCCCGCAGCGGTCTGATTGGCGCACCGCTGGCTCAAGCGCAGAATTTCGGCCAGCGCACGGTGACCGGCACCGTCCTCGATCCCAAATCTGATCCCGTCGTGGGCGCCATCGTCTTCCTTGAGAATCAAAAAAGCAAAACCATTCGCAGTTATTCCTCCGACAACAAAGGTCATTTCAACTTCGCCCAGGTCGATATGACCCAGGACTTTAATCTCTGGGCCGAAAAAGGCAGCAGAAAGAGCGCCGTGAAAGTTGTCAGTTCCTGGGATTCGCGCAAAGAATGGGTTGGAGACCTGAAACTGAAGTGATATCGGGACTCATCCTTCGAGCTTTTTCGTCACCAGTTCGTTAAGCAGTGCCGGGTTTGCCTGCCCTTTCGATGCGCGCATCACCTGGCCGACAAAGAATCCGGCCAGAGTCTTCTTGCCGGCGCGGTACTGCTCCACCTGCTTGGGATTGGCCGCAATTGCCGCATCGACGAGAGCTTCAATGACGGAAGCATCTGTGATCTGCTGCGGCTTCTCGCGCTCGTAAACCGCGGCAAAGTCTTCGCCTTTTTCAAAGCAGACGTCGAAGATCTGTTTCATCTGCTTCGAGCTGATCTTGTCTTCGTCCAGCAGATCGGCTGCCATTACGATGCCGGCCATCGACACCGGCGATTGCTCGTGCTCCAGCCCGAGGGCCTTGAGCCGCCCGCCTACTTCGCTTAGCAGAATGTTGGCCACGCGCCGCGGATTCTTCGCCGTCTTTGCCGCAGCTTCAAACCGGTCGGCAAACTCGCGTGAAGCCGTCAGTGTCTGGGCGTCCTGCGCATTCAGCTCGTACTCGGCGATCATGCGCGCCCGCCGCGGCTCGGGAAGCTCCGGCAGCTTTCTCAGCGATTCGTCCAGGAATTCCCGGGAAAGGATCAGCGGCGGCAGATCCGGCTCGGGAAAATACCGGTAATCGTGCGCGTGCTCTTTCGACCGCATGGAATAGGTTCGGCCCTCGTTGGCGTTCCACAGCCGCGTCTCCTGCATCACGCGGCCGCCGTTCTCGATCACTTCCACCTGGCGCTCGATCTCGTACTCCAGCGCCGCGCGAATGAAGCGGAAGCTGTTGACGTTTTTCACTTCTGCCTTGGTGCCGAATTTCTCCACGCCTTTCAGTCGCACGCTGACATTGGCATCGCAGCGCAGCGAGCCTTCTTCCATGTTGCAGTCGGAAACGGCCGTGTACAGAAGGATTTCCTTCAACCGCGTAAGGTATTCGAACGCTTCCTCAGGAGTGCGAATGTCGGGTTCGCTCACGATCTCGACCAGCGGCGTGCCGCAGCGGTTCAAGTCGATATAGCTGCGCGCTGCCGAATCGGCAAAGCCTTCGTGCACGCTCTTGCCGGCGTCTTCCTCCATGTGCAGGCGCGTAATCCCGATGCGCTTGGTCGAGCCGTCGGCTGTCGGCACTTCGATCCATCCATGCTCAGCGATTGGCTTGTCGTACTGCGAAATCTGGTAGCCCTTGGGCAGGTCGGGATAAAAATAGTTTTTGCGCGCGAAGATCGACCGCTCGCGCACTTCGCAGTGCAGCGCAAGCGCGGCCAGCGTGGCAAACTCCACGGCTTTCGCATTCAGCACGGGAAGCGCGCCGGGCAGGCCGAGACAAACCGGGCAGATATTCGTATTCGGCTCGGCGCCAAACTTGTTGGCGCAACCGCAAAAGCACTTGGTCGCTGTGAGCAGCTGCACGTGCACTTCGAGGCCGATCACCGGCTCGTATTTGGCCAGAATGTCCTGCGATAAAGCGGCGGAAGCCATAGTTAAATTTTAGCGCCTCAGACGGCATCTTCATCTTCTGGCTTCTGCTTTGCCCAGTTCAGGAACATCACGTACTCGATGCCCGAGTCTTTCGTGAGAAGAATGCCGGGACCGTCAATTGGCACTTCTGTTTCGGTGCCATCCTCTTCCATCCTTAACCATGAAGCAGTTTCCAGAAACAGTGACGAATCCTCAACTTCATCGGAGTAGTAGCGCAACCAGCCGAGGATCTTCCTTTCTCCAGAAAGGCCGACCTGAACCATACCACCAATTTCTTGAAATGTATCGTTCCAGATCGTCTCTCCCGCGGTGCGTTCAGTCACTCCGATCTTTCGCAGTAGCCATAAGGCCCAATCCCGATTGATGTTCGCCGAATACAAAATGGCGAAGGTGATCGATGCTACTGCCAACCCGGCAAGGTGACTCCAATTTATGCCGATTCGATAGAGATTGGGATGCCCAACATCAGGCGGGGCCCACCACAGTGGAAGCGTGTTGCCAAAGAACGGAAGAGTAATCAGATAGAGGACGAGGCTAAAGAGCAAAGCCTCGATGATTTTGTCGAGCTCCGATTGTTTGCGGCGCACAGCAAGAAACTGAACGATGTACGCGCAAGCAAAACCGGGTAGCAAAACCAAGAGTATTCCCAGCGCCTCGATCCGTTCTGGCATGGGATCCTCGAACTACTTAGCCTTAGGTGGAACTGGGACTGGCTTCGGTCGAACGAGATTGGCAGGAACAGAGGGCTTAAAAGATCCCTGTTTTCCGGCAAGACCTCTCTCCTCATTCTTCCCGTCAAATGCCTTTGCCCGGCCTGCCGCAACCTCTCTTGTCGTCATACATTTATCCTGCATAGTCCATTATGCCTCCGTTCAAGAGCGAAGTCTATCTAAGCCCGCACTATTGATAGCGGTATAACGTGATCTTCTCAATCGTCTCCGCGCGCGGAGCGAACCGCCAGTGCACGCCCTGGTCGTCTTCATCGCCATTCATTCGACGGCCCGGAATCCATTTTCCGTCTTCAAACTTCCCTTCCTCGATTGCGCCGATTCCCACCTGCGCTCCGCTCTCCGGCCGTGGCGTAAAGGTAACTCTGAAGCCCTCGCCGGCCCCAAGAAATTCATCTTTGCCCGTCGCCATAATCAGCCCGGACCCCGTGGTCGCCTGGCCGCCGAAGCTGTTGTCAAGAGCCACTTGCAACGTGTAGCCGTTCATGCTGAAGTCTGCAGTCGAGTGGTCGCGATCGAGCACAAATCCATGAATGTCGCCGCTGCTCTGATGCTCCAGGATCAACGGTGCGATCTCGCCTATCAGGTGATAACTCGGGCCCAGCGGATCCGAATCGCTCGCTTCCGATTCGATTGCGAACGGAGAGAAGCCTATGCCGGCCTCCTCGCCCAGCGCGTAGAAGACATTCGCTGCACCCGCCTCGCGGCCGCGCGTTTCGGGCATGAACAGCGGATTGCCCTCGCGATGATAGCGGCGGCACCAGGCGATAAAATCCGCCGCGTAAAGGTCCGGCGCATAAATGTCGGGGCTCGAACCCGCGGCCTTCCACACATCGTAAACGCGCGGCTCCGGACCGCCGCTGGGATACTGGCCCGGCGGTGTGGTCTCGCCTTCGAGCCACGTGTTTACGTACATGGGAATGTTGTATTCCGCCTTGCCCGCCGCCGTCACTGCCTGAATGTAGCTGGCATAATGCCAGGCCATGAAGACCTCATCGGCGCGCTCGCTGTCGCCAAACACCTCGCTCCATGTGCCCGATGTCTTGTCGCCATTCGCATCCCACAGCTCGCGCAGATAGGGATACAGCGTGGCACGGTGCGCCTGCAGATACGCGGTCAGCTTCGCCGGTACCTCGCCACTGAATGCAGCCTCCGCTGCCGGCGAGTGGTCCCGCGAATCGCCCAGCACGCCGACTTCGTTCTCCACCTGCATCATCAGCACCGTGTGCTCGCGCCCATCCACCTGCTTGATGTGCGCCATCAGCGCCGCGTACGCGTGCGCATCCGCCTTCTCCGTCGCGCTGCCGAGCGGGCTGAGAATCTCGACTTCGCGGCCGGACTCGACCACGCGCGGAAAGCGCTTCGTATCCTCCTTCACCCAGACGGGCGCATAACTCGACATGCCGTTCTTCCACGACGCCAGCCACAAGAAGACGATGCGCTCATGGGCCGCGCGCGCCTGGTCGATCAGCCCGTCGACCAGCGAAAAATCGAACGTGCCTTCCTTCGGCTCCACGAGTTCCCAGCTCAGCGGCGTGACCACCGTGTTAAGTCCCAAAGCAGCGAGCTTGGGCCAGATTGGCTTCATGTAATCGAGGTTCGAAGACGAGGAGTTGTGCAGTTCGCCACCAAGAATCAGGAACGGCTTGCCGTCAACCATGAGCTGCGTTGCAGCCCCGCGTTTTTCCAGATGTGGCAGATCCGGCTGCTGCGCCCACACCGCCCCGCCTGCGAGCGTGGAACACGTGAGCAGAATTGGAAACACATAGTTGTGGATTCGCATGACGTCACGGAGTCTAGCACACGGGCGCCAGCTTCATTCACGTGCAGCGCGGTTAGACTGACACCGGTTTTCGCCGTTCCGCCGCCTGGTTCACCATTGCCGGCAATGTTCCCCGCGGATAGGTGGAAGACTGCCGGACCACGAGGTGCGTCGGAATCGCCCATTCCTTCACAGTGGCCTTCGGATGCTCCGCCTCGATGCCGGCGCGCAAAGCCTCCACCGCCGCGGCAGCCAGGCTCTTGCACGACATGCGGACCGTGGTGAGAGGCGGGAGCATGAACTGCGACAGATGTATGTCGTCAAAACCCACCACTGAAATCTCTTTGGGCACGCTGTGCGTGGTGCGCTCCAGCGCATGCAGCGCTCCAATGGCGGTCATGTCGTTGGAGCAGACCACCGCCGTGGGCAGGTCAGGGAGGGCGGCGATCTGCTCCATCGCCGCCAGGCCGCCTTCCATGGTGTGGGTGCCCTCGACCACGAACTCGGGCGGAATCTCCACTCCGAGTTCGGCCATTGACTTCACGAACGCGTCGCGCCGCGCCAGCGCGGACCGCATATACAGCGGACCGGAAATGAATGCAATTCTGCGATGTCCGAGCGCAGCCAGGTGCTGTACCGCCTCGCGAATGCCCTCGGCGTAATTGACCTTGAGCACGCGAATGTTAGGCAGATCGGGACCGGCATCCACAAAGACGAGAGGAAATTCGCGCTCGACCAGCTTTCGCACCAGCTCTTCCTCCACGCCGAAGGTCATCACAGCCACGCCGTCGACGTTGCGCTGAAGCATGCGGCGGAAAAGCGATTCCGTCTTTGCCGGATCGTAGTTCGTCGACCCGATCATCACCTCGTAACCCTGCGCCACGGCCAGGTTTTCGAATTCCTGCACCAGTTCGGGGAAGAACGGGTTGGTAATTTCGGAAACGATCAGCCCCAGGATGCGGCTGCGTCCTGAAACCAGCGCCCGCGCCTGGGTATTGGGCACGTAGCCGGTTTCCTCCACGGCCTTCCAGACGCGCTTGGCTAGTTCCGGGTCCACGCTGCTCACGCGATTCACCGCGCGCGACACGGTGGCAATGGATACGCGCGCGCGCCGGGCGACATCGCGGATGCTCACCGTGGCGCGCCTTCGGTTTTGAACGTTTCTTCTGGTCTTGCTCATGGGCATTTCAGATTTTACGCTTTCCCGCTGTTTCTGAGCGAAGGAATTGCGTAGAAATCGTCAGAATTCCCCGGATTCAATTGGGTTTGCACCGCAACGGACGTCACTTTGCAATTTTTGCGAGCGCCGATGAGCCGGCCTTTTTAGAAAGCGTTTCCTGATTTTTGTACAACGTCACGCGGGTTAACCTGCTGCGGCGATTCGGTTTACCAAAGCGGTCTCAGGGGTGCGCCTTGCTGCCGGCGGCCGTCTCCAGCCCATGGCGAAGCAGCGCGAGGATGGAGGCGAGACTCTCCTCGGCGCCGCGGCGGCTACCGGGCAGGTTGACGATGAGCGCGGCGCCACGCAGGCCGGCGACCGCGCGCGACAGCCAGGCGTAGACGTTCTGCCGGGCGCCGTTGGCGCGCATGGCTTCAGCCAGGCCGGGCGCCTCGCGGTCGATGACCCGGCGCGTGGCCTCGGGGGTGCGGTCGCGCGGTCCCAGGCCGGTCCCTCCCACGGTCAGAACCAGCGCCGCGCCTTCGTCGCAGAGGCGTTCAATGGTCGCGGCAATGCGGACTTCATCGTCGGGCAGGAGCTCCGTGCGGATCTCGGCCTGCGGCCATGCGCGCTTGAGGAGTTCCGCGACCGCCGGCCCTGCGGTATCGGTCATCAAGCCCTGGGAGCAGCGGTCGGAGACCGTAACGACGGCGATTTGCATAAAGCGATTGTAGAACCGGGTGCACAGAGAATCCGAGAGCCCCCACGGACGAATCCCGCCTCGACTGAGCGCTTCAGCATGTTGCGGTTACTTCGCCGGCAGCACATCGATGCTGCGCAGCCGCAGATGCGCACAAACAGGCCATCGCGGCTACGGCTACCGCACATTTCTTCATTCCGGCTCTCCATCTTTCAGGAAATCTTTGTCGCGACGATTAGATTCCTCCTCGCAATGCCGCCAAATCGATACCGCGCGAGCCGCTTCACCCGGGTTGCATATTCCTGACGGGAGCAGTTGTTTGCCGCATGAAGTTGATTGGGGACCAGATGGCGCATCTTCATCGCGGAGTGGCCGCATCTCTGCTGGCGAATCCCGTGCGGCCAGCGGCCGGAAAGGACATTTATGCGGCCCTGTTTCATCATTTTGGATAGCGATTTTCCTGGCAGTATTTCTGCGCGCAAACTGGTGATTGAGAGCGCCAAGCTCAACGTAATCACGGCTTACGGCCAGCAGGAAGCAATCGAGACCCTCGACAGGTTTCCGCGAGTCGATGGCGTAGTGGTTAATGCGGAGATGGAAGGCCGAATGTCCTGCCGGGAGATCATCGAGAAGCTGAGGAGCGTGCGAGGTAATATTCCGATCATTACCGTCTCCGCCAGCGGCCACGATCCCTGCGATGGCGAGCAATTCCACGTCTCCAGTTACGACCCAAGAAATCTGCTCAGTGTGCTGGAACAAGTTCAGCCTGCATGCGCGCCGGCGATCAATCATGACGATGAAATAAGCAGCAAGAAAAAGGAGTGAGAGAGCTTCCCCTTAAAGAGGAGCAAACGCGCTCGATCAGAGCAGTTGCACTCAACACGTCACTTGCGAATCCCAATTACCGCCATCATCCGCCCGGTGCGCCCCCGCTCGGCACGGTAGGAGAAGAACCGCCCGTTTTGGCAGTTGGTGCAGCCGCCTACGCACTGGATGCGCTCAGGCTTGAGACCTGCCGCGAGCAGCTGGCGGCGGTTGGCTTCGACCAGATTGAGGTGCATACTCATCAACGGCTCCGCGTGACCGGGGGCGCGCTGGTTGAGGAAGAGCATCGGGTATTTCCGCCGAACCGGATCGGGATCGTAGACCTCGGAGAAGAGCTCGGGCGCATACGCGAATTGCGATTCGAAGGCGGCCTGCACCTCCTCGCCCACGGCATAACAGCAGGCGCCGATGCCCGGGCCGATCGCGGCGACCAGGTCCTCAGGCCGGGAACCAAATTCGAGGCGCACCCTGCCCACTCCGCACTCGACGATCCGCTTTACGGTCCCGCGCCACCCGGCGTGAAATGCGCCCACCACTCGTCGTCGGCGATCCGCCACCAGCACGGGAATGCAGTCGGCGGTCATCACCGCCAGCAGCAGGCCCGGCTCATCGGTGATTATGCCGTCGGCCTTCGCCGGCTGCATACGCGCAGCGTCGGCCCGGCCGGCGCGGAGCACCAGGCTGGAATGAATCTGCTTCACTGTGACCAGAGGTGTAGCGGGGTCGCCGGTTACAGCTTCGGCCAGAAGCTGCCGGTTTTGAGCGACCACTTCCCGGTCGTCGTCCTCCGTAAAACCGAGATTCAGCTCGCCTTGACCTTCCGAAGCTGTGTAAGCCCGGCTGCCACCGCCGCGACGCGTGCTGAATCCGTGCCAGAGCCAACGCAAATCACGCCATTGCCGTGTTTCCAGTAACTCAACGCCGTTGGAGGCCAGGCTAACCTCCGACTGGTCGGGAGACGCCGCGGCCGCGGCGGGGTACTCCGGCTGCGACCCGCGCGAGGGGAGGCGCCCGTGCCGGCGGGAGCCGCGAGCGAGGGCGCCGGACGCGATCAGCGCGTCAATGGCCTCGATCTGTTCCCTGGAACGGAGTTCCGAGCTGGCGGGGGTTCGCATCGCAATCTCGATTTTATCGATAGCGGCTGTTCTCAAGCTGGGTTTGGGTGATCGCAGGCAGAAAAGCGATGGGCCTGCCTTCCGGCAGGCCCGCTCGAGAGGCTCAATAAAGGAGGGAATCCAGGGTGGGTTAAGGAGAGAGGTCCTTACGGACCTGCAAGAAGGAATGGATACCTTACTTGGAAGGGGTAATCCTCGGGGAAGCCTCTGCTTGTTATCAAGTAGGATGCGAGCTCACAGGAAAGGTTGCTACTGCTATCAATTTTTCGTTTCTTCTTCTTGTGGATTTCTCGCAGCCAAACATTTTTCACCGACCGAAGTAGGGACTTTACGTCTCACAGTCTCTGTAGCTTAGGATGCTTCGTCACTCCGGAAAGGAAAGCTGGAGCCCCAAAATTTGGCGAGGCAGACCCTTGCCTCCGTATCGCCTCAGCATTCGCTTTCGCTTTATTTTCGCCCACACCAAAAGGGTGGCGCCGCTTCGAGTTTTGGGGTGAGCCAGCGAGAACTTGCGTTTGCGGCTGCCTCAGGACTTCTCCACGTTGACGTAGTAGAGGTCGGTATCGGCGCCGAAGCTCGACTTATCGAGTGGCGTCTTGATCGTCTGCCGGCGCGAGGTGACCGGGCGGACGATCGTCCAGTCCCCTTTGCGGCCGACGCGCACCGGCATCGCGAAATCCGGCTCGTCCGCCTTCCAGCGATACGACACGGTTCCCTGCCCGGCGTCGAACTTAAGCTCCAGCGTCGGAATCGATGTGTGCCGCAGGTACTGGTTGAAGATTGGCGTCAGATCCATTCCCGTGGCCTGGTTGAAATAAGCCACCACCTGCTCGGTGAGGATGTTCTGGTACTTGAAGTGCTGGTAGAAGCCGCGGATGACCTTGAACCAGAGCTTGTCGTTGTTGACCACGCTGCGCAGGGTGTTCAGCATCAGCGCGCCTTTGAAGTACTCGTCCTCGGTGGGTGTGCAGTTGGTGCCGCGCGTGCATAGGATCGGCCGCCGGTTGTGGACCTTGGGCTTGAGGCCGTTCAGGTATTCGATCGACGCTTCGTGTCCCCAGTGGTACTCGACGTAGAGCAGTTCGAGATATGTCGCCCAGCCCTCGTGGATCCACATGTCGGAGCGGTCGGCGGCAGTGATGCTGTTGCCGAACCACTCATGCGCGCTCTCGTGGATGATGATGAAGTCGAATTTCAGGCTCCAGGGAGTATTTGTCCAGTTGCGCTTCAGGTAGCCGTTGGCGAATTCATTGCCGTAAGCCACCGCGCTCTGGTGCTCCATGCCCGAGTAGGGGACTTCGACCAGCTTGTAGCCGTCCTTGGGAAACGGATAAGGGCCAAAGTAGTGGGTAAACGCGTCGAGCATGCCCGGAACCTGCGCGAACTGCGTTTTGGCTTTTTCCAGATCCTCGGGAAGCACGTAATAATCCAGCGGCAACGACCCGTACTGGCTGTGAAAGTGGACGTAGTCGCCGATGTTCAGCGCCACGTCATAGTTGTTGATCGGGTAGTGCACGAACCAGTCCCAGCGCGTGTAGCCGTCGTGGAGATCGGTTTTGCCCATGAACTTTCCATTGGAGACATCGACCAGGCCGTCGGGAATAGCAACACTGATCTCCATCTTCTGGACTTCGTCGCGCCACTGGTCCTTGTTGGGCCACCAGATGCTGGCGCCGTCGTCTTCGCACGAGGTCACCACCCAGGCCCGGCCCGCCGGATCCTTGCCGAACGTAATGCCGCCGAAACGCCCGATGCTCTTCGGATACCCCTCGTAATAGAAAACGATCGTATAGATGCGCCCCTTGCGCAGCGTGCTGGGAAAGTCCACGAAAACGGCTCCCTCGTCGCGCGAGTATTTGAGCGGCGTCGAGCCCAGCAGGATCTTGTCGACCTTCAGGTCCGGATAGAGATCGAGCTGAATGCGCGTGCCGTCCTGAAGCATGCGGAAGCGGATGGTGTTGCTGCCGGAGATAAATTTCTTCTCCGGGTCAACGCGAACCTCGAGGTGGTAGTAGAGCAGGTCGTTGTTGGCCCGGTACGGCCCATAGGCGCCGCGCAGGATGTCCGCATGACTGGGCGCAGTGGCAGTGGGCGCGGGCGAAGGGCTCGCGGGCCGTGGCGTATTTTGCGCGGAGAGGATGAGCGCTGTGGCCGCAAACAGAACCAGCACGAATTGCGGCCATCTGCGGACGGCGACAATAGACATGAGGCAAGTCTAATGCACCGATTCGCGCGCCCCCGGGCGCGGCGGCTCGCGCTGCTAGAATCCGTATGTGACCGTAAACGCCCTGTATCCCGGCACTTTTGACCCGCCAACCAACGGACACATCGATCTAATTCAGCGCGGGGCAAGAATCTTCAGCCACCTCACCGTGGCCATTCTGAAAAACCCGGTCAAGAATCCTCTCTTCACAGTCGAGGAGCGCGCGGAGATGATTCGCGAGGCCACCAGCACTTTGCCCAATGTTTCGGTGGCTACCTTCAGCGGGCTCATGGTGGAATTCGCCCGCCAGGAAGGGGCGACCGCTGTGCTGCGCGGCATTCGTGCCATTTCCGACTACGAGTACGAATTCCAGATGGCGCTCATGAATCGCCGGCTGGCTCCGGAGATCGAAACGGTCTTCCTGCAGCCCGCCGGCCGCTACTCGTTCATTCGCTCCAGCATGGTGAAGGAAGTCTTCAGCTTCGGCGGCGATGTTGCGGAGCTGGTGCCGCCCAATGTGCTCAAACGCCTGCAGACGCGGATCGCCAAGCCATAGGCCGGAGCGCCCGAATCACGTTTACGCCAGAACCATAATTACCGCGCCGGCGGTGATCAGCAGGCCTCCGGCAATTTCAGCCAAAGTCAACTTTTCGCCCAGCAGCACCACCGCGAAAAGCATCACCAGCGGGACGCTCAACTTGTCCAGCGGAGCCACGCGCGCCACCGGGCCAAGCTGAAGCGCGCGGAAATAGCAGAGCCACGACAGGCCGGTAGCCAGCCCGGCCAGAGTGAGAAAAAGCAGCGATCGCCGGTCGACAGAGCGAATTTCGCCGTGCTTGCCCAGCGCCAGCGCGATCGCCCACGTGAAGATAACCACCACGGTAGTGCGGATGGCGGTAGCGAGATTCGAGTCCACGCGCTCCACGCCCACTTTGGTCAACAGCGCCGTAGCCGCGGCAAATACCGCGGCCAGTATTGCCCATGCAATCCAGCTCATGAGGCTTATGGTACTGTGTCGTCATCGCCGGCGTGATTGCCCGGACGGCAACGAAATCCGCGTTCAGCCGTCAGATGGATTCATATGATCAGGAAGGCGCAACCAGCAGATCGTTCTGAGCTCGCCGCCATGCGCGCACTGCTCTGGCCGGAAAGCTCGCTCGAGGAACAGATCAGTGAGGCCGATGCCCTGCTCTCCACGGGAATGAGCGGAACCATGCCCGCGGCCATATTCGTCTCGCAAAATTCAGATGGGGTGCTGACCGGTTTCGTGGAAGTGGGTTTGCGCTCGCACGCCGACGGCTGCGACACTGCGCGTCCCGTTGGATTCATCGAAGGCTGGTTCGTGCGCGAAGAGGCTCGTGGCCGCGGCGTGGGCCGCGAGCTTATGCGCGCTGCCGAAGAGTGGTGTCGCAGGCAGCGCTGCCGCGAGTTGGCCTCAGACGCCCTGATTGACAACGAAGGCTCGCAGAATGCGCACCAGGCGCTCGGCTTTGAAGTAGTAGATCGTTGCGTCCACTATCGCAAGCCCCTTCAGGATAGCGGCGCGATAACATGAGTCATGCGCCTGCTTATGTCTGCTTCCCTGGCTTTGCTTTTCGGCCTTGCCGGATGCGGCTATCACACGCTTGGCGCCGCCACTCACCTGCCTCCGGATCTGCACACGCTCTCCGTGCCGGTCTTCGCCAACAATACCGATGCCTATGGCACGGAAACCGCGCTGACCGGCGCCGTCATTCGCGAATTCAATGCGCGCACCGCCTACCACGTGGTCCCCAGGACGGAAACGGATGCTGACGCGGTGCTGCGCGGAACCATCCTGAAAGAATCGATAACGCCGCTCACCTACAACGCTTCGACGCAACAATCCTCCAGCTTTCTCATCACCATGGTCATCGCCGTCACGCTGAAAGACCGCGACGGAAAAGTTCTGTACAGCAACAACAACTACGTCTTCCGCCAGCAGTACGAGTCCACGACCGTGCTGCCGACGTTCTTGCAGGAAGATCCCGCTGCCGTCGAGCGGCTCTCGCGCGATTTTGCGCGGCAGCTTGTGGCTGATGTCATCGAGGGCTACTGAATATGAAGCCTCTTTCCAGTAATCGAGAACTCTACGAGTATCTGGTAACTTTGAGCCGCGTCCTGGAACAAAGGAATAGCAAGGCCTTGAGCGAGGTTACGAAGTCAGCAAGCCGCCAAGCAGCCGGGAACATGAGCACCGAATTCTTGGGTGAGTCGCGTATTGCTCTGCGACAAGTACTATCGAAGGGAAAACGAGTATTAACAACGCCGGAGCTCGCCGACTTAACAGATGTGCTTCGGCAGATTGACACAGCCTTCAAAAAGCGTTGATCTTGGCGGGCAATCAAATCGCCGACTGGTGCCTTGGATTGAGGTAAAGACTGGCTTTGAGACGGCGTCAGAGATATTCTGGATGCGCATGAGCATGGCATCGGACAGCCGCAGGATCACGGAGCGAACCCATTGAGCAGCGCGCGCTGGGGAGCGGGTTTTTCGGCTGCCGGCCGTTTTGTGGCGGAAATTGAAGCTGCCGCCGCGGGCAAAGGGCAGCTCCGGCCGGGATACGTTCTCGCCGGAGACGAGGTTTTTCTCCTCGATCGCTGCCGCGCCGCCGTTCTCAGGGCGTTCGTTCCCCCAGACCTGAGAGATTTCTGCCTCTCCGATCTCGACCTCTCCGAAACGTCGATCTTCGAAGTTCTCGATCGCGCGCAGACGCCGTCGCTGATGGCGCCCTTCCAGGCGATCTTCGTGCGCAACGTGCGCCAGCTTTACACGCGCGGCGCCAAAAAAGACGAATTCGCCGCCATCGACCGCTATTTCCGCTCGCCCAATCCGCAGGCGCTGCTCGTCTTCGTCGCCGATTTTCTGCGCATCCCCTCCGACGCGCGCCGCATGGACATGGACGACAAAAACCGCTACGAGCGCCTTACCGAGACGCTGGGCGAGCATTGCGGCATGGTCGAACTGGCCCGCGTAGGCGAAGAGGACGCCATGCGCTGGGCCGTGGCTACGGCGCAGGATGCCGGCACGCGCCTGGAGCCCGACGCTGCACGCGAGCTTGCGGACGCCCTCGGCGCGGACATGATGCTCATCAGCTCGGAATTGGAAAAGCTGCTGCTCTACACGCAGGGGCATGGGCGCATCACCCTGGGCGACGTGGAGACCATGGTGCTCGGCGCAAAGCAGCGCTCGCTCTACGAGCTGACTGACGCCATCAGCGCGCACGACCGCGTGCGCGCGCTGGCGCTGCTGCACGGGCTGCTGAACTCTTCCGATGCCGGCGAGGACGCGGCCATCGGCCACCTCTACATGCTCGCGCGCACCTTCCGCCAGATGCTGGTGATTCTGGAAAAGAATGTGCGCGATTCGCGCGCTATCTGGCAGGCACTGTGGCAGGGCTTCCGCATTCCGCCGTTCGCGGCAGACGACCTCATCCGCCAGGCGCGCCGCTTCCGCAATCGCCGCGAGCTGACGCGCGCGCTGCGCCTCGTCGCCCGCGCCGATGTGGAGCTGCGCTCATCGCCGCCCGACAAGCGCCTCGTGCTCGAACGCCTCATCTACGATCTGGCCTCAGAGCCGAAATCGAGCCCCGTGCACTGGGCGCCGGTCCAGTTATCGTTCGAGAGCTGAGTTTCTCTCCCTTGGCGCACAATAGAGCTGAATCGCATGATTGCCCCGCTGATCACCGCGCCGAATCTTATCGCGGCGCTGCTTACGCTGGTTCCATATCTAGCCGCGGCTTTTTTTCCCTCGGCCGCCTGCGCGGCGGTGCGAAAATTTCCTGTTTGGGCGCAGCTTGCCTGCCCTTCCCTGCTCTCGATTCCGTACGTGCTGGTGACCTGCGCTGCCGGCGATTTCCGATGGAGCTGGCTTGCGCTCTACGCGCTGCTGCCCGTCGCCATCACGATTTTGCTGTGGCACGCCCAGCGCATCGACACGGCACAGCGCGGCAACTGGCGCGACTTTTTTGTTCTCGGCGTGCTCGGACTCGCCGTGGATCTGCGCTGGTTGGAGCCCGCCTGGCCGGCGCACCTCGCCGTCTTCAGCAAGATCCTGCTGCTCGACGCCGGCATCTACGCCTTCCTCGCTATCCGCCAGCTTGACGGCGTCGGCTTCGATCTGCGCCTGCGCCTCTCCGACCTCGGCATCGGCCTGCGCGAAGCCGCGTTCTACACTCCGATCGCCTTGGCCATCGGCCTCGGCCTGGGCTTTCTGCATACGCATGCTGTATGGCCGGGAATAGGCGCCATTGCCTTTGCCTGGTTCTTCACCTTTTTCTTTATTGCTGTGCCGGAGGAGCTCTTCTTCCGCGGCTGGTTGCAGAACCTGCTGGAGCGGCGCATGGGGCGCTACCCCGCGCTATTCCTGACGGCTGCTCTCTTCGGGCTGGCGCATTTCAACAAGCGCGCGGTTCACTTCAACTGGCGCTATGTGCTGATGGCGGCGATCGCCGGCATTTTCTATGGCAGGGCGTGGCGCTCGCGCCGGCGCGTGGGAGCGTCCGCCGTGACCCACGCAACGGTGGACTCGATCTGGTCGCTATGGCTGCGGTGAACGGCGTAACCAGAGCGGGTGGCTGTGGTGGTAGCGCGGATTGAATCTTAAATACCCAAGGCCGACCCGCATGTTGTGATCGATGGCGCCGGGAATGGTGATCGCGATCATGATGCCGAGAATGGCATGGGCTATGGCCAGCGGAAAGAGATTGCGGTAGCGGATGAACGCCAGGCACGAGCAAAGACCCCAGCAGATGGTAGCCGGCACCAGGACATAGCTGGGCATGTGAGCCAGTGAGAATATTCCGGCAGCGGCCAGCGCCGCCATCCACTTGCGCGGCAGTACGCGCAGAAAACGCACCAGGAAAAAAGATTGCAACAAGAACTGCTGCGCGCCGGACCAGATGGCGTAGAGCCAATAGTTCTCAATCACCCACAACGGACTTGCGTGCTCGACCAGTGTGTCCATGTGCCCGGCGAGCGCCACGGCAATGGCGGCCGCGCCTATCGCTGCGCCCACAATCCAGAGCGAGCGCAGGAAGTTTTTGCTGCGCAGCCCCAGCGCGTCGCGGCCGGGCCACGATCTGATAGTGATGACGAGAATCACGACCGCAGTGACCCACCACAGCCATTTCTGAATCGGCCGCGGCGTCCAGATGACGCCGAGAATCAGGATGTAGGGAATGAAAATCTCGAGGAGGTCGCGCCGTTTCGATGGCGTGCGTTGAGAATCTTTTTTGCTGATTCCCTCCACGGTCCAGCTCATGATCCCTTCGATGCTGTTTGAACGCGTTCGTACTATTCGAGAATCGCCTCTGGCTCCGGCTCGCGGCCGCGCGCCGTCAGCGCCACCGCAGCCGCCAGAATCAGTGCCCCGCCGAACCAGGCGTAGGGCCCCAGCCGCTCGCCCAGCAGTTCGACGCCCAGCACCGAACCGAGCGCCGGTTCAATGTTCAGAAAAACGCCGGCGCGCGAAGCCGGCACCTGGTGAATACCCCAGTTCCACAGCAGCGTCGTGGTCGCAGTGCACATGATGCCGCTGATGGCGAGTGCCGCCCACGCCGAGGCGCTCACGTGCGCGAAAGGCACCGGCGCCACTCTGCGGTGCGTGAGCGGCGAAAGCGCCAGCGGACCGAGCACCCAGATCATCAGCATGACGGTTCCCGCAAGAATGGTGTAAGCAGTGACCACAGGCGGACTGTGGGCTTCCATCAGCTTTTTGCTTAACAGAATCCACGCCAGCGCAGCCACCATGGAGGCCAGCACCAGCAGATCGCCGCCCAGCGATGGCTGCTCATAGCGATTGCCGCTGCCTCCGCCCAGCACCACCAGCGCCGCGCCGGCAGTGGACCCGCACAGCGCCAGCCAGCCGAACCAGTCGAGCCGCTCGCCGGCAAACAGCGAAGCGGCGGCCGCCAGCAACACCGGCATGGCGCCCACCATCAGCGATGCGTGGCTCACCGTGGTGTGCGCCAGGCCCTGAAACTGCAGCAAAAATTGCAGCGGCACGCCGAGAAATGCGCAGAGCAGCAGGGTGCGTGTTTCCGGCCAGGTAAGGCGCACGCGATGGAGCAGCGCCACCGGCAACATGCCCAGCGTGGCAAACCAGAACCGGTAGAGCACCATGTGCGCTACGCTCATCTCGTTCAGGGCAATCCTGCCGAAATAAAAGCCGGTGCCCCAGAGCGTTCCGGCCAGCGCGCATGCTCCGTAACCCAGCAGCACTCGCCGCGGATGGCCGCCGGCGCCTGCATCATGTCTCATTCTTTTTACTGTCGCACACGGCGGCTGTTGACATCAGCAATACGCGCTTCAGCTCCGCGATTCAATGCGCGAGGTGCGGCGGACGCTCCGCCATCCAGTCCGCCAGAAACAGCGCCGCGATCGCCAGCAGCGGGCCTGATATGAAAACGGCCCAGCTCAGATGAAGGGGCAGAACCTGATATGCGTACAGCCCCGCCAACACCGCGAAGAGGAACGCGCCCATCCACTCCCAGCGCCATGCCGCGGCCAGTATCAGCAGCACCGTCGCTGTGGGAATGAGGTGGATAGCCAGCGCCAGAGCCGTGCGCCAGAAGCCGTTCGCCTCGGCGAAAACGTCCAGCGCAAAGATGCTGATGAAGATAGCAAAGAGGATGGCGAGAATGCGGGGCGACCAGAAGAGAATCTGGTGCTTGTGGTGGCTCATACGTTTCACCTCCGTGCTTGGGTTCAACGCAATGCCTGCATCATTTTAGAGCAGGTCCACAGTTGATGTCGCCGATTTTCGAGCGATTCTCAAGATGGCTTTTTCTTGATCAAAAAAGCCACTCAGCCCGGGTGATCCCGAGATGCCTTAACCCTGAAACCGCTGTGCCGCCTCTGCACAATACTGCCTCGAATGGGCGAAAATATTCTTCGATGGCGAATTGCAGCCCTCAACGGCGTCCTGGTGCGGTCAATCTCGCACGGCTCGCGTTTTCCCTGACACTTTTTTCCCTCGTGCTGGTCTGTGCACTGGAGGTGGCGCAAGCGGCTGCGGCGCAAAAGAAAAAATCCCTGCCCCCGGATCCCTCCGCGCTTCGGCCGCCGCAACTTAAAGATCATTTCCTCGCCGACCGCCTGCCGGAAAAGCCCACCCTTCCGCCATTTGCCACCATTCCGCTGGATCCGATGGATTTCGCCGAGCCCAATCCTGTGTACCTGGGAAACCGGTTCACCATGGCCTCGCTGGATTTCCTGGATGAAGACCATATCCTCTTCACGTTTCGGGTGCCGGGCCTCATCCGCCGGACACCCGGCAAAGAAGATGACGACGACGAACACAACATTCGCGCCGTGGTTATCGCCATTCCCTCCGGCACTATCAAGGCGCAGGCAATATGGGTGCTGCACGGCCGCGACCGCTACATCTGGCCCCTCAAAGGCGGCCGCTTTTTGATCCGTGACGGCCAGGAGATCTCGGTTGGCGATGAGCGGCTCAGAGTCAAGCCATCCCTCAGTTTTCCCGGTCCGGTACTCGACCTCACCATGGATCCCGAAGAGCAATACCTGGTCACCAGCAGCCACGAGCCCGTGGCCAGGGAAAGCAAAACCGGCGCCTCGGACGACGGCCCGGTTGACGATCATTCCACCGCCCCGGACTACGTTCTGCGCGTCTTCCGGCGTGCCTCCGGGGATGTTCTGAACGTTATGCGTGTCCGCAACGTGGAAAGAATTCCCATTAATAGCCAGGGCATACTCGAGGCACTGCAGGGCTACAGCAACCAGTGGAAGATCGACCTTGCCGACTTCCAGGGGGGAACAAAACACATCGCGCAAGTGGTGTCACAGTGCATGCCCAAGCTGGAATTCCTCTCCGACAGCGAATTCCTGGCCACCACCTGCAAACCGGAAGGCGGCTTTGGCCTGATCGCCATCACCACCAGCGGGCAGATGCTGTGGCAGGACTCCACCTCGGGCTACAGCGTGTGGCCCATTCTGCGGCGCACCGATGCAGGCCTTCGCTTTCTCCACGAGACCCTTGCTGCCACGCGTGAAATCGGCGCTTACTGGGCGCTCGACCGCACCGACGTGAAGGCGCAGCGGGTGCGCGCCATCGATGCCGCCGATGGAAACGTGGTATTTGAAGCCACCGCCGATCCCGTGCTCGATGCCGGTGGGAACGCGGCGATTTCCCCTTCGGGACGCCGCGTGGCGCTGCTCTCGGGCGGCAAAATCGAGATCTTCAATCTGCCTCCGCCGCCGCCTTTGCCCGCCGCCGCCACCCGCTCCGCCGCCAGGTGAACGGCCGCGCCCGTTCTGTGAATTCTGTGTAAACTGAGCGAGGGAGAGTGCTTTGGGGACCGCACTTGTTCACTACACGGCTGCGGCTGCCAGTGACACCGGCCGCAAACGTCCTTCCAATCAAGACGCCGCCGGGTATTCCATCGAGCACGGTATTTATGTCCTATGCGACGGTATGGGCGGAGCCGCCGCCGGCGAAGTGGCAAGCTCCACGGCTGTTACGCATATCATGGACCGGCTCACGCACCGCGATCCCGATACACCCCTTCTCGAAGCTGCCGAGGCCGCCATTCAGGCGGCGAACCTGGCCGTATTCACCCGCGCCGCAGGTGCGCGAAGGCTCCGCGGCATGGGCACCACCATGGTCGCGCTGGTTGTGGACGAGCATGCTGCCTGGGTTCTGAACATCGGCGACAGCCGGTGTTACCTGCTTCGCGGTCGCCACTTGCAACAGGTCAGCCGCGATCATTCGCTGGTTGAGGAAGAAGTCCGCATGGGCCGCATGAGCCCCGCTGAGGCGCTCCACTCGCCCTACCGCAACGTGATCACGCGCGCGCTGGGCACACACAAACTCGTCGCGCCCGATATCTTCGAAGTGGAAACCGAACCGGGTGACCTCTTTTTGCTTTGTTCCGACGGCCTCACGCGCGAAATCGACGACTCGCTGATCGAAGGCATTCTCCGCCTCGAACTGCCGCTGAGTGAGCTCTGCGACCGCCTGATTGATGCGGCCAACAAAGCTGGCGGTAATGACAACATCACCTGCCTGCTCGCACGCGCGGCATAGCAGAAGGCGCCGCTTCTGAGCCGGTGCACCTCATTCCCCCCGCCGCGTATCGCCAGTGTGCTTCGTGATTCCGCGGCGAGGGCGTGAACAAAGAACTAAACGTAGACGATGAGCAGGATCACCAGGATGATGGCCACGATGATCAGAATCAGCTCTTCGGTGCCCAGCATGCCGCCGGCAAAGTCGCGCTGCGCCTTGGTGGCGCGCTGCGAGAGCTGCGCAAGCTCCTGATCGCTCAGTCCCGAGACCGCTTTCTTCACTTCCTCCGGATTCGCGTGAGCCCTTTCAAAAGCCTTCTTTGCCTCGGGCGTGGAGAGAAACTGCCGAATTTCATCAATGTTCTGCTGGCGGGCCTGCGAAGCGCTGACCGTCGACTGCTGAAGCTGCCCGGGACTGACAAGGTGCTGTGGCGCCGGCGCGGCCAGCAAGGGAGAAGCGGTAATCGCCGCGGTGAAAACGGCAGTCATCATGGCGCGGACAAAGCGGGAGCGTTCGGAATGTATCATTGCGACCTCCATGGGAATGAACGAATTTTGGAGCCGGCGGTGAGCGTTGACCAGAACTGCCCTGAGTGACCGCGCGCTATTTAAATCTGTCCGGGCCACTGCGAAGGCATCTCTCACCGGTGTCATTGGATGAATGCGCCGGAGTGCGAAGTTGTACGCCCCGGGCTTGCTCCCTGTGCATCGCGGATACAAGTCCCTTTTCACCGCCTCAACACACGACACGTATCGCGGACCTGATGCGTTTGGATTTGCTCAGACGCAGTCCGAATCAATCAGGCCACGATGAGAAGCACGATGAGCAGAATCACGCCCAGAACGATAATGATCAATTCCTTGTTCGTAATTGCACCGGCGGCGAAATCGCGCTGTGCCGTGGTTGCGCGCTGCGAGAGCTGGGCCAGTTCCTGATCGCTCAGCCCCGAAACGGCATTCTTCACTTCTTCCGGATTGACGCGGGCCTGCTGGAATGCCTTCTGCGCCTGAGGCGTGGAGAGGAACTGGCGCAGTTCCTCAATGTTTTGCTGACGCGCCTGCGACGCGCTCATGGCGGACTGCTGAAGCGCGCCCGGCGTGACCAGATGCTGTGGCGCCGGTGCGGCCAGCGCGGGTGACACGGCTACTGCTGCGGCGAAGACAGCCGTCATTATGGCGCGGATAAAGCGGGAGCGTTCGGATTGCATGAACTTCGCGACCTCCGATGATCGAATGAATTTTGGCCCCGTAGGTGAGCTTTGACCAAGATCGCAAGTGGCGGCCGCGCGCCGATGTATAAATTTCCCAGACTGTTTATGCGGCTCTGTTTGCGCCGTCCTCACCGGTTAGGTTGGATGAACGCGCCGAATCGCGAAGTTGCACGCAGCGGCCAATTGCCGGTCCGGCCGCGACCAGTGCCGCGCTTTCCACCGCTTCCACATCGTCGCTTTTTTGCCGGGACTATCCTAGAACCTGTACTTCACCACAACCGTGAGCGATTTTGCCCAAACCGTAAAGCAGCAGGCCGACATCGTGAAGATTGTCGAAGGCTACATTCGCCTGCGCAAAACGGGACAGAACTACAGCGGGTTATGCCCGTTTCACAAGGAAAAGACGCCCTCGTTCAACGTGCAGCCGGTGAAGCAGTTTTACTACTGCTTCGGCTGCCATGAGACGGGCGATGTCTTCACCTTCGTCGGCAAGCTCGAAAACGTCACTTTTCCCGAGGCGGTGCGGATCGTGGCGCAGAAATGCGGCATTCCGCTACCCAAACGTGAATTCAATTCGCCGGAAGAAGCCGCCGAAGCGCGCTTGCGCGCCAAGCTGCTGGACCTGCACGAAACCGCCACCGCGTGGTTCGAGGAGCAATTGCGCGCGCCCGAAGGAGCGCTGGCCCGCGAATATCTCGCCGGACGCGGATTGACGCCGGAAGGCATCAAGGCGTTTCGCATCGGCTACGCTCCTGACAGCTTCAATGCCCTGCGCGACCGGCTCAGCGGCATGGCCGAGCAGGAGACGCTGCGGGCCAGCGGCCTCTTCGCGTCCAAAGAACAAGGCGACGGCACCCAGGGTCCCATCTACGACCGCTTCCGCAAGCGCGTGGTCTTCCCCATCGCCAATGAAAGCGGTCGCGTAATCGCGTTCACCGCGCGCACGCTGGAAACCGGAGACAAAGCCGGCGCCAAATACATCAACTCGCCGGAGACGCCGCTCTACTCCAAGGGCATGGTGCTCTTCAATCTGGACAAGGCCAAGTCTCCGATCCGGCAGGCTGGCTTTGCGCTCCTCGTTGAAGGCCAGATGGACTGCATCAGCGTCTACCTGCGCGGCATCCAGAACGTAATTGCCACCAGCGGAACCGCGTTTACCGAGCACCAGGTGGCGCTGCTGCGTCGGCACACGTCAAATGTAGCCGTCAATTTCGATCCCGACACGGCCGGGGCCAACGCGGCAGAAAAATCCATCGCCCTGCTGACTGAAGAGGGATTTGCCATCAAGATCGTCACCCTTGACGGTGGGCTCGACCCGGACCGCTACGTGCGCGAGCGTGGCGTGGAGTCGTACATGGCCGCAGTTCGCGGCGCGCGGCGGCAGGCGGATTACCTCATCGAGCGAGCGCGGCAGATCTTCCCCGGAGCCAGCGCGGAACAAAAAGTGAAGGCCATGAATTTCCTGCTCCCGCACATACGTCGCATGCCGGAGAAGCTGGCGCGCGACCAGTTCGCCCTCGACGCCGCGCAAAAACTCGGCATCGATTCGGCAGTTTTGCGCGAGGAACTGCGCCAGGCCGCCTTGCGCCGCCGCGACCGCGTGGAAACCAAAGCCGCCACCCTCACCGAAGTGGAGCGCGTGCTGCTGCGCGCCCTCGCCATCACTGACCCCGAATTCGAGGACGCGCGCCGCCTCGCCGCTCAGACCATCGCCGCACAACCCGCTCACTTCGAGCATCTTGGCGCCTGGCCGGCCCTTCAAGCCCTGGCCGGCCGTGGCGCCTCGGATCCCATGGACGTTGTTGACGATGCGGCGCAGCGGGCGCTCCTGGCCAAGGCCCTGCTCGCCGAAACCCGGCCGCCAGTGGAAACCGAGGTGCGCAGCGCCATCCAGGAACTCGAGGAGAGAGCCATCGAAAGCCGGCAGCGTGAACTGCGCGCGCGGATCGCC
Organism: Occallatibacter sp.; assembly: GCA_035935755.1. Classification (GTDB taxonomy): domain Bacteria; phylum Acidobacteriota; class Terriglobia; order Terriglobales; family Acidobacteriaceae; genus Telmatobacter. The sequence goes on along the minus strand of DASYWU010000068.1, from coordinate 31,857 downwards.
GAAGCCGAGCAGCGGGGCGATTTCGCCGAACTGGCACTGCTGACCCAGCAAAAACTGGAATTGGACCGGACCCTCCGGGGCCTGCACCAGACCGTGACGGAGATGCTGTAAACCCAAGAACTGACGTAGGGAGCAGGCCCGATTCATAGCGGCCGGGCGGGAGCAACCCGAGTGCATAAAATCCAATAGAAAATGCCGGCAACTTGCGTCAGATAGGACGTTCGGCGCGTCTAATCTTTGAGGAGCAAGGGAGCGGAAGAAGAGGAATTTAGCAGAGCGAAACCCGAAAAAGAGCCGGCAAATGCCGGAAATCGGCTCGTTCAGCACTGGTGCAGGCGGGGCGAATGTGGTATTCTATCGATCTCTGTGAGGATGCGCGCCCTTTTGCCCCACATATGAGCTGCGGCTCGCGGGCAACCCAGGCAGAGCCTGACGCGCAAAGCATCCTGATCCGAGCAATCACTTCAAGCCGCTACCTTTTAGCGGACACGCGAAAGTCTAGCTCCGGGAGCCTTGTGGTTCGGCTCGCTTCCGGCACCCCGCCCCGCACCGGCGCGCATGACGGTGCTGAATCTGCCATGCGCTGGAGAAAAGAAAACTTTGGCGATTAATGAAGACAAATTCGATGACGACATCCAGGGTCTGATCGACGCAGGCAAAGAAAAGGGCTACCTGACCTACGGCGACGTCAATGACATGATGCCGGAAGAGATCAGCTCGGCCGACGACATGGACGACCTGCTGACTACGATCGGAAGCCAGGGCATTGACCTGCTCGACGCGCCCAAATTCCCCGGCGACAAGGATTTTGAGCTGGAGGAAGGCGAGGACGTCGAGCTGGACCTCACGCCCGGCACTCTGGAAAAGACTAATGACCCCGTGCGCATGTACCTGCGCGAGATGGGCACCGTTCCGCTGCTGACCCGCGAGGGAGAAGTGGAAATTGCCAAGCGCATCGAGCGCGGACAGATGCGCGTGCTCAAGGCAATTTCGCGCTCGCCGATCGTGATCCGCGAAATTGCGGCTCTCGGCGAAGACCTGAAGCGCGGCGTGCGCAACATCAAGGAAGTGGTGGTCTTCGACGAGGAAGAGCTGACCGAAGACGTGGTGCTGGCGCGCGTAAAGGCGACAGTGGCGCGCATCGACCAGCTGGTGAAGCACCAGAAGAAAGTTGCGCAGCTCGAAGAAAAGCAGGTGCCCGCGGCAGCCGCATCGGCCAACAAGGCCAAGGCGCGCGAGGCGCGGCGCATCCGCTGGCAGATTGCGCGCGAAAAGGTGTACATCTCCCGCATCGTCCGCGAGCTGAAGTACACGGCCATGGAGCGCAAACGGCTGCTCGACAAGGTCAACAAGACTGTCGACACCATGCGCACCCTGGAGCGGCAGATTCGCTCGCTCGACCAGAAGTACGACGCTTCGAAAAGCGAGGAGCTGAAAAAGGAATACCGCCGCCAGCAGAAGAACTGCAAGGCAGACCTCGAAAAGATCGAGGGCGACGCCGGCGTGTCGATCGTGGAGCTGAAGCGCACCCAGCGCGAAATGATCCAGGGCGACATGGACGCCGAGCAGGCCAAGCGCGAGCTGATCGAGGCCAACCTGCGACTCGTCGTCTCCATTGCCAAGAAGTACACTAACCGCGGCCTCCAGTTCCTCGACCTGATTCAGGAAGGCAATATCGGCCTGATGAAGGCAGTCGACAAGTTCGAGTACCGCCGCGGCTACAAGTTCTCGACCTACGCCACGTGGTGGATCCGCCAGGCGATTACGCGCGCCATTGCGGACCAGGCACGCACCATCCGCATCCCCGTGCACATGATCGAGACCATCAACAAGCTCATCCGCACCAGCCGCCAGCTCGTGCAGGAACTGGGCCGCGAGCCTTCCAGCGAAGAGATCGCGCGCCGCATGGATATTCCCGTGGCCAAGGTGCGCAAGGTGCTCAAGATCGCGCAGGAGCCGATTTCGCTGGAGACGCCCATCGGCGAGGAAGAAGACTCGCACCTGGGCGACTTCATCGAGGACCGGCAGGCGGTTTCGCCCAGCGAAGCAGTCATCAGCGTGAACCTGAAGGAATACACCTCGCAGGTCCTGCGCACGTTGACTCCGCGCGAGGAGCGGGTCATCAAGATGCGCTTCGGCCTTGAAGACGGCTCGGAGCACACGCTGGAAGAAGTAGGCCAGAGCTTCCAGGTCACCCGCGAGCGCATCCGCCAGATCGAGGCCAAAGCGTTGCGCAAGCTGCGTCACCCTTCGCGTAGCCGTAAGCTGAAGGCGTTCGTCGAAGGCGTCAAGGAAATGTAAGTCCGGCTGCATTGCAGCCGAAATGAGAGCCGCGGCCTTTGTGGAAGGAGGCCGCGGCTTTTTTTTGTTGCCTGCTTCTGAGTCCGCCTTGAGCCGGCAATCGGCGTTCCCTGATATGTATATGTTAATGTATATGGATAACCATAAATTCAGGTATGATAAGACAGGATGGCGACGATATGAAAACAACTGCGACTAAGCTCAAGCAGCAGTCCCGGAGGGAGAAGGTTGCGGGAGGCAGGTTGTCCAAAGAAAAACCCAAGGTCCGTTTGCAACGGGAACGCGTGCTCATCGAGTTTCCCGTAGGGCTGTTGCAACAAGCCGATGAGGCAGCCCGCAAGCTGAACCGCAATCGAAGCGAGCTGATTCGATCCGCCGTCAAACATTTCCTGAATGAGATGGAAGCGAAGCGATTCGAAGAGCGCCTGGCAGCTGCCTATGCTGCAAACTCGAACCTGAATCTCGAACTCTCGAAGGAATTCGAGGCTGTTGACCGCGAGGGCTTCTGATGGCTGGTAAGCCGTTTCGAGGAATGGTGGTAGAGGTATCGCTCGATCCGGTCGTCGGTCACGAACAGGGACGCACCCGCCCATGCGTGGTGGTTCAGAACGATGTGGGAAATCGCTACTCCAGCACCACGATTGTTGTTCCTCTGACCGATACCGCCCACATTAAAACACCTTCGCCAATTTACGTCCTGATCCGCAGGGGCGACGGAGGTGCAACGAAGGACAGCTTCGCGCTCTGCGATCAAATCCGCACTGTCGATCAACGACGTTTCCGATCCGTTTACGGCACTCTGAGGCCGGAAACCATGTCCAAAGTGGACGCCGCTCTGCTGATTAGCCTCGGCCTGCCGGGAGCCTCTTACAAAGCGGTTCCCGAAGAATAGGATCGGCAATTTTTATTGCGAATTTGCCGATAAGAATTCTGCTTCAGTGTTATTCTTACCCGCATGCCAGAATTCTCAGTCAATCCCACGCGTCTCGATCCCTATAAGAACTTCAAATTCCGCGTGAAGTTGGACGGAAAGTACGTCGCCGGCGTCTCCAAAATCTCCGGCCTGAAACGCACCACCGAAGTGGTGAAACATCGCGAAGGCGGCGATCCCAGCACCAGCCGGAAATCTCCCGGCCAGACGGAATTTGACGCCATCACCCTGGAACGCGGCGTCACCGAGGATCATGCATTCGAAGATTGGGCCAACCAGGTTTGGAAACTCGGCGCAGCCCTGGGTTCGGAATCGGCGCTCAACGAGTTTCGCAAAGACATCTACATCGAGTTCTACAACGAAGCCGGCCAACTGGTGCAGGCGTTCAAGGTGTATCGCTGCTGGCCTTCGTCATACCAGGCTTTGCCCGATCTCGACGCCAATGCCACCGCCGTGGCGATAGAACAGATGGTGCTGGAAAACGAGGGATGGGAACGGGACACCTCCGTCACCGAACCCAAACAGCCGTAGCTTTTAGCACCACCGGCCGCCGGCTATCTCCATCCCGCCAGCAGCGCCAGCTCCCGCCACTTCCAGAAACAATCTACGTTGCGGTAGCCGATCTGCTCCAGCCAGCGCAATTGGACCTCGACCGAAGTGCACTGGTTCGACGGGTCTTCCTTCTCCAGCGGCGTGTGAATCGCCTCATAGAACGCCGCATGCAGCTCGGCAGTCGGCGATGACACGTGCTCGAGATTGCAGAAGATTCCGCCTGGCTCGAGTGCCGCAAATATCTCCTCATACAACTCTCTTTTTCGCGCATCGCCCAGGTGATGAATGGCGAAGCAGGAAGCGATCGCATCGAAGCGCCCCAGATCCGGCAACGGCTGCCCTAGGTCGTGCTCCACCACTTCGACATCATGCTCCCCGGCAAATCGCTGCCGTGCCGCTTCCAGCATAGTCAGCGAAAAATCCAGCGCGATTCCACTCACCTGCGGCCGCGCCAGCTTGATCAGCGCCATTAGCCGTCCGTCACCGCAACCAATATCCAGAACTCTCCTGGTCGCCGCAGGCAATAACTCCAGCAGCACGGCCTCGCCTTCGGTCCGATGGGGTATCCGGTCTGACTTGGCCAGGTAAGCCAAAGCATGTTCCGGCGTCTGGTATTCATTCAACGAATTCATAAGCACATCCGCATCTTATAGTTGACCATCGGCGCAGCTATCAGGCATGTTACAAGGGCAATCGCAGGAAAACATTCGTTGACTCCACTGGTTCTGATCTGCTCGCGCCGGAGGCGCAATGTTCGTTAGCCCAGCGTTTCAACGCTGGGAATGCTGCCGAAAAACACCCCGGAGCCCCGGAGGGGCGGCGGAAGAAAGCATACATGGTCAGAATTCTTCGTCTATGCGAATGCCGTCGCCATGTTAAATTTCACGACACTCGCCTGGTTTCCGGTTCGGCTATAATCGCCCTTTGATTCCAACTGAGACATCGGTCGCGCTTCGCGACTGCTCACCGAACCGTGAGCGACGCTTAGGGCGTTCCGGGAAAGGTGAGTCACCCAGTGCGAAACATCACCCGCCGCCAGTTCGGCAAAGCCGCTGCGGCTGCCGCGGCGCTTTCCGGAGTATCTCTACCGAAGTTTGCTTTCGGCCAGGAGCCGCACGCGAGCAACCTCGCCTACCCGCAAGGCTTTCTCTGGGGATGCGCCACCGCAGCCTACCAGGTGGAAGGCGCCGTGCGCGAAGACGGCCGCAAGCCGACGGTGTGGGATGTGTATGCGCACACGCCCGGCAAGACTCACAACGGCGACACAGGCGACGTGGCCGACGACTCGTATCACCTCTACAAGGAAGACGTCCGCCTGCTGCACGACCTCGGCGTCCAGACCTACCGCTTTTCCATCGCTTGGGCGCGCATCTTTCCCGACGGCACTGGCGCGCCCAATCCCAAAGGCCTCGATTACTACCATCGCGTAGTCGACGAGTTGCTGGCGCACAACATCACCCCTTACGTGACCCTTTTCCACTGGGATCTTCCTGCCGCGCTCCCGGGCGGCTGGCAATCGCGAGACACCTCAAAAGCCTTCGCCGAATACGCAGGTTACGTCGCGAAACATCTCTCCGACCGCGTGCACCACTTCATGACCACCAATGAATTCACCTGCTTCACCGACCTCGGTTATCGCACTGGCCACTTCGCTCCCGGGCTGACTCTGCCCGCAAAGGAGGCCAACCAGGTGCGCCATCACGGCATTCTCGCCCATGGCCTGGGCGTGCAGTCCATCCGCGCCAACGCGCGCGGCCCCGTGCAGGTGGGCCTTGCGGAAAATCCAACTGACTATGTACCGGTCATGGAAACACCGGAGCACGTTGAGGCCACGCGGCGAGCTTGGCGCGAAGGGAATGCGCCGTTCCTCACCGCGGTGATGGAAGGCCGTTACATCGACAGCTATCTCCAGGCCGAAGGCGCCAACGCGCCGCACGTCGAGCCGGGCGACATGGAGGCCATCGGCAGCAAGCTCGATTTCGTCGGCCTCAATGTCTACGCACCCACCTACGTGCGCGCCGATTCCTCGCCGAAGGGCTGGGCGGTCGTCAATCCTCCGGCGTCGTTCCCGCACATGGCTTCCGACTGGATCTACGTCGGCCCCGAGTGCATTTACTGGGCCGTCCGCTTCGTCAGCGACCTGTGGCATCCCCCGGCCATTTACATCACCGAGAACGGCTGCTCTTCCGACGATGTGGTGAATGCCAACGGGCAGATCGAGGACACCGACCGCGTCATGTATCTGCGCAATCACCTGACGCACTTGCAGCGCGCCACGAAGGAAGGCTACCCGGTCAAGGGCTATTTCCTCTGGAGCCTGCTCGACAACTTCGAGTGGGACGACGGCTACAGCAAGCGCTTCGGCATTCACTATGTGGACTTCAAAACCGAAAAGCGCATTCCCAAGATGAGCGCCGCATGGTATCGGGAAGTAATTGCCCGCAATGCCGTGATGTAAACACAGGTGTCAGGAAAAAGGAGTTCTGATATTGAACGTAGAAGTGGCCTAATGGTCCCGGATGAGACGAACTTATGGGTGTTCTGTTAATAGTTTTCGGTGTAGTGGCAATCGTAGGAGGAGCATTGGGAAAGAGCTTCCACGCCGCCGATCCAATTGCGCTGGGCGAATTCAAGCAGAAGAGTTCGACGTGGTCGGGACGTCTCATTTTCGTCGTCGTTGGCTTGGGACTAATTGGCATTGGCATCACGATGTTGTTGGAAGCCCAGTAGATTCGTTGCGAAATAGGGATCAGAGAACGAGGAGAGCGATGGCCAAACGATTTGCTACGGCTGCAGCATTGCTCTTATTTGCCGTAACTGCGCGCGCAGCGACTTATCACGTCTCCATCACCGGCAATGACGCCAACCCCGGCACCAGCGCCGCGCCCTTTCGCACCATCCAGCACGCCGCCGACGTCGCCGAACCAGGCGACACCGTCATCGTCCATTCCGGCATCTACCGCGAGCGCGTAAGCCCGACGCGCGGCGGCACATCACACGCGAATCGCATCATCTACGAAGCCGCGCCCGGCGAAAAAGTCGTACTCACCGGCGCAGAAGAAGCAAAGCACTGGCTCCGCGTGCAGGGCGACGTCTGGAAGACAAACCTGCCCAACACTTTCTTCGCCGGATTCAATCCGTACAGCGACATAATCCACGGCGACTGGTTCAATCCCATGGGCCGCGCACATCACACCGGCGAGGTTTACCTCAACGGCAACGGCCTCGTTGAGGCTGCCAGCCTAGACGACGTGATGAAGCCCATCAGCGGAGCAGCACTCTGGTTCTGCCAGGTCGACGCAAAGCAGACGACCATCTGGGCGCAATTCCAGGGCGTCGACCCCAACCGCCAGCAAGCGGAGATCAATGTCCGCCGCACCGTCTTTTATCCGCAGAAGGCAGGCATCAATTACATCACCGTTCGCGGATTCACCCTGGAGGACGCGGCCACGCAATGGGCTCCGCCCACAGCCGAGCAGACCGGCATCATCGGCCCGCACTGGAGCAAGGGCTGGATCATCGAGAATAATGTCGTCCACAATGCCGCCTGCTCCTGCATCTCGCTGGGCAAATACGGCGACCGCGACGACAACACCTCGGCCAACAGCGCGGAGGGCTACGTCGAGACCATCCACCGCGCGCTTGCTGACGGCTGGTCGAAGCAGAATATCGGCCACCATATCGTCCGCAATAACACTATTTACAACTGCGGCCAGACCGGCATCGTCGGCAGCCTGGGCGCGGCCTTCAGCACCGTCACCGGCAACACCATTCACGACATTCACGTGACGCGCACCTTCGGCGGCGCGGAGATCGCGGGCATCAAATTCCACGCTGCCATCGATGTCCTGATCGCGCACAACAACATCTATCGCACCCCGCTGGGCCTCTGGCTGGACTGGATGGCGCAGGGTACGCGTGTCTACTCAAATCTCTTCCACGACAACGATCGCGATGCATTCGTCGAAGTCGATCACGGGCCGTTCGTCTTTGCGAACAATCTGCTGCTCTCGCCTCTGTCACTCGAAGACAATTCCCAAGGCGGCGCATACGCTCACAATCTCTTCGCCGGGAAGATCGATGTCCATGGCTACGACAGTCGCCAGACGCCGTACATGAAGCCTCACTCTACAGCCATCGCCGGTTTGCACGACAATCCTCGCGGCGACGATCGCTTCTACAACAACCTCTTCGCCGGGCCCGCCGATCTGAACGCGTACAACAACGCTCCGTTGCCCATGCGCGTTGAAGGCAACGTCTACCTGCACGGAGCAAAGCCTTCAAAGTTTGACCAGCACGCAGTGGTAAATGCAGATTTAGATCCCGGCCTGCGGCTGGATTCGAAGCCGGAGGGTATTTATTTGCAAATGTTTTACGGGAGCTGGCTAGATACACGACCGCACAAACTCGTGACAAGTGAATTGCTGGGACGGGCGGTGATTCCGGATCTTCCGTATGAGCAGCCGGATGGCTCGCCGATTCGCATCGACACGGATTATTTTGGAAACCAACGCTTCGCAGGAGATCCAGGACCATTTGAGCATCCCTGGAAGGGCGAGGTGAGTCTCAAAGTCTGGTAATTCGCGGATCTTTGCGTGCTCAACTGCGGTACAGTACACCGCGTGCTGCTTTCCGATCATGGATCGAATCCTGCAAGCACCGTCTGCGCGCGAGCCAGGTCTTCGGGAATCCCGATGTCAATGAAAAGTCCATCCACCTTGTATGCGGCAGGCCGCGTGCGAGTAATTTCGCGCGCCAGAAAATCCGTCTCGAACGAGAATTTTTCAGCCAGACCAGCCGGCCACTCCAGATCGCGCCTGACGACATAAGCGCCGGCGTTGATCCAGCCCGGTCCCGAGCGGCCCTTTTCCTCGAACCCGACAATTCTGTCTGCTTCGACGCGCACTCCACCATAGCGCGCAACATCAGCCTGATGGGTCACAGCCATCGTCATTTGCACCGGCTGCGCATCGTGAAAGCGCACCATCTCTGCATAATCCGCTTCGAGAAATGTGTCGCCGTTAAGAATAAGAATGTTCTCTTCCCTCCCTTGCTTCAGCGCGGCTCGAATAGCCCCTCCAGTGCCAAGCGGCTCACTCTCAATGGCGTAATCCACCGTCATTCCGCACCAGGCAGCGCCAAAGTGGCTTTCAATCACCTCATGCAGATAGCCCACCGAGAGAATCACCCGCGAGCATCCCGCGCGAGCAAGCTGCCCGAGCAGGATTTCCAAAAACGGTCGCCCCGCCACGGGCGCCATGGGCTTGGGCAGACCCTCAATCTTTCCCTTGAGCCGCGTTCCCAAGCCGCCGGCGAGAACGATCGCTTCCATCTACTTCTTCCCGCTCGGCCCGGCAAATCGCTCCGCCCCAAAATAGGCTCGCTCGGCGACCATGCAGAACATATGCTCGAGGGCAAGCATCGCTTCCTGAATGTGCATGGTCACGTCAGAAGGGACGCGAATGCATTGATCGCAGAGCGATGCCATCCTCCCGCCCGATCTTCCCGTCAGCCCCACGGTCGCAACGCGCATCTGGCGGCACCGCTCGAGCGCGCGCAAAAGGTTGGGCGAGTTGCCCGAAGTAGAGATCGCCATGAAGACGTCGCCGGCCTGCCCCAGTGCTTCAAGCTGGCGCGAAAACACGAGCTCATAGCCGTAATCGTTGCCAATCGCCGTCAGGTTCGAAGTGTTCGTTGTCAGTGCCACCGCGCGCATGGCCGGGCGGTCCTGGCTCAGCCGGCTTACAAATTCCGCCGCGACGTGCTGCGCGTCAGCGGCGCTGCCGCCGTTGCCGGCCACCATCAGCTTGCCGCCGGCTTTCAGCGCGTCTGCCGTGGTCTCCGCGGCCTGAATTATCGCAGCCTGCAGCGCGGTATCGCCGGCCACTGCCTGCAGCACTTCCGCCGCCCGCGCAAGCTCCGCGCGAACCAGATCGCTTATGGCACTTTCCATGCTGTCGCTCCGACTTCGGTGAAGTGGCATCGGTAGGCTGCGCCACCATCGTGTTGCGCCCGCAAAGCTGCCTCCACCGCGTCCTTGTGGATCGGGTCGGTGAGAAATATCATGAACCCGCCGCCGCCGGCTCCCGAGATGCGGGCGCAATGCGCGCCGGCTTCCAGGGCAGCACGATAGAGGCGCTCGATGCGCTCGTTGCTGATCTGCGAAGCCATGCGCTTCTTCGATTCCCAACTGCTCCGCAGCACCTCGTGCAGGCGCCGGAAATCGCCGCGCAGCAGGCACTCCTTCATGCGAAAGGCTTCCTCCTTGATCGCGTGCATGGCTTCGACGGCGGCCGCGTTCTGCTCGCGCACGTTGCGGGATTGCTCTTCGATGATCGCCGCCGAAGTCCGCGATTCGCCGGTGAAGTAGAGTAAAAGCGACGCCTCAAGCTCGGAGATGACCCAGTCCTTCACCCGCAGCGGGTTCACCAGCACCTGCCCGTCGCGGCCGAATTCCATGAAGTTGAAGCCGCCGAATGCAGCCGCGTACTGGTCCTGCTTGCCGCCGCTCAGTCCTGCCTCTTCGCGCTCGATGACGAAAGCGGTATGGGCAAGCTCGTAATCGCCAAGTGGCAGCTTGAGCCACTCGGCGAAGGCAGCGAGCATGGCCACCACCAGTGTTGACGATGATCCCAGGCCGGAACCGGATGGAACATCGACCTGGGTGCTGATGCGCAGGCTCAGCGGCTTGCCGCCATTGAATTCGCGCACCGCGTGGTTGTATACCGCCTTGAAGAGATCGAGGCGGCCATCTTTTTCCAGGACCGGCGCGGCAGCATAGCTCGCCGACTGATGCAAATCGGAGGAAACGAATTCAACCGTTCCGCCATCCAGCGGCTCAAGCGAGGCGTAGGCATAGTAGTCGATAGTGGCGTTCAAAATCGCGCCACCGTACTGATCGCAATAAGGAGAAACATCCGTGCCGCCGCCGGCCAGGCCGAGCCTTAGCGGCGCCCGAGAACGGATCAGCATGTGGCCCCGCTTTTCTGTCGCGGCATGGCTACAGGAATAAACGGTGAGGCTCAGTGCGTCAAGGCGCGGTCTCGTTGACCATACACCAAAAGTGGCATGATTTTCTCTCCGTGATGTGCCCATCATCACAACTCGCAGCCCTCCGGTGAAATATATTCCATCCCATTGCTACATTTCAGTTGGTTGCCCTCGGTTCTGCGTTGCGTGTGACTGCCTGGAGGGGGTAGTCGGACAATTCCAGACTCGCGCCTACGCAAGCCAGAGTTGATGTGCCCTGATGACGATCTCCAGGGTCGCCGCTCCTTGCGGTCGCGCTTGAGAGCTTCGCCTCCGGGATGTCGACACTCTGGTTCTGCATTAGCGAGCAGGCGGTGAACGGGAGCAGTGCGTTCGAAACCGCGAAGAATCCGGCGAAACAACGGATGGGTCCGCACGTGGGGTTGCGGGCCCGCTCCGAACAGCACATGGCGTCACACTGAGAGGGACCGTATTGAGCGCCAATTCGTGTGGAATTGCAACTCTGGTATCCACTCCTGCAAACAAATTGCCATTGAGAGGCCGCAGAAATCAGGATCGACTCGCCTGGGAATTCGCGCCCGAGTCTGCCGGCTCAACCACCGGGACCGCCCTCAGCCCCTGGTCCCACTCCGCGGCTAAACGCGTTTTCGATTGCCTCTGCGTTCTCGCGGCGCTGCCAGTGCTGCTTCCGGCGATGCTGTTGCTGGCCATCGCAGTGCTGGCCACTTCGCGCGGACCAGTGCTCTTTCGGCAAAAGCGCATGGGCCTCGACGGCCATCTGTTCACCATCATCAAGTTCCGTACCCTTCACGACGAGCGGTATGCCGGCGCAATCAGCCGGCAATTCACCGCAATCGGCCAGTGGCTGCGCCGCTGGAAACTCGACGAACTGCCGCAGCTCTTCAACGTGCTCATGGGCGATATGAGCCTGGTGGGACCGCGCCCAAAAATGCGCGAATACGAGCTGGCAAACCCAACCTGCCGCCCGGGCATTACCGGAGCGGCCACCCTCGTCTTCGCGCGCGAGGAAGAGCTGCTGGAGTGTTCGTTGCCGCTGCGCTCGCCGGAGACCTACCGGGCCGTAGTGATGCCCGCCAAGCTCCGCCTCGACACCGAGTACATGGAGCGGGCGACCTTCCTCTCAGACGTGAAACTGCTGGTCAGATCCGTGCTTCGCCGCTGGGACCGCGCCAGACTGCAGGCCCTGGTCGGCAACTGGGAGTTTGAAGAACGCAAAAAAAGAGGCAACGGGTCGTTTGCCGCTTGCATGAAATCTATCCCACTGCGCGGGCCCGCCTTACCGAAGTTGCCGCGCGCATCTATCACGGAAGCAGCCACGGAAAATTAGAGCTTGCCGCATAAGGCACATTTGAAAAGCCACGGCTTCACTCGCCCGGGCGAGCCGAAAACTCAATCGAAGGGGCACGTTGTAACCTGGGGCACGGCTTTACATCTTGCTAATAAAATGCGCCGACTTGAAAGGGCATGGATTTACAGCCTGCTGAAATACTCGATTGAATGAGGCTCTGTAACAAGGGCACGGCTTCAGCCGGGCCGTAACTGTTGCCAAATGTGCGTGGGCTTCAGCCCCTGCTCATCTCAACAATGAGACCCGCTCCCTTTACGTCGCCTGCCCCATCTCTACAGCCGCCGCTACTTTGCCAGGTGCCGGGTGAAGAAGTTCGCCATGATGTGGTTGGCCTCAATCGATTCGGGCAACTCAGGGTTGTACCAGAATGCATGAGGCAGCGCATCGAAGACCACCAGGTGCGCATCCACCCCGGCCCCAAGGTAGGCGCGTTCCAGGTTCACCGTACCGCTCAGCAGCATGTCGCGCGTTGCGGTTACAAACAAAGTCGGTGGCAGCCCGTGCAGGTCCGCATACAGCGGCGAGAGCACCGGGTCGCGGGGATTCGCCTTTCCCACGTAGTACTCATCGTGCGGCAGGCTCGGCGGTGTCAGCGGCCCCGAAAGTCCGTGCACCGAGAAAATCGACGACGAGTCTCCGTTGCGCGCAAAATCTCCCATGCCGCTGAAGATACCCAGCGCAGCCGGCAGCGGCAGCCCAAGCTGCTTCAGCTTTACCGCGACTTCAGCAGTCATAATGGCGCCCGCCGATGTCCCGTAAATCGCCATATGCTCTGGCTTGTAGCTCTTCAGCAGCGCCTTGTAGACGGCGACCGCTTGGTCCACCGCGGCAGGAAAAGGATGCTCCGGCGCCAGCCCGTACATCACGGAAACAACCTTCATTCGCGCATACACAGCAATGGGAATGGACTCGATATAGGATCCCGAATCGGCATTGAAGCCGCCGCCGTGCAAATTGATGAGCACCTTGTCGCGGTTCGCTTCGGGAATCGCCTCGGGCGTCACAATGTGCACCGGCACGCCGGCAATGTTGCTCTCCACCACATGATTGGGGCAGATCGCATCCCATCCCTTGCGCGAACGTGCCTGGTACTCGAGATTGCGCGCGCGCCTCTCGGCAAGCGTCTCCGGCGGCCCCACATCAGGCATCGGCCGGGCCAGCATGGCGCGTGCCTGCGGGCTTACGGTTTCCGGCAGCGCAATCACGCGCGTAACGTGCGCCGTGCCGTCGCTATCGATATAGCTGGTGTCGCGGCTGGGCGCCTGCGCAGCAGTGGTAGGCTGCGGCGCAGGCTGCTGCGCCGCCAGGCCGCACGCGGCCAAAGCCAAAGAGAAAGAGAGAGCAAACAAGCGGCAGATAGAACGCATCTGGTCGGATTCCTCGATCGGGGCGATACAAGCGGCGCATAAACGCCGAGGGACATGGATCCCGTCCACGATACCAGACGAGACGTGCCGCCTTCTTCAGGCCCGTGGCAATGCACGAGGGGGAGCGCATTCACGCTCCCCCTCGTCGTCAGTTCCGCTCTGCGCCCATCACTCCGGTATCAACAGCAGATCGTTCTCCAGCAGTTTTTGTGTCAGCGTGTCCAGCGCCTGACCGAATTTGTACCCCGTCGTTCGCGTCGCCATGCCCAGCATTCCCGCCACCTCGAACTGCGTGTAATCCTGCAGAACGATCCGGCTCAGAATGAGGCGATCGAGCGCATCGAGCTGGTCCAAGCACCGTTCCACGTCGAGCACGAAAATCAGCGCGTCTTCAAAAGTACGGACCGTACGGCTGGAAACCCATCCCCGCCCCACCGGCTCGCCCAGGATCGACGGCGTTCTGCCCACCTGCATGGAGGCGTAGAGATACCGGCGCAGCGTGTTCTCCGTGTGCTTGCGATAGAAAGCCAGGCTGCGTGCGGGTGCTTCGCCGGTCTCGCTCGGCTCCGCGGGGAGGGGGACCGCCAGATCTTCCTGCCACCCTGGCTCGCTTTCCTGTTCAGCAACACGTGGGCTGCCCGATGCCCATATCAGGGGCAATTGCGGAGCTGCGCTCATTGCGCACCTCCGGCCATCTCAGCCGCCGCCCAAACTCGGACCCGCGTTTTGCGGGCACGCGGTCCACGCCGCCTTCTGCTTTCGGGCGATGGAAACTCCCTCAGCTTTGCTTCACAATCCCGGCAGTACACGCTGCCCTGGTTTTGGGAGCGGTACCAAAGACAGCCGCACCCTTCGCATACTTTCAAATGCACGCGCAACTCCATAACCAATTCTCCGTAAAGCGCTCACCCGCTTGACCCTCCCGTGTTTTGTTTGCGGCGGGGTGAAGAGAAACGGCCGGAATACGCAGGTTTCCTCTGACCTGTCGGGGGACTGCAGCCTGTGTTCTCTGTCTTTTTTGTTTTTATGTACACAGCGCGCAGATCCTGCAATTTCCGCAATGGCCTGGCCCCGTGCCGCCATTTCAGGGCGGCTGCCGGATGGGACAAAAATGCCGGAAATACAAGCCGTCCGGCAGAAAGTTCGCAGACCGTCGCGGGGGATGGTGGTCCATCCCGCTCACTACACAGTCGGCGAGCAGTTCCCTAAAGTGATCCCACAAGCCATTGCATGATTAAGTAAACCCAATGTAGAGAGATGATTCCTGAGCGTCAACTATCCACGGTTGATTTCGGAACCATGGCCCCTCTCCCGGCGGACGACTGCCGAAAATCCTGGGCAAAGTGCCATTTTTGGTTTTCTAAAAGTAAACAGAGGTGCCCTGGTCCGTTAGCTGGTGGCTAACAATCCACAAATGAACTTTACCCAAATGCACGAACGTCTCCGGCTGGAGTTGCTTCGCAGGATAGATAGGGGCACGCTCAGCGTCTCTCTGCTCGCCCGTCAGACCGGATACACGAAAGCGCACCTGTCGCATTTCCTGCGCCGGCACCGCCAGCTTTCGCTGGAAGCGATGGACCGGGTCCTGGCTTCGCAGTTGATGGGAGTCGCAGATCTGATGCCGGTCTCAACCCGAACCGGCGTGCTCGACACCGAAGGAATCGGCGGTGGGGTTCCCCTGGTTTCCCCCGAAGCGGCGCTCTTTGAGCCGGTCATCCGGCCCTCGGCCGTCAAAACCATGGTCCGCCTGTCGGCAGGATCGCTCCGCTCGGTTCGCGCTTCCCATGGTTCAGAAAGCCGGCGCCAATGGCATCGCTTCGTGGCCGTGCGCATTCCTCCAGCCGAAGCTCGCCCCATGGAGCCGGTAGTTTTTCCCGAGGCCATTGTGCTCCTCGACCGGCATTACTTCTCGCTCGCAGCCTATCGCCCCAACCGGCCCAACATCTACGCCGTGCGCCATCGATCGCGCCTGCTGCTGCGTTACGTGGATCATCTTGCCGGCCAGATCGTGCTGCGGCCGCACAACCTCGTCTTCCCCGTGGACCTCATCCAGCTTCAGGAAGGACAATCGCCCGGCGACCTGCTGGCCGGCCGCGTCGTCCTCATCCTCAACGAGCCCTGATTGTGGGATCAGGGCAACTGCTCCAGCCGCAGGTGCCGGAACGTGATCTGGTACCCCTCCGCTTCCAGGCCAACGTAGCCCTTCTCCACCGAAAGCTGAAGCGTGTTCACCACCTTGCCATTCACCGCCAGCGTGCACGTGCTGCCCACGCATCGGATGTCGTAAGCATTCCACTCGCCGGCCGGCTTCACGCGATTCTCGGTCATCTGCTTCTGCAGGTTCACGCGCGTCAGCTTGCCGTCCACCGGCGTCTCGGCGAAAATGTAGCCGCCGCCCAGCGAGGTCTGCGCCTGGTGCCAGATCGTCCCGTCCTTGCTGTTGCGAAAGAAGACGCCGCTGTTGTACTTAGTCGTGTCCGCCACAGGCGTGAACCGCCACTCTACCTTGAAATCGAAATTCGCGAGCTCGCGGTTGAAGCGCAGAAACTCATGCCCGTGATTGCCATCGCACACAATCTCGCGCGTCTTCGCATTGATGTGCCACTCATCGTCCGAGCTCAGCGGGTTCGTAGGCGGAATCGTCACCCGCGTCCACGCCTGCTGCACGTCCTTGGGAAACATGTTGATAGTCTGCGCCGAGGCAAATGCGGCGACAAAGACAGCAGCGCTGAAAAGTGCGATCGTGCGCGAGTGCGCGCGGAGACTGCGAAGAAGAGCTTTCATCATGGGCCACCGGATGCTACTGGGTTGGATTTTCTTCCGCGTGCAAATTCGCACGAATTGTAGCACCCCGGCAGGCCATGTTTCTAAAGGGCCCAATCACTCCTCAATCGACCTCGCCGTCACCACCACGCGCGTGCTCCCTTTGCTGTCGAGAGAGTCCGACGTGAACACCACCGTGCGCTTGCCGATGGGTATGATGACCCTCGACTGCCACTTGTTCTGGCGAATCACCGGCTGGTGAGCAAGCATCGTGTCGGTCGCTTCCTTGGCTGACGCTTCGCCGGACAGGTTCGCTGTCAGATCGAAAGCCAGGTTGCTGCCGGCTTCGTGAACATCGCGAACGTCGAGATCGACGCCGACATCAACATACTGATATTGGGTCTGGCCCGCTATGTTTCCGGTGATAACCGGAATTCTGGAGCCCGTCCGGATCGACGTGAGGTAATGCGGCTCCGTATCCACCGTGGTGGAATACGACCGGCTGTTGACCACCTTCCCCGCCGAGTCCAGATCTTCCACGATGAAATCGAAATGATAGTAATGAACCGGCCCTGCCGGCGCCGCGCTTGCGGGCTGCTTGTCGGCTGCGTCCTGGGTCTTCGCCTGCGCCGCGGCAAGCGGCACAAGCAGTAGAATCGAGCAAATCAAAACGATCTTGCGCATGGGGTTCTCCTTAGTTCGCGCCCGAAGCGGGCGGTTCGAGTGGCTTGATTTCAATCGCGGCGATACTCAGCGGCGCATCGGCCTGTTCCTGCGCCGCCAACAGAGATTCGCGTTCCGTCTTCGGCGCCTTCGCCGCAAAATTGACCAGCGCCTCCTCCTCCGCGCTCAGCGGCCGCGGCGTCGGGAAGAGATCGAGCTTGGGCAGCGGAGCCGCTCTCGCTGCCGATTCGCCGCCGCGCGGATGCACCTTGTGAAGCGGCGCTTCGCCGCGCTTGACAGAAGCTAAGCGGGATCGCAGCGAGTTTGCGGCTTCACCGGTTGCGGAAACATTCGAGGAACCAGTTGCGGAAGGATTCGAGGAACTCAAAGTCTTGTAACAGGGCACGACTTCAGTCGTGCCATTCACGCAACCCATTGAATGCTGGGCTTTAGCCCCTGTGGGACTCTTTTGCCGGATTCCGCTCTTCGCCCGCCCATCTGCCGCAATCTCTCCCTGCGTAGGCGCGGACGGCTGCCCTAAACTCCGCACTTGCGGCGAAGAAGGCGACATCCGACTGTGCCGCACGCCCACAAGCCCAGCAATAATCAGCAGCCCCACCGCCACCGGCGCCGCAATCGCCCACACCAGCCAGCGCCGCCGCGGCACGCGAGCCGCTTCAGCCGCGATCCGATTGACGATGCGATCCTCCAGCCCCGAATCCGGCCCAGGATCGGCATACGTCGCCAGCGCCGAGTCGAGCAGGCCGTCGAGTTCGTCGTGGTTATCGCGCATGGCGAACCTCGCTGAAGTGACTTTGCTCCATCGCGGCGATCTTCTGCCGCAGCACCTCGCGCGCCCGCTGCAAACGCGTGCGCACCGTCCCCTCGGGAATGCTCAGAATCCGCCCGATTTCCCGCGAATTCAGCTCCTCGAATGCGGAGAGCGCCAGCGGCACGCGAAGTTCCTCGGGCAGCGCGTCGATCATGGCGTGAACCACGGCATGTGCGTTTGCTGCCTCCAGCATTTCTTCCGGGCCCGGCCGCAGCGAGGGCGGATCAATCACCGGAGTCTCCGGCTCTGGAGTGATGCTCATCGCACGCGACGAAACAGCGGCTCGCCGCCGGTCCACCGCCGCCCTCCAGGCCACCCGCGCTAGAAACGCGCGTTCGTTTTTCGCGTGCTGCCATCCGCCATGGCGATAAAGTTTCAAGAACGTCTCCTGCACCGCATCTTCGGCGTCATGCGCATTCAGCAGCACCGCATAAGCCACGCGGAATACGAAGCGCGACTGGCGCATCACCATCGCCGTGAACTCCGCCTCTTCGCCGCTGCTCAACTCGCGCACACTCCCTGAGGTCCTGCCGCCAGACGATACGCGCCAGCACCCCGGTCCGCAACTGCGGTTCCACAGAAACCGTATCTCGGAGCCGCTGAGGCTGGGTGGCTTTTTCATCGAGAAAAAGCCACACTGAAGTTCGTCCTAAACCGGGCCATGCTAACTGTGGAACCGCTGAAGCCGTCAGCGCCCAATGCACGCAATCTAAGACGGCGTGAGTCCAGCGAGTGTTCAGAAATCTGCGAACTTCCGGAAGAAAATCTTTCGCGGATCAAAGTGGCCGGCAAGCCGGCCGCCGACGTGAATTCATCCGTCGGCTCTGTCCCGATGCTGTCATCTTGAGGACCCTAGCGACGAAAGAACTGCGGTTGCCCTTCGGACTCCTCAACCGGCAAACTCCCCATAGGCGACCCCCGCCCGAATTCCGCCGCGTCACCGGCCCCGTAGGGACGACGGACGATAGCCCAGGACAACCCCGACGGCGCGAGCCGAGGGGGCAGTCCTGGGTTGGCTGTAGAGGATAGCTGCCGTCCCGTAGGGACGACTGACGATAGCCCAGGACAACCCCGAAGGCGCCGGCCGAGGAGGCAGTCCTGGGTAAGTCACACACAAAAAGAAGAAATGAAGGACGCGACTCGCAGGGTCGCGTGCATTTTCCGAATCCGGGGACCGAAGCCGACTTATCGGGACTCATCGGCGCAATGAAGTCCCGTAGGGACGACTGACGATAGCCCAGGACAACCCCGACGGCGCAAGCCGAGGTGGCAGTCCTGGGTAAGTCACACACAAAAACAAGAAATGAAGCACGCGACCCGCAGGGTCGCGTGCATACTCCGAATCCCGGGACCTGAGTCGACTTACCGGGACCCATCGGCGCAATGAAGTCCCGTAGGGACGACTTACGATAGCCCAGGACAACCCCGAAGGCGCCAGCCGAGGGGGCAGTCCTGGGTAAGTCATACACAAAAACAAGAAATGAAGCACGCGACCGCAGGGTCGCGGGCATACTCCGAACCCCGAATCCTAAGTCGACTTACCGGGACCCATCGGCGCAATGAAGTCCCGTAGGGACGACTGAAGATAGCCCAGGACAACCCCGACGGCGCAAGCCGAGGTGGCAGTCCTGGGTAAGTCACACACAAAAACAAGAAATGAAGCACGCGACCGCAGGGTCGCGGGCATTCTCCGAATCCCGGGACCGAAGCCGGCTTCCCGGGGACTCATCGGCGCTAACAGTCCCGTAGGGACGACTGACGATAGCCCAGGACAACCCCGACGGCGCCAGCCGAGGGGGCAGTCCTGGGTAAGCCACACACAAAAACAAGAAATGAAGAACGCGACCCGCAGGGTCGCGTGCATTCTCAGAATCCCCGGACCTAAGTCGACTTATCGGGACTCATCGGAGCAAACAGTCCCGCAGGGACGACTTACGATAGCCGAGGACAACCCCGACGGCGCAAGTCGAGGACAACCCCGACGGCGCAAGCCGAGGGGGCAGTCCTGGGTAAGTCACACCCAAAAACAAGAAATGAAGCACGCGACCCGCAGGGTCGCGTGCATACTCCGAATCCCGGGACCTAAGTCGACCTCGCGGGACCCATCGGCGCTAACAGTCCCGTAGGGACGACTGACGATAGCCCAGGACAACCCCGAAGGCGCCAGCCGAGGGGCAGTCCTGGGTAAGTCACACACAAAAACAAGAAATGAAGCACGGGACCCGCAGGGTCGCGTGCATTCTCAGAATCCCCGGACCTAAGTCGACTTATCGGGACTCATCGGCGCAAACAGTCGCGGAGGGACGACAAACGATAGCCCAGGACAACCCCGAAGGCGCAAGCTGCGGGGGCAGTCCTGGGTAAGTCACACACAAAAACAAGAAATGAAGCACGCGACCCGCAGGGTCGCGAGCATTCTCCGAATCCCGGGACCGAAGCCGACTTATCGGGACCCATCGGCGCAAACAGTCCCGGAGGGACGACTGAAGATAGCCGCCACTCACGGTAATATTCAACCCACGTCTCTCATGGGGCTAAAATCGCGGTATCTACGGACACGCGTTGCAAGAGAACCGGATCGATGACTGAACCCATGATGAAGACACCCGAGGACATTCTCACAGTCGAATCGACGACGCGACTGATCGACGAACTTGAGGCCTTCGTCAACAACATGAGTGTCTACACGCGACGCCCCGACCTGTACCCCTTCGATACCGTTGCCGGAGAGCTCCTGTCCAAGTGTTTTGCGCTCTCACGCAGCGCTCTGCTTCTGATTCAGTCCGGGTACTCTGATGAAGCGTTCGGCCTGTGCCGCAGCCTTTACGAATCATCCATCTATCTTCGCTACATCACTCGTGAACCCGAACAGCGGGAGCGGCGGGCAACCGATTATCTGGAGTTTGGTGTCACATCGAAGGCATTTTGGTTCGACCTCTTGATGCAAGGTGACCTCACATCTGCTGAGCGCACAGACATAGAGATGTATAAAGCCGAAAATGCGATTCCGGATGATCCCAAGATAGTGACCCAGCCGTGGTCGGGGCGCCGGAGGTTTATCGAGACCTTCTCGAAGATGGCGCATCCGACGGATTCGTCCGCTTCGACGGAGCATTTTCGATTGAAGGACAAGGCAATCAGCTACACAGACACTTCTTCTTATGTCCACTGCACACAGCCAGGACTAAATTCCTACACGTTTGAGTGGAGGGAACCGATTAGGGTGCGTAGATCCAAGCCTGACATGGGAAACACCGCCTTCAAAACGTGTTTGATGATCCATACGCACTTGCGGGCCGTCGTGCGCTATTGTCTTTTCGGCTGGGGACTCACGTCAGCAGATAATCTCAAGGACCGAAACCACCCAGCCGCCGACATCTTCACCGATGGGGATTATGTTCCAGAGACCAACGAGGCCCAATCGCCAGACGCAGAGCAATGATGAGTCCCTTGAAACGGGCATCGCACCAACGAACGGTGCAAGGGGAGCACGCTGCGCTGAAAATGGGGCAAGGGATTGGTTGACCGGCAGGTGGCGCCTTCCCGAAGATTTCGCCATTCAGGCCGAAGCAGGGCATCACCCCTGGGACGCCCGGCGCGGAATCTGCCCATCCGGGGGCACCCCAAAAAGTCGTCAAGCCCCTTTCGACAAAAAATCTTATAACTTACTGAAAACAAACAGCAAAATTTTCAGCCGGTTTTGCCGATTAATTCTCCCGTTTAGCTACGCTTGAATCATGAATCAGGGAATGAGCAAATTCCGGACCCGCCGCCGTCCGCAGTCCGGCTTCGCATCGAGAAGGACCCTGCCCCCCGCGTACGCTCTTTCCATGATTCATTGCGCAATCGCCTTTCGCATAAGGATCGGCTCAGAGCTCATCTTCCCCACGTGCAATTCGCAGCGCGCAATCGCGAATACCCGCTCCACGCCTGCTCGTTTCATTTCATCCGCTCGCATCGTGCCACAGAAAATTTCTTCAAAAGCAGCAAAAAACGGCCTCCTCGATTTTTGAAAGTAAAACTGTAAAACTTTAAAACTGTAAAAACCGGAAACACTAAAACTGTACCGCTGTATGCGCAAGAGAAAGCCCGCGACTCAGTTCGAGCCGCGGGCCGTTGTTAATCAGAGTCGATGTTACGCCTTCGCCGTAGTCAGCGCCCCCAGGTCGGCGGCGATCTTCTCCGTGGTGAACGCTTCCAGTGTGTCCCCGGTCTTGATGTCGCCGAAGTTGGCGACACCGATGCCGCACTCCATGCCGTTGGTCACTTCGCGGGCATCGTCCTTGAAGCGCTTCAGCGATCCGATCTTGCCCTTGAACACTTGCTCGCCGTCGCGCATCACCTTCACGTCGGCGTCGCGGCGGATCACGCCGTCGAGCACCCGGCAGCCGGCGATGGTGCCCACCTTGGGGATCTTGAAGATGTTGAGCACCTCGGCGCGGCCCAGGTAGTTCTCCTTGAACGTCGGTTCCAGCAGACCCATCATGGCCAGGTGAATCTCGTCTTGCAGCTCGTAAATAATCGAGTGCAGGCGAATCTCGATGCCTTCCTGCTGCGCCAACTCCGCGGCCTTGCGCTCGGGTCGCACATTAAAGCCGATGATGATCGCATTCGACGCAGTCGCCAGAAGCACATCGCTCTCCGTGATCGATCCCACGCCCGAGTGGATGACCTTGATGCGCACCTTCTCGGTGGACATGCGCACCAGCGAATCGGCGAGCACTTCCACTGAGCCGGTGACGTCGCCCTTGATGATGAGCGGCAGATCTTTCACGCCCGCCTGGCGAATCTGCTCCGCCAATCCTTCCAGCGACACACGCGAGCTCTTCGCCAGTTGTGCTTCGCGCTCCTTCATCTTGCGGTATTGCGCGATCCCCTTCGCCTTGTCACGATCGGCGACAACAAGGAAAGTGTCGCCGGCGTCAGGCAGAGCTTCCAGGCCCAGGACTTCAATCGGCGTCGACGGACCAGCTTCCTCAAGAGTGCGTCCGCGATCGTCAAACAAGGCGCGAACTTTGCCAAAGGTATTGCCGACGATGTAGCTGTCGTTGAGGTGCAGCGTTCCATCCTGCACCAGGACAGTGGCCACGGCGCCGCGGCCGCGATCGAGCTTGGCTTCGAGCACCGAGCCAACTGCCTTGCGGCCAGGCGTAGCTTTTGGTCCCTTGATGTCGCTGACCAGGCAGATCATTTCCAGCAGCAGGTCAAGGTTCTGGCGCTTCTTCGCCGAGACGTTCACATAGTAGGTGTCGCCGCCCCAATCGTCCGGCGTCAGGCCGCGATCGGCAAGCTGCTTCTTCACGCGATCCGGATTGGCTTCGGGCTTGTCGATTTTGTTCACGGCCACGATGATCGGCACTTCCGCGGCCCTGGCGTGATCTACGGCTTCAAGGGTCTGCGGCATCACGCCGTCGTCCGCGGCAACCACGATGACGACAATGTCTGTCACTTTCGCGCCGCGGGCACGCATGCGAGTGAATGCCTCATGGCCCGGAGTATCGAGGAAGACGATCTCGCGACCGGAAGCGGGCGAGCCTTCCTTGCTGAATCGAACCTTGTAGGCGCCGATGTGCTGGGTGATGCCGCCGGCTTCGCCTGCCGCCACATCGGTTTCCCGAATCGCGTCGAGCAGCGAAGTCTTGCCGTGATCCACGTGGCCCATAACCGTGACCACGGGCGCGCGCGGCACTTCGAGCTCTTCGATGTTCTCGGCCTCAAGAACCTCTTCGATGGCCTGGTTGGCGATTTCCTCTTCGTAGCTGATGACGTTGGCGGCGGCGCCGAATTTGGCCGCGACATCTTTGACCATGTCGGCATCGAGAGATTGGTTCACGGTGACGAAGACGCCGCGCATGAGCAGCGTGGCAATAAGATCCTTGGCGCGAATTTCAAGCTTTTCTGCCAGGTCCTTCACGCTGATGCCTTCAGTGACAGTAATTTCCCGTGTGATGGGCAGCGGCTCATTGCTGTACTGCACGCCGCTGTAACGTGGCGGCGGCACAAAGCCCTTCATCGGGCCTTCTTTCACCTTGGGATATTGCTGCTGGCCACGACGGGCGCGGCCTGCGGGCGCGCGCTGCGGCCGGCCGGTTTCAGCCGGAGGCGGAGCCCCGCCGGGACCGGGTCGCGGACCACCAAAGCCCGGACGCGGACCGCCAAATCCGGGGCGGGCACCAAAACCGGGCCTGCCACCGGGCGCCGATGGACCACCGGGACCCGTTCCGCCGGGAGCACTGCGCGTGGGGTGCTTGGGACGCGGACCGCTCGGAAACTGGCCCGGTGCGCCGGCGCGCTGCGGAGGACCCGAGGGACGCCGGTCAAATATAGGTTTGCCACGCTGGAGAACCGCGTGACTCGGTTCCGGCGTGGGAGCTGTGGTTTGCACCGAGGCTTTGTAAACCGGACGCGGGCCGGTTTGCGGCATCACCATCCGCCGCGCAGGAGGTGGTGGGGGAGCCGGGGTCGGCGGCGGGGCTGCGGCAACAGGCGGTGCGGCAGCGGCGGGCGGTGGGGGAACAACGGGGGCAGCCGGGATCGGGGCCGGCTCATGAGCGGCAGCCGCTGCGACCGAAACGGGCTCAGGTGCAGTAGGAGCTGGAGCTTCTTCAACTGCGGGAACGGGCTGCTCGACCACCGGTGGAGGAGCAACAGCGGCGGGCGCCTGCGGGGCCGGAGCAGGTGCTGCCGGAGCCGCGGCGGCAGCCTTGGCCGCAAATGTGGGTTTCTCCGCAGCGCGCGGTGTTTCCTCACGTGTCGGTGCGGCGGCCGGAGGTTTGGCGCCTGCCGGTGGCCTGACTACGACGACCTGCTGGGGTGTCGCTGCGGCGGGTCGCGAAACGGCTGCGCCGGCCGGTGCCTTGGCTACCACGGCTCCGGCAGGGGCGCGAGACGCGATGGCTGGCGCCGGCGGAGGCGCGACGATTGGCGGCGCCTGGCGCGGTGCGGGAACAATTTTGCGGGGCTCAGGGCGCGGCGGTGCGGCAGGCGCGGCCGCTTGAGCAGTCGGCGCGGGGCGAGGCGGCGCAACCACCTTGGGAGCGGGGGGCGCCTGTGGCTTCTGCGGTATCCGGCTGCGGCGCGCTTCTTCTTCCTCTTCCTTCTTTTTGGCCAGCACGGCCTTGAGAGCGTCGCCGGGCTTGGAAATGTGCGACAGGTCGATCTTGGGCGCAATGGCCTGCGCGTGGGAGGAGCGCGCCTGGGCCGCGGACGCGCCGCCTGCGGGCCGCCCGCCATGTTCAAAGCGGGCACGCACTTTGGCCGCTTCATCCTCATCGAGCGAACTGGAGTGCGTCTTGCCCGCGCCCAGACCCAGTTCCGTCAACACGTCGAGAACCTCGCGGCTCTTGACCTCCAACTCGCGCGCCAGATCGTTGATTCGAATCTTGCTCATCCGCCTCTTTTCAAGTTCTGCTACCCAAAGTCCGCTAGATGCTCATGGCTACCTCACGGCATTGGCTGCTGGTTCCACTTCCATTATTACCAATGGACTCTGCAACCGGCAGCGAATTTTCGCGCTGCCGTCAGCTGCCCCATCACTCATTTTCCTCGTTGCCTTCTTCTTCCGCACTCAGTTCTTCGATTTCGCCCTGGTCGGCCACCGGCGTGTTCTCCACGGCCAGCTCAGCCGCAGTCAGATTCTGCTCTTCGGCTCTCTCTTCCGCCAGCGATTCGGTTCGCGCAGAACTGGCGGCAAGGTCGTCGTTTTCCGCCTGGGCAGCCCGCTCCATTTCGGCTTCTTCAAGAGCCACGGTGGCGTTTTCCCCTTCCGCTTCGGCGGTGCCCAAAACCGCTTCAGGAGTGGGCTTTTCGTTTTCGCCTCCATCCACTACTGCCGTGTCGGCGGCTGCTGTAAGCGCGGCAGGCTCGTCAGCCGGCTCGCTGACCGGCGAGGGCGGCGGAGTTTCTTCGCCTTCCTCGAAGTGGCCAAAGTAGTGGCGCACGGCCACGCTGATGCGTTCCAGAGTCTTTTCGCCGATACCGGGAATCTCTTCGAGCTGTTCGGGCGTCATGTCGGCCAGCGCTTCGACCGTGGTTATGCCTCCAGCGACGAGCTTCTGGATGATCGTGTCGCCAAGTTCCGTGACCTGTTCGATGGGCGTGGTGGGGCCACCGGCCAGAGCCTGCATCTGCTGCTCGACTTCCTGCCGTTTCTCTTCTTCGCTCTTGATATCAATTTTCCAGCCCAGGAGCTTGGCGGCGAGGCGCACATTCTGGCCTTTTTTGCCGATGGCCAGGGAAAGCTGCGTGTCGTCGACAATCACTTCAAGCTGTTTTTCTCCAAGGTCGGTAATCGAAACGCGGCTGACCTTTGCCGGCTGAAGGGCTTTCTCGGCGAAGGTCGTGATCTCTTCGCTGAACTCGATGATGTCGATCTTTTCCCCGCGTAACTCGCGGATGATGGACTGCACGCGCATACCCTTCATGCCTACGCAGGCACCGACGGGATCGACGTCCTTGTCGCGGGATTGCACGGCGATCTTGGTGCGCTCGCCCGCCTCGCGAGCGATGGCGCGGATAACAACTGTACCGTCGTAGATCTCGGGGACCTCCGACTGGAAGAGATTCTGGACCAGCTCCGGCGCGGCGCGGGAGACAATCACTTGCGGCCCTTTGGCGGCGCGGTCCACTTTGAGCAGCACTACGCGTACGCGCTCTCCCACAGAGAACTGTTCGAGCCGCGACTGTTCGCGCTTGGGGCAGCGTGCTTCGGCCTTGCCGATATCGAAGATGACGTCCTGACCTTCGATGCGCTTGACGGTGGCATTCAGGACTTCTTTCTCGCGGTGCGCGTATTCCTGGAAGACGGTGTCGCGCTCGGCTTCGCGTACTTTCTGGAAAATGACTTGCTTGGCCAGTTGCGCGGCAATGCGGCCCAGCGGGCTGGTGTCGCGATAGAGGCGGATTTCGCTGCCTACCTCGACGCCGGGAGCGAGCTCGTTGGCTTCAGCGAGCGTGATCTGATTGACCGGGTCCTCGATCTGTTCTTCGTCGGCGACCACGGTCTTATAGATGTAGGCAGTGATTTCACCCGTATCCTTGTTCAACTCCCCGCGCATGTTTTCCTGCGTCTTGTAATACTTGCGGGTGGCCAAGGCAATGGCTTCCTCCACGGCGCCCACCACGATGGCGGGGTCGATGCCCTTCTCCTGGCTTAAAAGCTCGATGCTCTGATACAACGGACTCGCCATACTCTCGTCTCTCGCCGGCTGTCCATTCCGGATTGCCGGATCGGATCTGCAGCCGCTCTCAGTGGGGTTAAAAGCAAGGCAACTAGTGCCGCCTGCCGGTTTGGTTTTTGCGCTGCCCGAGAGCGCCCAAAGAAATTCAAAACTCTGGCGCCAACTGCGCTTTTTCAATGTTTTTGAGGGCGATTTCGACCGAATTCGCGCCCGCTTTGCGACTCTTGCCGTTCTGTTTCGCGGCCGTTAAATCAATTGTGATGCTTTCAGCGCCGCTGGCGATTAACCGCCCTTGCCAATGGCGGTTATTGCGCACCGGCTCGAAGGTCCGCACCTTGACGAGACAGCCGGCAAAACGCTGGAAATCTTCGGCCCGGGTAAGCTTTCTGTCCAGCCCCGGCGAACTGGCTTCGAGCGTATAAGCCGCGCCCGGAACCAGGTCTTCCACGTCGAGCAGAGTACCGAAATCGCGGCTGAACGCGGCGCAATCCTCGTGTGTCACTCCCGATAACTGCTCGGCCGTCAATCTGCCCTCCAACAGGTCGTGCGGCAAGCCCGAGACTGCCTCGGCCTGTGCCGCCGCTTTAAGCTGCGCACGTCCCTCGGCATTTTTTTCGAGGAAGACACGTAGGGTGCGCTCCTTGGCCGAGCCACCGAACTCGATGTCCACAATATCGAGCCCGTGCGAGGCGGCCACTCTCTCGGCCGCCGCCCGAATTTCGTCAAGCTCTACCGCCATCGTCGTGATGGTCCGTTCGGAGGCAAAAAGCAGCCTCAAGGCCTTATGAATGTTGCTGTTGCAGCAGCCGTTGCTCGCGGCGCCAAAACCCCGAAAATGCCGCAAATAAAAAGTGGGCTATGAGCCCACTCATCTCTCCGCCAGCCGGTTCACTCACGGTCACATCAGGCGAACAAACGCGTCTGCGTATATAGAATACGGCGAATTGCCGAGGAATTCAACGGGCAGCCGTGGGTCGCTCGTCGCTGTCCGCCGGATCGCCTTGGGGGCGGATCGCGACGCAGGCGCAACATCTGTGACGGCTCTCATAGCCTCCCGCAATTCCCGACCCTTAATCTCGCCCCAGCACCAGAAAATGCTCTAAGATGATGAAGTACGTCTTAGACTCCTGGTGCCTGTGCGCCTGAACCGGAAATCACCCTGAATGATTGAGAAGTTCCTGAACATCTTCCGTATCCCTGACCTGCGCAAGCGGGTGGCCTTCACCTTTGCGATGCTGGCCGTTTACCGCCTTGGGGCATGGATCCCGACACCAGGCGTAGACACGCAAAAACTCGCCATCCTCTTTAACAGCCAGAACAGCTCGGCGCTGGGCCTCATGGACCTTTTCAGCGGCGGCACGTTGCGGCGCATGGCCATCTTCGCGCTGGGCATCATGCCGTACATTACCGCGTCGATTATTTTCCAGCTCCTGGCCGTGGTGTACGAACCGCTGGCGCGCATCGAAAAGGAAGGCGAGCTGGGCCGGCGCAAAATCACCCAATGGACACGCTACCTGACAGTTGTTCTGGGCGTGCTGCAGTCGATCGGTATTGCCGCGATTCTGACCAAGCAGGGGCTGGTGCTGCATCCGGGCATCGGGTTCAGCCTGATGACGGTGCTGACGCTGACCGCGGGGACCACGTTCATCATGTGGCTGGGCGAACAGATCACCGACCGCGGTATCGGCAACGGAATGAGCCTTCTGATCTTCGCCGGCATCGTCGCCGGCCTGCCCGCCGGGGTTCAGGATCTATGGCAAAAGCTGAATACCGATGCGTGGGGGCCGTTTACTCCGGGGGTCATCATCTTGTTGCTTGCAGGCATGCTGGCGGTGGTGGCATTCATCGTGTATGTGGAGCGCGCGGAACGGCGCGTGCCCATCCAGAGCGCGCGGCGCATCGTGGGCCGGCGGCTCATGGGCGGGCAGGCCAGCCATTTGCCGCTCAAGGTGAATTCCGGCGGGGTGATGCCCATCATCTTTGCGCAGTCGATTTTGTCGGCGCCAATGCTACTGGGTACTTCGTCGTTTGTGCAGAATAACCGTTTCCTCGAGCCCATTTATCGGGCGCTGCAGCCGGGCTATCCCTGGTACGAGTTGCTGAGCATTCTGGGTATCATCTTTTTCGCTTATTTTTACGTTTCGATCGTGATGCGGCCGGATGATATTGCGGACAACTTCCGCAAATCGGGATCCTTTATTCCTGGCATCCGTCCCGGCAAGCGCACGTCGGATTTCATCAACGATATTCTTACCCGCATTACGCTGGTGGGAGCGATCTACCTTGTACTGGTGACGATCCTGCCCACGTGGCTTCTCTCCGGCATCCGGTTCGACAGGATTTTCCTGATAGGTCGGTTCTTCGAAAATCTGCCGAACTTCGTGACGCACGGCATGGGCGTGACCTTCTACTTCGGCGGCACATCGCTGCTGATTGTGGTGGGCGTGGCCATGGATACGATCAACCAGATCGAATCGCAGCTCGTCATGCGGCATTATGACGGCTTTTCCCCGCGTTCCGGTCGTATACGCGGAAGGAAAACCTGGTAATGGCATCATTGACAATCTCAGCAGAAAACGGCCGGGTAGCGGGAACGAACTTCGCACCCGGCCCAATTCTTTTATTGGGCGCGCCGGGCGTGGGCAAGGGGACCCAGTCCAAGGAACTGGTGAAGCTGTGGGACATTCCCCAGATTTCGACAGGCGATTTGCTGAGAGCGAACGTCGCCCAAGGAACGCCGCTGGGCGTAACGGCCAAGGAAATCATGGCGCGGGGAGAATTAGTCCCCGATTCCCTGGTAGAGGAAATGGCGGAGCTGCGCTTGCAGCAGCCGGACACTTCGCGAGGATACATTCTGGATGGGTTTCCGCGTACGCTGGGACAAGCGACGTGGCTGGACGGCAGGCTGGCCGGAGAGTCGATGCCCGTGGTTGCCGTCAGTATCCGTGTTGATTATAATCAGTTATTGCGCCGCATTACCGGGCGCAGGAATTGTCCTGTCTGCCAGACCATCTATAACGTCTATGTAAATCCCCCCAAGCGGGAGGGCTTGTGCGACGTTGAAGGTGCCGGGCTGGTTCAGCGAGCCGACGACACGGAAGAGGTTTTCAAGGAGCGCATGCGCGCTTACGAGGCCCTCACCGCGCCCGTTGTGGAGCACTACCGCACGCTGGGACGTTTCGCGGAAGTGGATGGAGACCGTCCGATCCCGGAGATCGCGGGCTCAATTGTTGCAGTGGTAGAGCGGCTGCGGAAGGGCAGTTCGTAATCAAAGCGATTGCGAACTGTGAACTGAGACTTTTATTTGTGGCGGTAGTACTCAAGTCGTCCCAGGAGATCGAAAAGATGCGCCGCGCCGGCCAGGTGGTCCGCGAGGTGCTGGAGTTGGTGCGCAGCCAAGTGAAGCCGGGCGCAACCACTTACGATCTTGAGAATGCAGCGCAGGTGAGGCTGAATCAACTGGGCGTCAAGGCGGCTTTCAAGGGCTACCATGGTTTTCCCTGCGTGCTGTGCACGTCGGTAAACAGCGAAGTAGTGCACGGCATCCCGTCACCTAAACGGATCCTTAAGCAGGGGGACATCGTTTCCGTCGATTTTGGCGTGGTGGTAGATGGATATTACGGCGATGCGGCGATTACGGTGCCGGTGGGCAAAGTAACGCCGGACGCCGAACGGCTGCTGAAGGTGACGGAGGCTTCGCTGCATGCCGGTATCGCCGCGGTCAAGCCGGGTGCGACGCTCGGCGATGTGGGCGCCGCCGTACAAGGCGTGGTCGAGAGTGAGGGTTTTTCAGTGGTGCGCGATTTTGTGGGACACGGCATCGGCGCACAGATGCATGAAGAACCGCAAGTCCCGAACTTCGGTGAAGCCGGACGGGGCATGAAGCTGAAAGTCGGCATGGTGATCGCCATTGAACCGATGGTGAACGCCGGCAAGCCAGACGTGGTGGTTCTGGACGACGGATGGACGGCGGTGGCCAAGGATGGAAGTATGAGTGCTCATTTCGAGCACACGGTGGCCGTGACCGCCGAGGGAGCAAGAATACTGACCGAGTAAAGCAGCGTTGAGCTATCAGCTTTGGTCGTTTGGCCGGGTTCGCACCCGGTGCAGCAGCCGGCACAGAAACCGGCAGAAGGGTACACTGATTGTCAAAGGAAGATGCGATTGAGGTGATGGCGACGGTGATTGAGACGTTGCCGAACGCCATGTTCAAGGTCAAACTCGAGAACGATCACGAGGTGCTGACCCATGTCTCGGGTAGGATGCGCAAGAACTTCATCCGAATTCTGCCCGGCGACCGCGTGGCGGTGGAATTGAGTCCCTATGACCTGAATCGCGGACGCATTGTGTACCGGTACAAGTAGCCATCAGCTATCAACCGTCAGGTTTCAGCTTCCGATACTGAGCTGACGAAGCATGTGCGTCAAACTGAGCGCTGGAGGCTGAGAACTTATTCGTAACCCCGCGATCATCTTTGGATGCGCGGAGAAGGGCAGCAAACAATGAAGGTCCGTGCATCGGTAAAGAAGATTTGCGTGAAATGCAAGGTCATCAACCGCCGCGGGGTGGTTCGCGTGATCTGCGAGAACGCAAAGCACAAGCAGCGCCAGGGCTAAGTTCGCACTGGCAAGAAGGCGGTGGCAAGCGAGTTCGTAGTTCTCAGTTCGCAGTTCACGGTTTTCAGTTTTCGGTTGTCAGTTGTCAGGCGAGCGGAGCTAGCAGAGTCAGGGGGGCAAACGGAGCCAGGGGCGCCGGTAGCCAGGTTGACGGGCCACTCGCTATTAGCTTCCAGCCTTTGGGTAACAGCTAGCAGCTAACAGCTAACAGCTAACAGCCAGAAGCAAGAAGCTATTGGCTACGAGCTATCGGCTTAGCGAGGGATGCGAGATGAGTTTGCGCAGCAGGATTCG
>DASYWU010000067.1:0-2008 GCA_035935755.1 Occallatibacter sp. | reverse complement strand
TTGGTCCGATTTGGCCTTGCCGACGAGATGAAGCGTTAGCTGCGATCCAATGCTTCGAGCGAGTCTTTCACGGCATATGTCGCAGTCCAGCAAATGAGGATCGATCGCAGAAAGGCGATTCGGTTCCAATCGCCCCTGGATGTACCGTACTAGATCGTCGTAACTGGCGTGACCCAGGTTGCGGATGTCGGACATCAGGGGAGGCGCCTCCTTTTCAAGGTAACGCTCAGAATAAGATCAGGGTTCCGCGTTTCCGCTCACCCTCGCTCCATCCTATGGATCGGCATCGAATCGCTATTTCTGCATATACGCTGGAGAATTAACCCGAAATAGTGGTTAAAATAGATCGTGAATTACATGACGCGGCAGGACAATTAGATGCTGCCATGCCGCGCGGCTTTTTTTGAGCTGAGATCGCTTTGCCTTCGTTCTAAGTTATAGCATATACACGACTAAAGGCTGATAGGCTCTCGGCTTTCTAAGACCCTTCCGGGCCTCTTTCTTCCGGACTCTCAAAATGCGTCCATGATGCTTATCATGTGCACTTTAAAGGAGGAATGGGCTCTGAGCAGGAATCTGACGGGAGCCACGCCTGCGTGAGTTTCGTTGAAACGACTGTTTCGCTAGACTAGGCGGGTTGAAGCGCAATGACTGGACCAAGATACTGGGCTGGCCTGGGTATACGGTCTTCCAGCAGGAAATTGACGAAAAGGCCAAGACCTTAAAGTTGTGGGTCAGGCGAAAACGTGGAAACCGGCGGCTGGTTTGTTCGAGCTGCGGGCGCGGAATTGGCGAACCGGCCGACACAACCGAGAGGGAGGTGCGGGACTTACCGTGGGGAGAGTTTCGCACGACGGTGGTAATTGAGCTGTACCGGGTGCGGTGTCCCAACTGTGGTTTGAAGATCGAAAAAGTGGACCAACTGCCGAGCAAAGCGCCTTTCTCCAAGCGCTTCGAAGAGGCCGTGGGCGAGGCTTGCGAGAGCGCTTCGGCGCGGAGAATCGCCAAGCGATTCGGCCTGGCGGAAAGCACCGTACGTTCCATCGACCTGCGCGTATTGGAACGCTGGAATGCGCAGCGTAAAAAGCCGGCGCTTCATCAGATGGGCGTGGACGAAATCTTTCTAGGGAAGAAGACGAAATTTGTCACCGTGGTCAGTAATTTAGAAACCGGAGAACCTCTCTGGTTCGGCTTGGAGCGCAAGAAAGAAACTCTGGACGAGTTCTTCGGCACCGAACTGAGCGCTCGCCAACGACAGCGGATTGTGTCAGCTTGCGTGGATATGTGGAAGCCGTACACAACCAGCATTCAGCAGTGGGCGCCGAACTGCTCCATCGTCTACGACAAGTTCCACATCATGCAGCACGCCAACAAAGCCATTGATGAAGTGCGGCGCGCGGAGTTTTACCGCAAGGGCGGCGCGATGCGGAGCCTAGTGAAGGGCAAGCGGTGGCTGCTGTTGACGCGCTGGGTCCATCTGAACTCAGACAAACGCCAACAGTTGAACCATCTGTTTTCTCTAAACCGGAAGGTCATGAAGGCTTACTTGCTCAAGGAAAGTCTGGAACGGTTGTGGACCTACACCTATGAGGGCGCGATGCTGCGCTACTTGAAGAGTTGGACCCTACAGCTTCGCTGGCAGCGCCTTCCGGCCTTCGAGAAGCTGGCGCACATGCTGATCGACCATGTGGATGGCATCCTGAACCATTGCCGCACCAAGGTCCGCTTTGGTGTCGTGGAGGCCATCAATGGCAATATCAAGAGCCTGCTGCGGCGCGGCCGCGGCTACAAAAACCTACGCTATCTACTCCTCAAGGCTCAGCGCATGGCCGTCACCAAAACCGAATTCGTCGTCTTCCGGCAAGCCGCGTGAAATGGGCCTCTTGTCGAATTCCTGCTCAGAGCCGATTATAAGAACGGCGGTTGCCTGCGCGACTGGCCGGCAACTCTCGATGGCGTGCTGAAGCTGGATATCGACACCGTGATTCCGGGCCACGGCGATATCAGC
>DASYWU010000066.1:0-70751 GCA_035935755.1 Occallatibacter sp. | reverse complement strand
CCAGCGCACGCCGCCGCAAAATCCTTCCCAAACGTGCCGCGAAGGCCGGAAAAGACGGAATCTGAATTTTCAAAATAAAACTGTAAAACTGTAAATCCGAGCCAAGTGGCTCAAAATAGGCTCGTTGGCCAGGCGCCATAGCGAAATCTAGTAAAACTGCAAAACTGTATTCCTGTACGTTTTGAACCGCCGGCCGCCCAGACACAAAGGCCCCCGGCCGAAGCCGGAGGCCTTTGGTTCTTGTAGCTGCCATCGGAGTTGGGATCGAGAGCGAACCTTCTGTTCCCTGTTCCCTACTCCCTCTTCCCTGCCTCTAGTACATGCCGTCCATGCCACCGCCGTGACCGCCGGCGGGGGCTGCAGCCTTGGGCTCGGGAAGCTCGACTACCAGTGCTTCGGTGGTAAGCAGCAGAGCCGCGATCGAGGCTGCGTTCTGCAGAGCCGTGCGCGTGACCTTGGTGGGATCGATGACGCCGGCCTTGACCAGGTCCTCGAACTTGCCGGTGAGGGCGTTGTAGCCGTAGTGGGGCTCCTTGGACTCAAGCACTTTGGCGACCACGACTGCACCTTCTTCGCCGGCGTTGGCGATGATCTGGCGCAGCGGCTCTTCGAGAGCGCGGCGCACGATCTGCGCGCCGATCTTCTCGTCGCCTTCGAGCTTGGCGGTGAGCGCTTCGACTGCCGGGATGGTGCGCACCAGGGCTACGCCGCCGCCGGGGACGATGCCTTCTTCGACCGCGGCGCGGGTGGCGTGCAGGGCATCTTCAACGCGAGCCTTCTTCTCCTTGAGCTCGGTCTCAGTGGCTGCGCCCACCTTGATGATGGCGACGCCGCCGACCAGCTTGGCGAGGCGCTCCTGGAGCTTCTCCTTGTCGTAGTCGGAGGTGGTCTTCTCGATCTGCGAGCGGATCTCCTTGACGCGGCCTTCGATGTCGCTGGCCTTGCCGGCGCCGTCGACGATGGTGGTGTTGTCCTTGTCGATGGTGATGCGCTTGGCGCGGCCGAGGTCGTCGATCTTCACGCCTTCGAGCTTGATGCCAAGGTCCTCGGTGATGGCCTTGCCGCCGGTGAGGGTGGCAATGTCGCCGAGCATGGCCTTGCGGCGGTCGCCGAAGCCGGGAGCCTTGACGGCAGCGACGTTGAGCGTGCCGCGGAGCTTGTTGACGACGAGAGTGGCGAGAGCTTCGCCTTCCACGTCCTCAGCAATGATGAGGAGGGGCTTGCCGCTGCGGGCGACCTGCTCGAGCAGAGGCAGGAGGTCCTTCATAGCGGAGATTTTCTTTTCGTAGATGAGGATGTAGGGATCGTCGAGAACGGCTTCGAGGCGCTCCGCGTCGGTGACGAAGTAGGGGCTGAGGTACCCGCGATCGAACTGCATGCCGTCGACGGTCTCAAGGCCGGTGTGCATGGTTTTGGACTCTTCGATGGTGATGACACCGTCTTTGCCGACAACTTTGACGGCGTGGGCGATGATGTCGCCGATTTCCTGATCGCCGTTGGCGGAGATAGCGCCGACCTGGGCGACGGAGCCTTCGTTGACGGGCTTGGAGAGATTGCCAAGTGCGCCCTGATCG
The DNA here is from genome assembly GCA_035935755.1 of Occallatibacter sp. Taxonomy (GTDB): domain Bacteria; phylum Acidobacteriota; class Terriglobia; order Terriglobales; family Acidobacteriaceae; genus Telmatobacter. The sequence goes on along the minus strand of DASYWU010000066.1, from coordinate 69,177 downwards.
ACGCGCTTGCCTTCCTTGTCGATGGAGCCGATGACGGCGGTGACGGCCTTCTCAATGCCGCGCTTGAGGGCGGTGGGGTTGGCGCCGGCGGCCACGGTCTTGACGCCTTCTCGGTAGATGGCCTGGGCGAGCACGGTGGCGGTGGTGGTGCCGTCGCCGGCGACGTCGCTGGTTTTGGAGGCGACTTCGCGAACGAGCTGGGCGCCGGTGTTCTCAAGGGGATCCTTGAGGTCGATTTCCTTGGCTACGGTCACGCCGTCCTTGGTGATGGTGGGCGAGCCGAATTTCTTTTCGATAACGACGTTGCGGCCCTTGGGGCCGAGGGTGGCCTTGACGGCGTCGGCGAGAATGTTGACGCCGCGCAGGATGGCCTGACGGGAATCTTCACCGTGCAGAATTTGCTTTGCCATTTGTGTCTCCTAAATTAGTGGTCAGTGATCAGTGATCGGTGGACCGTGAACGGTGGTCCGTGAACCGTGGACGGGAGTTACTTCTTGATGATGCCGAGGACTTCTTCCTCGCGCATGATCAGGAATTCTTCGCCGTCGATTTTGATTTCGGTGCCGGAGTACTTGCCGAAGAGGACGCGGTCGCCGGCCTTGACGTCGAGAGGGAAGACTTTGCCTTCGTCGTTGGACTTGCCCTTGCCGACGGAGATGACCTGGCCTTCCTGGGGCTTTTCCTTGGCGCTGTCAGGAATGATGATGCCGCCGCGGACGGTTTCGGTCTCTTCGATCCGGCGGACAAGGATGCGGTCGTGGAGCGGGGTGAATGTGGTCGTTACAGATGTTGCTGCCATTGCTCTGCTTCTCCTTCACGCGCGGACGGGCTGGCCGGCCGCGGGATTTGGGTGGTTTGGATTAAGACTGCGAAAACTGCAGAATTCGGACTTGGTGCGGGCCGGCTGGTAAAATCAGGCAATTCAACCGGGGGATTGCTAGCACTCTCGCTTTCCAATTGCTAAAGATAGGGAATGAGGGGACATTTTGTCAAGGGGCGATTGTTAAATCTTAGTATATTACGCTCAAATAGTGTGCTTGCGTGAACGTCATGTGGTTGATGTTCATGCAAGTACCTAAAGAAGAATAGGTTAAGCGAGTCAGCGAGTCAGCGAGTCAGCGAGTCAGCCAGCCAGTCGGCGGGGCAGCGGGCACGGAGGGGCTGATTGCGAACAGGGACGGGTGGTGTTACACGGAATGAACGGTGGAGCAGTACGTCGGTGGAACGCGAACGTCTGAAGATGCGAGCGAATACAATGGAAGGCATGTTGCGGAATCGTATTTTTCGTCTGAGTGTGATCTTGGCTGCAGTGGTGCTGCTGATCTGGCCATTGACCGCGGGGGCACAGAAGGCCCGGTATCGCGGGCGGAAGTTCAAGCCGCCACCGCCGGTTTCGCGAATTGTAGTGACGGTACTGCGCAACGACAACGACACGCCAATCCGGAACGCTCACGTGATTTTTCACCCGGTGGAAGGCGACAAGGACAAGGGCGGGATGGAACTGAAGACGAACGAGGATGGCGTAGCGATCATGACCGTTATTCCCATTGGCGACACGATCCAGCTACAGGTGATTGCGCACGGGTACGAGACGTATGGGGGCCGGTACAAGATCGAGAAGGCTGACGAGGCCATGCACATCAAGATGAAGCTGCCGGGCCAGCAATACTCCGTATACGACAATCACGACACGGCGGAGAACGGAACTGGAAACGGTGGGCCGGGGCAGAAGCAAAACCCGTCGTCAAACGGCAAATCATCCGAGGCACCTAAGAATTAAGCCTGTGATCTAGCGGGTGGTGGTGCAGTGCGGATGTGGAGTGTTCCCCACCCTGACCGCAAAAACAAAGACGCGGCGGTGGTGGGGCACCCACCCCCGCCGACCACACTTCACCTCTTTTCTGATGCGTCGGGCCTCTGACTTTCTATGCCTGAACAGCTCCTCAACGGGAAAGTTGCGCTGGTGACCGGTGGCGCGCGGCGCATCGGGCGCGGAATTGCGCTCTCCCTTGCAGAGGCGGGCGCCGATATGGCGATCACCTATCTGACATCGCAAGCCGAGGCTTCGGCGACGGTCAAGGAGATTGCGGCACGGGGGCGAAGAGCACTCGATCTGAAGTGCGATGTGCGCGCGGAAGAATCGGTCTGCGCGATGGTCGCAGAAGTGGTGGGGCAGTTCGGGCGGCTGGACCTGGTGGTGAACAACGCGGGGGTATTCGATTCCGGGCCGCTCGATGCGCTGACGGTAGAGCGGTGGGACAAGGTGTTTGAGACGAATGTGCGCGGGCCATTCCTGGTGGCGCGGGCGGCGCTGCCACACCTACTCAAAACCGGCGGGCGGATCGTGAATCTCGGGTCGCTGGGCGGGATTCGGGCGTGGGCAAGCCACGCGCATTATTGTGCGTCGAAAGCGGCGCTGCACATGCTGACGGAGGCGATGGCCAAGGCATTTGCGCCGGAAGTGAGCGTGAACTGCGTGGCGCCGGGATGGATTCAGGCGGGCGGGGAAGACGCTGGCCTTGCCGCGCGGCTCGCGGCGAGAACGCCGATGGCACGCAGCGGCACGATTGACGATGTGGCAAGGGCGGTGCTGTTCTTTGCGACGGGACCGACGTTTGTGACGGGAGAGATCCTGACGGTGGATGGCGGTCTGGGGCTGGTCTAATCGAGCATGCCGTTTCTGCAGCTGGTCATTTAGTGCATCCGAGTCACCCAAATACGGCTCTCTTGTTCTCAAGGGTACAAGCGGCGCTTTTCGATAGTGGCGGGCGGGTCACCGGCTTCGGCCATGAGCGCGAGCAGGCGCTCACGCAAGTGATCGGCGATGTCCATATCCACACGCTCGCCAAAGTCGTGAACCAGCTTAGGCACGTCGCGACGGCCGGCCAGGTTCAGCAACTGATGCGGATCTGAAGTCAGGTTGTACATCTGGTATTCAACGTAATTCTTGCTATATGGATGTTCGCCGGTGAGAGTGGGATCGGCGACGCAGTAGGTCCATTGATCGGTCCGCAAAGCGCGTGCGACCATCGACTGGCTGATCTGGATGAACGCCTCCTGCGGCCAGGCCTTCCGAGCGGCTGGGTTGTTAAGCAACGGTAACAGGCTTCTGCCCATGATGGAGGACGGCACCTTCACTCCGGCGGCATCGAGCAGCGTTGGCGTGACATCGATCATGCTGACCAGCTCGCGGACCATACGGGACTGATTGAATCCAGGTCCCTGCACGAGGAGCGGGATGTGGATCGAGCTCTCGTGAGGGCTGCGCTTGTACTCTTCGTTGCGGGTGCGGAAATGGCAGCCGTGGTCGCTGATGAAAAGGAAGATAGTGTTGTCGGTCAGTCCTTGTTCATCGAGAGTTTTTAGGACCGTTCCCACTGAATCGTCGATGCTCTTGATGTCACCGTAGTAATTGGGCAATTGCTCGTCCCAATCACCCGGGAAAAACTTCAAGTCCTGCGGGACAAACGGGTTCACGTAACGCTCCCGGTAACCTTTCGGCGGAGCAAATGCATTGAGGTCATTCTGAAAATGCGGCTCTAACTGTGAAACCACCAGAAGAAATGGCCTTTCCTGTTTCTGCTGCAGGAATTTCACGGCACGCTGAGTGAGATAATCCACGCGATAGACGTCCTGGAACTGCATTGCCTCGCCGTCGCCGTTCCAGATCGTTCCGTGATAGGGATGCGAGGTCAGCTCCAGCTCATTGGCGCCTTCCCACAGGTCCAGGAATCCACCGCGATGCTGGCGCGGAACAAAACCAAGAGTGTTCGGCTGGGCGTGGCTTGAGGGCGCCAGGTGCCACTTGCCGATGTAGTTGGCCGTATAGCCCTCGGAACGGAGGATCGTGGCCAAAGTCACGGCGTCCGGCTTGAGGCCAACGTCCAAATTCGTCAGGGTCCACACTCCTGTTTGCGTGGCGTACATGCCGGTGAAGAGGCAGGCTCGCGAAGGCGAGCACAATGGCTGATTGGTGACCGCGTTCTGAAACGCGACGCCACGCGCAGCCACGCCGTCGAGGTTCGGAGTGACTTGCATGGGATTCAAGCCGTAGGCACTGACGCAGTCCCAGCGGAATTGGTCGGCGATGTAGACGATAATGTTCGGCCTGGCTTTTTTCGGTGAGGAGGGTTCGGCCTGGTCCTGACTGGCGGCTGTGCCGCTCAGCACCGGCAGGGCCGCGGCCACAGCGGTGCGCTTGATGAATTCCCGGCGTGAAACCGGCAACTGCGAAGACGGCTCCGCGTGCGAATTCTCCATAGGGTAATCCTCGATATTGGGTATCGGTCAGTTCGCCGTGGGGTGATCTACGTGGTCGATGATCATTACGTCGGCTGGGCCTTTGGTAGCTTCGAGCTTGAGGCCGAGTTGCTCTTCGATGGCGGTGTAGAGCGAAGGCGGCAGGTTAGTCGCATCTGCAGATGGCGGTGGAACGTGAACGCCCATGTTCACGAACTGCGACTCGTCAGGGGTCCAGTCGAGCTCGAAGTCGTACTTGCCTTTCAGTTCCGTCATATCGATCACCGGACGATCGAGGACGGCACTCTGCATGAGGTTGGTGAAGTCGTGCATAGTGGCGTTGCGGACGCCGAGTTTGCCGAGGCCATGGAAAAAGAGCCCGGGGAGGCCATTGGGATTGCTGGTGTCGAGGCTCATTTTCTCACCGCCCTTGGCCACGGTGAGCACGTAAACGGGAAGCACCTTCTTATCGGGATGGAACTTGAGACCGAAGCGGCTGGCGAGGAGTTTCTGCACCATGCTCTTCCACTGTGCCTGGCTGGGCTGACCCGTGCCGTCGGGGACGGCTTCAATGTCGAATTTCTCCGAGCCGGCCCAGTCGGGCAGGCCAATGACCTGATTGGGCTGCACCTCGTCGGCGAAGGCAATGATGGACGTCAGCGGGGTATTGATGGTTTTGAAGCGCCGGCCCTGAACGAGAAAGGCGATGCCCGGCTGACCGGGCTTGCTGGGCTTGATGGTGGCGACTTCAAATGTGGGATTGGCATCTGCCGCCATGGGCGGGACGGGTGGCGGCGGCTTGGGAATCGTCCATTCGGTCTCCGGCGTGGCGCGGGTGATGGTCAGCGGGAGTGGGTGATCATACTGGGTCCAGGTCCCTTCGATGGTGTTGCCATCGGACGACATTTTGCCGTCGTAGCTGCCGCCGATTTGGGGAATAGCGTACTTTAACTCGCGATCCTGGAAGGTTACGGTTTTGGCGGCGATCGGCGCGCCACCCTGATCGATGCTGTAGAGATCGGCTTTGTAGGCGCCCTTGTCGTCTTTGGTGACTTTGAGCACGGTGCGCAGATCGCGGCCTGCGTGGAGTGTTCCCTGCCAGGTGCCGACGATGTCCTGGTTTGTGTTTGCAGGCGCGGCTTGCGCGGGAGCAGCCTGGGGTGGCGCGGCTTTGATGGATTTCGCGAAGGTAAAGGCCAAAATCAATGCGAGCCCGACCAGCAGGTTTTTGCCGATTCTCGATTGAATCATCACGCGAGATTCCCTTCCCTGAGCTTGCAGCGTTGCAAAGTACGCTGGCAAAACACAACTTTCATGGATTGGAGAAGGATACACCCTCAGGGTGGCGAAAGCGGTCATTCGGTACGGAGGACGCGCATCGGTTCTACGGAGGCGGCGCGGCGTGCGGGAAGGTAGCAGGCGAGGACTGCGGCAAGGAGAAGAACGGCGGCGACACTTATGAAGGCGGAAAAGTCGAGTGCTCCTACACCGTAGAGCAGGCTTTGCATGGCACGGCCGACGAAGTAGGCGCCGATGAGGCCCAGTCCTGTGCCGATGGCGGCCAGCATAAAGCCGTCGCGGACAACAAGGGCAACTACGCGGTTGCGCGTTGCGCCGAGGGCCATACGGAGAGCGATTTCGTGGGCGCGCTGGGCAACCGAGAATGACATGACGCCGTAGATGCCAAGCGCGGCTAGGAAGAGGGCGATGACGGCGAAGCAGGTGAAGAGGACGAGGGTAAAGCGCTCGCTGGCCATGGATTCGTCAACCACTTCGTCCATGGTTTTGGGCTCGGCGAGAGCGACGGCGGGGTCGACTGCGTGTACCGCGGCGGCGATGCTGCGCAGCATGGTGTCGGGATCCCCGGCGGTGCGCACGCCGATGCCTGCCTGCGGCCAGGGACTCTGCATGAAGGGCACGAGCATTTGCGGCTGCTCTTCGCGCTGATCGGCGGTATGCACGTTGTGAAAGGTGCCGACGATTTGCCAGGCGATGGGCGGCCCCAGGTTGGTGACGCCGGGAATGAGCTTCTCTACATCCACGCGCTGAAGCAGCGGATTCTTGCCTTGCAGGTATTTTTTGACGAAGTCCTGATTGACGATGGTTACGGGGACACTGGCAGCCGTGTCCTGATCCGTGAATGCGCGGCCCGATTGGATTTGAATGCCGAAAGTTTTGAAATAATCCGGCGTGACCATGTCAAATCCGGTGCCGGGCCGCTTGGAACGATCGGCATAGGTGGGACCGCCTTCGAGCGTGAACGGCATGCCGAAGGCGCCGCCATAGAGAGCGTTGCCGACCGTCACTGCGGCATGGGTGGCACCAGGGACGGCATCGATGTGGTCAAGGATGTCGCGAAAATATGCGGTGATAGTCTGCGGATCTTTGGGGCGCGATTCCGGCACAGGCAGGAAGAATGTGAGAACGTGATCGGTTCTGAGGCCGAGATCGACGTGGGCGAGGTTCCAGAAGCTGTGGATGGTGAGGCCGGCTCCCGCGAGCAGGGCGAGAGCGAGTGCAGTCTCGCCGACGACGAGAATGCGGCGGAGGCGATGCTTGCCGGATCCGGTGCCGGTGCGGCCGCCCTCTTTGAGAGTTTCGCCGGGGTCAATACGCGAGGCGTACCAGGCGGGAGCGCAGCCGGCAAGGAGTCCGGCTAATGCAGCCGCGGCGAAAGTGAAGAGCAGGATGGGAATGTTGAGGCGGAGATCGGCTTCGCTGGGCAGGGTGTTGCGCGGCATGGCGGCGACAAGGCCCTTGAGCATGGCATAGCCGAAGCCCACGCCAAGAGCGCCGCCGGCGAGAGAGAGAAGCAGGCTCTCCGTGAGCAGTTGGGCGAAGATGGTCCGGCGGGCGGCGCCGAGGGCGGTGCGGACGGCAAGTTCCTTCTGACGGACGACGCCACGAGCGAGCAGCAGATTGGCCACATTGACACAGGCGATGAGAAGAACGAATCCGACGGAGCCGAGAAGGAGCCAGAGCATTTTAATGCGCTCTTTGGGCATGAAGTCGTTCTTGAGCGGATCTACGTATGCGCCCCAGCCCTCATCGCTTTTGGGATAGACCTGGGCGATATGGGTGGTGACTGCGTTCATGTTCTGCTGCGCCTGCTGGATGGTGACGCCGGGCTTGAGGCGGCCCATGACCAGGAGCCAGTGGAAATCGTGATTGATCTGCTCGGGCTTGAAGACGAGGGGAACGGTGATCTGAGACTGCTTGCGATCGTAGATGCCGGGCTTTTGCACGCCGACGACGGTATACGGCTCGCCATTAAGGCGCATGGTGGAGCCGATGATGTGAGCATTGGCGCCGAGCCTCTCCCATAGTTTGTGGGTGATGATGGCGACGTGATCGCGGCCGGCGATGCCTTCCTCGGGGAGAAAGTAGCGGCCCAGGAAGAGCGGCTGCCCGACCATCTGGAGCATGCTCCAGGTTTCTTCGGTGCCCTGGATGTATTCGGGCTGGTCCTTGGTGGCGATGTTGAAGCTTTGGCCGGACCAGGCGCAGAGATCCTGAAAGACGGCGTTCTGGTTTTTCCAGTCGAGGAAGTCGCCGGCGGAAACTCCATTGTGGAAGTTCTGGATTCTCGACCAGACGATGACGAGCTGGTCGGGTTGCGGATAGGGAAGGGGGGCAAGGAGCGTGGCGTAATCCACTGTGAAGATGGCGGTGTTGGCCCCGATGCCGATGGCGAGAGTGAGCAGTACGGTGACAGTCATGCCGGGGTTGCGGGCCAACATGCGGATGCTGACGCGGAGGTTCTGAAGAAGTGTCTCCATGTGTTTCCCTCTCGCGGATTCAGGTGCGGAGCCGCGGGATCGGGCAGATTGGGAAGTAAACGAGAGCGAGATTCAGGCAAACAAGTTTACGCGGTTTGTGGATCAACGATCCTTTGGCGAACGTTAACACAGATTTGACGCGCACGGCTGAAAAATCGCCCACCTACCAGCCCATCTGGGTCATGCGCGTTTGGATGATGTTGCTGTAGCGGTTCATGAATTGCGGGCGGCGGTGGAGAGGATCAGGGAGAATGGCGGCGAGGCGAGCGGCCTGGTCGCGGCTGATGCTGCGGGGAGCGATTCCGTAGTAGGCGTGTGATGCGGCGTCGGCACCGTAAACACCGGGTCCCCATTCGACGACGTTGAGATAGAGCTCGAGGATGCGGCGTTTGCCGAGGACCAGTTCGGCGACGGGAACGAGGGTGAATTCGGCGCCTTTGCGGAGGACGGAGCGGCCGGTTCCGAAGAAGAAATTTTTGACGAGCTGCTGAGTGAGGGTGGAGGCTCCGCGGATGCGATGGCCGCCTTCCATATTTGCGTCGGCATCGATGCGGATCTGGTGCCAGTCGAAGCCGTGGTGCTGGTAGAAGCGGGCGTCTTCGGCGGCGATGACGGCGTGCTGGAGATTGGGCGAGATCTGGCTGAGGGGAATGAAGTGGTAGCGCGGGCGATAGCGGCGGTGATGGATCCAGGCTTGGAAGCGGCGCTCAACGTGGACGGCAGTGGTGGGAGGATCGATAAAGCGGAGGCTGATGAGACTGAGCGCGGCCAGTGACCAGGCAAGACTCAGGGCGATGATAAGCCAGAGAGCTACGGTGCGGAGAAGACCGGTGCGGCGACGGGTCGCCGGGCGCGCGGTTGGAGTTGCGGTCACGCTTCAGGATAATCGGCGACGGTCGAGTTTCCGCTTTGTGCCGACGGTCACAGACACGGTTTTGGACCAGTGACAGCCTCAGAACTGCGCGGCGGAAGGGCTGAGGTGCGAATATGCCGTCCGGCGCAGTCGATCAAAAGAAAACCTCGGCCAGTATGTCTGACTTCTGGAGGCCCGGAAGTACTTCCCTTCCCATATCAGAAAGACGAGGCATTCACATGGAAAATGGCGTACAGAATCATCATGCACTTCCACGCCTGGGTCAGCCCGCACCCGTATTTGAAGCGGAAACTACTCATGGCACGTTAAGGCTGGAGGATTTCAAAGGCAGCTGGCTGGTTCTGTTTTCTCACCCGGCTGATTTCACCCCGGTCTGCACGACAGAGTTCGTGGCCTTTGCGGAGCTGGCGCCGGAGTTGAAGAAACGCAGCGTGGAACTCTGCGGACTCAGCATTGACAGCACGTTTTCTCACATAGCATGGGTGCGCAACATCGAGCGCAATTTCGGTGTGAAGATTCCATTCCCGGTGATCGCCGATTTGAATAAAGAGGTCGCGGCGCTTTACGGCATGATCATGCCGGGCGAGAGCAAGACGGAAACCAGCCGCTGCCTGTTTGTCATCGACCCGAACGGGGTGTTGCGGGCAATGATCTATTACCCGCTAAGCACCGGACGGAACACGCAGGAAGTTCTGCGCCTGATCGATGCGCTGCAGACGACGGACAAGCATGGAATTGCGACGCCGGCGAACTGGAAGCCTGGCGACAAGGTGATTGTGCCGCCGCCAAAAACCGTTGAGGATGCCGAAGTGCGGATGAGTGCCGGATTCGAGACGAAGGACTGGTACTTCTCCAGGAAGGCAGTCTGAGACACAGCTATCCGCGGAGCCTCCGGGCTCCGCGGAAAGGGGATGCCATGGCTTGCATCAACGCGAGTGGAGAGATCACTGAGTCAGCAAGGCAGATCCTGACTGCCATGCTCCAGACTTCTCCACTATCCCAGGTTGCTGCGCAAACGGGTTTGCCACTGTTTCGCATCCGGAGCGCGATGCGCGAACTAGCAGGAGCGGGTCTTGCCGCCGAATCGGGAGATGGGTGGAGGACGACCGAGTCCGGACGCGAAGCGCTTGAACGAGCCCTGGTCCGGGCGTGATTGCCTGGACCTCGGGCGCATGTACTCGCTTGCCCGGAGAATACTCCGTGGAAGCGCAATGGAGTGGTTATGAAGAAGTATGTGATGGAACTGATCGGCACGTTTTTCCTCGTGTTCACCATCGGGATGTCGGTTCTTGCGGGCGGCAACGGGGTGATACCGCCGCTGGCGATCGGGTCGATTCTGATGGTAATGATCTATGCCGGAGGACACATTTCCGGGGGGCATTACAATCCGGCGGTAACGCTTGGGGTCTGGATCCGGGGAAAACTCGAGAACAAAGATGTGTTGCCATACATGCTGTTTCAGATTGTTGGAGCAGGCATGGCGGCGCTGGTGGTTTTGTACCTGATGCCGGTAGCGCAACCGCAACCGCGGAACCTGGCCCTGGTGCCGGAGCTGATCGCGGAATTTCTGTTCACATTCGCGCTGGTATTTGTAGTGCTGAATTCCGCCACGTCGAAAGATAATTCGGGGAACTCGTTTTATGGGCTGGCGATCGGATTCACAGTGATGGCTGGAGCATTCGCTGTCGGGGGCGTGGCATCGGCTGCATTCAATCCGGCAGTGGCGGTGGGAATTTCAGTAATGGGCATGTCAGTGTGGAGCAAGATCTGGGTATACCTGGTAGCCAACCTGCTTGGAGGCGCGGTCGCAGGGTGGGCATTCAGGGGACTGGCACCAGAGGCCGAAGCTCATGACCAAGTAACTGCTCAACCGCGAACGAATCCGTAGGATCGTCGAGCCATTTCAAGGTACGGAGCACTCCGGCTTGGTGTGTCCACCCGTGCGCAAAAGCGCGAAAGGATGAGGCACGAGAGCGTGGGGTGGGCAGCTACTGATCCGCGGAATCAGCGCGCGAAGATGCGGTTCCAGATGCCCTTGACGGCGGGGGAGAGGCTGACAGTACCGGCATCAGGCTTGGGGACAGGAACGTATTTGCCCTTTGAGGAATAACGCTTGTTATCAAAGGAGAGGGGCTTGTGCCCCCACAGGCCGCGGGGTTCGGGCTGCTCAGAAAGCGGGACACCGTCGACGGCGGCGCGAGGGTTGGTTTCGCAGAGGCGGATGGCGGTTTCTTCGCCGCACTTTCTGGCGACGTAGTCATAGCCTTTTTTGAGGTGGGGAGGCCGCCACGCGGGATGATGGGCATCCGTAGCGAGGAAGTGGATCCAGTTGCGCTCGAGGAGTTCGTTCGAGAATGCCTCGGCGGCTCTTCCGAAGCGCCCATAGAGAGAGCTGGAGGTGACCTGTACAAGACAGCCTTTGCGGACCCACTCCGCGAGAAGCTCGGGTTTGCGCTGAACGGCGGTATAACGCTCGGGATGAGTAATCACGAGCGTGTAGCCGGCGGACTGAAGCCGGAATAACGCATTTTCAAGCTGAGGCGCGATGGTGACGTCGGGGAATTCGACCATCAAATATCCCTTGCCGCCAATGGAATAGCGCAGAGGATGGGAAGTTGCGTCGGCGACGTTGTCGGCGGTGAGGTGGAAGTCACATCCGAGGCTGAGCTCGACTACACCTTCGAGGCGCTCGCGCAATTCAGCGAGACGTGATTCAATGACCTCGGTGTGGAAGGGATACTGATGGCTGGCGTGAGGCGTACAGACGATGTGCGTGACGCCTTCTTCCGCGGCCTCGTATGCCATGGCAACCGATGTTTCCAAATCCGGCGCGCCGTCATCAACGCCGTAAATGAGATGGTGATGAATGTCGATCAAGCGACTGTACTCTTTCTTTGTTAGACCCCGCCGGCGTTATAAAGTCGCCATTGCCTCTACCATTGAGGCAAAAATTTTCCAGCCGTCGGAAGAACCCAGCAAGACTTCGCTTGCTCTGTCGGGGTGCGGCATCATGCCCAGAACATTTCGTTTTTCGCTCAAGATTCCCGCGATGTTGCTGAGAGAGCCATTGGGATTGGCTTCCGGAGTGATATCGCCGCCTGCGGTGGAGTAGCGGAAGGCGATGCGATCTTCTGCCTCCAGCTTTTGCAGCTCGTCGGGTTCACAGAAGTAGTTCCCTTCCATGTGGCCGATGGGCATGCGCAGGACCTGGCCTTTCGCCAGCTGATTGGTGAATGGGCTGTTGGCCGTTTCGACGCGAAGACTGACGTGCTTGCAGATGTACTTGAGTCCGGCATTGCGCATGAGCGCGCCGGGGAGCAGGGCGGCTTCGCAGAGGATCTGGAAGCCGTTGCAGATGCCGAGGACAAGTCCGCCACCATCTGCAAAGCGCTTGACGGCCTGCATAACGGGAGAAAAACGGGCGATGGCACCGGTGCGCAGGTAATCGCCGTATGCGAATCCGCCGGGAACCAGAATCGCGTCCGCCCCGCCCAGGTCGTCGGAGTCGTGCCACAGGTAGGTGACCGGCTGCCGGGCGACTTCTGCAATCACATGCTGCGTATCCTGATCGCAGTTGGAACCGGGGAAGACCAACACGCCAAACTTCATGTATTCAGGTTACCAGCGTTCGTGGAGAGGAATAAGGAAATTTCTCTCCTGGCGTAACGGCGGAGCTACTACTTTTCGGGTACAAAGTCATTGCGCTTCTGTCACCTAGCAGGACTTGTAAGGGGTGATAACGATGCAGAACGGCGCAAAACCAATTCACATTCCACCGGCGATTGGGGGAAGTCACCTGACGCGGAGCTGAGGGAGTGTGGAGATGCCGATTTCCGATGGCGTACCCGCGGAACTGAACGGGCGGACTGCCCAGCCGGCGATGAGAACGCTGGGCGCGGGCATCTGTTCGCTGTCACTCAGTTCTCCGAGCGTGGTGAAATGCACCTGCTGATCGGGCTGGGCGGCGCGGGAGACGATGGCACAGGGGAAATCAGCGGGAAGCCCTTCGGCGAGCCATTCAGCGGCGAGCAGGTTGAGGTCGCGGCCGGGCATGTAGACGACGCGGGTCGAGTCTTCGATTGCCGGCAAGCGGGAACGATTGCGCGACTGGGCGTGATGGCCGGTGGAGAAGATGACGTTGGAGGCCCAGTCGCGATCCGTGAGCGAACGGCCCAGCGAGGCGGCGGCGGCGAAACCGGCGGAGATGCCGGGAACGATTTCACATGCAACGCCGGCTTCGGCTAGGGCGGCCATTTCTTCGGCGGCGCGGCCGAAGAGAAGCGGGTCGCCACTCTTGAGGCGGACGACGCTGCGGCCCTCGCGGGCGTGGGCGATCATGAGCCCGTTGATTTCTTCCTGGGTGATGGATTTGGCGCTGCAACGCTTCCCGACGTTGAGAATTTCTGCCGCGGACTCGGCCAGATCGAGGATGGGCTGAGGAACAAGGTCGTCGTGGAGGATGACGTCCGCCGATTCGATGAGGCGAAGGGCTTTAATGGAGAGCAGTTCGGGGTCGCCGGGGCCGGCGCCGACGAGGTAAGCCGTTCCCGCTTGCGCCCGCGACGCTTCCCTTCCCGTGTGGGCGAGTTGCCGGGTGGAGCAGAGGGCGGAGTCGCAGATCTGGCGCTCGGCGAGCGAGTGGAGGAGCAGGCGGCGCTCTTCGCTGCGCGGATGCGAGGCGAGAACTTCGCGGCGGAGTTCGCCCAGCGTTGCGAGCCAGGGGCCGAGGTCTTCCGGGAGCTGATCGTCGATTTCGCGGCGGAGGCGCTGGGCGACGGCAGGGCTTTCGCCGGCGGTGGAGATGGCGATCTGAAGATCGCCGCGGTGGACGACTGATCCGAAGAAGAAATCGCAGTTAGGAATGTCGTCGACACTGTTGCAAAGGATGCCGCGGGAGACGGCGGCGCGATAGACATGGGCGTTGACTTCAGGCGAGCTGGTGGCAGCGATGACGATGAAGTTGCCGTCGAGATCAGAGGGCGCGAAGGCGCGCGGGAGCCATTCGAGGCGGCCTTCGACGGCGAGAGCGCGGATTTCTTCGCGGGCTTCAGGGGCGACGATGCGGAGATGGACGCCGGTTTTGAGGAGAGCGGAGATCTTGTCGAGAGCGACAGCGCCCGCGCCAACGAGAAGGCCGCGGCGGCCTTCGAGATTGAGGAAAATGGGAAGTAAAGTCATGCGACTTTTCCGTTCGGAGACCCCCACCCTAGGCGCAAAAACAAAAACGCGCCGAGGGTGGGGCATCCAGAATTTACTTCAAATTCGCTTCCACTCTGTTCCCTGTCCCTTGCTCTCGTCAGTCCCCGACGGCTTGCGGGACGCGGCCGGAGGGCAGGTCACGTTCGACGGGATCGAGGACTTCGCCGGCCAACAGTGCGCGCAGTTGGTCGTTGGTATGGCGCGCGAACCACTCACGGAGATTCTCTTCGGGCAGGCGTTCGCCGAGATAGCCGCGCAGTAAACGCTCGATGGCTTCCGGCACGAGCGGCGCGGGGCAGCGATAGCCGACGGGGCGGGAAACGCCCGCGAATTTGCCGACCGCTCCGCCGAGCGAGAAGTAGTAGGCGTCGGTCAGCTTTCCTTCGTACTTGATCTTCTTGCCTTCGAGGCCGATGTCAGCGATCCAGTGCTGGCCGCAACCGTTGGGGCAGCCGGTGACGTGGAGCTTGAGCTGCTGATCGAAACCGGGAAGGCGGTCTTCGAGATCTTCGACGAGCCAGCGGGTGAAGCCCTTGGTTTCAGTGATGGCGAGTTTGCAGAACTCGGTGCCGGTGCAGGCGATGGCACCGCGCCAGAATGTTGAGCCTTCCACGCGGACGCCGATCTGGCCCAGCTCGCGGACTAATTCGACGGTTTTGCTATAGGGAACGTTGAGGATGATGAAGTTCTGCGCGACGGTAGTGCGGATATCGCCGCTGCCGAAACGCTCGGAGAGCTCGGCCACGGCTTCGAGCTGTTCGCCGGTCATGCGGCCGCGGAGGACCGAAGCGCCGACGTAAGCCAGGCCGGGCTGGCGCTGCGGATGAATGCCGACGTGGTCGCGGAGCTGATCGTCAGGGATTTGTTCCGGGACGCCTGGATCGAGGCGGAACGGAAGGCGCGCCTGGACTTCTTCGAGGAATGTTTCGGCAGTCCAGCCTTCGCGCATGAAGAGATACTTGAGGCGGGCGCGATCACGGCTTTCGCGGAGAACGGTCTGATCGCGGAAGATTTCAGCGACGGCGCGAACCGCGAGCGGCGCCTGCTGAGGTGTGAGGAAGGCGTTGAGCGGAACGGCAAGGTGCGGCTCGTTGGAGAGGCCGCCACCGACGCGGAGGGCGAAACCGAGTTCGTCGCCGCGTTGCACCGCGGTGAGGGCGACGTCGTTGAGCTCGGGATAATTGCACCACGAAGGGCAGCCGGTAGCAGAGATTTTGAATTTGCGGGGCAGGTTGTAGAAATCGGCGTTGCCCTTGAGGTCGCGGGCGATGGCGAGGGCAACGGACGAGGCATCGATGAGTTCGTCTGCGGCAACACCGGCGAGCGGGCAGCCGGTGACGTTGCGGACAACATCGCCGCATGCGCCTTTTGGGGAGAGGCCGGCGGCGTTGATGGCGTCGATGATTTCCGGAAGGGCCTCGATGGTGAGCCAGTGAAGCTGGATGCTCTGGCGAGTGGTGATGTCGGCGAGATTGCGGGCGTGTTTACGGGCGATGCCACCGATGAGGCGGAGCTGGGCGGCGGACACGATGCCGTTGGGCAGGCCGATGCGCATCATGAAGTAGTCACTGGCCAGACCTTCGCCGCCCTTTCCGCCGACGGCGCCGACGCCGTCGCCCTGGGTGTAGACGCCCCACCACTTGAAGTAGAGCGAGGTCCATTCGGGGAGGACGCTGGATCGCCCCGCGCGGGCAAAAGCACGCACCTCGTCGAAGGCCTGCCAGGGGTTCTTCTCCAGCTTGAGCCGCTCAGTGCGTTGGGCTTTGGTCTCTTTTGGGGCAACCGATTCCGTCATGCTTTCCTCTCGTGTGCAAATAAAACGCCCGCGATGGCGAATGCTCAATCGCGGGCGTTGGATAAACCTTGGAGTTTACTGCAAACAAATCAGACCGAGGTCACCTGTCCGCGTGTGGCGGAGTACAACAGCGACACCTGGTCTTGGTCTGCATAAAGAGAGGATAACCGAGGGTATACGGAAATGCAACCCAAAATGGTCGGATATTCGGGCAGACTGGTCGGAGGAGTCATGGAAGGCACTGTCTTTCAGTGGCTTGGCAGGCAGAAATCTGCTCCTCATCTTGCGTCTTTGACGCAACGGAATCCGATTGTGGCCGCGCGGTCGATGCTGGGCGCCATGAGCAAGTATTTGCCATGTTCGTCGAGGCGGTAGGCCGCTGGGAAATACCACCGGCTCCCTTGTGGCTGGTAGTAACTGCCGCCGCGCAGGATTGCGGACCGTGTGTGCTCGTCGATGAACTCGCCAGTCCATTGCCAGACATTTCCGACCAGGTCCACAACACCGAAGGGACTTGCTCCAGCGGGGTGGGCATTTACATCGTCGGGGCCACGCAGCGTACGTTCCTTGTCGGGCACGGGGACGGACGCAGCGTTCCACTGATTGCCCCAGGGATAGAGGCGACCGTCAGCGCCTTGCGCCGCGTACTGCCATTCCCATTCATGCGGAAGCCGTTTGCCAGCCCATTTTGCATAAGCGCGGGCATCGTCGAGAGAAACCCATGTAACCGGCTTGTCGCCCCATCCTGGCGGGTAGGTTCCGTTTTTCCAGTCCCTGAGGAAGTTGTGGCTGTCCTCCGGTTGATATCGAGTGGCATCGAGAAACTTCTTGAATTCTGCGTTGGTCACCGGGAACTTGTCGATGTAAAAGGGCTTGATCTGCATTTCGTGATTGTGTTGGCGGCGGGGTGAATTCTCCCACGGGTATTGCACGTCGACGCCGATGTCGTTGCCGCCCTTGATCATGACTCCGGAAACGCGAAAGTCGAATTCGGCGCCGGGGATGTAGACCATGCCCGGTGGCGCGTTGGTTGCGGCCGGGGTGGGCGCGATGGGAACGATGTGCTGGGGAAGGAAGCGCCACTCATCGGAGAAGCTGGAAAGCGGCTTCTGCGCAAGCTTGTGCAGCGTGTTCAGCGTTTGCTGCTGGTCGGCCGGCAATTGATCGGTGGCCAAAATCGCTCCGTATGCATGCGCGCCGATCGGGAAGCTCAGGACGGCTGTCGAACCGTGAATCTCCGGTTGTAAGGCGACGCCGTGCCATAGATCGTAATAGTGAAGTCCGGATTTCCAGGGCACCTCGATTTGAGGCCCTGAGAGCTCAAATTCATTGCGATTGACGATGGTCCAGAGGGTTTCCGTGTCTGCCGGCCATTTGCTGGCATAGGCGCCATAGTGGAGCGTTGGCGCGAAAGGCTCCCAGGCAGGACTCTGGAGCAATCGCCAGAATGCGCGTTCAATCGTGGAGATGCGCCGCAAGGCTTCCGCATCGCGATCGTCAATCTGGTTCCAGATTCCCCAGATGTTTTCCCAGCTCTCATACCCCACACCATTGAAGAAGGCGTACTGGAGGTTGTCGGTCTTGCTACGATTCCACCGATCGCAGACGTTGACCATATAGCGGGGCTCGAGCCATTTGTTTTTGCTGATCATGGGCTCGAAGGAGTATCGCCAGTAGCCCCAGCCGAGGTTATTCCAGGCGATAGCGGGATCCGTGTCGCCGGTGTCTCCACCTTCGGGTTCAAAAACGATGGGATGCGCGGATTTGTCGGACGCCGTGCGGAAGGCGAGAGGAACTGCGTCCATGGTGTCGCCGTTGATGCCGTCGGCTCCGATGTCAGCCATGAGTTTTGCGATCGTATCCCAGTCCGGAATTCCTTCCGGCCTGGTTCCCTGGTCCCAGGGATTGTATGGGAAGAGCACGTGCACGCCGTGCTTATGAAAATCTTGAACCATGGCGCGCAGGCCGTCGATGCCGCCGGGCATGTCGCGGATCAGGTCGAATTGATTCCGGTTATCGATTCCGATGTTGGGATAGGTGGGCCAGATAAGCACGGCATCGATTCCGCCGTAGCGTTTCTCGAGGTCAGCCAGATAGCGATCCACTGTATATTTGCGTGTGGCGGGATCGTAGAAATAGCGGTCGTGCGCCATCATCTGCGGCTGGATAAAAGCGCTCTGCGTCCATTGGAACTCTGGACGATCATACTGAGAATTGCTGTAGCCGATGCGAACAAGGTGCTCCTGGCGCCAATGAAGAACGTCTTCCAGCCACGCCTTCCGGGCTGGCTCGGGAATCGGCATTTCACCCCCGGCTGCACAGCAATGGTCATTTGTCGCAGTTGAATTGGCCGGACCGGGAATCTGCTCGCCCTGCGGAGAGTACTTCGTGTCCTGCGCGAAAAGACTGGTTCCCATCACAAAGGCAAAGAGGAGCAGAATCGACGACCTATATTTCCGCATGGCAATCTCCCTGGTGAAACCTGGCTGATTTCCTCGTTGAGCGAAATGAAGTTGCAGTATACTGCTCCCAATTCTCGCGAAATCACCAGCTAATTTCACGGATCAGCAACGGAGAGAGAGAAATGAGCCGAGAAAGCACGGAAACTATGACTCGCCCTCGAAGGATCGGCAAGAGTGTCGCCGCATTAGTTGCCGGTTTCGTCGTCAATGTAGTGCTTGCGGTGGGTACGGACCTTGCATTTCATGCGATGGGGATGTTGCCGGCGCTAGGCCAAGCGATGGACAACTGGCAGTCGGCGATGGCCTGTGCCTACAGGACTTTCTACGGTGTGATCGGTTCCTACGTGGTTGCGCGCCTGGCTCCGTACGCGCCGCTGGAGCACGCGCTCGTCGGTGCGGGCATCGGGATGTTGATTGCCACTGCCGGTGCTATCGCGACTTGGAATCAAGCGCTCGGACCACACTGGTATCCGCTGTCGCTCATCGTCCTGGCGCTGCCGACCGGATGGCTGGGAGGGAAACTCCGCGTCATGCAGTTGCGAGGGAGGATTGACTGAGAGCCCAACGCCACCGACGGCGGCGAGATCCTCAGGCTGAGCTTGTTACTGCTGACTATTTCATCAGCTTGCGGTGGACGGAAAGTGCTTCACGATTTGCGGTTTTGACCCTGGTCACGAACTGGGAATATGGCCGGTCGTCAATATTGACGAGACCATAGTTTGAGTTTTCACCATCGAAGCGTCCTTGTTTAGGTTCGTCGCACCATTCGAACCATTGATAACCTACCGCCTCAGGCAGGCTCTCCAACTCTGTGACGTAGTTTCTGTAAGCGCGCGCGCGCGGCCTGGTGGGGCACTTTGGGTCCGGCGCCCTGGGTGTTGGGCAGGCCTGAATTTTCGGCGCGGAAAGCGAATTCGGCAACGAGAATGGGCCGGTGGGCGAGCTTGTAGATGTGTCCGACAATGGGGCGCGGATCGAAATTGTAGATATCAACCGAGACGACGTCGGCCTCTTGCGACGCCTCAAGGACTGGGTCCGGCGGCGTTCCCGCAAATTTCGCGCCAAGGTAAAGATGATTGGGGTCCGCATCGTGGATGGCGTGAGCGCAGACCTCGAAGTATCGCCGGGCGACCATGCCCAGGAATTGAGAATTGTCAGCCTGGAAAGCGCTGGTCGTGGCTTCAGAGGGGACGTCATCAAAGCTGGTGGCGTGAGTTCCCCAGGATTGATTGAGCTGCTGGATGCTGTTTGCGTATTTCTCCTTGAGGAAGGCAATTGCGTGCTGCCTTCCGGGAGTGGTGGAAGAGAGATGCAGATACATCGCCAGCATGTTCTGTTTACCGCGCCAGTCCGGTCCCCAGCGCAACTCGTTGTCACTGAAGTAGCCAAGCAGGTCGGGGTCCTGAGTGCGAGGCGCACATTCTTTCTCGGCGATCTGTCGCGCTATCGCTTCAAATTGTGGGCTGTAGACGTCGAGAGGTAGTCCTTTGAGCCAGTCGGCACCGGATCGGGCGGCGATGTCGAGGATCACCGTATAGGGCATGTGATAGGACCATAGAAACGGAGTTGTCCATGCTCCGAGATTATTGAATCCCCAGGAGCGGAGACGATTAATCTCGACCTTTGCCCAAGCGTCCTGCGACGGATAGAGCTTTTGAATATGGTCGAAGTAAGGATGGTCGGTGGTCCCTCGGATCACATCTCTGCGGTAGGAGACATTATTCACCCCGGAAGAAATGAGAAGCTGGCCGGATGGACTGACGAACCACCAGACACCGTTTTTCTGCTCGACTCGGAAATAGCCGCTGGCGCCGAAGAGTTGCACGGGCGCGAGAAAGAAGAAGACGAGGCAAACCGCGGAGATCAGGTATTTCGGAGTCATGGGGTCAACCTCACGTAGCCATGTTTTCAAAGACGCGGCCTTGAATGGATACCAATGTAGCGCACGCGCTATTCGATGGCTCCTGGCGATAAACCGGGATGAGCTGATCGATTGATTGCCAAACGTAATCGGAGTCAAAGAGAATGCTTCCCTTACAATCTGAAGAGCATGTCATCTGGAGACCTCGGCAAAGCTGTCCTGATCCACTTCTCCGGGCACGATCACCCGGGCCTGACCAGCGAACTTACCAGCATCCTGGCCGGTTATAGGGTCAATCTTCTCGACGTCGGCCAAGCAGTGGTGCATGAATCACTGTCGCTGGGAATTCTCATTGAGTTGCCCGCCGAGCGCCGGTTGGCGGCCCTGAAAATGGCGCTGATCGAACGCGCGCACGAACTGAATCTGCAGGCAAAATTCAAGACTGTCGCGCCGGACGCGCTGAAGCACTGGCTGCGCGGCCTGCACCACCACCACTTCATCATCACGGTGCTGGGACATTCGATCACGGCAGAACACCTGGCGCGTGTAACTGCCATTATTGCCCGTCACGAGATGAATGTGGACCGGATAGACCGCCTTTCGGGCCAGCTCTCGCCGGCCGAATCTCCGGGCGACGCGTGCGTGGAACTGGCGATCAGCGGCGCGGCGGTGCGCGAGCCTGACATGCGCGCGGATTTTCTGGCCGCGGCGCAGGCGCTCTCCATTGATATCGCCTTTCAGCGGGAAAGCATTTTCCGCCGCAATCGGCGCCTGTTCGCCTTCGATATGGATTCGACCCTGATCCAGGGCGAGGTGATTGACGAGCTGGCGAAGATAGCCGGCGTCGGCGAACGCGTCTCGCAGATCACGGAAGCAGCGATGCGCGGCGAGTTGGACTTCGACCAGAGTTTCACACGTCGTGTCGCGCTGCTGAAGGGATTGCCGGCCGAGCGCGTAGAGAGCGTGATCAAAACGATTCCACTTGCGGAAGGCGCTGAACGGCTGATCCGCACGCTTCGGCTGCTCGGATACAAGACGGCGATTCTCTCGGGCGGCTTTACCATTTTTGCGCGTTATCTGCAGAAGTGCCTCGGCATCGACTATGTGCACGCAAACGAGCTGGAGATCGCCGATGGGGTGGTGACCGGACGGGTGATCCCTCCCATTGTTAACGGTGAACGAAAGGCTTCGCTGCTCGGCGAGATTGCAAAGGCTGAGGGTATTTCCCTGGAGCAGGTGGTTGCGGTCGGCGATGGCGCCAACGATATTCCGATGCTGAAGCTGGCGGGAATGGGCATTGCTTATCGCGCCAAACCGCTGGTTCGGCAGAGCGCTCCGCAGTCGATTTCGCGACTGGGGCTGGATGGGCTGCTCTACCTGATCGGTGTGCGAGACCGTGATCTTGAAGCACACGAAGCGCGCTGACTGGCCGGTCTAAATGGCCGTAGCAAAACAGGAGTTGTCCGGCGAATTCAGCCGGAGATAGAGGCGGATTGCAGCTCTGCAACGATTCGGTTTTCGGCTTCGGTGGCGGCTTTGGCGGCTTCTTCTGAGAGCGACATGCGGATGGGCTGGTGGGGGTCGATGGTGATGGCATAGAGGATGACTTCGCGATTGCCGCCTTGAATATAAAAGGCATCGAGGAGATCTTTGACGCCGATGTCGTGGGCAGTAAGGGTGGGCGGGTAGTCGCTGGCGAAGCGCGGCGTGGTGCGGGTGACGGTGCCGGGCGGGTTGCCATCGGCGGCCGCATCGATGAGGATGATGCGATCGGCGGCCTGGAGGGGCTCGAGGAGGACGAAGCCGCCGGTGCCGCCATCGAGGCATTCGACATTGGGTGGGAGCGGGAGTCTTTCGAGGTTGCGGACAACGTGAACGCCGATGCCCTCGTCGCCCATGAGGACGTTGCCGAGGCCGAGGACGAGGATCTTCTTATTGCTATTTGGGCTGCTCGCCACTTTCCACCCTGTCGAATTTCCAGCCGCCGATGATGGAGGATACGGTGCCGCGGCCCTCGATGTAGTCGTGATAGAAGGCGAGATAGATGTGCACGATGACGAAGGTGACGAAGAACCACAGGAAGAGATGGTGCCAGAAGCGCACACCCATCTCGCCTCCCATCAACGGCACCACCCAGACGAAAAGGTGAGGCAGCCACGAAGTGCTCATGCTGGAGTAGAGCGCGAAACCGGTGATGGTCTGAAAGCAGAAGACGAGAAAGGTAAGGAAGTAGATGAAGGCGGCGAGCGAATTGTGGCCGGTGGAGATGCTTCCATGCATCTTGACCTGGAGGACGTCCGTCTTGATGACGTCGGCGATTTCCTGGCGCTGCGAACGTTTCAGCGGGAAGAAGTTGCTCCACCTGGCGTACTTGTTGCCGACGAAACCCCAGTAAATGCGTGCAAGGAAGTTGAAGACGTAGACCCAGGCGGAGGCGAAGTGGAGGAAGCGCACGCCGGCGAACCAGTACTGCTGGTAGGCTTCGGGCGCGTTGACTAGACGCATGGGCCGGCCGATGAGGTAGCCGGTGATGCAGAGGAGTGTGAGCGCGATGGCGTTGATCCAGTGATAAGCGCGAACGGGTAGTTCCCAGACGTAGACGCGGCGGTACTCAACCGGCTCGCCGCCGTTCAACCGAAAAACGTCTTTTACGCCTACGCCGTGTGTGCTCATAGGTTCACTCGAAGGAAACGTGGTTGAGGTGCCGGCCCTGCGGGTCGTAGAGATGAACGGCGCAGGCGATGCACGGGTCAAAGGAGTGGATGGTGCGGATGATTTCGACAGGCTCGTCGAGCTTGGCGATGGGCGTGCCGATCAGCGACTGTTCGAAGGCGGAGCGTTGCAACCTGGCGTCGCGCGGCGAGCCGTTCCAGGTGGTGGGAACGACAAGCTGATAGTTTTCGATGGCGCCGTTGCGGATCCTGATCCAGTGGGCAAGAGAGCCGCGCGGCGCTTCTACGAGACCGACGCCTTCGGCTTGGGCGGCCCAGGATTTCGGTTCCCACTTGTCACCATTGAAGGTGGAAACTTCGTTGATTTTTACGCGCTGGGTGAGCTCGCCGTTAAATTCCTTGAGCCAGATCATGGCAAGGGCGGCATCGAGGCCGCGCGCGGCGGTGCGACCCAGGGTGCTGAAGAGCGCACCAACGGGAACGTTGAGCTTGCCCAGCGTCTGGCCGACCAACTCTTTTACCGTGTTATCGCCGGAGGCGTAAGCAACAACGAGGCGAGCCAGGGGGCCAACTTCCATGGGATTGTCTTTCCAGCGCGGCGTTTTGAGGAATGAGTATTTGGTAGAGCCTTCGAGAGAGTCGAATGGCGGCTTGGGACCGGTGTAGTTGATGTTGGTTTCGCCCGCCCAGGGATGGAGGCCGGTGTTGTCGCCGTCCTGGTAGTCATACCAGGAGTGGGCGATGTACTCCTTAATTTCCTGGGTATCGCGCGGATTGACCGGATAAACGTGGCTGAGGTCGCGATTGAGGACGGCGCCGCGCGGATATTTGAAGCTTTCGGGATGGTTGTAGCCCTTGGTGGGGAAATCGCCGTAGCTGAGATAGTTTTGCAGGCCGCCGCCCCACTGCGCCCAATCTTTGTAGAAGGAAGCGACCGCGAGCAGGTCAGGGATGTAAACCTGGTTGACGAATTCGTCGGCTTGGCTGATGAGCTGGGAAACGAGGTCGAGACGCTCGGAGTTGATGGCGGCGACTTCGTTTGTGTCGATTGAGCACGGGACGCCGCCAACAAGGTAGTTGGGGTGCGGATTCTTGCCGCCAAAGATGGTGTGAATCTTGATGATGTCTTTCTGCCATTCGAGAGCGTCGAGGTAGTGGGCGACGCCGATGAGGTTCACTTCGGGTGGAAGCTTGTAGGCGGGGTGGCCCCAGTAGCCGTTGGCGAAGATGCCGAGACCGCTGGCGGCGAAGGCCTTGATCTTGTTCTGCACATCAGTGAAGTGGGCGGGTGAGTTTTTGTCCCACTGCGAGAAGGACTGCGCGAGAGCCGCGGCTTTTTTGGGATCAGCTTTGAGCGCGTTGACGATATCGACCCAATCGAGTGCGTGCAGGTGATAGAAGTGGATGACGTGATCCTGCACGTACTGCGTGGTAGACATGATGTTGCGGATGATCTCGGCGGTGGGCGGGACGCTGATGCCGAGGGCGTCTTCAACGGCGCGGACGCTGGCGAGGGCGTGAACCGTGGTGCAGACGCCGCATACTCGCTCGGTGATGGCCCAGGCATCGCGTGGATCGCGGCCGATAAGGATTTTCTCGATGCCGCGGACCATGGTTCCGGCGCTGTAGGCGTCGGTGATGACGCCGTTCTCGACCACAGCTTCGACGCGCAGGTGGCCTTCAATGCGAGTTACCGGATCGACGACGACACGTGTTGCCATAGCTGTTACGACTCCTTTTGTTCTTCGGCGTGAACTTCCGCGATCACCTTGTGCTTGCGAACGTTGGTGGCGACGGCGTGAGCGGCAACGCCAGCAATAGTGGCCAGGCCAACGACTGTGCCGACGGTATCGGCCGTGCTCTCGACGCCAAAGCCGGGGAATGAGGCCAGGTGCTGGTAATAGGGGCCGTTATCCCAGAAGCCGGCTTCGCTGCATCCGATGCAGCCGTGACCGGACTGGACGGGATAGCTGACGCCTTCATTCCACTTGGTGACGGAGCAGGCGTTGTAGGTGACCGGGCCGCGGCAGCCCATTTTGTAAAGGCAATATCCCTTGCGCGCGCCGTCATCGTCCCACGACTCGACGAAGAGGCCGGCATCGTAGTTGGGGCGGCGGTAGCAAGTGTCGTGAACGCGGCGGCCGTAGAACTCTTTGGGACGGCCCTGGTTGTCGAGCGCGGGAGTGGTGCCGAGGACAAGGAGGTGGGTGACCACGCTCATCATCACGTCACCGATGGGCGGGCAGCCAGGAACGTTGATCACAGGCTTGTCGACGAGCTTGGAGATGGGCACGGCGTCGGTGGGGTTCGGGCGCGCGGCCTGAACTCCGCCGAAGGACGCGCATGCGCCCCAAGCGATGATGGCGGCGGCGTCCTTGGCAACTGTTTTGAGGTTCTGTTCTGCAGTCTTGCCAGCAACCATGCAGTAGACGCCGCCATCGGCGGTGGGCACGGCGCCTTCGACGACCAGGATGTATTTACCTTTATTATTCGCGATGGTGTCGCTGAGACTTTTTTCCGCCTGGAAACCGGAGGGCGCCATGAGAGTTTCGGAATAATTGAGGGAGATAACATCGAGTAGCGCCTCAGCCACGATGGGATGCGCGGCGCGGATGAAGGACTCGCTGCAGCCGGTGCACTCCTGGAAATGAAGCCAGATTACGGGAGGCTTCTCTTTTTTCTCGAAAGCCGAAGCCACCTGGCCAACGGCGGACTGGCCCAGCCCGGCCATGGTTGCCGCGGCGGCGCAAAACTGAAGGAATTCGCGGCGGCTATAGCCTTTCCG
This sequence comes from Occallatibacter sp., assembly GCA_035935755.1. Lineage (GTDB taxonomy): Bacteria > Acidobacteriota > Terriglobia > Terriglobales > Acidobacteriaceae > Telmatobacter. The sequence continues at coordinate 43,511 of DASYWU010000066.1, read as the reverse complement.
CTCGATCGCCTGCCAAATCGATTCGCCCATGCCTTACCTCGCACACAAAAAATCAACCGGCGAAGTCGCGATGGATAGCAGAAACTTTATAGAAATTAAGCAGATTTCGCCGGTTGATGTGAGCGACGTTACGTGGCGGCAGACGCGATTGGCTGTGCGCGGCGTCACATGTGTTCTGAATCACCTGGTTTCCGGGCGGTGGTTGAAAGGATTGATTCAGATCACGCCAAGATAGCGGGTCAGCGAGCCAGGAGGTCAGCGAGCCAGGTTGAGGCCGAGTTGTTTAGAAATTTGGGAGCGTAGATCGGAGATTACGGCCGGACGGTCATTTTGCCCACGCCGTCGCGGTACTGGCTGGCGATGGTGAAGGCTTCGTCGATGCGGTCGAGGGGACGGGTGTGGGTGAGCAGCGGAGCGAACCATTTGGGGTGCGTCTTCAGGAGGGCGATGGCTTCTTCGGTTTCGTGGTTGGAGCGCCGGACGTTAAAAATGGTGATTTCCTTGCGACGCATGGTGGATCCGTCCATGGAGACGTTTGGTGTGGAATGGATGCCGGTGATAAGGATGCGGCCGGCGTTGCGGGTGAGTTGAATGGCGAGGCTGGAGGTGTGTTCTCCGGCGGCGCAGTCGATGGTGCAGTCAACGCCGCGGTCGCTGGTATCGCTGAGGATCGAATGAATGGCTTCGGAAGGCTCGATGGCGACGTCGGCGCCGATGATGCGGGCCAGTTCGCGGCGGTGCGGGAGGGGCTCGACGACCCAGATGCGGCCGGCGTTGAAGGCGCGGAGGGAAGCGATAGTGAGAAGGCCGATGGGGCCGGCGCCAATGACGGCGATGGTCTCGCCGGAGCGGATGGAGGCGAGATGGAGAGAGTGCACGGCGACAGCGAGCGGCTCGGCGAGGGCGGCTTCGTCGAAGGACATTTGCGCCGGGATGGGAAGAAAGTTGGCGACCGGCAGGTTGACGAATTCGCGGAAGAAGCCGGGATGGCCGGGGTTGCTGAGGAAGCGGATATTGGCGCAGACGTTGTGGTGACCGGTGCGGCAGAACTCGCAGTGATAGCAATAGAGGGCGGGTTCGAGCGCACCGCGGTCGCCGCGGGCCAGGCCGGTGACGCCGGCGCCGGTTTTGACGATGCTTCCGGCGGGCTCGTGGCCGAGGATCATGGGGTAGACGTTGGGAGTGCTGCCGACGCCGCCTTCGGAGTAGGCGTGGAGGTCGGAGCCGCAGACGCCAACGGATTCAACGCGCACCTGGACTTCACCGGGGGCGGGGTCTTCGATGGGCATGTCGACGAGGCGGAAAGTGCGAGGGGCGGTAAGTTCGGCGGCGCGCATGAGTATGGCCTTCCTCAAAAACAATAGCGCACGGGCGGGCGGGGGTGGAAGGCGGGCGGCGGGACGCAACATCGACGGCATTAGGCAGGTTTGACATGTGTTGCACATGCAAATATGCTGAGAACATGGCTGTGATGATACAGGTTCGTAATGTGCCGGAGACTCTTCACCGCAACCTGAAGGCAAGGGCCGCGATGGCGGGAATGACTCTCTCCGACTATCTACTTGGGGAACTGCGAGAGATTGCGGCGCGCCCGACGCTCGCCGAGTTCCGCGAGCGTCTGCATGCGCGCGTACCAGTTTCCGTCGCTCTCGACACCGGCCGCCTGGTGCGCGAGGAACGCGCAGCGCGATGATCGTGCTTGACGCCTCGGCGGCCGTGGACTGGCTGCTTCAGACCCCGGCGGGACAGCGCATTGAGAAGCGCATCTATGCGCACAACGACACGTTGCACACCATACATTTGCTCGATGTGGAGTTTGTCCAGGTTATGCGGCGCCTGGTGCGCGATGGAACACTGACGCCAAGGCGGGCTGAGGAGGCAATCGAAGATCTGGCCGCTCTTCGGGTGACACGATATGCTCCCGTACTGCTGCTCAAGCGGATCTGGCAACTCCGGCAGAATCTGAGTGCTTACGACGCGGCGTACGTGGCACTAGCCGAAGAATTGAAGGCTCCTTTGATCACGCGAGACAGCAGAATTGCAGCAGCGCCCGGCCATGCAGCGGCGATCGAGGTGTTTTAGGTCGATTATGCAATACATACCGGAGAACATACATGAAATAGTCTGCGTATGCTTCAACGGATAGGGTCAATGGAACTCAATGGAAGGCACCGCACGGCACTGACCATCGCTGCATTAGTTGCTGGATTACTTGTGCTCATCTCGTCTTGGCGGGTAGACGAAACCGTCTCCGCCCTCAAGTACTGGTGGGCCATCGCGCACGCAACACCCAGCGAATACGTCGTGCACCATTGGGCCACACTGTACACCTGGGCCTCAGCCCTGTTTGCGCCCTTCTGGTTGGCTCTTAGCGTTGGGACCTTTGTATTACTTCGCAGGCGGCCAATAGCCGCACTGGCTGCGATGTCCGCTTATCTCATCGCCGCGCCCATAAGCTGCACGTCCGCGCCTTATCTCTACAAGGAATCAGGAGGTTTCTTCGATTTGGAAGAACTGCCTTTTGCTGATGCGGAGCGGGCTGCGGATCTGAGCCATCTTATTCGCGTTGATGAGCGGGTTAAGAATTGGCGGGAGGGCAGAGGTCAGTTTCCGCTTTCACCCGGTGCCTTAAAGGACGCGGTTGGTGCCTTGGCCTATGAGAGGTCACCCTATGAGAAGGCGGTACAGGCATTAACTTCGACCTGGAATTTGAAATGAATCAGGGCACGCCATACCGCACCGAGCCCCAAAAGCCTGGAGTTGTATATTACTCAGTTAACTCAGACGGGACGCAATTTGTCCTCACAATTTCGGGTCTAAATGCGCCGATAAGCAGTCGTCCTTCGATGATGAGGGCTGGAGCGTTCGCAGGCGGGAAGCAGCCGTGGGGCGGGCTTCTGGCCACGGAGGAGACTAACTACAGGCAATGAACTCCGAATGCTTCACTGTTTAGCAGTACGAATTGTACACTTTAGATAATCGGTCATGCTCCTGCCCGCTCGGAAGTTGCATGCGGAACCATAGATGTCCGTTGGTATGATGACCCCGATTCCACATGCGTGGTGAGAGACCCATTGTCGTTGGGCTGGACAGCAGCACTACTGCGAGCAAGGCGATTGCCTGGACGCTGGATGGTGCGGTTGCGGGACAGGGGCGGAGCGCTATCCCTCTCCTGAGTCCGGCGCACAATCATTATGAGCAGAATGCCGAGGACTGGTGGCGCTCGGCTTGCGAAGCGCTGCGGCAGCTCTGCAGCCAGGTGAATGCGGATGATGTCGCGGCGGTCGCGATCTCGAATCAACGCGAGACGTTTGTCCCGCTGGCGGCGGATGGCGAGCCGGTGCGGCCGGCGATTGTGTGGCTCGACCAGCGATGTGAAGAGGAAGTGGAGTGGCTGACGGCGCGAGTCGGCGCCAAACGAATGCATCGGATCACCGGCAAGCCACCTGACCTTGCGCCGGTGGCGTATCGCATTGCGTGGATGCTGCGGCACGAGAAGGAACGGTTTTGCCGTACCGCGATGTTCGCGGATGTGCATGCTTACCTCGCGTGGCGGCTCACGGGGCAGTTTCGAACAAGTTGGGCGAGCGCAGACCCGCTGGGGCTTTTCGACATGAAGGGGCGCGAGTGGTCGCCGGATGTGCTGAAAGCGCTGGATCTGGAACCCGTGCAGCTACCGGAAGCGGTTCGGCCGGGAACGATCATTGGCGTTGTAAGCGAGGCGGCGGCAAAAGCGACGGGATTGAACAGCAACACGCTGGTGGTGGCTGGCGGGGGCGATGGACAGGCGGCAGGGCTGGGGGTGAATGCGCTGGGCGGTGGGCGCGCGTATCTGAATTTGGGCACGGCGCTGGTGGGCGGGATCTATTCGCAGAAGTACCGAATCGGAAATGCGTGGCGCACGATGAGAAGCTGCACGGGCGAGGGGTATTACTTTGAAACGAGCCTGCGCGCGGGAACTTTTCTGATCGACTGGTTTACGCGGAACGTTTGCCAGGCGACGGGCGACTGCACAGAGTTGCTGCGGGAACTTGAAAGCGAGGCGGCGGCGATTCCGACTGGGAGCGACGGACTGCTGGCGCTTCCCTACTGGGGCGCGGTGATGACTCCGTACTGGGACGCGAAGGCGCGCGGATGCTGGGTGGGGCTGAGCGGATCGCACCGGCGGGGGCATTTATATAGGTCCTTGCTGGAAGGGATCGCGTTGGAGCAGGCACTTGTGACGGGGATGATTGAAGAGGAAACCGGTGCGACGGTAAAAGAATTCGTAGCCATTGGAGGAGGGGCAACGAGCGATTTGTGGCGCCGGATCATGGCTGATGCGACCGGCAAATGCATAAAACGGTCGGGAACGCTGGAGGCGTCGAGCCTCGGCGCGGGGATCTGCGCAGCCGTCGGAGCAGGCCTGTTTAGGAATTTTGAGGAAGCGGCGAAGGCGATGAGCGGGAAGGATTTCCAGGAGACGGAGCCGTGTTCAGAAAACTGTTCCAGGTACACCGAACTGATGGGCGCATATCGGGAGTTGTATGGGAGCCTGCGGAAGACGTTTGCGAAGCTGGGTCAATTCCAGGGTGGAGAGGCGAAGGAGCGGACGGAGAAACCGACCGATGCGCCAACCCGAACTCCGCGGGTGCGGAGACGGCGCAGTCAGCACCGAACACATAAAATAGAATAGAAGCCAATCCCCGGAGCCAATGCAATTGACAGAGACGCCTCCAAGAAAAGTTGAACTCTTCGATACGAGCCTGCGCGACGGACTGCAACAGCCCGATCTCGAGATTTCTGTGCCTAACGCCATTGGGCTGCTGCAACGCATGTCGGCGTTCGGGGTGAGGTATGCGGAGATCGGATTTGCCGGAGCCAACCGCTTTGTGAGCGATTTGACCGCGGCTCTGGAGAGGGCGGAAACCGGGGCGATTACGCTGGCGCTTTTCGGGCGGTCGCGCGGACGGGGCGTGAAAGTGGAGGACTGGCCGGATCTGAGGTTCATCGTGGCCAACAAGCACCGCATTCCGGCAGCGGTGATTGTGGTGAAATCGCGGTTGCTGGACGTGGCGCGTTCGCTGGAAACCACTCCGGAAGAGAATCTGCGCATGGTTTGCGATACGGTGAAGTACCTGCAGGATCACGGGCTGGAAGTGCTGATCGACCTGGAGCACGCGATGGATGCGGCCTGCGGGCGGCGGGAGAACGGCATTGGCGGCAGCGCGGAAGAGGCACGTCAAAGCCGTGAGTATCTCATGGAGATGGCCGGGCAGTGCGTACGCCAGGGCGTGAGCCGGGTTGTGGTTTGCGATACGAACGGCGGGGCGAATCCGGAAGAGGTGTCGGAGCTGATCGGGACATTGGTTCGGGAGCATCCAGATGGGCATTTCGGATTTCACGGGCATCAGGACCGCGGGCTGGGAATTGCGAACACGCGCGCGGCAATCCTTGCCGGAGCCATGCATGTACAGGGGACGCTGATCGGCACGGGCGAACGTTGCGGCAATGTGAATCTGACCACGGTAGTGGGCGCGATGCAGCTCAAGGGCGAGGCAGAATTCGTGCCGGCGGGATCGCTGGTGGGGCTGACCAGCCTGGCGCACTCGGCTTACGCGGCGTTTGGGATGGAGCCGCCGCATGGGGCGCAGATCGTCGGGCCGGGAGCATTCGGGACATGGGCAGGAATGCACGGCTCGAGCGAGAAGAAGAATCCGGGCGCGTATTTATGGTGCGATCCGTCGCGGGTAGGCGCCAGTCCGGCGATCGGCGTGAATGCGCAGTCGGGTCGAGCGAACATCGTGCTGCTTTCAGAGACGCTGGGCGTACCGCTCAACTCGGCGCAGGCGCAACTGCTGATGGATGCGAATCCGGCCATGGTGGAAGGCGGCGGATTCACCGCCAGCGAGGTGTCTTTCCGGCTTGCTTGCATGCGGGTGCTGGGGACGCTACCCAACTGGTTCGGCGTCCGGAGCTGGCGGGTATTCGACGAGTCGGACGAAATTGGCAACCGATTTGTGCAGGCGTTCATGACGCTTTCGATCGGCGATGCACGGCTGGCCACGAGTCGAGCGGAAGGCGCCGGGCCGGTGGACTCGCTGACCAAGGCCATGCGGCACGAACTGGAACGGTGGTATCCCGCGCTGGCAGAGATGCGGCTGGGCACGTTTACGGTGACGGCACTGGACATTTCGGCGCACGACTCCGCTGCGCACGTGCGGGTGACCGTCAGCTTCAATGCGGATGGGCATGAGCCCTGGGTGACGGCGGGGGTGAGCAGCGACCTGAACCAGGCGGCACTGATGGCAATTGTTGACGGCTTCCATTACTGGCTGCTTGAGCACGGGGTGGAAACACCGAACGGCCATTCCGCAATTTCGCATCGGGAACTGGTGTGACCCGAATCACACACGGAAGGGAAAAGTTTGAGGCACACTGCTGATTGAAGAGAGCCTCCCGAATGAATGCAGCCGGTCTTATTGCGTGTCTTGTAGCCCTTGAGCATACTGCCGGAAAAGCCGGCGACCATGTAACCCGGGATTTCGTGATCGAGGCTCAGGACTGGATTCTGCGCACGCAGAAAGAGAATCTCGATTTGCGCCGCGAGAATCACGTGCTGCGGCTGCGTACTGCGTCGCTCCGTTCTGAATCGGAGCCGCCAACTCGTGGCCACAGCGCCATGCCTCCATTTATTTTTCGTGCAATCGCGCAGGCAAAGCGGCTCCGAGACAAGCGGAACCCGGAGAAAGCTGGCAACCATTCGCCTGCGGAGTTCGCGCGGGCGATATAAGGGCTAACCCTTTCAAATTCGGATGAGGAACGCCTTGGCGGTCGTGCTGTCGGCTGCTGCCGTCGCGTAGGCGAGCTATCGAAGCGTTGATGTCCGTGTACAATCAGAGTGAGCGCGGAGAGGTGGCAGAGTGGTCGATTGCACCCGCCTCGAAAGCGGGCGTCCCTGAAAGGGGACCGGGAGTTCGAATCCCCCCCTCTCCGCCATTCCTTCCGATTGGTACTTTTTGCGCATAGATAGATCATAAAGATGCACGTCGCCTCCTAGGGTAAACTCTAGCTTGCGGCGCATTGCCTTCTCTGAGATCATCTGCAGATGAATATCCGCATCGTCTTGCACTTCGTCGATGGGGATCTCTTACTCTTCGCAGGATCACCGGCAGATTGCCCCCCGGTTCCTAGAGCTGGCGAAGAGATCATCCATGGACAGCGTCGGGTGCGGCTTGAGGGCATCCGATACCAGTACCGGGCCGACCAACGAGAAATCCTGCTACTTGCATAGCTGCACTCGGAGCTAAGACTGCACGATCGGGCCTCCGAAAACACTGCAGAGGTTCCGTATGGAGTCGTGCACCCCACGCGTTCTTGTTGTCGACCACGAAGCTTCTGTCGCTGACACTTTCGTACAAATCTTTAGAGGCAACGGTTATCAAGCCATGGCTGCCTATTCTGGTGAAGACGCCATCGTCGCCGCTTCCAGTTATCGTCCTGATGTGGCACTGCTCGATGTGATGCTTCCTGGCGGAATGAACGGAATAGAAGTCGCACAGATCATCGTCAAAGAGAATCCTCGATGTCGAATTCTTCTCTGCTCCGGACGTCCGGAGACCGCGGCGCTGATCGATCAAACGCGCGCCGTTGGTCAGGTGGTGGAAGTCATCGCAAAGCCTGTCCATCCGTCTGTGGTTCTCAAGATAATCGCTGAATCTCTTACAGACCATGCAATCGGAACAGATAGGCTCAGGGAGCAGAATTTGAAATTGAGCGAACTCTAGTCGCACAGTGGCAGCCGTAACACCTTCGCCACTTCCCTTCCAGCGCTCTCCATTCCCGTCCTCGTCAGTCGGCTCACGGGGTACCTGTAATCATCCGCGCAGAGTGCCAGAATATCGCCTTTGGCAGGACCCACGGCGATGCATCTGCTCAAGAGGGATCAAGTGTACCCAGCATCTACCGCCAGTCTCAACCACTTCGGAGCACTTGTCCCGGCTAGTTGTTGGTGGCCTCCAGCGGAAAGCGGTAGACGTCAATACTGATGGGCGCGACAGTAATGGTGCTGAGCGCGCCGCCGATCGGGATTTCCTTTATCGCGACCTGTGCGGGCTGTCCGACGCGGTCTTCTGCATTGAGATCTTTCCCGGTAATCTGCCAGAGCGTGGATGCTCCTTGCACGGTTGCGCCGCCGAAGTTCAGATGCAGCTTCTGTTCCGAATCAGTCACATTTACTACAGCGACGTTCAGGTATTTACGGTCGGGAGTAAGAGCGGCAAATACGTCGAGCGGATAAGTCGGACTGCCGGACCTAGTCTTCGGCTGATCCGCGTAAGGCGGATTGTGTGTTGGCGGCTGCGGCGAATTACCTGCGACATCGACCGGGATCGAACCGACAAAATGATCGCCATACAACTTGAAGACCAGGCCAGTCGTGTTCATGGTTGATGCGGTAGGCGTGATGTCGAGCGTGGAGGTCCCCATGGTGTGCGCCGTCATGGTGAGGAAGTCGGTGTGCCGCATCTCCTCATTGAAGAGCATCGCGTACGCGAGCGCCGATTGGAGAGTAACTCCGCGGCCAAAGCCGCTCGCGCCAAAGTAGGCGTACTCATCGATGGAGAGGAAGGTTTTCTTTTTGAGCATCTCCGGGAAGCGCTGCTGATAGCCTTCCCACTCTTCGGCTTTGCGGCGGATCACGTCGCCGGCGTAGCGCGCGAACTGGAGCGTGGTCGGGGTGTATTTGACCCATGCGCCATTTGACGGCGCATCGGGCGGCAGGCTCTTTGCTTTTTCGATATCGAAGTGCCTGCCTGGGTACTCATACCAGTGCTCGGCGATGCCGTCGAAGGTGCCCCAGCAGTTTTTGAGAATTCCGCCTGTCCAGTCGATGTCCGTTCCATACACAGGCTGCATGTTGTCCACGTATTTGGAGCGGTTCTCGCCTGTCAGCGCCATGGGCTCGAGCATTTTTGCCGAAGCGATGATGGTGATTGAAGGATCGGCTTTGCGCATCGCCTTGGCAAATTCGTTGTGCTTGATCACGTAATACTTCAGGTCGGTGTAGCCAATCTGGAATGTGCCCCAGGGCTCGTTGCCGATGTTCCAGAACTTCACGTGGTAAGGCTCAGGATGTCCGTTCTTGGCGCGCCACGCACCCATGGGCGTGTCGACTGAGCCGTTCATGTACTCGACTTCCTGGGCGGCGGAGTGAGCGTCGCCAAGACCGGCATTGACGGTGATGTATGGCTCCACGTCAATGAGCTTGCAGAGAGTCATGAATTCGTCGAGGCCGACGTCATTGGGCTGCATCGCGTTCCATGCATGGTCGAAGGTGGGCGGACGCTTGTCAACGTCGCCGACGCCGTTGTACCAGCTCCAGTCGGAAAGAAAATTGCCGCCGGGCAGGCGCCACATGCCGGAGTGCAACTGCCGCAGGAGCGCAGTGGTGTCAGGCCGGAAACCGTCGATGTTATCGCCCGGCATGAGTGAGACCGTGCCGACATGAAAATCACCGCTGCCGGTTCCGGCGATCTCAAAAGCGCCTTGCGCAGTATCGGCGCCGGCGGTGAAGTTGAACGGGAATTTCTTGTAACTCTCAGTGAGCGAGGAGAAGGTGACGGTCTGCCGGTTGTGGGCGCCATCGCCCCAGATAAGGCTGACCTTCACCCGCGAGCCCGGCGTGCCGCGAAGGTAAATGCGGCCAACATATTTCTTGCCGTTGACCAGGGCTATGCCGGTTTGCTGAATGCCGTGCGGTGTGGATGAATCGAGTGCGATCCTCGGACTCTGGTCACCGACAAACGGCTGCTCTTTGTCCATGGTCACGACTTCATCGGGTCCTACAGGAACCCACCGGCGAAGCATATTCCGGCGTGCCCGGGCGGCATTCGATCCGGCCGGCGGTTCGGGCTCCTTGGAGGTGATCGGGAAATAGAATTTCCGATCATCGAGCATTTCGGACCACAGGCTGCGATAGATGAGAGGGCCAATGTGCTCGATGAACATCCCGAATTCGTATTTCGAAACCGGCTCCGCGGTCTGTTGGGTGTTGATGGTTGCTTCAATTTGCGCCGGAGCACCAGCCTCGTTTTGCTGAGCAGAGGCGCCGAGCGTACATCCGATCCAGAAAGCCGCAGCGGCCAGGAGCTTGATTCTTGAATTCATTGGGACCCTCCGATTGTTGATCTGATCCGCTGCCATCGAAGTTCGTTTTGGGACGTAAGCGATACGTTTTGAATTTACGTCGGCGGAAAGGAAAGCAGAATACTGCTCAACCTGGGAAACGCTTACCAAAGATGAAACGTTTTTGAAGCAAAGGCATGGTACCGACTAAAGCGATTGAGTGAAAAGCCGCATTTTTCGAACGCTGTCAATCGAAACGATCGATAATTCTGCGAGACGAAGAAGATCCAGCACCCATGGCCATCTGCAGGATGGCGGATTCTCCAGAAGTGCGTTCGGGTTCTTACAAAACTGAAGAGGGCCGAGCGAGACTTCAAAGCACCTCCGGCTCGCGGTTAGCCCCGAGAAGATCTGCCAGCAAGTTCTTCTCGCCAGTAACCGAATCGGCTTCTTTGAGTACCAGGAACATTCGCACGAGGCGCTCGCCTTTTAGCGGCAACCGCAGCGAGAGCAGTTCCCCACAGTCGAGGTAATGCGCAATTCTATACACCGGAAGCCAGCCAAAACACATTCCGCTGCGGACGGCTTCGATAGCAGACTCGACCGAATGGACGGTTAGAAATCGCTGTGTTTTGGCGTGAGGTTGCCGCTTGGGTTCGGGCAGATTTGTTCCCTCTATGATGACGGCGAGATGTTGAGTGAGGTCGAGGCGGGTCAGCTCCCGGGATTCTTTGTGCAGAGGATGATCCTGCCGCGCAACGGCTCTCAACCGCACGTCGAGTACTGGCTTGACGAATTGTTCTCGCGCGGGAATCCCGGTAATACACAAATCAGCCCCGTTTGCCTCGAATTCATAGGCGGAGGAAAGGAACGGTCCCTTTTGAATTTGCGGATGGAGAAGAGGATAGGAGCGGTTCAATTGCGCCAGAGCGCTGAAAAGCTTTTCGTCGGGATAGAGGCTGTCGATCGAGAGATTGATATGCCTTTCCCCTCCCGACGCAAGCGATGCAGCCTTCAGCTCCAAGGCCCGGAATCCGTTCAGCAACGGCTCTGCATCCGCCAGCAATGCCTTCCCCGCTTCGGTGAGTTGTGCTCTTCTGCCGCTCATCTCAAAAAGAGGAATCTTGAACTGTTCCTGAAGGCGCGAGATAGCGTAGCTGATGGTTGACTGGGAGCGATTGAGCTTCTCTGCCGCGGCAGCGAAACTGCCTAGCTGCACCACGGCCTGAAACACTTCCCACTGGTCAATCGTCGTGTTCATCGCGTCAGCCTCGATGTCTTTAACCAGCAAACTGTCAATTGGCCAACGCTGACCATATATCGAAATTTTCGAAATTGCAATTCGAAAAGATATCGACTCACCGGCATTGCCTGACAGGATTCCGAGATGACGGAAGCGTCATTTCTGGTCAGTTCCGGAGGCTCGGAATCCTGTCACACGATTTTTAGCGAAAGAGCCGCGGCGCAAAATCCTGAAGGGCCCGCCGCCAGGTGAGCCATTCATGTGCGGTTCCCGGGGACTCGAAGTACACGTTGTGAATACCGGCCTTGGTGAGCTCATCGCTGAACTCCTTCACCCGCGGTCCTTCTACCGAGCCCGTCGAAAGGAAGAGCACCTTTACCTTGGCGTTGAAGCTGGCGGGATCGGCAAATGCGCCGCCACAACTCGTTTTCGGATCAAATGGGCCGCCGAAGCTGCCGCAATTGCCGCTGAAGCCGCCCAGGTATGCAAATTTGTCCAGATTCTGCAGTCCCGTGGTGAACGTTTGCATGCCGCCCATGGAGAGGCCAGCCATTGCCCTGTTTTCGCGGCCAGGGGCGACGCGGTAGTTCTTCTCGATCATCGGGATCAGATCGGTAAACATCATTTCCGAAAAGGTATTGCTCAGGTGAAACATGGGACGACGAACCGGCGGCCTGCCGCCAGGTCCGGGCCGGCCAGTTGCTGCCGGAGGTGGACCCATGGGGGGTTCGGGATGGGGAACCGCCTGGGTCAGCACTCCCCGCGCGTAGTAGAGGCGGCCATCTTCACCCGGTTTGACGGCGTTCAGATTGTCCATGACGATCAGCATTGGCTTGGCTTTTCCAGCGGCAATCAGGTTGTCCATGATCTGTTCCACGTGACCCTGGATGGTCCAGCCCCATTCGTTTTCGCCCCAGCCGTGCAGCAGGTACAGAACCGGATAGCGCTCCTTCGTCTTGGTGTCGTACCCCGGAGGCGTATAGACGAGGCAGCGGCGCCATTGCTGGGTCACGGTGGAGTAGTACAACTGGATGCGCACTTCGCCCTGGGGCACGTCCTTGTTGCTGTAGAACTCCGCGTCAGAGGCGGGAATCTCGATGCCGCTGCTCCACATGCCCGAGCCGAAGAAGCTCTGCGTGGCCGGATCAGAGGCCACGACGCCGTCGATGTTGAGCATGTAGTAATGGAATCCTTCGACCAGCGGGGTAGTCGTGACGTACCAGAGGCCGTCGCTACCTTTCGTCATGTCGAAGCCCTTACCGAGGCGCACTGTCACGTGCTGCGCATCCGGCGCCGCAACGCGGAACATGGCACGGTGATCCGGAAAGACGCATGGATACGGAGCTCCGGGAATGTTTAACGAGGAGGGTGCGCAGTCGGCGGGAGGCTGCGCCCATCCAGTCGCCGAACAGAGAAAGATGCCTGAAACCAGCAACGCCAGCATGGCAACGAGACTTTTCATGGATCTCTCCTTTGTGCAGGTCTATCGGTAAACGCTTCCCAGGTTAGCGGATAAGCCGCCCACGAATGACAGAGAACTTGCTCGTCTTCCGAATGCGGTGGTTATACAGAGTTGCTGCAAGGAATGTCAAATTGTGAATGGCCCCAAGTAAAGCAATTTAGGTTCCCCTCTGAAAGGGTGCGTCCTTCCGCAAAGTCAGAACGTCAATTGAGCACCTGCAGATTTTTCTGTGGTAATTTTCTACTGACGACGTTTCCCATTTTGATCGCGCCAGCCAGCGCGCGGACTACCGAGACAAAGGGGAGAGATATGGCAATGAACCGGCGGGAGTTCATCGCTGGCTCGATCGCGGGCGCAGCCATGTTGCAGCAGGGGGTAGCAGCCTACGCTGCCCCACCGGCAAACATCGAGGTCGAGATCGATGCGACGAAACTGGGCGAGCCCGTGAGTCCGCTTATCTTCGGTGGTTACATGGAGCCGGCGACGACCCGCGTGTGGGCCGAGATGCTGACCGACAGAAAATTTGCAAACGCGATTACCAATGCGCCGGCGGCGCCGGTGAATCCGTTCTTCCGTCGCTTCATGGGCGAACCGTGGCGGCCCGTCGGCCCGAAGGAATCGATCGCGATGGACTCTCTGAACCCTTTTGTCGGCTCACATAGCCCGCGCATCACGCTGGACAATTCAGAGCCGCGCGGCATTCAGCAGGGCGGACTGCACGTAAGCGGCGGCAAGGAATATGTGGGCCGAATCTATCTCAAGGGCGACGCAGGGATAAAAGTTCAAGTGCGCCTGGTGTGGGGACCAGCCGCCAGTGATTCCCAGACGATCCCCATACGTTCGCTTCCGGGCGAATACCAGAAATTTCCTTTGAACTTCAAACCGGCAGTCAACGCGGAGAACGCTCGGCTCGCGATCGTGGGCACTGGCAGCGGGACATTTCATGTCGGAGCGGTGTCGCTGATGCCTGCGGATAACATGCAGGGGTTTCACGCAGGCATGATCCGGCACTACCGAGACGCTGGTTTCAAGATGGCCAAGTGGCCCGGGGGCAATTTTGTCTCCGGCTACGACTGGTACGACGGCCTGGGTGATCCCGACAAGCGGCCGCCGCGTCCCCAGGTGATGTGGGGAAACAGAATTGAACCCAACGATGTGGGCATTCACGAATTCATCACCTTCTGCCGGCTTCTGGATGCTGAGCCATATCTCGCGATCAACAGCGGCTTCGGCGATGCGCGTCTTGCTGCTGAAGAAGTGGAATACTGCAACGGGTCGACCGGCACACGGCTGGGCAAACTACGCGCAGAGAACGGCAGTCCTGAACCGTTCAACATTCGCCTGTGGTGCATCGGCAATGAAATGTATGGCCCGTGGCAGTGGGGTCACATGGCGTTGAACCAGTATTGGGACAAGCACAACGAGATCGTCGAAGCGATGAAGAAGGTGGACCCAAGCATCAAAGTCACGTCCGCCGCCGCCAGCATTTGCGAGCAATCATGGTGCGCCGCGGAACAGCATACCCTTGCCGGCCCGGATATGTGGCGGCCGCCGGTGCTCGAGAAGCTCCCCTACCAATTTGGCGGTACAGAGGACTGGGACGGTTGGATGCTCGCGAAATGCGCCGATAACATCGATCACCTCTCTGAGCACACCTACTGCTATCCCGACCTTGCCTTCAACGTAGAGACGCAGCGCTTCGACGATGTGTCCAGCCAGCCGCTGCAGCTAAGAACGCGGCATTTGCCGAACCGCGTTGGCGAGGCTTTTGATGCTTGGCAAAAATACGTCGACAAGATGCCTTCGCTGAAAGAGAAGAACATCAAGTTCATCTTCGATGAGTGGGGCTGCCGCTATCATCGTTCGCCGAATGGCGGTTTCCGGCAGACTGGAATGGTGACGCCGCTTTCTTACGCACTGCTTCTTCACGAGCTTTTCCGCCGCTCAGACATGGTGGCGGCAAGCTGTGCCACCGGCGGACTCTACACGGTGCTGACTGACAGTACCGGCGAGGCGGTGGGCTTTTCGGCTGAGGGGCTGGTGCTGAAGGTCATGCAGACGCATTTCGGAAACGTTTTGCCGGTGGATGTAAGCGGTAACTCACCGCAGCAGCCGGTAAGCGGCACTCCGTTTGTGGATGCTCCTCTTGAGCCAGTGGGCAGCCCGACCTATCCTCTCGACGTTTTCGCGGCTCTCTCGGGCGATCGAAAATCTTTCATTCTCTCCGTCGTCAATCCCACGGAGACGAGCCAGAAGTTCACGCACCGGATTTCGGGGGTAAGATTGCGCGGTTCCGGCAAGCTGTGGCAGATTGCCGCACCGGACGTGAATGCGGCGAACGAGCCCGGCAAAAAGCCACTGATGGAGATTGCCGAGATCCCGCAGAATTCGCTGCCGGATTCGATTGAGGCGCCTCCAGTCAGCGTCAGCGTATACGAATTCGATGTAGAAGGTGCGTGACGCCATCGCAGTTTTGCAGCGAGTAGCCGGAAGGAAGCGGACTTCCCAAGATGAAGGAATTTCCTCGGTGACCCATGGCATAGCTGCATCAGCAAACCTGAAACTACTGAGGTGATAGAACTCGTGTATTCCAGGCAACTTCTTCTTGCAGCCGCGGCATTGGGACTCGCCGTCGCTCCGCAGTGTAGCGCTCGTGCGCAGTTTCCCGCAGAGCCGACTGTAACGAATCAATATCCATTCGTCAGCACGATTTTCGGTGACGACATGGTTCTCCAGCGCGGAAGAGCAGACTCGATCTGGGGTTGGTCAGAGCCGGGCCAGAAGGTCAGTGTCGAAATCGCAAACCACACCGCGTCGGCAGTGACAGGCGCCGATCGCCGCTGGCAGGTCAGCATCCAGCCGCCTGCGGCTGGCGGCCCATATACCGTCAAGATCACGGGATCACACCATACTGTCGAATTACACAACGTCATGGTTGGCGACGTATGGCTGTGCGGCGGACAATCCAACATGCAATTCTCCCTGATGGGAGCGCTAACGGGAGCCGCTGACGCCAAGGCCGCGAATTACCCGAACATCCGCTACTTCACCGTCTTCGGCCATCCTTCGTACCACGACGTCAATGTCATCGCCGGATCATGGAAAGTCGTTTCGCCGGAAACTGCCGGACGAATGTCGGCCGTAGCATTCTATTTCGCCCGCAGGCTGCAGCGGCAGATTCATGTTCCCATCGGACTTGTAGTCGATGCCGTCGGAGGAACGCCTGCGGAATCGTGGACCAGCACCGAAGCTCTGCGTCCACTGAAGGACTATGACGTTCCTCTGGCTGAACTGCAAAAGATAGCCGCTGAAAGGGGGCCTGAGTACGGCAACTGGGTGATGCCCTGGTACGACGAATACGATGTTGGTCTCATGCAACATTGGTACGCACCGGAATTTGACGACTCTGATTGGAAGCAGGTGACGATTCCCGGTGCTTTTGCCGATCTGGGAATGCCGATCACGCCCGCGGTGGCCTGGTTGCGCAAAGAGATTGATTTGCCTGACCCGCTGCCCTCGGGGCGCAACCTGATCTTTCTCGGCGTGATTCAGCGCATGGATACCGTGTACATCAACGGAGTCGAAGTGGGCGGCAGCGCGTGGGTGGAGAATCCGCGCGTATACTTCCTAAGCCCCGGCGTCCTGCGGCCCGGCAAGAATCTCATCGCCATTCGCGTTCTCAAGACCGAGGCAAACGGCGGGTTTCTCTCTAAGCCGGACGTATTGTGCCTGAGGCTCGGCGCTCAGATGACGTTTCCACCAGTGCCAGGCAGAACTCCGCAGGCGAAACTCACTGTTCCACTTGCCGGCGGCTGGAAGGGCAGGATCAGCGTCGATGCGCGGCCGCCGCATCCGTTGCCGATCTCATATGAAAACTGGCCGGTGATGCCGACGGTGCTCTACAAAGGTATGCTCAAGCCGATCGCACCTATCTCCATCACCGGTGCTCTATGGTACCAGGCCGAGCAGAACTCTCCGCGCGGATATGAATACCGCAAGCTGCTTCCCGCGATGATCGCCGACTGGCGCAATCTTTTCGGACAGGGAAATTTCCCGTTTTACATCGTCAGTTTGCCAGCCTTTCAACCGCGCAGTCCTGTACCCATCGATGATGGATGGGCGGATATCCGGGAATCGTTGGCCGTAACGGCCGCGACGGTGCCAAACTCGTGCCTCGCGGTCACCATCGACACTGGAGATCCCGACAGCATCCATGCCAGGGATAAGGAGCCGGTGGGAAATCGGCTGGCGCTTTGCGCGCTCGCCAAACACTATGGGAAGCACGTGGTCTATTCCGGCCCGACGCTCAAGTCCGTCAAGCAACTTCCAGGCTCTATTCGGCTGCAATTTGCGCAAGCCGACGGTGGCCTGGTCGCCAAAGGAGGCAAGCTCGAAGGATTTTCCATCGCCGGTGAAGATCAGAAATTCTATTGGGCTGATGCCCGCATCAAGGGAAAGAGCGTGATCGTCTCGTCACCTTCCGTGCCGGAACCTGTAGCGATACGCTACGCGTGGCAATCGAATCCTTCAGCGACCCTGTTCAATGGCGCCGGGCTGCCGGCTGGACCGTTCCGAACGGACAAGTGGCCGCTCATTACACAAGGCGTTCGGCCGTACTAAGGGAAATCGAATCCAAGAGGAGCACAGCCCGCGCGTTTGGAAGGCGGCGTACCCTCGTTGCGTAATGCGCAACACGTTTTGCTGACCCAAAGAAACGTCTTGACCATTTCCCTGCGTTTGCGACTCTTAACTTTGCGCCGTATACAAGTTAAATGGTCTCAAAACAAAGCGGTTGTGCAGGAGATTACAGTTAACTGGTATTGCCAGCGAAATTGTGTTGACAAGGTATAAATCGTTTTTGTACGCTTTGCCACCTTCAGGGCTTTTGTCCAAATTGCATCGCCAATCGATCTGGACGTTTGGCCGGAGGGAAGTTTTGCGCGAACGGTCAGCGCCACAGAGGAAAGGTCCCCGGGGGTATGGCTAAATTCACACGCAGGTCCCTGCTGAAGGGCGCTGCTCTTCCAGCTTTGGGATCATTATCGGCTTTTTCCCTTCCAGCGCTGGCGGCTGCTATTGAAATCAACAGCACGCGTTACCAAAGAATTAACATCAAGATCACTGATGTGCGCACCGCGCAAGTGTTGGTGCATGGCCCGCAAACGCACATTCGCGTCTATTCCGACCAAGGCATATACGGACAAGGTGAATGTACGGATGCCGCCGTCGGAGCATCGTCGCTGATCCATGGATGGCGGCGTTTCCTGGTCGGACAGAATCCGCTTAACGTGGAGCCCATCTGGGAGAGACTTCGCACGTCTGGAATCTTCGCCGGCGCTCAAGCCGGGCAATACGTCACGGCGCTTTCGGGGCTCGAGATTGCACTGTGGGATCTTGCAGGGAAGGCACTTGGATTGCCGATTTACCAGCTTCTGGGCGGAAAATTCCGTGACAAAGTCCAGATCTATTGCGACTCGGATATGGAAGTGCCCATTGGCGCCGAATCGGACCGAAAGCTTCCCTGGATCAAGGCGCAGGGCTTCAAGGCGATGAAAATCGATCTGGACGACGCCCGGGATCCGGCGCGCTGGGACACTTATAACTGGACGGCGACCAACGGCGAAATCGACCGCATGGTGAAGTGGGTTTCCAGCGTGCGCGAGAGAATCCCCGACTACATGGCTCTGGCCTGCGACATGCATGGCCGCTACGACGCGACGACGGGGAAGAAAGTGGCCAAGGCGCTGGAGCCGTTCCGGCTGATGTGGCTGGAGGAGCCGTGTCCAGCCGAAGATATCGATGCTATGGCGGACATTCGGCATTCCACATCGACCCCGATCGCCTGCGGGGAGAACCTGTATATGCGGTGGGGCTACAGAGAGCTTTTGCAGAAGGAAGCCGTCGACATTATCCAGCCCGACTTTCAGAAGGTGGGCGGACTCGCCGAAGCGCAGAAGGTTTCCAACATGGCTCAGACCTACTATGTGCCGGTTGCTCCGCACAGCGTCTGTTCGCCCATCGGCCAGATGGCCACTGCGCATGCGTGTGCGACGTTTCCCAACTTCCTGTGTCAGGAGTGGCATTGGATCAATTTCCCCGACTACTGGAACCACTGGGTGAAGGAGGGTCAGATCATCGTCGATGGTTATATCACTCCGCCGGACAGGCCGGGGATCGGTCTGGAAATGGACGAGGAAGTAGCGAAGAAAGCACAGATCCGCGGAACACCGTGGTTCGAGCCCAACACGTAGGCAAACCAGCGGCTGCACAGAAGCATGGGAGCGGAAATGATGCGGAGAGTTTTAGCGAGTATAGTGACCGGCACGACTTGCCTCGTGCTTGGCCTGCCTGTTTGCGCTCATGCGCAGCAGGCGGCCGACGCGCAGCAGCCAACGGGCGGGGCCACACCGGAGTTTCATGGCGAATTTTTCACGCGGGAGCAAGTAATTAAGTACACGTCCTATTGGAATGGAGAAAGATTCCCCGACGGCCGGCCAAAAGTCGCCGACGACATTCTGGACCGGATGAAAACGGTAACGCTCGAAGAGGCATGGGCGACCCTGCGCATGGCGGGCTTTGAGCACCAGTATGAAGATGGCTGGTACGTGATCCATCCAGATCAGGTTCTGGTCGGCAGAGCGTTGACCTCAGTGTGGATGCCGGGACGGCCCGACATTGAAAAAGAGATTGAAAACCAGGGCAAGGCCGACCATCGCATCGGTGGCACGAATGCATGGCCGGTCGACATGCTTCAGCCTCGCGATGTCTACGTGTCGGACCACTTCCGGCTGAAGACCGACGGACCCTCGATCGGGGACAACGTTGGCAATGCTATTTATGCGAGAACCGGCAACGGCATCGTCTACAACGGCGCCGTTCGCGATATCAACGGGTTGCTCGCGCTGCAGAACTTCACCTCGTTTGTCCGCTCCTACGATCCCTCTCACCACTTTGGGATGCTGGCCACCGGAAGGCTGCTCAATTCGACCATGGTGAGCATCAACGGCCCTACGCGCATCGGGAACGTGCTGGTGATGCCGGGGGACGTAGTGCTTGGGCGCAATGGCGGTGTGATCTTCATTCCGCCGCAGTTGGCAGAGCGGGTTGTCCAGTATTCGGAACGGACGCACCTCGAGGACATGTTCGGTCACCAGCGCCTGCGGGAAAAGAAGTACACTGCGGGGCAAATCGATGCCAGGTGGTCGCCGGCAATCGAACAGGATTACCACCAATGGCTGAAAGAGAATGAGGATCATCTCCCCGTACCGAAATCGACTGTGGAAGAGATCCTGAAGGGGGAAAAACCAGCCAACTGAGGGAACTGGGGAGTTTTTTCAGGGCAAACGCTCACGTACCGAGGTGATCGATGGATCAATTCGAAAAATCCTGCTATCCTTCCTTGCAACTTTGCAGATACGATACGGCAGTTTCAAAGAAGAAACGGTCGAATTCGGACTCGGAAGCCACTTCCCCGGGAACAATTTAGGGACCGTTCATAACCAACGCGAAAGTTGCTGCTCGCGCAGCATGGAGGTCAAAGATCGTGAAGAACAGTCATTGCATTGATGCAAGCAGAAATTGGCGCAGTGAGCCATTTCTCGATCCTAATTCCCTGGTTGCAGAGAACTCCCACGCTGGCGCGCAGACTGCTCTGAAGAGTTGCCGTCTGCTCCGCCAACATGGCTCTTCCCTCGCCTGCTGCGTTTTGGCGCTATTCCTCGCGATGTTCTTGCCAGCAGGCATATGGGCCCAGGGCTCCACAGGCACGATATCCGGGCATGTGGCCGACACGTCCGGCGCCTCGATTCCCGGCGCCACCATCACGCTGACCAACACGGCTACCAGCGGCGTGCGTACCACCGTTTCGACCAACACAGGCGACTACACCTTCCCCGCGGTGCCGATCGGGACTTATGAGCTCAAGGCCGAGCGCCAGGGATTCAAGACCGCTACCAGCCAGGACCTACAGTTGCAGGTGGCGCAGTCGATGACCCAGAATTTCACGCTCCAGATAGGTGGGGTCGAGCAAACGGTCAGGGTTACGGCCTCAGGCGATCTCCTGCAGACGCAGAACACCAGCCTCGGCACCACGGTTCCGACTCAGACCCTTGCCCAGATGCCGGTGAACAACAGAAATTACCTGAACCTGGTGGCGGTATCGGCAAACGCCAACGTCATTTCAGCGACCCAGGGCCAGGCAGGCGCGCGCGAGGGTGGCGCCCGGGCCAACCAGACCATCTCGGTCGGCGGCTCGCGGATTATGTTCGACCACTACACGCTGGACGGCATCAACAACAGCGATACGGACTTCAACAGTTATGTGGTGCAGCCGTCGATCGACGCCATTGCGGAAATGAAGGTGCAGACCGGCGTCTATCCCGCCGAATACGGCTATAACGCGACCCAGATCAGCGTAGTCAGCAAGAGCGGCACCAATCACTATCACGGCACCGCGTTCGATTTCGTCCGCAACAACTATGCGGATGCACTCGGGTATTGTTACACATTACCCAAAACTCCTTGCGCCCCCGCGCTCCCCTACAAATACAACGATTACGGATTCGTGCTCGGCGGGCCGCTTACCATTCCTCACGTCTTTAATGGCACGAATCGCTTCTTTTTCATGGTCAACGACGAATGGTATTCCGAGGTCAATTTCTCCAATGCCACGCTGACCCTCCCCAACGCAGCAGAGTTGGGCGGCGATTTCAGCAACTACACCGGAAAGGGCAGCACGGTCATTCCCATCTACGATCCCTCTACCGGGAATCCCGATGGGACGGGCAGAACGCAGTTCCCCGGTAATAATCTATCGGGACACATCGATCCCATCTCACAAAAGATCCTCCAGTTGTACTACGCGGCGGCTCAGAACAGCGCAGCCTCAAGCAACTACAGGTTCCTCAACCAGGGGAGTGATAAACACGACGGCTTTAACGTGCGCGCCGATTTCAACCAGTCGCAGAAGTCGCAATGGGCCTTCCGCTTCAGCAATGGCCTCGAGACGAACCCGAATAAGGGCTTCACAACCCCCGGCGGGACCGTTGGCAGCAAGATCATCACCAAGTACTACCAGTACATGGGCTCCAATACCTGGACGATCTCGCCGACGCTAGTGAATGTGGCCTCCTTTGGCTGGACCAATTTCTACAACTCCCTCGGCTTGTACTCACAAGGCACGGATGACGACGTGACTAAGATTGGGATTCCCAATCTTCAGCCGGGACTACCTACGACCTGGGGTATCCCCAACATAGGCTTTACGGGGGATAAGTGGAACACGCTTTTCAGCGGAATTGGCGACAGCTCGGACGGTCCCTATGTGACCAGCGATCCCGACATCGCGATCAACGACAATATGACCTGGATCCACGGAAAGCATTCCATCGACCTGGGCTTCCAGTACGAGCGGCAGACGTTTAATGAGCTGGGAAACCAGTTCTCCCGCGGCAATTTTGTCTTCCAACGCGACCAGACGGCGCAGGTCACCTCTCCTGGGACCCTGGCCGACGACACCGGCTCTGCACTCGCCTCGTTCCTGCTCGGCGATCTCTACTCAGCGGCATATGCGGTGCAAATCGCGAAGGCCAATTACAAGCGAAATGTCGAGGCCGCTTACTTCGACGATAACTTCAAGATTACGCCCAAGCTGTCCATCCAAGCCGGATTGCGGTACGAGCTGACTCCGCCCTGGTACGACACCCTGGGCACGGAGTTCATCGTGGATATGCACACCAACCATTCGCCCATAAGCCCCGTCGTTTCCGGCCCTGAGCCTCAGCAGAATTGGCCCGAGTATATGCGCGAGGGGAACTGCAACGACGCGTATCAGGGGATTAACGTGCGCTGGGTTACCGCCCCTCCGCCCGGCCAGTCTGCCACGACCTCGAACACATCACCGGTCACTCCGGGGCCGCAGTGCGCCAATGGGGATTACCCCAATTCGCTGATGCAAACCGACTACGTCGATTTTGCGCCTCGTATCGGCTTTTCACTCCAGGCAACCCCCACCTTGATTGTCCGGTCAGGCTTTGGAATCTATTTCGCGCACGATACCGCCAACGCCCGCTTCGACATGGCCCGCAACCTGGCCGGGCGAGTAACGAATGTGACGGGTGGTGGCGCCTCAGGTGTGAACACCATCGACTGGGGCAACGCAGTGGCCGGCGGCGGAACCGCCCTCATCACGCCTCCCTACTCCTTCTCGATGCAGTACGACCACAGAACATCAAACAGCGAGGTCTGGCTGCTTGACATCCAAAAGCAGCTCGGCACGAACTGGCAGATCGAGGCGGGTTACATGGGTTCGAAGAGCAGTCACCTGTTTGGATTCCGCAACGCCAATTATTCAATTCCCTACGGCCTGCTCGGGACGGCCGGCTACTATCAGGCAGGGCAAACCAGCACGACCCCTGGCAGGCAGACCTGCACTGCATCCGGCGATCCGACGGTTGTATGCGGCGCCTCGAAAAGCATCCTGGATCGCACTCCTTACCCCAACTATGGCGTGATTCAGCTCGTGCACGATATTGGCATTGCCAATTACCAGGCTCTTTCGTTCCAGGTGAATAAGCGCTTCAGCAACGGCTTCAACCTCATCAGCTCCTACACCTTTTCGAAATCACTCGACGACACCAGCGGCATCCGCACCCAGTCATCGCAGCTCTTCCCGCAGAACGACCTCTGCATCGCCTGTGAGTACGGTCCATCGGACTTCGATGTCAAACACCGCCTGGTGGCTTCGTTCATCTACGACCTGCCCGTCGGCCCGGGCAGGATGTGGGCGCCGTCGTCGAAGATTGTGAACGCGGTAATCGGCGGGTGGGAACTCACCACCCTTGGCACCCTTCAGAGCGGCCGGCCCTATAACATGAGGTGGGCCGACAATAAAGCCAATACCAATACCATTGCCGGCGGCACCTATGCGACAAGGCCGAATTACGTCCCCGGCCAGAGCTTCTTGGTGTCACACCCCACCGTCGGAGTCAGCGGACAATGGGTGAATCTCGCCGCCTGGCCGGAACCGGCGGGCGGATTCCTCGGAAACACAAAACGCAACATGCTTTACGGCCCGGGCGTCCAAAACTTCGATATGTCCCTGGATAAGACTTTCAATATGCCCTACAACGAGCACCACCAGTTCCAAATCCGCCTGGATGCATTCAACGCGCTCAATCACACCGATTTTGGAACACCCGACACCAATTTGACGTCAGGGACGAAGGGCCAAATCACCGGCTCGGCGCTTAATGCGCGCCAGCTGCAACTGGGCGCCAGATACACGTTCTAGCGTTTGTCTGGAGAAAATCGTACAAATATAGCAGTATCGTTCTGGGCTCCGTTTGACCGGCTATCCGATCAGACGGAGCCCAGGCTTTGATATGAGATTAAATAACAGAGGATGACCTCCAGACTCGAGAACCCGCTTGAGCGAATCTCTCCGAATGCAGGCGCCATACGCGCTCGGGTGGTGCTTTTTGATTTCGATGGCACACTTTCATTGATTCGCTCGGGTTGGGAACAGATAATGATCCCGATGATAGTGGAAACTCTCGCGGGACTTGGGAGCGGCGAAAGCGAGCAGCAACTCTCCACAGTCGTAGAGGAATATGCGGCGCGATTGACGGGAGAGCAGACGATCTATCAAATGATCGAGTTGGCCCGGCAGGTAGAATTGCGTGGAGGAAAACCACTGGCGCCGTTGGAATATAAGGAAAAATACCATGAGAGGCTCATGGAACGGATCCGCCACCGCCGCGAAAGCCTGCGGCGAGGCGAGGTTTCTCCGGATGAGTACCTTGTACCCGGCGCCCGGGAATTCCTGGAGGCTCTTCGGAACCGCGGTTTGACACTTTACTGTGCCAGCGGGACCGACCAGATTTACACGCACGAAGAAGCCCAGCTGTTACAAATCGCTGGATACTTCGACGGCGGTATTTACGGAGCGCTGGAAGATTATAAGAGTTTTTCGAAGGAGATCCTGATTCGGAAGTTGATCTCAACAGCAGGGTATCGTGGAGAGGAATTGCTAGGTTTTGGCGACGGTTATGTCGAAATCAAGAATGTAAAAGATGCTGGGGGGCTCGCGGTTGGCGTGGCGACGGATGAACCGGAATGCAAGTTTGTAAACGAATGGAAGCGCAATAGGCTCGTGGCAGTGGGTGCAGATTTCATTGTTCCCAATTTCCTGGCGCGCGAGCAAATTCTTGAGACCGTCTTTGGCAATTGATGAGTGATCATGAAATCGAAGTATGAGACGTTTGACCGGTCGCGATTGCTGATTAAGCCGTTAACGGAGCGGGTCCACGACATGCACGCCGACTATGTCCTGCGCCTGGACGAGCCAGTTCCCACGTTTACTGATCCGCATCTGAACGAAGTGGCCCACCGGATCGTAGAGGCGAAACGCAGACAGACAGCGCGAATTCTGATGATGGGCGCGCACGTGATCAAGGCAGGAATGAGCCGCTACGTCATTGATCTGCTCGAACGCGGTTACGTGACTCACGTTGCCATGAACGGCGCCGGGGCGATTCACGATTATGAGTTATCGCGGATTGGCGCGACGACGGAGAGCGTCGCCCGGTATATTCGCAGCGGCGAATTCGGCCTTTGGAAGGAAACCGCGGAATTGAACGAGGTAGTCCGGGAGGCGGCGGAGTTATCGCTCGGTTTCGGAGAAAATCTTGGGCGGCACATTGAAGAGAGCGCGTTTCCTTACAAAGAGACAAGCATCTTCGCTGCGGCCTACCGCTCGGGCATCCCTGTGACCGTTCATGTCGGCATTGGCTACGACATCATTCATGAACATCCTAACTGCGATGGCAGCTCGACCGGCGCGGCCAGCTATCGCGACTTTTTGATCTTCACCAGGTCGATCGAAAACCTGGAGGGGGGCATCATGCTCGATTTTGGGTCGGCGATCATGGCGCCGGAGGTTTATCTGAAGGCTCTTTCGATGGCGCGTAACGTGGCACTTCAGTGGGGTCAGGTTGTCCAGCATTTCGCCACCGCAGTTTTCGACCTCGTTCCCATTCAGGGCGACATTCACCACGAATTGCCCAAGACCGATCCGGGTTATTACTTCCGCCCACACAAGACCATCCTGGTGCGGACGGTAGCGGATGGGGGTGAAAGCTATTATTTCTGCGGCGACCATCGCGCGACCGTGCCGGCACTACGGCGCGCGCTACTGGAGCTTACTTGACAACGAGCGAAATACTTCACGGAATTAAATCGCTGCGAGCGCTCGTGGTCGGCGACATCTGCCTGGATCGCTGGTGCACTTACGATCCGACCGCGTCGGAGCCTTCTCGTGAAACGGGGATTCCGAGGCTGGGGGTGGTCGCTACGGAAGTCACCGCAGGCGGCGGGGGCAATGTCGCCAGCAATCTGGCCGCCCTGGGAGCAGGGAATGTTGCGGCGCTCGGGGTGCGGGGAAACGACGGCTTTGGATTTGAGTTGGACGGCGCATTGCGGGAACGAGGGATCTCGACCGAGTTAATGGTAGGTGTGGAGCGATGGCAGACGTTCACCTACACAAAGCTGATCAACGGGCAAAGCGGCATCGAAGACCGGCCGCGCGTGGATTTTATTTCCACTCGGCCACTGCCCCGCGAGGCGGAATCACGGATCATACACAACCTGGTTTCGGAGATGGGGAATTTTGACGTAATGCTGGTGGCCGATCAGGCGGAGACTTCAGGAGGCGGCGTGGTGACGCCGGCAGTTCGCGATGCCATTCTTGCGCTCGCTCTGGAATATGCCGATAAGGTATTTCTGGTGGATTCGCGAAAGCGCATTGGCTTCTTTCATGGAGTGATAATCAAGCCGAATCGAGACGAAGCGGAGGCAGCTTCCAGGGAGCTACTCGGAACTGTCGATTTCGCGAGGCTGCGTGAGCGCCTGGGCGCCAGAGCCATGCTGGTGACGGATGGAGAACGAGGCGCCTTGGTGCTGGAAGAGGGTAGAGAAACCTGGGCCGGTACGCGGACGATCGAGTATCCCGTGGACATCTGCGGCGCCGGAGATAGTTTTGCGGCGGGAACTGCACTGGCCATGGCTGCGACTGGAGATCCTGTGGCTGCTGCGCACTTTGGCAACCTGGTGGCGTCGGTCACGATCATGAAGAAGGGTACGGGCACGGCATCGCCTGGAGAGGTTCTTGAAGCGGCCATGCGGGGCCAGTGATGATGGAGGCTCAGTATCTTCGGGAGCCGCTCGACTAAGTGAACCATTTCTCAATTGCGTTGGCGTTATAGAGCACATTGATGTGTAAAGGTAGCGCGGTGAGAAGCTTTTCTTTCGAGAAACGGACTGTAGAAGGGCACGCCGCCTATCATCTGTTTGACGGCCGGCGCAACATGGAATTGCGTGTGGTCCCGGAGATTGGCAATTGGATTTACCAGTTCAGAGTTAACGGAAAAGATGTTTTGTTTGCGCCGGAGTCGCTCGAACGCTACGTAAAGGAGCGCGCTCTCGGCTGGGGCAATCCGCTGATGGCTCCGTTCGCGAATCGGATTGACCGTGACCACTATTTTTTCGACGGCAAGAAGTATCTATTAAATGGCGATTTAGGAAATTTTCTTCGCGACCCCCAAAGCGGCTATCCCATCCATGGATTGCTGGCTTACGATCCGCGCTGGGAAGTAACTCAGGTACGAGCTTCCGATTCGGGAGGAGCGGTGATAACCTCCCGCCTGGAATTTTACAAACACCCTGATCTGATGGCGCAGTTCCCTTTTGCACATGTCCATGAGGTTACATATCGCTTGAAGAGTGGAAAGCTGGAATGCGCCACGCAAATCAGGAATCTGGGCCGGTCTGCGATGCCCGTTCATTTCGGCTACCATCCTTATTTCGTGCTGGACGGGCCTCGTGAGGATTGGACGCTCCATGTCGCTGCCCAGTCGCATTGGATCGTGACTTCCGATTTGATCCCTACCGGCGAACTCGAACCAGCCGAGACGTATCTGCCTGGGTGCCTCGGTGAATTACGGTTGGGAAGGACTTTCATCGATGCGGGATTTACCGATTTCGATCGCGACAAGTATGGCCGCGCTCATTTCTGGGTTAAAGGGAAGACACAGAAGATCGACCTAGTCATGGACTCGCAATTTACCACGGCGGTTATATTCGCCCCACTCAACAAGCGATTTGTTTGCATCGAGCCTCAGACGGGTCCCACAAACGCTTTCAATCTAAGACATGAGGGGAAGATTGAGAAGCTCAGAACGCTCGCTCCTGGCGAGACATTTCGCTCTTCCTACTGGATCGTTCCCGCGGGATACTGAAAGCGGCGTGGAAGGTAAGTCCGTGACATCGAGAGGCAACGAATGCCGAATATCGTCTTCGCAGTTGGTCTGATCATCATAGCCGGAGCGCTGAACGGGAGCTTTGCCGCGCCGACGAAGTACGCCAGGCAATGGAAGTGGGAAAACATCTGGTCGGTCTGGAGCGTCTGGGGAATGATTATCCTGCCATGGGCGCTGGTTTTTGCGACTGTTCCCCACGCGATCTCGTTCTTTCGAGAGACTCCGGCCGGCCAATGGTGGCTGCTCATTCTGTTTGGAATCGCTTTCGGCCTGGCTCAGATTTTCTTCGGATTGAGCATCGCGGGCGTGGGCATCGCGCTGGCCTTCGCCATTGCCATTGGCCTTTCCACCGCTTTCGGGTCGATTGTGCCCTTCTTGTCCAATCACGCCGACAGGGTCTTCACGCATCAGGGCTTTTTCTTCTTTTGCGGCATCGTTTTGATGTTGGCGGGCATTATAGTCTCGGCCGCTGCCGGACTGGAAAAGGAGCGGCAGCTTCGGATGAGCATCGCCGCTTCTGTAGATCCGCAGGAAAAAAGAATGAGCTTCGCCGCGGGGCTGGTCCTCTGCATTCTGTCCGGATTAGGCGCTCCGTCGAACAACTTTGGCGCGGCCTTTTGTACGCCTACGATTCAGCGCGCCGTCGCGATGGGCACCAGCCCGACCAACGAATACAACGTGATCTGGGCGCCGCTCCTCACCGCTGGGCTGGTGCCGTATCTCATCTACTGCATCTATCTTTGGCGCAAAAACCGCAGCTTTCACCTTTTTGCCGCTTCGAGGTCGGGAATCAACTGGGTCTTCGGATTCATCATGGCTGCTTTGTGGATGGGCAGCACGGCTATATATGGAGTGGCTATGTCACGGATTGGGGCTATGGGACCCGTTCTAGGGTGGCCGCTTTTCATGTCCATTATCATCCTGGTGTCGAGTGGATGGGGGTTCCTTACGGGAGAGTGGAAAGGCGCCGGCACAAAAGCGGTGAGATTCATGATCTTCGCGATTGCATTGCTCATCGTGGGCTTTTGCACGCTGGCTTACAGCAGCACGCTCAGCTAGAGTCGTGTGAATGCGTCTCCAGCCAGAGCCCCGGGGCGGGACGATTTCGGATCTTCACTCTCCGCCATTGATTGTTTTAATCCCTCTTGATTTCAGCCTTTCGAGCAGAGAGACTTGAGACACTCCTCATTAGCGGCAGATACGCCGCGTGGGAGAACTTGAGTCTCGACGCGGATCGCCATGCGAACCAAGGCACCTACTTCTCCAGGAGAGGCCGATATGAAGCGGCATGACGGAGACGAGCAGTATTTGGGAGCTTCTCCCGGAGCGGCGAGTAGGCCGTCCTGGCCGGCGCTGTTGCTAGGAGTGATTCCGTTCATAGCAATCTGCTTTACGGTGGGCTTGTGGGACCGCCTTACCCCTACGGTGGCAGGAATGCCGTTCAACATCTTCTGGCTCGTTCTGTGGATGTTGCTCACTCCGCTCTGTATGTGGGGAGCGTATCGATGCGAACGGGGCAGCGACGGTGAAAATCAGCGCGTGGTGGACGAGGAGAAGGGATGAGCGCCTCTGCCACTACGATGACCATCATCCTTGCCGTCGTGGGCTCGGGCACGCTGATCGGTTTGCTGGCCGGCAGGCGACGGCAGATGGACCTCGAGCAGTGGACGGTGGCCGGCAGAGGCTTCGGGGTGGTGCTGGTCTGGCTGTTAATGGCAGGCGAAGTTTACACGACTTTTTCACTGCTTGGCGCCAGCGGATGGGCTTACTCTCGGGGCGGACCTACGCTTTACATCCTGGCGTACATGACGCTCGCGTATGTCATATCGTTTTATGTTTTGCCGCCACTCTGGGAGATGGCGCGGGCGCACGGATTGCAGACGCAACCCGATTTCTTCAGGGAGTGCTACGGGAGCACGATGCTGGCCGCGCTGGTCGCGCTGGTGGGAGTGGTGTCGCTAATTCCCTATCTGCAGCTGCAGCTCACTGGTATGGGTATCATCGTAGAGGTGGCAAGCTTTGGCAGCATCAAGCCAAAAGAAGCGATGGCGATTGGGTCGGTGCTGGTGGCAGGTTTCGTGTTCTCGAGTGGCATGCGGGCCGTGGCCTGGGTGAGCGTGATGAAGGACACGCTTCTTCTCGGAGTGGTGGTGACAATTGGCATTGTCCTGCCCTGGCATTGGTTTGGCGGCATCGCACCGATGTTCAAGGTGCTGATGCACACGCATCCAGCGCATTTGACGATGCCGGGCGGCACCAAAACTATGGGGCACGCCTGGTATGTGTCTACGGTGCTGCTAACGGGGCTAGGCGCGTTCATGTGGCCGCAGAGTTTTGGCGCCAGTTTTACAGCCAAAAGCGCGGAAACACTTCGCTGCAACGCTGTTCTGATGCCGTTGTACAACCTGTCCCTTGCTTTCGTGCTCATCGCCGGCTTCGCAGCCGTCCTGGTGATCCCCGGGTTGGCAAACGGCGATCTGTCACTGCTGACGCTGGTGAGCAAGACTTTCCCCGCATGGTTCCTCGGCGTGGTGGGTGGTGCAGGCGCGCTGACGGCGATGGTGCCGTCCGCCATTCTCTCGCTGACGGCGGCGACGCTGTTCGCCAAAAACCTGTATCGCCCCCTCTTTTCGCCGGGGATGACTGACGATCAGGTCGCAAAGCTCGCGAGGCGACTGGCGATTGTAATTATGATTGCGGCGCTGGGTCTTGCACTTACGAGTTCGCGAACGATTGTGGCGCTGTTACTGCTCGGCTATACAGGTGTAGCCCAGTTTTTTCCTGGCGTGGTGCTGGGTCTCTTCTGGCGACGCGCAAACCTGCGCGGCGTAACCTGCGGGCTGTTTGCGGGAATCATAGCGGTTGCTTTTCTCATTCTGACCAAACGCGATCCCTGGCTGGGAATGAACGCGGGTTTTGTCGCGCTGGTCCTCAATTCGCTGGTGACGGTATCGGTCTGCTTTATCGGATCGCGGCGGCCGAGCACGAAATCAGCAGCGGTCGAGTGCTAATTACTAGCGCGGGCGCCGCTCAAGCGCAGCGGCTATGCATTTCCCCATCCGCCGCCGCCGGGCGACTCAACGCGCAATCGGCTTCCGGAACGCAAGGTTCGCGTGCATTTGCCGGGGAGAGTCTCTTCTATTCCATTTTGGATGAGTGTTGATTTTCCCGGTGTGCCGTCCGCACCACCCGCCAATCCCCAGGGCGCCGTGCGGCGACGATCGGAAAGAAGCGTGACCTGGGCATCGCCGAGAAGTTCTATCTCGCGCACGATTCCGTCTCCGCCGCGATGACGTCCTCTCCCACCTGATTCCTGGCGCAAGGCATAGCGCGCTACGCGAAACGGGTATGCGTACTCGAGCGCCTCGACCGGAGTGTTGAGCGAATTGGTCATGTGAGCGTGGTGGCCGCCGGCGCCGGAACCTGAGGGGGAGGCACCGAGGCCGCCGGCGATGGTCTCGTAATAGGTGTATGGCTGACCGGAGCGCGGATCGATGCCGCCGATGGTCAGGTTATTCATGGTGCCGGAGCTTGCCGCGGGAATACGATCGGGCAGCGCTGATGCGAGCGCCCTCAAGAGCACATCGACGATGCGCTGCGAGGTTTCAACATTTCCGCCAGCCACTGCCCCTGGAGAGACGGCATTCACCACTGTTCCCTCCGGCGCGATCAACCGCACCGGGCGCATCAGTCCGGCAGTGGCTATCGCGCCCGCGGGCATGAGGCAACGAAAGACGTAGAAGACCGCTGACCAGGTGATTGCATAGACGGCGTTCAGATTACCGGCGACCTGAGCATCCGTGCCCGTGAAATCCACCACCGCACGTCGGCGCTTGGGATCGTTGCAGATGGTGACACGGATGGCAATCGGGTCCGAGGTGACGCCGTCATCGTCGAGAAAATCCTCCGCCCGCCATTCGCCCGCCGGAATGTCGGCCAGCACTTCACGCATCAGTCGTTCGGAGCCGCCGATCAGAGCATTTACGGCCCGCAGCAGACGGGCGAGACCGAAACGGTCCACGAGTTCCCGCACGCGCGCTGCGCCCACACGGCAGGCACCGAGCTGCGCAGTGAGGTCGCCTTCACGTTCCGCCGGAGTGCGCACATTGGCGAGAATCATCGCGAGCAACTGGGAATCCATTCTGCTTGCGTGGACCAGTTTCAGGGGTGGAATGCGAATGCCCTCCTGCACGATTTCGCGGCACGGTCCCATGGAGCCGGGGTGCGCTCCACCGACGTCGGCGTGGTGGGCACGATTGGCCACGTAAAACGCCGGCCGGGTGCGTCCGGGCAGAGAGACCGGAGCAACCATGGTGATGTCGGGCAGGTGAGTTCCGCCCCGATAAGGGTCGTTGAGGATTGCCACATCTCCGGGCCCGAGATGCAGCGCCGCCAGCACCGCGCTCACCGACATTGGCATCGAGCCCAGATGAACGGGCATGTCATCACCCATGGCAATGAGGTCGCCTTCGGCGGAGAAGACGGCGGAAGAGTAATCGCGACGTTCTTTGATATTGGGCGAAAAAGCACTGCGGCGCAGGGCAGCGCCCATCTCCTCTGCAACGGAATGGAGCGCGTGACCGATAACGGCGATCTCGGCAGGATCGGGCATCGATCGACTCATTGGCGGCCTCCCGGTTTCGCGGCAGGAATCAGCACCAGATTTCTGAAGGCGTCCACGGTTGCTGCCCAATTGCGCGGGACATATGTTGTGGCGCTGAGCTCGACAATAATCGCCGGCCCGGCGATGCGGTCACCGTGGCGCAAACGCACGCGATCGTAGAGCACAGCTCGCCGCCAGCGGCCTTCTTCAAAGACGCGATGTGGGCCGATGCGCGCATTGAGACCGCGGCCCCGAACCAAAGCTTCACGCGCGTGCTTTGGCTTGCGTGTTCTGGCCACTGCCAGTACCCGTAGCGTAACGATCTCGACCGCGCGCAACGAATCGGAATAGCCAAATCTGCGCGCGTGGAGAGCATGGAAGCGTGCCACAGCGTCCGCGCTCCAGGGGACGCGGAGTTCAAAGCCTTGACCCTTGTAGCGCAGATCTGCTGCACGCGACAACACAGACCGGGCGCCTTCCGCTCGAAGAGCCTCGCGGACCTCAGCTTCCAGTTCCCGAAACACGCGCTGGATTTGTGAGCTACCGGGGGCAAGCATCACCGTTCGCGAAAACTCGCGACGCAAATCGGCGTCGAGAATACCCAGAGCCGAGAGCGCGCCGGGCATGGAGGGCACCACGACGCGTCGAATACCCAGTGCGGAGGCCAAGGCGCAAGCATGCAACGGCCCGGCACCCCCGAAGGCAATCAGCGTGAAGGCACGAGGATCATATCCGCGCTCGACTGAAACCCGGCGCAGGGCGCTCTCCATACCGGCATTGACCACGCGCACAATGCCTTCGGCGAAATCTTCAATCGTGGCAAAGCTGCTCGCACCGCTCGCCTCTTTCAGCGCGGAATGCGCGCGGGCTTCGTCGAGCTGCATCGTACCGCCGAGGAAATGGCCTGCGTGGATTCGTCCAAGGACCAGGTTGGCATCAGTGACAGTGGCTTTGTTACCGCGACCGTAGCAGGCGGGCCCGGGGTCGGCGCCTGCGGATTGCGGACCCACCTGCAAAACACCCGCAGCATTGAACCACGCCAGCGACCCGCCACCTGCGCCTACCGTGTGAATGTCGAGCATGGGCACGGAGACAGGGAATCCGGCAACGTGGCTCTCGGTGCTCACAGGTGGCTCGCGCGTGGAGTCCAGAAGAGAAACGTCGGTCGAGGTTCCGCCCATGTCAAAGCTGATCAGCTGTTCGACGCCGGCGGAACGCGCCACGCTGAGCGCGCCGATGACACCGCCAGCCGGACCGGAGAGAATGGTGCGGACCGGTTCACGCGCCGCTGCCTGCGCAGAGAGGATTCCACCAGAGGATTGCATGATGCTGAGCTGCGCATCCCTTCGCGACATTCCAGCTTCCAGTGCGTCGATGTAGGTTTTCATGCGCGGAATAAGATAGGCGTTCAACGCGACGGTGGCAGCACGTTCATACTCGCGAAACTCGGGCAGAATCTGGTGCGAGAGCGAAACGGGCAAGCCAAGGCCGGCCAGAGCAGACAATACGGCGCGCTCATGCGCCGGGTTGGCGAATGAAAAAAGCAATGATACGCCAACGGATTCGGCCGCCGAAGCGCGGATCTGCCGGCGCAGCTTGGCGAGCGCATCCTGGCTGGGCGCGCGCAGCACGGTCCCGTCAGCTCCCACACGTTCAAGCAGCCCGAAGCAGCAATTTTTTCCGGCAATGGGAACGGGCCGGTGCGCGTTCCAGTCGTAAAGGCTCGGCCGCGCCTGACGGCCGAGGGCCAGGGTGTCTTCAAAACCAGCGGTGGTGACAAATGCTACGCGTGCGCCCTTGCGCTCGAGCAATGTGTTTGTGGCCACGGTTGTGCCATGGCGCACCAGAATCGCGGCGGGAAGCCTGGCAAATTGCTCAATTGCCTGGAGAATGGCGCGAGCTGGATTGTCCGGCGTGGAAGGCAGCTTAAGCACCTCCATGCGGCCTCCAGCGCGATAGACGCAGTCAGTAAACGTACCGCCGGTATCGACGGCGATGGTTAGCCGGGGAATGCGGCGCGGCGCCATGGCATTGCCAAGATATCAGCAATGCTGCCCGAAATGCAGCAGTTTGCCGCGATAGTTCGTTTTATCAATTTTCAAGAAGTCGCTCGGGCCCTTGCTAAGAGAATGGCCAAACCTTCTGTGCAGTCCTGCCGAGAATCCAGACTTTATCCTCCGCGTTAAGGAATTTCATTTCATCGCGGACGACGCTCAGGGTTTTATCGTAGGTAGTCCAGCCCAGGTCCACAGGCCAATCAGAGGCCCACATGAGGCGCCGGGGACCGTAGACCGCATGGAGTCGTTTCACGTACTCCTGTGCGTCGAGCCACGGATATGATTGACGGGAAATCGACCATGCGTGGGAGATCTTGACCAATACTCGCGGATAACGCTGCAGCGCGATCAGTTTTTCGAGCTCGTGCGGGCGGTCGATTGGACAATCAGCCATATGGTCAATTACGACCGTCAAGTCGGGACATTGCTCGATGAGATGCACGAGATCGGGCATGCGCGTGATGGGCGCGTAAACCTGCATGGGAATCTTCAAAGACTCTGCGCGCTTCCACAACGGCGGCATAAGAGGACCATTGATCCAGTCGCCGCTGGCATCGGCGGAAGGACTGATACGCACTCCGTGAAATCCCTGCCCGGTAAGATGCGAGAGCTGGTCCGGCGCGGCGGGATCAGTAGGATTGACGCGGCAAACACCACGAAAGTAGGGAGCGTACTTTCTGATGGAATCGAGGCAGTAGCGATTGTCCCATTTGTAACCGATGAACTGGGCAATCACCGTTCGCTCCACACCATTGGCCTTCATCAGTTCCAGAGCCATGGCCGGCGTGCGGTTTTCCCGGGGTCGATCGTTGCTGTCCACCGCCCAGGGATAGCGTGGGTCGTTGATCCACACGTGAATCTGTGCGTCGACAATGCGGTATTTCGCAGCCGGTGCCGAAGCTGCGACGGCGAGGCTGGCGAGGGAGAATTCTCTTCGAGTCATGGTCATTGATAAATCGGCTCCAGCTTGTTCACTACATATGCGCCGCAACGATGAAAGTCCGCCAGCGGGCCTAGACGCGCGGTGTCAAGGTCTACACAGATCCAGCCATGGTACTCCACGCTCTTCAAAACGCGGTGGCATCCGGGAAAGTCCACCTGACCGTCGCCCAAGTCGTAACTGCTGTTGAAGAAGCGAGCCTCGTAAGAATCTTTGGGAAAAACCTTTCCGTTCGGCTGCACCCAGTCTTTCGTGGGAGTCGTCCATTTTGAATCTTTGTAATCCAGAAACCGGAAGCGGTGCTTGTAGCGATTGAGCGTACCGACGACGTCGCAACCTGCGAGGTTGAGGTGGCATGTATCCGGTGAGAGTCCGAACAATTTGGGATTTGTCATGGCCATGAATCGATCCACTTCGTCCTGATTCTGCACCATCTGTCCCATGTGATTATGCAGGCCGGCCGTAAAGCCCATCTCGCCGGCCAACTCCCCGATCTGATTGCACCGCTCGCACAGCTCGCGAAATGCGGCAGGCGTTTGCGTGCCCGGCAGCTTGCGGCTTGGCGAAAACACGACAAGATGATTGGCTCCGAAGTCGGCGAGAAACTTCATCGCATTCCGGGCACTCGAGAGCACCGCCTGCCGCTGCGTGGGATCGTGCAGCGCGCCGTTCCAGGAGATGGTGACCACGTGGAGGTTGCGCTTTGAAACTTCGCGAAGCATCTGCGCCTGGGTCAAATGATAGTCGTCGAGGATGCGGGGGAATCCCGCGAGACGGACGCCGATGAATCGCGTCTGCTGCATCACGTCGAGCATCGCAGTAAACGGAGCGGGAGGATAATATCTCCACAGCGCTTCCGATAGTGCCCATTTGATATTCCGATTTGCGGGCCTATCTCCCTCGGCGCTCGCCAAGCTCGCTGCCAGCATCGAGAGGCCGGCGACGAATTTCCGGCGGTTCATTTTCATGTGGCTCCCCACAAAGATTTGATTGTCAGCTGAGGTTCATCGTCTTGCTCTGGTCAAGGGAAAAACTCTCATACAGTATTTTCGGCGGTCACCTATTGTCAAGAACGAAGCAGCTCGTTTTTCACGCGAATCAGATGAAGCACATGCGGTCATAACCTCTCCATTATGGAGGGGTCGTGAATCGCGGTGAGTCCAAGTTATGCAGATCACTTCGAAAGATTTCAGGAGTGCAGGATCTGGAATCGACACAGGCGATCGATCTCCGAGCTTGGCTGGTTTATGATTGCTGCGTCCTTATTCCCGCCTGCACAAGGAATTGAAAAATGTCCATGAACCGAAGAGAGTTTCTCTCCGCCGGCGCGGCGACAGCATTGGCTCTGGGAACGAGCGTGGCTGCCGCCGATACGGAGACCGCTTCTTCAACGCCTGAGCGCATGAAGCTTGGCGACCAGTCTGAGCCCACCACTGAGACACATCTGAAGTACCAAGCCCGCTATGGGGTGCGCCACATCTGTGCCTATCCCCAGATCGATGGCGACCGGCTCTATGCGACAGTGGACGAATTGAAGCGGACAACGGACATGGCCGAAAAGTACGGAATCAGCGTCGACTGTATTGCGCCGCCCTTTCTTGCCTCGAGCTTTATCGACCGGGAGAAGCACCCCGCCATCATGCTTGCAGAGAGCCCGGAGCGCGACCGCGATATCGAGCAGTTGCAAAACTACATTCGCAATTGCGCGCAGGCAGGTATTCCAGCGATCAAGTACAACATGAGCATACTTGGAGTGCTACGCACGGGCCGCATTCCGGGGCGCGGCGACTCGCTCGATCACTACTGGGACCTGGCGAAAACACCACCGCGTGAACCTCTCACCAAGGCGGGAACAGTAGACGCCGATGCGTTCTGGGAGCGAATTACTTACTTCCTTGACCGAGTCATACCAGTTGCCAACGAGTACAAGATTCGCATGGCATGCCATCCGCAGGATCCCGGCGTTCCCCCCGAGGGCTACATGGGTGTCAATCGCGTGCTCGGCACTGTGGACGGACTGAAGAGGTTCATGTCGATCCGCGAGAGTCCCTATCACGGACTGAACTTTTGCCAGGGCACGGTGTCGGAGATGCTTCAGGATCCCAAAACAGAGATTTTCGACGTGATCCGATATTTCGGAACGCGGAAGAAGATTTTCAACGTGCATTTCCGCAACATTCGTGGGCATCGGGACAACTTTGTTGAAGTATTCCCGGATGAAGGCGACATCGATTTTGTAAAGGCGATCAAAGTCTACAAGGAGATTGGCTATTCATACATGCTGATGCCCGATCACGTTCCGCTTGCCGCAGACAACGCCGATCCGGGATCGCTGCAGTCCTTCGCGTTCTGCTATGGCTACATTCGCGCGCTCATCCAGTCGGTCTATTCCACTGCATGAGGCGATGCTCCGTACTACTCGATCTGCTCCCGAAGGCGCCTAAGGCCGGGCGCGGTAGCGGCTTACTTCGGCTCATTCGTCCAGTCGCAGGGGATTTCGCGGCCTTGGTTCGAGCTTTCAACGGCGGACTCGAGAAGGCGAGCTACGCGCCAGGCGTCGACGGGCGCGACGGGAACCGCTCCTTTGCCGAGGAGCGCATCGCGTATGCCGGCATAGTAGAAACGATAGTCGCCGACGACGGGTTCAACGGGCCGGGTGACGGTGCCACCATCGGCGTCGAGGTGTAGAGTGCCCCATTCCGCCTGAGGTTCGCGGCCCCATGGACCATCGGCGATGCGAGTGAGCTTGTTAAGAGCAGCTTCCTGCGGGTCGAGACCGTATTTCCAGTAATTGCCTTTTGTGCCTCGCAGGTGGAAACGCGGTCCAGCGGGAAGGGAAAGGCTGTTGGCGCCGAGGGTGACGAGGAGGCCGTCGGGATAGCGCAGGCGCAGCGTGAACGCGTCGTTGACGGTGGCCCAGTCGCGCTCGCTACGCGCGTCTGCGGAGATGGATTCGGGCTCGCCGAAGAGCGCCAGGGCCTGGTCGGCTATGTGCGTGCCGAGATCGAGGAGAACGCCGCCGCCAAGTTCCGCGGTTTCCTTCCACAGACGATCTTTAGGCTTGTTTGGTCTCCAGCGATCAAAGCGGGATTCGAACGAGACCAACCGGCCCAGAGAACCCTCATGCAACAGTTTCTTTATCGTGAGGAAGTCGCTGTCCCACCTTCGGTTATGGAAGGGAGCGAGAAGGGTATTCTTGGCCGCGGCGAGTTGGATTAATTTAGCGATTTGCACCGAGGTGGTGGACATCGGCTTGTCCACGACCACCGGACGGCCAGCACCGATGATGTGCCTGGCAACATCGAAGTGCGTGCCGCTGGGGGTAGTAACAATAAGAAGTCCGAGCGAAGAGTCGGCGAGCATTTCATCCAGCGAGCGATAAGTCTTGATGCCCGGGTAACGGGCCGCGGCATTGCTGGTGCCGCGCTCGAGGACGGCGGCGAATTCGAGACCGTCAACAGAGGAAATCAGCGGACCGTGAAAGACGCGGCCTCCCATGCCGAAACCAACTATGCCTACGCGAATCATGAAAACCTCTGAAAGCAATCCTTCGCGCGAATCAACTCAACCTTCCAGCTTAAATCGCGTTTCGGCAAGCCGGTAGAGACGGCGCCATACGAGGCGGTTCATGGTGACCACGATGAGCGAGATCATGATGGTGGCCAGCAGCAGCAGGGCGAAACGACCGCTGTCGGTGGCGGCGTCGATCATTGCGCCAAGGCCAATGGTTTGCAGCGTTTGGCCCTGCACGTGGGAGTACTCGGCCATCACCGATGCGTTCCATGCGCCGCCGGATGCCGTGACCATCCCAGTGATGAGGTAGGGAAAGATTCCGGGGAGGATGAGCTTTGTCCAGCGCTGCCAGCGAGTGAAGTGGTAAAGGCTGGCGACTTCGCGCAGGTCGGAAGGAATCGACATGGCGCCGGCGATGACATTGAAGAGGATGTACCATTGCGTGCCCAGGAGCATGAGGGCTATGGCGCCTATGCCGAGCCCGCCGCCGATGCGCACCAGGCCGATGAGCAGGATGGGAAAGAACGCCGTAGCCGGCACGGAAGCGAGGATTTGCGCGATCGGTTGCACGATGCGGGCGAGGCGGATGTTCAGCCCGATCGCCACGCCGACGGGGACGGTCCACGCGGCGGAAATGATCAGCGCGGCCACGACGCGCAGAAATGTGGCGGCAGCGCCCGCGAAGAGCAGACGGAGGTCTGGCCAGGTGACTGTGCGCAACATGAATGCGCCTTCTGCGACGGCCCAGACGGCGACTGCGGCAGATGCGGCGGCAAGCGTCCAGAGCCAGGCAGACGTTTTTTGACCGCTGCGGCGATCGAGGGGACGAACGCATCGGGTTTCGGCAGACTGCGCCAGGCGCCGGAAGACAGGCTCTTCAATGCTGCTGAAGATACGGCCGGGAAGCGAACTCAAAACCGGCGATCGTCGCAGAAGGGTGAGGATGGGCGAGGTGATGCGCTCGGCTGATTCGACCTGCTCGAACTTGAACTTTTCACTCCACGCGATGAGCGGGCGCCAGACGAGCTGATCGGTGGCCACAACGATAAGAATGACGGCGGCAATTCCGCCGAGCAGGGCGCGCACGTTGCCCTGGTCGGTGGCTTTCTGGATGTAGCTGCCCAGTCCCGGCAACTGGAAATTGCGATTGCCCATGGTGAAGGTTTCGCAGAAGATCAGTGCGAACCATCCACCGGCGACGGAGACGATGGAGTTCCAGACCAGGCCGATGGTTGCATATGGCACCTCAAGTTGCCAGAAGCGCTGCCATCCGGAAAAGTGATAGACGCGTGAGGCTTCAATCATCTCGCGCGGAATCGATTTGAGGGAAGAATAAAAGCTAAAGGCGAGGTTCCAGACCTGCCCCGTAAAGATAAGCAGAATAACGCCCAATTCGATGCCCAACTGACGACCAGAAATGAGCGCAACCATGGCCAACACTACCGGCGGGAGAAAGCTGAGCACAGGAATGGACTGGAGAATATCGAGGAGGGCAACCATCCACGGCTCAAGGCGGCGATTGTAAGCTGCCGTATAGCCATAGGCTATGGCGAAGACAAGGCTCAGCACATAGGCGATGCACATGCGGCCGATGGAATAGAAGGCGTACACCGGAAGCGCTGCGAATGAAGTGGAAATGGGAACAACTGGAACGGGATGCTCAAACCAGTACATGCAGGTATGCACGATGGCGAGAAAAATGGCCAACGCACAGGCGCCGATGCCGAGATCGATGAAGAAGGGCCAATTGCTGACCGTGACCAACGAACGCGCAAGCGGATGCTGGATCTTCACAGACGATCCTCGCTGGGGGAGATTTCTTCTTCCTGACTGTCAGGCATGATAAAGCGGCGCCGCCCCGAGTCATAATCGAATAGTTCGGCATAGCGCCCCCAGGCAATCGCCGTATCCATTTGGCGCTCACATTCCTCTTCGCTGAACTGCTCGTCGAGCATGTCGAGGAAGAACTCGGCAGGGACGGTGTGGTCGCTCTTAGTTTCGAGTGCCCGGCGGATCTGGCGGAGGAGGAGAATGTTGGACTGCGCCGCATCCCGGAAGAGTTCCTTCTGGCGCAGAATTTCGGAGTTGGCAAAATCTTCTCCAGCGGGAGTGATGACGGCATCGCCTTCTTCGACCTTGAGGAAGCCGAGCAGTTGCGCCGCTTCCACGATGGGGAAAAGGTCGTCGATTTCAAAAGCGAGATCGTCGGCCATGCGGTAGATATCGTCCCGGCCGCCCTTGTCGAGGAGCAATTCGAGAAGCCCGGCCATGCCGCCGGGACGCGCGTGGGGGAGCATCTGGTAGCGCATCTGGCGCTGGTCGCGGACGCGCGGGCCGGGAACTTCGGCGGGCGCAGTATCGGGGCGGGTGAGCACCTTGTAGATGTAGTCCACCAACTGCGTAAATGCTTCGGATTTGCGATCGCGAGGCTGGGGAAGCGGT
This sequence comes from Occallatibacter sp., assembly GCA_035935755.1. Lineage (GTDB taxonomy): Bacteria > Acidobacteriota > Terriglobia > Terriglobales > Acidobacteriaceae > Telmatobacter. The sequence continues at coordinate 1,833 of DASYWU010000066.1, read as the reverse complement.
ACGCGGAAATCCGTGCGTATGCGGCCCGGATTGCGGCCCAGGACGATGATGCGGTCGGCGAGCAGGACGGCCTCTTCGATGTTGTGCGTGACCAGAAAGACTGCTTTCGTGGGCATGGTCTTACTGGACCAAAGTTCGAGCAGCTCGCTGCGGAGATTCTCGGCGGTCAGGACATCGAGCGCGGAGAAGGGCTCGTCCATGAAGAGGACTTCGGGCTCGACGACAAGGGCGCGTGCGAAGCCGACACGCTGCCTCATGCCGCCGGAAAGTTCCTTGGGATAAGCCGCTTCAAAGCCGTCGAGTCCAACTGTATCAAGCATTTTGAGACTGCGTTCGCGTCGCTCGGCGGGCGGTAAGCCGCGAGCCTGAAGCGGCGCGGCCACGTTTTCAAGCACCGTAAGCCAGGGAAACAGAGCGAAGCTCTGGAAGACAATGGAGACATTGATTTCGGCCTCCGCGATCGGCTTGCCATGCCAGTAGACCTGACCGGCGGAGGGCGTGGAGAGCCCCGAGAGCATGCGGAGCATGGTCGACTTGCCCGAGCCGGAAGGGCCGAGGAGTGCGACAATCTCTCCGGGCACGATGGTTAGGTCCGTCGCGGAGATCACCTGGATGCGGTTTTCGCTGGGCTGGGCATAGAACTTCTCGATTTTTTCCGCGCGGATAATGGCTTCGGCGGCAGAAGCCGTAACCGGCGGCGCGTTTGAAACAACCGCTTCCTGCATCCAATATTCTCCAGCGAGGGTTTCGGCCGCGAGGTGGCGGCGTCTTGTAAGTATATTTTGGACCGGTTGCGAACTGGTGAACCGGCGTGAACCGGCGGGCGGCGGAGATTGCGGAAGTGCGCAGCCGGCGGCGAAAGCTGACGCCCTAGGAGATGCCCTAGGTACAGGGTTCCGCATCCGCCCAAGCAGAGCGTATCATTAGAGATGAGCGCGTACCAGGAGGGTTTCCCTGCTTTCGCCAGTCAACTAACGGTGCGCCGAATCCCAAATTTTTGCGCTATGACTGAGCGCGATGTTCGAGCATCGAGGAGCGTATGCCCGAAGCGACAATCAAACCGAAGGTTCTGGTGGCTGATGACGAGCGTGTCATCGCCGACACCCTCACAATGATTCTTAATCAGAGCGGTTTCAACGCCCGCGCCGTATATTCCGGCGAGAAGGCACTGGAGCTTGCTCCCACATTTGAACCGGACATGCTCATTTCCGACGTGATCATGGCCGATTTGAACGGCATCGATGCGGCCATTCGCATAAGGGCGTTGCTCCCCGGTATCAAGATATTGCTGTTTTCCGGCCAGGCGGCCACTGCGGACCTGCTGGAAAAGGCGCGCTCGCAAGGTTACGAGTTCGAAATCCTGGCAAAGCCCGTTCACCCGCAGGATTTGTTGACACGCCTGCGCAGTTAGCGTAAAGACAACGATGGGGCGGTGACAGCAGACGTCAGCCGCCGTCGAGGCAGATTTGCGTCTGCGCGGCTGACCAGTTGGTGAGATCTTCAATCTGATAGCGACTGACTAGCCGGCATTTCTCACAGCTGATGGATTTTGCCTTATCGCGGTTATGTTTTGGCGTTGGGAGTGTGTTTTGGGGGCTGGTTTCGTGGCCGAGTGGTGAGGAGGGGCGCTGGACTGGAGGTTTGGACGTCGGCCAGGTGAGATTTTGCGCATAGCTCCGCCATGCAAGTTGTGCGGGGAAGGTGGTTAGAGATCGGCGCGTTCAGGTTCAGCAACACAGGGCGTGATAGGCCCGCGCATAAATGTCTTTCCAGGGATACGCCGAGCTCATCTGGAGCACGATGCGGCGTACACTGATCTGCACGATGGCGCCG
>DASYWU010000065.1:0-11790 GCA_035935755.1 Occallatibacter sp. | reverse complement strand
CTGCAGAAAGGCTAAACTCGGCGCAAAAACTCCCTCACTCAGAGAAGTAGGAGAAAAAATAAAGAGTTTTTCCGCAGCCTGTAAAGCCGCTCTCATTGGAAGGGCTCGATTCAGGGGCCTGAAGGCCCCTGCTCCCTCCGGAATTTTCGCGAGCCGCGATTTCATGAGATTTCGAGGTCACATTCACAGCCAGATTGCGAAAGGAAGATCGTCATGAATGCTCCATCGAGTACACTCAGTCCGCAATTTGCCAATGCGCGGCGGGTGAACCAGGCACTGACGGCGCGCGTGGAGAAGCGAATTCTGGAATGGATGGCGGCGCGGGCGCCAAGGTGGGTGACATCGGACCAGCTCACCGCGCTGGGGCTGGGCGCGCAGATCGCCGCCGGCCTCTTCTTTGCGCTTGCGCGCTATCACCGTTCTGCGCTGCTGCTGGTGATCGTGTGTATTGCGCTGAACTGGCTGGGCGACAGCCTGGACGGAACCCTGGCGCGCGTGCGCCGGCAGCAGCGGCCGCGTTACGGCTTTTATGTAGACCACATGGTGGACATCTTCGGCGCGGTGGCGCTGATGTGCGGGCTGGGCTGGTCGGGATTTGTGCACTGGCCCGTCGCCATTGCCATGCTGATTGCGTTTTTGCTGCTGGCGGGGGAAAGCTATCTCGCCACTTACACGCTCGATCAGTTCCAGCTTTCGCAGGGGTTGTTCGGGCCCACCGAAATTCGCCTGCTGCTGGTGGCGGGCAACCTGGCGCTGCTGCACGATCCTTATTGCACGATCTTCGGGCACAGGCTGCTGCTTTTTGACGTGGGTGGCGCGATCGCTGCGACGATCATGTTCGGCATGGCGGCGGTGGTGACGCTGAGGCACACGGCGCAGCTTTACCGCCAGGAGCCATTGCCATGAATATTTTTGTACGCTGGGTGCGGTTCAACCTGGTGGGCGCCATGGGGATGGCGGTGCAGCTGGGCGCGCTCGCGGTTCTCAACCGCTGCGATGACGGACATTATCTTGCTGCTTCGGCGGCGGCGGTGGAGCTGGCGGTGTTGCACAACTTTGCGTGGCACCTGCGCGTGACGTGGCCGGAGCGGCGCGACGGATCGGCGGTTTTAGGGCAGCTGGTGCGCTTTCACCTGGCCAACGGGCTGGTGTCGATTGCCGGAAATCTGGTGCTGATGCGGGTGCTGGTGGGGAATGCGCATCTGCCGGTGCTGGTTGCCAACGGGATTGCGATTGTGTGCTGCTCGGTGGTGAATTTTGGGCTGAGCCATACGTGGGCGTTTGCGGCGCGGGGGCAGGAGGCGGAGTGCCGGCCGTGATCCGCGGCGAAGAGGGCGCGAATATTGACCCCTGCCGGGCTTTCCCATAAACTAAGAAATTGCGAGGGATGCGGCTCGGAGTTGCATTCTTATGAGCGGTTCCGCAATTTTTGTGTCGTTTCCGGCGCTCTTCAGGCGGCTTTTTCTTGAGGAAAAAGCCACTCAGCGAAGTGACTTCGACGCGCTTCGATTGCGAAACCGCTGATCGCATCATCCTTTAGAGAATCAAGGAAGCAGAATGGCCAATCATGTATCGGCGCTGAAGCGCACCCGGCAGACGAAGAGAAAGACCGAGTACAATCGGGCGAACAAGACCCGCATCCGCACCTCCCTGCGCGCCCTGCGCGAGGCGCTGACCGCGGGCGACGCGAAGGCCGCCCAGGCGCAATACCGGGAGACGGTTGCGGCGCTGGACAAGAGCGTGCAGAAGGGCGTGCTGCACGGGAATACCGTATCGCGCTACAAGAGCCGGCTGAATGCACGGCTGAAGGCGCTGGCGACGGCGAAGGCGTAGTACCGCGGATCTGTCGAGATTTACGTTCAGAAGCCAACAGCCGGGAGGAACCCGGCTGTTGGTGTTTGTGCGGACGTGGCGCCCACAGCTTTTTAATTCAGGCGCTCGAAGATGCCGGCGGCGCCCATGCCGCCGCCGACGCACATGGTGACCATGCCGTAGCGGGCTTTGCGGCGCTGCATTTCGCCGAGCAGCGTGGCGGTGAGCTTGGCGCCGGTGCAGCCCAGCGGGTGGCCGAGGGCGATGGCGCCGCCGTTGACGTTGACCCGCTGCGGATCAAGGCCGAGCTCGCGGATGACGGCGAGAGCCTGGGCGGCGAAAGCTTCGTTCAACTCGATCACGTCGATCTGGTCGAGGGTGAGGCCGGCCATGCGCAGCACTTTGGGCACGGCGGCGACGGGGCCCATGCCCATTTCTTCAGGCAGGCAGCCAACGGCAGTGTAGGCGACGAGGCGGGCGAGCGGCTCGATGCCGAGTTCGCGCGCACGGGCGCTATCCATCAGCACGGTGGCGGCGGCGCCATCGGAGGTCTGCGAGGCGTTGCCGGCGGTGACGGTGCCTTTGGCGTGGAAGACGGGCTTGAGCTTAGCCAATGCTTCGGGCGAGGTGTCGGCGCGGGGGCCTTCATCGGCGGAAAAGACGCGCTCGGTGACGACGGGCTTGCCGGCCTTTTCGCCGGGGACGGCTGTGGTGACGGGGACCGGAACCAGCTCCGCGTCGAAGCGGCCTTCCTTCTGCGCGGCGAGGGCCTTCTGATGGCTGGCGAGGGCGAAGGCATCCTGGTCTTCGCGACTGATGTTGAAGTGGCGGGCGACGCGTTCGGCGGTGAGTCCCATGGTAAGCAGCGAAGCGGGGTAGTGCTCGGCGAGCCAGGGATTGGGGCTGGGCTTAATGCCGCCCATGGGGATGAGGCTCATGGATTCGGCGCCGCCGGCGATGATGGCCCTGGCGCCTCCACCGCGGATGCGCAGATCGGCGAGGGCGATGGCTTCAAGGCCGGAAGAGCAAAGCCGGTTGACGGTGGCGCCAGGGATTTCCACGGGCAGGCCGGCGCGCAAGGCGGCCATGCGCGCGATGTTGAAGCCCTGCTCACCTTCAGGCTGCGCGCAGCCGAGGATGACGTCGTCGATTTCGGATTTGTCGAGCGCGGGAACGCGGTCGAGCGCGGCGGTGAGGGCGATGGCGGCCAGGTCGTCGGGCCGGGTGGTGGAGAGGATTCCTTTGGGCGCGCGGCCCACGGGGGTGCGGACAGCGCTGACCAAAACAGCTTCCGGCATGGAGATTCACTCCTCAGATGGTTTGATCCGTTTTTCGGGGTCCGCGACTCAATCGGGCGTGGGGAGCAGGGTCCAGGCGCCGTTCGAATAGTAATGATAGAGGGTGCTGTGCTCGATGACCGAATCGGATACGGCGAAGTGGCTGAGTTTGGGCGGGCGGGGATACATTCCGGCCTGGGCTTCGCGCACCTGCTCCGGCGAGGCGGGATCAATGCCCCAGTTGAAGCCAAGGACTCCAGTGACGTCGTGAACCTGGAGGCGCTCGGTCTCCGGCGCTGAGGCGAGCGTGAATGGATGCTCGGGGTCGGAGCCGAAGAAAACGAGAAGCGAGACGGTCCCGTGGTGGGAGCAGAGCACTGCCCAGTCAGAAGTTCCGGCGCGCTCGAAGGAGCCCTGGACTACGTTTTCCGGACGGTGGGCTTCGTAGGTCTGAGGGATCAGACAGCCGCGGTCGCTGAGTATGCCCTGAACGACCATGGGAATCTGCGGAAAGGATGCCACGGGCAGATGGCGGATGATGTATGGCCTAGAGCGGCCGGCGACGAGAATGTGGCCGGTTTCGTTGAGTTGCACTAGCGCCGGCGAGGTTTGCGCGGCGACCAGCGCGGAGAGACAAAGAGGCAATGCGGCACGCCGCGCACGCTTTCGCAGCTTGGCGGCTAACGCTGTTACTGCTCCGGATCCGCCGGCCCCAGCCCTCATCTCGGCATTCCGCTTCGAGTCTATATTACGGCGAGTCGTTCCGGTGCGCTGGTGCGAGGCCGGGAAGACGGGCGTGGGCCGGCTGCGAACCGGTTACGAGTCGGATAAGGCGATCTGTTCTTTGCTGAGATCTTCCGTATCTGCGGTACGAGCCGGCAACCCGGCGGCGGGCAGGTTCTCGTTGTCGGGAATGAAAAGCTGGAAGACGGTGCCGGAGGGCTTTCCGCTTCCCGCGGGTGTGCTGCGCACGTGGACGATGCCGCGGTGCTTGACGATGATTTCGTGGCTGACCCAGAGACCGAGGCCGGTGCCGGTGACTTCCTTGGTGGTGAAGAACGCCTCGAAGGCGTGCGCACGAACCTCGGCGTCCATGCCGGTTCCAGTGTCGGCAAAGGCAAAGCGGATGCCGGTTTGATCGGGCTGTTTCCAATTGCGCGAGCGATGGGCGCGGACGAGGATGCGGCCGCCGGAAGGGGTTGCGTCGATGGCGTTGCCAATGAGATTGGCAAAGACCTGGCGCAGTTCGCCGGCGAAGCAGAAGAGATCCGTTTCGCGTTCGTATTTGCGTTCGACCTGGAGATTGAGGGAGCTCAGCCGGCCCTGGTGGAGGCTGAGGACGGAATCGAGCAGCTCCGACATGCTGGCGCGGGATGGCATGGTGGACTGGCGGTAGAAGCGCAGGGTCTGCTGCGTGATTTCGGAGATGCGGCGGGCCTCATGCTCGGCCAGGGTGACATACTCCATCGCCGGCCCCTCGAGGCTGCAGAAGTTACGGAGAAGGAAAAGGAGATTGGTGATGGCCTCCAGCGGGTTGTTAATTTCGTGGGCGATGGAGGCGGCAAGACGGCCGGTGGCCGCCAGTTTCTCGGTTTTGCGCAGGGCTTCTTCACTGCGCTTGCGCTCGCTGGCGTCGAGCACGATGACGCCGACCCAGCGCACCTGCTGGGGGCTGGTGAGCACCGGGTAGGCGCTGGCCAGCCATGTCCAGGATTGCCCCGGCTTACTGTCCTGCCCGCTCAGCTCCAGGTTGCGCGCCGGCTGCTCGCTGGTGAAGACCTGGGCGACTGTTTCCTCCAGTTTTTGCGCCGCATCGCTGGGCAGGAGTTCCGATAATGTCCGCCCCAGGTGACGGCTGAGGGGCACGCCGGTCATGCCTGCGAAGACCTGGTTGACGCGCACGAAGCGGTAGCGGCGATCCAAAAAGGCGAGACCGATGGGAGCGTTGGCCTGCATGGAGTCCAGCAGGGAGAGGGTGTCATTCAGGCCCGCGCGCTGCTCTGCTATGGAGGCGACCATGCCATTGAAGGCTTCGATGAGATCGCCGAACTCGTTGCGCACGGTCACGGGCAGCGGGAACCCGCCGCTGCTCTCCGGGGCGGCCATCAGGGCGCGCGTTCCGCGGTGCAGCATGGCGAGAGGACGCGCCATCGCCCGTCCGACAAGGAGCATAAGGGCCGCCGATGCCAGCAGCCAGATAACTCCGAAGATGGAAAGGTCGCTGAGAAGCGAGCGGATTTCCTGCCGGGCCATGTTGCGGTCGAAGGTGACCCAGGCGTAGCCGCGCAGGCGATCTCCTGTGTATATGGCATGGACGGCTTCCCAGCGGTTGTCGGGTCCGGTGAATACGCGCGGTTCGTCGCTGCGCATGAGCGCGATCTGGGCGCGCTCGTCGGGCCTGAGCTGGGTCTGCTCGCCCTTGCTGCTGCTTGAAAACAATATCCCGCCGGACAGATCGCTGATCTTGGTGGCTTCGACGGTCGGGGAATTGACCATCATCTTTACGTAGAACTGCACCCATTCCGTCCGGTCCTGGCCGAGCGCTTCAGCGGATTGCACGGCGAGCGAGGTGACCTGGTAGGCAAGGGTTTGCCTGGCGCGCAGGTAGATCCTGCGCTCCTGCTGATGTACCAGCAGCGCGGCGAAAAGGCCGATCGACAGTGCTTCGAGCAGCAGCAGCCCGGTAAGAAGCTGCCACCGGATCGAGCGCGGCCACAAGCGCATGCGCACTCCTATCCCTTCTTTCGGGGAACCCTGAAACCAGTCTACCGGATCGCTTGTTCGCGGTCAGGCCTGGCCATGCTTGCAGCCAGCGCCGCGGCGATCTGCCGCCCGTGAAAGCGTCCGTTTTCAATGAATATTTCGTTGGTGCGCGATCCGGCCACGATCACGCCCGCGAGATAGATTCCCGGTACGTTGCTTTCCAGCGTGTCCCGCTGGCAGACCGGCTGACGGTCATTCCCCTGGCAGGAAACGCCCAAGGCCTCCAGGAAGTCAAAATCGGGATGATATCCGGTCAGCGCGAAGACGAAATCGTTCTTCAGAGTTTGACGGCCTTCGGGCGTCTCCAGCACCACGCTGTCCGGCGTAATCTCCACGACCTGCGAACGGAAATGCGCTTTGATCTCGCCATGCTTAATGCGATTTTCAATATCCGGCTTGATCCAGTATTTAACGTGCCGGTGCATTTCGGGGCCGCGGTGCACCAGGGTCACGCGAGCTCCGTGCCGCCACAGCTCCAGCGCGGCAATGGCCGCGGAGTTCTTTCCCCCGATGACCACAACGTCGGTGGCGAAGTAGGGGTGCGGATCGTCGTAGTAGTGATGCACCTTGCTCAGCTCTTCGCCGGGAATATCCATGTAGTTGGGCAGGTCGTAGTAGCCGGTGGCGAGGGCCAGCTTGCGGGCATGCAGCTCGCTATGCCGACCGTAGCGGTCGACGATGTGCACGCTGAAATCGCCGTCCGCACCGCTTACGCGCTCCACGAGATGGTACTGGCGCACGTCGAGCTTGTAGTGAGCTGCCACCAGGCGGTAGTACTCCAATGCCTCATTGCGTGAAGGCTTGGCGTTGGTGCTGGGAAAGGGAATGTCGCCGATCTCCAGCAGCTCCGAGGTGGTGAAAAACGTCATGTGCGACGGGTAGTGGTAGATGGAGTTGCAGACGCATCCTTTGTCGACGAGAACCGCCCGAAAGCCCATCTTTTGCGCCTCAATGGCGCAGGCCAGCCCGGTTGGGCCGGCACCGATGACAAGCAGATCGAAAGGGGGTTGCGCTGCAGCCTGCGTCTCCAGGCTCGTGTTGCTCATAGGTTTAGATTAGGCGATTTGCGAGATTCCCGCCGGAGAGACGGGTTAAAGGGCTATGCGCTCTTTCTGCGGAGAGGTGATGGTAGAATGGTATAATGTAGAGGTAGAAAGGTAGAAATAGTGAGCCTAAACATCAAAAATCCGGAGACCGTGAAATTGGCTCAGGAGCTGGCGCGGGAAAACGGCGAAACCGTGACGACGGCTGTCACCATCGCACTGCGAGAGCGGCTGGAGCGACAGAGAGAAGCTGCGACGCGTGAAAGCCGGGTGCAATGGCTCGAGCGGATTACCAAGGACACTGCTGCCATCATGAATGACGGCCGCACCTCCAAAGAGCTAATGGATGAGCTTTATGACGAAGAAACGGGTTTGCCGAAATGATCGTGGACCCATCGGCCATTGTGGCGCTGCTTAAACGCGAAGCGGGTTGGGAAACCATTCGAAATCTTCTCGATGGGTCGCGCAATTCATCTTTGTCAGCCGCATCGTACCTGGAAGTTTCGATCGTGATCGACAGCTGGCGGAATCCGACGCTGAGCCGGCACCTTGATGAATTGATTGAGCAGTTCAAAATTGTCATCGAGCCGGTCACGGCGGAACAGGCGCGCATCGCCCGCCAGGCCTACCGGGATTACGGCAAAGGCAGCGGTCATGCGGCGCAGCTTAATTTTGGTGATTGCTTCAGCTACGCGCTGGCGCGGGTGAAGCGGGAACCGATTTTGTTCAAGGGCACGGATTTTCAGGAGACGGATCTGCGGACGGCAACAATGCCTTAACGCTATCGCGTGGCCCACAACGGGGCCATCGGCAAGTGGAAGCCGGCTACGGGCCCTTCGCCCTCCACGCTTTCAGGGCGATCAAGCACAACCGGCGCGCTTCCAGACGCAAATACAGCTATGGTGCCGCCGAATGGGTCGATGCGCCAGCCCAGCCGAGCACCATTGGCGATCCACTTTCCCATCTTGGCGTCGAGTTCGGCAAGGGAATCCGTCGGCGAAAGAATCTCGACTACAAAATCAGGCGCAAAAGGCAGGTAGCGCTCGCGCTGTTCTTTTGTAAGTGCAGCAAGACGGGCTGCCTCAACCCAACCCGCATCCGGGCTGAAAGTCGAGCCGTCGGGCAGATTAAATCCAGCGTTGGAGCTGAAGGCTATACCTCGGCCGTCCTTTTCTGCCCAGGCAAATAGTTCATGAACCAGGTAGGCTTCGCGGCGGTTGTTCTCAAAACCGCTGGGAGTCATCACAACTATCTCTCCTGAAGCCAGCCGCTCGACCCGGCAGGGCTTATTCGCCTGGGAAAAAGCGATCAGTTCTTCGTCTGTCAGAGGTGCAGGAGGGCGCAATCGCGCGGGCAAAGCAACGTCTTGAATGGTCCAATTCATCGGCTTGCCTCCTGGCTCAGGGTGTGTGGAGCAAAGACGCTATCTTATCAAGTTTATCCCCGTCTCAGAGTATCCGTCGAAGTGGCTCTGCGCGTCTTATTGCTTGCCGAAGCGGAAGACGAAACCACTGGTAAATCCAACGCTGTTTTGCATCTTGGAGCCGAAGCCGGTGATGTAGTCGGTGGCGCCCAGGCGCAGCGCCAGGCCCGGGCTCACGTTGTACTCGCCCAGGACGTCTCCCGAGATGGCGAAGGTGCCGCCATCGGGCCAGAGGTAGCAGTTAGTGCCGGAGTAGCAAACTCTGCCGAAGCCGTTGGTGTCGCCGGTGAAATTTCCCATGGCATATCCGCCCAGGGCGCGGGCGGAGAGCGCGTATTTCGGACGCAGCATGAACCGGTAAGTGGGGCCGATCAGGAAATCGTAGTGGCTGATGGCCGGCCGCGTGACCGAGCCGTTACTCGGGTTCGGGTTGGGATAGATGAAGGGCGTTCCGTAGTAGCCGCGCACGTCGCCAGTGATGCCGAGGCGGAGACTCTCGTAACGCGTCAGCTCGGTATCCCACGCGTAGAGAGTGACGCGTTGCATGTAGTTCCCCGGGGTGAAGCGCAAATATCCCATGCCGAGAAAGGCGTCGTAACGGTGGGAGTAAGTGTCGCGGATGGCCTGCTGCCGCCGCTGTTCCCGGCGCATGCGGATGCGCTCCTGCACCGTCATTTCCTGTTGTGAGAGGGTGGGCGTCTGCTGGGAACTGCTGCTCGAGGTCGAAGCTGATGGAGTCTGGGCTGGAGGAGTTTGAGCTGGAGGAGTCTGTGCCGAAAGGTTGAGGCCGGCGGGAATGGTCCACGCCAGCAAAAATGCAAGACGGACAAGAGAGCGCATCGTGATCGGGATTCCTCCACGGGAGTGCGGGAGCAGGCTGCGGCTTCAGGCGCGCTCCCCCCAGTAGGTATTAAATCATCTGGAGGGAGTGTTTGTGGCTGAACCTGTACCGGTTTAGACGAAGGGAGGATTGAAAAGCTGCTGGCGCGGGCGATGGAAGCATATGTCGCTGCGAAGCAGGTTCATCAACGGGGCTTAACCCGCACCGCATTTGGAACGCGCACCCGGGGTCGATACCGTAGGATGGATAACGGTTGGAGGTCAGAGGGAGATGGGTCGTCTTGTTTCGGGTCTGATCATCGGAATCCTGCTTGTTCCGCTGGGCATAATGGTGTGGTTTCACTGGGGCAATCCGCCGGTGGCTGTTGCCGACCACCCGCTGCCTTTTGAGAAGCAGATCACCAGCGTGCCGCTGCACGCGCGCATCGACCGCGAGATGGTGAAGACTCCGCCCCTGGAACCGACCGACGACAACCTGGTTGCCGGCGCGCAGATTTACAGCGACAACTGCGCATTCTGTCACGGCCAGAAAGGCAAGAACTCCGACTTCGGCGCGCACATGTTTCCCGGCGCTCCGCAGCTCTGGCGCAAGCATCCTCGCGGCGACGTGGTGGGCGTGAGCGACGATCCGCCGGGCGAGACTTACTGGAAAGTGTCCAACGGAATTCGCCTGACCGGCATGCCGGCCTTCGACAAAATCCTGAGCGACCAGCAGATGTGGCAGGTGACGCTGCTTCTGGCCAACGCGAACAAGCAACTGCCGCCGGCGGCTGATGTGATGGTGAGCCCGGCGCCACCCGCCGCGCCGGCGCCGCCTGCGCCGGCGAAGAAGAAGTAGGACAAGCGTCTGTGCTCGATTGCCGGAATTGAGATTCCGATGTTTGCCCGAAATGAAGACAGCGCGCTGAGAAAGCCGGCTGCGATAGCGGGAATTTGCTTGAAGGTAGAAAGATGAAGCTGCTGGAAATGTTGCGCAAGGGCTTCGGATTCGTGCTCATGTCGATGGGTGCGTCAAGCCCTGAAGCAATCAGGAAGAAGCCCGCTGCGCAGGCTGGCCCAAAACCCGGCCCGCGCTCTTAGTTCACGGGACAGCTCGCCGGGATACAGGAATAACTCGCTGTCTTGCCGTGAAACTCATACGTCCCGATGCGTGTTCGAAATTCGCCGCCGCGATGTAATTCGCCAGTTTGGGTAAAGTCCAGTCGCCGCGCGAGACGCGACGGATGAGCAGGACCTCGGTTTAGTCCACACCCGGGTCACGGCAGAACCGGTCGATACCACAGCGGTTCACCGAACATATGCGGTCGCGCGAAACTGCTGACGCATCGAAGGGTAGCGTGAAACATGCCCTTCTATTCGCGTAACCAAAGTAACAACTGCCGAGTCCACTGTATACAGCCGTTCACAGGTTGTAAGTTCGGGCGCTATGTGTTCCATTCCCCGGAGCCCATTCATGACTTTGGTGTTTCTTCTCAGTTACCACCCGCTGTTGAATCATTCCCCTGGGTCGATAATGACAAAACGAGCTCATTGTCGGGAGAAATCTCACAGATGATAACCCGAATTCTAAAGCTCAGTTTGGCAGTGCTGGCGATCTCGCTCGTGCTCCTGCCCTCCCGGCTCTCGTTCGCGCAGCTGCACTCGCGCCCCGCAAGTGTGATGCTGATTGCCACTCTCGAATCCCTTTCCGTGTCCGCGACGCCGGACACTATCTCGACTCGGCAGGTTGGTACGCCAGTCGAGGATTATGAGCGCGTTGAAGTGAAGACTTCCTGGGCCGTGCCCGCGCGCCGCACCACTTTGCGACTGTTTGGCGGGCTTGCAATCGAGTCGCAGACGACCCCCGATATCAGGGGAGCTCAGTCAGATTCTTCGGCCGCTATACTTCCGCATCGGAATGGAAGCAAATCCGCGCAGTGTCAGTCCGCCGATTGTGCAGAGACAATACAGTCCGGAGGCGGAGTATTGACATTGATGACTCAGGCTGCGGGTCAAACCAACCGGGCGCATTCGCGCTCCAACTCAGTCAATCTCCTGTTTGGTAAGAAGAACAGGTCGGGATCCTCTGCCCGGCCGGACTCAGCCAGGTTCGACATCCGGATGGAAGCCCTATAAGAGCGTTCCGCACTGCGCGGTAGATTGGCGTAAGTTCGGCTAGCGACGATGCCGCTGAGCGCCGCCAGATACACAACAGGGAAAGAGTTATAACTGCAATCATGTTACTGCCCGTCCCCCAGTGCGGAGGTTGGGATGGCGGAGATAAGCTGGATAAATCGATAAATCTGCTGCGAAAGTACTTCAAGTTCTGGTTACCGAATGCGGGGCTTGTAGCACCCGTGCTCGTAGCATGTCACCCAAAGTTGAATAGCCTGCTTGCGCTTCCGAAGCTAGACTGGTTTCAATTCAGCAATCCAGAATGGTTAGCGCCGACGGGAGAAGATACCCGGGCTCCTCGTTTGTGCTCGAACCTGGACAACACAAGGAGCTCATCGAATGATACGCATCAAAGGATTTCTCCCGGCAGTTTCGATTGCAGCGGGATTGCTTGCCCTGGTTAGCCCTGCGGCTCTTCTCGGACAGGCACAAACCTCCAACACTTCAACCGTGGCTCTGACGGCCACCCTGCCGGAGT
>DASYWU010000064.1:0-115294 GCA_035935755.1 Occallatibacter sp. | reverse complement strand
TTTAGGTGCTGCACATTTTCACAAACGAGCCTCTACCCAGCAGGTCAACCACCTGCTCAAACGGCTCCGCAACCTCGGCTATGCAGTCCAAATTCAACCTTTGACTGCCTAGCATGAGCGAAGTGTTTCTTTTTAGCGAGTCAGCAAGTTAGCGGGTTAGCAAGTTAGCGGGTTAGCGAGTTAGCGAGCCGGCGGGTCATTGAGAAGGCTGGGTCGACGTGGCTGGCGGGAGGGGTGGAGTGGCCGCCGGCGTTGCGCGCTGCGTGAACATAATCCGCTTCACCGCATTGCGATCGATGTGCTGGATTACGCCGCCTACCCGGACCTGAATATCCATTCCAGAAATGGAAACCACATCGCCATTGAGAACGCTGCCGTCGCGCAGTTCGACTGAGTCGAAGGCCGCCGACCCTAGCTGGTAGCTGATGCTTCCACCTGAAACATCGTTAGGACCGATCTGGAGTGGGAAGGTGCCGGTGGTGAATCCTTCCTGGCTGAAGGTGAGAGTGTGCTGGCCAATACCGACGCGGACAAGGCGCGGCGTTGGACCCTGCTGTACACCGTCTACGCTCAGCAGTGCGCCTTGCGGTGTGGAATTGACTGTGAGGGTGATGGTGCTGGCGTTAGCTACTTCAGCCATTGACATCGACTCGGGCTTGCCGGAGACCGATACGGAAGTTTCGAATTTTACCGTTTCACCAGGACCTACGTTGGACAAGCTGAGGATGTCCTGACCGATGCGTACTTTGTTCTTGTCGAAAATGTAAACGGTAAATCGCGCGGCTGGGATCAACTTCTGGGAAAGGTTTTCGGCGACAACATCCAGGTTATATACGTGAAGTTCTCCGATGCCTTCCAATGGCTTGAGCTTCTCAAACGTAAATCGCACAACCGGGGCGCCGGAAGCAGGCCAGTCAATGGTCTGAAAGGGCTTGTCTTTAGCCGAGGCAGAACCATAGGGAAGGATCAACACAACCAGAAGGCACAAAAGACGCAGGCAAGTGTGGCAGCGCATGGCGTGGCCAATGATAATAGTTGTCTTTGCCAATGGGAAGAAATTTGTTATGGAAAGGATGCGATCTATTGGTGCCAGATCGCAATTAGATCTCAACCTAGAAGCTGAAACTACGTATGCTTGCGCAGCGCCATCTCTACTACGCGATACATTTCGGATTCGGGGGCGGGTTTGCCGGTCCAGATTTCGAACTGGCGTGCACCCTGCTGCACGAACATCTCCAGGCCACCGATGACGGGGATGCCGCGGGAGCGGGCGAGCTTGATGAGCGGCGTCTCCATGGGGTTGTAGACCATGTCGAAGACGAGGCCGGCGTTGAGCTCGTTTTCCTTGATGGGCATGGCCTGCTTGACGCCGGCCATGCCGCAGGGCGTGGTGTTGATGAGCGCGTCGAAACGATTTTTGGCCAGCAGTTCCTGCTTAAGGGATTTGGCCTTCGCTTTGCGGGCGAGGGAGACGGCGTTTTCGTGGGTGCGGTTGACGACGAAGACTTCAGCGCCCTGCTCGATGAGGCCGAAGACGGCGGCGCGGGCGGCTCCGCCGGCGCCGATGACGACGATGCGGGAGCCGTGGAGCTTCATGCGTTTTTCGAGCGGGCGGACCACGCCGGCCACGTCGGTATTGAAGCCGTAGAGCTTGCCGTCGGCGCCGGTGCGCAGGGTGTTGCAGGCGCCGATGCGGGCGGTGAGCGGGTCCATGTTGGCCAGGTGCGGCAGGACCTCCTGTTTGAGGGGCATGGTGACGGCGATACCGGCGAGCGGCAGATCGCGGGCGAGGGTGAGCAGGTCGTCGAGCATGCGCACCTTGAGGGGCAGCATAATGGCGTTGACGATCTCGCGCCGGAAGGCGGCGTTGTGCATGTGCGGGGAGAGGGAGTGGGCGATGGGGTTGCCGGCGACTCCGAAGATGCGCGTGGCCTGGTCGAGCTGGTCGAGGCGGTAGAGGTCGAGCATGGCGCGCGCGGAGAGCTGGCCGGGAGCGGTGGATTCGGCGGCGGCTGCGTCACCGGCAGAGGCGAAGGTGAAGGCAGCGCCGGCGCGCGGGCCGAGAACGCGGCTGACCAGGCCCTCTTCTCCCATGGCGATGCCGACAATGTGGGCGCCGAGCGAGCGCGCTTCAATGAGGCGGAGGACGGCGAGGTTGTCAGAGAGCTGGCGGGCCGTGGAGACCACTTTCATGAAGTCAGGCTCGAAGGCCTGAATCCGGTCGGCGGCATGCTCGAGATTTTTAGTGCGGGTGAAGTCGTGAAAACTGACCAGCAGCGCCGCGCCGGCAGCGTGCAGGGCTTCGCGGAATCTCGCTAGTTGGGAAGCGCGTAATCCCTCAGCGGATTCGACTTCGAGATCGACGATGTGGCATCCGCACTCGGCGGCCTTGAGAAGGATGTCGAGTTCGGCGCTGAGGGAGCCAGTGAAGTTGCCGCCGTTTTCTTTGCGGCGGCAGGTGGCGATGGCGGTGACGTCGCGGCGGGCGGCGAGGAATTCCTTGAGCCTGGGGAACGCGGCGGCGGGCTTGGGCAGGGCGTCGAGGCGGAACTCGAGGAAGCGGCAGTCGGCGAGGACGGCCTGGGCGCGATCGAGGAGCTCGGCGGGCGTGGGGGCCTGGAGCGCGACGCAGAGCTTGCCGATGCGGAGGTGGAGTCCGGTGGGTGCAGGCGATGCCGCCGGAGCCATTACTGCGGAACTAGAAGTTGCGAGACCCATGACTCTCAATTGACGCATCTTAAGCGCCTTTGGTCACGGATGCAAGGGCACTAAGGGTATGGGGAGCGGCTAAGTGGCGGCGGGTCAGCGAGGTGGCGGACCAGCGGGCCGGGGGAGGGGCGGCGATTCCCTGCTCTGTCGAAATATATAGGAGCTAAGTTGCTGATTCTAAGCGAGTCAGCAAGTCAGCGAGACAGCAAGTCAGCGAGACAGCGGGTCAGCAAGTCAGCGGGTCAGCTGGTCGGGTGGGTCCCGAGAGCACAAGTGCTAGATAGGTCACTCCTCGCGCAGGGTGGTGGCAGGGTCGATGCGGGCGATGCGCAGGGCGGGGATGGCGGTGGCGAGCAGGGTTACCGCGGCCAGGGTAAGGACGACGGCGGCGAGGGTGGGCGTGTCATAAACGTCGACGCCATAGAGGATGCTGCGCATGACGCGGAGGCCGGCGGCGCTGAGGAGGAGGCCGGCGGCGAGCCCGAAGGTGGCGGCGCGGATGCCTGGGGCGCCAATGTGGACCATGGCCTGACGGAGGCTGGAGCCGAGGGCGAGACGGATGCCGATTTCGCGGGTGCGCTGGGCGACGATGTTGGCGACGAGGGCGAAGATGCCGAGCGCGCTGAGGAGCAGGGCGAGGCCGGCCATTACGACGAGGAGGGCGACCTCGATGCGCTGGGTGGCGAGGGTCTGGTTGAGCAGGTCGTTCATGCTGTAGAAGCCGGAAAAGGGCACACCGGGATCGACGGTGGCGAGGGCCTGCTGCATCTGGCCGGTGAGGCCCTGAATGGGGCCGGCGGTGCGGACGATCCAACTGGGCTGAAACCACACCAAAAGAACGGGGAGAAAATGCGGATCGATCTGGGTGGCCGGTCGATAGAGGGTCTCTTCGGTCTGCAGAGGTGCAACCCAGTTGAGACCGGAGGAGATTTGCGTGTCGGCCACCACGCCGATGATGAGCACGCCGTTGTCGAATGCGTGCCCGACGGGATTCTGGCCGGGGAAGAATTTGCGCGCGAAGGTCTGATTGACGATGGCGACCGGCTGCGTGTTTGCGCTGTCGCCGGCGGTGAAATCGCGGCCGGCGAGGAGAGGGATCTGCAGGGTGGAAAAGTAATTGGGGGTCACGAAGTCCGCATCGCTCTGGACCTTCTGTCCCGCGTTGGGTCCGTCTCTCAGGGTGATCTGGCCGTTGAGAATGCGCTCATAGGGTATGGAGAGCGCGACGGCGGCTTGCTGTACCCCGGGGATGCCGCGCATGGTGGCGGTGCTGTCGTCGAAGAGTTTGCGGAGGGCAGCCGGGTCGAAGTAGCGGGCGTCGTCGAGCGAAGCTTTAGCGGTCATCACGTTGTGGGGGTTGAAGCCCGGCGGCAGGGTTTCAAGATGGACCAGGGTGCGGATAAGCAGGCCGGCGCCGGCCAGAAGTAGCACAGTGAGGGCGATTTCGCCGGCGATCAGGGCCTGTCGCAGGCGGAGGCGCTCGCCACCGGCCACGGCGCGGCTGGCGATGGCCGAGCGCAGATCGACGCGCCGCGAAGTGAGCGCGGGCAGCATGCCGACGAGAATGCTGGTGAGGAGCGAGACGACGAGGGTGAAGGTGAGGACGCGGGCGTCAAGTGGAACGGAGGAAACGGGGAGAAAGTTCCTGGGCAGCAAGGAGAGCAGACCGCGAAGAGCGAGGTAGCCGACGGCAATGCCGACGCCGCCGCCGAGAAAAGCGAGGAGCAGGTTTTCGATCCAAAGCTGCTTTTGAATCTGCCAGTGGGAGGCGCCGAGAGCCAGGCGGGTGGCGATCTCAGGCGTGCGGCGGGTGAGGCGGATGAGGGTGAGACCGGCGAGATTGGCGCAGGCGATGAGCAGAATGAGACCGGCGGCAAGCATGAGAGCCAGGGCTTTGGGGCGGAGCGAGGCGGTTTCGCCCTGCTGGAGCGGAACAGAGTGAAAGGTGACGCGCGTGGCGCGGTACTGCGCGGCGAGGGCCGCGGCATCGGCTGCCCAGGCGCGATTGATCTGGGCGTCAGCCTGCTGCCAGGTAGCGCCTGGGCGCAGGCGAGTGGTGACCACGAAATTCGCGCCCGCACCTTCGCCGCTGGTGGTGGGCTGAAGCGCGGTGTAGATGTCGGCGTTTATGGGAATGGTTGCGCCCTGGGGCAGAATTCCGATGACGGTGTACAGCTGCCCTTTGAGATGGATGGCCTGGCCCAGGATGTTGGGATCATCGCCGAAGATGATATGCCAGAGGCCGTAGGTGAGAATCGCGGCGTTGGGACCGCGAGGCTGGTCTTCGGCGGCGGTGAAGCTGCGGCCTGCGGCGAGGTGGATACCGAGCACGTCGAGATAGTGCTGGGAGATGCGGCCGTCGTGGACGTAGGCGACGTGGGCTCCGGCCTTAAGATTGACGCCGGATACGGTCCACCCCGAGACGGCGGAAATGAGGGCGGGAACGTTGTCGCGCAGCTTTTGCCATTGAGCGCCATCGATCCCATGCGGCCCGTCATATGGTTGAGGGCCATTCACGTTGCGGAAGATGGTTCCTATACGCTCCGGGTGCGGATAGGGCAGGCTCTTGAGCAGGAGCACATTGACGACGGAAAAAATGGCGGTGTTGGCGCCGATGGCCAGAGCCAGCGTGACGATGACGGCGAGGGAAAAGCCGCGATTGCGCGCGAGCTGGCGGAAGGCAAAAGACAGGTGCTGGCGGAATGCGCTCATAAGTCAACTCCCGAAGAGGGATGGAAGAGGCGGTTCGAATTCGGAGACTATGGAGACTGGCCCGTTCAGGTTCAGGCATGCGACCGGCCAAAGCGGGATGGCGGTAAATTGCTGAAAAAGCGCGGCGCACTGATTTGCCGATGTGGGAAGAACTGTCCGGGAGCGAACAAAGATGCGCGCTAGTGGACACACCACCAGGATTCTCCGCAGCTTCTCAGGCGCCCGCAGACTCGCTGACTTACTGAGATGCTGACTCGTGTTTTCGAAACGGATTCGGGGTTACTGAAGAGCGAAAACTTCTAACTGTGAAGAGCGAGCAAATGCTCTACTCTGGCGTGTAGTGCGGATGAAGGTCAATTTCGCAAAATTCAGGCAGGCGTTCCGCGAAGCGCTGGCGCACGACGTGATCAACACGGCGAAGGCCGCCGCTTATTCGGCCATGTTAATGCTCTTTCCGGCGCTGCTGGTGGCGACAACGCTGCTCTCACAGGCGCAGGAGGGCAACACGCTGATGGGCGATCTGCGGACGATGTTCGAGCAGTTTTTGCCCGCCGACACCATGGACCTGCTGCAAGCGGCGGTGCTCACGCACACGCTGCACTCGCTGCAGGTCATTCTGTCAGCATTGAGCTTGACTGTATTGGCCGGCCTGGGCGTGATGCTTTCGCTGATGGAGGGATTCCGCCGCGCCTATCGGATTCCGGAGGAGGAATGGACCTTCTGGGGGCGGCGGATGCGCGCGCTGCTGCTGGTGCCCATCATTCTCATCCCGCTATCGGTGGCTACGCTGGTAGTTGTTTTCGGACACCAGATCGAACACTGGATGATCGATGTGGCGGGACACGAATTGCGCTGGGTGGTAGTGATTTTCTGGCGGGTCGTGCGCTGGTCAGTGGCCGTGGGAACCACGACGGCGGTGCTGACGGTGCTCTATCACTTCGGCATCAGACGGCGGGAGCGCTGGATGCGGGTAGTGCCAGGCGCGATTACGGGAACGCTGATATGGTTTCCCGCTACGCTGGCCTTCGGATGGTATGTAACGCGGGATGAGAACTATTCACGATTCTACGGATCGTTTGCGGCGGGGATTGCGACGCTGGTGTGGCTCTACATCACGTCTTTCAGCGTGCTGCTGGGCGCCGAAGTGAACGGAGCGCTCTATTGCTCGCGGCAAAAGCAGGACAGCAACCGGCGCGTGCACGAGGTGATCCCTTTCCGGCAGTAAGTGGCCCACACCGACCAGCTTGCCGGCTGCCCTCCAGGAGGGCAATGGATTCTGCGACTTTCGCGCGCCATTTACAATAGAAAGCACAGCGCTTGCTTCCCCGCCGTCATATACCTATTCACTCCAAAGAAGCGCAACTGGAGCCGTTTTTGATGCAATTTGCCGATTTAAGCCTTACCGAATCGCCACTGCAGCGACGGGCGAAGATCGTGGCCACGCTTGGCCCCTCTTCCAACACGGAACCTGTGCTGCGGGAGATGCTGCGCGCCGGGGTGGACGTGGTGCGGCTGAATTTTTCGCATGGGTCGCATGAAAGCAAGATGGCGGTGATTGAGAAGCTGCGCAAGGTAAGCAGGGAGGAGCGCAAGCCGCTGTGCATCCTGGGGGACCTGCAGGGGCCGAAGATTCGAACTTCGCTGCTGAAGGATCACGTGCCCGTGCTGCTGAAAGCGGGCCACCGGCTGACCATCACGCCGCGGGAGGTGC
This sequence comes from Occallatibacter sp., assembly GCA_035935755.1. Classification (GTDB taxonomy): domain Bacteria; phylum Acidobacteriota; class Terriglobia; order Terriglobales; family Acidobacteriaceae; genus Telmatobacter. The sequence goes on along the minus strand of DASYWU010000064.1, from coordinate 108,162 downwards.
CGGGGACATCGTCGCTGGTGGGCACGACTTTCAAAACGCTGGCGGAAAACGTGGAGCAGGGGTCGCGAATTCTGCTGTCGGATGGTCTGATCGAGCTGCGCGTGCACGAGGTGGACGGCGAAGACGTGGTTTGCGAGATCGTCAACGGCGGCGTACTGGGCGAGAACAAGGGGATCAATCTTCCCGGCGTGCTGGTGCGGACGCCATCGTTGACGGAGAAGGATGCGGTGGACCTGGAGTTCGCGTTGAAGTGCGGCATGGATGCGATCGCGGTCTCGTTTGTGCGCACCGCGGAGGACGTGCAACTGGTACGCAATCGCGTAGCGGCGCTGGGCAGCGAGACGTGGATCATTGCCAAGCTGGAAAAGCCGCAGGCAATCGAGCACCTGGAGAGCATCTTGCAGGTGGCGGACGGAATCATGGTGGCGCGCGGCGACCTGGGCGTGGAGGTACCGCCGGAGACGGTGCCCGCAATTCAGAAGCACATGATCCGGTGCGCAACGGAGTATCGCAAGCCGGTGATCACGGCGACGCAGATGCTGGAGTCAATGATTGAGAATCCGCGGCCGACGCGAGCGGAAGTTTCCGACGTTGCCAACGCGGTATATGACGGCACTGACGCGGTGATGCTGTCTGGCGAGTCGGCGGTGGGCAAGTATCCGGTGGAAGCGGTAGCGATGATGGCGCGAATTGTGGCTGAAGCCGAGCGCCACATGAAGGACCAGGGCACAAAGGAGCCGCGGGTACGGCACACGCAGCTTTCGATTGCGGAAACGATTTGCGAAGCGACAGCACACGCCGCCGACGACCTGGATCTGCGCGGAATTGCGTTATTCACGGAATCGGGGACGACGGCGCGGCAGCTTTCGAAGTATCACCCTTCCGCGCCGATTTTTGCCCTCAGCCCCAACGAGAAGACCATTCACCGCCTGAATCTGCTGTGGGGAACGATGCCGATCCACTGCAAGAAGCTGCACAGCACGGAAGCCATGGTCGAGACCGCCGAACATCTGCTGGAAAAGAACGGCTACGTGAGGGCGAAGGAAGTGATTGCCATCGTGGCGGGTACGCGGACGAAGTCTGGTTCGACGGATTTTCTGCGGCTGCATGCGCTGGGCGATCTGCAGCGGAATGGATCGCGAGCGCTGGCTGCGCCGGAAGAGAGTGCGGGCGCGACAGGCGGTGCGACAGAAGCCAAAACGCGGCGAGGGTCCGCGAAACGGCGCTGAATACGCGGTCCCATCGCGGCGGCCAGACCTGCGGCTAAGTTACAATCATAAGAGGGCTTAAGAAGCTGCGGAAAAGTGCGTCGGAGAGCGAAGAGCCTGATTCTCCTCCAGGCCTGAAGGCCATGTGAACTTTGGCCCGCTCGCGGCACGACTGAAGTCGTGCCCTTTCAAAACATTGAGCTTTTCCGCGCCTGTTAAGACCGAATTTCTCCGCGGAATGACCGCGATTTTTTCAAGGAGCACGTTTCTCATGGCGATTCCCGCCACACAACTTCGTCCCGGCATGATCATCAAGCACAACGATCAACTGCACCTGGTGTTCAAGGTGGAACACCGCACACCCGGCAACCTGCGCGCTTTCATCCAGGCCAAGCTGCGCAACCTGAAATCGGGCGCGATGTTCGAGCACCGCTTCCGCTCGGCCGACGCCATCGAGAAGGTGGTGGTGGATGAAATCCCGATGGAATTTCTTTACGCCGACGGCGACGATTACTATTTCATGAACCCGGTGGACTATGAGCAGACAGTGCTGAAGAGCTCGACGCTGGGCGACGCGGTGGAATATTTGACCGCCAACCTGCAGATCAAGGTGAGCTACCACGACGGAAATCCAGTAGGCATCGAGTTGCCGCAGACGGTGGACCTGGAAGTGGTGGAGACGGAGCCGGGTCTGAAGTCGGCGACGGCTTCGAGCGTGACCAAACCGGCAAAACTGGAGACGGGCCTGATAGTGCAGGTGCCGCCATTCATCAACGAAGGCGAGAAGATCCGCGTGGACACGAGCGAAGGGGCTTATTTGAGCCGGGCGTAAGAGCAGCGAGTCGCGGGGTAGCGGGTTAGCGAGTTAGCGGGCTGGGTCGGCGGCCGGCGAGTGCCGGAGATGAAGGCTTCGGCGGACGAATTGCATTTGAGATACGCAGGGGCGGCCGGTGCGAATCGGCCGCGTTTTGCGTTTTTGGTTCAATATAGGACCGGGGGTGCGTCATGAAGCTCGTGGCTTACATCCTGCTCACGCTGCTGGCCGGCCCGGGAGTTCTTGCCATGCCGCCTACTCAAAGCAGTAACGCCGATCAGGCCGATGCAGTGAAAGGCAGCAACGCATTTGCAGTCGATCTCTACGGGCACTTGCGCCGGCAGCCGGGCAATCTTTTCTTTTCGCCAGAGAGCATTTCAACGGCATTCGCGATGGCTTATGCGGGCGCGCGCGGCGAAACCGCCACCGAGATGGCAACGGTTTTTCATTTCACGCTGCCGCAGGATCGCCTGCAACCGGCGATGGGCGCTCTGCTTTCCGGCATGAACGCGCAACACAAAAGCTACGAGCTGCGCGTGGCGGATGCATTGTGGGCGCAACAGGACGAGAATTTTCTGCCGGCCTATCTGAAACTGGTTGAGGACAATTACGGCGCGGGTTTGCATCGCGTGGATTTCAAAACCGCGCCTGAGGCGGTGCGCGGCGACATCAATCGCTGGGTGGAGCAGCAGACCAACGACAAGATCAGGAACCTGATCGGGTCTGGCGTGCTCACTCCGATGACACGCCTGGTGCTGACCAACGCCATCTACTTCAAAGGCGACTGGCGCGACCCGTTTGCGAAGGCAGAAACGAAGGATGAGGATTTTTATCTTTCAGGGTCGCGCGCGGTGAAGAGAGCGATGATGCATCGCACGGGCGGGTATCGTTACTACGATGGCGGCAATTTCCAGGAGCTGGAACTGCCGTATGCGGGAGGCGATCTGGCGATGGTGGTGCTGCTGCCGAAGGATCGCGCGGGGCTGCCGGCGCTGGAGCGGGCTTTCACGGCCGCGGCGGCTGCCGACTGGATCGACAAGTTGAAGGCCGCGCCGAAAGTGATTCTCACGCTGCCGCGGTTCAACATGACGCAGCAGTTCGAGTTGAGCGGAGTGCTCGAGAAGATGGGCATGGCGCAGGCATTCAGCAAAGCCGCGGATTTTTCCGGAATGACAGGCAAGCCGGAGCTCTACATTTCCGCGGCCATACACAAGGCGTATGTCGATGTAAACGAAAAGGGCACGGAAGCGGCAGCGGCCACGTCGACAGTGATGGGTGCGATGGCAGTGCGTCGGCAGGCGCCTCCGCCCCCACCGATCGTGTTTCGCGCCGATCATCCTTTTGTTTTTCTCATTCGCGATTCGCGGTCGGGAAGCATTCTCTTCATGGGGCGGGTGGCGGATCCGGCGGAGTGAAGCAAGTCAGCGAGTTAGCAAGTTAGTCCCACATCGGCGTTGCAGACCCGCGGATGGATGAAAATTGGCCGCACCATCTACTGCGTGTTTTGTTGAACTTACCGCCCTTTTTCTTTTTAGCAGGTTAGCGAGTTAGCGAGTTAGCGGGATTAATTGTTCTCTAGCGTAGTTATGAACCCGGTAATGACCTTCGCTGATTCGGCGGGGCATCGCTGAAGAAGCAGATGTGGACCGTTGATTTCTGCGATTGTGCAAAGCGGATTCAGGTTTGCGATTTCCTGACCGCAGGAAGCGGTGACGATTCGGTCGCGTCGGGCACGCAGGTACACCTTGCTGTCGCCCTGATGCTTTACCCTAGTCGTTGCGGCGATTGCCGCCACGAGGGGAACTGCGCTTGCGCATTGTTCTGTCGAATATTGGAACCTTCGGCGACATCAACCCGCTGGTCGCTCTGGCTCTGGAGCTGAAGAGGCGCGGCCACGCTCCGGTGATGACGGTGCCGGAGATTTACCGGCCGAAGATCGAGCCGCTGGGGCTGGAGTTTCACGCGCTGCGGCCGGAGATCGATCCCAAGGACAAGCGCCTGGTCGCCATGATCTACGACGTAAAGAAGGGGACCGAGACGGGGCTGCGGGAATTCCTCTTCCCTTCTCTGCACGAGACCTATGCGGACCTGCTCGACGCCGCGACCAAGCCCGCGCGTGCCGACCTGATGCTGCTGGGAGAACTGAATTACACGGGACCGATCGTCGCCGAAGCTACAGGTATTCCCTGGGCGAGTTACGTGCTGGCGCCGTTCTCGTTTTTTTCCGCATACGATCCGCCGGTGCTGCCGCCCTATCCCAAGCTGGCGCGCGTGGACCATGCGCTGCCGGGGATGGGACATACGATCAAGCGGGTAGCGCACTTTGTCACGCGCAAATGGCCGGAGCCGATTTATGCGCTGCGCCGCGAATTGGGCCTGCCGCCGGGGCCGAATCCGATTTTCGACGCCAAGCACTCGCCGTGGCTGGTACTGGCGCTGTTTTCGCGGGCGCTGGGCGAAGAGCAAAAGGACTGGCCCTCGCATACGCTGATCACGGGCTTCTGCTATTACGACTCGGATGCGGGGAATGCGGCGCTGCCGGCGAAGCTGGAAACATTTTTGCAAGCGGGGGAGGCGCCAGTGGTTTTCACGCTGGGATCGGCGGCGGTGCTGGCGGCGGGAAAATTTTATGAGCACTCAGCGCAGGCGGCGATACGGATGAACAGGCGCACGGTGCTGCTGATCGGCGACGACGAGCGCAACCGGCCAACATCGGCTCTGCCGGACTTCATATGCGTGGAGAATTATGCCCCGTTTACCGCGCTGTTTCCGCGCGCGGCGATGGTGGTGCACCAGGGCGGCGTGGGCACGGTGGCGCAGTGCCTGCGGGCGGGGCGGCCGATGATAATCATGCCCTACTCCCATGACCAGCCGGACAATGCGCGACGCATGAAGCGGCTGGGAGTGGCGCGGGTGATACAGCGTGACGATTACGCGGCGGAGCAGGTGGCAGAGACGGTCAGCGAGATGCTGGCGGACAAAGGCTATGCGGAACGCGCGCGGAGCGTGGCGGAAGTGGTGAATAGCGAGCACGGGGTAAATACGGCCTGCGATGCGCTGGAGAAGCTCTATGCGGAGACGCGGGAAGCGCTGCGGCGGTGAGGGTATGCATTCGGGACGAGAATATGGTAGTTTAAAAACTACATAGAAAGTGGCTTTCGAACTTCGGCAGACCGAGACTTTCCGGAAATGGCGTTTGCGGCTCAAAGATGAACGCGCGCGGGCATTGATCGCCTCGCGTCTTGATCGGTTGGGGTTCGGAAACGCGGGAGACGTAAAGCCGGTTGGCAAGGGCCTTAGCGAATTACGAATCGATTACGGACCGGGTTATCGAGTCTATTTCCAACAGCGCGGCAACACGATCATTATTCTTTTGTGCGGCGGCGACAAAAGAACGCAGGCAAAAGACATTAAGAAGGCGAAGCGGATGGCGGTGGAATTGAGAGAAGGACATGGCGAACAAATTGAAGAGGTATGATCCGGCAGAGGATTTGGGCTCTGCTGAAGCGATCGCCGTCTTTATGGCGGAGGCGTTCCAGACGAACGACGCCGGTTACATTTCCCATGCGCTTGGTGTGGTAGCGCGGGCAAAGGGCATGGCTGAAATCGCCAGGCAGACGGGGCTATCACGTGAGCAGCTTTACCGTTCTTTTAGCGCAGAGGGCAATCCTACTCTGAAAACAACGCTCACAGTGATGAAGGCTCTGGGAATTTCACTGACGGCAAAATCCGCCGCGTAGGGCTCCGAAGCGGAATACGCGGGTACGCAGTGTACAAACTTCTTTAACACCGCGGATTTATACTGAGGCAGCGAAGGCGTGCGTGCTCGCCCCGTGGCATCCCTTTGCAGCCCGTTTCCATCTTCCCCAGCGAGGGCGGACATTTATGTCGAGCATGGCCGTGCGGCGCACCGCGAGACGGTGCAATCGTCTTTACCGGGAAGTGCGGTTGGTGGCGCAGGCGCTAAAGTCGCCGCGGCATCCGGTCTTTGCCCACATGGTAGTGACGCGGCGGTGCAACCTGGCCTGCACCTATTGCAGCGAGTTCGACGATTTTTCCAAGCCGGTGCCAATTGAGGAAATGGTACGCCGCGTGGACCAACTGGCGGCGCTGGGCACGACGGCGATCACGCTGACCGGCGGCGAGACGCTGCTGCACCCGCAGCTCGAAGAGATCATCGCGCGCATCCGCAGCCACGGCATGATCGTGGTGATGATCACCAACGGCTACCTGCTTTCAGTCGACCGCATCAAGCGGCTGAACAAGGCGGGGCTCGATCGCATGCAGATCAGCATCGACAATGTGAAGCCGGACGAGGTTTCGAAGAAGAGCCTGAAGGTGCTGGACCAGAAGTTGCGCTGGCTGGCGGAGCATGCCGAGTTTCCCGTGCACATTCACTCGGTGGTGGGCGCGGGAACGGCCGAGCCCGAAGACGCGCTGATCATTGCGAAGCGCGCGACGGAGCTGGGGCTGGGCAGCAGCGCCGGCATTGTGCACGACCCCACGGGACACATTCAGCCGATCGACGCGCGCTCGCGGAAGGTGCTGGAAGAGATCGAGAGCTTGTCGAAGCCGCTGTTCTCGTTTGCGCGGCACAATCCGTGGCGGAAGAATCTGCTGGAGGGGCGGCCGAACGACTGGCACTGCCCTGCCGGCGGACGGCACATTTACATTTGCGAGAATGGGCTGGTTCACTACTGCATGTCGCAGCGCGGTTATCCGGCAAAGCCGCTGGCCGAGTATACGCAGGGGGATATCGATCGCGAGTCGAAGGCTCCGAAACCCTGCGCGCCGTACTGCACTATCTTCTGCGTGCACCGCGTGGCGCTGCTCGATCGCATCCGCGAGAATCCGCGCGAGGCGCTGGTGCAGTTGTTTCCTGCAGCGGAGCCGGGCCAGGCAAGGCCGCCGCTGCCGGTGCGCGCGCTGACGGCGGCGTTTTCTTCGCAGGGACCGTCGCGCAGCACGGCATTTTTCCGCAAAGCGGCGTTAAGGATTCTGAACATTCACTAGCAAGTTAGCGGGTTAGCGAGTCAGCGGGTCACCGAGTCAGGAGTCGAGAACCAACTTCTGATTGCGCTATTTGTGCTGCGCAGATCTGTTGTGTCTGCGCAGAGAATGCCTGTGTGCGCGACGGGGGCGCTGCGGCGGGTGCGATGCTGTGCGCCGGTAGTGTATAAGGAATAACGGTTGGAGGATTGATGATTTCGAGACGGGATTTTGTAGGCGGGATCGCGGCAGGCGTGGCGGGATCGGCGCTGGCTTCGACGGCCAAGAGTTATGGGCAGATCATGGGCGCGAACAGCCGGCTGAACTTTGCCATCAATGGGCTCAACGGTCGCGGCTATGCACACCTTTCGGCGCTGCACAACAACAGCCAGACGGCGCGCGTGGCTTACGTCTGCGATCCGGACAACCACATCCGCGAAAAGTTCATGGCCAAGGCGCAGCAGGTGCTGGGCTACGCGCCCAAGGGCGAGCAGGATTTCCGCAACGCGCTGGCCTCGAAGGAAGTGGATGCGATCACCGTCGCCACGCCCGATCACTGGCACACGCCGATGGCGGTGCTGGGGCTGAAGGCCGGCAAGCACGTTTATGTAGAGAAGCCGTCAAGCCAGAATGCGCGCGAGGGCGAGCTGCTGGTGGAGGCGCAGAAGAAATATGGAAAGCTGGTTCAGGTGGGCGATCAGCAGCGGTCGTCGGCGTACACGATCGAGATGATCGACAAGATTCACAGCGGGTACATCGGCGAAGCGTACATGGCCAAGTCGTGGTACGCGAATACGCGCGGGCCGATGGGCGTGGGGAAACCGGTTCCGGTTCCCGAGTGGCTGGATTGGGATCTGTGGCAGGGTCCGGCACCGCGCAGCGAATACAAAGACAACATCCATCCTTACAACTGGCACTGGCTGCGGCGCTACGGAACCGGCGAAACGCTGAACAATGGTACGCACGAGGTGGACGTCTGCCGTTGGGCGCTGGGCGCGGAAATTCCGCAGACAGTGGACGCGACGGGCGGGCGTTTTCAATACCCGAAGGACGACTGGCAGTTCTACGACACGCTGATCACGAGCTTCGGGTATCCGAACAAGACGATTTACTGGGAAGGCAGAAGCTGCCAGGGATTGCGCGATTATGGACGCGATCGCGGGTCGGCAATCCTGGGCACCAAGGGCAGCGTGGTGATCGACCGAAGCGGATATGACGTGTACGACTGGAAGGGCAAGCAGACGGACCAGTTCCGAACCGGGCATCACGAATCGACAACGGATCTGATCGGCGCCGACTCAATGACCGATGCACACTTTGCGAATTTCATTGCGGGGATTCACGGGCAGGAGAAGCTGCACTCGCCCATCGAGGTGGCGAACGTGAGCGTAACCATGCTGCTGCTTTCGAACATCGCGTATTTTGTGAACCGCAAGCTGCACCTGGACACAACCAATGCGCACATTCTCAACGATTCCGAAGCCATGGAGCAGTGGGGCCGGACGTATGAGAAGGGGTGGGAAGTGACAGTTTAGCGGGTTAGCGAGTCAGCGAGTCAGCGAGTCAGCGAGTTGGATGAGTGAACTGGACCCTGGGGATTACGGTGCATGAAAGAATTCGACGCATGAAATCTCGCTTGGTTCTGGGCGTTTTGCTTCTGGCCGGGACGATCGAGTCTCTCTACGGTTTCATGCAAGCGGGCGCGGCGCATGACCGGGCGTGGATGAATACGTTTGAGATTGGGACCTGGTCGTGTTTTGTAGGGCTCGTATTGGGAATTGCTCTTCCGTTTATCGTGACATTGCCGAAGTGAGCCAATTCCCTGGTTGACGTCTTCACGCGCAGTTTCAAGACGGACGCTGAGCGTTCGTCCAGGTGCGCGAGATTTAGAGCATCTTGGCGCCTTAGTCAGCGAGCGATTGATAATCGAAAAGAGAGAAGGCCACGAGCCCCTGAGGAGAGAGGAGTAAAAGGGGATGCCATCCACAACGGGAACTTTGTCGGCTGCGCATGCGGGGACGGTTACGCTGGGAGATTTGACGGTGAATCGCCTGGGATATGGGGCAATGCGGATTACCGGCAAGGGAATCTGGGGGCCACCGGCGGACCGCGAAGGCGCGCTTGCCACGCTGCGGCGAGCGATAGAGTTGGACGTGAATTTTATCGACACCGCGGATTCGTATGGGCCGAACGTTTCCGAGGAGCTGATTGCCGAAGCGCTGCACCCATATCCAAAGGGCCTGGTGATTGCCACCAAGGCGGGCTGGGAGCGGCATGGGCCGGGCGTGTGGCAGCACAACGCCAGCCCGAAGCACATCGAGCAGGCGATTGAGGGCAGCTTGAAGCGGCTGCGGCTGGAACGAATTGACGTGTACCAACTGCACGTGCCAGATCCGGCGACCTCATTCGATGCCTCGATGGAGGCTCTGGCGCATTTGAAGGAGCAGGGCAAGATACGTCACGTGGCGCTGTCAAATGTGACCCTGGAGCATTTGCAGCGAGCGCGCAAATATGTGCCCATTGTGTCGGTGCAGAACCGCTACAGTTTTTCCGACCGCGAGTGGGATTATGTCCTCGACCACTGCGAGGCGAACGGGATTGTGTTTATACCGTGGAGCCCCATGGCGCAGGGGCGCAAGGCAAACGAAGTGGTGGAGAAGATTGCCGCGGCGCGCGGCGTATCGACGGTGGTAGTGTCCTTGGCCTGGCTGCTGCGGCGGTCGCCGGTGATGCTGCCGATTCCGGGGACGTCGTCAGTGGCGCACCTGGAAGAGAACGTGAGCGCGGCGGGGTTTCAATTAAGCGACGCGGAGTTTGCGGAGCTGGCAGCGGTAACGCCGCGGCCAATGACGATGCGGAGTTAGCGGCGTAACCCGCATCAGTTGACCTGAAGCCTGCTGTATAGCATGATGTATAGCAGAGGTGCGGCGTGGCTGAAACTGCGAAAGCGCGGGTTTTCATGAGTGGAAGGAGTCAGCACGTGACGATTCCTTACGAGTATCGCTTCCGCAGTTCGGAAGTTTCTATCCGGCGCGATCCAAACACAGGCGACATCATTCTTTCGGAGGGACCGGGTCCGTGGAGCGAAGTTTTTGCGGCTCTCGATGCAGCGGGGGTTCCCGAGGATTTCCTATCTGAAGGAGAACGCGACCGGCGCCCGCCGGCGCGCCGCAAGTCACTTGACCAAGTATTCGGCGCCAGGAAGCGCCGTAAGAATTCGTGAGTACGATCTACCTGCTCGACACCAACACCGTGAGCTACATCGCCAACGGTAGATGCCCGGCGGCGCGTGCGCGGCTGGAAGGGCTTGCGTCATATGAGGTGGCGTGCATTTCGTCGATTACCGAAGCGGAGATCCGATACGGGATAGCGAGGCGGCCACAGGCGAGCAGGCTACGCGCCGCGGTCGAAGTGCTACTTTCCAAGTTCCGAATCTTGGCCTGGGGAAGCAGTGAAGCCGCTGCTTACGGAGAACTCCGGGCCGATCTGGAGGCAAGAGGCACCATCCTCTCAGAACTCGACACGCTGATCGCAGCCCATGCGATAGCTCAACACGCAGTACTCGTTAGCAACGATAAAGCGTTCTCGCATGTGGCTGCATTACACGGCCTTCAGAACTGGACACCGGAGATTCAACAAGTCAAGTAGGCTACTTTGCCGGCGCCGTGGTCGACTTCGGCGCCTGCGATTTCACGAAGTCCGCAATCTCCTGCATCATCTCGGTTTCCAGCGCCTTGCTGCGCTCCTGCTCCTTGTTCATGACGATGGGCATGTATTCCTTCATGATGACGGGCTGGGCATCGAGAAAATGCTGTCCCGGCGTTGAGCTGTAGAAAGCGATGTAGGCATCGACATCGGAGCGGCTCAGGTGACGCTGGTAAACGGCAGTCGCATCTTCAATCATCTCGTCGGCGGTATAGACGGTCATGGCCTTCTGCATGTAGCGGTGGAGGATGTCGTCGAGCTTCGACTGCTGCTCGGGCGTGAGCTGCTGCGCCGAGGGCACCTGCGTCATCGCCTGCTCCATGCCCTGGTGAATGGATTGTTCCATTGCTGACGACATCATGCCGATGAGCTGGTTCATCTGCTGGCGCATGCGCATGAGCTCGAAGAGCTTGGCCAACTGCTCGCGGGTGGCCTGCTGTTCCGGCGGCACTGCGGTCGAAGCGTCGGACTGCTGCGCCTCCGGTGCGGACGAAGCGGGCTGTAACTGCGCGAGAGCGAATGGCGCCAACACCAATGCGAGCGCCGCGATGGCCGAATACGTTGTCTTCATAAATCCTCTTAATTGGAGAGAACTGGCTACATGCTAACTTTGACGCCCGATTGCTGCAATGGTCCTTTCGTCAATCTTCAGACGTAGAGCGGCAATGAGGAGAAGAAACGAAACCTGAGGGCATGCGATTGGCAGTCCGTTCACGGCTCTTTCCGGTGTTTGCGGTTGTGTTCCGCGGGGCGCATGAGGAAGACGAGAGGAATGTTGGCCAGGAAAAAGAGGCCCATGAGGTAGAAGGCGTCAGCATAGCTGAGCAGGGCAGCCTGCTGCTGGAGGATCCGGTAGACGAGGCCGGCGGCCTGGCGCGTGGCCGAAACCGGGTCGGCGCCCTGATGGTGAAGGTAGGGAGATAATTGCGACATCGCGTGCCGGTAGATGTCGCTCGAAGGCGCGACGTGCTGCGCCAGCACCTGGTGATGAAACTGGGAACGTCGCGCGACCAGCGTGGTGACGAAAGAGATGCCGACGCTGGAACCGATGTTGCGCATGGTGTTGTAGAGGCTGGTGGCGTAGCTGGTTTCGGCTTTGGAGATGGGGCTCATGGTCAGCGTGGTGAGCGGCACAAAGAGAAATCCGAGGCCGAAGCCTTGTGAAATCTGGAGCCAGAAAATGTCCCAGGTGCCGGATTGCAGAGTCATGCGCGCGAAGCCGAAGAAAGTGATGCCGGCGGCGAGAAAGCCGAAGACGAGCATACGGCGCGCATCCCATCCTTTGCCCAGCAACCAGGCGACCAGCGGCATGCACAGTGCCGTGCCCACGCCACGCGGGCTGTTCCATATGCCGGCGGTGGTCGCGGTCCAGCCCAGCAGGGTCTGCATAAAGAGGGGCAGGAGCACAACACTTCCGAAGAGGACAAATCCCAGGATCGTCACCTGCAGGGTGCCCGAGGCAAAGGTACGGGAGCGCAACAGGCTGAAGTGCACAACGGGATTTTTGGCCGAAAGCTCGCGCAGAACAAAGACGGTGAGGCAAACGACCGCGAAGACGAACAGGGTTTGAATCAGGTTGGAACCGAACCAGTCCAGCTCTTGTCCTTTGTCGAGCAGGATCTGGAGCGAGCCCATGCCCACGGCCAGCATGCTCATGCCCCAGGCGTCGAAGCGAAGCGATTCGCGGCGGAGATACGGCGGATCGTATACGTATTGCGAAATGAGTATCAGGCTGAGGATGCCGACCGGCAGGTTGATGAAGAAGACCCAGCGCCAGGTCCAGGTATCGGTAATGAAGCCGCCCAGAGTGGGACCGAGGATGGGCGCCGCGATGATGCCGAGGCTCCAGAACGCCATGGCCTTGCCCTGCTCCTTGCCGGGGAACTCTTCCAGCAGAACGGCCTGGGAGAGCGGCTGCAGGCTTCCGCCGGTTGCACCCTGAAGAATGCGGAAGACGATGAGCATGGGCAGGCTGAGAGCCAGTCCGCACATGAGGCTGGAGATGGTGAAGCCGGACACGGCAAGGAGCAACAGCCGCTTGCGGCCGATCACGGCGGCGAGCCAACCGGTGATGGGTAGAATGATGGCGTTGGCGACGAGATACGAAGTCAGCACCCAGGTGGCTTCATTCACGCTGGACGAAAGCGATCCGGCGATGTGGGGAAGGCTGACGTTGACCACCGATGTGTCGAGGAGCTGCATCACCGCGCTGGACATGACAGCGATGGCCGTAAGCCAGCGGTGCGGCGGAGTGATCGGCGTGTCTGACGGAACGCTGACGGCCGGGCGGCGCGCGCGCACGGGGGCCGTCAGGGTCGCGGGCAAGGTCGCGGATCCGGCGGTGGAGAATATGGCGGCAAAGCTACGAGCGCGCACAGCCTTATTCCCGCTCCCTGGCGTCCGGCGGGGAATGGAGGGACTCCAATAAATAATGGAAAAACTAGACGAAGCTTAGCGCGGGTTCGGCGAAGCGTCAAATGCGAAACCTGGCGTCAAAAGCAGCTCGGGCCTCAGAGTCTTTTGAGTCTCTCCAGCCTGAGTCGCGCGGAGTGACTCGACACCAGAATGCTGTCCCGCTCTCTCAGGAGTTTAACTATTGACTTTGGTTTTGCGGCCAACAGCATTGCGTGTTCGATTATCCCTACCCGGATTTCGCAGAAGCTCACCCAGAACTGCAACGCACGAATCCAGGACTTGCGGACCAGTACTTTCATGATGATCCTGAGATCTATACCGTATAGAAAGTTTTTACGCGAAAAGCGCCGAAATTGGATGTGTTCCAGATCACTCAGAATTGGTCACTTGCACTGGTCTGCTGGGTGATCGATTGGGAAGCACCCACGAGACGAATTGGGGGCGGTACGAGGATTTAATCTATTCGAGATACGCTATGTTGCTCGAAGCACTTCGCGAACAGGTTTTGCAGGCCAACCGGGAGATTGCCCGGCGTGGGCTGGCGCCGCACACCTTTGGCAACGCCAGCGGGATTGACAGGTTAGGACGGGAACCGCTGGTGGTCATCAAACCCAGCGGCGTGGATTATGCAACCATGACGCCGGGCGACCTGGTGGTGACCGATCTGGATGGAAAAATCGTGGAGGGCAAGCTGCGGCCATCGAGCGACCTGGACACACACACGCTGCTCTACCGTGAGTTTCCAGAGATCGGGGGCGTCGTGCACACACACTCAGAATTTGCGACATCGTGGGCGCAGGCGTGCCGGCCGATTCCCTGCCTGGGGACGACGCACGCTGATTATTTCTACGGGCCGGTGCCAGTGACGGAGCCGCTAAGCGCCGCGGAAGTGGAAGAGGCGTATGTGCGCAATACGGGCGTTGTGATCGTGCGGCGATTCCGCGCAGGAGGCCTGGATCCGCTGGCCGTGCCGGGGGTTCTGGTGGCCGGGCATGCCCCTTTTGCGTGGGGCAAGAATCCGGCCGAGGCGGTGGAACATGCTGACGTGCTGGAGTATATCGCTCGGCTGGCGTTTCGCAGTGTGCTGCTGGGCGCACCGGAAGCCGGGCTGCCATTACACGTGGGCGAACACCACTACCAGCGCAAGCACGGACCCAAGGCAACTTACGGACAGCGTTGAGGATTTGCCATTCGCCAGGTCAAAAACAGGTTGCTTTCAGGAAATTTTTGCTCCTATGGATTTGCGTAGATTGATCCTTTAAGCTGAAGAGAGCATACCGTTTTCTGCATCACGCAGTTCTCGGGCCGATCGAAGCGGGTCACGTTCTGCGTAAAGTAGCGTCAATATCCTGTGTGTTATCAAATTCTTGGCGGCTGGCGCTTTGGTAATCTGTGCGTAACTCCGGGTGGCAATTGACGTGCAGGTAGCAACAATTGGATAAAAGTGTCGTTCGAGTATCCCCATGGAAACCAATCTCCTGAACCGGCTGCAAGCAACGCTGCTGGCTATCGCCACCGCGGCGCTGGTGGTGCTGGCCGTCATGAACATGCGGCAGGAGAGACAGGTTCAGGTGCCGGACGACGGCGTCTGGTGGCACGAGGTAGCGGGCGGGCTGACGGCCGACCGGGTGCTTCCGCATATGCCCGGGCAGCTCGCCGGCATCCAGCTACATGATCTGCTCACCGGAGTGAACGGCAAGCCGGTGAAGAGCGACGCCGATCTCGAGCGCGAACTCTACCGCACCGGGCCTTATCTGCCCATTTACTACACCATCACCCGCGACGGCTACCAACTGGTCACGCCGATCAAGGTCATCCCGGTGCCGCTGGATAAGAACCTTTTCCAGGCGGAGCGGCTGATCGCGCTCATTTATCTGGCCATTGGCATTTATGTCCTCTTTCGGCGATGGGGGGCGACGCGATCGACGCATTTTTATCTTTTCTGCCTGGTGTCATTTGCCTGGTACGCGCTGCACTATACGGGGCGATTTGATGCGCTTGACTGGAGCGTGTACTGGGCCAATGTTGTGGCGGAAGCGCTGCAGCCGGCGCTATTACTGCATTTTGCGCTGAGCTTCCCGGAAGAGCGATTGAAGAAGATGGGCCGGCGGTTATTGCTGCCGGTGGTGTATGCGCCGGGTGTGGCGCTGATGGCGCTCTGGCTTTGGGCATTTGAGACCCGAGCCGCCACCAAGCTGCTGCTCGATCGCCTGGATCAGACGGCAGCGGGTTACGATGCGGCTTTCTACGTCCTCGCGTCGATCCTGTTCCTGGTGAGCTATAAGCGCGCCAGCACTCCCTTACTGCGCCAGCAGCTGAAGTGGGTGACGCGCGGCACGATTCTGGGCCTGGCGCCGTACACGCTGTTTTACGCCATACCGTCCGTGCTGCAAATGTCGCCTGCGCCGCTGCTGAAGGATGTGGCTTGCCTGTCGCTAGTCTTCCTGCCGTTGACGTTCATCTGGGCGATTGTCCGCTACCGCTTGATGGACACCGACCTGATCTTCAAGCGCGGCGTGGCTTACACGCTGGCCACGGGGTTGCTGGTGGCCGGTTACCTGGGCGTGATCGCGCTGGTGGCGATCGTGGCGCACAACGGCCTGCCGGGCCTACCGCAGGCGGTGCGCGAGTGGGGACTGGTGCTATCGGTGGTCGCGGCCGCGGCCGTCTTCGAGCCGTTGAAAAAGCGCATCCAGAACTGGGTTGACCGGGCCTTTGACCGGCATCGTTACGATTACCGGCAGGCGCTGGTGGAGTTCGGACGCGGGCTGAGTTCTGAAACCGATCTGCAGGCGCTACTCAAATCCATCGTCGACCGGCTGCCGCGCACTTTGCTGGTGGCGCGAGTCGCGGTGTTTCTGGCCGATGATGCCGGGCGACTGCGGCTGGCAGCGTCTCACGGCCTGCCGGCAGAAGTGAGTGCATCGCAGAACGGGCTGGCACTGGGCTTCCTCGATTTTGACAGCGACAAAAGAGAAAACTCGCACTTATTCCTGGAGAACGCTCAGCAGACGCCGCATCTGCCATTGGACCAGCAACGGACGGCAGCCCTGCTGGACCTGAATTACTATCTCCCGTGCCGGGTGGCCAGGGCGCAATCGCAAGCGGATCACGGGCAGAACGGCAATGGGGCGCCATCGACTCGCACCATCGCGGTGATCGGGCTGGGACGCACGCTGGGCGGCGATTTTCTGTCAAGCGAGGACGTGGAACTGCTGGCTTCGCTGGCCAGCTATATCGGCATCGCATTGCAGAACGCGAGCCTCTACGCGAAGCTGGAAGAAAAGATCGGCGAATTCGAGCGGCTGAAGGAGTTCAACGAGAACATCGTCGAATCCATTAATGTAGGCATCTTCGCCATGGATCTCGATAACCGCATCGAGAGCTGGAACGCGCAGATGGAGGCGATGTACGCGCTGAGCCGCGCCGAGGTGCTGGGGCAGGAACTGAGCTCGGTGTTTCCCGGCGAATTTGTCGAAGCCATCGAGGTCTTCCGCAACGAGCCGGGCGTGCATCATCTTTATAAATTCCCGTTCACCACGCGCGCCGGCGAACAGCGCACGGTGAACATCGCCATTGCGCCGCTGCTTTCGCGCGATTTCGTTTCCGTAGGGCGCATCGCGCTGGTCGACGATATCACCGACCGGGTGACGCTGGAGGCGCAATTGGCGCAGGCGGACAAGCTGAGCTCAATCGGGTTGCTGGCCGCAGGCGTGGCGCACGAGATCAATACGCCGCTGGCGGTGATTTCGTCGTATGCGCAGATGCTATCCAAGCAGTTGCGCGGAGACGGGCGGCTGGGACCGGTGCTGGACAAGATTACTAAGCAGAGCTTCCGGGCGGCGGAAATTGCCAATGGGCTGCTGAATTTCTCGCGCACTTCCACGACCGAGTTTCGCGAGACGGATTTGAACCAGGTGATTCGCGACACGCTCTCGCTGCTGGAACACCAGCTCAAGACGGCGCAGATTGCGGTCGATCTCGACCTGGCTGAAAGCCTGCCGGCCATTCATGGCAATCCCGGAAAGCTGCAGCAGGTGTTTTTGAATTTGCTTTTAAACGCCAAGGACGCAATGCCGGCGGGCGGGAAACTACGCCTGGCCACGCTGGTAAACGGGCACGTAGAAGCGGTTGTGGCAGACTCAGGCAGCGGCATCGCGCCGGAACACCTGAAGCGCATCTATGACCCGTTCTTCACCACCAAGACCACCCCGAGGCAGGGAGACCGCCGGGGGACTGGGCTGGGCCTTTCAGTAACCTACGGAATCATTCAGGAGCATGCCGGCAAGATCCACGTGGAGAGCGCGGTAGGCGCCGGCACTACCTTCCATCTCGAGTTTCCCCTGATGAGGACATCAGTACATGCCTGAGGTAGAACTACCCGTCAATATTTCTTCCCCCACGCCGCAAGGCAACGGTAACACCGCAAATGCAAATATCCTTGTGATCGACGACGAAGCAGGCATCCGCGAGTCGCTGGAAGTCTTGCTTTCTCTCGAGGGCTATACGCCGAAGATGGCGGCGGACGGCGAAGAAGGTCTGCGCATGCTGGACCACGACACCTTCGACCTGGTGCTGCTGGACCTGGCGCTGCCGGGCCGAAGCGGGCTGGAACTGCTTCCCGACATTAAAGAGCGGCACCCGGAATTGCCCGTGATCATGATTACCGCCTACGGGTCGGTAGACAACGTGGTGGAAGCTATACGTGCCGGCGCGGAGAATTTTGTCCAGAAACCCTGGGACAACGAGAAGCTGCTGGCCGACATCCGCTCGGCAATCGCGCGGCACAAGGCCGAAGAAGAAAACCTGCAACTGAAGCGCACGCTCAAGCAGCGGTATAACTTCTCGAATATCGTTGGCAAAAGCGAGATCATGCTGAAGGTTTTCGACCTGGTTGCGCAGGTGGCGCCGAGCCGGTCGACAGTGCTGATCCAGGGCGAGAGCGGCACGGGCAAGGAGCTGATCGCCAAGGCGATTCACGCCAATTCGCCGCGGCGCGACAAGCCCTTTGTGCCCATCAATACCGGCGCCATGCCGCCGGAGCTGCTGGAATCGACGCTCTTCGGGCACGTGAAGGGCGCGTTTACTTCGGCGATTGCATCGAAGAAGGGCCTCTTTGAAGTGGCCAACGGCGGGACGCTGTTCCTGGACGAGATCGCCACCATGGGGACGGATCTGCAAGCCAAAATCCTGCGCGTGCTGCAGGACAAGCGATTCATGCACCTGGGCGGCGTGCAGGAGATCCAGGTGGACGTGCGAATTCTTGCCGCCACTAACATCGATCTGCGCCAGGCGGTGCGCGACGGCCGCTTCCGCGAGGATCTGTTCTACCGTCTCAACGTGATCACGGTGGACATTCCGCCTCTGCGGGCCAGACGTGAGGACATTCCCCTGCTGGCGCAGCATTTTCTTGATCTCTACACCAACGAGAACGGCCTGCCGACGCGCAAGCTCTCGGCCGACGCGCTGCGCTCGCTGGTCGATTACGACTGGCCCGGCAACGTGCGCGAGCTGGAGAACGCGATTGAACGCGGGGTGGTGCTGTCAAACGGGCCGATGATCGGCTCCGACCTGCTGCCCGGACACATCACCGGGCGCAGCTTTCAGGATGCGCTGCTCGAACACAATCCCAATTCGTCGCTCTTCGACATTCTGGAGGTCATCGAGCGACGCATCATCATCGAGAAGCTGGAGCGCTGCAACTGGAACCAGACCGATGCAGCGGAACAGTTCCGCATCCCGCTGTCGACCCTCAACCAGAAAATCAAGCGGCTGAACATCGAGATACGCAAACGCGGGCGCGACTAATCCTCGTTCAGCAATCGCAGAATCCAGGGGCTTGTGCCCGAGCGCGCCGCACCGCGACCGATTCGGATTGCTCGCGCGCGCAGGATTCAGCCGGCGATTGCGCGCCTGGCGAACTCGTCGGCAAGTCTTCACCTCTCCGAATGGTGCTGCCAAAGCTCTTGCTTACTCGCACTTTCGCAAAGATCAGATTGTCAGTTCCTCCCAAACGCATGAGTGTGTGCATTGGCGGGAGGTGTGATCGAGCTACGTGCTCGCCTGCATCTTCTAACGGTTAAGCGTGAAAAACTTTGCCTCCTTACTCCCGGCCCCGCGCTATAAAAGAGATTACGGCAGAAAACACATGGGATAGGGGTTTCAGGCGTCAGCTGAATCCGATACTTCGGCTCACCTGTTAATCGACTGCTTATCGCGAGTCTTACGGCGTGCCGTATTGAATTTTGGACAGAGATTTGCCGAGCATTCGAGGTCTGACCACATGGTGATGTAAGAACTTTGCTCGGAGGCCTATTTCCCTGTATTCGTGGACGTTTTAACGCCCCTTAACTCTTGACAATGGTTGTATACCTTTGCAAAGATTCGTGGCGCGATAGAGGTGGTCCGACCACAGCCTCCCGTGCTCCATCAGAGGCCCAGCACATTCCCACGAGCACCTAGCGGCCGGAATCAACCTCTTTCCGGAGGCGAAAATGCAAACTAAGTATTTCCGGACCCGCGGAAAGTCCGCGGGCCTCGATGCCCTGCTCTTCTGCGCATGCATCCTGCTGTTCATCTTGGGCGGCGCGAGCGCCAGCGCGCAGATTGCGGGCACGGGCAGTATCCAGGGCACGGTATCCGATCCTTCGGGCGCCGTGGTCCCGCAGGCCACCGTGACCGTCACCGACGACGCCACCCAGGTAAAACGCTCAACCAAGACCAGCAGTGCGGGGGTTTATCTCTTCCCGGGTCTGCACATCGGGACCTACGATTTAAGCGTCGCGGCTACGGGGTTCAAGACCTATGTGCAGAAAGGAATCGTGCTGGAGGTTGGCAGCAGCATCGCCGTCAATCCTACGCTCTCCATCGGCGCGGCTGCACAACAGGTTGAAGTGCAGGCGGAAGGGCTGGCGCTGCAAACCGAGGACCCAACTTACAAACAGACCATCGATCAGAACGAGATGACCGCCATGCCCCTCAACGGCCGGCATATGACGGATCTGATCTTTCTTTCCGGCGGCACGACTCCCGCTCCCTCAGGCGACTTTACGGGGAGCAAGTATTCATATCAGACCATTTCGCTCTCGATTGCGGGCGGCGCCGGCAACACGACCCTGTGGCGGCTCGACGGCGGGGATAACCAGGACTACATGGGCAATGGAAATCTGCCCTACCCATTTCCGGACGCGGTGAGCCAGTTCAGCGTGGAATCGAGCGCACTGGGCGCGCAGGACGGCGGGCATGTGGGCGGCATGGTCAATGTAGTCACGCGGTCCGGTACGAATAGCTTTCACGGCTCGGCCTTCGAGTTCATCCGCAACAACTACATCGACGCGACCAATTTCTTTTCTTCTACGCCTGACCAATTGCACCGGGACCAGTTTGGGGGAACGTTCGGCGGCCCGATCATCCGCAACAAAGTTTTCGGGTTTGCCGGTTACCAGCGCACGCGCCAGACTGAGTCCCAATCGAGCAAGCAGGTGACGGTGCCAACAGCGGCGAACCTGGCGGGAGACTGGTCCAGTTCAGACGGTGACCCGACGAACACGAGCGTTTCATATCCGTGCACATCAAATGGCAAACCCCTTCAACTGCTCGATCCCCTAACAGGCGACACGCTGACCGGGAACAAGTATTCGTCGGCTCCGACTTACGATGCGGCCGCGCTCGCGCTGGAGCAGAAGTACTTTCCCAAGATCGATCCCGCACTCGACCCCAACGGCTGCGGATATGTCTTCTACTCCATCCCCAATGACTTCTACACTAACCAGTTTGTCACGCGGGTGGACTGGACCGTGGGCCCGAAGCAAAACTTCTACGGGCGGTACTATATCAACGGCTACCAGTTGCCAGCGTACTTCTTTCCGAACAACATTTTCGTTACGACGCAATCCGGAAATATTGAGCGCGTGCAGTCGATCGTGCTGGGCGACGCGTACACTTTCACACCGCACCTGGTGAACTCGATTCACCTCACGTTGGACCGGCGTACAAATGAACGCGGTTACAACACCAGCGATATCAATGCCAACACATTGGGCGTCACCGACTACCAGATGTCCAAAGCGGGATTGCAGATATCCGGCGGCAAATGGAATATCGGCGGAGGAACAAACTCGCTTTCTCACTTTAACGACAACGCGATCAACCTGAGTGACGACATCACCTGGGTACACGGCAGGCATACGGTGATGTTTGGTGGCCAGTGGGTTCACAATCAGCTCAACATCGGCAACATCTACGAAGGCAACGGGCACTTCTCGTTCGATGGCACATACAGCGGCAGCGGGCCGGGCGGAGGAACCAAGAAAGGCGACGCCAACCTGGACTTCCTTGCCGGAACCATGAGCGGGTTCGAGCAAAGCAAGCAGCAGCAGAACGCACTGCGCGGAACATTTCCGAGCCTTTACATCCAGGACACCTATCACGCCAACCCGAAGCTGACGATGGAAGGAGGATTGCGCTGGGGACCGAATCTTATGCCGGTGGATTACTTTAATCGCGGGCTTGAGTTCAACCAAGCCGACTTTGTCGGCAATGTGCACAGCGGCGTATATCCGACCGCGCCGGCCGGGATCCTGTACTACGGCGACAAAGGCGTGACGCGACAGTTCACCCAAAACTCCTGGTGGCAGTTCTCGCCGAACCTCGGAATTTCGTTCGATCCTACTGGAAGTGGCAAGACTGTAATTCGCGCAGGCGGTGAACTGGCTTATGACAACCCCAACTTCTTCACCGCGCAGCGCAACCAGCAAAACCCCCCATACGCCACCGCCATTGCGAATGCGCAGACCTCGAGTTCCGGCCCGATGGTGTTCAGCTCGCCGTGGTCTACGGGTGCGGTCACCTCGGACCCATTCCCACAGCCACAGGTTCCTACTGCGGCGCAGGCGCAGTTCTTCCCGAATTCGCAGTACATCTTCATGCAACCCCAGTTCCATCCGGCGTACACGATCCAGTGGACATTGAGCTTGCAGCATGAATTCGGGCGAGGGTGGCAGGGGCAGCTCGATTACATCGGCAACGCCACTCGTCACAATCCATACGGCGTGGGCATCAGCCCGGCAGTGTTTATTCCTGGGCAGTGGGGAGCGGGCGGCACCGGCTGCACGGGAATTGTCACCACCGGACCGTCGGCGGTGACTCCAGGGAAGGCCGGATCCGACTGCTCCACTACGAGCAACGCGATTTCGCGATACGCCCTCACCATGGAAAATCCCGACCAGGGCGCACTGATCAACGGCGGAGGCAGCTCCACTCTAGTCAGAGGCGACACTAACGCCAGCTACAACGGCCTGGTGACGACGGTTCAGCACCGGCTTTCGTCCACCTTCAGCCTGATGGCGAACTGGACATGGTCAAAGTGCTTGAACATCAACGACGCATCTGGCGACTACGCGGGCTCAACTACAGAAGACGTCTACAATCCGCGTCTCGACTGGGGCCCCTGCGGCGCTGATTACCGGAATATCGAGAACCTCAGCCTGGTGCTCAGGAGCGATTTCCACGGCATGAATCACTTCGCCCGGAGTGTGATTAACCACTGGGAACTGGCGCCGCTGATGAGAGTGCGGAGCGGCGCACCGGTGAACGTCACATCCGGGTCCGATATCTCTCTCGACGGTATTGGCGGCGATCGGCCCAACCTGGTGCCCGGGGTTGATCCCTATCACGAAGTAACCTTCCGCAAGACAAAGAGTGAAGCGACACGAGAGTATCTGAACCCTGGGGCGTTCGCGTACGTCTGCCCGGGAAATAAGACAACCGGATGCGCCGCCGCAGGTACCTTCGGCAACATAAGTCGGAACGCCTTCCGTGCGCCTTCCTATTTTGATGTGGATGCACAGATCTCTCGGCAGTTTCCCGTTTACGAGAGACTGGCGCTCGATCTAAGGCTGGAGGCGTTTAACACCCTGAACCATCCCAGCTTTGGCGGACCGGACGCGAACCTGAGCCACCTGAACTCGACGTTCGGCCAGGTGTCGTCGGCAAGCGGCGCTCGCATCTTTCAGGGAGCGATCAAGCTCTCCTTCTAACCCCGGCTAACTGACGTTCTAACCCCCTCGATGCCTCGTCCGCAATGCACAAGCGGACGAGGCATCGGCGTTTTGGAGTGAAGAAAAGGGAGCGCTTAGACCTGCGGCCCGTTAAGGGTTTCTGAGCTCTCGGCGAT
This sequence comes from Occallatibacter sp., assembly GCA_035935755.1. GTDB lineage: Bacteria > Acidobacteriota > Terriglobia > Terriglobales > Acidobacteriaceae > Telmatobacter. The sequence goes on along the minus strand of DASYWU010000064.1, from coordinate 84,857 downwards.
CATGTAAGTCATTTGTTTTGTGGGACTATCCTTGCCGTTAACTCACTGTTCAAATTATTCTTGACAAGCAGTAAACCCCCATGACACCATTTTTCGCACGATAGAGGTGGTCCGACCACGCCCTTCGAAAATTCAGTTGAGATCGAACTCTGTCAGGAGGCTATATGCAAATTTCGCATTTGCGTGCGTGCACGATGCGTGTGCGCCCGGTGGTATTGCTCTGCGCCGCAGCGCTGATCCTGTTTCCGCTGATCGCGACTGCCCAAATCGCCGGCACCGGCAGCATCCAGGGCACGGTTTCGGATTCGTCGGGCGCGGTGATACCCAATGCAGCCGTCACGCTCACAAATGAGGCAACACACGTACAGCACAAATCTCAGACCAACGGGTCCGGTCTCTACATTTTTCCGGGAGTCCACGTCGGTACGTACGATTTGAGCGCCAGCGCCACCGGGTTCAAGACCTATGTGCAGAAGGGCATCGTGCTTGAGGTCGGCAGCAGCATTGCGGTCAACCCGTCGCTTTCCGTTGGCACCCAGAGCCAGGAGGTCACGGTCCAGGCGGAAGGTCTGGCACTGCAAACGCAGGACGCTACCTTCAAGCAGACCATCGACAGTAACGAAATCAGTGAAATGCCGCTGAACGGGCGGCACATGACCGATCTGATCACAACTTCCGGCGGCGCCGCGCCAGCTCCCAACAACGATATCGTCGGCAGCAAATCTTCCTATGCCACCATCTCGCTTTCTATCGCCGGGGGCGGCGGCAACACTACATTGTGGCGCCTGGACGGGGGCGACAACACGGATTATATGGTCAACGGGAATCTGCCCTACCCGTTCCCCGACGCAGTGAGCCAATTCAGCGTGGAGTCAACGGCTCTGGGCGCACAGGACGGCGGACACGTGGGCGGCATGGTCAACGTAGTCACCAAATCGGGAACAAATCAGTATCACGGCGACGCGTTCGAGTTCATCCGCAACAACTATATTGACGCGACAAACTTCTTCTCTTCATCGCCCGATGTCCTGCACCAGAACCAATTCGGCGGAACGTTCGGCGGACCCGTTATACACGATAAGTTCTTCGCATTTGCAGGGTACCAACGCACGCGCATAACGCAAAAGCAGAGCGACCAGGAGAAGTTTGTGCCTACCGCGGCCAATCTATCGGGCGATTTCTCTGCCACGGACGGTACTCCAGGGGTCGCGGGCAGCAATGCTTGTGCATCGAACGGCGCGCCCATTCAGCTCGTCGACCCGCTGACGGGAGCGCAACTCGTCGGCAACAAGTATTCCTCCGCTCCCACTTACAACGCCGCATCTCTGGCTTTGCAAAAATACCTGCCGGCCATCACTCCCTCGATTGATACCAACAATTGCGGTGAAATCAAATACGCCATTCCCCTGGCCCAATACGACAACCAATTCGTCACCCGGGAAGACTGGACGATCAGCGCCAAACACAACATTTTTGGCAGGTACATGGTGGACGGATTCCAGCAGCCTGCCTACTTCTTCCCCACCAACATTCTCGTGACCACGCAGGCCGGACTGATCCAGCGGGTGCAGTCCTTTGTGCTGGGCGATGCCTATACCTTCACGCCCAACCTGGTAAACAATGCCCATGCCACGATCGAGCGGCGAGTGGACAAGAGAGGCTATGCCGCCAACGACATCAACGCGGCCAAGCTGGGAGTCGATATTTACCAGATGGTGCCGAACGGTCTGCAAATCTCGGAAGGAAAATTCAGCATTGGCGGCGGCACGAATTCCGTTTCCCACTTCAACGCCAACGCTCTGAACCTGAGCGACGACGTGACCTGGATACGCGGAAAGCACCAAGTCATGTTCGGCGGACAATGGGTCCAGGCCGAGCTCAATATCGCGAATGTTTACGAGGGCAACGGCAACTTCAGCTTCAACGGCGAGTACAGCCTGAATGGACCTGGTGGAGGATCGAAAAACGGCGATGCCAGCCTGGATTTTCTGATGGGCACGCTGAGCGCCTTCGAGCAAAGCAAGCAGCAGCAGAATGCCCTGCGCGGACCTTTCCCCAGCCTCTATGTGCAGGACACTTTCCACGCCAGCACCCGGCTGACCATCACCGGCGGATTGCGCTGGGGCCCGAACATCATGCCCTACGATTACTTCCATCGCGGCGTCGTCTTTAACATGGCTGATTTTGCGGCCAACAAGGTGAGCACGGTTTATCCGAATGCCCCGGCCGGCATCCTATATTACGGCGATCCCGGGGTCCCCAAACAATTCACGAAAAACTCCTACTGGCAGTTCTCGCCTAATTTCGGGATAACCTTCGATCCCACCGGCACCGGCAAGACCGTAATTCGTGCCGGCGGCGAAATCGCCTATGACAACCCCAATTTCTTTACCTCGCAGCGCAATCAGCAGAACCCGCCGTTCGCCACCGCGACCAAAAACCTGCAAACGTCGACGTCGGGACCAATGATCTTCAGCGCTCCCTGGTCGGTAGGACAGTTCAATTCCAGTCCTTTCCCTCAACCGCAGATACCAAGTTCGTCGGTGACGTTCACCCCCCAATCGCAATACATCTTCATGCCGGCGCAGTTCCACCCTGCTTACACCATCCAGTGGACCTTGAGCGTGCAGCGTGAATTCGGAGCGTGGCAGGCGCAACTCGACTACATCGGCAATGCAACCCGGCACGCTCCCATGGGCCTGGGCGTAAGCCCGGCGGTCTACATACCCGGCACATGGGGTCCGAACGGAACCGGCTGCTCACCCATAGTGACTACCGGACCGGCTGCCGTGAAACCAGGCGCGGCCGGAACACCCTGCTCCACGACAAAGAACCAGGTTTCGCGTTTCCTGCTCACCATTGACAACCCGGGAGCGATCGGTGGAAACCAGTTCAGCGGCGGCGGTGGTGGCTCGGTGCTGATCGGCGACGAAGGAACTGCCACTTACAACGGCCTCATCGCAACGCTGCAGCACCGCCTCTCCAGTTCCTTCAGCCTGCTGGCTAACTGGACCTGGTCGAAGTGCCTCGACATCGAAGACGCTCAAGGCGATTTGGCCGGCACCACCGTTGAAAACATCAACAATCCTCGCGGGGATTATGGTCCCTGCGGCTCCAATTACCCGAACATCGTGAACGCCAGCGTTGTCAGCAGGAGCAATTTTCATTTCACCAACCGCCTGACCAGACTGGTAGTCGATAACTGGGAGTTCGCGCCGCTGATGTCAGCCCGCAGCGGCGGCCCGCTGAACGTTACCGCAGGCGGCGATTTCTCCCTGACCGATGTGGGTAACGACCGCCCGGTCCTGGCGTCCGGAGTCAGCCCTTATCACGAGGTCTCCTTCCGCAGCAACCCGAAGAGCGAGACTACCCGCGGATACCTGAACCCGCAGGTCTTTTCCGAGCCTGCCCAAGGCACCTACGGCAACATCAGCAGAAATAAGTTCCGGGGACCGATGTACTTCAATATTGATGCCCAGCTTTCGCGTATTTTCCCCATCCACGAGAGACTGGCCATGGATCTCCGGCTGGAATCATTCAACATGCTCAACCATCCCAACTTTGGTGGCGTGGACACAAATGTGAACAATCTGAGCAGCTCCTTTGGAGAAGTCTCCTCGGCAAGCGAAGCCAGAATCTTCCAGGGAGCGGTAAAGCTGACGTTCTAGCATCGAGTGGCGGCTCTCGTTTGCGCCCGCCCGAAAGGCGGGCGCAATATTTTTGTGCCCAGCCATGCGACGAAACGGCGAATCCGCGCGTCTGGAGGTTAGACCAGTGGGAGCGAAATCGAGTGATGGAATGACTTTGCAAATTCCCGCCTGACGCTCTTCGCTTTTGCATGCGCGAGCCATGCTGCGCGCAGTAAGATGCGTATGTAGAATTTGTGCGCTTCGGTGAATCGGGCGAGTGGTAGGACAACTGAACAAGGAGGGATCGTGGTCAAGGAGAACAATCGCAGGGAATTTCTGAAGGCGGGAAGCGCGGCGCTGGCGGCGACCGCATTCGCGTCGAGCGCGCGCAGTTATGCGGCCATCCCGGGCGCCAACGATCGTGTGCGCGTGGGCGTGGTGGGCTGCGGCGATCGCATGAAGGGCGGCGATCTCCCCGCATTTCAAAAGAGCGCCAAGGACATGAACTTCCAGATTGTCGCCGTTTCCGATATCTGGAACCGGCGCCGCGAAGAAGGTGCTGACTACATTGAAAAGCTCTGCGGCAATCGCCCTGACCCGGTGCGCAACAACGACGAGCTTTACGCGCGCAAAGACGTGGACGCGGTCATTATCGCGACTGCAGATTTTCAACATGCCTATCATGGTGCTGAGGCAGTAAAGGCCGGCCGCGACGCTTACGTGGAAAAACCGATTGCGCACACCATGTCCGACGCGCGCCTGATCCTGGACGCGGTGAAGAAGAGCGGGCGCATCGTGCAGGTGGGCACGCAGCGGCGTTCCACACCGAGCTACATCAAGGCTGCGGAATACATCAAGTCGGGGAAATTCGGCGACATCGTGATGGTGGAGATGACGTGGAACGTGAACCAGCCGGGGCGCTGGCGCAGACCCAAGGAAGTGCCGCTGCTCAAAGAGCAGGACACGGACTGGAAGCGCTACTTGTTGAACCGCACTCTGGTTCCGTTCAATGCGCGGCATTATCTTGAATTCCGGCTCTTCTGGCCGTACTCATCGGGTATTCCCGACCAGTGGCTGGTGCACCAGATCGACACCGTGCATTGGTTCACCGGATTGCCGCACCCACGCTCGTGCGTGGCTAACGGCGGCATTTACTTATGGAAAGACGGGCGCAAGAACTGGGACACGATGACGGCGGTCTTCGATTACGGGCCGCTGGACGATCTGTCGAAAGGCTTCCAGGTGCAGTACACATCGCGGTTCACCAATTCGGCCGGCGGCGTGAAGGAGCTTTATTACTCGAATGGCGGCATGCTGGATATGGCGAAGCAGACGGTGAGCCCTACGGGTGGTCTGACCGCAAAGAGCGCGGCCGAGATGGATATGCAGCCCAATCTGCTGCCCAGCTTTTCGCTGCTGGAGAAGACCGAGAGCGTGTCCACCGATGCGAACACGCATGGCGATCCGGAAACCGCGGCTAACATGCGCAATTGGATGGAGTGCGTGCGCTCCCGGAAAGCGCCGAACGCGCCGATCGAAGCGGGCTACAGCCACTCGGTTGCGCTGTGCATGAACATCGCCGCCATACAGACCGGCGAGAAGGTCACCTTCGATGAGAAGACTCAGCAGGTGCTCGCGGGAGGCAAGCCCTATGAGGCTTAGCATGGCTTTTCTCCTGATTTCCGGAGCGGGACTGGCGTTCGGCGGAGGCGTTTTCGCAGCTCCGCCGACGGGCAGCGGAGTGCAGGTCGTGCCCGACGTAGCGCAGCGGCGGGTGACGATCACCATCGACGGCAAGCCGTTCACATCCTATATTTGGCCGACGGAAGTAAAGAAGCCGGTGCTCTATCCGATTGTGGCTGCCGACGGAGTTACGGTGACGCGCGGTTTCCCGCTCGATCCGCGGCCGAACGAGAGGACTGACCACCCGCACCACGCCGGCCTCTGGTTCAACTACAGCAACGTGAACGGATTCGATTTCTGGAACAACTCGGACGCGATCAAAGCGGCGCGACGGCCGAAGATGGGAACCATCGTCTTCAAGAAAATCGTTTCCGCCCAAAGTGGCGCAGAGCGCGGCGAGCTGACCACGGAATCGACCTGGGTAACCGGCGCGGGCGAACCAATTATCGACGAGACCACGCGCTTTGTCTTCGCGCGCGGCGCCGAGGGCACGCGCATCATCGATCGCACGGCCACGCTCCATGCGCTGGACAAAGTCATTTTCCACGACGACAAGGACGGGATGCTCGGGCTGCGGGTGGCCAACTGGCTGGAATCGCCGACGGCGAAAGGCGGGGAGTTTCGCGATGCCAGTGGGGCGATCACAAAAGTAGCCGGAGCCTCGCCGGGCGCGTCAGGCGTCTACATGACCAGCGAAGGAATTAAAGCCGATGCCGCCTGGGGCACGCGCGGCAAATGGTGCGCGCTGACCGGGCATACCGGGGACCACACGGTGACAATCGCGATATTCGACGATCCGCACAATCCCGGCTACCCGACTTACTGGCATGCGCGCGGATACGGGCTGTTTGCGGCCAATCCGCTCGGTCCCGACGGCTTCGACCCGAAGCAGCCGGCGTTCAATTACACCTTGCAGAAAGGGCAGACCGCGGTCTTCCGGTACCGCGTTGTGATTTACACGCACGCGGCGACACCTGAGGAGCTAAACCGCGAATGGTCGGCATTCGACACTGCTTACAAATGACGTGAACCCGCCGGTTGCGGAGGAATTGAAATTAGCGGAAGCCGCGCTCTTCGCCGCGTATGCATAGCCGTGCTAGAGTTGGAATCCACGGAGTAGACTCGGACCATGGAAACCGACATCCAGCTTGCGGCCGGCGGCGAAACGATCGAGCTTCAGCAGCAGGTGGCGCGCTTGCAGGCGCTGCTCGAAGCCTCGCGGCAGGTACACTCGACCATTCACGAGCAGGAAGTACTGGAGTCAGTGCTGCGCATCGTGGTGCGCGAGCTGGAGATGGCCGGCGCGTCGTTTCCGGGAACGGGTCTGGCTTACGGCAACGCGCCTGAAGATGCGGCGGATACCGCCGAATCGGCCAGCAATTCCCTGCTTCGTTTCCCGCTTGCCGATCGCGATGGACGTCGCATGACCGAGCTAGTGGTGGCGCCGCCGGGGGGGCGCGAGCTGACGCTCTATGAAGCCGATTTCCTTGAAGGCCTCGCGCTTCAGGCTGCGGTGGCGCTGGAAAACGCGCACAACCACAAGCGGAATGTGGAATTCGCGCGCGTGCAGCAGGACCTGGAAGCGGCGCGCGAAATCCAGCGCTCGCTGCTGCCGCACTCGCTGCCTGCGATTGCCGGGTATTCCCTGGCTTTCCGCTCGGCCACCTGCTATGAAGTGGGCGGAGATTATCTAGATATTGTGAAGCAGCCCGATGGAAGCCTGCTGATGGCAGTGGCCGACGTGGCCGGCAAGGGGCTGGCTTCGGCGCTGATGTCGAGCAGCTTCCGATCGGCATTCCGTGCCATGGCTGTTACCGGGCTGCCGCTGGACGAGTTGGCGACGCGGATGAATCAGCACCACTGGGCAGAGGGCGAAGAGGCGCGGCGGCGCTACGTAACGGCCATCTTCCTGCGGCTGCAACCGCAGTCAGGCGATATCGAGGTGGTGAATGCAGGGCATAATCCGGGGTTCTTGTTGGCTCCCGGCGAGGCGCCGCACCAGCTCGAAGCTGCGGGCACCCCGCTGGGCATGCTGCCGGGAATGAGCTACTCGAGCGAGCGACGGGGTTTTGCGCCGGGCGCGCGGCTGCTGCTCTATACCGACGGGCTCACGGAAGTTTTCCGGGGGGATGAAGAGTTTGGGTCGGAAAGGCTTTTGAATGAATTTTCTGGCTGCGGGTCCAATAAAGCGGATGCTATTCTCGATGCATTGTGGACAGCCACTGAGGAGTTCTCCGGAGGCGGACCGCAGAGGGACGATATGACCGCACTGGCGCTTTGCCGCGGTGAAGAATCTCCGGAGATGCGGGGATGAGCGAGAAGAAATCCACCACCGTGGAGGTGCGGCTACCCTCGCGCATGGGCTACGAAAAGGTGGCCATGAGCACGGCATCGGCCGTGGCCAAGCTGATGGGCTTTCGCGAGGACCGCGTGGAGGACCTGAAGACCGCGGTAGCGGAAGCCTGCATCAACGCCATCGAGCACGGCAACCGGCTGAACGAGGGACTTTCAGTGGGCGTCGTTCTGTCGGCCGAGGCGGATAAGCTGGAAGTGAAAGTCATCGACGACGGCAAGGGTATTTCGAAGAGGCCGGCCAAACCGGACATCGACCGGAAAATGCATGGCGAGGAGGACCCTCGTGGCCTGGGAATGTTTCTCATCCAGGCGCTGGTGGATGAAGCCGAATGGGTGGCGGGCACGGAGGGCAAAAGCAGTTATGTGCGCCTCGTCATCCGGCTGGACAAAGATGCGGAATAATCGAGATCAGGAGACGATCGATAGTGCAGACCGAAACCAAGTCGCGTGTTGACCAGCTCACTTCCCCGGCAGGCCACGATGTGACCGTGTTGCGCTTTGAAGGCGATATCGCCAGCACATCTAAGGATGCCGTGCTGGGCACGTACCAGTCGCTTCCCAAGGAGACAACGAAAATCGTTCTGCTCGATTTCTCCAAGGTGGATTACATCAATTCCAGCGGCATCGCGCTGATCATTCAACTGCTGATCGAGGCTTCGAATTCCGGGCAGAAGGTCTACGCGTTTGGCCTGTCGGCGCACTTCACCAAAGTCTTCACCATGGTGGGGATCACCAAGTACGCGGGGCTCTTTCCCGGACAGGCGGAGGCGCTGGCGGCGCTGTAGCCGGATGGCCGAACGGGCCCGACGGACGTGCATACAAATGTGCTAACATAGTGAGCGGGAGCATGTATGCCGGCTTTGAAAAAGAAGAAACCTGCAACCCACAGCCATTCAAGTACGGCCGAATATCGCGGCACGCAGACGCGTACCGGCAATTCATTGGGCTTCCGCTTCGAAGGCGCTTTGTTTAAGAGCCATCCCGAGTTTAACGGGCCAGTGAAAGCGCAGGTCATCGCACCAGGCCGCATGCTGGTCGTGGCGGAAAACGCTCGCAGGCAAAATCAGGACCCCGCAATGGCGGCTTTTCTGGCATTTCTGGCGCAGGATGTCTCCCGCAATCCACAGGACCTTCGCGCGCTGGATGCAGATCAAATGGCCCGGATTGGAAAACTAACGAAGAGTGTCAATGTCGACCCGCAGGAAGATCTCGGAGACACGGCGCTCCTGTAGATGATCGTCAACGGCTGGAAAGCCTACGTCCACCCGCTTTTCGAGGAACAGCTTCGGCGCCTCGAGGAGCAGGTGTCTTCTCTTGCGAAAAAGGATCCCGCAGGTTATCGCAACGAACCTGCGGCGAAGCTTCTGGCCACGATTCGCCGCTACATCATGGAAATCATCCCTCGCGATCCGAGTGCACCGGAATTCCGGCTGGGTAACACGCTCGGACCGGACAATCGGCACTGGTTCCGCGCAAAATTCCACGAACGTTACCGCCTTTTCTATCGCTTTTCAAGCAAAGAGAAAATCATTGCCTACGCGTGGGTGAACGACGAGCGAACGCTTCGCAAATCAGGATCGAAGACCGATCCATACCGTATCTTCCTCGCCATGATCGAGTCCGGCGATCCGCCCGGATCAATGCAGGAGTTGCTGCGGCGCGCAAAGGAGATGTAAACCGACGCCCGGTGAAGGCCCCTCTGATCAGCCACCCGGGCGTTAGCTCGCCACCGAAAATGCTGCGTTTGCCGTGTGTCGTCACCGCGGCCTACACTGAGGCGGTACGCATGAAGAGGCCTCATGAGTAAGGCGATTTTCCTCGGGCTGCTCGTCCTGCTCGCAAGTTTGCCGGCTTTTGCCGCGAAGAAAGTCACCGTGGAGCAGTTGAGCCGCGAAATCGCTTCTTCTGCCAAGAAAAAAGACTCCAAAATTGCCGGCCATCTGTACGAACTGCAACTCACCGAGCGGCTAAGCGCGCAGAAGCTTGCTGCCTTTGAAGCGGCGCTTCCCGGCCCCAAGTCGCGGCGGGCGCTGGTGGCGCTCTCCGATCAGGCCGAATTCCTCGATCCGCCTGCTGCGGAAATTCCCAACCAGCCGGCGCCGAGCATCGATCAGCAACGCGCCATCATCGCCAAGGCCGTCGATTATGCCGCAGCCACGCTGCATCGGCTTCCCGACTTGTTTGCGCGCGAGGACACGATCCGCTACGAGGACAGCCCGCCCGGCCTCCAGATCGCGAACAGCCAGTCGGCAAGCGGCACCTTTGTTCCTTACCAGCCGCTGCACCCAGTCAGTCGCTCGGTGGCCACGATCCTTTACCGTGACGGACAGGAAGTGGTGCAGACAGGCGCGGAAGCACAAGGCGCATCTGCCATGGGCTTGACCACCAGCGGGGAATTCGGCTCCATCTTTTCCGTTGTCTTCGGCGATCTGCCCAAAGGCAAGCTCGAATGGAGCCACTGGGAGGGCGGCAAGCCCGGCCCGGTCGCGGTGTTCCGCTTCGCCGTGCCTGAAGCAGCGTCGCACTATCAGGTGAAATTCTGTTGCGTCGCCGGTAGCATCTTTCAGCAGTTCTCGACCTACCATGGCGAGCTCACGCTCGACCCGTCCAACGGAACCATCCTTCGCCTTACACTGATTGCCGACCTAGGCAGAGGCAAACCCATCAGTGAAGCGGAGCTGATGGTGGAGTACGGGCCGGAGGACCTTGGCGCAAAGACCTATTTCTGCCCCGTGCGCAGCGTCTCCATAACCCTCGCCCCCATGCAGGGGACACGCCAGGGCGGAGGGCCCGTCAACCTGAACCAGTCGCCCATGTACATGCGCGGTGCTCCAACAGTCGTGAACAACAACGGCGGCGGCGGAGGAGACGTGCCCCTGCAAACCATGCTGAACGAGGTGGCCTTCGATCAGTACCACCTCTTCCGCGCCGATGTGCAAATCCTGACCGCAGGCAATACTCCTCCCGCACCCGCTCAGAGCGCGCCTGCGAATAGTGCTCACAATCCCGAAGCATCCTCTGCGACGGCTCCAGTTCAGCAGCCGCCGTCGGTGGCACAGAACTCCTCGCCCGCCGCGCCGGAGGACACCAGTCCGTCTGCCGGATCGGAACGAGCGGATGCGGGTTCGCCGGCCTCGACGAGCACCGCCATGGAGCCGCTATCGCCCCAGCCGGCCAACTCCAACGCGCCTATTGCGACCCCGCCCGTGTCATCGGCAACAACGCCCCCCAATTCGAAAAACGATCAGGAAATCGCCATTGCCGCGCCCGCTTCACTCCCTGACACTTCCACCCCTTCGCAAGCCTCCACCAACACCGCATTTTCTCTGCGCCTGAATGCCCGTCTCGTCGATATCGGCGTCACGGCGTACGATCGCAAGGGCCGGCCGATAACCGATCTCACCGCCGATGACTTCGTCATCTACGACAATGGCCGCAAAGAGAGCCTGCGCTCCTTCAGCCATTCAGGTTCGGCTCCCGCGAATCCCCGAACCTCCGCAGCAACGCCTCAGCAGGTTCTTTTCTCCAACCGGCTCGATGCGATGAGCAACGCCCCAGAGAATGCCGCGCAGCCGGCGGAAAGCTCCACCGTTCTCCTGCTCGACCCCACCAACCTCGATTTTGCCGATCTTACCCACGCCCGCGAGCAGGTTCTCAAATTCCTCGAACGGCTACCCAATTCCGAGCCGGTGGGCTTGTACGTTCGCAATAATTTCGGATTCCAGATTCTCGCCGAACAGACCACCGACCACGATGCCATCAGCTCGGCGCTGCGCAAGTGGATGCCCGCGGCTCCTGATCTTGCCCGCGCCCAGGAAGAAGAACGCCGCAACCGCCAAGAGTTCGACACAGTCGAATCACCTGACGACATGCAGAACGTAAACGGAAACATGGGCGGCATGATCACACCCGACACCGCCCCACCCACCACCTCCTCTATGGGGACCAATATGAATATCCCCGGTGGAGGCTCAGGCACCACCTCCGACCCCAAGCTGATGCGGGAAGGCAGCAATCCCGGTCGCGAGGCGCTCATCGCGCTGGTCGCCGTGGCTGCGCACATGAACGCGATCCCGGGCCACAAGGACCTGGTATGGATCGCCAGCGACAACGTGCTGGCAAACTGGACCGATCAGGCGCCCGGCACAGACAAGGGCGCCAACACGATCGATCGATTCACCCTCGGCGCTCAGGAGGCGCTGAACAACGCGCATGTCAGCCTGTATCCGCTCGACGCCTCACAACTGGAAACAGCGGCCACCGACGCCAGCCTGCAGAACAACAGCGTGCAGGTCAATCCCGCGACCTCCAACCCGACGAACGTTGGCGGCGTAGATCAGATGGAGGGCGGACGCGCCCAGGCCGCGATGCGCCAGAACATCCGCGCCGTTCAGCCGGCCATGCAACAGATGGCGGAATCGACCGGAGGCCGCGTCTTTGGCCGGTCCGATGATATCGTTCGCGATCTCAAAACCGTGATCGACGACGGCCATGCCTCCTACCTGCTCAGCTTTGCTCCCGACACGCCGCCCGACGGCAAGTACCACAAACTGACCGTCACAGTTCCTGCGCGGCGCGACGTGACGCTGCGTTATCGCGCCGGCTACCTGTACACCCAAGAGCCGAGTTTGCTGAAAGATCGCTTCAAGCTGGCGGTTTGGCAGCCGCAGGACGAAACCGAGATCGGCCTCAACGCCCATTGGGATCATGCCTCGCAGGGCGCCGCGGTCTCACTGAACATCGCCGCCACGGATCTGAGCCTCACGCAGCAAGGTGGCCGCTGGCAGGATCGTGTTGATGTCTTCCTTGTCCAGCGCGACGTAACCGGAACGCACGCGGACGTAAAGGAACAGACACTGGTACTCAACATGAAGGCCGACACCTATCAAAAAGTTCTGCATGACGGCATCCCATTCGCCGACTACATCGAGCAGAAACCCGGAACCGGCACCGTGCGCGTGATCGTCGTCGACGAAGACTCGCAGCGCATGGGCTCCGTCACCCTCCCCGTCCCGCTGCAACAGGCCAGCCGATAGCTGAAAGCTGACAGCTAGAATGTCCTCATGAACCTCGAAGCGATTCAGGCAGCGCTCGTTGACGCCGGCTGCGACGGGTGGCTCTTTTGCGACCACCACCACCGCGATCCTATTGCCGCCCACATCCTTGGCTTGGACGAGAAAGCGCACATTACGCGCCGTTGGTACTACTTCGTTCCCGCCCATGGCGAGCCGCGGAAATTGGTGCACCGCATCGAGCAGGGCCGGCTCGACGTGCTGCCCGGATCAAAGGGTCAATATTCAAGCTGGCAGGAATTGGCTTCTGGCCTGGACGCAATGCTCGCCGGGGCACGGCGGCTGGCCATGCAGTACTCTCCTAACAACGACATCATGTACGTCTCCATGGTCGACGCGGGCACGATCGACTTCCTGCGCAGCCTGGGCAAAGAGATCGTGAGCTCCGCCGACCTGGTCAGCCAGTTTGAAGCCGTGCTGAGCGACGAGCAGATGGCCACGCACGCGGCAGCACAGCGAGCCATCGACGACCTGCTGGCCGAAGGCTGGCGGGAAATGGGCCGGCGTCTACGGCCAGCGACAGGCGGCGCCGGGCAGCTCAGCGAATTCGAGCACGTGCAGTGGCTCAGCGAGGCCATGCGGCGCGAAGGGCTGGTCTGGGAAAACGGCCCCAATGTGAGTGTGAACGCCAACAGCTCGGACTCGCACTACGAGCCCACCGCAGAGAAGTCGGCAGCTATCCGCGAAGGGGACTTCGTTCTCATCGATATCTGGGGGCGACTAGACCAGCCGGGCAGCGTCTTTTACGACATTACCTGGACCGGGGTGGTTGGCCGCGAGCCCACCGACGCCGAACAGCAGGTCTTCGCCACCGTCACCCGTGCCCGCGATGCCGCCATCGACGCTGTGGAGAAAGCCTTTGCTGCGGGGCAGCCGATCTGCGGCTTCCAGGCCGACGATGCTGCCCGCGGCGTCATCCGCACCGCCGGTTTTGGCGACTACTTCCCCCACCGCACCGGCCATAACATCACCACCGAGATCCACGGCCCGGGCGCCCACCTTGATAACCTCGAAACCCATGACCAGCGGCGAATTCTGCCCAATACCTGCTTTTCCGTGGAGCCGGGCATCTACCTTAAGGACTTCGGCGTGCGCAGCGAGGTCAACATGCTCACCACCCCCGGAAAGGCTTGGGTTACGGGCCAGATTCAGCGGGAGTTGGTCCGAATCTGACGGTTAGGCGGCGGCGCCACACCTGCTCAGACCCTGATCCGGGCAACCTTGGACCCTCCCTTTTTTGCACAAGTATTATCAGAACTCAATCAAAAAAAGTTGACACTATCTCACTCAATCATGCATCTTATTGAGTGACAGTAATCTCCTCCAAACAGGCGGATCGGAAAAGCTATGGCAAAAATTATTGGAATTGACCTTGGAACGACCAACTCCTGCGTCGCGGTGCTCGAAGGCGGCGAGCCGAAAGTGATTCCCAATGAGGAAGGTGGGCGAACCACCCCCTCGGTAGTCGCTTTCACCAAGAGCGGTGAGAGGCTGGTGGGCCAGGTCGCCAAGCGCCAGGCCATCACCAACCCGGAGAACACGATTTTCTCCATCAAGCGGTTTATGGGCCGGCGCTACAACGAAGTGAACACCGAAATGAAGATGGTGCCCTATAAGGTGGTGCAGCAGGGCGACCATGTCTCGGTAGTGGCGCAAGGCAAGGAGTACACGCCGCCGGAAGTCTCGGCGATGATCCTGCAGAAGCTGAAAAAGAGCGCTGAGGCCTACCTTGGCGAGGCTGTGACCCAGGCCGTGATCACGGTCCCGGCCTACTTTAACGACGCGCAACGCCAAGCCACCAAGGATGCAGGCAAGATCGCCGGTCTCGAAGTAAAGCGCATCGTCAACGAGCCCACCGCGGCCGCGCTGGCCTACGGGCTTGACAAGAAAAAGGACGAGACCATCGCGGTTTACGACTTCGGCGGTGGCACCTTCGACATTTCCATCCTCGAAGTGGGCGAAGGCGTTATCGAAGTAAAGTCGACCAACGGCGACACCCACCTGGGCGGCGACAACCTCGACCAGCGCATCGTCGACTGGCTGATTGCCGAGTTCAAACAGGAAGAAGGCCTCGACCTGACGTCGAAGGGGAACGAGATGGCCCTGCAGCGGCTGAAAGATGCCGCCGAAAAAGCCAAGATCGAGCTTTCCACGACGCTGGAGACGGAGATCAACCTTCCGTTCATCACCGCGGATGCCACCGGACCAAAGCACCTGGTGCGCCGTCTGACCCGCGCCAAGCTGGAGCAGATGGTCCAGGACCTGCTCGAGAAGTCGATCGGTCCCTGCAAGCAGGCCATGTCCGACGCCGGCGTGCAGGCCAAGGAAATCGACGAAGTAGTGCTGGTGGGCGGACAGACGCGCATGCCCAAGATCCAGGAACTGGTGCGCACTCTCTTCGGCAAGGAGCCGCACCGCGGCGTGAATCCTGACGAAGTGGTCGCCGTGGGCGCGGCCGTGCAGGCGGGCGTGCTTGCCGGCGAAGTCAAGGACCTGTTACTGCTCGACGTAACGCCGCTGACCCTGGCCATTGAAACGCTCGGCGGCGTGGCTACGCCGATGATTCCGCGCAACACTACCATCCCCACGAAGAAGACGGAGACGTTTTCGACGGCGGCCGACAACCAGACCGAAGTCGAGGTGCACGTTCTGCAGGGCGAGCGGCCGATGGCCGGCCAGAACCGCACGCTGGGCAAGTTCAAGCTGGGCGGAATTCCTCCGGCGCCGCGCGGAATGCCGCAAATCGAAGTCACCTTCGACATCGATGCCAACGGCATTCTCAACGTGACCGCGAAGGACAATGCCACCGGGAAGGACACGCGCATCACCATCACCTCCAGCTCCGGCCTGAGCAAGGAAGAAGTGGAGCGCATGGCCAAGGATGCCGAGGCCCATGCATCCGAGGACCGCGAGAAGCGCGAAGAGATCGAGGCGCGCAACTCGCTCGACGGGCTCGTCTACAGCATGGAGAAAATGCTGAAGGAGAACGGCGACAAGATCCAGGGTCCGGAGAAGACGGAAGTGGAGTCCGCGCTCAACGAGGCAAAGAGCACCATGGGCGGCAACCCCAGCGTGAGCGACCTGAAAGCGGCGCACGAAAAGCTGACCCAGGCGAGCCACAAGCTTGCCGAGGTGCTTTACAAAGCGAACGCGTCGCAGGCAGGACCGCAGGGTGGCGCGCCTTCCGGCGACAGCACGCACGGCGGAGCGCAAGCCGGCGAGCAGAAGAAAGACGAAGGCGTAATCGACGCGGAGTATGTCGACGTCGACGACAAGAAGTGAGCTAGCTAGTTAGATGGTACGCAAGTTGGCGGGGTGGGTGGCAGTGGCTGCCCACCCCAACTTGTTTGAGGCAGGAAATCTTCACCGCAGTTGCGACGAGGCGCGCACCACCAGCTTTGGATCCAGAACCACCGTGCGTGGCCGCGCCGGCGCCGGCTTTTCCAACTGGCTGATGATCATCTTCGCCGTGCGCTCGCCGATCTCCGCGGCGCGCTGGTCCACGCTTGATAGCGGCACCCGCAGCTTGCTGCTGTAATGGTAGTTTCCGCAGCCAATGATGGCCATATCCTCGGGGATGCGCAGGCCAGCCTCGAAGGCGCGGACCATGGCGCCGACGGCAATGGTGTCGTTGAAACAGAAGAGCGCATCCGGCCGCGGCTTCAACGCCAGAACCGCATCCATAGCGCGCTTGCCGCGCTCTTCGCCCATGGAGCCGCCGGCTTCGCCGCCGGGAATCACGTAGCCTTCCGGCACCGGCAAAGCGTGACGCTGCATGGTCTCGTGGAAAGCTTCGGCTCTGCGGTTGCCCACGTTCGTGTCCGGTCCACGGATGTGCGAAATGCGCCTGCAGCCCTGCTCGATGAGATGTTCGGTCGCCATCTCGCCCACGCGGCGATCGTTCACGCCGATGAAGTTGCATGCGTAACCGGAGAAGCTGCGATCGAGCAGAATAAGCGGAACTCCGCTTTCGGAAAACTTGCGGAATGGCTCCGGATCGTGCTGGCACGAAGCGACAACATAGCAGTCGAGCCGATGCGCCAGCATGTGCTCGATCTCTTCCTGCTCCAGCGTGGGATCGCCCTCAGAAGAGGAGACGATAAGGAAGTAATCCTTTTTGCGCAGAGTGGCGGAAAGCGCCTTGGCAATCTCGGAAAAGAACGGATGGATGAGGTCGGGAACGACCAGCCCGATGAGAAAGCTGCGGCCGGTGACCAGGCTGCGCGCGGTCAGGTTCGGCCGGTAATTCATTCGCTTCACGTGCTCGAGAATTTTGAGCTTGGTCGCCTTGGCGATGTCGGGACGGTCGCGCAGCGCCTTCGACACGGTCACGATCGACACACCGAGTTCGTCTGCAATGTCTTTAAGCCTGACCGCCATAGGACAATGTATACACTATAAAACTCATGGTCGGACCACAAATGACCCCTTCGCGGCATGGGTTTGCACGGACGGGCGCCCTTGGGGACCGCATTGCGGACTACTCGTCGGATTCGCGCGTCGGACCGTCGAGGATCGGCTCTGTCAAGCCGGCAAGATGCGGCTCGGGCACGCCGTCGAGATCGAAAACTATGATTTCATTAGCACCCTTGTGCAGCCATGGCCCTGGGACATAGAGCGTTTCCTGCGGGCCGATGTCCCAGTAGCGGCCGATGGCGTGCCCGTTGATCCAGACCGCGCCTTTGTGCAAATCGTGTACATCGAGGAACGTGTCGCCGACGCTGCTGATAGAAAAGTGCCCGCGGTAAAACGCCGGTCCTTCCGCCGCGGCCGCAGAATGAAAATGCACTTTGCTGAAATTGTTCATGGGCAGCATGTAAACCTGCCAGCCGGTCAGCGCGCGGCCGTCGAGAGTGATGCCGCCAGGCGCGCCTTTCTGCGCGTGGCGCATCATGCGCGTGGAGTTGATGCGGCCATCGTTCTCGATGAGGATGTCGAGCCGCGCATTTGAATTCGTGCTGTCGAGCGTAAGCGATTCCTGCTTCAGCCGGCGATCGAGCGTGCCCACCAGTTTGCCATCGAGGAAGACCTTCGCGTAATCGTTCATGCCGGGAATGGCCAGCGTTCCGTGCGCCGGTTCGTGCAATTCGGTACGATAGAGAATGAAGCCGTAGGCCTGCCCATACAACTCCATCGCTTTGGCAGTGCCAGATGGAACGGGCCCCGGCAGATTCTGCCAGAGCGACGCGCTTTGCGTCAGCGTGAACTCCGGCAGGGCGATCACAGGCGGCGGTTGCGGGACAGGTGGCAGCGGACGCCCGGCGTACTTCTGGTAGACCTTACGATAGGCGTAGTACTTGGGCGTAGGATGACCGGCCTCGTCGAGCGGCGCATCGTAATCGTAGCTGGTCACGTCAGGCATATAGGCGCTGTTGGTCCAGCTTGCACCGCTCATGAAACCGAAGCTGGTCCCGCCGTGGAACATGTAGAAGTTGAGCGAAGCGCCACGTCCAAGGATGGTTTCAAGATCCGCGACCTGCGGAGCGATTGGCCGCGTCTGGTGCGGCTGCCCCCAGTGATCGAACCAGCCCGGCCAGTATTCGGCGGCAAACAACGGCTGCCCCGGCCGCATCTGGGCCAGAAAGTTGAGCCCCTGCGCGGCGTGGCCCATGCCGAAGTTGACTGCCGCATATGTGCCGGGAATGGAGCCGTTCTTTTCGCCCCGCGTAGGATTGGTCGTGAAGAGCAGCGCATCCGTGAACCCGGCCTTGATGAAAATCTCGCGCAGATGCTTCAGATATTCCTGGTCGGAGCCGAAATCGCCGTACTCGTTTTCCATTTGCACGGCGATGATGGGTCCGCCGCGGCCGATCTGGTATTGCGCCACTTCCTGCCCCAGCTTCATGATCCACTGCTCCGCCGGTATCATGAATGCCGGATTGTTGGAGCGCAGTGCGGTTTCCATCTTCGGATCGGCAAGCAGCCACGCAGGAAATCCGCCGAATTCCCACTCCGCGCAGGAGTACGGGCCGGCGCGCAAAACCACGTAAAGGTGCTCCTGCCGCGCTTCGCGCAGAAACTCAGCGAGATCGGCATTGCCACTGAAGTCCCACACGCCGGGCTCGGGCTCATGCACGTTCCAGAAGACGTAGGTGGCGATGGTATTAAGGCCCATCGCTTTCGCCATCTCCATGCGGATGCGCCAGTAAGCGCGGGGGATGCGTGCATAGTGCATCTCGCCGGAGAGTATCTGAAAGCGCTTGCCGTCGAGCATGAAGTGATCGCCCTGAATGGTGAACGATCGTTGTTGCTGCGCGGAAAGCGGCAAGCACACGGCAATCGCGAGAATCAATTCAATGAGCTTCGGCAAAACGGATCTGAACGGCATCACTTCCTCTTTCATGTATGGGAACCAACCCGCCGCTGATGCGCTTCAGCGCTCATACGGCGTCTGCACCGACCAGAAGGGATCGGGCGGAACGCGCCAGATGCCCGGCGGATCAGGATGCGCCGGATCGAATCGTGAAATATCGTGGCGCAGGAATTTCTTCAGCGGCAGATGCTGGTCGCGAATGGATTGCACGATGCACTTCGCCAATTCCAGCGCGCCATAAGAATTGAAATGCGTGTTGTCGGCCAGAGCTTTGGGCTGGTCGGGAAAGGTGTTGGCAGGATAGTGGACGAAGGCTTTCAGCGTACCTTCCGGTCCCATGGCTTCAAAGAGCGTTTTGCTCATGGCGTTCAGATCGATCAGCGAAACCTTGTTCTGCGAGGCCACCTCGCGCATCGCATCGGGATAACCGGCGAGGGTGGGAATGATTTTGCCATCCGGCGAAAAATCGCGCCGATTCATCGACGTCACCAGGATCGGGTGCGCGCCACGGTCGCGTGCCATCTTGATGTAGCGAAGCAAAAGGTCCGTGTACTCGGGGATGGAGACGAATCCGCGGCCAGGCTTCTGGTCGTTGTGCGCGAACTGCATCATCAGGTAATCGCCGGAGTGGATGGTGGGGAAGATCTTGTCGAATCGGTGCTCACCGACGAAGCTGGCGATGGTTTCGCCCGACTCAGCTTCATTGGCGACAGCTATTTTGTCGTTGAAGAATGCCGGCAGGATTTGTCCCCACGCCGCCCATGGCTCCTTGTCCTGATCGACAACTGTCGAGTCGCCGGCGATATAGATCGTCGGGACCTGCACCGGACTCACTTCAATAGACCGCATCGAAGGATGCTCACCCGTGAACTCAAGCGTCAGCTTGTTGTCCCAGTCCAGGTTGCCGATTTCGCGCGGCTCCAGGCGGACTCGCTCGTCGGCATTTACTTCCGGCGTGCGCAGGTTCACCACAAAACTGCGCTTCGCCTTCTGCCCCGGCTGCGTGGAGATTTCTTCAAGCATCAGGCGGCGAGCTTCGGCCTTGACCGCTGTCGTGGCCGCGCTGCTTTTGTTGCCCAGGACCACGGTGACGCGATAATCGCCATCGGGTTCCGTAACCGAAACGAAGAACGGCTTATCGCCCTGGCAGACGCCATCACTCACCGGTGGCGAGTCCACCAGGTCAAACCCGAAATCCTGTTCGCCCGCTTCGTAGCGCATTCCGGCAAGAGATTTCGATCTGCCCTTTGCATGGTCGCCACATGCGAGGTTATAACTTGCCGGCCGAGCAGCGAGCGCAGGAATTGCAGTGCCCAGCGCAGCGAGCGCCAGGATCATTTGCGTTTTTGTCACTTAGATTTGCTCCGGTGATTGTGGCGACTGTCATTCCCGCCTGCTCTTGCGGCGTGACGACGTTGGTGGGCAGATTGGAGTCAGTCTGAGTCGCGACCTGTGTTTGCGCTGAAGCCTGTTTATGCAATGCGCTCGCAGGGGTCCGCAAAGTACTCACGAGTACGAAGAGGGTGAGCAACACCGGCCATGCGGGAACGAGTCGCGCTTGAAGCTGCTCCAGTTTCTGCATCGAGAAATCGCCGCCTGCTGAGCGAGAGTGGCCGGGGCAACGCAGATCGAAGCGCGCGAATCCCGGCACTCGAAAACCATAATGGAGCGCATCCGCGGCCGTCAAGGAGCATTTAATTTGCCCATTGGAACAGGAGCGCCGGCCGAATCCTCAATGCGCTTGCTCGGCCATCACGCTCACTTCACCGATCAGGCCTGAATCAACCGGCTCGCGCGGACCGAATGAGAACACGCGTGTACCGGGCGGAGGAAATGCCTGCGGGAGCACGCGTTGGCGGGGCGGAAGCGGGCGACCGCCGAGGATGCGATTGGTCCACTCGTTCGTGACTTCAATGCGGAAATGATTCACGCCGGGCCGGAGCGCGCTAGTCACGTCCGCGAGATACGGCGGCGCCCACAGTAGCCCAGCGGACTTGCCGTTGACCTCGACCTGCGCGATGTCGCGTACCGCGCCTAGATCGAGATAAAGGCGGCGGTCCGGACGGAACCGCGCGGCTGGAGCGCGCAGATCTTTAATACAGGTTGCGGTTCCGGAGAAATACTTCACGCCCGGAATCCGGATGCAGGTGCATGGTGAGGAATTGGAGGTAGATGTCCCAATCCGACGGAACCATGCCGTGACCGCCTTCGTGCATGTAATAAGCCAGATCGTGGAGGATCGGCGTTTTCGGCGCGGGCCACACATCCGTATCCAGCGGGTCTTTGCCAAGCAGCTTGTACACAGGGCCGGCCGCGACTTCAGCCAGAAACTCGCCTTTGGGATCGGACCAGTAATTCGTGCTGCCGGTCTGCAGCAGCAGCGGACGGGGGGCCACGAGTGCGACCAGCATGTTCGCGTCCATCGGCGCTTTATCGGGGAATCCGCCCCACTTGGCGTAATTTTCCGCGAACTGAAATGGATAACGCGAAGGCGCGGTGAGATGCGCAATGGTTTCGCCAAAGTCGCGGCGGCTCAGCGCGGCGCCGCCTTCACCCGAACAACTGGCGATAACGGCGGCAAAACGCTGATCGTGGGCGCCGGCCCACATCACCGTTTTTCCCAACCTCGAAACCCCCTGAATGGCTACACGCTTCGCGTCAATCTGCGGATCCGTTTCGAAATAATCTTCCACGCGGCTCATACCCCACGCCCACGCCGCGATCGAGCCCCACGCGCCGGGCGCGCGCTCGGTCTGCCCAGGATGGAGATAATGCGCGCGAATGCCGTCTTTGAATCCCTCGGCGTAGTCTGGATCGACATCGCCGTAGTAGAACGTTGCAACGCCCAAGCCGGCGTCGAGCAGCCGTTCAACCGGAACGCGGCCGAAAAAACAATAACTCCTGGTCGGCATCATCTTGACATGCGTGCGCGGGTTCCATCCTTCCTCAGGGATGATGGCGGGGTCGTTCGTCATGCACTGGTTGGGCGCAAAGCTGATGGTGAAATACATGGGCACGGGCTCTTTGGCCGCAGCCGGCAAGTAGACGAGCAAATGAATTTTCGGCCAGCTCGGATCCTTCGAGAGGGAAATAACGACTTGTTTGCGAAGAGCTTTGCCGTCGAATGCGCTTCCCTTCTCGACCACGTTGAAGCTCTCGTCGGCGGGGCGGCCGGGAGCAATGCCATATTGCTGCATTTCGAAAATCTTTACGATCTCGGGACGGCGCTTCGTCCACCACGTTTTCGCGTTGCGCACCGTCTTGCCATTGTCGAGGCGAAGCGGATCGGGCAGGGTATATTCGCCAACTTTCGACTGGTCGTAGTTGACCGGGATTCCGGCGACCACGCTGGGCGGCGGACGGGGCGTCATCACCGGCGGTTTGGGCGTGGGCGGGGCAGTGGCCGGTGACGGCGCCTGCGCTCGAACCATTGCAAACGTGGCCGAAAGCAAGAGGAAGAAGAACAGTTTGTTGAGGCGCATGGTGTCACTCCGCGGAAAGAGGCCCAGCTTGCCGGCAACAATTCCCGCAGCGCCGCGCATAGCCGAATGCGCGCCAGCGGGAATGTGAATCCGCGTGTAGCGCGCCGAGGACTGAGCCAATGCGTCGAGAGGACTTGCCAGGGCTCCTGCTGCGGCGGCCAACGAAGCTGCCTGCAGAAAGGCTCGGCGATCGACAGAAAAAAGCGGACGGGACCCATCGGGCATGGTGTAGTCTGCTCCTCATTCTTTGTGAAGAAACGGCGCGCGGGCACGTGCGAGGCTGACCGCTGCGCGCCAAGATCATAAACCGGCCAGCCAGGCGGGAACAATCCGATTCAGAAAGTTCTTGTCTATCGAACAGCCGGACCGCGTTGCAGCCACCTTCCGGGCACGATAGTATAGAGGGGCGGTGTGCCGTTGGCGCCCGCGACAGTGCATGTCCGGCGCACAGCAACAAAACCCCTCGCGAGCAAACCGGGCAAACCGCTGTAAGAGCACACGTTGTGTCGTGCGGAAGTGGTGGAACTGGCAGACACACCATCTTGAGGGGGTGGCGCCGAAAGGCATGCGGGTTCAAGTCCCGCCTTCCGCACCAGATTTCTCGCAGTCCGAAGGCAGTTTGCAATGAATATCATTTTCTACGCCATCGTGGCCATCCACGTACTGGTATCGTTTTTCCTGATTTTCGTGGTGCTCATCCAGCAGGGCCGTTCGGCCGATCTTGCCGGCGCGTTTGGCGGCCAAGGCTCACAGACGGCGTTCGGGCCGCGCGCCGCGGCCAACGTGCTCACCCGGCTTACCACATGGTCGGCGGTGATCTTCATGTTCACTTCGATCAGCCTGGTGATTCTCTATGAGCGATCCACCGCGTCGCACTCCGTTCTGCACGGCAGCCAGTCGGCCCCGATTTCGACACCGGCCAAATCCGGTAAATAAGACTGGCGCTTCCCCAGGCCGCCGCCGGTGGACTTAGAGTTTCATCGCTCCTCCATGATTCTTGAAACCTTCCCTGTCGGACCGCTGGCGTGCAACTGCACGATTCTGGGCGATGAGGAAGCGGGGGAAGCCATCGTCATCGATCCCGGTGACGAGGTAAGCCGCATCCATCGACGGTTAGCGGATCTCGGACTCAAGCTCAAGCAGATTCTGGTCACGCATGCCCACATCGACCATGTAGGCGGAGCACTGAAGCTAAAACGGCTCACCGGCGCGCCTATTCTCCTGAATGAGAGCGACCTGCCGCTATTAAAGATGATGGCCATGCAGGCTGCCTGGCTCGGCGTGGGCACGCCAGAAACGGCGCCTCCCGACGAAAGCCTGGATGAGGGCCTCACCGTTGGCCTGGCGCGCTACCCGGCGCAGGTGATCCACACGCCCGGACACACTGAGGGTTCAGTGTGCCTGCATTTTGCACCGCTGAAAATGGTGATCGCGGGCGATACTCTTTTCGCCGGAAGCATAGGGCGTACTGATTTGCCTGGAGGAAATTACGATCAGATCATCGAATCGATCCACAGCAGATTACTTACGCTGCCCGACGAGACTAGGGTTTTCCCTGGGCACGGTCCGGTAACCACTATCGGAGAGGAACGCAAAGGTAACCCCTTTCTTCAGACGCGATGAATTTTTCGCGTTACCGAGCCACGGGGTTTGCTATCAGGTGGATGGCAGAAGATACCTCAACAAAAGCTTCGGGTCGAAGCTACGTAATGTTACCCGAATTCGCCATCCGAAGATAACCACTTAGGGTGGTTACGCCAGTACTGAATTCTTCCCGTGGCGTCATCAGACTCGTCACCAGCCATCCTGATGCCGGCATGCCGAAGAAGTAACCAGGGTGTATCCACACACCACGCTCAAGCAGATTGAGCACGGTCTTTTCATCGGGCGCGAGCGCGGGAATGTGAAGTACTGCGTACCAGCCGCCTTCGAAGAAAAGTCGCTCGACGGCAGGCAGACGCGCGATCTGCGCATCCAGTTCAGCCAGGTTTGCAGTTACGCGCTGGCGAATCTGACGCTCGATGTTATGCCGGCACGCCAGCCAGGCGGGTAACGCGCACTGGACTGGCGCATTCATGGAAAGAAACGTGTCGGCAATCACTTCAAGCCGGTCAAGTGCCTGTGCATTTTGCGGGCCGGTGGCTACAATCCACGCGGCTTTCATTTGCGGCAGCCCGGCGATCTTGCTCAGACCGCTCACCACAAAAACTGGAACTCCTTCGATACCCGATGCAAAAGTGCGACCCGGCTCCGTGATGGCGTAGTCGAGAAAAACCTCGTCCACGATCAGCGAGAGATCTAACTCGCGGCACAACTGCGCCAGTTCCACCGCTTCCCACGCCTTGGTGAAGTGCCCGGTAGGATTATTCGGATGTACCAGCACAATAGCGCGCGATGCCGGCGTGATGACGCGGCGAATCGCCTCGGGATCGATCTGCCAGCCATGATCGTAGACGAGCGGCGCCGCCTTAAGGCGCACATCGTCGAGGCCGGCCAGGAAATCAAAGAGCGGATAGCCCGGCTGCAGCGCCAGCACCTCGCTGCCGGGGTCACAGAGCAATCGGAACAGGTAGCTGTAGGCCTCACTGGTGCTGGTGGCGAGAACAATCTGCGCCGGATCAAGCAGTACGCCGTGATCCGCATAGTAGCCGCAAACCGCTTGCCGCGAACTCAGCATACCCTTGGGCTGGGGATCGTATTCGAGAGCGCGCGGGTCGGCGAGCGCATGAAGCAAATCCTCGGGATATTCAAAGCCGCACCGCGTGGGATTGGAGGCCGTCAGGTCGGCGATGGGCAACTGCGCCTCCACGCGCAACCGGTGCGCGCGCGCCAAATCGCTTTCCCCTGTGTTCCAGTTTGTCCGCGATGAAAAGCGCATCGGTGCCGCCGTCGTGGGTCGCTCGCCTCACCGCATGGGTGCGTCGTGCAAAATGAAGAGTGGCGTCCTAATCAACCATACACGGACAGCCGCTGGGGAGGCAGATTGCATCTGCGCGCCGTTGTTTTCGATTTTGGAATGGTGTTTTCCGGTCCGCCGGATGCCAGGGCACACGACGAGATGCTCCGCATCACTGGACTCGAACCGGAGCGATTCGAAAGCTATTACTGGGCAGACCGGCACGCTTACGATGAAGGCAAAATCACGGGTCTCGGCATGTGGCAGAAGCTGGTGCAGGATGCCGGATTGAGCTTGCCCGACTCCGCCGTCGAGGAGCTGAACCGCTGGGACGCGCGCATGTGGACCTCAGTGGACCCCGCTATGCTTGCCTGGCAGCAGCAGCTCAAGAAGGACGGCATTCTCACGGCCATTCTGTCGAACATCGGCGACTCCGTGCATGAAAGCCTGCAGCGCGAGTTTCACTGGCTGGTGAACTTCGACGTGCTGGTGTGGAGCTATCAGCTTCGCATCGCCAAGCCCGATCCGGCCATCTTTGAATACGCGCTGCAAAAACTTGGCGTCGCTGCCGCAGAAACGCTCTTCATTGACGACAAGCCGGTAAACGTAGAAGCGGCGTGCGCCGTTGGCATGAAGGCCCTGGTCTATGTCGGCATGACAAAGCTGCGTTTCGACCTGCTCGCCCAGGGATTCAGCCCCGGCTTGGCGCTGCCGTGAATCAGGAAGCCATGCCCAGGCCGACGAGATTGGCGGCGGCAATGATCACCAGGATGCCGGCCCAGAGCAGGCGCACAGGGCGCGAAGCCACGCCCTTCCACTCACCGAGCGCCAGGCCAACAAGACCGCCGCACAGCACATAAATGCTCATGTGCAGCATCCAGTTAACGTAGCTCAGGCGTTGCGGAATGTTGGCGAGCCCCCAGTCATAAAAGAAGAATTGCAGGTACCACATGATGCCGCCGGCCGCGGCCATGGCAGCGTTCTTCGAGATTGTGCCCTTCGACTGCGCCAAATCCTGGCGCAGCGAAATCTCTTTTTTGAATCCCAGGCGAGTGAAGCAATAGATGAAATTCACTATGCCGCCTCCGCCCATGATGAGCACGTAACTGGGCAGCAACGCATATAAGGGAGCGACTCCCACCGCTTCCGCCGCCGTGCGAATGGGCGTGGCGGCATCGAGAGCGAAGGACATGCCCGAGGAAAAAATCCCGCACAAAATCGCAAGCAGCAGGCCTAGTTTTACATTGAACTCCTGAGCTTCCTTGCCCATCTGCACTTCTTTTTGATGGCCGGCGAAAGAGACGATCGCGATCCCGATCAGCGCCACAAGCACGCCCGCTATGGTGAGCAGGCCGCTACGAGTCGTGAAGAGAACCGCGCCCTGACCGTGCAGCAACGGCGGCACCAGGGTGCCGACCACCAGCGTTACGCCGATGGCCACGCCGATGCCCAGCGACATTCCCAGGTGGCGCATGGTCAGGCCGTAACTCACATTGCCCACGCCCCACATGGCGCCGAAGAGCGCCACCTTCAGCACCAGGCCCGAGTCCAGCGAGGCATAAAACGCACCAAAATGCGGCAGCAGCGCAAGGCTGACGGCTATGGGAAGCAAGACCCAGGAGAAGAATCCGGCTACAGCCCAGGTAGTCTCCCACGACCACTTTCTAACTTTTTCAATGGGCGCGTAAAACGATGCGGCCATCGCCGCCCCAAGTGTGTGCCATCCGATGCCAGCGAGGATCACTGATGCCGTTCCTTTCCTCCGACGCTGCCAGACGGACGGTCGCAAGCAGCGGATCGGGACTGCCGTTTGACGCTACATGGCGACCGAAAATGTATAGCTGCCCGCGGGCAATTCGAATCCGCTTTGCCCCGCACGCGACCCTGCCCTTGCCAGTTTGCTTTGGGCCAGGGGAACTCCTTCGATCGTATACTTTGCCGCCTCGGTGGCGTTAAATGGCAACCAGCCAGTGGCATTCGCCGGAACGGTGACGTGCCACTCGGCGGTTTTCCCTTTCACCGTCCAGTCCGAATGAATCGTGCCATACCCCGAGTCGTAATCGAACGAAACGTGGCCGATCTTGGCATCGAAAACCGGATGCAACACTACGGAGTGGAAGCCCGGATCGTCTGGCGTTGTATCCACTCCGGCGCCATACTGATAGATCCACGCACCCACCGCGCCATAGGCGTAGTGGTTGAATGAATTCATGCTCGGGTCGCTGATCATCTGGTTGCCGTTCCACCGCTCCCACATGGTCGTCGCGCCGTGATCGACCATGTAGCCCCACGAGGGATACCCGGTGTTGAACAGCAGATGCCAGGCGAGCTGCGAATAGCCTGCCTTGGTGAGCTCTTCCAGCAGATACGGCGTCCCCAGGAATCCAGTCGCCAGCATTTCGTGGTTGGCTTCAATCTTGTCAACCAGGCGCTTGGCCGCAGCGGCGCGCAAGTTATTCGGCAGCAGATTCATGTGCAGCGCCAGCACGTAGCCGGTCTGCGTGTCGCCGCCGGTGCTCTTTGCGTTGGGATTATTAATCACGCCGAAGGGCGACGGAGTATTGTCGGCGCCGGCAATAAATCCATCGCTGTGGACAAACTCTTTGTCGAACGCGGCGCGAATCTTGCCGAAGATCTCGTCATATTTCTGCTCGTCGGCAGTGCGACCGGTGGCGCGGGCCATCTCGCGCATCAGAGTGGCGTCGTATGCCCAATACGCGCTGGCGATGAGCACGTAATTCGTCTTGCCTTCGGGTGAAAGCCAGTCGCCGAAAGGCGTGCCCGAGTCGTTCTTCCACAGGTAATCAGGATTCGCCGCCGCAATGGCATCGAGATACATCGTCATCGCCGCCCAGTTCTCGTCGATGATGCGCGTGTCGCCGGTCTGCAGCCAGGAGGTCCACGGAACAATGACGCCGGCGTCGCTCCAGCCCGCCGCGTGGCCCAGATTTTCAACGGAAGTCCCGGCGAGTAGATGCCGTAATACGGCGTGCCGGCCTGCGTGCCGCGCATGTCGCCGGCGAACTTGCGCGAGAAGGCGGCCAAGTTCATGTTGTAAGAAGCGGTGCGCCAGAAGACCTCCGCATCGCCCATCCAGCCCAGGCGCTCATCGCGTTGCGGGCAGTCGGTGGGCACGCTCATAAAATTCCCGCGCTGGCCCCACAGAATATTGCTCCAGAGCTGGTTCAGCATGGGGCTGCCGGTCGAGAGCTTGTCGCTGAACGGCGCGCCGGTGTGAAAGACGATCGCGGTAACTGCGTCCTTGCCCGGTGCCGTGGGCAGGCCGGTCAACTCTGCATAACGGTAGCCGTGATACGTAAACTGCGGCGTGAATACTTCCACTCCTTTGCCGTTGAGGATGAAGTGGTCGGTCGCCTTCGCCGTGCGCAGATTCTCCGTGTAAAGCGTTCCCTCAGGATTGAGGATTTCGCCGAACCGCAGGCGGACATTGGTTCCCGCCGGCCCTTCCACGCGCACCCGCTCCGCCCCTACTAGGTTCTGCCCAAAGTCGTAAATGTAGACGCCGGGTTTGGGCTGAGTGATCGACTTTGCGGTCAGATCTCGCTCCACACGAATGGGCTGAAAATCCTGCGCAAGAATCTTCACTGGCGCGGGTTCGATCGTGATCACCGGCTTCCACTCAGACGCGGAGAAATCAGCGGCATCCCACCCCGGCTCGGCGCGCTGCGCGTCCTGCGTTTCACCGTTGTAGATCGTCGAGTTCGGAATCATCGATGGCCGCGCCTGCCAGCTTGCATCCGAATTCAGCCACTGCACGCTACCGTCGGCGTGTTCAATGCGCAACTCGGACAGCAGCGCCGGCGGAGTCACTCCATAATTGTTCGGCCGCTGATACCATTCCAGCGGATCCTCGTACCAACCCGGCGCCAGCAGCGCGCCGATCGCATTCTTCCCTTCCTTGACCAGCGGCGTCACATCAAACGTTTGGTAGACGACGCGCTCGCGATAGTCCGTCCAACCTGGCGCCATCACCTGGTCGCCCACGCGCTTTCCGTTAAGGAAGACTCGATACATACCCAGCGCCGTCGCATAAAGGCGCGCCGACTTCACCGGGCTGTCCACGCTGAAATCGTGCCGCAGCGCCTTCACCGAGTCGGGAATCCACGGATGCCCCAGCTCCTGATCGGCATTCGATCCAGTCGTGTCGCTCCAATTCACTGCATTTTTCCATCCGGAATCGTCAAACGACTTCTGCTGCCACCCCTCCGGCGCGTGAATCGCCGTCTTCCACTCGGCACTGCTGGCGAAAGTCGTCCACGTTCCGTCGGTGTACTCCACTACTAGTGTGGCAATCATCGGGGGCGCTTCGGCTTCCACCATTCCGTTGGGATTGACCGTGTAGTGCACAGCCTCTACTGCGATTGCGTTTGCGCCCTGCTCCAGCTTGCCGGTGACGTCTGCGCGCACGAATTTCTTCCATGGCATCTGGCTCCACGGCGGCAGCGGCGCCGCTTTCAGCACTTCCTCGCCGTCAACCCATGCCGAAACCGTATCCTGCGCGGTGGCAAATAGCTCGGCGAACCTCACGGGCTTCTCCAGCGTGATCACGGTTCGGTAGGCGAATCGCTCCTCCTGACCTTTTTCCGCAGCCAGCGCCTTTGCGTCGGGACTGGCTATCCATACCGCGCCGGCGTGCCGTACTTCCGCTTCCTCCGGCGTTTCGTAGCTGATCCATTTTGCGCGCCACGCTTCCTGGCCCATCAGGCCGGTTTCCCACCAGCCGATCTCGCTCCCTGCGTAAGCCTGCGCCGACACACCCCAGAGCTTCACGCGCCAGTAATAACGTGTGCTGGGCTTGAGTGCAGGCCCGCCATAAGCAACATTCAGAGACTCGCCCGAAGAAACCTTCCCGCTAGACCAGACGTCAGACGCCCCTCTTTCCAACAAAGTTGGACCGGAGGCTACCGTCACTTCATACGCCGTTTGCCGTGCGCCGCGAGCAGGGTCACGCAACTGCCAGGAAAACCGCGGCGCCGAATCGTCGATTCCCAGCGGAGTATTCAGGTTATCGACACGCAAATTTGCCGGACCGGTAGCGCCCGATGCCGCATTCTGCGCGATCGCCGGCAACGCAAGCATGCCCAGTGCTACACAGAAGGCCGCCGAGCGAATCCATCCGTTTTTCATTTCTCGCATCTCGTCCAAACGCAGAAACTCTTCCGGTGAAATGGGCCCTCTGCGATGCGGAGCCATTGCCAACGCCCTGAGGTGGCTCGCAGCGCGCCGTTTCAGCGATGAAGAAATTTCAGCACGGAAGGAAAATACGCGGTGGGACATGCCGCTGTCAAAGAAATCCCGAAGCGCTTGCGTCCACGCGCTCGGGATCTGGCTGGCAGAAAGGACACAGGTGCGGGATCGGAACCGCGATCACCCGCAGCCGGTCGAACGGTCGTAACGGCGGCTCTACGCGGGAACAGGTACCGGCGCGGGCGTCAGCCCGTGGCGGAGCATTACATCCATCATCCTGGCGCGATCCGGCAGCCCGCCGGCTGCTGCTTCCAGTACTTCGGCGGCTTCGCGGAAAAACTGCGGGCCAATTGCTGCCGGCGTCACCATACACAACACCATTGCATCCGCGGCGGTGTTGTTATCGAAGCGGTGGACAGCGCCGCGCGGAATGCACAGCGCCTGCCCCGGTCCCACATCAATCCGTTTGCCCTCGACGGTCCAGGTCAAAACGCCGTCAATACCGTAGATCGTCTCTTCATAGTGGTCGTGGCTGTGCGCCGGCCCCATCAGCTTCTGCGCGCCTGGGACTACGACCTCAAAAACCGCCACCGTGCCGGACGAGTTCTCTCCTGTGACGAGGAAGCGCACCGCGAGCGGGCCCAGGCGGATTGTTTCATCGGCAGGATTAATTCCAAGTGCAGTGATTTGCTGGATCATGATGACCTCCTTTGCGCAAACTGCGCATGCGTCAGTTATGCCGGGGGAAGAAGTTCGAGTCCGTACTTTGGACCGGCGACCATCGCCCGTGCGATCAATTCTTTGCTTACTGGTGGCGGCGCGGCCGAACGATCGACGGCGGGCTCGAATACTTCCTTGAAGAAGCCCTCCAGGCCCGCCGGCGAAGTCAGCACCAGCGCTTTCGCCGGCACATTTCCGATGTTCCTGAAAGAATGCGCGATTCCACGGGGAAGATAGACGAAATCACCGGACGATGCAGTGATTGTATCCCCGCCCACCTGGACCGTAAGTTTCCCTTCGAGAAGATGAAACGATTCGTCCTCACGGTGATGGATGTGCGGTGGTGTGCCTCCGCCCGGAGCAACCACAACATCGGCCATGAAAAATGCCCCATCCGTCTCTTCGCCGGTGACGAGGAACGTCATCAACTCTCCCGGGCCCCAATATGCCGCACCAGTCCCTGCTGAGACGTGCTTCATCTCGCCGGTGCGGGCCTGATTGATGGCCGGGTGCAGCTTTGGTGATGCGGTCCCGTCAGGGGAATTAACGGGGGAGTCAATAGTTTGCGATATCATTTGCTTCTCCCTTTTGGTAAACTATGTTTACCCTAAGAACGATAGTAAACATAGTTTACTTGAGGTGTCAATGACTATTTTCGAAGAAAATCCCCCGGTCGAAACCCGTAATATGCTCATCGGCGCCCTGTTGCGCGTCCCCGCTGAGGCGATTCACCGGCGCATCATCCGCGAATTGAATGCCGCGGGCTTCAAAGGGCTCAGCCAGGCGCACATGGCGGTGTTCCGTTATCCCAGCCCGGACGGAGCGCGGCCCGGCGTCCTCGCCGAACGCGCCGGCATGACCAAACAAGCCATGAACCGTCTACTTGGGACTCTTGAGGACCTCGGATACCTGATGCGGTCCGATGCTCCCGATGAAGGCCGCGCGCGGATCGTTCACTTTACGAAGCGTGGCCACGCCGCCTACAAGAAGGCCATCGATATACTTCGGGACACCGAGCGCGAATGGGATGCCGAGCTCGGCTCCAAAGATTTCGCGAAATTGAAAGAACTGCTCTTCCGCGTATGGGAGAGCCCGCTGGTGCGTTAAGCGTCTTCCCCTTCGCAGTTGCACGCCGAAGTCCCTGGTATTCGTCGACGTTGATGTGGCCCAATCGCGTCCGTTCCCTCGCCTCGTAGCCATTACACTCTGTCCATGGCTCTCCGCCTCTACGCCGCCACCACCAGCCAGGGCAAACTCCGCGATTTCCGCACCGCCGCGCGCGCATTCTCCGTCGCCATCGATCCCCTGCCCGGAATGGAGGCGATCACTCCCCCCGAGGAGGACGGCGCCACTTTTGAGGCCAACGCGGTTCTGAAGGCGCTCTATTATTCGCGCTTTGCTCCCGGCATGCTGGTACTGGCGGACGATTCAGGCCTCGAGGTAGACGCGATCGGAGGCGCGCCCGGCGTGCGCTCGGCCCGATTCGCCGCAGATTCCGGCCTCATCGACTCGCCCGACGCTAATGACAACACCGACGTGTGGAACAACATGGTCCTGCTACAGCGGCTGGCCACCATCCCCGCCGCACAGCGCACTGCGCGTTACCACTGCGTGCTCTCCGCTGCGCGCGAAGGCGTGCTTTGCCACATTGCCGAAGGCACGGTCGAAGGCATGATTCTCGATGCACCGCGCGGCACCGGTGGCTTTGGCTACGATCCGTTGTTCTATCTGCCGGAGCTCGACCGCACCATGGCCGAAATTGATCTCGAAACCAAGCTTTCGCTCAGCCATCGGGGCCGCGCGCTGGTCAAGCTCCTACCGCAATTGCCGCTCTAGACCATATGCCGTGACGCCTCCTCCGCGCTTCACCTTGACGCCTGCGATGCGGCCCACGAATAATGCCCTGTAAAATAAGTTCAGGCTATGAACAGGCGTTCAGGTCCCTCATTCTGAGACCTCGGTGAGCCACAGCCTTCCAGGAGCTGACCACTTCCATGGCAACAATTCAACAACCAGGGGCGCACACTGTCGAGCGCGGAGTGCAGCCGCTGCGTGCCGGTGAGGGCACCAGCTTCGTCTGGCGCAAGCTGCACTCGCTGCTCGGCATTATCCCCATTGGCGCCTTCCTCATCGAACACATCATCTCCAACTGGGAAGCCGTCGGGGGCCCAGTCGCTTACGGCAAGCAGGTGTACTTTCTGAATCACCTGCCGCTGGTCCGCGCCCTGGAGTGGATCTTCATCTTTATTCCCATCCTCTACCACGCCGTCTACGGCCTCTGGATCTGGCTGCGCGGCAAGGCAAACGTTGTCTATTACCCGTGGGCCGGCAACTGGCTTTATGTCGCGCAACGCTATACCGGCGTCTTCGCAGTGTTTTACATCGGCTACCACGTGGCCACGCAGCGCTTCATGGGGGTGGACCTTCCCAACAATCCTGCCGCGGCTTTCTGGAAAGTGCAGCACGAACTGCAGAATCCCTGGATCCTGGCCTTTTATGTAGTGGCGATGATTGCTATCTGCTTCCATTTTGCTTACGGAGTGTGGCTCTTCGCCGCCAAGTGGGGCCTCACGCCCGGCGAGCGCGCACGCCGCCGCTTCGGCTGGGTCTGCGGCGTGGGAGGCTTCATCCTGATGGCCATGGGCCTGGCCAGCATCTTCGCTTTCATCAGCAACAAGTACGCGAACGCGCCGGAAAATCCAAGCCTCAGCTATTCGAGGCGAGAGAACCGGAATCAGAAAACAGCACTGGCCCTGAACCGGGGAACGCTTCTTGTGAAGATCGCGATTCCGGACGCAACAACTTGACCACTGTTCACTGATCACTGACTACTGATCACTGTTCACCGCTTTTAAGGAACGATTTCATGGCAACACCAAAAATCATCGTGGTTGGCGGCGGCCTGGCCGGGCTTTCGGCGGTCATCAAAATTGCCGAATCGGGCGGAACGGTGGACCTTTTCTCCATTGTTCCGGTCAAGCGTTCGCACTCGGTTTGCGCACAGGGCGGCATCAACGCCGCAAAGAACCTCAAGGGCGAAGGCGACACCGTCTGGCAGCATTTTGACGACACCATCTATGGCGGCGACTTTCTCGCCAACCAGACTCCAGTGAAGGGCATGTGCGAAGCCGCGCCAGCCATTATCGACCTGCTCGACCGCATGGGCGTCCCCTTCAACCGCACGCCCGAGGGGCTGCTCGATTTCCGCCGTTTCGGCGGCACGCTTTACCATCGCACCGCGTTTGCCGGCGCGACTACCGGCCAACAGTTGCTTTACGCGCTCGACGAGCAGGTGCGCCGCTATGAATCCGAAGGCCGAGTCCGCAAGTTCGAAGGCTGGGAATTCCTCTCCGCCATCCTCGATTCCAAAGGCGTCGCCCGAGGCATCACCGCACTTGATCTGCGCTCGATGGAACTGCGCGCCTTCCCCGCCGACGCCATCATCCTTGCCACCGGCGGCATTGGCGCCATCTTCGGCAAAAGCACCAATTCCGTGGTCTGCACGGGCTCCGCGCAGTCGGCGGTTTTTCAACAAGGCGTCTACTACGCCAATGGTGAGTTCATCCAGGTGCACCCCACATCGATTCCCGGTGAAGACAAGCTGCGCCTGATGTCGGAGTCGGCGCGCGGCGAAGGCGGTCGCGTGTGGGTGCCGCGCAAGCCCGGCGACAAGCGCAACTTCAAGCAGATTCCCGAGCCGGAGCGCTTCTACTTTCTCGAAGAGTGGTATCCGAAATACGGCAACCTCGTCCCCCGGGACGTGGCCACCCGCGCCATCCACAAGGTGGTTTACGAACTGGGTCTCGGCCTCGACGGCCAGCCCATGGTCTATCTCGACCTCACACACATCGACCGCGAGACCCTGGACCGCAAACTCGGCGGCATTCTCGAAATCTACGAGAAGTTCGTAGGGGTCGATCCGCACGTCGAGCCGATGAAGATCTTCCCGGGAATGCACTACACCATGGGCGGACTGTGGGTCGACTTCAATCAGATGACCAACATCCCCGGCATCTTTGCTGCGGGCGAGTGCGAGTACCAATACCACGGCGCCAACCGTCTCGGCGCCAATTCCCTGGTCAGTTGCATTTATGGCGGGTTCCAGACCGGGCCCAACGCAATCCGTTATGCGAAGAACCTGCCTGCCGCCGAGGGCGATGGCGGCGCTGCCTCCGAATTGAAGCGCCAAGCAGAAATCAATGCCGGTCTGATGAAAAGCGAAGGAACCGAGAACCCTTTCCGCCTCTGGCGCGAACTGGGCAAGCTCACCACTGAGCACGCCACCGTCATCCGCTACAACAAGGGTCTGAAAGAAGCGGATCAGAAGATTGTCGAGTTGCTCGACCGCTACAAGAAGATCAACCTCAGCGACAAGAGCCAGTGGGCGAACACCAGCTTTGCCTTCGCCCGCCAGCTCTATAACATGCTTGAGCTTTCGCGCACCATCGTGCTTGGCGCGCTCCTGCGCGACGAATCGCGCGGCGCGCACTACAAGCCGGATTTTCCGGAGCGCAATGACGAACGCTTTCTGAAGACCACCAAGGCGAGCTTCACCGGTTGCATCGAAGGGCCGCGCCTCGAGTACGAAGACGTAGACACGCAGTACATCAAACCGCGCGCGCGCAGATATGACGCGGCCAAGTAAGCGCAGGGAGATTGATTGATGGCAGGCAGAACTGTTCAATTCGAAATCAAACGCCAGGCCAGCCCAGAGGCGCCCGCAGTGTGGGAGAAGTTCGAGCTCGAGTGGCGTCCGGGAATGAATGTTATCTCCGCGATGATGGAGATTGCCGCCAATCCCGTCACCGCTGAAGGCAAATCCACCACGCCCATCAGTTACGACTCCAATTGCCTGGAAGAAATCTGCGGCTCGTGCGCCATGCGCATCAACGGCCGCGCGCGCATGGCCTGCTCGGCGCTGGTCGACAACCTCGAACAGCCTGTCCGGATCGAGCCGCTCTCGAAATTCCCGCTCGTGCGCGATCTCCAAGTCGACCGCTCAGTGCTCTTCGAAAACCTGAAGCGCGTCAAAGCCTGGGTCCCCGTTGACGGCACTTACGATCTGGGATCCGGGCCGCGTGTGTATCCACAGCAGCAGGAAGCCAATTACCCGCTTTCCAACTGCATCAGTTGCACCTGCTGCATGGAAGTCTGCCCGCAATTCAACGAAGCCACCGGCTTCGTCGGCGCCGCCACCATCGCGCAGGTCAAGCTCTTCAACAACCACCCCACAGGCAAGGTGCTCAAGGAAGATCGCCTGCGTGCGCTCGCCGGCGATGGGGGCATCCAGGAATGCGGCTATGCACAAAATTGCGTGCAGGCGTGCCCCAAGCAGATCCCGCTCACAAATGCTATTGCCGACGTTGGACGCGATGTGATCGGCCAGAAGATCAAGGACTGGGTGCGCGGATAAACACCTTCGCTCAAAACAACATTCACACCACGCGCGAAGGCCGTTCCGGTTCTTGAAATCATCAACCGGCACGGCCTTCGCATTTCAGTAACATTAGACGTTCTTGTTGTCCGCTGTGGGCAACGTGATATCCGCCGTGGCGCGACTCCATCCGACACGAAAATCCTTCACGCTGTGCAGTGCGAATGAATTGCCGTTGTTGGGCGGAGCGGTAATGGCGAAAAAGTCCGCGCGGTTCACGTCTTCCAGGTAAAACGCTGGCCGCGCATCCGCCGAGGCATTCGCAATCTCCACGTGGCTCATCTCCAGGTTTCGCATATGCCGCAGGAAGAACCCCGAAGACGGCGTGATGCCGAACCGGCCTGGCTCCGGATACCCGTGTTCATCCTCCGGAACCTGCCTCTGCGCCTGTTCCGCCGTTCCGCCACCCACAGTCTGGATGTAGATGTTCGAAAGCTTCACGTCATCGATCGTGTAGCCCGGAATCCCGCTCAGGATCGACGCTTGCCGGACCGGCGCGTTGTAGCAATCGAGATTACTGATCAGAACGCGCCGTAGCGTTCCCACCTTGGTGCTCTCCTGGGGTCCGCGCAGCCGGGCGCCGAGACGCATAAACAGTGGCCCGCAACCGAGATCGCGCATGGTCGTATTCGAAATCGTGACATCTTCCAGCAGCGCGCCGTCCACCGACTCAAGCGCGTATCCCATGCAGCCCTCGAATACGCAACCGGTGATGGTAAAGTTGATGAACCCGCCATTCGATTCCGTGCCGCACTTGATCCGTCCCGTGCCGAATGGCCGTTGCCCCTCGGGGAATCTTTTGAACGTCCCATCCAGCACCGAGCCCAGCATGTAGTAGCCGGATACACGGCAGTTAGCGATGGTCACGTTCTTGCAAGGCTTCGGATGGCCGAGACCGTAGCTCGATTTCGGGCAGATACCGTCATCCCAAGGTGAATTCACCGTGCAGTTCGACACGCGCACGTTCTGGCAGCAGTCGATGTCCATGCCGTCACGGTCTGTATCGATCTTCAGATTGTCGATGGTCAGGTTGTCCACGCCTGTCAGCAGCAACCCGAAATGCCCGCCCTTGAGAATGGAAAAATCGCGCAGCAGCACGTTGTGACAATTCTTCAGTGCGATGGCCTTGTTGCCCACACCCGCCTGCTCGGCAATGTAAGTAGGGTAATCACCGCGCTTTCCGCGCGAACCGAAGCTTAACCCCTTACCGTAAATCAATCCCGTGCCGGTGATGCTGAAATCGTGAATGTTTTCGCCCCAGATCAGCGAATTGTGCCAGTGCCGATGACCATAGTCTTCGTATTCTCCTGCTTCAGGAACATCCTCCGCCGCGTCGTAGGTGCCGCCGTTATAGCCGGTAGTCTGACCGGGCAAAGGCGATGCTGCGGCCTCGATCGCGCTTCCTTCAAGCAGGTGCAGGTGCACATTGCTCTTCAGGTGAATCGAAAAGCACAGATACGTTCCCGCCGGAAACAGCACCAGCCCGCCGCCCGCCGCCGCAGCCGCGTCAATGGTGCGATTCACCGCATCCGTGTCCAGCGTTTTGCCGTCGCCGGTGGCGCCGTATTCGCGCACGTTGAAAATGCCCGCCGCCACAGCAGATTCGCCCTTTTTCTTCGAAGCCGCTAATGCAACCGCCGGCAGCGCCGCGCCTGCAAGCCCGAAACTTCCCGCGCGCAGAAGATCGCGGCGCAATGCATCAAATGTGGTCATGAAAATTCCTCCTGTGGTTTCTGTTTACCTGCACTGGTTCGGGCGCGGGTGGCTATGTCTTAGTCCCATGCGCGCCCGCTCGAAATAACCCTTGGCTCTGGTCAGTCCACTTGCAGCAGGTTTACTCACTCGAGATGAGACACTTCTTCCAGCGGGAACATGTTATCATCCGCGTGCCCACCCCTGACAGACTCGAAAAATGGCGCCATTTGCGCCTGCCATCGCGCATTCACCTCGCGATCTTTCATTCCTTCGATGCACTTTGCAAAATCGTCGGTCTCCAGATAACCCACCAACTGCCCGTCATCTCGCAGAAACAGCGAATAGTTATGCCAGCCTGTTTCGTGCAGCGCCGCGAGCATTTCGGGCCACACCGTCTTGTGCCGCTCCTTGTATTCGCCCAACCTGTCCGCGCGCACCTTCAACAAAAAGCAAACCCGCATACCGTCTCCTTTCACCGGCTTTCGCACCTTAACAGCTTAAGCAGGTCATACCTCTCACGCAACCGGCTTCGGGACTATACTGGCCACTTGGAGGTGGCGAAGCCCACCCTGAACGACGGCTCTCGCAGCCCGGAACTGCGCAGCAACCCGTTCCCGCTCCGCACCTTCAAAAGAATTACCATCATCGACCTGCCACGACAGAGTTGAGGAGGATTTCCCATGAACGCCACCGCTACTCCAGCCACTTCAGTCGAGCAATACAAGATGTTCATCGACGGTGAATTCGTCAGCAGTCCCACCATGCTCCCCGTGCTCAATCCCGCCACCGAAGAGGTCATCTCCGAAGTTCCCGCCGCATCTCCCGACCAGGCTGATGCCGCCGTGCTCGCCGCCGAGCGCGCGCAGCCCGAATGGGCGCGCCTGCCGGCCATTCAACGCGCGCGTCACCTGCGCGAGATTGCCGAATCGATCCGCCGCAACAAATCCATGCTGGCGCAGACGATCTCGCGCGAACAGGGAAAGATTCTGCCCCTGGCCGAAATCGAGGTAGATTTTTCTGCCGATTACATCGACTACATGGCCGAATTCGCGCGCCGCATCCAGGGCGAGATCATCTCCAGCGATCGGCTTGGCGAAAACATTCTGCTCTATAAAGCCCCTATCGGTGTGGTCGCCGGCATTTTGCCTTGGAACTTTCCCTTTTTCCTCATCGTTCGTAAAATGGCGCCGGCGCTCGTCACCGGGAACACGATCGTCATCAAGCCCAGCGAAGAAACACCTAACAACGCCTGCGAGTTCGCAAAACTCGTCGCAGAATCTTCGCTGCCCAAAGGTGTTTTCAATCTCGTCACCGGCAAAGGCTCGGATGTTGGCGCCGCACTTGCAGGGAATCCACACGTTGGAATGGTCAGCCTCACTGGCAGCGTGGAAGCCGGTACCGCCGTAATGCAGGCTGCCGCACCCAACATTACCAAGGTCTCGCTCGAACTGGGCGGCAAAGCTCCCGCTATCGTGGCCGCCGACGCCAATCTCGACCTCGCCGTGAAAGCCATCCGCGAGTCGCGCATTATCAATACCGGCCAGGTCTGCAACTGTGCCGAGCGCGTCTATGTCCACGAATCTATCGCCGACGAATTCTCCGAACGGATTGCCAAGGCAATGAGCAAAACCGTCTCGGGCGATCCATTCACTACCGGCGTGGAGATGGGCCCGCTCGTCAGCAAAGTCCAGTTGGAAAGCGTCGAATCGGCAGTAAAACAGGCCTGCGCTGATGGAGCAGCAGTCAGGACCGGCGGCGCGCGCGATGACCGTGGCCGCGGCTACTATTACCAGCCGACCGTCCTAACCAGCTGCAGCCAGTCCAAAGACATCATGCGCAAGGAAATCTTCGGCCCGGTGCTGCCCATCGCCACGTTTTCCGATCTCGACGAAGCCATTTCTCTGGCGAACGACTGCGAATACGGCCTGACTTCATCCATCTTTACGCGCAATCTCGACGCGGCCATGCGCGCCGCGAACGAGCTCAAATTCGGCGAGACCTACATCAACCGCGAACACTTTGAGGCCATGCAAGGCTTCCACGCCGGCTGGCGCAAATCCGGAATCGGAGGCGCCGACGGGCCCCACGGCGTAGAGGAATTCCTGCAGACGCGCGTGGTCTATATGGACTACGACTTCAAGAAGAAATGAGAATTCTCAGAGCCCATTAAACGCAATCCTGGATTAACTGTTGGCGGCGCCGGCCTGGACGGGCGAAAATATCACTACCGGTCATTTCACAGCCGAAGTGGCGTCAGTCGCGCCATGTCCTGGAGTGCCATGAGAAAAATACTGCTCGCAATCGTTTTTGTGCTTGCGGCCGGAGCCCCAGCCTTCGCCGCTCCGCTCGCCATTTTCTACATGACCAGCGATCCCGGATCCGTTCGCGATTTCCTCCAGCACTCACCGCAAATCGGTCTGCTCATCCCCACCTGGTACCAGGTGGACGAAAACGGCCTCGTTACCGGCGCCCCAAACGATCTGATCCTCAATAAAGCTCGCGCCGAAAAGCTGCCTGTGATGCCGATCGTAAGCCTGGCCAATAAGCAGAGCTTTCATCTGCTCGCCACCAGTACCGCCGCACAAGCGCAAATGAACGACGCCCTGATTCGCGAATGCAAGCTTCACGGCTACACCGGTATTCAATTCGATATCGAGAACATCGACTGGACCGACCGCGATGCCCTGAGCGCGCTCGTCAAAACATCTGCGGATGCGCTTCACCGCGCTGGCTTTCAGTTGACCATCGCCACCGTGCCCAATGCGCCCGGCTATCCCGGCAGCGGCGGCTTCGCCAAATGGATTTATACCGATTGGCGTGGCGCCTACGATCTGGCTGCCATCGGCAAAGCGGTCGACATGGTATGCCTGATGACTTACGACCAGCACACGCGCTGGACCACTCCCGGCCCAGTTGCCGGCTGGCAGTGGACGCTCGACAATCTGAATTACGCGCTCAAATACGTGCCCGCGGATAAGCTCGCGCTCGGCATCCCCGTCTACGGATATCACTGGTATACGCCAGCGCCGATTCTGAATAAGACCACTAACCAGTACGAGCCCGCGCCGGGCGCCGACTACATTGGCACGCCGAATGCGCTTCTACTCGCCCAGGAATACAACGGCAAAATTCAATGGGATGCCGA
This sequence comes from Occallatibacter sp., assembly GCA_035935755.1. Classification (GTDB taxonomy): domain Bacteria; phylum Acidobacteriota; class Terriglobia; order Terriglobales; family Acidobacteriaceae; genus Telmatobacter. The sequence continues at coordinate 43,225 of DASYWU010000064.1, read as the reverse complement.
AGATCACAGCGCCTGGTTCTACTTTTACCGCGATCAGATGCGCGAATGGGTGTTTTTCACCGACCTGCGGACATTCAAGGACCGCTATGAACTGGCGGCGCAGGAAAAGCTGGCAGGATTCTGCTCGTGGGTACTGGGCCAGGAAGATCCGGCGATCTGGACTTTCCTTCCGCCGCACCGTTGAAAGTCTCTCAACTCCGCGAAGACTGCGCCCTGCTCGTCACATTGCTTTCGCCTGCAAATGCGAAACCACTACGGCGCCGGGGCGCAAATCGTCAGCGGGGTGCACGGCCACCTCGTCGCCGGCCTTCAGATCTCCGAAGATCTCTGTGAGATCGCCCATCGCCGCACCGGTCTTCACATTCACCTGCTCGGCGCGGCCATTGCGGATGCGTAGCACGTAGCTCTGTTCGGTTGCGCGCGCCACCGCGGACTGAGGCACAAACAGCGTCTCTCCCGAGCGGCGAACCGGCCATGAAATCTGCGGGAACATGCCCGAAGCCAGCTCCAGGTTGGGATTCCACACATCCAGTTCCACCGGCATGGTTCGCGTGGAAACGTCAATGGAATTGGCGAGGCGCGCGACGGTGCCGGTAAACTCGCGTCCTGGAAATGCAGGAACGGTGAAGTTGACTTTCGCGCCGGACTCCACTCCGGCAACATAGATTTCCGGGACCGCCACTACCAGCCTGAGGTGCGACACCTCCTCAATGCGCAACATCGAGTGTTCGGCGCTTGAACCGCCGGCGGGACCAACCAAGGCACCAGGATGGACATTGCGCTTGGTGACCACGCCATTGAATGGGGCGGTAATGCGGAGATACTCCTCCATCTCCACAGCCGAACGCAAAGTGGCGCGCGCCGCATCAGCCGTGTTCCGCTGCGACACCACCCGTGCGCGATCCGCCTCGACATTCTTCTCCGCCGTCTCCAGTTCGTCGTCGGAAATGACGCCCGGCGTAGCCGACGCGGCCTTCAGCCGCTGATAGGTGCTTTCATCGGCGGCCAGTTTTGCATCGCCGGCGATACGCTGATTTTCCGCGCTCAACACCTTTGCTTCGGCCTCGGATTTCTGCGCGAGGATCTCCGGTGCGGTCAAGGTAGCCAGAAGCTCGCCCTTCTTGACCTGGGAGCCGCGGTCCACACCAATCCATTTCACAAAGCCGCTGACCTTGGGAAACACGCGCACCTCTTCGTAAGGCTGCAACTCTCCTGGCAGATTGATACTCACGTCGAGCTTATGTGACGCTACCCGCACCGTATCCACAGTGACTTGTTGCGACGCCTGCTGCGTGGGCACAGACGTAGCGCTCACGCCGGATCCGCAGCCCATGGCAAGTCCGAGCGCGACCGATGCAGCTGCTGCCGAGACGCAAGCGGCGACCCGAGACGATCGCAGTGTGGTTGAGCGATGGGAAGGGTACGTGTTCATATCGATTCTCCTTGACTGAAGGACGAAGAATATTGACTGTGCTCGTCGGTGACATCGAGCGATGCGGAGGTCCGTGATGCGCGCTCCTGCGCAATAGAAAAAATAGCCGGAAGAATGAAAAGGGTTGCCACGGTAGAGGCAGCCAGGCCGCCGATGACCGCGCGACCGAGCGGTGCGGTCTGATGTCCGCCTTCGCCCAGCGCCAGCGCCATCGGGATCATGCCGGCGATCATGGCGATGCTGGTCATCAAGATCGGCCGCAGCCGGCTGCGCCCGCCGAAGACAGCCGCATCAGTCGCAGTTTCGGTGGTGTGACGCCGGTGATGTTCCGCGAACGTGACCAGTAATATGGAATTGGCGACCGACACGCCCAGCGCCATGATCGCGCCCATAAACGACTGCAGGTTAAGCGTCGTCCCTGTGATCAGCAGCATCACAATGACGCCACAGATAACAGCAGGCGTGGTTGAGACCGCCACCAGCGCCAGCTTCATCGATTGGAAATTTGCCGCCAGCAGCAGATAGATGGCCAAAACGGCGACAATCAGACCCAGCGTAAGGTAATGAAAGGTGTCTTCCATGGGAACAATCTGGCCGCGCACATGAACCTCAACGCCTCGCGGCGGCGCGCCGGCGCGGCGGATAGCATTCTCTACCTCGCCTGCGGCATGTCCGAGGTCCTGCCCTTCAACATTGGCCGTTAGCGAGATCACGCGCTGCATGTCATAGCGGTCGAACTCGCCAACGACGTTGCCATAGGAGAGGTGCGCCACGTCGCCCAGGTTGGGATGATTCGCTTCACCGCCGCTCATCAGCGGAATAGATGCGAGATCGTCCATTGTCTTCATTTGGCTTTGCGGCACTTCCACCTGCACCTGGTAGCCGATACCGGTTCTGGGATCCTGCCAGAAATTGCGCGAAACAAAACGGCTCGACCACGTCGCAGTCTCCACCGACCGCGCCACCTGGTCCACCGTTAGGCCAAGCTGTCCGGCGCGGACGCGGTCGATGTCGATATTCAGGCTTGGGTATTCCAGCGGCTGCGCATAATGCAGGTCGCGAATATGGCTGAGCTTCGCCATTTCACTACGGACGCGGTCGGCATATGCATGATCGGCGGCAAGGTCGAAGCCCTGAACATCCACTTCGATCGGTGTTGGCGAGCCGAAATCCATGATCTGATCGACAATATCGCCGGACTCGAAGGTAAACGCTACCTCGGGAAGATCACGCCTGAGGTTGGCGCGCAGCCGCTCCTGAAATCGTGGGATATCAACGTGCGCGGCATTTTTGAGCTGGACCCGCAGCACTGCTTCCTGGGGACCGCTGGTCCACAGGTAGATCAAGTTCACCGGGTAACTTGGCGCATAAGTTCCGACATAGCCGATGCTGATGGCAACGTTATTGGGACCGGCAAGCCCCTTGATCTCGTCGAGGGCCTTAAGCGCGATCTGCTCCGTGGATTCGATACGAACGCCGGCAGGCGCGCGCATGCGAAGCTGGAACTGCGTCTGCGGAACATGCGGAAAGATCTCCCGCCCCAGATACGGCCCGATGAGAACCATGACAGCCGCCGAGAGAACCAGATAAGTGGCGATCAACAATTTGCGCCGGCCAATGACCCAGCCGATCCATCCGGCGTAGCGGTCGCGGAAATGATCGAAGTGCGTCTTCCCTGCAGCTTCCTCTTCATCGCGGTGCATGCGGCGATTGAGCCAGATATAGAGCACCGGAACAAAAGTCGTAGAGAGGACATACGACGCAATCATCGCGAAGCCCACGGCCAGCGAGAGGGGCACAAACAAAGAACGGGTCACGCCCACCATGAGAAACGAAGGCACAAACACTGCGAGAATCGCCAGCATGGCGAGAAACTGCGGCACCAGAGTTTCGCGGATTCCTTCCAGCACGGCGTGGGGCACGTTGTCGCATGCTTGCAGATTACTGTGGATATTCTCGATCGCGACCATCGCTTCATCGACGAGTATGCCCACGGCCAGTGCCAGGCCGCTCAATGTCATGATGTTGATCGACTGTCCGGCAAGCCAAAGACCCACGATGGCCGCAATCAGAGCGAAGGGAATGGTCAGAATGACAATTAGCGAACTTCGCCATTCGCGCAGGAAGAGAAAGACCATCAGTCCGGTGAGGAATGCGCCGATGCCTCCCTCCCAGACAAGTGCGGTAAGTGAGCGTTGTACCCGGCCGGACTGGTCGAATTCGTAACTCACCTGAACATCCGGCGGCAGGACGTTGGCGAACCGGCCCATGCTCGATTTGACTTCGCTTACGACATCCAGAGTCGAAGCATCTGCGCGCTTGGTCACGGGGAGATAGACCGTGCGGCGCCCGTTCACCAGCGCGTATCCCAGCGTCAGGTCGCTGCTGTCCTCCACGCTTCCGATGTCATGCATGAACACCGTAGGCCCGGAACCGCTGCGCACGGGAAGATCGGCAAGATCGTGTATATCGTCAACCACTCCGTTGATGGGTGTGATGCGATCGAGATTGCCGGTCCGCATGTCGCCGGCGGGCGCAATCACATTCCCGGCGAGCAGCGCCTTCACCACCTCCGCCGTGGACATGCGGTAGCCGTTCAACTTATCGCGATCCACACGGATCACGATGGTTCGCGAGCTTCCGCCAAATGTGGCCGGCGATGAGACCCCGGGCAGCGTGGCGAAAAGCGGTCGCACCCGGTTCAAAGCCAGATCCTGCAGTTCATTTACGTCGCGTGTTTCGCTCGAAAACACCACGTATCCCACAGGGACACTGCCGGCATCAAAACGCAGCACAAACGGGGGCACCGTGCCCGCGGGCATGTAAGCATGGGCGCGCTCAATGTAAGCCACCGTCTGTGAGAGCGCCTGGTTCATGTCGGTGTTGGGAAGAAACGAGAGCTTGATCAGCGCAAAATTCTCCACCGATTTCGACTCAACGCTCTGCAGCCCGGCGATATAGAGAAAATTCGATTCGTAGTAATAGGTAAGATAGCCTTCCATCTGCGCCGGGCTCATGCCGCCATAAGGCTGCGCCACATAAATCACGGGCAGATTCAGGTTTGGGAAAATGTCGCGCGGCATGCGGCTGATGGCGAGAGCGGAGCAAAGCACCACCGCAATGACTCCGACCAATACTGTGAATGGGCGCCGTAGAGCGCTATGGATCAGCCACATAAATCAGTTCCCTCCCGGCGGCATGTTCTTGACAGTAGTTAGAAAAGGAGTCAGGTCTCCGTTGGCGGCAGAGAGCTCGGCCAGCGCGCGCCAGATGCTCAGCCGCGCCAGGGAGTCATCCATTTCTGCCTGTGCCAGCAGATTCTGCGCTTCGGCCACATCCACAATGGTTCCCAGGCCCGCACGGAACCGCGCCCTGGCTTGCATCTCGCCCTCTCGCGACGCGGAAAGCTCGACCGGCGTATTCTGTGCCACGCGCCGCGCATCATCGAGTTCCGCCATCGCCGTTTGCTGCTGGGCAGTGAGCATTTGCACCGTCTGCGCGTAGATCGCTTCCTCACGCCGTTGATTTGCTACTTCCACCCGCTTGCGCTCGTGGATTGAAAATATGTCAGTAAGATTCATCTGCGCCGTAAGTCCGGCCTCCCAGTTATAGGCGGAAAAATCGAGCCCGTTCAGTCCCGGCTCTACCGTGCCGTCTGCTCTCTCCCCGCTGCCACGCCCAGAGAGCAGCGCCTCTGTGGTGAAATGCGGGAAAAAGGAGCGATTCAGCACGCGGATGCGCGCCTTCACTTCATCCACGCGCTCCTGCTCCACGATTGCCGTGGGATGCTTGTCCACAGGCGATTGCGTGAATGCCTCGTCGGGCGGCGTTTGCAGCAGAGGCCCTGGAACAATGGTCGCGCGCGTGCCGGCAAGTCCCAGCACCTGCGCCAGTGCGATGCTGCCCAGATCGGTCTGCCCCTGCGCCTGGATGAGCCTGGTTCTCGCCGCGGCCAGTTCCGCATCGGCTCGTGAGGCATCCGCGCCCGGCCGAAGATGCGCATCCACAAGCGCGTGCACTGACTTATCGAAGACGTCGCGGCGGTTCACGTCTGCCTGCATGGCTGCCGCGCGTTGCTCATCCGCTAACAGCGCCAGCGCAGCTTCGGCAACCGTCGCAGCCACTCCAAGCTGGGTTAGCGTCACCTGTTCCTGTGTGCGCAGTTCAGTAGTCTGGGCCGCCAGAACCTGTGCATGCCGATAACCAAATTGGAACGGGTCCCAAGAAAACAACACCCCCGCGCCAGACGTCCAGAAGGGTCGGTTGGCGTGCGGTGTCACGCTGCCCTGGGTTCCGGTCAGGATATTTGGCGACTGCGGCAGCAGTACGCCCAGCACACTCTCGCGCGACCCGCGATCGCCCTGCCAGACACTGTCGAGCCGCGGAACGTAATTCGTCCGGGCGACCGCCACCCCGGCCCGGGCCGCGTTGTATTGTTCCAGAGAGGCACGCACAGCCGGATAGTGCGTCAGCGCGTAATCGACCGCATCGGGCACGGTAAACTGCCTCGCCGCCGGTGCCCCCGGCTGCTGCGCACACGCCGGCGTGACCGTCTTCAGCAACAAACAAAGCGCGAGTACGGGAAGCAGTTTCCCTCTTACCATGAGCTCGAAAACCTCCAGCGGCTGCAGGTGCTGCACGCTGCACCGGCGCCGCCCCATATCAATCGGGGTTAATGATTTCCTGTTCGATGACTCAGGTTTGCATCCGCTCAGCTATGCCGGACATCGGACGATGGGTGCGGGTCTCCACGCGCGCTGATGAGAGTGGGAATACACCTCATCCGCCTGCACGGCCATCGAGGTATGCCGGATATAGTCCTTGCTGACACCCGATGCGGTGACTTGACGGCATCGCCTTGAATTGTCAGCGGCTGAACGTGATCAGAGAACGGCTAATTCGGACGACGGAGGAGACCGGCCCGAACCCGAAAGGGCCCCTGGAGATACGGGCCGCCCGTCCAGAACATTCAGGCGAATAGAACGCACCAGCTCTGGCGCAGTCCGAAGCGCACCCGCTTGCAGGCTGCGCCGGCGACGACGGCGAGCACCCGCAGTCTGGCTGGAGATCTTTTTTTGCAGGCTCTGCTTGGGAGACTGGGCGCTGGCCGGACGGCTATAGGAGTAGCCGCAATCGTACTCACTGCGGCTCAGAGATGCCGAAGATGCTCCTGCATGGTGGCACGTCAGGGGCGTAGCACCGCCGGGCACTGCAAACAACAGCACCGGCAGCAAGGTCCATAGAAGTCGTCCCAAATGTCGCAGGCTTGTGCTCCAGATCTTAGGACTTATGTTACATGAGTTGGAAGTTTCCGTCATCGGCGCAGCAAGGGTCCTTTCTTATCCGCCCTTTACGTCAATCCATTTTTTGTAAGTTCCACTACCTTCAGCGAGATCGGATCGCCCTCGATGCCTCTCCGAACGCGAATCTCAGAGGCGCGCCTTGTTTACACATTTGACGTTGGAAAGCCGTCTGCAGGTTACCCGTCAGAGTGTGATTCAGGGGCTTGAATTACCTTAGTGACATGAAAGTAGCCGTTATTACCGGTGCGGCACAGGGAATTGGCCGTCGCACGGCCGAACGTCTGGCGAAAGCCGGCTATGCACTTGCGTTGCTCGATCTGAAGTCCTGCGAAGCCACTTTGGGGGAAGTGCGGCGCGAAGGCGCTCAAGCGGAGGACTTCCTCGGCGATATCTCCGACGAAATGGTGGTGGAAGCCGCAGTAAGTGGCGTGCGCAGAAGGTGGGGAAGAGCCGATGTGCTGGTAAACAATGCAGGTGTCAGCTTTATCGCGCCTGCTGAGTCTGTAGGAGGCAAAGACTTCCTGAGAGTGCTTGAAGTGAACCTTCTGGCTCCTTTTCTGCTGGCCAGGAGCTTTGGCGCAATCATGCTTGAGCAGAAGAGCGGTAGCATTATCAACGTCGCCTCAATCGCAGGCCTGGTCGGGATTGCCGACCGAGCAGCCTACAACGCCTCCAAGCACGGCTTGATCGGCCTGACGCGCACCCTGGCCGCCGAGTGGGGCGGACGAGGTGTGCGGACGAATGCCGTTTGTCCGGGATGGGTGAAGACGGAAATGGACGTGGCGGACCAGGCCGGCGGAGGTTATAACGACGCCGATATCGAGGGCGTGAACCCAATGGGACGCTTTGCCTCGACTGAAGATATTGCTCGAGCCATTCTCTTTCTCGCTGACCCGGAGCAAAGTGGATTCGTCAACGGTCATGCATTGGCCGTCGACGGCGGCTGGACCGTCGACGGAAGCTGGCAAAGCCTGCGAATGCGCAAACGGTAAGACCATGACGCTCCGCGCATGCCGGCGATTTCTGGTGCTGAGTCTGGCTCTCACCCGCTGCATCTTCGATTACTGGTCTCTGCGCATGCGAGGTTCCCTTTCTCTCGCACAGCGCGCGCTCTGGCTGCAGTCTTCCTGCCGCAAGGTGCTGTCTTCGCTCCGCATCGAGAGTTCCGTCCTTGGGAATCCACCCATGCGCGGGCTGGTCGTTTCCAATCACCTCAGCTATCTCGACGTGATCGTGCTGGCAGCGGCAATGCCGTGCTCTTTCGTCGCCAAATCTGAAATCGCCGGCTGGCCTGTCTTCGGCCGCGCAGCCCGCGCCGGTGGAACCATCTTTCTCGTCCGCACCAGCCGGTCGAATGCCATCTCCGTGGCGGCGGAAATCGAGCGACGCCTCGCCTTGCTGTTGCCGGTGCTTTTATTTCCCGAGGGCACAAGCTCTGACGGCAGCCGGGTCCTGCGCTTTCACTCCCGCCTGATCGATCCGGCAGTCGTCGCCTCGGCGCCCATCACGCCCGTGGCCCTGCGCTATTCCGCTCCCGGATCGGATGAAAGAGAACTCTGCTGGTTTGGGGATACGGGCTTCCTGCCTCATCTTTGGAAGACGCTGGGTGCCCGGGGCGTGCAGGCAGAGGTGCGCTTCGGCGCACGACGCATCTATTCCGATCGCCGCACCGCCGCGCGCGAAACTCATGCGGAGGTTGTTGCGCTGCGCATGGAAGGCGCGGCACAGACGCGACGCGATTCTGCTTAGAGCGGTTCCACAGTTGGTATAGCCCGGTTTCGGGCGGGCTTTAAGGTGGCTTTTTCTTGTTGAAAAAGCCACTCAGCCTCAGTGGCTCCGGGATACGGTAACTGTGGAACCGCTGTAACGATCCAGACTCGCCGGTCCCCGAGGAGCGGCGTCGAGAGGGCTGTCATTGCGGCTTGCTTCTTGCCACGCAGAGTCGGCCAGGTGTGAATCCCCGTATCGCAACTTTGCCCCCATCTACTCCTGCAGCTTCGCACAGACGATGCCAATCTTCCGCAATGAAAGACCGCGCGATTGAGACTGGCCCATCGTGCTGCACGTAAGGATGGAAGCGCATCAGCCGGGCAAAGATGCGAAAGAGATGATAAGGAATCGCATTGCGCGAAAGATCGTTTACAAACCAGCCAAGCACCGCGTGCAATTCCATCCACTTTACGAAGCGAATCACATTCGCGTCATCAAGATGATGCGTGAATAGTGAGCTGATCACGATGTGAACTGGCTTCTCCGGCTTGTAGGTGAAGATATCGCCGGCTGCCCACCGAATTCTGCTCGCTTGCGGAGTGGTTTCGGCGGCAATAGCCACTGTGTCATCGCTCAGGTCGAGCCCCGTCAGGTCCACGGCGGTATGGTGTTCGCTCGCCCACCGCTCGACTTTGCGCAGCGTATCGCCATACCCGCAACCGACGTCAAGGATGTGAATGGGATGCGAATTGCGCGCCGGGACGGCGGTTTTCAGCCAATGCAGCAGCGGGCGATAACCGAGCGTCCATCGATTGGCGCGCTCCAGGTCGCGAAGGCATGCTCGCAACTCGTCCCGGCTCGCAGGCTCATCCATCAGCTCGGAGAGCTCGGCGCGGCGGCTTAAATCGGGAGCATCAGACAGCATGAAAGAGCATCGTCTCCGCGGTAACGCCTGGTCCAAATGAAATTGCACAACCCCGCTGGCCAGCGCGCGCATGATGCATGACCTGGTCCAGCACAAACATCACCGAGGCAGACGACATGTTGCCGAAGCACGCCAGAACTCGACGGGAATCACTGAGCGCCTCAGGCGGAAGCCCAAGGCCCTGCTCGACTGCGTCGAGAACGGTGCGTCCTCCTGGATGCACCGCCCAGAGATCAATCGATAGCGGATCGCCATGCGTGATGCGGCTTCCGGCCAAAGATAATTCACGTCGGATTTCACCGGGAACCCGCCCTGACAACTGCATGTCGAAGCCCAGTTCGCGAATCCGCCACGTGATCAGGCCGCTGCTTTCGGGGATCGTGAGCGCAGTAAAGCTGTCGATAGCCAGGCCTTCCGGTAGTGCGCTTACGAGATATGCCGCGCAGCCGTCCGCAAAAAGCAGAAAGGAGAGCAATTGTTCCAGGTTATCGGTCTCCTGCATATGCAATGTACATAGTTCGAGGCTAAGAATCAGTACGCCGGCATTCTCCACCGAGCGCACAATGTGGTGCGCTGTTTTGAGTGCATTGATAGCTGCGTAACAACCCATGAAGCCAATCATGGTGCGCTCCACCGTCGGATCAAGTTTCAAATGCTCGACCACATCAAAATCGAGGCCCGGCGCGTAGAGTCCGGTGCAGGAAGTTACGATGACGTGTGTAATGGAGCGGCGTTCCGCTTCGCTGAGGTTGAGCTTGTCCAGCGCGCAACGCGCCAGCCTCGGCGCAAAGCGCTCGAATGCTTCCATGCGGCGCGCCGTTTGCGGAAAATTGCCGCGCTCGTAAAGTCCTTCCGCGTCTCTCCATTGCCCATCGCCATTCGGTATCGGCCGCAGGAAGGAATAACGATGCTCGATAGCAGACATGCGCACCATCCGCCGAAATATGTTGCGAACAGAGTCGCTGGAGATCATGCTCTCCGCCAGATCGATGAAGGGGCGATGTATATCGTATCCGGGAACCGCCGTGGCAATGCGATTGATGTGTGCGATCTTCATAGTTTTGAATTTGGTCGAATGCGAAGCTGAGCCTACACCCGGCGGCGAAATCCTGTCGAAGATTAGACGCAACAAAGGACTTATCTGCTGCCGAAGGGGAGTGAAAATTTCGCCATGGTTGCCGGGGTGCATCTCTTCAAGCCGGCTTACGCCCGATTGTTAACTGCGCGATGCGGCCTCGACCTGGAGAAGCCCCGGCAGCACTTCGCCGGCCCTGCCTTCGATAACATGCGTGAACGCCAATGCGTTGAGCGGCTCTTCCGGCCCGATGTAGACCGTGCGCGCGCCGCGCTGACGCGCCCATTGGACGAAGCTCGCCGCCGGGTAAACAGAACCGCTGGTGCCGACTACAATCATGAGCGTGGCTTTGGCAATTTCGTCCTGGATACGCTCCATTTCGAGAGGGATTTCACCAAAGAACACGATGTGCGGGCGCAGCCTTCCACCGCAGGAGCACTGCGGGACATCCTCGAGACTACGATACACGGCGCGGTCCTCAACCGGTGGGCGGCCGCATTCGCGTTCGCATCGCGATTTTGCCAGCTCACCGTGCATGTGCAAAAGGTTTACCGATCCCGCGCGCTCGTGGAGATCGTCGACGTTCTGCGTGCAGAGAAAAAACCGGCCCGGCAATTGCGATTCGAGCTCAGCCAGCGCAAAGTGAGCGGGATTCGGCTGGGCTTTTTGACCCGATTCGCGCCGCGCAGAATAAAACTTCCATACTTCGGCCGGATCGCAGCGCCACGCATCTGGCGTGCACACGTCCTCAATGCGGTAACCAGCCCAGAGTCCGTCCGACGCGCGAAACGTCGGCAGCCCGCTTTCCGCGCTGATACCTGCCCCGGTGAGAACAAAGACATAGTCCTCGGGAGCGACTGAGATTCTGCCCATGAATTCACTCCGTTCGGTTCGAGCCCGAAGCGAGCAACGGGAAGCTCGAGGCCTGTTTTATGGCTCCAGCAAAAGCTTTCCGGTGGTCTTTCGCGCTTCCATCTCCGTCTGCGCGCGGGCTACATCGGCCAATTCGTATATGTGCTCCATGCGCAGTTTCAGATCTCCGCTGGCCACCCACCGCAGCACGTCGCGGGCGCGCCACTCCAGGTCCTCTCGGGTAGCGATGTAATGCCATAGTGAGGGTCGAGTGACGAACAACGAACCTTTGGTGCTGAGCTGAATCAGGTCAAAAGGCGGCACGGGTCCGCTTGCGCCCCCGAAGAGCGCCAGCATTCCGCGCGGGCGAAGGCAGTTGAGGCTGCCTTCAAAAGTCGTTTTACCGACCGAATCATAAACAACGTCCACACCCTTGCCGCCGGTCAGGCGTTTGACTTCCGTGGTGAAGTCCTGCTCGGTGTAAAGAATCACGTCGCTGGCGCCGGCCTCGCGCGAAAGCTCCGCCTTTTCCGGTGTAGACACTGTCGTGATCACGCGCGCGCCAATGATCTTAGCCGCCATCTGCGTGAGCAGCAGGCCCACGCCCCCAGCGCCGGCGTGGACCAGCGCCGTCTCGCCCGCTTTGAGCGGATAAGTGGAATACGCCAGATAGTGCGCGGTCATGCCCTGGAGCATCGCTGCCGCAGCTTGCTCGAGAGTCACACCCTTGGGAATCTTGACCAGCTGTGCCGCGGAGACCAGCGCATATTCGGCGTAGCTGCCCAGAATGCTGACCGAGGCAACGGCATCGCCGGTCGCAAACCCGGTTACGCCGGGTCCAAGTTCTTCCACGGTGCCGGCCGCTTCCGTACCCGGCGTAAACGGGAGCGTAGCTTTATAGACGCCCTTCCGGAAATAGATTTCAACGAAGTTGACGCCAATGGCCTCAACCCGGATCAGCACCTGACCAGGGCCGGGCTGCGGGATGGGCAGATCTATTACCTGAAGTACTTCCGGCCCGCCCGTTTCGCGAATCTGGATGGCTTTCATAACAGGCAAGAATGCACCTTGAGGCGGCCAGGGCGCAAGCTAGGAAATATGAATCAGGGAACAAGGATCAGGAGTTAGCGGCTGCCGCAACCAACGGCCTGAGGAGAAGGGAATCGTGCACAGGGCGCCCACCAGGTGAAATACTCACGTCGCACAGAACCAGGCTTATCAGCAATCAAGCGCCAGGAAGGCGCTTATCACCCTGTTCCCTACTCCCCTATTCCTGTCATCAGTCTCTGTCCGAGAGGATGCTGGGCTCTTCCGGAGAGGAGAGGCGCACCAGACGGTCGATGGCGTACGGCGTGCGATGCTGGGTGGTGTAGTAATGACGCACCAGCAGCTCGCCAAGCAGTCCGATCGCTAACATCTGAATCCCGGCGACGATCAGCACCGCGCCGAGGACAAACAGCGGTCCGTGTTGATCCATCAGGTTGATCGACGGTTCGAATAGCTTCATGCCCAACAGGGCGGCAGATATCAGGCTGCCGCTGATGATGCCCAGCGCTCCGAATCCGCCGAAGAAGTGCATCGGCCGCGACATGTATTTGAGCAGGAAACGGATGGTAATGAGATCGAAGAACACCCGGAAGGTGCGGCCGATGCCGTAATGGCTCTTCCCGCGCTCGCGGTTCACATTGCGGATCGGGATCTCGCAAATCGACGCGCCATACCAGCTTGCCAGCGCAGGAATGAACCGGTGCATCTCGCCATAGAGCGGGATGCTGTGGATCACTTCGCGGCGATAGGCCTTGAATGTAGTGCCGAAATCGTGAATATCAACGCCGGAGAGCTTGGCCATCAGCCAGTTGGCGCAACGCGACGGAAAGCGCCGCATGACGAAGTTGTCGATCCGCTCTTTGCGCCAGCCCGAAACCACCCCGTAGCCCTCATCCAGCTTTTCCAGGAACGCAGGAATGTCGTTTGGGTCATGCTGCAGGTCGCCGTCCATCGCCATGATGAAATCGCCTGAGGCGTGATCGAATCCGGCGGCCAGCGCGGAGGTCTGGCCGAAGTTGCGGCGCAGCTTCACCACCAGAACGCGGCTGTCCACCGCGGCAATCTCTTCGAGAAGCTTGTATGTGCGGTCGGTCGAGCCGTCGTCGACCAGCACCAGTTCAAAGGAGTCGCCAACCTGCTCCATCACCTGCTTGAGCCGCGCGTAGAGCACAGTGACGTTTTCCTCTTCGTTATGAAAAGGCACAACTATGGAATACTTCGCCATGTTGCCATTATAGATGCGAAAGGGATGGGCAAAGATTACGTAAAATGAAGAATATGCCCGGAAAACCGCGGTGAGCGCCGGTCGCATGAAACTGCAGGATCCAGCTTCAGCGGCTCAAATCGTCCAGCATTGACTGCATCTCGCTGAGGGCGTGGCTGTTGCCGTTGCGCGCGGCGCAGGAGATGCCGGTTTTGAGGCGCTCGACAGCATCCCTGGTGCGGCCCACCTTGGAAAGCGTCTGCGCCGACATATAGTAACCGGCTGTGTACTCAGGGTCATTGGCCAGCAGCGCATCAAACTCCTTCAATGCTGCATCGGTTTCACCGCGGCCGGCAAGTTCCATGGCGATGCCGTAGCGCGCAAAGCTGTTTTTCGGATCCAGGGCAAGTATTTCCTTCAGCCTCGCAATTTTATCCATACCTTCAGTCGGCGTTCCCATCGTGTCCTGATTATGCTCTAACATTTGCGAAATCGCCGGGGATTGTCGAAACTGGAAAAGGCGGCTTCTCTCGACACCCCCCAGGTCTGTCACCGGCTCCATCATTGTAGCGGAGGCGAAGACGGATGGACAGGTGAAAGAAGAGAACGGCATTTGGAGCGAAGGCGCATGAACGAAATGCAAACTCATCCGGCGGTGCGGACGGTGGCCAGCACGCAGTCGGAGATGACGGAAATCATCCTGCCCAACGACACCAACACGCTGGGGAACCTGCTGGGCGGGCGGTTGATGCACTTTATCGACCTCACCGGCGCCATGGCCGCCTACCGGCACTCGCGTACCCACGTGGTCACCGCCGCCATGGACCACATTGACTTCATCCGCCCGGTACACCTGGGCGACCTGCTCACGCTGAAATCAAGCGTCAACCGGGCGTTTTCCACGTCCATGGAAGTGGGCGTCAAGGTTTGGGCCGAGAATACGCGCAACGCTTCTGTGGCACACGTGGCCAGCGCCTATCTGGTCTTTGTCGCCATCGACGACCAGGGCCGTAGAGTCAGGATTCCGGAGTTGCTGCCGGAAACGGTCGATGAGATTCGCCGCTCCGAAGATGCTCTGCGCCGTCGCATGCATCGCGAAGCGGAAGCAGCCCGGCGCAAAGAGGCAAAGCTGATGGGCGCCGTCATGCGCGAAAACGGGAAAGAAAGGCCCTGATGCGGCGAGGCCTCTGTCAGGAAGTCGGGCCAGCTCAGAGAGGTTTCATCGAAGTTTCAGAACCGAATAAGGAGTATTGGAGAATTTATGGCGCATTCACATGCAATGCCCTCCCCCGTCGCGCTCCCCGGCGTGGCCAAAATCATCGCCGTCGGCTCAGGAAAAGGCGGTGTAGGCAAAACCACCGTTGCCGTGAATCTCGCTATTGCGCTTTCCAAGCTCGGCAAGCGCGTGGGACTCATCGATGCCGACGTCTACGGCCCCAACGTGCCCCTGATGATGGGATCGCGGCAACAGCCGAAAGTCGGGCCGGGCAATAGCATCATTCCCAACGACACCCACGGCATCAAAACGATCTCGATCGGCTACATCTCGCCTGGGGATAAGCCCATGGTGATGCGCGGCCCCATGCTGCACCAGATCATTCGCCAGTTCCTTCAGCAGGTGGACTGGGGCGAGTTGGATTACCTGATCGTCGATCTGCCTCCGGGTACCGGCGACGTCGTTATCTCGCTGGTGCAGACCGTGCCGCTGACCGGCGCGGTGGTGGTTTCAACTCCCAGCGACGTCAGCATCGAGGACGCGCGCAAGGCCCTGGAGATGTTCGCCCAGGTCAATGTCGAAGTCCTGGGCATAGTCGAAAACATGAGTCACTTCACCTGTCCCCATTGTCATGAGCAGATTGACATCTTCTCCAAAGGCGGCGCAGAGCGCACGGCCAAGCAGTTCAATGTTCCTTTTCTTGGATCCATCGAATTGATCCCCGCCATTCGCGAAGGCGGCGACCGCGGACTGCCGGTCACGCTTGCCGGTGCTAAGAGTCCGCAGGCTGCGGAGTTCTTTGCCGTGGCGGAAAAGCTGATGGAACAGGCCGACGCGGCGGCGGCCTCGGCAAACGATGTGCTGGAGATCCGCTAGAATCAGCCAGAGTTCACTCCGCGATGCTGTAGCCCCGGGGATCTGCTTGGTAACAAGGCAAGACTCAGAGCGATTCTCCGCCTCTCAGTTGATGGGGTTCCCGGCAATATACACCACCTCGATTGTTCGCGTGTTCCGAATATCATCCAACGGATTCTTTTCGAGCACGACAAAGTCCCCCCACTTGCCTGCTTCGATCGTGCCAAGATCATTTGCGTGGAGAAACTCAGCGGCGTTACGCGTGCATGCGGTAAGAGCCTGCATCGGCGTCAGTCCGGACTGGACCATCAGTTCCATTTCCAGGTGCAGGAAGTAGCCCGGAAAGCGCCCGGGGGGGCCGCTGTCGGTTCCGCAACCGTAGGGAATGCCCTCTTCCGCCTCGGCCTTGAGGTTTCTCTCTGCGTTGGCCAGAAACACGGGATATTGGCGAAAGTGGGGATCGGAATGGACCTTTTGTCGATACGCCGCACTGGAAAGCGTCGCGACCACCTGTGGCGAGACGCCGCGCGTGAAAAATGGAACTTTCAGAAACGGAGCGCCCTCGCCATAGACAAAGATCGACTCCTCCCGTGAGAGAGTCGCAGCCATCTGCCAGACGCCATGCGCTTTCATCGACTGAAGCAGCGTCTGATTCACCGGCTGGTCGCGGATACTGTGCGCGAATCCGTCAATCCCCATATTCGCCAGATGCTGGGCGTCCTCGAGATAGAAAACATGTGCCACAGCTCGCAGATGGTCTTTATGTGCTTCGTCGATGATGGCCTTCGCCATGTCATAGGGCATTTTTTGCCGGAACGCGCCCAGATCATCGTCCATCCAGAGTTTGATCAGGTCCACGTGCTTCGCGGCCTGTGCGTCCACGGCGGCGCGCGCCTCCGCATCCGTCGCAATTTGCTGGTTGACTCCCGCGAGTCCACCGTACCCGTTCTTGAAGACCATCCCCTGACCGGCAGAAAAGATGCGCGCCTCGCGGGGCCGCCCAGTTGCGCGCTGGCCGTCGCGCATCATGAGCACAAAATCTTTATCGGTGCCCAAACTCTGCACCGTGGTCACGCCATATAAGGCGTAGGTGCGCAGATCATGCTCGACGTTTTGCCGGGTTTCATTGCTGGCGCTCTGGTCGAGGCCAATCACCGCTCCCAGATGGACATGATCATCGATAAGTCCGGGAATGACATACCTGCCCTTCAGATCGACTATCTGCGCGCTGGCGGGAGGCTTCAATCGCGAAACCGGCCCAACCCATTCAATCCGGCCATTGTTGAGGATCATCGCCGCATGCGCTTCGGCCGGCCGTCCCGTGCCGTCGATCAAAGTGAAGTCTTTGACGACTTTCACTTCGGCCGGAAGCGACGCAGCCATAGCAAAGATCACGCAGGCGATAAAGCTTCTTCTCACCGATCGTGCAGGCATTTTCAAGAATCCTCCGGGCGCTCCTGCAAACCCTTTTCGCGCAACTGACTCTCCTCGCCGAGATATCCGTCGCGGCAATCCAATGCTCTCTATCGATACCAGCATCGCCCGCGTATCGTTCCCTTGCCGGTCAGACCGGCATCTTCCGCTTGTTGTACTCACGGCCCACAATGGCCGCAGCCTCAGGCGCCTCCAGCACCATGGCGCCGTCTTTGATCTGTGTGACGGAGTAGTCCGGAGAGTTGGGATCGGGACTTCCGGCGTTGAGGAACATAACTTTGTTTTTCTTACAGAGATCGAGCACGTTCTGCCGCACCTTCACCATTTCCGGACGCGTGATAAGGTCCGCGGGCCGGGAACCATCTTCGGGCATGATGGAAAGTCCGTAGAGCCAGTAACTGTGGTCGCCCGGACCCCACTCCGCCATGGAGATGCCCGGCAGGGCAAGAGTTTTGTCGGCGTCCTGATCGGCATAGGTGTCTTCGATCTTGACTCCGAAGATCATCTCGCCTTGGGGATTCAGCGGCCATAGATCCGCCAGATGGCAGTATCGATTGCCATTGACGCCCCAGATCTGAGCAGCAAAGGACGCACTTGAGCCGCGCAGCCCCTGATACTCCAGCCTGGGAATACCGGGACGCTCGAAGGGATAGCGCATTGCCATCTGCGTGGCGATTTTTACTGCCTCGGAGCTGCGCGCGTGGCACATGTGGATGCCATGCACGCCACACTCAAGCAACTGTTGCAGCACCCAGGTATTCGCCCTCATGTAGTCAGCGTCGAGGCCAATAATGCAGGGTTCTACAAACACCGCCGGGGTACGGTGACCGCTTCGTGTGGGCCCGCCATCTACCAGGCCGCGCATGAACTCGCGCAACTGCACAAAGTCGATCGCGCCATGTTCCATCTCCACGTTAATTGCGTCCATATAAGTTCGCGCCATCCGGACACCTTGCGCGTAGGGATCTACGCCCGGCCCAAGACCGGAGCCGCCATAATAGATAGGCTGTCCGTCTTCCCACAGTTCAATCGCCTTGTTAATGCGTCGCGGTTTGTAGTTCCAGTCCACCGAAGATGGTTGAACCCCGCTGTTGACGGGCTGTTCCTGATGGGTGCCGAACATCCCGCCCATGCGTCCTTGCCTCGCCCGAGGGCTCTGATCGCCCTCTTGCGCAAGAACGCTCTTGGTTGCCATCCCCACACCAAGCGCCACCCCTGCACCAAGCAGGTCCCTTCTTTTGATATCCACGTTTGCTCTCCTTAGATCGCGCGTCATTCTTCGCCAGATCGCACACATAGACCGGCCCGGTGAGCGGTCAATTCACATCCCTGACTTACCTGAACAACTATCTCTTAACTGGAAATTGCCGATCTTTCCGGCTCTGGTCGAAAGCACCTTCATGTCTTACATGAACCTGATCAGAAATTGGATAAGCAAAACCGAAGCTCCATCCCAAAGTCAGGGCGACATTACTACCGCGATTCGGAGGTGTCAAGATTAACTGTTGCAGGATACAGTGCACTGGTCTTGCGGCCGATAGTTGCGCCGCAGGTCCTGCATGGCACGCAGAAAGCATACAGACCATGCATGAACGCGGCTTAGCCGCGTCATGCATGGTCTGTGATTTGCTCCCGATGGTTTTGTCAATCGTGACGATGCTTACGAAGTTGGTAGCAGCAGCGGAAGCCGTCGCGTTGAGGTCTGTTTTGGCCTGCTTGCCTGCTGTCTTTGCTGCGCTTTTGGCCTGGAGGAACGATGGTAACCGGTTCTTTTCAGATGAAAATAGAGCACACTTGCCCTTGCTGAGCCGCGGGTACACGTTCTGAACCGATCTAAACCATTATTGGACAGCGGATTCAAAAAATATGCTGGCTTCCCTGCCCTCGCCCTCAGCCGCTGGAGGTCTTGTATTGCCCGTCTAAGGGCGCCCCGCATCTCGCCCTCCGTCGCGGCGGATTTCTGTTGTCAGGGTGGGGTTGGCAAATGTTCCCCGCGCCTTTCCCAAATTAGCGACCCATCCAAGCCGCCAGCACAAAGTCGCACAATCCTCGGCAAAGTACCGCAATCGCCCCAAAGTTCCCAGCCGCCCGCAAGACACTCAAGCCTTGGCCGAGCCACGTGTTCCCGCGCCCTACAACGGGAAATTGCTTGGCCGATATCCGGAGATCTGTGCTGTTGGCTCGGAGCGGAGGCAAAGAATTCTTGCGATGAGCATGGACCGGGTGCAGAATCTTCGATGAGGAGCGAAGCCATGGCACTTGCGAGAGATATTGCTCACGCGGGAGATCGTCCGCGGACGATCGCGGATGAACAGCATCAGGGCGAATTGCAGATTGCATGGGGCCACGCGATGTGGCGCAATAACCTCGTGGCGAAGGTCTTCTGCTACTTGAGCGTGATGCGGGCGGCGGGGCTGATCGCAAAAGGCGCTCGGGTGGTGGTCTCGCCCGACTCACTGCCGGTACCGCAGGATTTTCAGGCGACGCACGGCAACCAGGCTGCGCATTATCTCCCGGGGTTCGTGGCCGCCAAGCAGTCGGGACCGAGGCTGGTGTACCTATGGGACCTGGCGAAGGACGCCGGAACACGAAGGGAGATTGGCGACCTATTTCGGGCAACGCAGGATTTGCCGCCCGGCTATAACCGTGCCGACAGCGCGGCAGAAGGGAAAGCGCGGCGGGGACCAGTAGGACTGAAGAAGATTTTTGAGCAATGCTGCCAGACCATCGTGGACCTGGAGCCGCCGCGGTCGAACGTAACAAACGATGTACTTGTGTGCATTTCACGGCCGGCAGTGATGACGGCCTACCGGCAGTGGGCGCAGGCGAGCACCGCAGCCTATGAGCGCGCGTGGTCGGGGAAAGTTGACCGCATCGCAGTGAAGCGACCGGGAGATGTGCATTCGGCGCCCACAACGAATTTATCACAGGGGAAATTTCACGAGTGGACGGCAGAGGAGATCGCGGCGCGGGTACGGGACCTGGATCGCACGGTCTCAGGCCGCAAAGGATCGGTAGGCGAGTTTCAGGATCAGGCTAGCTTCCTCCGGGCGTATGCAAAGGTGACGAACCACGAGTTTTTGCTATCAGAAGCGGCGATGCGGCAGATTGAAGACCGGTTCTCGAAAATGCCGGACTGGTATACGAGGTATTGATTCAGCTGCTCTACGAACCTGTCTCGACTGAGGATTCGAAGATGTGTCCCATCTTCTCCTGCTTGGTGCGCAGATAGCGCTCAAAGGTTTCCTGCGGAGCTACCTCTGCGGATACGCGTTCGACAACCGATATCCCGGCTGCCTCCAGCGCCGCGACCTTATCCGGGTTGTTGGTCATCAGCCTAACCTGGCTGACGCCTAGCAGCTTCAGCACTTCGGCTGGAAGTTCGTACTCGCGACAATCGGCGGCAAAGCCCAGCTTCTCGTTCGCCTCTACGGTATCTAGTCCGCGGTCCTGCAGCTCGTACGCCTTCAACTTGGCCATTATGCCGATCCCGCGCCCCTCCTGCTGCTCGTAAAGAAGAATGCCGGCGCCGGCCTGAGCGATCGCGCTCAGGGCCAGTTCCAGTTGCAGACGGCAATCGCAGCGCAAAGAGCCAAAAACGTCCCCGGTAAGGCATTGCGAATGGATACGCACCAGCGGCGGCGCGGCGTGAATATCGCCCATGACCAGTGCAACCAAGCCCTCGGGCGCGGCCACCGGCTCGCAGCCGGGACGCGCCTGCACGCGCCCTTCAAAGCCAAGAATGCGGAATTCGCCCCACCGGGTGGGAAATTCCGCTTCGGCGATCTTCTTCACACTGTCCAGTGCCATAACTTCATTTTAGTTGGAGATCTGTCTTCGGGCGAAAGACCGGGACTGAATCCTACGCCAGCCCGCAAGCACCAGTCGCCACCCGATCCGGTCGAGCTACAGGCGTTCTGGCCTTGGACGCGCGGAGCGCGATACATTGATGGCGTGACCAACACGCTGGTCGTCATCACGGTGCTCATCAAGTTCGGCGTGGCCGCGGCGGTAGCCAGCGCCCTGGCGCGGTCGCGAACCTTTCAGCGGCTGCTCTTCGCGGATCGGCGCCGGATCCGCGAGACTGCCGGGCTCCTCGCGTTCTTCCTGGTGCCGCTGACCCTGGGGGTCTGGGTGCGCACACGCGTGCCAAATTTTCTCGCTGCCGACATCTCTTTCGAGACCGTGATCCTGCTGGGCCTTCTGCTGGGGCCCGGCTGGGCCATGCTGGGCGGCCTGGTGCTTTCCATTCCGGCAGCGCTGCACCACGAGTTCCTGGCGCCTCCGTTCGATCTTTTCCTGGGACTCGCCGCGGGCATTCTGGGCAGATTTGTCGATCGGGAGGAAGTGTGGTCGTTCACGCCATTGATCGACCTGAGCCTTTACCGCTGGGTGCGCCGCAATCTCCGCAAGCCCGGATTCGACCGGCAGATCCTCATGCTCTTTCTTATCGTTGTCATGGAGATTTGCCGCGAGTGGATTTCGCGCACCTATCCGCCGCCGCCTCGCCCGCGGTGGCTCTTCGCGCTCAATACCAGCCAGGTTGGCTACCAGGTGCTGGTCTGGCTCAGTGCACCGGTCACGGTCGGCATTGCCTTGAAGGTCTGGGATGCGTTGCGCACCGAACTGAAGCTGGAGGAACAAAAAAGGCTGCTGCTTGAGGCGCGCCTGGATGCTCTCCAGCGTCAGATCAATCCTCATTTTCTGTTCAACACGCTCAATTCCATCGCGTCAGCAGTGCGCAGCCAGCCGGAACTGGCACGCGAGATGACGGTCAAGCTCGCCAACATTCTGCGTGCGCTGCTCAAGGACCACGACACCTTCGTCCCGCTCAGCGAGGAGCTGAAATTTACTGACGATTACCTCGACATCGAAGTGGCTCGCTTTGGCGCCGACAAGCTGCGGGTGGCTAAAGAAATAGACCCGCAGACGCTCGGGGTGCTCGTGCCCAGCATTCTGCTCCAGCCGCTGATTGAAAACAGCATCAAGCACGGCCTTGAGCCGCGCCTGCACGGCGGCACCGTTACTTTGCGCAGCCGCATGGAAAACGACCGCGTGCTGATTGAAGTGGCTGACGACGGCGTGGGCATGGGCGGGCGTCCGGCCTCGGTGCTGCGGCGTACCGGATCAGGCATTGGCATGAGAAACGTGCAGGAGCGGCTGGAAGTGCTCTATGGCGAACGCGCGCGCTTCAACGTGGTCAGCAATCCGGGCCGCGGTACGCTGGTTTCCATCGAGATACCCGCAGTTGCCGCTGCAGCCGGCCATCACCAGATCAGACCCACCGGTGAGTTGCCGGTCACTCCTCTCTGATAAACCGGCAAAGAAGGCGAAGGCGCAATGAGCACGCAAGACATGTCTCAACAGTCTCCAGTGCATTTCGATAGAATCGGACAGATTGCCATCGGTGTGCGCGATCCCGCTCGCGCAAAGGATTTTTACCAGAACATCCTCGGCATGAAGTTGCTGTTCGATGCCGGCGGCATGTCATTTTTCCAGTGCGGCGAGGTGCGGCTGATGATCGGCCCTTCCGACGCTTCACCGAGCGGCGCGACACTTCTCTATTTCATGGTCGCCGATATCCAGCAGGCGCACACGGCCCTCAGTGAACGAAATGTCGAATTCGTTCAGGCTCCCCACCTGGTCGCCAGAATGCCCGATCGCGAATTATGGATTGCCTTCCTGAAGGACCCGGACGGCAATACCCTGGGCGTGATGAGTGAAGTTCGGCGCGAATAAGCAGCCGCTATTCCAGCCGTTCGGCAGGTGCCACAGGCGCACCCTCCGTTTCTGCAACTGCCACCGTAGTCTCCGCCGGCGCTCCCGCAAGTGCCGCAGCCGCAGCTCTCTTGCTGGCGCGATCGGCGACCCACGCTTTGAATTCATCGTCGATCGTCATCCCGGCTTTTCTGAATGGACGAAACTTCTGCCGGAGATACGTAACAAATTCCTGATGGTCCTCGGCAGTCGCTTCCGCCGCAACGATCGGCTTTGGCTCTTCAGAAGGTCCGATCAGACTCGAGATGATAGAGGACAATATCTTCACTTCATGCGCTCCCTTCGCTGAATCCCGGTCACGTGCCCGCGCTGGATGCTGTTGGGTCGAAGCGAATCCGGTTTCGCATTCCGCCGGGCGCAAAACCGCAGAATACACGGCGCCCAAATCAGTCGGATTGAGTTGCGTTTACTATCGCCCCAACCACTCGCCGCACGAATACCTCTTCCTGGTCACGCGTCGGGGTTATCCTCAGAAGATGGTGCAATTCACAGTCTTGGCGTCGGGTTCCAAAGGTAACAGTACGGTTATTTCCGGCGGCCGCACTCGCATTCTCGTCGACACGGGACTGAGTTGCAGGGAACTCTTCCGCCGCATGAAGCTGGCGGGCGAAGACCCTGAGACCCTCAATGCCATCGTCATCACTCATGAACACCAGGATCACGTCAACGGCCTCGCCGTGACCGCGCGCAAGCTGGGTATCCCCGTCTACTTCACTCAAGCCACGCACCGCGCCTGGATGCGCTGGATCTCCCCACGGAGGCAGATGACATACGCCCAGTGGGTTGAACTCTGCCGTAAGCAGACCGCCGAACGGCAGGCAGAAGTAATCGCCAGCGGCCCAGAGCCGGGAGATGCACCGGAAGAACTGGAGTCGTCTCCGCGGGAGACGGAGAGCATCGGTTCAAGCGCAGCGGTCGGATGCTCTTCGGCACTCGCGGCAGAGGCGAATCCAGATGCCGTCTCGCCAGCGAAGGAAGACCCCACCTGGCTCCCCGCCGTCGAGTACTTTGAAGCCGGACGGCCGTTTGAAATCGGCGATATCCAGTTAAGCCCCTTTACCATTCCCCACGACGCCGCCGACCCGGTAGGTTTCGTTTTCCGGGCCGAGGGAGTGAAGATGGGATTCGCCACTGATCTGGGCTATATTCCGCCTAATGTCAAGGCACAATTGGCCGGGCTCGATTTGCTGTTACTGGAGTCAAACCACGATCTGGAGATGTTGCGGGACGGTCCGTATCCCTGGTCGGTGAAGCAGCGGGTGCTATCCAGGGTTGGGCACCTCTCAAACGACGCTGCGGCAGATTTTCTGGAAAACACCTATGACGGCCAGGCGGCTTACGTCATCCTGGCGCATCTCTCTGAAAACAACAACCTTCCCGAGCTGGCTAGAGTGGCAGCGGAGAGGGCGCTCAACGGCCGGGCAAGTCTTCTGACCAACCGCCTCCTGCTCGCCGATCAACGGGAACCCCTTTCTTCAATAAATTTTTGATACGGTAAGTTACAATAGTAAGAAGCGGGCATCTATTCACATTAGCAACATGGGCCATTGAGTGCATTAAAAGTCTGTACCGGAACGGGACGGCTGACAGGATAGCGGTGCATCAGGCACGCTCAGTAGCGCATCCTTGAACGTATGGGCTCTAAACCAGGAGAGCCGGTTCAGAGCGTTTATGTTGATGAGAAGGTAGGGCTTTATGTCTATCCCAAATACCCGTTGCACGGATCGTGTGATCGGTGACATCCTGGCAAGCTGGCGGTTCGACATTTCCGGGCTCTCTCCTGAAATGCGAAAAGACTACGAACAGCACCTGGCGGAATGTCCATATTGCAGTTCGCGGCAAAGGTTCCATCGTACGCTGGATGGAGCACTTGCGGTCCTCACTTCCCTTTCCGCAGTATTCTTCCTGTTCGCATTGGCGGTTTTGAAGCACATCAAACCGTTTGAGCATGTGGCATTCAACATGCTTGGACTCGACATACCGTCGATGTACGAAATGCTTGTTTCGGCAGGAATTGCAGGGCTGTTATTCTCTCTGGTTGCGTTGGCTCTCGTCCTTACCACGACGCCGGCGCGGTCTTACCTAGGGGAGATTGCGGCTGAGAGGGCAAAAGTGATCGAGGAGCGGCTGCCTGCGGCGATTAAATCATTGCGCTCGCGGTAATGCCCGTCGAGGACCGGTCAACCGGTACTCAATCAATGTTGTGATTTGTCGTCAAGTCCGGAAACTGAAAAGCCCTGGCCAAGCGAACTGGTCAAGGCTTTTTCACCACAGGAACCGCCGCGATGGCGGCGCCATTCCGCACGCGTTGCAACGCCTGCTCTTCGTTCATCGCAAGTTCGTAAATACTCTGTCAGCCACGATCGTCGCTGTGATGGGTGTATCTATCAACTGCGAAGTCCGCAACAGCACCTGGAAGTAGGGGAACTTCGTTGTGCCCAATTTCCTCTCCAGGTTTTCCATTCCCGGTTCCGACAATAGAAACTCGCCGCATCCCTCTGCCGCCTCGGAGGTAGTTCCCTCGATCAGCAGCACCTTGCCGGTGTGTTCCGGGTTGGGCAAATAAGCCACAGTGCAGTAGCCGGTTTGTGTGGAGGGTATGTAGGTGGCTTGCTCGCCGGCAGCCGGGGAGCGGTCGTTCACGGTAAGCCGTGGGACGCCGGGAGCTGCGGGATCCGCCACATCTGCATTGCGCTGAACGGCAAAGGCG
This sequence comes from Occallatibacter sp., assembly GCA_035935755.1. Classification (GTDB taxonomy): domain Bacteria; phylum Acidobacteriota; class Terriglobia; order Terriglobales; family Acidobacteriaceae; genus Telmatobacter. Next base: position 17,684 of record DASYWU010000064.1, on the reverse strand, counting down.
AGCCGGTTCTCGAAGAGTTCCATCCAAGGATTCGAAAGCCGCGTTCCGAAGAGCACAACGTTGTGCCGCTTAAGGAGCGAGGGAATGTAGCTGCGGGCAAAATACATGTGGATCTGCGTATTGAGTGGATCCAGGTCATCGAGATGCTGCGCCATGTTGAATTCGCCGCGGCTGACCAGTGTTCTGCGCGCCAGCATAGCCAGCATGGAATGAACCTGCGGATCGAGGTTCTGCTGCTGAACCTGGGCGGCGTAGCTTCGATTGAGATAGTCCTGAAGCGAAAAGGACCGCTTGCTGAGGGTCTGGAACATTCCAAACGCGGTGTCGGACAAGACGAGGTCAGTGGTCGGATTCGCACCCAGGAAACCGGACCAGAAGGCCGAGACCGCAGGCTGGTACTCCCACGGGAAAAGCCGCTGGTGCATGGTGCGATTCTCTGACGTAAGGCGCAGGCATGTAATCCCGAAAACGAGAGCTGCCAACCCGGCAAGGATTGTGGCCGCGATCCATGGCCAGCGGCGAACGGCTGGAGGTGCCGGCATCGGCAGGGGCAGAAGCTGCGGCCCCACGTCAGCGGCGGGGTGTGGCTCGGGATCGCGGACGAGCGCAGGAATCTCGGCCCCCGCAGTAATCGGCGACTCGACAGGTCGATATCGGAACACCGGAATGTAGCTTCCGCGCGGAATCTCCATGATGAGCGGCTCATTGACACCTTCGGTCTCAAAGAAGGCATCAATGCGCTTGCGCAATTCCGTGGCATTGACGCGGACGATATTGTCCACGCTTGTGTCATAACCGGCAGGGCGGCCAAAAACGTCAGTTCCGATCTCCTGCTCGTGGAGTTGCTCGCACCCATTCTCAAGAGCACGTCGGCCGACATAGGCCAGCAATTCCCGCATGCGAGTAGAGCGCTTTAACTGCGGGCTGGCGAGAATGCGATCAAGAAGCGCCTGGCATGTTTCGGTTTCGGGCAGTTCCTTATTCTGAAGGACCCAGACCCCCATGAAACCCTCCCCTTTTTAACGGAGTTAGGTGCGAGAGATTCACGTGCGGACAGTAAACCCAGAGTAAGCCTTTACGTCTAAATCCTGAATCGGCACCTTTTTTGGTATACCGGACCATGGGTGCACTTGTCGATAATTTTTTAAACTTTTGAAAAGACGAAGACAGTACCCACAGAGATTCTGGTACAGGGGTTTTCCCTAGTTAATTGAGCGGAATAGCAGAACCCCCTGGCATTTTCCTCAAGCGGCTTTCAGGCATTTCTTAACAGTAAAGGATAGCGTGCGATTGTGCCGCGCTTCCTGCAAACTTCCGCTCAGTGGGGAACGATGCGCACGCCCATGGCGTTCAGCTTCTGTCGCGCGTGAGACGCTTCCGGGGTGCGCGGATAGCGCTGAATGAGCAAACGGAGCTCCCGAATTCCATCCTGCCGCCTGTGCAACTCCAGAAGAGAATCGCCCTTATGCAATTCCGCCGTCGGCGCCAGGGGATTGCCCGGATAAGTTTCCAGCATCGCGTTGTAGGCGTCGACCGCCTTCGCGTACTCCTTCTGGCGGTAGGCGATTTCGCCGAGGTAAAACTGAGCGCTGCCGGCGGTGCTGTCATAGGGATAACTCTTCACTACCTGCTGGAATTCACCTTCTGCCATCTTGTCCCGGCCAGCGTTGAAGTCGTTCAGGGCCGCTTCGTAGGTCTGCTTCAGCGGCGGAGCCTGCGCGGCAGCGGGCAGATTCGCTGGTAAGCCGCCTGGCTGTGAACTATTCATGCCCTGCGGCCCGGTCCCGGAAGGACTGGTCGGCTGTTGCCCCCCCAGCGGCTGCACGTCAGGCTGGCCCGGCTGCATCCCGTTTGGGGCGGAACCAGGCATTGCCGTCGCCGGAGGAGCCTGGATGTTCTGCAACTGCGTCTGCAGGTCCTGAACCGACTTTTGCAGCTTGTCGATGCGCGTCCTCAGTTCATCCACCGAGTCATTGAGAGACTGGATCTGGCCGGAGACCCCGTCAACTTTACCGGTGACGTTGTCGCTCTGCGCGTCAATCTTCTTTTGTAGCGCGGCCACTGCGGCACTCGTCTGGTTCGCCTGGTCGGCGGTCTGCTGAGCCAGGTTCTGCAGCACTCCAAAACGTGTATCGAACGAGGACTGCAGGCGCTGCACCATGTCGAGGAGTTGCTGTACCTCCGTCTGCAGTTGAACCATTTCTTTTGAGACCGCATGAGCCGGCGGCGGCGCGCAGGCTAGAACGGCGGCCAGGATGGCCGCCGCAGCGAGATGTGTGCGCATTTTATGTAGCATGAGCAATCCTTCACCTCATCATAACAAGAGCTTGCGGCAGCTCGTCCGTGAACCAAGCTGCCGCAATCGTAACGTGAATCGCCGTCCCGCGCACGCTTATTGCGCCATGGTGAACCCGGCACGGCGATTCAGCTGCCAGCACTGCTCATTCGATTCACTGCAGAAAGGCTTTTCCTTGCCGTAGCTGATCACCTGCAGGCGGTCCGCCGCGATGCCGAGTTGCACCAGCGCGTTCTTCGCAGATTCCGCGCGCCGCTGTCCTAGGGCCAGGTTGTACTCGTCGGAGCCGCGCTCGTCGCAGTAGCCGCCGACCACGACCTTCACGTCCGTATTCTGATTCAGCCAGTTTGCGTCTTTCTGCAATGTTGCCTGCGCGTCAGGCCTGATATCCGACGTATCGTAATCGAAGAAGATCGGTTGAACGTTGGCCTCGAACTCCTGCTGCTTCGTCATGGTGTTGGAAGGCACAGAAACCGCCGGCGGAGCATTCACCGTCACCGTCGCCGTGGCATCGGCCGATCCGCCGTCGCCCGTGGCCGTCAGATGGTATGTTGTCGTCTCGCTCGGTGTCACCGTCTTCACGCCGGTGGTAGGCACAGTGCCGACTCCGTTGTCGATGGTCACGCTGGTCGCGTCCGTGGTCTGCCATTTCAGGGTGACCTGATCCCCGGCGGAGATGACCGATGGAGTCGCCGATAGTTCCGCGGTAGGCGAAGGTGCGGTGGCGGGCGGCGCGGGAGGCGGCGGCGCCGGGGCATTCTTTTTGTGTTTGCAGCCAGCCACGGCAAACAATGCAACGGCGAAAATAACTGGCAACAGCGTGCGATTACGGCGATTCAATGAAGTAACTCCTTCCAGGGTTCAAAAACTCGATCAAAAATTGGGTTCGCATTCAATTTTACCGCCCGGCGCGCGAGAATTGCGCTGTGCGCATCTTTCGCACACCCCGCCTGCGGAACTGAACGGGGTCCGCGCCTGAATTTCCCGTCAGAAAAAGCGGTTGGTTATTGCGGGTGGCCGATTCTACACACTGCATGAAAGGCCCCCCGGCGGACAAATTCGCCCCTGTCCCGCGCAACGTTCGGCTGCGGGCCAAGAGCAACGATCAAACGATGCAGACTACCTGCAGAAGCTTGAATAAAAGCAGCGGCGTGGCTGGAGTATCGGTGCCCCATCTCGGTCCTTACTTCCAGCTCCAGTCGGGCTCGGAGTCGTTGCCCGTGTGCGTCAACTGCTGCTGATGAGTACCGTCTGCCAGCATCGACCAGATGTCGGTCCGCCTTCCGTTCTTTCTCTGGAAAACGATGTGGCGGCCGTCGGGCGCCCAAGTCGGGAAATCGTTATCGCCTTCCCCGTGCGTGAGCTGCTGCCAGCGCATGGTGGCGATTTCAAAGATGTAGATGTCGTTGCCACCGGGCGCGCCTGGACCATACTTGCGGTTCCACGCAAACGTGAGAAGCAATCCGTTCGGCGACCACGACGGAGAGACCGCATATCCGCCGTCGGTCATCCGCTGCGGCAGTGAGCCATCGGCGTTCATGATGTAAATCTGCGGCTCGCCGGTGCGCCCGGATACGAATGCGATCTGCGCGTTGGTCTTGGGGTTCCAGCACGGCTGCACATTGGGGCCGGGGAGCGCCGTGATTTTGTGCAGATTGGCGCCGTCATTGTCGGCAACCCAGATCTCCGAGTCTCCTGAGCGTGCCGAGGAAAAAGCAACGTGGTTGCCGTCGGAGCTCCACGCCGGATCCATGTTGAGGCTGCCGCCGGCGCCAGCCGGGAATCTCACCTGCCGACCCAGATCGAGTGAATACATCCGCACAGTCCAGCCACTGCTACCGACGGTTTCAAACGCAACTCTGGAGTTGTCCGGCGAGACTCGCGGAGCCATGGAGATATTTCCAAGATGAGTGACCGGATGCTGATTTTCTCCGTCATAGTCCATCGCCCAGATTTCTTTTGAGCCGGTCCGCTTGCTGACAAAGTAAATCTTGGTCTGGGCAATGCCTGGGATCCCGCCCATCTGCTGAATAATGGCGTCGGCAAATTCGTGCGCTACCGTGCGCGCCTCCTGCTGGTTGGCGGCCTCGTTGTACTGCTTGCCGAGGAGTTGCGCACTCGCGCCCGAGCCTGCCGTCGAGTAGAGCCACCCGTACACCACCAGCCGCCCGCTGCTGGCCGAAATGGCACCGAACGCGACTGCAGTGGCGTTGGCCGGCGGCGCCGCCCACTGCGCCAGATTGATCTCCTGCGGCGAGCCCGGCATCGCCTGCGGCGCCATGCTCTTTGAAACCATGTCGAAAATGCCGGCATTATTCAGGTCGTTGTAGAGCGTGGAGTCAAAGACCGCCTTCAGCACCGGCGTTTGTGGATCGGAGCCCACCGGCTTGAAGTCCGAGGCAGCCAGGCGGATGTTCTGCTGACCTTGAGTTATTCCCGTGTTGATCTGTCCCTGCTGGGCTGAGAGCTGTGTCGTGGAAATCGAAATCGAAACCGCTGCCAGGAGAGACAGAACCTTCAGAAACCTCTTCATGCGATGTGCAATCCTTCCTCTGAAGAATGCATCACGCGAACCCGCGCTCGCGCGGAACCTTGCTGCATGACGCTCGAAAATGATCAACGTTATTCCACCGTCAAAATCTTCTGTTTACTGATTTGGTCCGGATTTCAAAATTCCGGCCGCCCTTTAGTAGTCGCACCAAAAGTTCACGTTAATCTCCCTATATCCTCCCGGCAAAGGCGGGAACGCCTGCACGCGTTGCACCGCATGAAGGCATGAGTAATCCAGGGTAGAGCTGCCACTGGGTTGCGAAATCTGCACGTTCGTCGCGCTGCCGTCACTCTGGATGGTGAAAGCAATATAGACTCGCGATCCCTTGGGTGTCGCCGGATTTACCTCAGTTTTGTACCAGTTCTGGTCCACCTTGTTGTTGACCATCGTGGCATACCACGGAAACTGCGTGCCGAAATTGCCATTCTGAATCGCCGTCTGCCCGTTGAATCCCTGCTGTTGCATCGAGCGCTGTATGTTTGATCCTGATTGCTCGCCGTAAGGAACCACGTTTTGGCGTTGCTGGGCGGGCTGGTGCTGCGGCGTCTTGTGCACGCTCTCTTTCTTTGGCTTCACCTTTTTGCCCGGAATGGGAATCGCATTGAGGTCCTGCAACTGCTGAGTTTTCTGGTTGGGCAGCGCCGGCGCCTGGCTAGGGGTTTCCGTGGCCAGCACGTTGTCGTTCGTCGGCTGGTGCGTGGGAAGGGGCACGGGGCTGGTGACGAGCACCGCATTCATTACGCCGCCTTTCCCGGGACTGCCCCACATCGTGGGGCGAAAGAGGCCGGCGATGAGAATGTATAGCGCCATAAGTGCAATCAGGCCGCCGTGAAGCAGCAGTGAGCCCATGGCCGGCGCAAAGGCGCGCTCCGGCGCCAGCTCGCGGTCCAACTGCTCATCGCCTTCCAGAAGTCTTTCCATACCTCGTGCCCCGGTTTCGGCGGCCTCAGTCGCCGCTCGCCCCGGTCTTCTTTGTATTCAACGGTTGAGTAACGATGGAAACGTTAGTGATGCCCGCCTGCTTTACCGCATCCATCACCGTGCAGAAGACAGCGAAAGGAATCGTGCGGTCGGCGGCAAGATAGATGATCTGGTGTGAAGGATCATGATTCTGCGCGCGCAGCGTATCCGTCAGTGTGTGTATGTTGATCGGCTTGTCGTTGAGGTAGATGTCCTGGTTCGCGTCGATAGTAACCATCATGTGCTGCTGCGTGATCTGGCGAACCGTGCGCGTCTGCGGGACGTTCACCTGGATGCCTGACTGCAGTACCGGCGCGGTGATCATGAAGATAATCAGCAGCACCAGCACCACATCCACCAGTGGCGTGACATTGATTTCCGCCAGGGACGTGCGCGTGTCGCCGGTGCTACTTGTAAAGGCCACGCTCCACCTCACGCTCCCGCGGATATTCCGGGCCGGGGCCGGGGCCGGGGCCGCGCTGCATCTGCGCCTGGGCCGCCTGTGCTGGAATCTCTTCCAGCGAATTCAGCAGCTCGCGCGAAAAATCATCAATAGCCGAAGCAAACACTTTGATGCGCGCGGTGAACTGGTTGTATGCCACCACCGCGGGCACGGCGACGAACAGGCCTGCCGCCGTGGTGATGAGCGCTTCTGCGATTCCAGGCGCAACGGCGTGCAGTGTCGCGGTTCCTTCCTGTCCCAGTCCCGTGAAGGCGTCGATAATGCCCATGACGGTGCCGAAGAGACCCACAAACGGGCTCGCCGACGCGATCGTGGCCAGCCAGGTCATGCGGCGCTCCATGTTCGAAATGGCTTCGCTGGCCGACGTACGCGCCGTGCGCTCCAGCGCCGGCAGATTCCGCGGAACCCCTCCTCCACCGGCTTGCCGGCGGTAGGTTTCGTAGATATCCTCAAAGACCTGCGCCAGGGGACTCGCGCTGTAATCGCCCGCCCGCGAGGCAATCTCGCTCAGCGTGTTCGTCTTGCGGAATAGCTTCACAAAGCTGCGGCTTTGCCGGGTTGCGCGACGGAACGACCCCATTTTGCCCAGGATTACCGTCCACGAATAAAGGCTGGCGAACAGGAGCAGCACCAGCACGGCGATGGCGATAGGCCCGATGTGGGTGAACATATCCCCCAGAGCCTTGAAACTTTCCGCGCCGGAGGGGATGCCGGGGATGGAGGGAGTTCCCCCGTTATCAGACTGCAGAATGGTCAAAAGCACAAAGGTAAAAATTGGATTTCACCTCATCATTTACGGTATCAGACGACGAACCGCCCACCCAAGTGACCGTCGTGGTGCGTGGGACGGCCGACGCGGCACGCACAGCGGCCTTTCATGCTATGCTGCGCTCGGATTCACACCACGGATTTCCCACATGCTCGTTGAGCTGCGCGCCGAGAATTACGCTGTCATCGACCACGCCATTGCCACCTTCGGGCCCGGGCTTAATCTCCTTACGGGGGAAACCGGCGCGGGCAAGTCCATATTGGTAGATGCTTTGGCGCTGCTCATGGGAGGAAAATCTTCCGCCGACCTGGTGCGCCATGGGGCCGAAAAGGCCGTTGTGGCCTGCGTTTTCGAAGCCACGCCAGGCGCGGAGAACGTCCTCGAAGAAAACGGCATCGACAGCGAAGGCTCCGAAATCATCCTGCGGCGCGAAATTCTGGCGAATGGCAAAGGACGCGTCTTTGTAAATAATCAGCCGGCCACTGTAGCCGTTCTGCGCCAGCTTGCTCCGGAACTGGCTCTGGTGCATGCGCAAACCGAGACTCTTGCCAGCTTTGACCAGGCCCAGCAACGCCACCTCCTTGACCGCTTCGGCGGCTTAACGACAGACGCGGCGGCCGAAGCGCACGCTCGTTGGCGCGCCGCGCAATCGAAACTCGATGACCTTCTCCAGGGCGAACAGGACCGGCTGCGCATGGTCGATTTGTGGACGTACCAGCGAAAAGAGATCGAAGACGCGCACCTCGAGCCGGCGGAAGACGAAGCGCTGGAAACCGAAAAACGGGTGCTGACAAATGCGGAAAAGCTATATGCCGCCGCCATAAGTGCTTTCGAGCAGCTTTATGAAGGCGGATCGAGCGCCGAAGCGGCATTGCGCGCGGCTCTGCGCAACGTGGAAGAACTGGCCCGCTACGACGGACGCTTCGCCGATGCCGCGCAGCAACTTGCCAGTGCCAGAGCGACCATCTCTGACATCGGCGCAACCTTGCGTGATTATGCGGAAGGTATCAATGCGAGCCCTGAGCGTCTGGCGGAAATCGAAGATCGCCTGGCGCTCCTCGACCGCCTCAAACGGAAGTACGGAAAGACGGTCGCCGAGGTCATCGCCTTCGGCGAAGATGTGTCGTACAAGCTCGGAGAAGTTGAGGATCGCGATGAGATTCTGAAAGCGCTCCGCGCCGAGTTGGATAGCGCCGCCGCCGAGTACCGCAAAGCCGCGGGATCGCTGAATGCTGAGCGCAAGGCTGCCGCAACCCGGCTCGCAAAACAGGCCGAAGCTCAGATTAATTCGCTGGCAATGAAGGTGCGCTTCGAAGTTGCCGTGCACTCGAACGAGAACGAGGCCGGGTGGACCGCCGCCGGATGGGACGAGGTGGAATACCGCATCGCCACCAATCCCGGCGAGCCGATGAAGCCGCTCATTGAAATCGCCTCCGGTGGCGAGTTGTCGCGCGTGATGCTGGCCCTGAAAGTCGCGGTGGAAGAGCACTCGGCCAAGAGCAGCAGAATGCCCACCCCGCGCACGTTGGTCTTTGATGAAATTGACATCGGCATCGGCGGACGGGCGGCGGAAGCGGTGGGACAAAAACTGAAGGCTCTGGGCCGTGGCCAGCAGGTCTTATGCGTCACCCACCTGCCGCAGATCGCCGCGTTCGCGGATCAGCATTTAGCTGTAGAGAAGCGCGAGACCCACGGCCGGACCAAGACGCAAATCCGCACCCTCGATGATCGCGCGCGCATGCACGAAGTGGCCCGTATGTTATCCGGCGCCAAGGTCACGGACACAAGCCTACAGCACGCGGCGCAGATGATCGCGGCCAGCAGCTGATTTCAGCCAAGATCCCTCTCCACTTCATTTCGCGGGCTTGCGAAATGGACTGAATCGTCACGTAACAATCATCTGTTCAGTGGCTGCCGTCGTCCATGTCCGCGACCAATGTCGCGGCCGTTATCGCGCCCGGCTTAGTCGTCGTGCCCATGACCGTGCCCGTGGCCGTTCCCATTACCGTTACCGCGCCCGTGGCCATTGTCGTCCCCGTGCGGGTTGCCGTGCTCCCTGTACTGCCCATAGTGATTCCCGTTGTCGTGATGGTCGCGGTACTCGCCATAGTGGTTGCCGTTATCGTGGCGGTACTCGCTCGCTTCGTAGTTGCCGTGGAAGCGGCCTTCCCAGCCGCGGTAGCGGTCCCAGTCTGCGCGCTCGCCCCGCCGTGGGTACGGTCCCCGATATCCGAAGCGGGGATCATAGTGCCGATCCACCCAGCCCCGGAAACCCACCGGCCCGGCAAACCACGGGCCCGCACCGATGAAGATGCCCGTCGAAAACCACTGCGGGCCGTAATAGCCCATGGGGGCGCAGTTATAGGGCGCGTAGCCGTAATAGCCGTAAGGGCAAACGGGCGGCTGACCGATCTGAACGTTGATGCTGACCTGCGCCTGAACGCCCGACGTGGCCGCAGCCACGCAAACGGCGGCAATCGCCGTCCATGCAAAAGTCCTGAAATTCTTCATCGCTTCTCCTTGCTCCATAAGACAGCGGCTCTGTGCTGGCGATGAATCTCGCCCAGGCAGTCGGGGCGGCATCGCCGTTTCAGTTAAACCGGACCAAGGCGGACAAGGTGTAATAAAAGAAATCAGCCCGCGAAACCTTCACATAATTATGTCCGATTTGAGATGCGGGCCGAAGAAACCAAAGTTGTAGAAGGGCGCCCGGCCGGTTACTTTGAGTCAAATCGGGCAGGTTCTTCCTGCATTCAATCCGGTTCCGCTTATGCGCGTCAGAGCCAGGTCAGGCTGAACCTATCTGGCTGAATATTCCGGGCAGGTCGACGAAGAGTGGGGTTCCGCTCACTTCAAGCCGCGAAGCTTCGACCCAATCTGCGCCTGTTTTTACTTCTCCGTCAGCGCCTCAACTCCCGGCAGCTTTTTGCCTTCGAGAAATTCCAGACTCGCGCCACCACCGGTAGAGATATGCGTGATCTGATCGGCAACTCCGGCCTGGTTGATTGCGCTCACTGAATCGCCGCCGCCGATGATCGATGTCGCCGCTTTATTCGCCGCCACCGCCTCGGCAATCCGATTTGTGCCCACCGCAAATCGCGGAAACTCGAAGACGCCCGCTGGTCCGTTCCAAACGATCGTGCGCGCACCAGAGACTACGTCCTCAATTGCCGCAATGGATTTGGGCCCGATATCAAGCCCCTGCCAGTCGGCCGGGAACGACTTCGACGAATCCCAGACCTGTGTCTTGGCGTCAGCAGCAAAGTTATCGGCCAGCACGTTGTCTATCGGCAGCATCAACTGCACGCCCTTGGCCTTGGCTTTCTCCAGCGCCTCTTTGGCAATATTGATCTTGTCCTCTTCCACGAGCGACTTCCCGGTGGAAACGCCCAGTGCACGCTGGAACGTGTAAGCCATGCCACCGACGATCACCAACGTGTCGACTTTGTCCAGCAGGTTATTGATCACGTCGATTTTGCCGGAAATTTTCGAGCCACCGAGGATGGCTACAAATGGCTTCTCCGGCGACTCCAGCGCCTTGCCCAGGTAGGTGATTTCCTTTTCCATCAGCAGGCCGGCCACCGCGGGCTTCAGGTAATGCGTGATGCCCTCGGTAGACGCATGCGCGCGATGCGCGCTGCCGAACGCATCGTTCACATACATTTCGGCCAGCGAAGCCAGAGCCTTTGAAAACCCGGGATCATTGGCTTCTTCCTCGGCGTGGTAGCGTAGATTCTCCAGCAGCAGCACCTGCCCCGATTCGAGCTGGCGCGCCATCTCCTCGGCGATTTCGCCCACGCAGTCCGGGGAAAACGCCACGTTGAAGCTCTCGCCCATCCTCTTGTCCAGCAGTTCGCGCAGCCGCGTCGCCACCGGCCGCAGCGAATATTTGGAATTGGGCTTGCCCTTGGGACGGCCGAGGTGCGAAGCCAGAATCACTTTCGCCCGGTGCTTCAGCGCATATTCAATGGTGGGCAGCGTGGCCACAATGCGCGTGTCGTCGGTGATCGTTGTCCCGTCTTCCGTGAGCGGAACGTTGAAGTCGACGCGGATGAAAACGTGTTTGTTGGCCAGATCGATGTCGCGAATCGTCAGCTTGGGCATGGGATGCGGCCTCTTCCTACAGTGATCAGTGAACAGTGATGAGTGATCAGCAACCAGTGGTCGGCGGGCTTATTTGTGAATACTGACCACTGATCACTGTCCACTTGGTTTACAGGCCCTTCTTCGCCAGGAACCCGATCAGATCGACAACGCGGTTCGAATATCCCCACTCATTGTCGTACCAGCTGATGACCTTGGCACTGTTGCCCACAACCTTGGTCAAGCCGGAATCGAAAATCGAACTGCGCCTGTCCCCTTTGAAGTCGCTGGAGACAAGTTCGTTAGTCTCGTAGCCCAGAATTCCCTTCAGCGCGCCTTCAGATGCCGCCTTCATTGCAGCGTTGATGGCGTCGGCCGTCGCCGGCTTCTCGGGAACAATGGTCAGATCGACCACCGAGACATTCGGGGTTGGTACGCGGATTGCAAATCCATCGAGCTTGCCCGCCACTTCAGGAATGACCAGCTTCAGCGCCTTGGCAGCGCCGGTGGATGTGGGAATCATCGACAACGCGGCAGCGCGGGCGCGGCGCAGATCCTTGTGCGGGAAATCGAGAATGACCTGGTCGTTGGTGTAGCTGTGAATTGTTGTCATGATGCCGCTGACGATGCCGAAATTCTCAATCAGCACCTTCACCACCGGGGCCAGGCAGTTCGTGGTGCAACTGGCATTCGAGATAATGTTGTGCTTCGCCGGATCGTACTTGTTCTGGTTCACGCCGAGCACGATGGTGATGTCCTCGTTCTTCGCCGGCGCGGAGATGATGACCTTCTTCACGGTAGAACCAAGGTGCGCTTTGGCCTGCGTCGCATCGGTAAAGCGGCCCGTCGACTCAACAACGATTTGCGCGCCCACCGAATCCCAAGGCAACTTTGCCGGATCTTTTTCTGCATAGACCTTGATCTTTTTGCCGTCGACGGTAATGAAGTCCCCATCCACGCCAATGTCGTTGGGCAGGTTGCCGAGAATCGAGTCGTACTTGAGCAGATGGGCCAGCGTCGCGGGGCTGGTCAAGTCGTTGACGGCGACAAAATCGATCTCCTTGTTGCCTAGCGCGGCCCGCAGTACATTGCGGCCAATACGGCCGAAGCCGTTAATACCAACCTTAACTGCCATGTGTGATTTCTCCTTCGAAAATCGATAAAGCTGAAAGTGCAGATTGCGAAAGCTGAGCTTCAGACTGATTTGTTCGGGGTCTTGATCGCAATGCGGAAGGCAATTCCACCAAACCTTTCATCGTAACATTCCTGGCTGCGCGTCCGCCGCGTTTGCCTCTTTGCTTCCTCGTTTGTGCGCCGCTCTTCCTGCTCAGGATGCCGCTCAGCCCACGCGAGTGTATGTGATGGAGTGCACATGATTTGCAGCGCCGCGCGTAATTGTGTTATTCGGGTATACGACGAAGGATCAGAACTCGGCATGAGAAGACGCTCGAGACGCGCACCCAACACTTCGGAATCCACAGGCAAAATCGGCCAGCAACTCCCCTCGAATCAGCCCGCTCCGCTGGTGCCCTTATACCCGGACGACACCTCTGCCGCTCCTGCACCCCAGCGTCCCCAGCAAACCAGACCAGCCGCGCCCGCCCCTGCACAGAGGCCGGAGTGGAACGTGCCTGCAGCCGGCGGACGACTGGAAGTGGAAACGCAGCCTGAAACGCCATCCATCCCTCCTGGCGCGGAGAGAACGCAACAGGCCGCCAAAGGTCTGGTGGTCCTGGCCATTGGACTTCCCGGCTCTGGAAAGACAACCTGGTTCGGTCGTCGCGGCGTCGCCCCGCTCTCCAGCGACATGCTGCGCGGCATCCTCTTCGATGATGTCGAAGAGCAGCGCTACCAGGGACTCGTTTTCTCCACGCTCCGCTCCATGCTGCGCGCGCGGCTCATCGCGCGCATGCCCTTGAATTACGTCGACGCCACGAATCTTTCCATCCACGAACGCCGCCAGTGGATCAAGATGGCCAAGAGCTTCGGATACGAAGTCCACGCCGTCTTCTTCGATGTGCCGCTGGAAGTTTGCCTTGAACGCAACCGCCAGCGCGACCGCTCGGTGAGCGAAGACATCATGCGCAAAATGGCCGAAAAGCTGAAGCCACCTGTCTTCGAAGAGGGATTCGAGAAGATCACCGTGGTACGGGTAAAGAGCTCGAGCTAGCGCAGTGCGTCTGAGTCGGCGATAAAACACATGGGTTGTCATCCCCAGGCAGTCAGAGGCGTTTGCCCGCTGCTTCCTCGCCTATGCTCAATTGGCGGATTCGGACCTGACCATTCCGCCATACTTCCGTTCCGTAATAACGGACGTGATCATTCTGCATGAATCAGTTTCTGCCGGCTGATGGAAAGCCCGTCACGGCGGCGTAGATTGCGAAAGACCGCGGTGGAGACGACGGTCAGGAGGCCGAGGGCGAGGAAGGCCTTATGAATTCCGTGGATAAAGACCACGGGAACCGACCAGATGTGCTCGGGAAGGAAGAAGGCGGTCGCAAGGCCGGCGATGGCTACGCCGAAGCTGAGTGCCATCTGCTGCATGGTGGCAAAGATGGTGCTGGCGGCGCTGGTCTCCTCTTCCACCACGTCCGCGTAGACCAGGGTGTTCATGCTGGTGTATTGCAGGGTACTGAATGCTCCGTAGATGAAGGCGAGCATCACGATGTACCAGAGCGGTGTGCGCAGCCCAATCGTGGCAAAGAGCACGAGCAGTACGCCAATGATGACCGTGTTTGAGATCAGGATATAGCGGTAGCCGAAACGGTTGAGCAGGCGGGGCATGTAGGCGTTCATAAACATGGCCGCGAGGGCCTGGGGCATGATGAGCAGTCCCGATTCGACAGGGGTATAACCCAGTCCTATCTGATAGAGCAACGGTAGGAGAAAGGGCACGCCGCCGATGCCTAGACGTGTGATGAAGCCCCCTCCGACGGCTGCCCGGAAGGTGCGAAGCCGGAAAAGCGCCAGCCGGAGCAGAGGGAAGGAGGCGTCCTTTGCGTGCAGCCAGTAGCCGGCAAGAAGGGCGGAGGAGATCGCGATCAGCCCGAAGATTTCGCGCACGCTGAGAGTGTGATCGCCGAAGACTTCGAGGACGTAGGAGAGCAGAGCAATCCCGGAGCCGAAAAGGATGAGGCCTAGAAGGTCGAGAGGCGGCGTGTCTTGCTCGCGATAGTCGGGCAGGTGAAGGTAGACCATGACCAGGCCGAGGAGGCCGATGGGAATGTTGAGGAAGAAGATGACGCGCCAGTGAAGATAATCGACGATAAGGCCGCCGGCGACCGGACCGAGCATGGGGCCGATCAGGGCGGGGATGGAAACGAAGCTCATCGCCCGCACCAGCTCATGTTTGGCAAAGGCGCGGACAAGTGTGAGGCGTCCAACGGGTACCATCATCGCGCCGCCGCAGCCCTGGAGCACACGGCAGAAGACGAGCTCATGGATGTTGGTGGAAATGCCGCAGAGCAGGGAGCCAAGGACGAAGATGCCGATTGCGGTGGCGAAGACGCGGCGTGTGCCGAAACGATCGGCCATCCAGCCGCTGATGGGGATGAAGATGGCGAGGGCGAGAGTGTAGCTGGCGAGGACGGCTTTCATGGCCAGGGGGGTCACGCTGAGAGCTTTGGCGATAACGGGGACAGCGGTATTTAGGATGGTAGTGTCAAGCGACTCCATGAAGAAAGCAACCGCGACCAGCCAAGGGAGGAGCTTTCGGGTCGAAGAGCTGAGGACCTCGGCGCTGGGTGCCGGCTGACTGGGCTGGGACGGGTCCATGGGTGAGAACATCTCTCCAATGCGGGCTGAGCCGAGTGGCTTGACCTGCGGATCGAGGCCGATCTAGAAAGCGATTGATCTGGGCGGTCTCTTCCAGAATACCGTGAAGCTGTGGCGCGTCGGGTACACTCTCTCTGAAACTGCTTTAAGCCCCTCGCACACGCTAGGCACGTCGAGAAGGATCCACATGATCGACACACCGGCTCCCGAACCATACATCGAACCCTGGATGCGCGGCACCCACGCTGACGTTCCCGCCGTCGGCCGCGCCGTGCTCCATGCGCTCGATCTCGCGCTCGACGACCTGAAGAAGTGGACCGACGAGCTCACCGATGCAGAAATCCAATGCCACCCTTTCGGCCTCATGCCGGTCGCTCGCCATCTGCGACACATCGCGCGCTCCGCCGATCGCCTGTTGAGCTACGCCGAAGGTAAACAGCTCAGCGAAGAGCAGCTCAAAGCTCTGAAGACCGAGCCCCAGGGCGAAGAAACGCTTTCCACGCTCCTCGCCGAAGTCGAGGCTTCGTTCCGCAACGCCGCCGAACGCATCCGCGTCATAGCGTCATCGGATCTCGAAGCTCACCGCGGCATCGGCCGCAAGCAGTTGCCCGCATCGGCGGGCGGCGCGCTGATTCACGTCGCCGACCACACACAGCGCCACGTCGGCCAGGTAGTCACCACCGCCAAGCTGTTAAGAGCGCTTCGTGGCACGGCAGCTTGATCGCTTACTGCCGAAGTCTTGCCGCGTGACGGAAATGGAATTCCGGTACACGCCCGTGCGCTTTGATTTCAGGCAAAATGGAAACAGCATCACCGCAGCCATTCTGCTTCGCGACGCATCCCTTGTCCTGAGGCTATGAATTCCGCACGGGAAACGGAGTGAAGAGCGACCTTGAGCGCGAATGACGGAGAAACTCGTCCGAACCAACCGCAATCCGCGGCTGACACTCTGGCTTCCAATTCGCGCAGCGGAATTTCCCACACATGGCGCGCGCTGCGCCACCGCAATTTCCGCTTGTTCTTTGCCGGCCAGAGCATCTCCCTCATCGGCACCTGGATGACGCGCATCGCCACCTCCTGGCTGGTTTACCGTCTCACCGGCTCGGCCTTGCTGCTGGGCACGGTGAGCTTCATGGGCCAGATTCCCACCTTTCTCCTCGCCCCATTTGCCGGTGTCTGGGTCGACCGCCTGAACCGCCGCAAAGTGCTTGTCTGGACGCAGGCGTTGTCAGCCGTGCAGTCGCTGGCGCTCGCTACGCTCACGCTTGCGCACATCATCACTGTTCCGTGGATTCTCGGCCTCGCTGTCTTGCAGGGCATGATCAATGCCTTCGATATGCCCGGCCGGCAGGCCTTCATGGTGCAGATGGTCGAAGACCGCGCCGACCTGGGCAACGCCATCGCCGTCAACTCATCGATGGTGAATATGGCGCGCCTGATAGGGCCTTCTCTGGCCGGCCTGGTCATCGCCGCCAGCAGCGAAGGCTGGTGCTTCCTCATCGACGGCATCAGTTACTTCGCGGTCATCGCCTCCTTGCTGATGATGCAGGTTCACGTAGCGCCCGGTCGCCGCAAAATCACTTCCACATTCACGGAGCTGAAAGAAGGCTGGACCTACGTATCGGGCTTTCTGCCCATTCGCACCATCCTGCTGCTCTTTTGCCTGGTCAGCTTGATGGGCATGCCCTTCGTTGTGCTGATGCCGATCTTCGCCGTCAAAGTGCTGCACGGCGGCCCCAACACTCTGGGCTTCCTCATGGGCGCCATGGGCGTGGGCGCGCTGGTTTCGGCCATTTCTTTGGCGGCGCGCAAAACCGTTCGGGGACTCATCCGCATGATCCCGATTGCCGCCGCCGTTTTCGGCGTAGGACTCATCGGCTTCGGCTTGTCACACACCTACTGGCTGTCCATGCTGACGGTGTTCGTAGCCGGCGCGGGCATGATGCAGGGTATGGCCGCCAGCAATACCATCATCCAGACGCTGGTCAGCGAAGAGATACGCGGCCGCGTGATGAGCTACTACACCATGGCCTTCGTGGGCATGGCGCCCTTCGGAAGCCTGCTGGCCGGCGGCATGGCCAGCGCCCTGGGCGCGCCGGCGGCGGTCATTATCAATGGCGCTGTTGTGATCTTGGGCGCAGCCTGGTTCGCCTCGCGATACCCCGCGGTCCGCGAAGTCGTCCGGCCGATCTATCGCGAGATGGGAATTCTGCTGGCAGCCGAAGAGATCCAGTCGTGAGCAGGAGTTGGCGCGAGGCCAGCCAAGACCTTGCCGTGCGGCGACTCGTCCTTAATTCCAAAAAGCTATAGCCAGCGCCGTGCTGCCCGGCCTGCAACCCAGCTCGCCTGTTTGTCGGAAGTCAACTTCCGCGTAGCGGTCAATCAGCCGCAACCCGAAAAGCGTCCTGTCATGTTGAGCGTAGCGAAACATCTGCGGTTGCTCTTAGCGCCTTTCGCTCTCGGAAGATCGGCTCTCAAGATCAAACGCAGAAATTCCAGCTTAGCTCATCATTGCCGGTGATATGGGCGGAACGCGAACAACGGCTCGTTCATTACGGCTTTCCCTTGCCGATCCCCTTAATCCGCTTTACTGCCTTGTCGACCAACTTCAGTTGCAACGTGATAGGCGTGAACAGTGCAACTAAAGCGATCAGGCCCAAAAGCTCGATCCACCCATTCATGAGGAAAGTGTAACGCGTGAGTGTCCGATGCACACGCCAGCTTGCTAACCTGCGATGTCGCGAAGCGACGCTAACTCGCCGCTTTTGTAGAAAAACGTCCTGCTGCG
>DASYWU010000063.1:0-2326 GCA_035935755.1 Occallatibacter sp. | reverse complement strand
GATCTGCTTGCTGGGATCGGGCTGGCGCGCCAGCGCGCTGATCACACCCATGGTGACGGAGTTCTGCAGGCCTTCAGGACTGCCGATGGCGAACACAAGTTGGCCAACCCGAGCCGGTTCCTGGCTTACCAGCGAGAGCGTGGGCAGATCTTTCTGCTCCACCTTCAGCAGGGCCAGATCGGTTTCTTTATGCTGGCCGATGAGTCGGGCTTCCAGAATCCGGCGCTTGCCGACCGGAGCCTGGCCGCTGCCGTCATCCAAAGCTAGAGGCAGAGCGATGCGTATTCGCTGCGCACCTTCGACCACATGCGCGTTGGTCATGATGTAGCCGTTGGGATCGACGATCACCCCGGAGCCCACCGCGTGCTGGCGCACGATCAGCGCCGTCTGCGATTTCGCTTCTTCGTTGACCTGGCCGTATCCCGTGACCAGGATCTGCACTACCGCCGGAGAAACCTTCGCCGCCAGGCTTTCCAGGGCGCCATTGAGTTGAACCAGGACGCCGGGGGTTTCTGCGGCTTTGCTCTCCGAGGCGCGGTCCGTAGACGTGTCAGGCTTGGGCTTCGCGCCTGATGCTTGAGGCGCCGTCGCTCGGGCAACAGCCAGGCCCGTGACCAGGACCGAGGCTACCGTCAAGAAAATGAAACAAGGGATGCGCCGGTGCGAAAATGGCGCTCGGCAGGGCTGGAATCGGGTCATGATGGTTCTCCCAAGCAAAGTCTTCCGGCGGAAAAAAGTCGGCCAACCCAAAGCTATCACGGGACTTTGGTTCGGTGTAAACATCAGCATTGACGGCCCGACCGGCGTGGACTACCCTTCTGCCGAGTAGCTTAAGGAGGCGTCTATGCGCGCTCAACTCGTCGCAGCGGGAGTACTGTTCGCGGTGGCAGGCGCCTATCCTGTTTTCGGGCAGGCACTGGCCGAAGGCGCGCTAGTGCACGCCAATGCCGGCGCGGCAGGCGCCAAGGTGGGTACTGCGCTCGGCAATGCCCTCAACAAGGCCACCACCCAGCTCGGCCAGCAAATGCAAACGGTCACGCAAACGCATGTGGCAGGCACCCCACAGAGCGTCCCGCACACGGCTGCGGCGGCAAGCGGAAGCAATGGCTCTGCGGCAGCGTCTTCATCGTCACTCTCTTCATCCTCTTCCGGCGGCTCGATGATCGTCTCCGTTAAGGGTGGACCACCGAGTAATAAAGCCATCGGGCAGCCGAAGTGCGCTCCGGCATCACCTGCCGAAGCCGGTAACAATGCCTCCAGCGGAACAGCGCCCCAAACGCAATCCTGCGCCGCTCCCGCAGTCAAGCAAAATGGATCCAAGTCCGCCGTCACCCTCTCGATTTCTCAGTGATGAGGACCCCAGCTCTCGGCTGAGCTTCGCGAAAGCCCGCCAGAAGCCGGGGGAAGCCCGTCGGTTACGGTTAACCAATCGAGTTATCAGGCTTTTACAGCGGCAACGTTCCGTGATATAACCGCCCGTGAGCATAAAAGCGGGACAATGCCCGCTGGGAGCTTGTTTTGACGTTGGCCTCATTCACCGATCAAACCATAATAGGCGGCCAACTTAGAGGAGGTACCGTGGGGGAAGAAGCACGGACCGGGAAAAGATTCCCGCTGGAATTGCCGATCAAGATTCATAAGGGCGATGCCGGAGACGCGAAAGGTGTCACCGGAAATCTCAGTGCCGCGGGCGTGTACATCCGCGCCGATGCCGCGATGGAGATTGGATCGCCGGTGGAATTTGAAATCACGCTGCCGCCCGAGATGACCGGGGGCCAGGAGAATGTGACCATCCAGTGCAAAGGCCGCGTGGTGCGCGCCGATGAGACTGGTCAAGGCGGCGAAGGCCGCGGCGTGGCTTGCGTGATCGACTCATACGAGTTCACTCGGAACTCATAGACTTTGAGGGAGCGTTGACAACATGCTCAAATTGATTCTGGCGGATAACCAGGCGATCTTCCGGGCGGGCATTGCCAAAGTTCTGGCGGTGGAAGACGAGATGCGGATCGTGGCCCAGGCGCAGACTCCAGAGCAGATGTTCATGGCGCTGGATAAGTTCCGCGCGGCCGTGTTGGTGGCGGCGGCGGGATTTCACAACGACTTTGCCGCCATTGTGCAGGCAGCGAACAAGGCCAAGACGCGCGTGATTGTGCTGGCGGACACGGGCGAGAGCGCGCAACGCTACATGAGCAACGGCGCGCATGGCGTGGTCTACCGCAACGTGACCAGTCCAGCGTTAGTGGATTGCGTACGCAAGGTCGCGCGCGGCGAGACTTGGGTTCAAGACGTGGCCGTGCCCAGCGAACTCACCGAGAACGATATGGTC
>DASYWU010000062.1:0-1663 GCA_035935755.1 Occallatibacter sp. | reverse complement strand
ACGTTTACGGTGATGCCGTTCTTGGCTTCTTCAAGGGCGAGCGAACGCGAGAAGGCCACGACGGCGGCTTTGGCTGCTGTGTAGGCGGAAATGGTGGCTTGGCCGAAGGCGCGCTCAGCGCCGACCGCACCGAGATTGATGATGCGGCCCCAGCGCTGTTGGCGCATCGCGGGAAGCGCGGATTTGCAGTTGTAAAACACACTCACAAGATTCGAATCCAGAACGCGGCGCCATTCTTCAACCGTGGCCTCGGCGACGGTTCCCCAATTGAATATGCCGACATTGTTGACCAGGATGTCGAGGCGCCCGTAGTGCTCAAGGACGGAGCGGAAAAGCGATTCCGTCCGCGCGGAATCGGTGGCGTCGGCTTCGACGGCAAAACACTCGCACCCGGCAGCCTGGAGCTGACGCAGAGTGTTCTGCGCCGCCGCCTTATTGGAGCGGTAGGAGATGGCGATGCGGACGCCTTCTCGGCCAAGGCCAAAGGCAATGCCTTTGCCGATGCCGCGGCTTCCGCCGGTGATCAAAGCAACGCGCTGGCGCAATGCGGACAATACGCCTCCAAGAACACAGAACGAGCAGACACGTTACCGAATTCCGGGCGAGTTGCCAAGCGCGAGGAAAAACATTTGGCTAGCAGAACCGGGCGACGATTACCGTCATGTCGTCGGACTGCTCTGGCGTGCCAGCCCACTGTTCTACGGCGGAGAGCAAAAACTCAGCGATACGCTCGACAGGAGCGTCGCGGAGGCGCAAAACTTCGCCTGCGAGACGCGCGGAGCCAAATTCTTCGCCGTAAACGTTCTCCGGCTCGAGCAAACCGTCGCTGAAGCCGACAAATATGGAACCGGGCTCGATTCTGACAGTGGATTGCAGGTACTCGGCGTGATCGAAGAGGCCGACGACGGTTCCGCCCTCGTCCAGTTTTTTCACATTGCCGTCGCAAACAAAAAATGGAGCAACATGGCCGGCGTTGGTGTATCGCAAGGTGCGAGCGGAGTGATCGTACTCCGCATAAAAAAGAGTCGCATAGCGGTCGTCCGAAGTATTGATGTAGAGATGCTTGTTGAGAGACGCCACTACCTCACCAGTCGTTCGATGGCCATCGAGAATCGCCTGACTGCGAAGCGCGGCTTGCAGGCTGGCCATGAGAAGCGCGGCGGAGATTCCTTTGCCGCTGATATCGGCAATGGCCATGCCGATCGAAGAAGGGCCAAGCTTCATGAAATCGTAGTAGTCGCCAGAGACGACGCGGGCGGCGCGGCAAACCGCAGCTAATTCCAGGCCCGGAAGAGATGGAAGCTGGCGCGGAAAGAGCTGCTCTTGAACTTCGTGAGCGATGGTGAGCTCATTTTCAAGGCGCTGCCGCTGCCGCTGCTCTTCGATGAGTTCTGAAATCGAGCCAGTCATGGCGTTGAAGGAATCCGCCAGCACGCCCAGCTGATCTTTCTGCCGGACGTGAATACGATGCCGGAAATCCCCCTGACGAACATGGCGGGTGGCTTCGTAGAGATCATCCACAGAAATGGTAATCGTGCGCGTGAGGACGATTCCGGTGATAAGAGCTGCAACTTCAAGTGCGAGGAAAAAAATAAGAATGAGGACCAACCCAATGACCAGCGGGTCACCGAATGCGCCGAGAGACGCAAACAGGCGGTGGATC
>DASYWU010000061.1:0-260237 GCA_035935755.1 Occallatibacter sp. | reverse complement strand
GGTCACGGCTTACTGGTACGACCCCACCACCGGCACTTCCACCGCCATCAGCGGCTCCCCCTTCAACAACGGCGGCTCGCAGAACTTCACCACCCCCAGCACCGCACACGCCGACGGAACGCATGACTGGGCGCTGGTACTCCACTAATGGATTAGATCGGAGAGGAAGTCAACATTAGGATGCCAGCGAAGTTCACAAGAGGCAATCGCCGCATCTGCGAAGTGAGTACGGAGACGTAAATCAATAGGACTTGGCCAGCGGCCTGATGCTGATCTCGGTAACCTCAGCGCTGCGGGGAAGCACAAGAGCGTTTAGCACCACGGAGGCAATATCTTCCGGCTGCAGCAATAGCTCTGGCTTATAGTCGGATCCTTGTTTTTCGTACAGCTTTTCCTGCCTTGGAGTAGCTACACGACCTGGATACACACTCAGAACCCGAATGCCATCGGGATTCACCTCTGCACGCAGTGCATCCGTAAGCGCTCGCAGCGCATGCTGAGTGGCGGAGAACTGGCTGACATTTGGCCGGGCTGAGAGTCCCACGCTGGAATTGATGAAGACAATCTGCCCCGGACGCTTCTTCAGCATGGGAAGGAGATTCTGCACCAGGCGATAATTGCCGCGCACGTTGGCGCGATAGAGCTTATCGAAATCTGCAACTGAAGCAGATTCCACCGGTCCGTGCGCAATCTCTCCAGCACACATCACCAGGACGTCGACTTGCCCGAAACGCTGCTCGATCTCTGCCTTCAGCGAATCCTGTTGTTCGTCCACGCTCAAGTCGGTTGGGAGCATGACAGGGCGTGGACCATTTTTGGCAAAGGCTGAAGAGACGCCTTCCAGTTTGGCTTTCGTCCGCCCCACCAAGCCAACGGTTGCGCCCTGCGCGCCCAGCGCCAGTGCGATCGCTCTGCCAATCCCACTGCCGCCTCCAGTAACCACTGCAAACTGATCTGATAAAGCTGCCATGCGAGCCCTGCCTTGTCTCTTTTTGTGCCGCGTGCTTTCTAGTGTGCCATGGTCAATCGTCCGCGCGCGGGCACATTGGTTCGTAACAGCGTAAGCACTGATTCTACAATGGACTGTGGGTCCAGTCCGTGTTGTTTCTGCATGTATTCCTGGGTTCCGATGTGCGGCGAGAAGACCGGAGGCAATCCAATGCGCCGAAACAGGACATGAAAATCCTCGTTCTCGGCAAGCACCTCGGCAACCGCACTGCCAAGCCCGCCCGTCACGCTGTGCTCTTCGAGGGTAAACACCGCTCCTGTTTCCCGCGCTGCCGCCAAAACCGACTCTGCATCAAGCGGCCTAAGCGTGTGCATGCTCAGTAATCGTGTTTCGATCCCCTGACGGGCAAGCTCTTCAGCGACTCTCGTCGCTGTCTGCAATAAACCACCGATAGAAATCAACGTAAGGTCGCCACCGTCTCGGAACATCACTGCCTTGCCGATCTTGAAATCGATGGCCCCTTTGTGAACCTCGGGTTCTCCCGCCTTGCCGAGGCGAAGATAGCATGGACCCTCATGTTCGACCACGGCGCGCGTCGCACAACGCGCCTCCAGGGGATCGCCGGGTGCAATCACCGTTATGCCCGGGAGCATACGCATGATGCCGAGGTCTTCGGTCGCGTGATGTGTCGCTCCCATTGAACCATATGCGAAGCCTCCTCCCACGGACACTACTTTTACATTGGCCTGGTGGTAGCACACATCGTTGCGGATATGCTCCAGGCAGCGCAGGGTAGGGAAGTTGGCAATGGAGTAAGTAAATACTATTTTGCCGCTCAGCGCCATGCCCGCCGCCATGCCAGTCATGTCTTGTTCGGCGACACCGGCGTTGACAAACTGTTTTGGCAGTTCCTGCATGAGTTTTTCCACCACGGAAAAACCCAGGTCGCCGGTGATGAAGACGATCCTTGGATCCTGCTTCGCAAGTTCAAACAACTCATTGAGGAATGCAGTTCTCATCGGGTCCGCTCCAATTCCGCGATGGCTATCTCGAAATCCTGCCCGCGCGGGGCACGATAATGCCAAAGCAATTTGTCTTCCATGTAGCTGACGCCCTTGCCCTTCACGGTGTGAGCCACAATGCAGCTCGGGCGCCCCTTGACCAAGGGCGTTCCCTGAAGTGCGTCCTCGATTTCTGCCAAATCATGTCCGTTGATTTCGCGCACGCCCCATCCGAAGGCCCGCCACTTATCAGCTAGTGGCTCCAGGTTGATCACTTCCTCTACGCGCCCCAGACTTTGAATCTTGTTGTAGTCAACCAGAACCACAAGATTGTCGAGTTTGTGATGAGGCGCAAAGAGCGCCGCTTCCCAAACCGATCCTTCATCGCACTCGCCGTCGCTTAACATGCAAAACACACGGTGGGTGTTTTCATCCCGTTTAGCCGCTAGCGCCATCCCAGTAGCGACTGGCAAGCCGTGGCCGAGTGAACCGGAGGAGAGTTCTACTCCAGGGACGTTGTGCATCGTGTGACCCGCATACCGCGATCCGTTCTGGCAAAAAGTTTCAAGGTCCGACACGGGAAAGTACCCGCACTCGGCCAGCACTGAATACAGCGCCGCGCAGCCGTGTCCTTTGCTCAACACAAAGCGGTCACGCTGTTCCCAATGAGGCTTTTCGGGATCGTAACGAAGGATCTTGGCGTAGATGACCGCCAGCATATCCGCCATGGAAAGGTCGGAACCAATATGTGATGCGTTCGCCCGACTGGTCATCTCGGTGCTGTGTCGGCGAACCCGATAAGCTAGTTCTGCAACCGGAAAGTTTGGTTTCTGTTCCATGTTGTTCCCTCCATGAGTTCCTACCCCTGCCCGGCGAAATAGTGCGGATCGGAGATCCGCAGCGCGATACCCTCAAGCAATTGCGCCGCAGGTACACCGTCGGCGACGCGGTGGTCAAAGGTCAGGCTCAGCACAATTGTTGATCCTGCGGCAACTCGGCCCCCGCGGATGACGGCCCTCTCCGCAATCCTGCCTACCCCAAGCACGACTGACTCCGGCGGATTCAAAATCGGAGTGAACGCGTCGACTCCGTGTGCGCCAAGGTTTGAAACCGTCGCGGTTCCACCGCTGACATCTTCAGCGCATATTCCCCCTGCGAGAGCGCGCCCTCGCAGTTCTCTTGTCCTCCGTACAATTTCTGCCAAGGGCATTGAGGCAGCATTGTGCACGACTGGCACAAGCAGTCCACCCGGAACCGCGACGGCAAACCCTATGTTTATCTGCTCGAGCAAGTGGACGGCATCCTGCTCCACAACGGCATTCAATTCGGGATGCTCCGATAGGGAATCGGCAAATATCTTCACAAACAGCGCGTCATAGGGCAGATCCGGTCCCAGGCTGACCTGCATGCGTTTGCGTGCTGCGACCAATGCTTCGGCGTCTACCTCTCTCGTAATGGTGAGTGAAGCTGCCGTCGCGAGACTCTGGCGCATTCTTCGCGCGATGGTTCCACGCATTCCTGTGAGTGGAAGTCGCATGCGGATGTTTCGCACCGTGCCGGCAGCGGATGGGGAATTTGCGTTGAGGCGCGCCACCGCGGCCATCACATCGCCTTCCACGATTCTTCCGCCCGGTCCGCTGCCTGAAATGCGGGCCAAATCGATCTCGTGCTCTCGTGCGAGTCGTCTCGCGATAGGACTGGCGCGAACCTCCGCAGGTAAGTGATTTTCCGGTCCGTCTCCTCCCCCCGGAGCTTCTGCAGTTGCAGGTGGATGGGCGATCGCGCCGCTGCCGTTTGGCGGCGTCTCACCCTGCTCGAGCAGGAAGCCGATGACCGACTCCAGAGGCAGGTCCACGCCCGGCATTGCAATCGGATGGAGAATGCCGCTCACTGGCGCTTCCAATTCGTACGTGGCCTTCTCGGTCTCGATTTCTGCGATCGCTTCCCCTTGCTCGACTTTGGTTCCCGCAGGCTTCAACCAGCCGATGAGCTTGCCATCCGCTGCGTAGCTTCCGAAACTCGACATGACGATCGGCTGTGCCATGGTGTCCTTATGCCAGCAGTTCCCGTGCCGCGGCTAGCACCTGTTCGGAAGTTGGGACGTAGAGTTTCTCCAGCACCGCCGCGAAAGGAACCGGCGTTTCTGGCGCGGTCACCGTTTTCACGGGAGCATCCAGCCAGTCGAAGACTTTCTCGGCGACCCGGGCGGCTATGTCGCGAGCCATCGAAGCCGTAGCCGTGTCCTCGTCCACCACTAGCAGTCGATGGGTGCGCTTCACGGAGTCGAAAATTGTCGCCTCGTCAAGCGGAGATAATGTCAATACATCCACAACCTCCGGGCGAAATCCGTCGGCCGTCAATTCGTCGGCAACTTGCAGGCAGAGGCTGGTCATTCGGCCAATTCCGCACAACGTTATGTCGTGGCCGCTACGGGTAATCTCAGCCTTCCCGATCGGGACGGTGTACGGCTCTTCAGGGACATGCCCTTTGGCCGCGGAGCCAAGAAACTTGTGTTCCATCACCACCACGGGACCACCATCGCGAACGGCAGAGATCATCAATCCCTTGGCGTGGTATGCGGTACTCGGTACCACCACTTTGAGGCCTGGGACGTGCGCCAACAGCGAATAAAGAGTCTGGGAGTGCTGGGCGCCTGCTCCTCCACCGTAACTCTGAAGGTTTGAGCCCCGTGTACCGTAGGGCAGGCGGACGACCATGGGCACCGCTACTTGACCTCCCGTCATGTAATGCATCTTCGCGGCTTGGTTCAGCAATTGGTCAAAGCAGCAGCCGATCAAATCGACGAACATAATCTCGACAATCGGCCGCAAGCCCGTCATTGCAGCGCCAACAGCGGCACCCAGAAAGCCCATCTCCGAAACGGGAGTGTCCAGCACGCGCTCGGCTCCGAATTCAGTAATGAGACCACGGGTCGCGCGCAATGTGCCTCCCCATGCGTCCACCATGCCCAGATGGGCGCGACCTGCTGCGCCTGCTATATCCTCTCCCATCACGATCACGTTGGGATCACGCAGCATTTCGAGCCGGATGGCCTCATTGAGCGCCTGACTGAAGCTCAGCTCTCGAATTGTGCTGGCCGTCTGTGTAGTCATAGATTGCCCGTCACGTAGACGTTGGTATAAAGTTCGGAACGCTCAGGCACCGGGCTCTCCTGGGCGAATCTGATCGCTTCGTCCAGCAGCCGTTGGCAGCGCATGTCAATCGCCTCTAGTTCGTCCGGGCAGAGAATCTGTTCCGCGGCTACCTGCTCTCGAAAGCGCTTGATGCAGTCACGGGCTCTTGCCTGGGCTTCCTCATCAACAGTTCGATAACGCAATGGATCGTCGCTCTGATGGTGGCCGTAATAGCGGTAAGTCTTGCATTCGATCAGAGTCGGTCCGTTTCCGGCACGTGCCCGATCGGCTGCGGACTTTGCCGCATGGTAAACGGCAACTACATCCTGACCATCGACGATGATGCCTGGCATGCCATAAGCGGCGGCCCGATCGGCAATGTTTGCGGCTGAAACTGCGTACTCAACCGGAGTCGCATCGGCATACCGGTTGTTTTCGCAGACAAAAAGTATCGGCAAGCGCCAGATCGACGCCAGGTTCATAGCCTCATGCACGGCTCCCTGGCTGGACGCGCCGTCCCCAAAAAACGCCGCGGCCACCTGAGCGCTGCCTCGCACCTTGGCAGATAGCGCAGCGCCGACTGCGTGGGTTACTCCCATGCCGACGATGGGGTTTACGCCCAGCATTCCGATGCTGGTATCAGTGATGTGCATCGAACCACCCTTGCCGCGGTTCGTGCCGGTACTTTTGCCGTAGAGTTCCGCCATCATCCGCCGCACGTCAGCGCCTTTGGCAATCGCGTGCCCGTGGCCACGATGGGTGGAAGCGATCCAGTCACTGGCCTGCAGCGCGGCACAGACACCGACAGCGACCCCCTCCTGACCAACGTAGTAGTGGACCGGTCCGGTTGGAACGCCTCGGCTTACCAGCTGCCGTAAGGCTTCTTCAAATTCGCGGATCAAGGTCATCCGCTCATACATCCAAAGCAGACGCTCCCGCGGGATAGCCTTGTAGCTGGAATTGTGCACCGTTTGAATCCCTCACCGCTTCCGTCCCCTGGATGGGAAGGTGCGATCAGAATCACGCTACGTACATATGCTTGTCGGGTCTGTGTCGCAGATCACAAATTCGTGGTTGTCATCAGTGCACACCGATTCACCGAGGAGATCTGCAAAAAGGTAATCGTGGTCGTATTCTTTCCGGGTTACTTGTGTTCAACGCTCGAGGGCTTCGCGGTCCCACCGGCCCAGATCCGCACCGGGGCGATATGTGGATTCGCAGAACTCGAGCAGCGCAGTCGAAGGAGATTCAGCTTTCCGCACATCTTCATACATCAGGATGAACTCGTGGAGTTGGCGGTCGTAGTGTGCAGCTTGCGGCCTCACAGTGGCCGCGGAGAATCCCTCCGGCTCCGGCGCCGCATAGGAATAAAAAGCAGGATCACCAAGCCCGGCCCCCGGCCAGAATCCTACGCTGCTAACCTCATGGGAATAGGCTTCGCGGGTGATTGCATCGGCCTCAGGCCGCGCCGGCGCGCGCCGTCCGGAAAATCGCGTGACCGCGAGATCGAAGCTGCCCCAGAAGAAATGGATCGGACTGCACTTGCCGATGAACCCTGAGCGAAATTCCTGAAATACTCTCTGCACCGAAAGCAGAATCCGCCAGAATTTCTCTATGGCGCCACGATCGTAAGAGGCATGGACAAAATCCTGGTCAAACCGAATCGGATTGGGCAGTTCGACGGGCATCCTCCAGATCTTTACCTCGATACCGGCCACCATCATCATATTCATGAATTCCCGGTAGAACTCCGCCACCGAGCGCGGAACCAGCGGAAGCAGGTACTCGCTGCCCCGTGCGGCGCGCAGTGCAAGCTGGTGCTCGACGAAATCGAATTGCAACTCAAAGGCGCTGCCGCGGTAGGGAATTGCCGAGGTCGTCAGCCCACGCGCATTCACGTAGAGTGGAACATGCCACCAGTGGTTTGCGCTCGGCATCAGCGCCAGCCGCACCTTGCCCACGATCTGCGTCCACATGTGCAACGTCTCGCAGGTATCCTGCCACGACCCCAGAGCGAGCACCGGCCAGCATTCTTCCGCGTCGATTTTCCTGTCTAATGCCATCTCCATGCTCCTCCGTGTTGGGAATCGTCAACCCCGTGGCCGCCGCCAAAAGCAAAGAGTGCCAGTCGGTAGGCGGCATTGCACTTTCCCTGCCATGGTAGAACCAAACTCCTCGCCGCGTCCGCTCGCAACGCTCCGCTGGTCTGCCCGCCCTGTCGCGCATTAGACTTCCATCGCAGGTAAATCCCGGGGAGACCTCATGCTCAATCGCCGCACCTTCCTTAAATCGGGCGCCGCTATGGTGCCCGTTTCCGCAGCACTCAGCGCTTTGGATCCAAGCTCAGCTCTTTCCGCAGAACTTGCAGCCGACGCCATCGCCACCGGTCCCACGCCAACGCTCATTCCGCTGCCCGCGCGCCTCGCGCCACTCGATCCCGCATCGGAACCCTGGCAGCGCAGAATCCGGCGCGTCGGCCAAAGCAACATGACCGAGCACGATCCGGCGGTGATGAATATCGAAGAGTGGGCCGACTATTGGCACTCCGCGCAAGTCGACATCGTCTTCATCAGCGTCACCGGCATTCTTGCCTTCTATCCATCGAAAGTGCCGTTTCACAAACATGGAAAATTCCTGCATGGCCGTGATTTCTTTGGCGAGTGCCTGGCCGCGGCGCGAAAACGCGGCATGCACGCTGTGGCACGGATGAGCCCCGACCTCAACTGGCCCGATGCGCTTGCCGCCCATCCCGAGTGGGCCATGCGCAACAAAGACGGCAGCGTGCAGCACAACACCGAAGAGCCGCAGCTCTTCAAGACCTGCATGTTTTCCAGTTACATGGATGACTACGTGCCCGCCGTGATGCGCGAGATCAACTCGCGCTACGACGTCGACTGCTTCTACACCAACGGCTGGCCGCCCATCGGCAGCCTCCCCGACTGCCACTGCGCCATTTGCAGCAAGCTGCCGCCTTCCGGCACGCCCGCGTACTGGCGCGTCTTCAACGACCGCGTCTTCGAACTCTGGCAGAAATACGACGCCATCGCCAAAGAGAAAAAGCCAGACAGCTTCTTCTTCGCCAATCTCGGCGGCAACGTGCGCTCCGGACCCAATCTTCATCGTCTGGGTAGCATCGCGCAATGGTTCCAGGCCGACAACCAGGGCCGCAGCTACCCTACTTCCTGCATCTGGGAATGCAGCCTGCAGGGGCGTGTGTGCAATGCGATCATGGACGGCAAATTCGCTACTAATGTGACCGGCGCCTACTCCACCGGCGCCCCTGGCTGGCGCAATGGCTCCAAGAATCCCGACGAAACGCGCATCTGGCTCAGTGAAACGCTGGCAAGCGGCATGGTGCCTTACCTGCATTTCGTCGGCTCCGAGAACGGCTTCTGCGAAGATCGCCGCTGGCAGAAGACCGGCGCCGATTATTTCCAGTGGACCGCGAAGCACGATCGCCATCTCGCCGGCCGCCGCTCCATCGCAAATATCGGCGTGGTTATGGGCCAGAGCACGCAGCTTCTCTATCCGGGGCCGCATACCGTGCCTGGCCGCGGTTACATGTACCAGACCACCCAGGGCATTTACGATGCGCTGCTCCGCGGCCGATTCGCATTCGATTTCGTGCACGAGGACCGCCTCGAACCGGAGCGGCTCAAGAACTATCGGGCGCTTCTGCTGCCCAACGTAGCCATGCTCAGCGAAGGCCAGTGCCAGCAGATTCGCGATTACGTGGATTCCGGCGGTTCCATCATGGCCAGTTTTGAGACCAGCCTCTACGATGAAAACCTGCAGCCACGGGCGGACTTCGGACTCGCCGATTTGCTCGGCATCAGCAAGGCCGGCGACGTTGTAGGCACCAACGGCAACGCATATTACGCGCGCATCGAGCATCCGGACTCCGCCAATCCGCACCCGATTCTTGAAGGCTTCAGCAACACCAACTGGCTTGCCGGCGCGCAGAATCGCATTCTCTGCAAGCCCGTGTCCGATCCTGTGCTCACCGTCGTTCCCGGATTTGTGCGTTACCCGCCGGAGTTGGCGTATCCGCCGATTTCACACACTCACGAACCCGCCGTTGTGCTTCGCCAGTCCGGATCCAGCCGCCTCGCTTATTTCCCCGGCGACATCGAGAGGACGTATTGGCTGACCGGTCACGGAGATCTCCTCCGCTTACTGCATAACACCATTCGCTGGCTCACCCAGGGAGAATCAGTTGTACACGTCGAGGGCCCCGGCTTCATCGAGATGCTGTGCTGGGAAACGGCGCCCGGCTACGCGGTCCATCTACTCAACTACACCAATCCCGACGCGCAGCACGGATGGCTGGAAGCGATCGACCCCATCGGAGCGCAGACAGTGACGATAAAACTTCCATCCGGCGCCCGCGCAAGATCGGTGGAATTGCTTCAGTCCGGTCAAACCGTTCATTACGACCAGCAGGATCAGGTACTGCGTTTTACCATTCCGCGCGTGGAGAGCTACGAAGTGGCCGCGATCACTGTCACATAGTGCGGCTTCGGCGCACCTCAAAGCAACCGGCTCACCTGGTCGCGATATTTGCTGTAGAGCGCCGAGACGAGAATCAGCGCGGCTCCGAGAACGATGAAGGTGATGTATCGATCGCGTTCATCGAGATGCCACGCGTCGCGGAAGACGATTTTCGCGATGCACAGCAATAGCAAGGAAAGCCCGGTGAGCCGATAACTGCGCTGGCTTGCGAGCAGGCCAAGAAGAATGGCCGCGAGCCCCACAATCGCCCAGGCCAGCGTCACCATGCCCGGATTCATTTTTACCGCAATGGTGAACACGATCAGCAGGAACGGCACAAAGAACAGAATCTGCTCAGGCCGCCGTGCGGCCAGCAATTGCGCCAGGAAGGAGCCACGCGGGCGCTCCTGATAGCGGCTGCGGATGCGAAACGCCATCGGCAGCGACGCGAAGAGCAGGGCGGGCGTAAGCGAGACGACGGAGAATTTGCCGCGCCATCCGCCGCCGACGAAATAGCTCGATCCGAAAACATTGTGGGCCAGCCCGCGCACAAAAATGCTGATCGTGAGCAGCGCCGTATGCTCGAGGAAGACCTCTTTGTCCAGAATCAGGGCCGCGGCCATAAGCGCAACCACCACAAAAGCCCAGCCGGCAATGATCCACTGCGGAGCCACCTCGTAATAAAGGAGCGCCACAATGGAAGCTGTGCCTAAATAGGCAGTGAGATGACTTGCGAATGCGCGACCGAACTGGGGCTGTGCCTCCTTTGCTTGCAGTCGTGACCAGATGTAGAAGTACATGAGCGTGAGCGGCACAACTGAGTAGATACGCGGGCTGATCGATGCGCCATGCGGCGTGGCTGCGGTGAGATTGACCAGAAATATGCGAACAAATGATGCGGCGAGCAACGCATCAGCTTGCAGGCGAAGCTGCTTCTGCCGGGTCCCCCCGCCGATCTCGAAAAGCAGTAGAGCGAACACACCAAGCCACGGAGCCACGCCCATGCGCGGCAATTCACACCACAGCAGCCAGGCGGCGAGGCCGGTTCCGGCCCAGGTGTAGACGTGGCGAACCTCGTGGCTTTCCAGTTCCGCCGGCATGCGCACCCAGCGCGCCATGCAGTACATTGCCGCAACCACAATGGCCACGGTGATCAGGCGCAGATCGAAGCCGTGCAGCTTGCCGGCTATAGAGAAGTTGAACGTAGCAGCGCGCACTACAGCAAACAGCGCCAACGTGTGCGCCTGCCACGGCAATTCCTCCACGGTGAAGACGCGATCGATAAATGCGAGCGCGAGAGCAAAAAGGATCCAGATGACAGCGAGCCAAGGCTGCGGCGACTCGTGCCAAGCGAGCGAAGCCAGCAGAGCGGTCGCGGTCCAGGTGTGCAGCCATGCGGCGGGCCGGCGGTAGGACGCATCCTTTTGCGTGCAGAACCGCGAAATGGCATAAAAAGCAGCGGCGCAGGCCATAAGGGGAATGTAGCGATCGAGCGTGCTTTCGGCATCCAGGTTGACGGCGAAGAGTTGCACGATTGCTGCAATTGCCAGCACGTGCTCCTGGAAGCTGAGCGCGCGTAAGCGGAACCTGCGCCCGACGACACATAGCGCAACGGCGAGCGCAGTCCACGCCAGTGCAATCCAGACATCGCGCAATTCCATCGAGGCAAGGGCCGCGAGAAGCGCGGAGCCTGCCCAGAGCGCGGAGCCTCGCAGCCATCGCGATGGAGCAGACGTTTCATCCAGCACCCAACACGTGCAATAGAAAGCCAGCGCGAGCACGGGCACCGTGAAGAGCCGCATCGCCAGGTGATGCGGATACGGAGTGTCTAAGTGCAGATTGAAGACCGCTGCGCGTATCAGGACGGCGCCGGCCAGCGCCCACGCTTGCAGCGCAAGCGCCGAATTTTTCAGCTTGCGCGCGCCGAAGGCTGCACCGAGCAGCAACGCTGCCCAACCCACTGCAGTCCAGTCGCTGGTTAGGACAGCCCACACGCCGAGAAATGCAGTGATGCCGCCCAGATAACTCTGTGCCACGGCCAGGCTGCTGTCGAGCTGGCCGAAAAACTCCTGCCATTTGGCGCGAATATACAGCGAGTTGAAGCAGTAAAGTGTGCTGCAGGTGAGCAGCAGAATGCTGTCTTTCAGCAGCAGCGCCTCTGAAGAAAGTCGAAGTTCGACAATGCCACGCGATTCAAAGAGGATGAGCAGGCCAGTCAAACCGCCGGCAAACAGACCCAGGCGCCGGAAAAGCATTTCCCGTTGAATGATGCCGGCGATGAGCAGCGTTTCGGCCGCGACCATCCAGATCAACGCGATGTTATTGCCACTGAATCTGAACGGCACAGCGGCAAAGATCAGCAGCGTGCCCACCACTGTGAGCAGGGCGAAAGCAGCTCTCCGCCGTCGCGTAATCGGCAGCTGCCCGAAGAGGAATTCCATCGCGCCGATTCCAAGCAGCGCATAAAACGCCAGCTCGGGATGGGTCGATTGAAACTTCATCACGCCGAGCAGCAACATGGTATTGGCTAGCGCGGCAATAGTAGAGAGAGCCTCCTGCCGCGGCGACCCAATCTTGCGAATTACATACGAAACGCGGAAGACGGCCCAGTAAAGCACCAGGATGATAGCGCTCGGCCAGAACTGCGGAAACGAGTGCCCGGCAAAACCGCCGGGATAGAGCTTGTGCAGCCAGTAGAAGTGGTTCGCATAACTCGCGATGATGCCGAAGACTTCCAGCCCAAACCAGCTCATGCGCAGCGAAATGGCCGCGATGCCGAGGGCGAGAATCACGCCGGCAAGCAGCGCATAAACGCTGTTCTGGCTCATTGCCACCGTCGAAAAGGCGAGAAGAAACGCGAGCCCCGTGACCAGTTCCGAGCGGTAGCGCAGCGTGTGCGAAACCATGGCCACGGCAACGATGAGCATCAGGACGCAATTAAGCGTGTTCGATTGCATCACCGTCATCGCCGCGACATTGTGCATGGCATAAGTGGTAAAGAAAAGGAGCGCCCAACTGCCGCCGATGCCGGTGTGGCCCAGAAGGCGATAGCGTTCGCGCTGTTCCAGCCAGATACCGCCCATCAGCATCGCCGCGGAAATCGCATAAATGAGCGCGACCCGCGCCGCAGGTCCCATGGCGACAAGGGCCATCCGGCCGAGCAGCGCAAGTCCGAGCACCAGTAGAACAATCCCGATCTTGGCGAACAGGTTCATGCCCAGAAACTGCTCGAGCGGCAGGTTGGTCTTGAACCGTTGAAAAGCGCTCTCGCGCGCTGGTTCGGGCACATAAGCAGCGAAAGAGGGAGCAGGTCGAGACGTAGGAGCGGCCGGCAGTGGCGGCGCTGCTGCGCGCGGAGCGACTGGAGCCGGTGGCGGCATTGCCGCAGGCCGCGGGCTCTCCTGGTCCTTTCCCATGGCTGGATGAGCGGGCACTTCAATGGCGGTAATAGGCGGCCGAACGGATTGTGCGGCAGCGAAACCGGCCGCCGGGGCAGGTATTGGTTCGCTGCGCGGTGGCGGCGCCGCAGGCTGAGCAGCCTGTGGAGGCGGAGCCGCGGCTTTTTCCGCAGGCGCCGGAGAAGTGGCAGCGATCGGTGGCTTCTCCTCGCGGCTCAACGCCTGATGCTCTGCGGCGGGCGAAACCGCAGCAGCTTCCTGTTTGGCTAATCGTGCCGACAGCCTCGCTAGCTCGCGCTTGAGGCCGGCAATCTCTCCCTGCAAGTCTGAGATTTTGTACGAGCTCTCCGCAACCGATCTTTCCGCAGCATTGCTTTGAGTGAGGGCAATAATGGCGATGATAAGAACTGCTCCAATTGCCAACAACGCAACGATAGCCATGGCAGTTAACCTCAGACCTGGGCCTGTGCTTCAATCCCGGTGGTCAGTGACATTGCGATTTCTTTAATTCCGCGCAGATCCATCTTTCCCGTGCCCAGCGTGGGAATCGCATCGACGTGTACAAACTGACTTGCTTTCGGCTTCCATAACGTGGGCAAATCGCACTGCGACAGCTTTTCCAGCACCTCTGCTAGTGTCGCTTCCAGCAACGTGTGGATCACTACGATCCGCTCGCCCTTCTTCTCATCCGGAACTGCGGTCACCGCGAACGCCTGCTCCGTGGCGCCGGCCAGCTCGTGCAGTTTTTCCTCGATGCGAATGTGCGGCACCATCTCGCCGCCGATCTTGCTGAACCGCGAAAGCCGGTCGGTGATGGTGAGGAATCCATCCTCTTCAATCATTCCCACATCGCCGGTCGTGTACCAGCCATCGTGCAGCACTTCGGCGGTCTTTTCCGGTTTGCCCAGGTAACCGCGCATAACGTTGGGTCCCTTCACCAGCAGCATTCCGGAATTTCCTGGCGTCAGAGGCCGCCCCGTCTCGATATCGATCACCTTCACGGAAACTCCCGGCAGCGGATGGCCGATGCCTCGACGCTTCCCAGCGACCTGACGGAAACCCGGGGCGCGGAAATCCTTCGCATTCACGCTTACCACCGGCGAGCATTCGGTGCACCCGTAACCTTCCAGCGGCCGAATACCAAATTGATCCTCAAAGGCCATCGCCAGCCGCTCCGGCAGCTTCTCCGCGCCAACCAGCACATATTGCAACGAGCCAAAGCTCTCCGGACTGCAGCGCCGCATGTATGCCTGCAGGAAGGTGGGCGTGGCCACCAGCAGCGTCACCATGTACTTCTCCACCAGCTCCCCGATCACCTGCGCATCGAGCGGATTGGGATGGAAGACCACGCCGAGCCCCTGCACCGCCGGCAGCCACAGTCCCGCTGTAAATCCAAAGGAATGGAAGAACGGGAGAATCCCAAGAATTTTGTCGCCGCCGCCGAGGATGAACACCTGGCTTACCTGGCTGATGTTCGACATGATGTTGAAGTGCGTCAGCATCACGCCCTTGGGATCGCCGGTACTTCCGCTGGAAAAAATCACCGTGGCCAGTTGATCCATCGGCGAAATCCTGCCGGCGCCCGCTGCGTCCAGGCTGTCGCTCAGCGGTTTTACCCGATGCGCACCGAGCGCACGCTTCAAGAGGACTACGGGGAGCGACCAGGCCATCGCCAGCGCGGTAAGCTTCTCGATCAGTTTCGGAGCGGCAAGCGCATCCTCCAGAAGCAATGTCCGCCCAGGGATCGCCAAATTAGGAAAGCGTTCGAGGAATGCCTTTGACGTGATCACCACGTCAACGCCGCTTTGCCTCGCGCAGCTTGCAATGGTTTCATTTGAGGACGTGTAATTCAGGTTCACCGGCACGCGCCCCATCAGCATCAGGGCATAATTCGTCAGCGCCGCGCCAACCGATGGCGGCAGTAGTAGGCCAACCATTCGCTCCTCGCCGATTTGTCGCTGCAACCGGCGCGCGATGTAGACGGTCTTGTTGAGCGCCGCTCCAAATGAAACCCGCGGCGTCTTTCCATCCGCCATGAAGAACCGCCCGGACCTCTGCCGTGCTGTGCGCACAAAGGCCCGGTCCAGCGTCTTCATGGATTGCTTGCGCATTTCGAAGGCCGCGGTATTCAGTTCCTGCACCGCTTCCCGCACTTCCACTGCCGTCGAAGTGTGCGGCAAGGGCTTGCCGAAGCTCACCGTTACGCGATACGGAATCCGTCGCGGCATCTTCCACAGGAACCGCCCGCGCTCGAAGCTGAAGATGCTTCCCCACACGCCGTCCAGGTTCACAGGAACGATGGGGACCTCGACACCCTTCATGATCCGCTCCAGGCCGCGGCGGAAGGGAAGCAATTGCCCGGTGCGCGTAATTTGTCCTTCAGCGAAGATGCACACGATCTCGTCGTTGCGCAACGCATCGGTTGCCGTTTTGAGCGAATGCAGCATCTCGCGCGGATGGAGCTCGCTGGAGATGGGAATCGCCTTCACCATCTTTGCGAACGGCTTTACCACCGGGTGTTCGTAGATTCCCTGGTAGATCACGAAACGGATCGGCCGATCGGTCGCCGCTACCAGCAGCGCTACATCCACAAACGACATGTGATTGCAAACCAGCAGTGCGCCGCTTTTCTCCGGGAAGTAATCGCGCCCGATCACGCGAACGCGGTAGACCGTGCGCGTAGCGAAGAACAGAATCAGCCGCCCGAACCACTCCGGCAGCAGATACAGAACATATGCCGTGCTGAAAGCCGTTATGCACGATGCAGCCACGATCACCCCGCGCGGATTGAGGTGCACGTAAGCGGTAAACACAAAGTACACACCCGAGGAAACCGCGATCCCGACAAACGACAACAGGTTCGCCGCCGCGATGATGCCGCCCTTGTCCTCGTCCGCCGGTTTGTGCTGGATGAGCGCATTCACGGGCACTGCGAAGAATCCCGCCCAGAAGCCCAGCAACCCCAACAGCGCCGCTGATCCCGCCATTCCGTGCGGCGTGATGCCCAGCGCCAGTCCCGTACATGTCATTCCGATCGAGCCCAGGGGAATCAGCCCGTACTCGATCTTGTTGTCGCTCACCCAACCGGCCGCCATGCTGCCGATGCCGATTCCCACCGCCAGCATCGCATTCAGATAGCCGGTCTTCGTCTGCCCAATGTGCAGCACATCGGGCCCGTAGATCACAATCGTGGAAAAGAGCAGGGAACCGAGAAACCAGAAATAGGTATTGCCCAACACAGCGAGAAATAGCGCGCGGTCCTTGCGCATTTTCGTGATCTGCACCCAGAGGTCGCCGACGATATTCAGACGGAATGGCTTTTCCGGCGCCGCTGCGTGCACTTTGTCGATCCCCAGGCTGCTAATGAATCCGATCGCCGAGAGCCCCAGCAGCACGTAGCCCGCGTACACTTCGTGACCGCTGAAATGCTCGCCCATCCACGCGCCGGCAACGGTTCCGAAGATGATCGCCAGAAACGTGCCTAGTTCGATAACGCCATTTCCCCAAGACAGGCTCTTCTCCGGCAGCAGTTCAGGCAGGAGTCCGTATTTCGATGGTCCGAAGAGCGCTGCCTGGCTCGCGACCAGCGTCAGTGCCGCCAGCGAAAGCCCCAGCGTGTGCGTCGCCAGTCCCGCCGTGGCCAGCAGCATCGATCCGAATTCCATCACCTTCGTCCAGATCGTGATTTGCCGCTTGCTGAAGCCTTCTGCGAGCCAGCCGCCGGGCATACTCAAAATCAAGAACGGCACCGAGAAAAGAAACGTCACCACCGAGACAAAAGTTTCCCGTTGAGTCGTTGCCAGATTCATCCCCACGATCATGGAGAGCAGCAGGTTGCGCAAGATGTTGTCGCTGAAAGCGCCCTGGAATTGCGTCGCGATCAGAGCCCAGAAGCCCTTGCGGCTGCCTGGCGGCTCGGCTATTGCGGCGTCGGCGCTGCTCGAAATCGTGGAATCACGGGTGACCTCGTCCATCGGCATTGACCTCCTCCGCATTGCGGGGATGGCACAAGATTAGCCACTGCGCACACCCGGAAAAGGCCCTTCCATACAGTTTCGCGAGTGTCACAAAAATTGCGAGCTTCCCGGGAATTGGCTCAATTCTAACCGTGCAGAGTCGGCCAGCAGAGAAAAGATAAATATCCGCGGACCTTTGGGCATGTCGCGTGTTGCCGCGGTATGTGCGTCGCAGATGATGGCGCCTGTCTGCTCCAGGCCGCGCTGCCAGCGTGGCCGGCGCGGGTTGCGCACCACCAGCAGTTCAGGCTCCACCCCCGCTGCAACCAGCATTGTGCGCGCGATCTCGCGGAAATCAGCCCAGGCCGAAACCACGCCGATGAGTTTTCCCTTCAACGAGGGCAGTTCTGGATCGAGCCATTTGTTGGCCGACCGGATCTGCAGCGTGATCAGTTCAATTCCGGCTGGTAACGCCGCTCGCACCAGCTTTGTCATTCTCGGCAGGCAGAGGGCAATTGCCGAAAACGAAGCCTCAGGCTTCACCGCTTCCTCCATCGAGATTCCACCGGCAGGCCACGTCGTCAGCTCTCGGATTTCCGCGAGCAGGATTTCTCGGGCGTCGGGATCCGGATCCACCAGCAGAAAATGATCGGGAGGAGGCGAAGCAATCCACTGCGCTACGCGCTGCCGAATCGCCGCTGCCGGCAGCTTCAGTTCGCGAACCGCTCTGAAAAACCCGGCAATATGCTGGTCCAGGATCTGCTCCGGCGTCGAGGGTTGCGTCGCATCGCTTTTGATGTACACGCCGCTGCCGTGGCGATACTCCACCCAGCCGTCCTGCGCCAGTTGCCGGTAACCTGCGCTCACCGTATTGGGATGGATGCTGAAGCGCCGCGCCAATTCGCGCGTACTCGGCAGCCGGTCGCCGGTCTTGAGATCGCCGCTTAGCACCGCCAACGTAACCTGTGTGACCAATTGTCGATAGATGGGCACTTCGCTGGCAGCAGAAAACCAGAGGCGCACCGTCAGACCCCCAGGTGGATGTGAAGGAACATCGGTAACAAATATATCGGTCGATTCATTCTGCGGGAATGGCGACTTCTGGTCAGGAGATTTCGGGCTAGGAGATTGGTTCGCTAAGCGCCCTCAGAATTGAACGAAGGAAAAGACTGCGATGCAGGGGGCATGATTCGAGCGGCATCCGTTCCACATGAATTGGCTGCCCCCCAGTCATCACTATCGACTCGTAAGCTGTTTGCTTGCAATCACTTGAGACGACGCGAGCAGGCATAGTACCAACGAATGTACCAAAAGTGAAAACCCGTCTTGAGCGCCCGACGAATCGGGATGTGACTCCCTGTTTGGCAGTCATGCCGGGCCGCTTGCGGGTAGCTCCGCTAGGGCTTGCTGGCAGTGTATGACGGGCCGGGACAATTGCGCCAAGTGAGAGAATCAGCCTCGTCATCACCAGATTCCGGCCTCCCCGCTAGAATTGTTCCTGAATCGCTTTCATTCCACCGGAAGGAAACAGCCGCCCCCTGCATCCCGAAAAGGAACGGGGGCGGGAGTCGCCCATAAGGAAACCGCTGCAAAAGAAGCGCCAGTCGGTATGCTTGCAGCTAACATACACAAACTGTAGGCAATGGGTTCAAGATGGCAAGGAAGATCAAAAATCAGAGTCTGATTAAGGCGCGGGATGTCAAGCAGGATGAGTTCTATACTCAGCTTTCGGACATCGAACGAGAACTGAAGCACTACAAAAAGCATTTCAAGGGCAAAGTGGTGTACTGCAACTGCGATGACCCTCGGATTAGCAATTTCTTTCACTTCTTCTCTTACAACTTTGAGAAGTTGGGCCTCAAGAAGCTCATCACTACCTGCTACAAGAATCAGAATCGTGACCTGTTCAGCCGGAACGATACTGAACAGGCTATCTATCTCGAATACTGTGGTCGCAATAATGGGACTGGCGTTCCTGACCCGAAAGACATTGGCATCAAGTACCTTAAAGCTGACGGTGATTTCCGTAGCCCCGAAAGCATAAAGCTGTTGAAAAAGGCTGATATTGTCGTCACAAATCCGCCGTTTTCATTGTTCCGTGAGTATGTTGCGCAACTTATCGAGCATGACAGAAAGTTCGTAATTATCGGGAATCAAAACGCCGTTAGCTATAAAGAAGTCTTCAATCTCATCATGGGAAACAGAATCTGGCTTGGTAACATATCTGGCGACATGGCATTCAAGGTGCCTGATTACTATGAAGCCCGAGAAACACGGTTTTGGGTGGATGACAGCGGGCAGAAATGGAGAAGTATGGGTAACGCTTGCTGGTTCACCAATCTCGACATAGCAAAGCGCCACGAAGAACTAATACTGTACAAGAAATACAGCCCGGACACGTACCCAACTTACGCAAACTACGACGCAATTGAAGTCGGCAAGACGAGCGATATTCCGGCAGACTATTCCGGGGCTATGGGAGTGCCGTTGACTTTTCTCGACAAACATAATCCCGATCAATTTGAAATTCTTGGTTCAAGTATGACGCTTGGTAAACCAATGTCGGAAGTGGCGAAGAAGGGGGCCTACCTACAGGGCGGTCCACGCTTTTACCTTGGCAACGGCGATGGCACATACCGGCGTTTGTATGATCGCATTGTGATAAGGAACAAAAAGGCGAAGGGTTAAACCGGAATGAACATTGAACTCAAGGAAATCACCGTCCGAGAGCTATCGGAAGGCTATGACGACAAGGCTGAGGCAGGAGTTGTCGGCTATGGCGGTAAGTTAGACATCCGACCGGCGTACCAAAGAGAGTTTATCTACAAGGACAAACAGCGGGATGCAGTCATTGACACTATCAACAAGGACTTTCCACTAAATGTCATGTATTGGGCAGTTCGGGAAGATGGTGATTTTGAGGTTATCGACGGTCAGCAACGTACCATCTCGATTTGTCAGTTTGTCGAAGGGGATTTTGCTTTTGAGGGGCGGTATTTCCATAACTTGCAGACGGACGAACAAGAGAAACTCCTGAACTACCGCCTCATGGTGTATCAATGCAGCGGCACGGACAGCGAGAGATTGGGTTGGTTTAAGACCATCAATATTGCGGGAGAGAAGCTGACCGATCAGGAACTTCGCAATGCCGTGTATTCCGGCCCTTGGGTCTCCGACGCGAAGCGGTATTTCAGCAAAAGCGGTTGTCCTGCATATGGAATCGGCAGCGAATACCTCACTGGCTCACCCATTCGACAGGAGTACCTTGAAACCGCTATCGACTGGTTCAGTGACGGCAAGATCGAAGCCTACATGGCCAAACAACAGCACAAGCCAAACGCAAACGAGTTGTGGCTGTATTTCCAAGCGGTTATCAATTGGGTCAAAGCCAGCTTCCCAAAATATCGCAGGGAGATGAAGGGCATTCCTTGGGGAGAGTTATATAACACCCATAAAGGGGATGAAATCGACGCCGCCAAGCTCGAAACAGAAATCGCTCGACTCATGGCTGATGATGATGTCACGAACAAGAAGGGCATTTATCACTATGTTTTGAATGGGAGAGAGCGACATCTGAACATCCGTGCTTTCACCGAAAACCAGAAACGAGAAGCATACGAGCGACAAGCAGGCGTCTGTCCAGTGTGCAAAGAGCATTTCGAGTTTGAAGGTATGGAAGGGGACCACATCACGCCGTGGCATGAAGGCGGTAAGACAATAGCCGACAATTGTCAGATGCTCTGCAAGGAATGTAACCGG
The DNA here is from genome assembly GCA_035935755.1 of Occallatibacter sp. GTDB lineage: Bacteria > Acidobacteriota > Terriglobia > Terriglobales > Acidobacteriaceae > Telmatobacter. The sequence goes on along the minus strand of DASYWU010000061.1, from coordinate 239,549 downwards.
CGCAAGTCTGGGATATAGAGCATTGATTGGAGTGCCGCTTGCAGCCATGATTCCTTTCGTAAAAAGACGGCGCTGACTCGATAGCAGCAGTCAGCGCCACAGTAACCACAATGCAAGGCAACGCGCCCGGCCCTATCCAACCACTGTGGGCAAGCCGTGAACGGACGATGCGGGCTTACCCTGCAATCTCTCTACTTTTTGGCGCAACTCCAATTCAGCCCTTGCAGCGGTATTCAATCTTGTTTCACGCTCATTTAAGTCAGCAAAGAACAGTTGCGACTCGCGGGCAGCCCCCACAGCCTCGTCATGCAACTTATCGACAGCAGCTTGCCCATCAGCAACAGACTGTTTCCATGCAGCGAGTTCGTCAGCGGTTGGATAAGAATTAGGATTCGGCGGGTTGTTCTTCAACAAAGACAACCGCTTCACAGCGTTCGTCAATTTGTTATTCGCGTCCAGTTCGCCATTCATGAACCTCAAACGCTGATTAAACGCTGTCTCAAATTCCCCTTTGGCTTGCCTTGCAATGGCCTTGGCATCTTCCCATTTGGGCAAAAGGTATTCGAGATTGTCAGAGTTGATTTGAGCAATTGCCGCGTCAACTTCTGCAAGCAGCGTATACGCTCTGCTGACAAGCTGCTGGTACAGTCCGCCCCTGTCAGTGTTATTCCCCCTTACCGCTTCAACAATTGCCGTCAGGTTGAGGGTTACAACAAAAGCCTCATCAGCAGCGTTTGCGTTTGCGCCTACAACAAAATGATCCATCACCCTTTCCTTTCATTGACTCGCACAGCAGTTATTACTTGCTGCTGGTTTCGCTACCCCTGTCTTGCGATTCATCCCCACTGTTCGCAGTGTCAACAGGCTCAACAGCAGCGGGCTTCGTAACCTGTTCGGGAATCTGAACGAGTGTTCCGTCCATGACAAGCAAGTTGAACAGAGCGTCTTCCTTAATCCAATCGGGAGCGACTTGCGGTAGGTTTGATGGATTGAGAACAACTGTGTTCAACACCGTCGGCAATTGAACTCCGTTCGCATCTTGTGCCTTATCGCGTAGAAAGAACTGCGTTTTAACCCTCAGAATAATCTGCATTGGTTTCCCTTTCTTTAGTTGGGTCGTCAATAACCATCTTTAGCAGTTGAATTATTCTGTTTGTGGGTTCAACCGCTTGCTTCGCTGCTCTGTATTCAGCGCTTCCCTCATCGAACAGAGCGGCACATCCAAACCTGCAAATATCTTTACTGCGAATTGAATATGTCTCTCGATTTCCCAGATTGAGCACGATGAGCGCGTTAGTGGCATCAATGCTGCCCTTCATTCGCGCGACTTCGCGTTTCAAAGTGCTGAGATGGTATCTCACGTTATGCTTTTGCAGCCTTCAATGCAGCAATGTCTTGAGCGAGCGTTTCAAGATCATTGATTTCAAGCGCAAGCTGAGTCAGCGCACGAGCGGCTTGAACCCTTGCAGTGTCCGAAGCCTCGCTATCCTCCGCAATCTGTTGCAGCGCCTTTGCGCCTACAATGCCAGCCGCAGTCAGAATTCCTTTCATGCCGTTGACGCTCTCGCGGAATACTTGGCTCTTCGTTGCTTGATACAACTCAATGAACTCACCGTCTGCCTTCCAACGGGAGAGTTGGCGGTTGCTAACGCCAGCTTCTATAGCAGCCTTTGAATGAGTAGCGCCGCCAAGCAATGCAAAAATCGCCTTCAACCAACGCCGCTGTTTTGCATTGTCGGGGAATTCTTCATCGTCCGATTCGTCATCGGGTTCAGCGTCTGCAACGTCATCGGCAGTGGTGGGAAACGTCACTTTGGTTGTCCAGCCTTCATCAGTGCGCTTTGTGGGCTGTGAATTGGTGGCAACAGGAATACCCGCTTCAACGGCGTACCCACGATTCAGGTATTGCGCGAACGCTTGCCAGCCTTCTTTTTGGCGCTGAGGGTCGATCCCTTCAAATTCAATCTGCTCAATCATGCCCGTCTCGCTCTTTGCCCAATTCCGGGCTTGCAGCGCCCGTTCTTGCTCTTGCTGTAAGTCCGCTAAGGTTTTGCCTCATAGCCCGCGCCCTGTGCGTCTCTGACGGGCCGCTACGAAACGCGGGCTATGGTCTGACCGCGCCGGGCGGCATATTCGTGATTTGCTTGCTCAAGTCCCGTCATTCGCGCCCCGGCTGCATTTCGCGTAGTGCTCTCCGGTGCTCTCAGTGAAACTGCAAGCTGTTCCCGTTCCTCGCTGCTGAGAGCATCATCGTAGCTCTCAGGGTCGTTGACTTCACTCGCAATCGCGTCTTGCTCTTGCTCGTGATTGTCAATGCGGCTTCTCACGGCTTCCTTTACAGCATCGAAGACAACCGCGCTGTTCTTTGCCGGTGTACCGGGATGGACGTAGAAACCGGATACCGCCTTGCTGGTACGCTTGCCACGTACAGGGCGCGACACTGTAGGTATTGGCGCTGTATCCATTGCAATGCTGCTGGCAGCACTTTTGACCAACGATTTCAGTTCACGAATGTCCCGCTTCTCACTACCTGTCATAAATGCTCCCTGTTACTTGACGTTGTTCAGTGCAACCAACGTTGCGTATGCACTCGCCCACACGTTGAATTGCAACCGTAGTTTTGCCCGCTCCAAATAATTCTCTCGATACGCAAGACGTTCGCTGCTGAGGAGTTGCGGCGCGGGCTGTTCTATTGGTTGAAATTGGCCGCGCTCATTCAGCATCAAAGAAACGTCATACACTCCCACGCTGACAACATCTCCACGCCGATTGGCGGTGAACAACAGTTTTGCATTTGGCCGCATTGCGCGAACGCACTTTTCGGCGTACTGAATCGCCTCAATGAACCGTTCATCCGTCAACGCTGAAATGTGTTGTTCAAGTTCAAACTGTTTTTCGATAACGTCCGGCATATTCAATCCCTTTATTGAAGCGGCTGACGTTGGCAGAAAGGAGTTAAAGTACCAACATCAGCCGCCCCCGGCACGGAACGCCCCGACCCGCTCTACGCGCCCATGAGCAATTTGCGTGACATTCTGTAACAAGTCAAGACTAGGCCGCGTTCTCATTCTGAGCGATGGCGTTACGTGACGCTGCAATCTGCTTTTGAATCCACGTCTGAACTTCGGAGTTCAGCCATCCGACTTTGCATGTATTCGCAATTTGAATGGACTTCGGAAACAAACCCTGCTTTTGAAGTTCGTATATCGAACTGCGGCCAATTCCGGTGACTTTCAGAACGTCATTTAACCTGAGTATCCGCTCTTCCATCGTCGCTCACTCTCGCGTTTATATTTTCTGTTCGGATGCGCTCGGATATGCCGGGATGCGCCTCCATTCACCGACGATTCTCCACAACGCGAGTGATAAATCAACCGCCGTTACTACCGCTTAGTACCACGTATATGCCGTTGCTATTCAGCATTTGCAGAGCAGATGGACACTCCAAGGACGTTTTTATATTTTCTTCGAGTCACACCTTGACTTGATGAATGGGTTTGCTACCTTAGCCCCGTCACTGAGGCACTGGTCCTGCCCTGCCAGTGACAGGTTCAGGGGCGACCACCCCTGAGTTAAAGCGTGGAGGGTTGATCCAAGCAGCCCTCCACCACCTAACTTGGAAAGGTATCTATGAGTCCGTCTGAATCAAGTTCTGCTGCAACACTTTGGAGTCGCCCGCCCGGAATTCTTGGGGATATTGCAGACTTCATCTACGAGCAAGCGCCGTATCCGTTCATTGAATCCGCAATTGCGGGCGCTATCGCCTACCTAGCTGGAATTGTGGGCAGAGCGTACAACGTCAACGGCATGGGTCTGAATCACTACGTTGTCTTGATTGCTCCCACAGGTACAGGCAAGGATGCGGCACGAACGGGCATTGACAAGCTGAACGCCGCGCTGCATTGGCAACTATACCGGCTTGCCACCATTCGTAAGGGGCCGGGATTCCCCGCTTCTGCTCAAGGTTTGCATAAAGCACTTGCTGGTAATGGCAAGGTTCCGCCCCGCCTGTGCTGCTTGTCTGTGTTTGGCGAAATCGGTTACGACTTTCGCCGCATCTGTGATTCAAAAGCCAATATCAATGACCGTGGCATTCGCAAGATGATTCTGAGTCTCTACACATCATCAGGCGCAAACAAGGCTTTGGGCGACTTGGCATATTCAAATGCAGAGGACAACGTTAGCGAGTTGATTGCCCCTGCATGGTCATTCATTGGGGATTCAACGCCCAAGGTGTTTTATGAGGCTGTTGACGAGGAAAGCATCGCTGACGGGTTCCTTACAAGACTCAGCATCGTTGAATTCAATGGCAACAAACCAGACAAGAACACCGCTCCAGACTTGTCAGCGGTACAGCCGTCCGTTGCACTCACTGAATGGCTTGCCCACCTTGTTCAACACGTCCAGACTATCGAAACCGCTGCTGATTCAACCAAGCAATACAACTGGATAAACGTTCCATTCGATGATGCCGCGCAATCGCTGAACGAAGAAATTGAACAGGTACAGTCGTATAACGTGGACAAGTTCAACAAAGGTTATGAGCAGTATCTAAGCGAACTGTGGACGCGGTTTAGGGAAAAGGTAATGCGTACAGCCGCGCTGCTTGCGGTTGGCGTCAATCCGGGCAATCCGATTATTACGCCAGTTGAGTATGAATGGGCTGAGAGATTCGTCAGACATGGACACAGTGCGCTGATTGCTCGTTTCCGTTCCGGTAAGACTGGCGAACCGAACTACAACCTTGAACAGTACGCTTTGCTCAAGGATTTGCTAACAAAGTATTACAACGACGTTGCTAACAAGCCTTGGACTCCAGAGTTAGAGAAGAAATACGGACTCACCGCCGATATGTGCAAGTATGGCGTTCCGCTTGTTACCTACAGATATATCCTTCCTCAATTGCACAAGCGGGCCGCATTCAAGAACGTGCATATCGGCCCATCGCTTGCGCTCAAGAACACTATCGAGGAATTCGTCAAAGCCGGTGATTTAATTTCTCTGGCAAATGGCAAATCATCCGATAACGTGCATGACCCCGCTATAGCTGAGATTCGCAAGACTAAGACGGGTGACATGTGGTGGATTCGGTCAACCATTCTCGAAAAGTCCAACGTTGGTTAGGTGTTGGTCATGCCGGTGGTTATCTAAACCCTTTGTTATGAACCTGTTGGCTTGTTGGTCGATTTCTGGAGAGATAGACAACCATACATAAAATGCAAGGCGCTATGGGCCGAGATAACCAACACAACCAACAGACTGATTTTACACGACTTACATAACCAACAGATTAACCAACACACAACCAACACTAACCAACACATCTGTGGGAAAGAAATGCTACCCGCACGGCAGTGCAAGGAAATCATCGTAGGAACAGTGCAAACCTGCACTTAGGAGAACAGTGAAATGAAACAGCGGCAAAAACAACTGCAATGCAGCGTTAGACGTATCGAGTACGACTTTGAAACCCGTACAGGTATTGTCTTCATGCCAGATGGCAATTGCGTTGATATGAGCGGGACACTTGAACTGTTTAGCGCAATTGACCCCAACGTGTGCGCCGTTCGCACGTTTGCCGGAAGCAAGCTGGATACGTGCTACAAGCGCATCACGGACAACCAATGGACAGCTTCACTGTACTCGGAAGGGTAACGCCTCACTGTGGGTAGCTTATGACGATAGAGATTGACAGACCAATTCTTGAACCGGAAGCGATAGCGAGACAATTCATTGCTGAGGCGGTAGCACACTTGAATGCGGCCAGACAGCGTGACCATGAGGAATGGTTACAAGAATGCGAACGTGTGGCCCGGCTTTGTGATCGAGAGCGGCATTCTGACGCTTGCAAGCGCGGCTGGCAGCGTCGTAAAGCGCGTCGTGCTGGCGCTACAAGCCTCGTAGACGCGCCGGAAGGTATCGAGTGAAGGAAAGGGCTACCCGGCCTGTCTGCAACGCCTCAGAGCGCCAAAGGAAAAGCCAACGTCCAAGGCTGCAACGTTGGCTTTAATTTGGTACTGTTGTTGGTACTTCAACAGTTCAGTGTGACGGAACCCGCATCAACAAAGCCTTTCAGCGAATAGTAGTAATCCTCATGCAGCATTCTCGGTAGCTTTTTCGTGCTGTTGTTCGATGTAGTCTCCCCACCACTGCATCATGTCTGTGCGCTGCTTTAGGTACTTGGCATGGTTGTAGGCAGCAGCTACCTTGTCACGCTTCATGTGAGCAAGCTGCAATTCAATGTGCTGCTCTTCAAAGCCATTCTCATGCAGCACGGTTGACGCTATGCCCCTCCAACCGTGGCCTGTCATCACGCCTTTGTATCCCATGCGCTCAAGGGCTTTCAGAATCGTGTTGTTTGACATGGGCTTGTTCTTGTCAAAGTCACCGGGGAATACCAGCTTGTGAGTGCCGGTAATCATCTTGAGCGCCTTGAGCACTTCAACAGCTTGCCGTGACAGAGGGACAATATGCGGTGTGTCCATCTTCATGCGCTCGGCTGGAATATCCCAACGCGAATTGTCCATGTCGAATTCGCACCATTCGGCTTCAATCAGTTCGGACGTTCTGACGAACGTGTACGCCAGCAGCCAAAGCGCCAGCTTGGTTACAGCGGTTCCAATGTAGGCATCCATCTTCGCCAGCAGCGCGGGCAATTCTTTGGTATCGACGCGGGCGAAATTCTCAGTCTTGACGGTTGGCAGGATGAGATGCGGTTTGAAGTCAGCAGCCGGGTTACGCTTCGCTAGACCGTTGGCAACTGCGAAGCTGAAAATCTGGCCTGTTGTCTGATGAGCACGTTTGGCAATGTCCCTAGCCTTGCGTTCGTCGTAAATCTTCAACATCATGGCGCGAATGTCAGCAGCGGTCACATCGTCAATTGGTTTTGAGCCAAAGGCCGGAATCACGTCTGCATTGATGCGGCGCTCGGTTTGGCAAACGTGCCTTTCTTCTTTGCCAACCTTCCACGTTGCAAACCACAGCTTGAACACATCCTCAAACGTGGTCCCGTTCGCGTCCGCTTCCTCTCTGCGGGCTTTGCGTTCGGCCATTGGGTCTTTCCCGTCAGCTAGTAGCTTGCGGGCTTCCTGATGCCGCTCTCTCGCTTGCTCAAGGCTCACATCCGGGTAGCCGCCAAAGGCCATCAGCTTTTGCTTGCCATCGAAGCGATAGGCGTAGCGCCACAGCTTGCCCCCTGTGGGCGCAACGTGAAGGTACAGCCCCAAGCCGTCTGTCAGTTTCACCGGGGCCGCGCAAGGCTTGTGTTTCCTGATTTTCGTGTCTGTCAGTTGGTACTTTCCCGCCATTGTTGGTATCTGGAAACCCCTCTCTGTGAATTGCGTACCAGCATACCACCGAATGTACCAACAAAAAACCCGGCTTGGGGCGAGTACGGACGGACCCCGATGGACGGCGCGACTGGCGCTAATCGCCTGTAAGTCATTGATTTTTATTGGAAATGGAGGACAGGAATGGATGGGTATGGACTGCTACGGATGTGTGTGGATTTAGGCTATTGGCTGCCCCCCAGGGATTCGAACCCCGATATGCTGATCCAGAGTCAGCTGTCCTGCCGTTGAACGAGGGGGCAGCAATGATGAAAGGAAACGGCGCACTTTGCGCTTTATCCGCCCACGGCGCGGCTTGGGGCCGCACGCGATGAGCCAACTTGTTCATCATACGGAGATTCCCTGGCAGCGGTCAAACCCGCGATCTACTCGCCCTCGCGAGAATCCGGTCCGAATTTGGCGACGAACCTCGAGCCGGCTTCAATAACGGCTCATCCTTTAGCAGGGGCCGGTGTTTTGCCCGCGGCTCATTCGCAAGGTGACCAACATCACGGTCTTAACAGCGCTAAACCCTTAATAATACTCATGGAATTCTGCCGTAAGGCCCTGCTGCAGTGCGCCGTTACACGGCACCGCGCTGTCTGCTCAAGCCTCACGCTGAACCGGGCTGGTGGCCGTTACTGCAACATTGGAGCTTGCTGAGTGTTCAGGATCATCGAAGCCCGTAACGTCGGTCTCAATATCCGCCAGTTTGTTATTGCGGCGCCTCGGATTGCTCGCAAGCAACAGCCCGGCCAGTTCGTAATCCTGCGCCTGCACGAAAAAGGCGAACGCATTCCACTCACCATCAAATCGTCGGATCCAGCCGCCGGCACGGTTACGCTGGTTGTCCAGGGCGTAGGCAAGACCACCTCGCTCATGAACTGCCTTGAAAGCGGCGACTCCATTCTCGACATCGCCGGACCCCTCGGCCAACCATCCGAAATTCGCAACTTTGGAACCGTCGTGATTCTGGCCGGCAGCGTGGGTACTGCTATGGCGCTGCCCACGGCCAATGCCCTGAAGCGCGCCGGTAACCACGTCATTTTCATTGAAGGCGCGCGCGGTGCTGAGATGGTCATTTTCGAAGACGAAGTTCGCGCAGCGAGCGGCGAAGCATACTTCATGACCGACGATGGCAGCTATGGCGAGCACGGCCTGGTCACTGCCAAACTCAATCAACTTCTCGCCGCCGGGCGCGTCATCGATTTTGTGCTGGCGGTCGGCCCCGTACCGATGATGCGAGCCGTTTCGCGCATCACTGTGCCGCTTGGCATCAAGACTGTGGTCAGCCTCAACTCCATCATGGTTGATGGTACCGGCATGTGTGGTGGTTGCCGCGTGCTGCTCGGCCAGCAAAGCAAATTCGCCTGTGTCGATGGGCCTGAATTCGATGCCTCGCTGGTGAACTTCGACGTGCTCATGCAGCGCAACGCTATGTATCGTGAAAAGGAATGCGCGGCCTTGGCGGAATTCGAGACGCACAGGGACGAACAATTGGCTGAACTTCGTACCGATATCACAGCGCAGAGCCTGAGTGGGAACGGAGCGCGTCATGGTTGAGAAAAGCCGGATGCCGCTGAAAGAACGCATGAAAATTCCGCGCACTCCCATGCCTGAGCTCGATGCCAAAATGCGAAGCCGCGGCTTTGACGAAGTCAACCTGGGCTTCGCTGCATCCGACGCCGTGCTTGAGGCCACGCGTTGCGTCTCCTGCGCGAAGCCGAGCTGTGTGGTCGAGTGTCCTGTAGGCGTCAAGATAAAGGAAATCCTCGAACTCATCTATGCCGGCGAATTCCTTGACGCCGCTGCCAAAATGCGCGAAGACAATCCGCTGCCTGCCGTCACAGGCCGGGTCTGTCCGCAGGAGAATCAGTGCGAAGGCGGCTGTGTGCTCGGAAGACGCGGCCAGCCGGTCGCCATCGGCAACCTGGAGCGCTTCATCGCGGACTTTGAGCGCGTGAGCGGCCAACTCGGTCTGCCTGCCGTTGCGCCCCCGACTGGCAAATGCGTCGCCATCGTCGGCAGCGGTCCGGCGGGGCTTGCAGCGGCCGGCGACCTGGTGCAGAAAGGTCACCGTGTTCGCGTCTTCGAGGCGCTGCATGAAATCGGCGGCGTGCTCGTCTACGGAATTCCCGAATTTCGCCTGCCCAAATCCATCGTCAAAGGCGAAGTGGAAAACCTCCGCCGCATGGGCGTTGAATTCGAAACCAACGTCATTGTCGGCAAGAGTGTCACCATTGACGAATTGATGCACGACGAAGGCTACAGTGCGGTCTTTGTCGCCACCGGCGCCGGGTTGCCGCAATTCCTCGGCATACCAGGCGAGCACCTCAACGGCGTATATTCGGCCAACGAATTTCTCACTCGCGTCAATCTCATGCGAGCCTACCTCGCCAATGAGTACGACCAGCCGGTATATGACTGCAACGGTCGCGATGTGATCGTCGTTGGCGGCGGCAACACGGCCATGGATGCGGTGCGCTGTGCGCGTCGCCTGGGCGCCCGAAGGGCCACGCTTGTCTATCGCCGATCGGAAGCCGAAATGCCCGCGCGCACGGAAGAAGTGAAGCACGCGCGAGATGAGGGCATCGAGTTCCGCATGCTTACCGCCCCCGTCGAGTTCGTCGGCGACGAAAAAGGCTGGCTTACCGGTGCACGATGCGTACGCATGGAGCTCGGCGCTCCCGACGAAAGCGGGCGATGTCGTCCGGTTCAGGTCGCCGGCTCGGAGCACGTTTTGGCCGCAAATGTCGCCATCATCGGTGTGGGCACCACGGCTAATCCGCTTGTCCAGAGCACCACGCCCGAGCTCAAAACCACATCGCGCAACTATATAGTTGCCGATCCCGAAACCATGCGTACTTCCAAGCGCGGCGTCTTCGCCGGCGGCGACATCGTCACCGGCTCGGCGACGGTCATCCTCGCTATGGGCGCCGGCCGCAAAGCCGCACGGTCGATCCACGAATATCTTTCCACGGGCCAGTGGTAACTCTTCCTCTTAGACCTACAGCCTTTTGGCCCTTGTGCTTTGGCACACTTGCCACCTTTGCCTGTGCGCCCTCCAGCAGGAACAACCTCCCAAGACTGCAAAGCATCCGTATCTCCAGCAGGATTTCTGTAGGGCCCCCGTAACATAAACGACCAGGCACGACAAACCCGCGAGAAGGAGCCAACATGCAACCATGTTGGAGTCTCTTCAGCGTCAGTCTGTTCGTGTGCCTCCTAGTTTCTGCGCCGGCTTGCTCCCAGCTGCCGGAACATAGATCGAGTCCAGATAAGTCAATTGGCAGTTCACAAGCAGAGAAACGACAGGCGCGCGACCCTTCAGCCGCAGCAGAGATAAAAAGCCCAGTTACTTCAGCTAATGCATCTGGAAACGTGCCAGTTCCCCCAGCCGCGCAGGTTTCCGCCCAGACCACCGGGGCGCCGGCCTCCTTTTTCGATGGCATGATCGGTGATGCCGAGCCGGTTGTTTTCACCGTGCAGGTTCAGGATCTGGCGCAGCCAGACGCGATTAAAGCATTCGTAGCGGGCGGTCAGGAAATCGTCGCGACCGGGGGTTCGTTTGGCGATGTGTCGAGGTTTCTTCAGGAGCTTCCCGGAGTGGCCGCCAGCAGTGATTTGAACAACGATCTGATGATTCGCGGCGGGGACCCGATGGAGAATCTCTTCCTCTTAGACGGCATTCAGATACCGAATATGAATTCCATCGCCACTCTGGGCACCACCGGCGGATTTGGTTCCATGATCGATTCGGCGGCCATTCAGAGCGTCAGCCTGTTCGCGGGAAATTACGACGCCAAATATCCTGAACGTCTTTCCTCCGTAATTGAGATTCGCACGCTCGATCCGAAACAGCTCAGTTCCCACTCTGAAATGGATTTTGGAATTCAAGGGATCGGTGGACTTACAGAAATCCCTGTCCATGCAAGTAACTTGCTGCTCTCTGCTCATCACGGACTCCTCGGCCTGATGAATCAGTTCGGCATAGATGGATTGCCATCGTATACCAACGAGCTGATCCGTTTCAGGAAAGCGGATAGCAGAGGCAATCGTTTAACAATTTTGAACCTGGGTGGATGGGATTCGATCAAGATTATTCCGTGTGCGGACGACCCCGCGGAATCGAGTACGATCGACTCGCAATACGCTGGACAGCGTGAGACCACAGGACTGAAATGGCAACGGGTATATTCGAAACAATCCTTCGGCGTGGTGAATGTCAGCGACTCGGAACAACTGGATCAGATCGATCAGCAGGACCAGTTGCTCAACCCTGCAGAATTGACACCATCTAGCGGCAGCTGTGCCCCTTCGCCCGCCGCGCCTCCGCAACTCGTCTACCGCGAGCACACCATTAGCGCATTTACCACTTCCGGTTATCGGTTCGAGTGGAGCCTGTCCAGGTTCACAGTGTCCCTCGGCAGCGCTTACTGGCTGCGAAGGCCGCATTTCCAGGTTGATCAGCCGGTGGGCGCGTATTCACCCTATTCCGTCGGATTCTCGCGATCCGATTCGACGTCGTTCTCTTCCGATACTTCGACCGGAGAATCCGGCACTTTCCTGGAAATAACGGCAAGGCCGCTCAAAGACCTCGTCCTCAGCGCGGGCTGCCGATTGCAGACGTTCGCGCTGGGAGACCACGTTACGTTAACGCCGCGCGCGAGTCTTCGATACCGCTTCGGCGAATACCTGGCGATACACGCCTCGATGGCCGCCTACGCGCAGATGCCGCCGTACGTCTATCTGCTTTCCTTCCCCCAAAATCGATCGCTGTTGCCGATGCGCGTGACGCAGGAAAGTGCAGGAATCGATATTGGTCCGGTGCTCTCGACGCAAATCCGCATTGAGGCCTATGACAAGGCTTATCGCGACGTCCCCTCTTCCACAGAGTATCCGACCGTCAACTTGCATGACCTGATAGATGGCTTGGGTCAGCAATTTGTCTGGCTGCCGATGAACAGCGGCGGGCGCGGCCGCGCATCGGGAATGGAATTTTCCACCCTGACCCGCATCGGTTCCAGACTCCTTGCCCGAGCATCGGTGGCCTATTCGCGGGCCATGTTCGCGGGGCTGGAAGGCGTGATGCGCCCAGGCAACTTCGATCTTCCCTGGATCGTGAACTTCGCCGCGCTGCAGCATCTCGGCCGCGGATACACAATTTCGCCCCGGTTTTCGTTCACATCGGGCCGTCCGTACACTCCTTTCGACTTACCGGATTCACTCGCTCAGAATCGGGCCGTTTACGACACGACAAGAATGAACGCTTTTCGCGCTCCTTATTACGCCCGGTTGGACACTCAGGTGGACAAGGACATCCTGCTTCACGGCGTCCATATGGAGCTGTACTTTGGAGTGAATAATATTCTCGACCGGTCGAATTTCCTCGGCTACGTGTGGCTGCCTCGAGCGGCAACGGACAAGGAGATCTCGATCAATCCGGTGCACGAGTTGGAACAGATGCCAATCTTTCCCAATTTTGGCCTCCGCTACATTTTTCGATAGCATCCTGGCCGCGAAAAAAAAGCGGCGGCAAGAGGATCGCCCCTTGCCGCCAACCGGTATTGACTGCAACCGTATTTGCTCTCTGCCTGAAACTCCTGGAATTCTGATTATTGTTGACTCGCCGGTCCGGTACCTGAATCAGGACTGCTACTTTGCGGTGGCGGCGTCGGTGCATTCTGCGGCTCGGGTCCACCGTTCGGTCCATTTGGCCCGCGCATGCGCATTCTCTGACCTCCGCCCGGTCTCCAATCACGACGCATCTGGTGCATGCCGCCTTCGGCGCGGAAATCCTTGATCTGTTTCCACTGGTCGGGCGTCAGCTTCATGCGTATGTCCAGCAGGAAATTTGCATTTGCCTTTTCCAGCGCTCCTCGTGCTGCAACCACCTTGTCGATCTGCGCCTCGATAGCCGCCCGGTTGGGCTCATCGGCGTTCATCAATGGCTCCATGTCCAACTCGGCCTTTTTCAGATTGGCCTGCAGGTCGATCAATTTCTCGCGATGCTGAAAAAGGATCTCGTCCATAGCCTTTTGCTGATCCGGAGTGATCTTCAACGCCGAAGAGACTCGGGGGTTATCCCAGAATCTTCCGCCGAACCGGAACGCCCGCTCAAATGGCGGACGATGGGCCGCAAATGCCGGCCCCACCCCTTGTCCGCCACCCGCACCCTGGGCTTGGGATCCGGGCGCCGCACAGAAAATCATCGCAACGCCGGAGAGTGCCAAGAACAACCGTCTTGCAATTCGTACATTCATCGAACTTCCTCCTGCGGCCTGTTCGGGCCCGCCATTTTTCCCCGCATCGTTCTGTTACTGCTGGGTTCCACCGTCTTCCATCATTCGCGCCAGGGGCTCCATCGCATCGGGAACCTCCTGCGCCGTATCGCTGTCCACCTTCGCCATCAGGCCTGTGTCCTGCTCCCGCGCCTGCTCCTTGGCGACGGCTTCTTGCTGCTCCCGTGCCTGCTGCTGCGCCAGCGCCGCCATCCGCGCCGCCTGTTCGTTCTGCTGGTGCTCCACCACTCCCGCGGTGACCCCGCCGGCCACCAGAATGCATCCCAGCGCCCATCCCGCCGCCAGCCGCCAACTCCGGCGCCGCACCGAACTCTCAAGGCTGCGCGGCCGATGATAGGCTGCCGCACTCCAGGCGTGGACGCTCGAGCGGAAATCCGTCAGCGCCTGTTCCAGCTTTGCGTCCGTCTCCAGATCCTCACCTGCGGTCTTTCTCTCGTCCCGCTCGTCCTTGCCTTCCGGCCCACTCTCGAATTGAATGTTCCCGGTCATGCTTTTTCCCTCAACTCTGCGCGGACCTTGCTTAGCGCGCGCGATAGATGCGCCTTCACCGTGCCCTCGCTCAATCCCGTGGCCCGTGCAATCTCCATCAGTTCCAGGTCTTCGACATAGCGCAGCAGAAACACTGTTCTCTGCCGCACGCTCAAGCCATCTACGGCTTTCCAGACCCGTCCCACCTGTTCCCTGGCCAGCATCTGCTGTTCCGCGCTCCGTTCCCCGCTGGGCAGCCATTCGCTCGCCTCATCCAGGTCCACCGCATTCGTCTGCGTCCTGCGCCAGAACTGCAGCCGCCGATTCCGCCAGTGGTCCTTCTGCAGGTTGATCGCGATACGCATCAGCCAGGTCATCGCGCTGGACTCACCCCGAAACTGTGCCCAGTTCCGGTGTGCCTTCAGGAAGCACTCCTGGGTCAGTGTCTCGGCCAGGTCTACGTCCCTTGTTGATGCCAGCAGAAAGCGGAAAATCTGCACACGATGGGCCTGAACGATGTCCGCAAACTCCTGCGCGGCATTTTCCTTTGCCGTGACCGTAGTCATTGGTTCCAATGCAGTTCCGGCCGCCATCACTCTGGTAGACGCCCGCACCGGCAGCGAGTTTACAGCCCGTTTAAGAATTCCTGACTCGATCGGCTGGAGCAACTCGCAATACTGGGGCGTCTGCCGGATTCGGAGCACACTAATACTTCCGCGGGGAACCGAATCCTCCGCTTCGATTAGACACTGTCTCGCCGTGAAAGTGGCGTCCTCGCTCAGCCGCTCGATCCTCACAGGTCGACTACCATCAGAGCATCCATGAAGTCCAAGTCCAGGCTCGGCCAGAACTTCCTCACCGACACTCACGCTGCCGCGCGTATTGTCTCAGCCCTGGGCGAGTTCCATGGCCGCACGGTCCTGGAAATCGGTCCCGGCCGCGGCGCTATCACAGGCGCACTAGCTGCTCGCGCCCGCCATGTGCTGGCGGTAGAGCTTGACAGCCAACTCGCCGCGCGATTGCGCGAAAAATTTCCCGCCGATCGTGTCGCAATCATCGAACAGGATATTCTCAATTTTGATTTCGCCGCCGCCTTCGCATCTCTCGCGCTATGCCCAGGCGCCTCCGGCCGTCTTTTGGTCATTGGCAATCTGCCCTACTACATCACTTCGCCCATCCTGCTCAAACTCGCCGCGAGTCACGCAGCTCTCGACCTGGCGGTGCTCATGGTGCAGCGCGAGGTGGCCGACCGTGTTGCCGCCGCGCCTGGGTCGCGCGACTACGGCCTGCTCACCGTCACCGTCCAGATGTACGGGCCAGTCGAACGGCTTTTCACGCTTCCCCCCTCTGCATTTTCGCCGCCGCCGGAAGTTCATTCCACAGTATTCCGCTGGCGGTTTGCCCCGCGATTCTCGGAGCTTGGCGTGGAAGAGGTACCTTTCCTCCGCCTCGTGCGCGCGGCCTTCGCCCAGAAGCGCAAAACGCTGGCCAACAATCTGCGCGCCGCCGGAATTTCCGCAGCCACTGCTGACGCCGCCTTTACCGCCGCGGCGGTCCCGGCCGGAGCCCGTGCCGAATCTTTATCCATCGAAGCCCTGTCTGCAATATGGCGCTTCCTGCGCGCTGAAGACACCACCGTCGGACTCGCCGACGCTCCGAACACCAAAACGGAAGAAATTTGACTTGCCCCGAGCTGCCCTGCATCAGCGCCCATTCAGCCTTGCGGTATGGTCTCAATCCGGCGTATCCTCGCCGTCGCCGGCAGAGGGGAGGTTGATCCATGTTCCCTGCGAGAATCAGATTCATTGCGATTACGGCTCTAGCATTTCTCGCGCTGCGAGTAGGCGTCGCAGCCGCTCAACAGCCGCCACCGAAAAACCCGGAACGGCCTCAGAAGAACCCGGAGCCGCCGCCCAAGAACGTGGTTCACGCCGAGGGATGCGTTCAGGCCGGCATCGAGGCTCACTGCCTGGTTTTGAATGACCTCAAGTCCGGCCATCTTTACAGCCTTCTTTTTAGGACGGACCGCCCTCCGGTTGGCCTGGGAATCGAACTCACGGGTGTGCCGCATCCCGGCCCCACCGCCTGCATGCAGGGTTCCCCCGTGGATGTCACCACTTGGGCCCATAAAGCGTCCATCAAGTGCGCGCCGGGTCAGGCCGGAAAGCATGGTCGGCCGGCCGCTCGCTGAAAACGCGCTGGGGTGCCTCCGAAAACACCCCCATCGCTGCTCAGTCCGGTTCGCCTGCCGGTTGGAACCTGGCTGCGAGTAAGCTAACTGAGGGAGTTTGCTGGGATTTTGCACCGTCGTCTCCCCATTTTCAGGAAGCCAGAGCACCGGCGGGCGCATCTTGGATAGCAAGGGAAGCTATGAACGTCGTCGAGCAGCAGTCTCGCAGGAACACTTTCGAAGAGACTCTCATGAGCGCCCGCGAGACCATGGTGCTCAGCGAGATCCTCAAGATCGCGTTGGACAGCTTCCGTGCCAGCAAGACCCGTTTCGCCCTGACCGCTTTGGGTATGGTCATTGGCACCGCTTCCGTCATCCTGGTCGTAACCATCGGCCTCACCGGAAAGCACTACATCCTCCAGGAACTCCAGAAGATCGAAACCAATTCCATTGAAGTGGAGTACGTCGGCGCGGGAGCCACCGCCGCGGAGCGCGATCGCTACAACGACTTTCTCACCGTGGAAGACGAAAAGGCCGTCGACGATCAGGTGGCGGGCGTCATGGCCTCCTCCCCTGTGCTGGAGATGCACAGCCCCATCAGCTTTGGAGGTGGCGTGGTCAAGGACACGCTGGTTCTGGGTGTCAGCCCGCAATATCGCGACATCCGTAACCTGCTTGTACCCGAAGGCCGCTTCTTCGACGAAACCGACGCCACCGCCCATCTCAAGTGCGCGGTAGTCAGCGAGGAGTTCGCGAAGCAGCGCTATGGCAGCGCGGATCAGGCGGTGGGCCAGACCTTCGAAGTCAGCGGCCTACCGTTTACCATCATCGGCGTCTTCCGCCAGAGCGTCACCGACTTTGGCATGTCTGAAATAGCCGATCAAACCATCCTGATTCCCTACACCGTTGCCCGCTACTTCACCGGCACTGCGCGAGTGAAGCAGATTTACTTCTCCATGCGCAGCATGGAGGAGGTTCCCGACGCCCAAAATGAAATCATCCGCATCATCCGATCGCGGCATCGACCCAACTCTGTGTACAAGCCGCAAACCCTGAAAACCCTGCTGAACACCGCGGAAACCATCGCCAACTATCTCACTGCCGTGCTGGTGCTGGTGGCCGCTGTCACGTTGGCCGTCGGCGGCGTGGGCATCATGAACATCATGCTGGCCAACGTCCGCTCCCGAATCCGCGAGATCGGCATCCGCAAAGCGCTGGGAGCCACCCGCCGCGAAATCAGACTCCAGTTCCTGGCGGAAGCGGTAATCATCTCTCTCGCTGGCGGAATTGTCGGCTGCGTCATCGGCCTCGCCGTGCCGCTCTCCGTTCGCTTCTTCAGTAATTACGAGCTGCCCATCTCCGGCTGGTCGATCGTCGTTGCCCTGGTGGCCGCCACGCTGGTCGGCGTCATCTTCGGCACTGCGCCCGCTACGCGCGCCGCGCAAATGGACCCCGTCGACGCTCTAAAATATGAGTAACGATGGACAGTCCCGATCCCGAAGATCGCAAGGCTAAAAATTCAGATCCCGACGAGCCCTCCAAAGGCCCCAGTCTGATTGTCATGTACAGCCTCATCGCCCTCGCGATCCTGGTGGCCACTGCAATAGCCGCGCTCATTGTGCTGCCGTTCTATCTCCGGCGCTGAGGCGACAGCCGTCATCAGCTTGTCGACCTTTCTTCCGCCCGCTCCGCAATCAGCACCGGAATCCCGTCCACAATGGGATACCGCCTTCCGCACCTGCCGCACGCCAGCTGCTCGCCTTCGATGATCAAATTCTCGTGGCACCGCGGACAGGCAAGCATTTGAACTACCGCCGCGTCGAATTGCAACGGATTTTCAGATTTGGCGCGCATGGAACAGGGTTCCTGAAACTGCGGACTGCGGACTTCCAACTGGTCTCTGACTCACTGCACCGTAGCATCGGCAGCCGTTCCGTGCGCGCCCGATCCGTGCTTGTGCCGTCCGGTAAACTCGTGCTCGATGCGCTCCAGCGTCCCCGCCCGAGAAAACTCATAGGCCACGCGAATGCCATTGAAGATGGCGTTGTCGTTCGACGATCCGTGGCCGATGATGCACACCCCGCGCACGCCCAGCAGCGGCGCGCCGCCGTACTCGGTGTAATCCAGTTGCCGGCGAAAATCATTGAACGCCCGCCGCGACAGCAGCGCGCCCACCTGCGCCGTCACCGTCCGCGTCAGCGACTGGCGCAGCGCATCGCGCACAAACCGGCCAATGCCTTCGCTGGTCTTCAGCGCCACGTTGCCTACAAATCCGTCGCACACGATCACATCGGCATTGCCGTTAAAGATGTCGCGGCCTTCCACGTTGCCGATGAAATTGAGTTGCAGTGCCTTGAGCAGCCCGAATGCTTCGCGCGTAAGTTCATTGCCCTTGGTCTCTTCTTCGCCTATGGAGAGCAGCCCCACGCGCGGCTTGTGAATCTTAAGAACACTGCGCGCATACATTTCACCCATCACCGCGAACTGCTCCAGGTTATGCGCCTTGCAGTCCACGTTGGCGCCCACGTCGAGCAGCACGCAAGGGCTTCCCTTGGAAGTAGGCATGGGCGTGGCCAGCGCCGGCCGGTCCACTCCAGGCATGGCGCCCAGCACCATCTTGGCGGTAGCCATGGCCGCGCCGGTGTTGCCGGCGGTCACGAAGCCCGCTGCCTTACCCTCGCGCACCAGCTTCAGCCCCACGCGCATCGAGCTGTCTTTCTTGGTACGCAGAGACTGCGACGCCTTCTCGTCCATTGCGATGCGCTCGGAGGCGTGGTGAATGACGATGGGAAGGTCTTCGTTTTCCAGCTGCTCGTCCAGCAGATCGCGCAGCTCCGGCTCCGGACCTACCAGGTGCACGCGCACGGGCAGCGCGCGGCAGGCAAGAATCGCACCCCGAATCTCAGGTTCAGGGGCCTTATCGGACCCGACAGCGTCAAGCACGATTTCGGTGAACATAGTCCGTGGGGAACTACTTCGTCTCTTCCGTCTCGCCGTAGCTGCGGCTCCGGTAGGTCTTGCACTTGGGGCAGGCGCGGTGTGGCAGCTTCTTTTCGTGGCAGTTGGGGCACTCGGATAGTCCGTTCGCGGTCAAAAAATCGTGGGCGCGGCGGTTGCCGGTGCGGCGCGTCGAATGGCGCCTCTTCGGATTAGGCATGATGCAATTCCTTTCCTTTTCTTCGCTGCCGGCGCCGGCTCTCTTTCCTTGGGAAAACCGTGCGCGCCCGCCATGGGCCTTCTTGCCGCCTCGGCGAAGTCGCCCTCCCTCTCGAAGGGCTTGAATTCTCAGGACTTGATCCGGCTGCGCAATCCCGCCAGAGCCTCCCAGCGGGGGTCCGCAGGACCCTCTTCGCAGGTGCACGTCTGGTTGTTGCGATTGGCGCCGCAGCGCGGGCAAAGTCCTTTGCAATCTGGCTTGCACAGCGTTCTGACCGGCAGTGACAAAAGCACCTGCTCTCTCAGCACGTCCTCAAGCAACAGACTGTCCTTTTGATAATACCCGATTTCAGTTTCAGGCGCAGTAATCGACCGCTCGGGAGCGCCGGCATCGGCGCCAATCGGCCTGAAGATCAGGTCAAAATCAGCCGCTAGAGGCACTTGCACCGGTTCTACGCAACGTGCACAGGGCACCTGGAGACGTCCGGCAAATTTCCCCCTCAGCCGGATGTCCGGGATAATTTCCTTCGGTCCCCGATGTTCGTGCAGTACTTCAGCTCGGCCCGAGGTGGCCAGTGGGCCCTCCTGCTCTGCCTGATCGCCGAAATCGATCGGCCCCGGAGCCAACTCCAGGTCGAATTCCACTGGTTCCCGCTCCAGCTCGTTGACGATGAATTCCATGTTCCAAGGTTAAAACATATTTCGTGCCGGCGGCTAAGCACAAGACCGGGAACTTTGGTGCCTCGGGTAAGCCATTCGATGCAACTTCTGCCCCTAAGCAGTGTTCAAATGGGCATAACATGAGGGCGCAAAATGAGGCGTCCCGGCGAGACTGAAGGTCTTGCGATGGAGGTAGTTATGAAACTGCTCCGCCCAATCCGCTGGCTCCTATTTGCTCTTGCAATGGCCACGATCCCCGCTGCCGCGCGTGCGGAAGTGGTCATCAGTGTCGGCTTCGGCCCACCGCCCCTGCTGGTTTACGAACAGCCGCCGTGCCCCGAGCCGGGCCTGATCTGGATGCCCGGGTATTGGGCCTATGGTGATGACGGCTACTACTGGGTTCCTGGTGCGTGGGTGCCGGCACCCTACGTGGGTGCGCTCTGGACCCCCGGCTACTGGGGCTGGGATAACAGCATGTATTACTGGCATCCCGGCTATTGGGGCCCACACGTCGGCTATTACGGCGGAATCAACTATGGCTTCGGCTATTTCGGCATCGGCTTTCTCGGTGGCCGCTGGAACGGCGGATTCTTTGAATACAACACCGCCGTATGGCGCGTGAATACGGTCGTCATTCACCGTACCTACGTCGACCGGGATTGGGATCGCCACTACGCGGATCGCGACCACGACAGACGCGTCGCCTTCAACGGCGGCCCGGGAGGCATCCGCCACGATCCCGATCGCCACGAGCGCGAATACATGCGCGAACCGCACATGGAGCGCACCAGCTTCCAGACGCAGCACATCGAGGCGGCCAGGAGCGACCGCAACGCCTACTACAACGTCAATCGCGGGCGTCCAGACAGAATCGTCTCGGCCCGTCCGCTGCCGCAGGAAAACCACCCCGCGCCCACTCAGCGCAATGGCTTCAACAACAATCAACGCGGAAACATGAACAACGGCGGCCGCAACACCTACCAGCAGCCTGGCCGCGGTCAGCAGGTGCGACCCGAACAGCCGCAGCAGCCGCAATACCGCACCCAGCCTGAATACCGGCAGGTTCCTCCGCAACGGCAGGTTCCGCAGTCTCGTCCGCAGCAGCCCGAGTCGCGGCCGCAACCGCAGCCGCAGAACAGGCCGCAGCAGCCGCAGTATCGCACCCAGCCTGAATACCGGCAGGTTCCGCCGCAGCGGCAAGTTCCAGAGTCTCGTCCACCCCAGCCAGAATCACGTCCGCAACCGCAGCCGCAACAGCCGCAGTATCGGCCGGAGCCTCAGCAGCAGCCTCAGTACCGGCCGCAGCCGCAGCGTCAGCCGGAGTACCGGCCGCAGCCGCAATCTCGTCCAGAACCCCAGTCCCGTCCGCAAGAGCGTTCGCAGCCGCAGCAGCGTCCTGAAAATCACGGCAATGGCGGTGAAAGGCCACAGCAGCAGCATGACGAGCGGGGTCACGGCAGATAACTACTCGGAAAGCAGAACCAGGGCCCACGGTTCGCTGTGGGCCTTTCTCATCTCAGCAGGCCACCGGTTCCATGCCTGCGATCTCCACTTCGATCCCTCCATAATCCGGGTGGTCGTTTTCCCGAATCCTATACGCAAGATCGATCACACTCCCCTGCGCCAGCCCCAGCGTCGCCGCGCGAACCGCCAGGTCCCATCCCACCGCCCGAATTGATCCGCTCGTACCTGCCACAACCGTGGCCGCTCCGTTCGATTGCTTTCCCATGCCATCCGCTTCCTGCATCAGTTCCATGCTCACGTGCCGGTCTTTCATGATGCGCGGAGCCGCCAGTAGCCGCGCCCGGCGCGCCACAAACAGCGGTTCTGGATTGCCGTGCCCCAGCGGCTCCAGCTTTCGCAGCCATCCCGCCAGCACCGGCGTAATCCGGTTCAGCGGCAGTTCGGCATGAATGCGCAACAGCCGCGCCGGTTCGCGTTGTGCCAGATGCTCCTCGGCGTAAGCGCACAGGCGCCGCTTCAGTTCCGGCAATAAATCCGCCGGCAGCGCAAAGCCCACCGCAAAGGCGTGCCCGCCGAATCGCGTGAACAGATCCGCGCAGCTCTCAATCGCGTTGAGCAAATGGAACCCGTCCACCGAGCGTCCCGATCCATGTGCCACGCCGTTCTCCATGCTCACCACAATTGCGGGCTTTGCGGTACGCTCCACCACACGCGAAGCCAGAATCCCGATCACGCCGCGATGCCATCCTTCGCCGTCCACTACCAGCATCCGCCCTGCGATCAGCTCCGCCTCACTTGCCAGTCGCGTCTCAATCACGCCCAAAGCCGCCGCCTCAGCATCGCGACGTTCGCGATTCAGCCGCTCCAGCTTCCCGGCGAGTTCCGTCGCGCGCATCGGGTCGCGCGTAGAAAAAAGCTCCACCACATCTGACGCCACATCCATCCGTCCCGCAGCATTTATCCGCGGCGCCAACCGAAACGCCACGTCAAATCCGGTTAGCTGCCGCGCCGCCGGATCGAGCGCCGCCGCCGCAAACAGCGCGCGCAATCCCGCGCCCACAGGTCGCCGCAATTCGCGCAGGCCCAGGGCCGCAATCACGCGATTCTCTCCGCAGAGCGGCACCGCGTCGGCAATGGTCGCAATCGCCGCCATCTTCAGAAAGCTCGGCAGCGTCTTCTCGCGCGTGCGCGCTGCGTCGCGCCTTTCCAGCAGCGCCTGCGCCAGTTTCAGCGCGATCGCCGCGCCGCACAGCCCCTTTTCCGGATACCCGCATCCTGCCTGGTTCGGATTCAGAATCGCAGCCGCGCGCGGCAGTGAGTCGCCCGCGCCGGGCAGGTGGTGATCGGTCACGATCAGGTCGAGTCCCAACCGCTGCGCCGTTTCCGCCTCGGCAAAGGCGCGAATTCCCGTATCCACCGTCACCGCCAGCCGGACGCCATCGGCATAGGCCGTTTCCAGCACACTCGATTGCAGCCCGTACCCTTCATTCAGCCGGTGTGGCACGTGAAAGCGCGCCACTCCGCCCAGCATCTCGATCGCGGTCTTCAACAGCACCACCGCGGTCGTACCATCCACGTCATAATCGCCGTAAAGCAGCACCGGCTCGCGTCGCGCAATCGCGCGCTCCAACCGCTCAACGGCCGCGCTCATCCCCAGCATCAGAAATGGATCATGCAGGTCGGTGTATTCAGGGTTCAAAAAGGCATGCGCCTCGCGCGCATTGGTCACGCCGCGCGCCACGAGCAGCTCGGCTAACACCAGCGGCAAATGCGCCTCCCGCGCCAGCGCCGCCGCAGCATCTACATTCGGTTCCGCCACCACCCAGCGTTGTGGCGGAAGACCTCGAGGGATAAGCGCCGCAACTGCAGCCACACCCGTCGCCGCTCCTGCTGGCCCCACCGCGCTCACCCGCCCTACTCGTCCTCGTCGTCGTGCTGGTGCGCGTCGTCGATCACGATGTCTTGAAAGCTCTCGATATCTTCGAGCAGTGTCTGGTATCGTTCATACCACTCGGTCGTGGTCTCGTGCAGAATCACGATCCCCTGGTAGATAAAGCCAAGCTGGATGTAGCCCAGCATTCCCGCATATTTCCGCAGCCACTTCGCCTCTACCAGTTCCGACGCCTCTTCGTCGGGAAAGTTCATCTCGTTGGCTTCTTCCACCAGAGAGTCCACTTCCTCGCGTTCCAGCGTCACTTCACTGAAGGTCACAAAAGGCGCGCCCACGTGCTTGGCCATCTCTACAAAATCTTTCCACGCGTCAGGATTGCCCTTGCCCTCCCAGAGAACCGAAGGTATGTCGTCGGTGACAAATCCCGGAAGCCGGCGCAAACCGTGCCCCTCGATGAATGCCACCATATCGTCTTTGAGGGAGAGGAGATTGTCGGTACTCATAGTCAAGCACTCATTTTCGCAGATGCGGGCGGGTTGGGCAGATCATTTGTGGAAACTTCGCCTCCGCCCATCCGAGGCTTTACTCTGGAAACAGGTCTCCGCCGAGGAGGATTCCCGATTGCCCCGGTTTGAACGTCACGTCTTTGTCTGCCACAACGTCCGCCCCCCTGACGCGCCGCGCCCTTCCTGCACCCGTGATGGAAAAAGCGATCTGCATGCGCGCTTGCAGCAGTTGAGCAAGGAAGCCGGCCTTGCCGGTCGCGTGCGCATCAACAAATCCGGCTGTCTCGATCAGTGCGAGCACGGTCCCATGGTCGTCGTCTACCCTGACGCCGTCTGGTATGGCAACGTCCACCCCGAAGACGCCGAAGCCATCGTCACCGAGCACCTCGTCGGAGGCCGTCCCGTCGAGCGCCTGCGGGTCGACGAAGACTGCCTCAATACCAAATCCTGCCCGCATCGCAGTTGATCCCGTCCTCGCCGGCAGTCTCCGGGCCCAACTGTCTTCTCTTTCGCTTTTGATCGTTGCCGTGGCCGCCGAGTTGATCTACCTTGCTCTCTGGGGCCTGCGCGTCGCGCTTCCCCTGATCGTGGCTACACTGAGGTCGTCACAAATGACTGAGGACCTGGCGCAAATCCAGCAGAACCTGCGTTGCAGCGTTGTAGTTACCACCTGGAAACGCCCGGCCCTCCTCAGGAATACGCTCGCGTCTCTCCTGAATCAGGACTATTTCAATTTCGAAGTGGTGGTTGTTTGCGACGGCGACGATGCCGGCGTGCCCGCAATCTCACGTGAATTCGAGAAGGAATCCCGCATCCGTTGGGTTTTTCATCCCGTAAACCGCGGTCTGCCGGCGGGGCGAAACACCGGCGCGCGCGAGGCGACCGGCGACATTGTGCTCTTTCTCGACGATGACGTGGTCGCCGATCCCGGCCTGCTGACCGCGCACATGTCTCACCACCTGCAGGCAGCCTGCGGCCGCCGCGTAGCAGTGATAAGCCTACCCGACGAAGATCGCCAGACGCCCTCATCAAGTTATCTGAACCAGCGGCTGCATGAACATTGGAAGTCCATGCTGGAATTTCTCTCGCAGACGCTGGTCGCTCCGGGCCTCGACTCTGTCGGCGATGAAATAGAAAAGATCATCTACTTCGGCCTGAATAGCTCCATGCGACGTGACTTATTCTTGAGTTACGGCGGCTTTAATGAAGTTTTCCGAGACTCTGACGAAGAAACCGAGCTGGGAATCAGGCTCTATATGGCAGGCTTCGATTTTGTCTTTGAGCCGCGCTTCCTGCTCACTCACAAAAACTCCAAGGATTTAACGGCCTATTTCCGCTGCTGCTGGCACGCAAGCGGCGCCCTCGACCTCTATCGTGTCTTTGAACTCGGTCAGCGGAATCCTCAGACCCAGCACCTGGTCTCGATGTATCACGGCTACCTGCTGAATCGCTTTGCAGCCAGGCTGGCGTGGCATTTCTCTGGCCCACTGCTCGCTGCTTCAAAATCCCTCGAGCGTCGCGCCAATCGCTCCCGCTCACCCTGGCTCTTTTCTGTCTGGAGCAGAACCGTGCGCGCGGGCGAGTATTGGAGCAGTGCCAAAGCTGACGGTTGCACTTTGTCTCAGCTAAAGCGCGTCGCCGGTCGACCCCGCTGCGCACTTACATTCCACTCGCTGAGCGCACCCGCTTCCGACGCCGAAGCCACTCATTGCCTTTCTCCGAACCGCTTCGAAAAGATGATGCGCTGGTTCGTAACTTTCGGGTATAAAACCGCGGCCCCAGCCCAATGGCTCAAAGATGACTTACCCAAAAAGCGCATCTTCCTCACCTTCGATGATGGCTATGACGACCTATACGAGCACCTGCTTCCACTCGCCATAGAACATCATCTGACTCCGGTTATCTTTCTCGTTGCCGATCACATCGGCGCCTCAAATCGCTGGGACCAGCAATCCGGTCTTCGTCCGCGCAAGCTCCTCAGTTGGCCGCAAATCCGGGAAATGCAGAAACATGGGATCGAGTTCGGATCGCACACACTCACTCATCCGTATCTCCCCGACCTGCCCCAGGACCAGCTGCTTTGCGAGGTCGTGGAGTCGAAATGCCGCCTCGAGGACGCGCTTGGTATCGAGATCTCCACCCTCGCCTATCCCTACGGCGGCGTCGACCGGCGCGTGCGCTCCGCGGTCGCAGAAGCAGGCTATAAGCTCGCCTTTACCAACCTGCCCGGCCCCAACTGGTGGAACGATCCGCTCTGTCAGCGGCGCGTCGAAATCAGCGACCGCACGTCTTTGCTGGATTTTGGCTTCCAGCTCCGCACCGGCTACGGATTTAAACAATCCTTCTCTGAACGCCTGGCAGACCTCGAGCGAGACATACCCACCAACGCATTGCACAGCGCTGCCGGAGCCATGCGCTCCTTCGGCCATTATCTCCGGCATGACTTCGCCCGCGGTTCACATAAAAAGGACCAGGGCTGATCCGGTCGTGCATCAGGATGGAAACAGGGAATCGGAAACCGCGGAAAGTGCGGTAACGCGCTCCCGGCGCCTCGGTATGCGCTGCACAGGCGCAGCCAGCAAACCGGCGATCTCTCGCAGTTCCGCGCGCACCCGCGCAATCACTTCGGCAGCGGATTCCCGCTTGCGGCTCGCATCGTCGCCAGCCTCGGCGCTATGCTGCCGGCGCCCCTGCTCCAGCGCCTGCTTCGCACCCACCAGCGTGTACCCTTCCTTGTGGACCAGGCGCTTAATCTCCAGCGCCATCTCCACGTCGCGGCGCCGGTATAGCCGCTGCCCGGTTCCGCTCTTGTTGGGCCGGAGCTGCGGAAACTGGGTCTCCCAAAAACGAAGTACGTACGTTTCCACTCCGCAAATGCGGGCTACGTCTCCAATCTTGAAATAGAGACGGTCGGGAATCGTGGGCGGATCGACAACGCGCTTGCGGGAAACTTGAGTAGCCATAATGCCAAAGAGAGGCACAGCAGTCCGTCACCGGCCTCTTTCATCTAAACGCAGTATAGGCCACATCTTTCGTTTCTTGTGAAGGACATACTGGAACTTCGCACCCTTTTCGTCACCGACAGTAGCTTGGCGCCCGCTCTGCCCCGTCTACAGTGCAAAGTCGCGCTACCCGCGCATCAATGTCGGCCGCCACTCTCAACAGCTGCGCGCGCCCTCGATCCCTGCGGCGCGGCGCGCATATACTGCACCGGCCAACTCGCCTCCTCGCCCAGCGCCGCCGCGGCATGCAACGGCCAGTACGGGTCGCGCAGCATCTGCCGCGCCAGCAGCACCAGGTCCGCCTCGCCATTTGCGACGATCGCATCGGCCTGCGCCGGCTCGGTGATCAGCCCCACCGCGGCAGTTGCAATCCCCGCCTCGCGCCGGACTCGCGCCGCAAACGGCACCTGGTATCCAGGACCGATCTGAATTTTTGCATGCGGAACCAGACCGCCCGAAGATACATCCACCACGTCCACACCAACTGCGCGCAGGCGCCGCGCCAGTTCTACTGACTCATCCACGTCCCATCCGCCTTCAGCCCAGTCCTTAGCGGAAATGCGCACGAACAGCGGCAAATCCGCAGGCCATGCGTCTCGCACTGCTTCCGCCACCTTCAGCGCCAATCTTGTCCGATTTTCAAAGCTTCCGCCGTAATTGTCCGCGCGCTGATTGGCCAGCGGCGAAAGGAACTCATGCAGCAGATATCCATGCGCCGCATGAATCTCCACCACGTCGAAGCCTGCTTCAAGCGCCCTGCGCGCCGCCTGCTTAAATCCCTTAACCACATCGGCAATCCCCTGCTCATCGAGCACCCGCGGCACGCCATAATTCGGAGCAAACGCTGCCTCGCTCGGCCCCACCGGCTGCCATCCGCCCTCATGGGGCAGCACCTGTCTCTCCGGCCCGAATGGGGGCGTCATGCTGCCCTTGCGTCCTGCGTGCGCCAGTTGAACTCCGGCCCGCGCGCCCTGCGAATGGATAAAGGCCGCAATGCGCTTGAGCATCGGAATGTGCTCGTCTTTCCAGATGCCCAGGTCGGCCGGCGAGATCCGACCCTCCGGCAGTACCGCCGATGCCTCTGTCATCACCAGTCCCGCGCCGCCCTGTGCGCGACAGCCCAGGTGTACCAGGTGCCAGTCGTTTGCGAACCCGTCTTCAGACGAGTACTCGCACATCGGCGACACACCGATGCGGTTGGCAAACTCCACCGATCGAATCTTCAAAGGAGAAAAAAGCGGATGTCCCATGCATCAATGGATGTGGCCGGTGACGATGGGATGCAAACTCTCCTACGGCAACTTCTTCAGCACTGTCATGCCTTTTTCGTCGCTCACAATCGCGTCTTCCAGTTTGCGAAACTGCGCCGCGTCCGCCGCCGGCACTTCCACCTGTTTCACCACATACTCGCGCTCGTAGTGCAGCACATCGCCTTTGGCGGCCACCGTCGAGGAGTAGCTCGCAAACGGCAGATCCACCGTTACCGGATCCGGCGTCTCATCTACCGCATATCCGGCAGGGAGCTTGATGTCGTAGCTGTCTTTCCACACACCCGGATGGCTCATCTCAATGGGATAGAGGCGTGGCAGCCCGTCCATTATGCCCGGCAGATTGCGCGCGTCACTGCCCAGTACTCGCGGGCGAACCAACAGCAGCGTACCCGCCTGCCGCGCGTAGCTGGGCACGCTCACTTGCAGGTCCAGGCCAAGCGGCTTGTCCAGGCCTGCCGTATTACGAAATTCAAAGCCTGAGAGCGTGAGGCCGGGCAGCGCCGAACCGAGTCCCTGTTCCCAGCTCTGGCGTACGTCCTTCGCGTCCTGCTCCTTCAGGCTTCCGCGCTCGTCCGTTGCCTCAACCCCGGCAAACGTATATGTCAGGTCACCAGTCAAGGTGCCGTCGACGCTCAAAACAAAGCTTCCTTTGCGGGTCAGACCTGCTGAATCGGGCTTGAGCACTGGCAGCGCGATCACCTGGCTGGCTGCGCCGTCCGCCAACTCCCCGTAAGCCCCTTGCAGATCGCCGCGGATCAATCCTACCGGCGTCTCCTCGTCGGTAGGATCGAAAATCAGCAGCTCCTTGCCGTCGGTTGTTTTTACCCGCGCCATAAGTCGAGGGTCGTTTTCGCCCGCGGGCAGCTCGATGGCGGTAATCATGTGATTCCCGTAGAGCGAAGGAGCCTGGGGATCGATCACTCCGCGTTCGCTGTCCACCATCAGGTAATGCGCCTGCACCCCAATCGCCTGCAGCATTGCGATCAGCAAAGTTGTCTTGTCTTTGCAGTCGCCGTAGCCATTGCGGAAGATCTCTCCCGCGTAGTGCGCCTGGTAGCCGCCTATCCCCTTGATCACGATGAAATAGCGAATGTTGTTCTGGATATAGCTCGTGATTCGGCTCAGCTTGGTGTAGAAATCGGGCGCACCGGTGGCGAGCGCCTGCGCCTTCGCCGTAATTTCCGGCGTTGGCTCGGCGCGGTGGGCTTCCAGTTGGTCCATCCACTGGCCGATCTGGCGCCACTGGCTACCTATTCCATTCACTGCCGAATCGCCCCATTTCACTGACATGCGCGCCGCCAGTGCGCTCCACGCAGGAGTGGCATGCAGGTTATTCAGGTCCAGCCCCGGCATGTTCTTGATCTCCCAGCGCAGATGACCTTCCGGCGTTTCGATCGGCTTTACCGGCGCGTACCGGCTCCACGAAGCCGCAAAGTGACCCCCAGCCGGCAGCACCAGTTCCAGCGATTCGTTGACTACCGGGAACGGATATTGAATCTCCCAGTCTTCGCTGCTCAGATACGGCTCCATGTGCCGCTCTGTCTCGCACGCCACCACCGCGCCCGGATCGGCGCCCGGCGGATTCAGTACCCGGAACCGATCTGTCGACTGCATATCGACATCGCCGCCGGCGCCCACGTCCTTGAAATCGGTGTCCATCGCCTGAAACAGCCGCCCATCAGTGGCAAACGTCCACGAGTGGAAATAATTCAGCTTCGCGTCCGTGTCGTACTCCACCATGCAGTGCGCATCTCGCCGCCCTTCCGGCGTCAGTATCCTCACCGCCCAGCGCTCGCGCTCCACCGCATGGTTCTGATCGTCGACGGTAATCAGATATTCATCCGAGAGCAGCACCGAGTGCGCGTTTTTTACGTCAGCCGGCGTGGGTATCTTCGCCGCCGTCACCGCCCAGTCCGGCGCCGGCTGCATTTTCTTGGCCCTCGCCACGGCTGGAAACGCCGCGCACAACCCCACCCCAAGTGCGCAAACTGCTGCCTTCGATACCACGGCTTCACGCCCGGCACGCATTTAATTCCCCTTTCCGCTCGCCGCCAGCGTCAGCACCACCTCCGACTGATCCGATGCCGCAACTTTCTGATAAAACCCGCGCAGGTCCTGGTACTCGTCCGCCGTGGCCAAATCGAAGCCCCGCGCCAGCACGCGGTCCACCCTTACCTGTCCTGCCGCTATCTGGGTTTTCAGGACGTATGCAGCGTGTTGCTGCCAGACATCCTTTGCGTCCTGCGGTGCTCCCTCCACCGTATAGCCCGCCGGCAGGTGATATACCACATTGTCGGTAATCTGTTCCGCGTATCGCATGTCGACCGGCTCCAGGCGCTTGGCTTCCTTCACAAAGGGCTCTGTTCCCCGGCTCTCAAAGAAAACTTCGGGCAGCAGCAGCCGTTTTGGAAGCGCCGTCCCCAGCGTCCCTTTCGCCTTCACGATCGCCATCAGGTTTGAATCCGGATCATCCAGCCCGAGGAAGTGGTCTACATTCCCTTCCACGCCCTGCGGCATCATTGGCTGCACCCATTTGTCGAAGCCCTTTTTCAGATCATCGGGATTGCTTTTCAGGGCCTCCTGACGCCAGCGCAGCGCGTCCTGCCCTCTCAACGTGAACGTAAAATAGCCTGTCATCCCGCCGTTCGCGTCCAGAGTCACGTCTCCGTCGCGTTGCAGGGAGTTGTCGCTGTATAGCTGTCCGGGAGTCTTCTCATATCCTGGCCCTTGCGGGCTCTGCCTCATGCCGCCGGCATCCGAGTGGTTCCACTTCACCTGCCCGAACGTGCACATCTTCTGCCCCGGATCGAGCAGCACGCCCTTCCCGTCAATCCCCACCAGCACCAGCGTCGAGTCAAGCTGATCCATGTCCATGTAGCTGGGATCAAAGACTCCATCGTCGCGGTCCACCACTTTCATTGCAAATGCCGTCAGGCCCGCTGCCCGGGCCATCGCCAGGTAGAGCAGCGCTATGGCCTCGCTCGACCCGCTCTTTTGCTTCCACGTGTCCTCGGCGTGCCTGGCCTCCTTGATCTTCAGCGCCTTCATCTCCGAGGCGCTCTTCGCCCGCGAGTAATCGGTGTTGTCCAGCGCCTCCACCGCCTTGTAAAGCTTCTGCGCCTTCACCTGCTCGCTGTCTCCCGGCGATACGATCCCCGCCACCGCCTGTTTGATCGTGTTCGACGGCTCGGCAAACTTATCCACGTCCTTCGACCACTCCTTGGCCGCATTCGTCCAGTATTCCTGCGCATTGTGCGCGCTCTTGTAATAGAAGAAGACCTTGTAAAGCACGCTCTGAATCGGCGGCATGTACTCCTCATCCGGAGCCGCCGGAATGTCCGTCACATCTACTGTGTAGTTGTTCATTCCCTGCGCGACACCTGATCCCTTAGGCAGGTTGAACCACCACAGCAGCGTGTTCACCACGTTACCTTTCGCATCCGTCAGGTAGTTGCTGCTGGTTTGGTTGGGGTGGGGCATGAAGTTTTCAAACGGCGTGAACACGTAGTGCGCCTTGTGCACGTAGTAATCTCTCTGGATCTGCCATAAGGGCGAGGAGAAATGGTTGTCGCCGTACCGGATCTGGTAGCGGTATTCGATGATACTGCCCACGGTAACTTCCGGCAGCGTGAAGACCTTGCGCCCGACCTCACGATTCCCGCTCTTCGAACTCATCAGGTCTTCCGGCTTGCCCGTCAGCGGAACCACCGTACCGTCCGGATGAATCGTCCGTCCCGCGATGTCTGTTATTTTCCAGTCATTCCGCAGATAGGGCAGATTCACTGTAGCCAGATCCTTGCCCTTGTCTGTCAGCACCTTGATCCGGGCATAAATACTGCGATAGTGCAGCGGATCGTTGTCTATCTCTTCGTAATACAGATAAACTGCCGAAGCTTCCGGCGCTGCCGAATCCACTGTCATCTTCAGCTCGTCCGGCGTCGGCTGCTGAAACTCCGAAGCTCGCAACACGAGAGGCATTGCCGCGGCCAGCAGCATAACTGCCCCGCACACAACTCTGCAATTCCGCATGGAAATTTTCCTCTGTCTAGCAGGTAGCGACCATTCTACCCCTCATTTGTAAAAAGAAAAGCCCTAAATAGAGGTAACTTTAGTTCACATCTACTCCAATGCGGCCGCAGCCCGATCCGGAGTCATCCCTGCGTTTTTCGCCATATACTTATCCAATGAAACCCGCGCTCGTGTTGCTGGTTGCAGTTGTCCTTCAGCTCCCAGCTTGCGCGCAGGACTTGCTTTATTCGGCCTCTTCGCGCGACTTGGGCCCTCGGATCCCTCCGGACTGCAACAAGCCGAACCTGCTGGCCAACGGAATTCCTGTAATGGTGCCAGCGCGCGGCGGCGTTAACATCGGGATTTCGCTCGCGCAGCGCGAGTACAACTCAGATGAACCAATCCAGCTTCACATCTGGGTCGACAACACCAGCGATTCCCCCGCCGGCGTGTTTACCTGCATGGACCTGGACCTTTTCAAGAGAATCGGTTTTTCAGATTTTTGCCCAGAAGGGTCACAGGATTCTAAGTCGGAGTGAGTTAAAGATCCGCGAAGAGTGCTCAACGAATCCAAAATCCGCTTCTAGTTGGGGTGTTCCCGTCGCATGTGCGAGGAATATCATGTTTAGGATTCCCGCCCATACCTGCGTGACACGAAATAATTACGACTTTACAACCGAACTTACGAGCAGCTACGAACTGCCGCCCGGCAACTACACGATTCGACTCCGGACCAATTGGAGAGATCAACTTGATCTTTGCAAGCCGGAGAGCCAGGAACGCTTTCGGCCACGCCCAAATGATCTGAAATTCACCGTCATCCCGTCCTCCGAACATCGCTGACTCGCTGACTTGCTAACCCGCTAACCCGCTGCATTCCGCCCCTCGAGCATCGCCGTCACCAACGCCAGCGGCAGCCCCACCACGTTGAAGTAGCACCCCTCAATCCGCGGAATCCATTTGGCTGCACCGCCCTGGATGGCGTACGCGCCCGCCTTGTCCATCGGCTCGCCGGTCGCCACGTACGCTGCGATCTCTTTCTCCGCCAGCGCCACAAACCGCACCGCCGTCACTTCCGCGGCTACCTCGGTCCCTTCCGCCGTTGCCAGCGCCACCCCGGTAATCACCCGGTGCGTCCGTCCCGAGAGCCTCCGCAGCATCCGCGCCGCGTCCGCCTCATCCTCCGGCTTAGCCAGAATTTCCCCGTCCACCACCACCGTCGTGTCCGCCCCCAGCACCGCCAGCCCGCCCGCCGTGCAGTCGCGAGCCGCCAACTCGCGATAAACTGCCTCCGCCTTCTCCCGCGCCAGCCGCACCACGTACGTAATCGGCTCCTCGCCCGGCCGCGGATCCTCGGGTATATGCGCCGGCCGAACCTCAAATCGATACCCAGCCTGCGCCAGCAGTTCACGCCGCCGCGGCGATGCCGAAGCCAGAATAAGCATATTAAAATTATGTCAGCGCCACCCGCGGCACCGCTCAAGAGCTACAACTAAAAGCTGCGAACTGCCAACCACGAACTGTGAACTGATGCACTTTCACCTCGCCTTAACTCCCGTCCTCATCCTCTGGACTCTCACTCTCGCCGCGCTTTTCGTGCTCCTCACTGTCCTCTTCGGGCGTGACCGCGTCCGCCGTTTCCCCTGGTTCACCGCCAGCATTGCGCTCGTCACCGTACGCCTGATGGCCGACCGCCTGCTTTACATGCACCTCACCCCTGTCCACATGAGTGCGGTCTACTTCACCTTCGCCGACCTCGCTGTCATTTTCGATCTCCTCGTCCTCATCGAAATCGCCCGCCGCGCTTTTCCGGGCGCCAGTCTTCGTGCGGCCATCATAGCCACGCTCGTGCTCGTAGCCATCTCTGCATCCACTCTCATCATTTGGGGTCCGTGGCCCGCATGGAACACCATGGCCGCCCCCTCCGGACTCGCTCACGTCCGGTTCCTGCAGATGTTCAGCCGGAAGGGCGACGTCTTCGCCGCCATCCTTGCCATCGAACTCGGCATCGTCGTCGTCTTTCTCGGCCGCCGCTTTCATGCTGGATGGCACAGCCATCCCCAGCGCATCGTCATCGGCCTCTCTGTCGGGGCCATCGCCCTGCTCGCCACCCGCGCCATGCTTCAGGCCGTCGGCACCCACGCTGTCATCAGCTCCCGCACCGATCTCAACCGTCTCTTTGCCGTCCAGGACCGCATCGCCAACGCGAACAGCGCCATCTACTTCGCCGTCCTCATCTGGTGGATCGCCGTCCTCTGGATTGATGAGCCCACGCAGCGGACCGCCAAACCTGCACATAGCGCGCCGGCCAACCTCAACGCCAGCGCCTGATCCGCAGGAAGATAGCTCCAATCGTTCGCCCCGAATGCCTTTCGCGCAGCGGGTGATTCCACTCCTCGAACCGCCGGCCCTCAGTCAATCGGCCAGCGACAAGCTACCGGCTAGAGGCAACGAGCGAAAACGAAAAGCTGAGAGCTGACATCTGCCAGCTATACCCGACCTCCGCCGCCGTAAACTGGAGTCAGGACCTACCAGTGCGCACGCTCACCCGGTACATTCTCGGCGAGATCGTCTCTCACACCCTTATCGGCTGCGCGCTCTTCACCTTCATCCTCTTCATGCCCGAGCTCCCCCGCATTCTTGAAGTGGTGGTGCGCAACACTTCCACTCTCACCAACGTGTTTCAGATCTTCCTCTTCACGCTACCCAATCTCTTCAAGGTCACCATCCCCATGGCGGTGCTGGTCGGCGTCCTGCTCGGCCTCAGCCGCATGGCGGCCGACAGCGAAATTGTCGCCATGCGCGCCTCCGGCCTCGGCATCTGGTACTTCACCCGCGTCGCCTCCATCATCGCCATCGCCGGAATGCTCTTCGGCCTCGGCAACACTCTCTATCTCGCCCCGCGCGCCAACCAGGCCATCCTCCAGATGCAGCACGCGCTGGAAACCTCCGAGGCCTCCTACGAAATCCAGCCTCGCGTCTTCTATGAAGACTTCCGCAACTGGGTGCTCTACGTGCAAGGCGTCCATCCCGGCGCCGGCGCCGCCAACTGGCAAAACGTCTTCATGGCCAACGTCAGCAACCCTTCCGCTCCTGTCATCACCACCGCCGCCTCAGCCACTGTGGTGAACCAATCGCCGCAGGAGCTCCTGATGCGCCTCCGTGACGGCGCGCAGCACGAGATGAACGACGGCCGCCCCGACCAGTACAAAATCACCGCCTTCACCAACACCGACCTGGGTCTCCAGCTTAGTGCCCAGAACAGTGTCCAGCTCGGCCGCCTCGAAACATCGATCTACGCGCTGCCCATGCCCATGCTCCTTCAGCGTATCCACGGCCCTCAATCTGCGCGTTACCTCATCGAGCTGTACAACCGCTTTTCTTATCCCTTCGCCTGCTTCGTACTCATGCTCGTTGGCGTTCCCCTCGGCGTCGCCTCCCGTCGTGGCGGCAAGAGCTCCGCTTTCGTCTTCGCCCTCCTGCTCGTCTCTCTCTATTACTTCCTTTCCACCGTCGGTTCAGCATTCGCACGGCAAGGCAAGCTGCCCATTTTTCTCGGCGTCTGGTCGGCTAACATTCTCTTCGCCGCCGTCGGAATCTTCCTGGTTTGGCAGATGGCCACCGGCGGCCGTGTTATCAGTGCCATCGTCGGCCTCACTGTCCGTGCCCCCCGCGACGAGGAAGCTGCGAAGCACAAAAACAATGGCATGCTTGCTCCATCCCTCGGCCTGCTCGAACGCCTTCCCGTCAGCCCGCTGCGCACGGCCACTCGCGGTACTTATCCCCGCCTCCTCGACGCCTACGTCGTGCGCGAATTTCTCCGCGTCTTTTTCCTCATCCTCTTCAGTTTTGTGTTGCTCATGCTCATCACCACGTTCTTCGATCTCATGGGCCACATCCTCAGCAACCATATCTCCCTCATCATCGTGGGCGATTACCTGCTGAACCTCACCCCCAGCATGCTCTACCAGCTCGCCCCGCTGGCCGTGCTCGTCGCCGTCCTGGTTACCTTCGGCGTGCTCAACCGCAACAGCGAGGTCGTGGCCATGAAGGCCGCCGGCATCAGCCTCTACCGCCTCGTCATCCCTATCGTCTCCATTGCTGCCGTACTCGCCGTCACGCTCTTTCTCTTCGACCAGTACTATCTGCCCCAGGCCAACCGCCGCCAGGAAAACCTGCGCAATATCATCAAGGGCAACCCTCCGCAAACCTACCTTCACCCCGAGCAACAATGGATCTTCGGCGAACCCAGGGCCGGCGAGCCCGGCCGCATCTTCTACTACCAGTTTTTCGATCCCATCAGCAATGAGTTCGCCAACCTATCCGTCTTCGAGTTCAACCCCGCCGACTTCCAACTCTCCAAACGCATCTTCGCCGCCCGTGTCTACTGGGATTCCGACTCCAACTCCTGGCACTTCCAGAACGGCTGGGCCAGCACCTTTCATGGCGCCGACGTCACCGGCTTTCGCCAGTTCAGCCAGGCCGCTTTCCCCGAAATCCACGAGCCGCCCGGGTACTTCAAGCAGGAAGCCCTGCAATCCCAGGAAATGAACTTCGGCCAGCTCGAAGCCTACATCCGCGATCTGCGCCAGAGCGGATTCGATACCATGCAGCTCCGCGTCGCCTTGTGGCACAAGCTCGCCTACCCGCTCACCGCCATCATCATGGCCGGGCTCGCGATCCCGTTCGCGCTCTCCATGGGCCGACGCGGCTCGCTCACGGCCATCGCCGTTGCCATCGGCGTCGCCCTCGCTTACTGGGTCGTCGACGGCCTCTTTCAGGCTATGGGCAGCGTCAATTACCTGCCTGCCGCTCTCGCCGCCTGGTCATCCGTAATCCTCTTCGGCCTTGTCGGGGGCTACCTGCTCCTGCGCACACCCACGTAATAAACTTTCAACACCAGTTCGCCCATTTGGGGCATCACTTATCGAGGGAAACAGCAGAGCGCCTCGGAAAGACAGTTATGGCTACTCAGGACGTAGCTTTTCTTCATCGTCAGCTCGAAGACAGAAAGCAGCGCCTCGAAGAGGCGATCGCTGTTGCGCCCCAGAATTCCGATCTGGGTGCTCTGCTCCGGCAAGTTGACTCCGCACTCGAACGCATGTCCAGCGGCACCTATGGGCTCTGCAAGGAATGTCACGAAACTATTGAGCGTGACCGGCTGCTCGCCGACCCGCTGATTTGCTACTGTCTGGACCATCTCACCGAGTTGCAGCGCAAGGCCTTGCAAAGCGACCTCGATTTGGCAGCCCAGGTGCAGCGCAATCTCCTCCCGCCCTCCGGCCTCCGTGCCAATGGCTGGGAAACCAGCTTCCATTACGCACCACTCGGTCCGGTGAGCGGCGACTATTGCGACCTCATCCCATCGGAGGGCGGCCTCTTCTTCGTGCTCGGCGATGTCTCCGGCAAAGGAGTCGCCGCATCCATGCTGATGACGCAGCTTCACGCTCTCTTTCGCAGCCTCACGCGCATGTCGCTCACGCTCGACGAGATTGTCGTCCTTGCCAACCGCGTCTTCTGCGAAAGTGCGCTTGCCGGCCACTACGCCACACTCATTTGCGGCCAGGCCAGGCCTGGGGGCGAGGTCGAAATTTTCAACGCAGGCCATCTACCCGCAGTCGCGCTCCAGCGCAGAGGCGTCGCGCAGATCGAATCCACCGGTCTGCCGCTGGGAATGTTCTGCGAAGTCAGCGTCTCCCGTACTGAACTGCATCTGGACCCCGGCGACTTGCTTTTTCTTTTCACTGACGGCTTCTCTGAAGCCCGCCGCAAAGACGAGGAATACGGCATGGAGCGCATCGCCAATCTGCTCCGTCAGCAGGAAGGGAAATGCCCCGCCGAGGTCATCTCAGCCTGCGTGCACGACCTCGAGTCGTTTGCCGAAGGTCCTCGCTTCGACGACGTCACGCTGCTCGCGATTCAGCGCGCCCATGGGCATCGCGCCGCCTGATCACTTGATCTGTATCGATTTCAAAATGTGCTCGAACGTCGGCTGCATTGCTTTGAAGTCCGGCTCCGGACAAACGAAAACAAAATAGCGCATCGAACTCTCCGCCGGAATTCCAACGATCCAGTCATGTTCGCCTCGCCCGCCGTTGGCCTGTGCGCTCACGCTCTCCGCACTCTCGGCACGCTGTCCCGCAACCTTCATCTTGGCGACTGAGCCCGGCTGCATGCCCGCATTCTCGCTGGACAGCTCCTTGAGCAGCGCCGTGAATTCCTGTTTTCGCGGCGTCCCCTCGGGCGGCGTGTAGACGTCGGTGAGCACGCCGTAAACAAGGTCCCCCAGCTTCCCGTCAGGTGTTTTTGCAATGCCGCCCTCCGGGGCGATCATCGCGTTGCTCTGGTTCCCCAGCAGCCCCCAGTTCGAGGGCACCTCCATGGTGAACCCGTCGCCCTGAAAGGTATTCCAGCTCTGCGGCGGCGAAAGATCCACGTTTCCAGCCTGCGGACTCTGCACATCGTAATCGTTGATTCCGCTCTCTACGGTCTCGTTAGGGCTCTTCTTCTTCCAAACCCCGGAAGCGACCTCCTTCGCCGTGTACGCATGCATCCCCGCCACAAGCTTATGAATGCGCTCGAACTCCGGTGTGTTCGTCATCGGATGCGCCCTGCGCGGAAACTGCGCAATTTCCTTATCAATGTAATCGGTCCTGTTTCCAGGGTTGGGATGGTCGCTGAGAAACTGCGCCCCGCCTTTCCCGTACTTGGCTTCGATGGTCTCGAAAAACTGCGGCATCGCGCGCGGATCGTATCCCGCGTTGTACAAAATGCTTGCGCCCTCCATATCCGCCTGCTTCTCGTCACCGCGCGACATCTTCAGGAAACCCAGCCCCGCGCCCAGCCCAATGCCTTCCTCCGCCACCGTGCTCAGCGCGCCGCCGCCCAGCGCGATCGCCGCGGCGATCTGGCCGATCCCCGCCAGCAGCCCCACCCGCTTCTCTTTTTCCAGGTTGCATACCGAGTGTTGCAGCACCACGTGCGACGTCTCGTGCGCCATCACCGCCGCAAGCTGCGCCTCATCATCGGCCGCCTGGATGGTTCCCAGATTCACAAAAATCGAGCCGCCGGGCAGCGCAAACGCATTGATGTCGGCCACATTCACCACGTGGAAGTTATACGGCCAGCGATACCCGGGCGCGTACGCCACCAGCTTTTCTCCCAGCGCCTGCACATACTGCGTCACCGGGCTCGAATCGGGAAGCACTGGCATCTCTTTGTACACCTGCGCGGCAGCTTTCTGCCCGAGTTCGATCTGCTTTTCCGGGGAATAGTGATTCTTGCACGGCTGCAGCGCAACATGAGCTTCCTGCGCGCGCATCGTACCGGGACGAAATACAACAAAAACCACCAGCAACAGGAGGAAGGGAAGTGAATTTCGCCGTCTGGCGCGAAAATCTTGCTTACACATCATCACTTCATTGGAGCACACGTGTGTCGAAATGGTTTTACCCGCTCGCCCCTCAGTCCCTTGCTGTCGGGAAGCGGCACCGGTTAGCGATGGTTCACGGCATGGCCCGAGCGGCGTCTGCCTCGCACCATCTCCTTTCTTCAGAATAGCAATTTGATAACCCGAAAAACAGGCTGTATTTTCTCACCGAGTAGGCTATCTTCTACAAAACCTGTTTCATACCTAACCGCAGCATTCCGGGAGAGCACGATGAAAGAATTCACAGGAAAAGTCGCGGTCATCACCGGCGCCGCCAGCGGCATCGGGCGCGCTATCGCTGAGAAATGCATTCGTCTTGGCATCAGGATCGTTCTCGCTGACGTGGACGAAGTCGGTCTTGGAAATGCCGAAACCGAACTGAAATCCATCGGCGGAGAGGTGATCTGCGTAAAGACCGACGTCTCCAAACGCGCTGACGTCGAATCGCTCGCCCGCGAGGCCTTCGCCGCGTTCGGCGCCGTGCACTTGCTCTTCAACAATGCCGGAGTCGCTGCCGGCGGCGCGCCCTGGGAAGCTACATGGCACGACTGGGAGTGGGTGATCGGCGTCAACTTATGGGGTGTCATTCACGGAGTCAAGATCTTCACGCCCCTCATGCTCGCGCAGAACGCGGAATGCCACATCGTCAATACGGCCTCCACCGCCGGCCTCACCGTGGGCAGCTTCTCCGCTCCGTATGCCGTCACCAAGCACGCCGTGGTCGCCCTCTCTGAGAGCCTCTATCTCACGCTGCAAAAGCAGAATGCACTCGTCAATGCATCCGTGCTCTGCCCGGGCCTGGTGCGCACCAACATCGGCGACTGCCAGCGCCACCGGCCCGCAGAGCTGCGCGACCATCCCGTCCCTCTCTCCCCGGAAATGCAGGCCGGCCGGGCTGCTTTCGAGGCTCTCATGGCGGCAAGCACGCCGCCGGCGGAAGTGGCCGATGCTGTCTTCGATGCCATACGGAAGGAGCAGTTCTATATCATCACCCATCCCGAGTGGCTCGATGTCATCCGCCTCCGCACCGACAAGCTGCTCGCCATGGAGAACCCTGAAAACGCCTCCGCTATGATTGCGAAGATGCTCAACGCCCGGAAATGAAAAGCTATTTCTTCGGCAGTGCCGCGTTCTAACTGGAGAGCTGAAAGCTACTAGCTACCAGCTAGAAGCTAGGAGCTATCAGCTACAATCTCTCCCCCCACCATCGACCCCACAAGCTTCCCCTCGGCACTCACCGCCACCAGATTCGCCGGCGCGCCCGCCGTGACGCGGCCCGCCTCCACTCCCGCGCCAATCATCGCCGCTGGATTCGCCGTCAGCGCCCGCAGCGCCTCGTCCACATGCGCTCCCGCAAACGCCACCAGATTCTCCAGCGCCCGATCGAGAGTCAGCACGCTCCCGGCCAGCACGCCCCGCGCCATGGCGCGTCCGTTCTCCACCTTCACTCCAAATCCGCCCAGTTGATACTCGCCATCCGGCATCCCCGCCGCACTCATCGCGTCCGTCACCAGAATCGCGCGCTCCGGACCCTTCGCCCGCCACCATAGCCGCGCCATCTCCGGCGCAGAATGTATGCCGTCGCAGATCAATTCTGAAAAGAACCCGCTCTCCGTCAGCACCACTCCCAGTATCCCTGGCTCGCGATGATCCAATGCCCGCATGGCATTGAATGTGTGCGTCGCGCTCACCGCTCCCGCCGCAATCGCCGCCCGCGTCTCCGCCGCCTTTGCATCCGAGTGCCCCAGCGACACCCG
Organism: Occallatibacter sp.; assembly: GCA_035935755.1. Classification (GTDB taxonomy): domain Bacteria; phylum Acidobacteriota; class Terriglobia; order Terriglobales; family Acidobacteriaceae; genus Telmatobacter. The sequence goes on along the minus strand of DASYWU010000061.1, from coordinate 198,137 downwards.
CACTCCACGCTTGGTCGCGTGCGCCGTCAATTCCACTGCTCCTTCAAGCTCCGGTGCCAGAGTAATCAGCCGCACGTGTCCTTCCGCCGCCTCGTATAGCCGGTCGAATGTCCGAATGTCCGGCGCCAGTAGATGCTCCTCCGGCTGCACCCCCCGTTTCGCATGCGACAGAAACGGCCCTTCCAGGTGAATCCCCACCGGCTGCGCCACGCCCTCTCGTGCCGGCGCCTCAATCAATTTCGCCAGACCGCTCACCGCCCGCAGCGTTGCATCCAGCGGCGCCGTCACCGTGGTTGCCAGAAAACTCCCCGTTCCTCGCGAAGCCAGGAACCGCCCCACCGTCTCCAGCGCTTCCGGCATTGCTTCCATCACGTCGTGCCCCGCCGCGCCGTGAATGTGCACATCGAAAAACGCCGGCGCCAGCGTCGCACCGGGAAAGTCCATCACCTGCGCCCCGCCCCGCGTCTCACCCGCGTGCCGCGTCGAGACCGACACCACCCGCCCGTCTTCAATCTCCACCATCGGCTCTTCCACCATCCGCGAGCCGTCAAAAAGCCTCTCCGCCGTAATCACCTTCCGCATAGATCGCATCATACCGGCAACCGCAGCCCCGCCACGCTCCACGTTAACGCCCGCACTCTCACCAGATGCATTTTTCACACCACACCTCGCATACATCCACAAAAAGAAAGAAGCTCGAAGGCGCCCGCTTCGAGCTTCGAAAATAACGCTCCGTCCACTTCGTTCAGGCGCCGGAGCCCCGATTGTTCCGCTCTTAGAACTGGAACTTCAGCGAGAGCTCCACCTGCCGCCCCGGATTCGATCCATCCATCAGCCCGTAAACACCCACCGTGTTATAGCCTCCTCCGTTGGGCCCGGTCGTGCGGACGCCGGTGCAGTATTCGCACGAGCTATACAGGTCATCCCATGTATTCGGAATGCTGAAAATCGGCGTGTTGGTCATGTTCACGAACTGTGCCATGAAGGTCACATTCGAGCTTTCCGTAATCGCAAACGACTTATTCAGATTCAGATCGGCCGTCTTCAGGCTCGGCCCCCGCAGCGAGCCCACCTGGCAGTTGCCGAACTGACCGTCCGCCTGATCTGTCAACGCGCTGGGGTTCAAGTTCAGCACGCCGATGCTCGATCCGATCTGCGCCGTGTGCAGGCTTTGCCCGAATCCCGTTGAGCCGGAGCAACTGGCCCGCGGCACATACGACGGCGCGGTCAGGCTCGACGCCGAAGCCGGATTGAACGAGCCCATCCACTCTCCCGCATACGGTGTTACCGCAAATCCCGAGCGGAAGGTAGTATCGAGAGCAAGATTCCATCCGCCAATGATTTCGTCCACTCCTTTTGAGACACCATTGCCGAACTGCTTGCCCCGGCCGAACGGCAGGTTATAGATGCCATACGCATTGAACGCCGATGCAGCGTCGATCGTGCATTTGCCGTAATCGCCTTTGGGATCGTACTCGTTCTGGAAGAAGTTTCCTCCGCCTTCGTTCTGTTGCTCGCCCACGCCTTCTTCATCGCCGTAGGAACCGAAATACCCCAGCGAATTGCTCAGGCACTTCGACCATGTGTAGTTCGCCTGCAAATCGAGCCCGTGGTAATTCCTCTGCGACACAGTCAGCTCCAACGCTTCGAATCGCGAGATGGCGTTCGACGCGTTGTAACGGGCCTGACCCACGCCGGCCTTGACCAGGTTTTGCATGAAAGGCCCGGGCGCGGTTGCGGGAACCGTCACCAAATTCCCCGCTGCATCGGTCACTTGCTGCGTTGCCGACGTCAAGACCTTCTGGTTGTACCAGAAGATGTCCGACATGTGGTCGTCCTTGTTTCCCACATACCCGATCGAGGCCGTCAGGCTGTTCCTGAACTGATGCTGCACGGTGAAGTTCCACTGCTGGTTCATCGCCGGCCGAAGATGCGGGTCGGTCGCGTGCGTCACCGCTCCCGTCAGGCAAGGTGAAGGCGTCCCGCTCGTCCCCGCGGCAACCAGGTCCGCCGCCGTGCAGGCTTTCTGGTAAGGCGCATATCCGTCGGAGAGCGTGTACTGCGGATACAGCAGATTTGCACCCGAAGTATTGGTCTGGTTGATGGTGATCGAGTTCGGAGGATTGATCACCGCCATGTTGCTGATGCCATTCCCCTCCATATAGCTGGAGATGTCATAGGCGCCGCGGAACACCGTGTTAGGCGCAAAGCCAGGCTGCCACGCGAATCCAAACCGCGGTTGGATGTCCCCGATGCCATAGTAGGTGTCGTAATTCGTGCCGATCTCTGGCGTGCCCGTCACCAGGTCGAAATTCACGTTGTTGTTCTTGTTCCTGTCGCCGCGCGGCGTATTCACTTCGTAGCGAACCCCCAGGTTCAGCGTCAAATGCGGTGTCATCTGATAATTGTCCTGCACAAATGCGCCCGCCAGGCTATTCACCAGGTGGAAGTGGATCGGTTCTCCCACACCCACGTTTTGCGGCAGGCCCAGCAGAAAGTCCGCATACGGCATGCCGTTCGCCTCCCCGTTCCCGGTGTACTGCCCGCTGAAATTCCACGTCCCCGCCTCGCCGTTATTGCCCGCATACGTGTCGTTCATGGCGTAATGCAGGAATTGGAAGCCCGTATGAATGGCATGTCTTCCCCGCGTCCACGTAATCGAATCTTCAATCTCGTTGGTGGTGTCGTGGAAGATCTCCGGACCATCGCTGCCGCCTACCCCGCCACCCGGCCCATATCCCATGCTGATCGAAGGCAGCACGTTCACCGGAACATTCTTCAGCCCGATCGAAGTGTTGATGTCCCCGCTCACCGCCGACGTGTAGATCTGGTCGTTTGCCGGGAAGATCTGCGTGCCCAGGCGGAAGTCATTCACCAGCGTCGGCGATATCGTGCGCACATAGTCCACCACCATGTTCTTAAGCGGGTACTCTCGCTCCAGGTTGGGCGACAGCAGATCCGTTCCGTTGCTCTGCACCAGGTGCGTGTACATCTGCGTGTAGCGGCCCATAACGTGATCGTTGTCCGTAGGCTGCCAGTCGATCTTCAGGTCACCCTGGTAGTTATGCGTGTACCCGCTCTGGAAGTAGTTCAGCGTGCTCACTTCGTTCTGGAACTGGCTCAGCGCCACCAGCGACTTTGCCACCGAGCTCACGGCCGAAACCGGTACCTGGTTGTAGGGAATGATCGGGCGGCTGCCCACAGCCGTTCCCGCGGACGGCATGTAAAGCTGCCCGCCGCCAACGCATTGCCCGGAGCTGTTGAACGATCCGCCGCTCGAAGTGCAGAACCATCCCAGGTCATAGACCTGTCCGCCACCCTGGCCGGCCGTCGGCGTGTAGAAGCTCGAGCTCGGCACCAGTGTGTTGGTCTGCGCCGTTTGCGGCTGGTTGTAAATTGACGACTCCTGGTCGGCAAAGAAGAAAAGTTTGTTCCGGATGATCGGGCCGCCGATCATCCCGCCGAATTCATTCCAGTGCAGCGCCGGCCGGGGCAGCGTGCTCGCCGGCCCGAAGCCAGTGATAAACGCATTCGCCTTGTTCTGCCACGTGTTGGCCTCGAGCGCCGTGTTCCTCAGATACTCATAGAGGTCTCCGTGAAAGCCGTTCGTCCCCGACTTCAGCGACTCGACGATCACCCCGCCCGCATAATTTCCGAAATCCGCCGGCGCGTTGCTCACGATCATATTGAATTCCTGCACCGCGTCGGGAGCCGGCGTATAGGCGACCTCGTTATTGTCCGGCTGATTGATGTCCATGCCGTCGAGGATGAAATTGTTGTCCTGCTCGCGCGCCCCGTTCACATACGGGCGCCCCGTCCCGAACGTGGTCTGCGGCGACTGAAACGCAAAGATATTCGAGCTCAGAACTCCCGGCGCCAGCAGCGTCAGCTGGTTGATGTCGCGCGTCGCCAGCGGCAACTGGTTCGCCGCTTTGTTGTCGATCAGCGTTCCCACCTGCGTTGCGCCGGTCTGCAAAAGCGGCGGCGCATCGCTCACAGTTACCGTCTCGCTCACTTGCCCGACCTTCAATTCGAAATTCACCTGCGCTACCTGGTTTAGCGTCAGGGTGAACGCGCTTCGTACCTGGCTCGCGAATCCCTGAGCTTCGACTTTTACTTCCACACGTCCCACTGGGATCGTGGGAAAGTCATACAGACCGGCGCCGGTTGTTTTAGCGGTCCAAGTCGTGTTCCGCTCCACATCGCGCACCGTTACCGTTGCATTAGGAACCGCCGCGCCCGAAGCGTCCGTCACGATTCCCGTAATCGACGCAGCGGTCTGCTGCGCCCGCGCGCTCGGCACTGCCATCGTTAACGTCACCAGGCAGGCGGCGCCAATCGCCGTAAGAGTCCATCCAGTAGTCGCCTTCACTGTAGTCTCCTCCCCTATTTCAACTTTTCCTGTTTAGCTTGGGCGCACCCGCGCCACTTCCGAGCGGCAGTTGAGATCTGACGCAGCTTTCATCTCCCACACTGGTGATCTGAAGTTTTGAGCCATCCAACGATTGCCTGATCGACTGTCTGATCAGATAGTGCCACTATGCACAATCGCTGCCGATACGAAACAATAGGCCCAATCTCCCGATCTTGGCAAGAGAAAAGTGAACAAATGATGCGAAAATGATCAAACTTGTGGAAAAGCGACGACACTCACCGCTTCTTCTCTTCAATTTTTGCCTCATATTCGCCTAAAATAAGGATCGTATAAAGAATCCTAGGCCGATTTCGCTTCGAAAGTTCCTCGCCTCGCTATCCACGACCAGATTTTCACTTGCAATTCCGGCAGATTATCGGCACAATGACCGAAAGTGGATCATCGTTATGATCAAATCATTTGATTGTGATCAAGAATTGCTCCGTTGGCGTCCCGTTCAGCCTATCCTTTTCCCCTGTTCCCCCGCTCTCTGTCTCCAATTTCCTATTCCCTGTGTTTCCGGACTCATCGATGACCTCATTGTTTTTTGAGCTTTGCGTTGAAAGCCTCGAAGCTGCCCGCGCCGCCCAGGCCGGCGGGGCCAACCAGATCGAACTCTGCGCCGGTCTCTCCGACAGCGGCGTCACTCCTCCCGTCGATCTCATCACCGCCGTCGTCCAGGCCGTTTCCATTCCCGTTTCCGTGCTGATTCGACCCCGCTTCGGCTCCTTCGCCTTCACGCCCGAAGAGTTCGCCCTCATGGGCCGGCAGATCGAGCTCGCCAGGCACGCCGGCGCCGCCGCTGTGGCCCTCGGCGCCCTGCTCCCCGACCATCGCGTCGACATCCCACGCACCCGCGAACTGGTCGAGCAGGCCCGCCCCATGTCCGTCACCTTCCACCGCGCATTCGACGAGGCCCCCGATCTCTCCGCCGCCCTCGAAGATGTCATCGCCACAGGTGCCGGCTGCCTTCTCACCTCCGGTGGCTCGCCAGACGTCCTCTCCGGCGCCGCCACCATCGGCGATCTCCGCCGGCAGGCGCGCGGACGCATCCGCATCATGGCCGGCGGTGGCCTCCGCCTCCAGAACCTCGCCGAAGTCGTCCACCGCAGCGGCGTAACCATGCTCCACAGCTCGCTGATCCGCGCCAACGGAATAACCCCCAATGCCAACGGGGACGGCCTTGCCCCCCTCCCCCCTACACCCGGCCAACTTCTTCAATCCGACCTCCGGGAAGCCATCTATCTCTTCCACCAGGTATTCCAGGAGCGCACTGCCCCCGCATCCCCGGCCGACTGAGGCGGCGCTTCGAATCCGCTCCCCAGGCGCCTTTCCCGCGGGCGATTGTGACACCCGATGCTCTCATCTGTGACCGCGCGCAGGGCTCTTTTCATGTCATTGCCATATGCTTCCTTGGGGTCGCATTAAAGCGCCCCGCTGAAACCCTCCAGGCCGGCCTTGAAATTCCCGCCGAAGCTTCTCCGCCTGCAGAGAGAGGGGAAGGATTGTCATGAAACGCGAATCGCCTATAGCCGTCGCAGAAGCTCAAACCGTCCGTACCAGTCTTTCCGGCCACGAGCTCCTCTGGAATCCCCGCCTCAACAAGGGGACCGCATTCACGGAAGCCGAGCGCGATGCCTTCGGCCTACACGGCCTGCTTCCGCCCCAGGTGCGAACCCTCGATATCCAGGTGCAACGCCGTAAGCAGGCGCTCGATAGCCTCACCTCCCCCTTCGCCAAATACGACTTCATGCGCGAACTTCAGGACTCGAACGAAACTCTCTTCTATGCCTTCATCGCGCATTACATCGAAGAGGTCCTCCCCATCGTCTACACCCCTGAAGTCGGGGAAGGCTGCGAGCGTTTCAGCGAAGTCTGGCGCAAGCCGCGCGGCCTCTTCCTCAGCTACCCCAACATGCACCGCCTCGAGCAGATCCTTTCCGATCCCCTCTACGACGACATCCGCTGCATCGTCGTCACGGACGGCGAGCGCATTCTCGGCCTCGGCGATCAGGGCGCCGGCGGCATGGGCATCCCCATAGGCAAAATGGCCCTTTACACCGCTCTCGGCGGCATACCTCCGGAACATTGCCTGCCCATCACCCTCGATGTCGGCACCGATAACGAAGACCTGCTCAACAGTCCCGTCTACGTCGGCTGGCACCACCGGCGCATCCGCGGGTCCGACTACGAAGACTTTGTCGAAGCCTTCATGTGCGCCGTGGAAAGCCGCTGGCCCCACGTCCTGCTCCAGTGGGAAGACTTCGCCGGCCCTAACGCACAGCGTCTGCTCGACCGCTATCGCAACCGCCTCTGCACCTTCAACGACGACATTCAGGGCACCGCCGCGGTGGTCACCGCCACGCTGCTCTCCGCCGTCGCCGCCACCGGCATCGGCCTCAAAGATCTGGCCACCGTAATCTACGGCTTCGGCGCCGCAGGCACCGGCATCGCCGATATGCTGCTGGCCGCGATGAAAGAAGAAGGGCTCACCGACGCGCAGGCGCGCAAGCGTATCTATGGCGTCGGCCGCCATGGTCTCATCGTCGAAGGCGGCTACGGCGTACGCGAAAGCCAGTTGCCCTTCGCCCGTAAGCCCGCCGAAGTAGCCGGATGGAGGGTCTCTTCGCCCGGCAACATCTCGCTCCTCGATGTGGTGCGCAACGCCCAGCCTACCGCGCTCATTGGCGTCTCCTGCCAGCCCGGCGCCTTCACTGAAGACGTGGCCCGCGAAATGGCGCGCAACGTCGCGCGTCCTATCATTTTTCCGCTTTCCAATCCCACTTCGCGCTGCGAGGCCACGCCCAAAGACCTCCTTGCCTGGACCGAGGGCCGCGCGCTGGTCGGCACAGGCAGCCCCTTCAAGCCGGTAGAGCTTGCTAGAAGAACCATCCCTATCGCGCAGACCAACAACTCATACATCTTTCCCGGCCTCGCTCTGGGAATTCTCGTCAGCCGCGCGTCGCGCGTCACTGACAACATGTTCATGGCCGCCGCCAAAGCGCTCGCCACCCTTTCTCCTGCCCTCCGCGAGCAAGACGCACCACTGCTTCCGCGTATCAGCGATTCTCGCAAGGTGAGCATGGTGGTGGCAGAAGCCGTCGCCAGGCAGGCCAAAGCCGATGGCGTTGCCGACCGAATCAGCGACTCGGCCCTGCGCGAAAAACTCCGCGCTTACGTCTGGGAGCCGGTCTATCTTCCCTACGAACACATCGCCCCTCGCTGAGAATTACAAACCCAGACTGGGTGCCTCGGGTCCCAATTCTGGGACCCGGGAAACCTCCACATTCGAGAGCCCCGTGGGAATCGCCGCTTCAACTCCGAGCCCACGGGCTCATAGCTGGCAGCTGCGAACTTTGAGGCGCAAACTACGAACTGTGAACCGCCAGCGCGGTCGCCACCGCCTCACTCTGGCGCCGCAGCAGTATCCGGAACACCAGCACGTGCACAATCAGAAACAGCGGCACGCCGAAGCTTGGAATGAAATAAAGGGCACCCAATTGTCCCGCTTTCAGGCCGCCGTGAAACCCCTGGTAGAACGCATTCAGCAGATCCGCCGCGCCCCAGACATTGAAGACCCATGTCATCGCTATACCCGCGTTGCTCTCCAGTAACAGCAGCGAAAGTAGTGCGAGCATCCCGGCGAGGAGGTCTCCATATGCCGCGTCGCGCGCGAACGTAAGCGGCAAATCGGGTGACACTACTCCTGGGATCAGGAAAGCCAGCCCGAGAAAGCGGAAGCTGTTGAAGATAAGCAGTGGCCGCAGGCTCTCTGCCTGCGAACGCCGGCGGAGCGCCGGCCAGATGTACCGGGCCGCCACCATCCCCCACACTACAAAGCTGAACGCCACGCTGATGAAGAAATACAGTTGCGTTTGCATCAATCTTCTCCTGACTGGAATTTCAGTCACGGCCGCTGGTCACAGCCAAATGACCTTGGGCATAGGATTATGCGCATCATCCAATCGATGCAGATTTTTTTGATTGCGGCCAGAGCGTTTCCCGAATCAAGAGATGATCGCCGGCATCCTATAATGAGCCATGCGTTATCACCCCGGGCACAAAGACGAAACCCGCAAGAAAATCGTGAAAGACGCTTCCCGGCGGGTTCGCGCCGAGGGCCTCACCGGCGCGGCCGTCTCGGCCGTCATGCGCGACGCCGGACTCACCCATGGCGGCTTTTACAAGCACTTCGGCAGCAAGGACGAGCTGCTCGCGGCATCAATGGAAGAAGCCTTCCGCGAAATCTCCGAACGCCTCGCTCGCGCCGGCCAACATTCCCCGCCGGGAAAGGCCTGGAAGACTATTGTTGAAACCTATCTGAGCCCCGAACATGCCGCTCACCCCGAGTTTGGGTGCCCTGTGGCGGCCCTCGCGTCTGAATTGGCCCGGTCAGAGAAGAAAGTGATGACTCGTGTCCACGCGCAACTCGCGCGTTATAAGAGCACCATCCTCCCCCTTATGCCCGGTCGCCAGATCGCCGACAGAGAGCGCGCTTACCTGGTGATTTTTTCCACGATGATCGGCGCCATCCAGATCGCCCGCATGCAGCCCGACTCCGCTGCGCGGGAAAAAGTCCTTTCCACCATCAGAGGCTTTCTCTTAAGTAGCTTCTAATCTATGCCGCCTGATCCCTGTTCACTATTCGCTGCCGTCTTCACCGCTGCAGCATATCAATCGGCTTGGTAAAGTCCGTCACCCGGATGTGCTTTGCCAGCGCCGGATGCTGCCGCTCCACCGCACGGTACATCTCCCACGCCACCCTCCGGTAACTGAAGTGCCCCGCCGGCGCCGACCGCAGCTCCGAAATATACTGCGCCTCCGCAAAATCCATTTTGAACAGGCAGCGCACGCGCGTCGCCAGCGGCAGCAGATACAGCGCCGACATCTCCGCTTCGGGAGCCTGGCTCGCTGCAATCCTCGCGCTCGCGCGTTGCGCCCCCTCCACCGCCCCGCGATAATCCGCCTCGATCCCCGCCTCCGCCAGAATATCCACGCCTCCGCCGAGGTCACCGGCTCCTGGCGTCTCATAACCCAGGCGCGCGGTGAATCCCTGCTTGATCTGCACGCACCGCCGGTGCCGGTGCATATCGCGGAAACCGCCGATATCCATCAGAATGTCGAACCTTAGCGCCGCGCCTGCCTTGAACGCCCGCAGCGCCTCATCGTGCTTGCCGCGATGCCGCAACCCTATCTCCACAATCTCCAGCACCCGCGCCCCCGGCAAAGCTGCCACGATATCCCGCACCTGCCGGTAAGGAAGATCGCTCGCCGAGTAGATCAGCGTCGCCGCCAGCTCGACCTCCAGCGTCTCCGTCCGCTCCACCAGGTCCACAAGCGGAGCGGCCGCAATCGCCGCTCCATCCAGCAGTTCCCGCGCCGCATGCTCCAGCTCCTTCTGCGTCCGCATCAGGTACTCATTGGGCTGCGCATACTTCACCAGCGTCGGCGCCGTCCGCACCTCCCGCGTCAATAAATGCGCCGCCTCCGCGCTCAAGCTCGCCGCCGCCTCAATGTCCAACGCCGCAAGCGCATCCACAAACAGCTGCCCCGAGTGCGCACTGACATTCCACGCCGGACCCGCCGCCGCCTCTCGCAATTTCATCCCCAGGTCCCGTACTTCTGCCGCCGGATGGGACAGTAGCCGCGAAATCTGCGTCTCCAGCGTGCGCGCATTCACAATCTGCCCCAGCGAAGTATTCGTAGCCAGCGGCAGCAGATACCGCGCCACGTCAAACGCGCGTGCCTTCAGCGTCCGCTCGTAGGTCTCCGGCTTCAGCGACTCCGGCCGTTCCACCTTCCGCCTCAGTAACTCCAGGACCGCCCCGCTCGTGCGCTGGTACGCCGCAAACAGTCCCTCCACCGTGTCGGCATACAGCCGCATCGACCCCACGTCCGCCCCGAAGTCCGGCAGATACCACCCCGACTTCAGGAAATTCTGGTACCGTGTCGACCGCTCCTGCCCGTCCCATCGCTGCTCGTCCACCAGCACAATCGCCGCCAGCAGGCTCAGCCGCTCCATCGCAAAAGCCACGTGCGCCAGGTCCGCAATCGACCGATGACCGTATTGAAAATAAAAGGTGTTCAGGAACTGCTCGGCCCGTTGCGCCCCAATCTCCGTGAGCGATTCTCGCATCGACAGCGCCGAGCGCGAGTACTTCGCCATGGCATAGGCAAGCACTTCCGGGTCGGCGCCATGCACGGCATACACTTCCGTCTGGTTCCGGGCCTCGGGTACGATAAATGGTGCGGTAAAAGTTTCGCTGGACATTGTTGTGGTCTCGCGACCAGAATACGGCATAGAGAAGCGGGTGCCGCTCTCCCGGATTTTCACAGCCTTGCTCAACCGATTCCGGCACATCCGCTGAGAAATGTACGGGGCATCAGTCCCCGCGGCCTCTGCCGGATATCGACGCTTGTTTCGCTTTTGGAGAATGCTCCGCCAGTGGCCTTAACCCGTGGGAGCAGGCCATGCTGGAATATCAGGTCAGAACATCGCATCGCCCCCGCCCCTTGCCGGGAGGACGCTGGGCCGCGTCGCAGCGCTGGAACGATCTCCTCCTTGCTCACTGGCCCGTTCCCGCCGCCGCCCTCTCGCCACTTCTGCCCCCGGGCCTTGAACCCGATCTTTTCCAGGGCTCCGCCTGGCTCGGCATGGTCCCCTTCTGGCTCGACCGGATCAAGCTCCGCGGCTTGCCCACTCTCCCCGGTATGCGCGGTTTCCCCGACCTCAACCTCCGCACCTATGTCCGCGACCGCGCCACCGGCGCCCAAGGCATCTACTGCTTCTCGCTCGACGCCGGCAATCTCATCACCGTCGCCGCCGCTCGCCTCGTCTTCCATCTCCCCTATCATTGGGCCGAAATGTGCCTCGAGCAGCGCTCCGAACGCGAATTCTCCTTCTATAGCCGCCGCCGCTTCTCTCCTCAGCCCATCGTCTTCAAGGTGCGCTATCGCGGCCTCGGCCCCACGCAAAAAACCGCGCAGATTCCCAGCGGCAGCTTCGAATATTTCTTCACCGAGCGCTACTGCCTCTTCACCGCGAACCACAATGGACAGTTCGTCCGCGCCAATATCCACCACGTTCCCTCGCCCCTTGAAGAAGCTGAAGCCGAAATCGAGCGTAACGACCTCGCCGCCGCCATCGGCATCCCGCTCCCCAGCGAGAAACCCATCCTGCACTACTCCCGCCGTCTCGCCGTCTACATATGGCCTGCCGAATTGGTCCGCTCCGCCCTCAATCCGCGCCCCGTCATCGCGGTCACGCCCTCCTGACTTGGTGCCCCATGGCTGCCCCGGCTCCCGATTCTGGATCCCGGGATGGCAAACCAATCCCAAGGGACGCGTCGGGGCCGCGGCGGATCGAGGCCTGGGCCAAAATGACGGAATCGTCACTCATCGGGTCAAAGAACTAGGGACACCCCTAGCTGACACGTGCCTGAGCGCTTCCTAGAATGAAGACATTCATCTGCCTTAATGAAGACATTCATCTGCCTTATTGATACTTCTTCCCGGAGGTCTTATGGCTGAGTTTCCCCGACCACCCAGCATCCTCGTCGTCGACGACGAGGTCGTCATCGCCGACACCCTCACCATGATCCTCAATATGAACGGCGCCTCTGCCTGTGCCGCCTACAGCGGCGAGAAGGCTCTCGAGGTGGCGCAACAACTCAAACCCGACATCCTCATCAGCGACATCCTCATGAACGGTATGTCCGGCGTCGACCTCGCCGTCCATCTCTCCTCGGAATTCCCCGCCTGCCGCCTCATCCTCATTTCCGGCCAGTCCGCCACCTCTGAACTCCCTGCCCAAACCCGGGAACAAGGCTATCGATTCGAATTCCTCGAAAAACCGATCACCCCCCAGCGCCTCCTCTCCCATCTCGGTCTCACTGCCCCAGGACGTGAAAAACAAGAATCGCGCCAGCCTTAATTAAACCCGTCCGTCAGACCCCGCCTGCTGCACAGCACACGCAGCCGCTGGAAGAGACCAGCAGTCAGTTACCGGCTACAGCTACAAGCAGTCCGGATAGCGTCTGGCAGCAGCCTCCGCCCCTCCAACCCGGCCCAGAGCGGCCGCATCGAAGTCGGGGGAGTCATGCAGGCGGAGAGGACCATATCGAAACTCAGGGTCCTCATTGTGGACGACGAGAGTTCCGTCGCCGACTCGCTCGCCTTGGTGTTCTCTACCCAGGGCTACGATTCCCGCGTTGCCTATTCGGCTGAGCACGCAGCAGATATCATCAGCCAGTGGCAACCAGGCCTCATCATCCTCGACGTTATGCTCCCCGGGATGAACGGTATCGACTTCGCTATTCAACTGAAAAGCTCCTGTCCCACTTGCCGCGTTCTCCTCTTCTCAGGCCAGGAAAACACAGCCGCCCTGGTCCAGGAAGCAATCGAGAAAGGACATGTGCTAACCATTCTCGCCAAGCCGGTGGATCCCAAGTCTTTTCTGGATGAAGCGGCCCGCCTGGCAGCGGCTGAATTGCCGCCCTCCACGTTAGAAGACTCAAATGCCGGTTGAGGAAATCGATCCAGTCCACCCGGCGCGCTGCTCCTTTCTTCGTGTTAATTTCAAAAACCAGGTCTATGCTTGATTTTGGTCAGACTGCATTCGATCTTCTGCATCTAAGCTGACAGAAAGTACTTGGGCCCCAGTTGCCTGCCTTTGAATCTCCTATGCCCAGCGACGCCACCTCAATGCGGGTCCTCGTGGTTGATGACGAGCATATTGTCGCCGACTCATTGGCGCGTATACTGCGCGGACGCGGGCTCAACGCGCGCGCCGTCTACTGCGGTGAGGATGCGGCAGAAATTGCGATCCAATGGCAGCCTGACGCGGTGATCTCCGACGTGGTCATGGGAAAAATGGACGGTGTCGCCCTGGCTATCTTCCTGTCGCAGTCCCTTCCCGCGTGCCGGGTGCTCCTCATTTCGGGCAACGCAGCCACCGAGAGATTGATCGACGAATCGAAGAGACTCGGACACGACTTCCCCATTCTGGCCAAGCCGTTTCGCCCCGAGAGCATCTTCGAGTTTTTCGATCTTTCCGGTGTCGTCGGCAGCGCATGAGCGCGGCTTCACTTCTTGCGGAATGAGTCGCCGCCTTGAGAGGACACCAATTTTTGTCCGCGCCGCAAATGATGGAAATGAGTGCAGGCTTGAGTTAGCCCCTGTAAGACGTCTTCTCTGTTCACACTTATGCGTCGCGGGGACGACCCGTTCACCCTTCATCGATCGGCTATTCGTGCCGAATAAGCGATCCGCGCCAACCCAGCAAGCTCTACGCCAACCTGGGAGCAATCAATTAAGGGGTTCAGCATCTCCGCGTTGCTGACAGGCCTCGCCGCGCTTCCGGCCCGACGTTTCATTTCGGTTGCGTCGTTTGATCTCGTTCAGGAACGTCTTCCAGCGCTGGAAGTTCTCGGGATCGCAAGCGTGATTACTTTCCGCGTTCTCCAACTCAGTTTCCCGCCGCGATACCGCAACCGCGGCTAAGCAGGTATTGCAAGCGGAGACGATTGTTCCGTTCCTGTCAGGAAGACGCGAAAATGCAGAACCAGATATTGACTCCATTAAGGACCTCCAGTGGGGAAGAAGGGGCCCGGTTTCAAGCATTCGGATAGTGGACATAGCTTTGCACATTCCAGGGCGAGTAAGCAATCAAGAAACCTCGGCCTGTCGCAACTCTGTTGACTTTTTTCCGCTGGAGAAGTGCTGTGGCAATTATTTGTTGTTATCACTCCAATTGATCGATGGGTCAGCATCTCAGCGAGGTTGGCCGCAAGGGCACGAAACCGCACAGCACCGCCCGCTTTATTTTCGGAGGGGAAGCCGGAAACTGGGTCGCGCTCATGCCGAAGCACTTCGATGCCAAAAAATGCCCCAAATTTCCCAGTTTCCTTTTTGACCGCGCCTAAACCAGCCGTGCTCCCGCCATCTGCTCCAGGATGCGCACGGGCGCCGACTCGGGCTTGACCATCGCCGCCGCATCCACCAGGAGCGTCTGCTCCAGCGCGTACTGCCCCGCCAGCACCGCATGTGGCACCGTCTCCGTGTACACCATCCAACTCGATCCCGGCGCAAACTGCACCTGCTCCCGCGCGCACCCCAGTTGAAACTCGGAATCTTCCTTCATCGCGTTGTGCAGTTGCATCATGAATTCGTCATACGGTGTTCTCTTCACCTGCGGCAGCACACCGCCAAGTCCGATCGCGCGCGCCACCTTCTTGCCCGCGCTCATCACCACTCCATCCGGAGTCGGTACCGCCAGCTTCCCCGGCGCAAATCGCCCCACTACATTCCCAAACGGCGCACCCACCACCCAGTCCCGCGTCCGCGTGGGATGAATGTTATGAAAGAAGCGCAGAATTCGCCTTCCCCGCGTGGGCCGCGTGGGAAACGCGTCGGTGTGCAACAGGTCGTTTCTCCGCCGCAGCGGCAGATCGCGTCCTTCTTCTTCGATTGGCCGAAAGCTCGCATAGTCGAGTTTCCACCGTCGCCCATACGGGGCTAGGAACTGGCTCAGAAATCCGTCCACTCCCGCCGAGTAGCGCCGCATCGCTGCGCGCATCTGTTCCAGTTCCGCCGCTCCCGCGGTTTTGCGATTCGCTCCGCTCAACTTGTTCCGGTTCGGCTTGTAGGCGATGTTCTTATGCAGCTTGCTCCCGCTCTGCTGCCGACCGAGAAGAAACGCGAGATCTTCCGCGGGAATGGGCACCGGCGTCTGGGGAAAATAGAGAATTCCGCCCGCCTCAAGCTGCGCGCACCACTGCTTGAGCCGCTCGCTGGCTCCGGGCACTCTGTTCCGCGCTTCACTCAGCGCGTTGTTCAGCTCCGCCAACGCAATGGAGTAAACAGGCATACCACCCGATTTCAGCCGCGCAGTTTTTTGATCTTCGCCCGTACCCACAGCGTTCCGAAAACAGGCAGAGCCACGGTCAACATTCCTAATCCGGCAGGCACGCCGACGTAGAGATAGCTATCGGCGTAGTTCACGTTGTGCCCGAGAATACCATTCCAGATCAGCAGCCACATGATAGCGAAAAAAGTCGAGGCGAAGAAGGTAAAGAAGGCAGCCGCGAAGGCCAGAAGCATGCTGGTAAAGAAGCCGAAGCCCTCGAGCGGGAATCCGAGAAATCGGTGGCCTTCCTGGTGCAGGGCTGGTTGTGAGTACATCGTTGCTGGCCTCCCTGGTCTAGAATACAGATTCATGGCGGGTACCGCACAGAGCGAATTGTGGCATGCGGAGAAAGTCGCGACGCAGGTTAAGGTTATGCGCGCGCCGAATGGTATTCACTATGCAAGCTGGGGCGAGACGCGCATCTCCGACGCGGATCTGGAACGGCTGGTGGGCGCAGTCCCGGCCGCACTATCTAACGCGCTGAATCAACGTGCGTATTATTTTGTTCCGTTGGCCATCGCCGACACCGGCGAGATCATGGTGGCGCCCGCATACACAGTGGAGCTAGGCGACCGGGCCGTCTGCCACCGTAATGCGAGCTTCGGAAGTACACAAGCAGTCTTTATTTCCACCCGGCTGGTGGAAGACCGCTTCGGACTGGCCTTTGAATTCTTCATCAACGTAGCCCACAACTTTGTGGAAGCTGCCGGCGTGCCAGATAGTTTTTCAACGCTCGTATGGTCGCAGGCCCAGGCTCAGGTGCGCGGGGAGACCAGCCAGGACGCGTGGGAGACGCGCCGCCGGGCAGAGGAAAATCGCAACGGGCAGAAGATCATTGACGAGCGCGCCCGCAACAGCTACTTCGAGTCGTCCTTTTCCGACGCTCTGGCGGTCTACATGCTGTCGCTGGCAGTCGATTTCGATTACCACGACCTGCGCGAACGCGAATACCCGCTGTTGGCTGCGCCAGCTCTTGCAGAACGCCTGCGCCACGTGGCGGGAATCTTTCCGGGCAATGAAGGATACGAATTCCAGATACATTATCGGCGAAAAGGTTAAGACAAGATAAGGGCGAGTATCCTCCCAGAGCTGGCTTGGCAGAGGCCTAGAGTCCCAAGCCGACTGTAAGTTCCTCATTTGCAGACGAGATACACGATCAGCCTGGATTCAGGCCGACTGCGCGCGACTCTTCGGAAATGGAATGCAGGTTACGCCGGAGATTCGGCGGTTCTGATTGCGAGACGAAGAAAGCTCCGGGATTGATATTCTGTTTGTGGACGGCCCAAAGATTGGCCCATGGCATTCTCGGAAATGCTGTTTGTCCGGGATGGAAGTGGCGTCAACCGAACCAACAGTAGGCGCGGGACCGAAATCAACCGGAACTCGCGCAATTTTCGGAGAATGCAGTAAATCTCCCTTGGAGGGTACTCGAATGTCAGAGATCGTCAAGAAAGCCAAAGCACCAGCAAAACCGCGCAAGGCTCCAGCCAAAAAAGCCGACGTATTGACCATGCCGAACGGAACACAATCATCTCCGGCAGCCAAACCGGTATCTCATGACGAAGTCGCTCGGCTCGCCCATCGATTCTGGGCGGAACGCGGTTGCCAACATGGGCACGACCTCGAAGATTGGGTCCGGGCCGAGCAGGAACTCCAGGTACGGGCTTCGTAAGCAGCTCCGCTACCACTTAACCAATCTCAGAACCGATTCTTCACGTCTTCCAAAAAGGAGCGCAGAGCTAAGTTCTGTTTCGATGTCAATCTAACTTTGCTCTGAATAGACTACCCGCCCTTCGCTGATGGTCCAATAGACCTTACCCTGCATGGTCCAGCCGTCGAAGGGTGTGTTGCGTGATTTCGATTTCGAATTTCGGGCCTGAAAGATCCACTCGGCCTGGGGATCGAACACGACCACGTCGGCGATGCTGCCCACCGCCAGCGTGCCGCGTCCTTTCATTCCCAGAAGGGCCGCCGGTTGAGCGCTGAGAAGACTGAGCACGCGGCCCAGGGGCATCTTCCATTCCTTATGCAGCCAGCGCAGCGAGAGACCCAATGCTGTTTCCAGGCCGGTGATGCCGTTAGGGGCGTTTTCGAACTCCAGTTCTTTCTCATGCGTAGCGTGGGGGGCGTGATCCGTGGCAATCGCATCCACTACACCGTCGAGGAGCGCCTCGACCATGGCATCACGGTCCATCGCAGAACGCAGAGGCGGGTTCATTTTGGCATTGGTGTTGTAGAATCCCACATGCGCGTCGGTGAGCAGAAAATGGTGCGGCGCCACCTCACAGGTGACGCGCAGCCCATTGCGGCGGGCCTGGCGGACTACGGCCAGTGCCGCCGCCGTTGACGTGTGCGCCACATGCAGGTGAACTCGTGCATCGCGCAGTTCGCCCACTAGTCGGATGTCG
This sequence comes from Occallatibacter sp., assembly GCA_035935755.1. Classification (GTDB taxonomy): domain Bacteria; phylum Acidobacteriota; class Terriglobia; order Terriglobales; family Acidobacteriaceae; genus Telmatobacter. The sequence continues at coordinate 180,409 of DASYWU010000061.1, read as the reverse complement.
CGCTCAACGACGGAGGATTCCGCCTCCGGAGGCATACCGCGGAGCCCGAGGCGGAACGCAGCCGGACCCTGGTTCATGCTCGCGCCCTGGGTGAGCCGCGTGTCTTCTGCGTGCTGGATGACGCTCAACCCCACGCGGGCGGCAGCACTCAGCACTTCGCGCATAATGCTGTCTTTTAAAATAGGGCGGCCGTCGTCAGTTACCGCCACTGCCCCAGCGGATTTGAGTGCAGCGTAGTCGTTGACGGCTTCGCCTTTGGAACTGCGAGTGGCAGCGGCAATGGGAAAAACGCGTACCACGGCGCCGCGATCGGGTGCTTGCATCCAACGCGTGGTTTCCGCCGAATCATTGATCGGCGTGGTGTTGGGCATGGCGGCTACGGCAGTGAAACCTCCGGCCGCTGCGGCGGCCGTGCCGGTAGCGATCGTTTCCTTATAGCCCTGCCCAGGCTCACGGAGGTGGACGTGCATGTCGATGAGTCCAGGCGCAACGACGAGTCCGGTTGCGTCGAGAACCTGCGCGCCGGCAGCACCATTGCTCAACTTCAGTTTGCCGGGCCCGGCGATTTCAGCCACGCGTCCATCTTTGATAAGAATGTCCCTGGCGGCGTCGACGCCGGCAGCCGGATCGACGAGGCGCCCATTGCAGATGGCAAGCGCGTTCATCGTCCACCTCTCTCTCCCGTTGCAAGCGCCCGTTCTACGACAGCCATGCGGATTGCGACTCCGTTTCGCACCTGTTCCAGAATCGCGGATTGCGGGCCGTCGGCCACACCGGCGGTCAGTTCCAGGCCGCGAATGATCGGCCCGGGATGGAGCACAAGCGCCTCTGGCGAATGTTGGGCCAGCCTTTGTCCGGTGAGTTGGTATTTTGTTTTGTATTCCTCCAGGTCGAGTTGAAGGCCGGCGAGCCGTTCGGCTTGGATCCGTAACATCATGACAACCTGGGACCGGCGGAGTGCCGCGTCAAAGTCCCTCTCGATCGAAATGCCGGGACCGGTCTGCGTGGCGAGGTCGGGAAGCAGTTCTTTCGGGCCGCAAAGCAGAACCTGCGCTCCAAGTCTCGGCAACAGCAGCATATTCGAGCGAGCCACGCGGCTATGAAGTATGTCGCCGACAATCATCACGGTGACTCCAGAGAGGGTTTCGGGATTCACCGTCTCCGTCGCCGCCCGCAGATGAGCCAACATAGTACGGAGATCGAGCAGCGCTTGAGTAGGGTGTTCATGCATGCCGTCGCCGGCGTTGAGTACGGGCAGGCGTGTAGCTTCTTCAAGAAGCCACGGCGCGCCAGACGAATTGTGCCGGAGAATAATGGCTTCGGCGCCGAGTGCACGCAGCGTCAGCCCAGTGTCTTTCAGGGTTTCACCCTTCTCGATACTTGAGCTCAGGTTAGAAACCAGTGTGGTATCGGCGCCCAGTGATTTGGCAGCCAGCTCAAAGCTGGTGCGCGTGCGGGTCGACGACTCGTAGAAGAGCAGAGCCACGCGTCTCTTCGCCAGAATGCGATCCCGGACGAGCGGATCTTCCTTCTCGAGAAATGTTGCACGGGCGAGAAGCCGACTGACCTCATCCAGCGACAGATCCATCATCGACAAAAGGGAGCCGGGATGATACGGAAACTGCGAGACGGGCGCAGGCGGCATACTCAACTGGCGATGAAAGGGTGTTGCGGTCGCGGTCATCTCTTAGACTTTCACTTCTCGCCTCTCCGTTCCAGGCGGTTCCGGCCGGTCTGCCGGATTTCCTCGAAGTCCCAGATGAGAGGCGGGAGAACAGAGGCTGCCCTGTTATGGCTTAGGTCGGTCGCTCAACAAGCAGCACCTGCTCCTCGTTGTCGACTTCACGGAATTTCACTTCAATGATTTCCCGGCTGCTGGTGGGTACGTGCCTGCCAACGTACGATGCTTCGATGGGCAATTCACGGTGCCCGCGGTCGATCAGGACGGCAAGCTGAACTCGGCGCGGGCGTCCGTGGTCGAAGAGGGCATCAAGCGCAGCGCGGACCGTTCGTCCCGTGTAGAGTACGTCGTCACAAAGAACTACATCGCGACCTTCGACGTCGAAGCCAATAGCGCCCGGCGTAACCACGGGACGAGAGCCGGCGGTAGACAAGTCGTCGCGGTAGAACTGAATGTCGAGAGATCCTACGTCGACTGGCCGCTTCTCGATGTTCGAAATGAGAGCGCCCAGGCGCTCGGCAAGAGGAATCCCTCGGCGTTTGATTCCGATCAGCGCAAGGTCTTCGCTGCCATTGCTCTTCTCGACAATTTCGTGTGCCAGCCGCACAAGTGTGCGTTCGATTTCCGAGGCGGACATCAGACGTCCTTTGACGCGCAGATTCGACTCGGTTCCCGTTTCGCTCATAGCTGATCTCGTTGCTTATCTCTCGACGGATGATACGAGGGTTCACCCGGGAGAGCAAGTTGTGGAGAACCAAGTTACGCCTTCAATCCCGCAAGTCGACCTTTGCAGAAGATTCGGCGAGTGCTTCATCGCGAATGTCCTGGGGTTAGAGTTGCTGCCGGCCGGGTCGACCGAGCAATCGCGCGCTCAGTGCCCCGCCCGCCACGGCAAACAACATCAGCGTGCCAGAGACCATGGCCAGACTGGCAACTACCCATCCCGCACGGCCCGCCGGTGAATGCAACCAAGCTTTGATAATCTCTACGGATTGCGCGTTAAAGCTCATCGTCTCGCGCTGACTTAACTGCTCCTCGATGTTCTGCCAGAGCGCGTCAAAGGTGTTGCCCTGGTGAAATAAAAATCGCCGCGCGGAGAGAGTTACGCCGGAAGCCGCGAATGTGGTCCATCCACCTAAGATGCCGGTCACCAGCCCTATACGCGCCCCTGCCCCGATGGTGATCCACGCCGGTCGCTCCTTGCGCAGATAAATGGCGACCACCCAAGCAGCGGTGCCTGCCATAAGGAAGATCCCGATGGTGCTGAATGGCGAATACATCGAACACAGAATACCTGCGGGTACAGCTAGCGCGATCGCCACGCGCATTGCCTGCTTCCAGTCCACCGAAGCGGCGTCACGCACCGGCATTTCGCCGCGTTCTGCCAAGCCCTGTTCACCTGAGCCCTCAGTGGAATAAACGAGTTGCGGCATGCCGCAGGCAGGGCAGTAGCAAGTCCCGGCTTCAACCGCCTGGTGGCAGCGGGTGCACGTGATCTCCATACTCTATTGAGCCTATAGCATTCGGGCACACTAAGAACAGCCGCGGCATTCGGGGTCATTACGGCTTCGAGCTAGCCGAAACAGAACGCGGGCTCAGCGGTCGTCACACTCGTCCATGAGGACCTCGGTGGAATTATTCAGTCTCTCGTGATTTCAAGCCTGGGGCCCGGCGCTCTTGGGAATGGTTCTTATTTTTCTCGGTCTATGCGGATGTAGCCAAACCTTGATCGCATTCACATAAGAAATGTAATCGCGATGGTGGCAAATACGGCAACGAACCGGCAATTGGAGCATCAAGAGACGCCCTAAATCGAAACTGTGTAAACGAGAGAGACGGAAATTCGATCTTCCGCATTTGCGACAGTAAGCTGACACGGCGATCTCCGATTCTGATGGGGATTCAAGAGGGAAAACGCGACTCAAACGTCATCTTTCCGCCGAACTGACGTTGAAGGTGATTCTAAACCCAAAGGGCGCAGTTTCGCATCTCGCGAACAGGTTTTTTAAAGAGGTCGACGGAGAGAATTTATGCGCCGGCGATCGCGCGGCGGGGCGGAGTACATGAGTAGCGGGATTGATGCGGGCATCCAATACAATGAATCCGGGAGCGATTGCAGAATGGCACACATGGTATTTTGCGTGCGCAACAAGCGCGAAATGGAAGGATTGGACGAGCCGCCGTTCGATTCGGAGTTTGGTCAAAAGATCTACAAGAACGTGTCGAAAGCGGCATGGGATGAGTGGGTGAACCGGCAGAAGATGCTGCTGAATGAATACCGGCTGCAGCCATGGACGCCGCAGGCGCAGCAGTTCCTGGTGGAGCAGATGGAGGAGTTTTTCTTTGGGTCGGGATCGGCTCTGCCATCGGAGTATGTTCCGCCATCGCACTGAGCGAAGCGGTGTACACTTGTAAAGACCCCCAAAGCCGGCTCGTCCCTGGGCCGGCTCGATCGTGTCGGGACGTGGCTCAGCCTGGTAGAGCACTCGCTTGGGGTGCGAGGGGTCGGCAGTTCAAATCTGCCCGTCCCGACCATCTTTAAATTCAACAAGTTACAGGATGTTGACTCCTTGGCAAATATCCTAAGCGAGGGGTCTTTTTATTGCAAGAATTTTCGCCTAAAGGTGCGACCGCGAAAGCCTGTTTTGGGACCATTGGCGTGGTGCGAGTCCGCGCGGTCATTTCAGCCGATACAGGCCGCGCTCGATTTGTACGAAGTGCTCAGTGAAGCCGCCCGGATTCCCCACCCGATGTTTCGGCAGGAACACTCCCGCATAGTCGATACCCAAAGTGCGATTCACGGCTGCGGGGCGAAACGGCTGCACCAGCGTTCCTCTTTCGATGGCTTCGCGGATGTGTCGCATAGTGTCTCGTTCCATGACTACCGTGGTGCGGCGCTCATCCTTGAGAGGAATCTCTACTCGCAAGCGGCGCACTACTTCGAACCCCATCGCACCTAGTTCACGCTTCTCTCGTTCCGCCTCTTCCCGATTCCGTTTGTTGGCTCTGTCGGAAGCAACCAACGCTCTGTGATTGACTGCCTTCAGTTCAATCTTTTTGGCGTGCGCTTCGGGCGGCTCGGTACACGAAGGACAGACGTTTGCGAATCCCGGTTTGCCGGGCTGAAGTGTGAAGGCCTCTCCACATTCCCTGCAAATCATACGCTCCCCTTTGCAATGGGCCGAAGACCTCTTGTTGAGGCGCAATGCCGCCCAACACTCACGATCAGCCGAATGTCCGGCTCTTCGCGGCCTTTCGTCTCGGCTCGGCTCTCATCGAATTGTGTGCGACAAGGGAATCAGAGATGGACTTCTGGAGGAGTTGCCGCTTCTCCTCATCGGACATTTGGGTTGGTGGAAGTTCCGCCTCCAATTTGCGCCGAATCTTGTTGTACTCGTTAATGGCGGCCTTCTCGTTGGCGAACGTTGCGATTAGGTTCCCGTCCAATTCCAGCCGGTATTTCCCATCTTGGGCCTTTTCAAGGATCAATTTCGCCGGTGGGAAAACGAGTCTCATTCCGAAAGTATATCCAGATTGCCCCTCGGCTCCGGATCGGATACTCTGGCCCTTGATGAATCCTTTGCAGTTGGAATTGATGCCGGAACCCGAAGTGAAGAGCGGTCGGCGGGTGCAAGGCGGCATTGCATCCAGCAACGTTGTGCAATCCGCCTACGTCGCTGGAAACGCTGAAGTCTTCCCAAACATCCTTGAACTGCATGTCCCGAAGGGCGCACGAATCGCGGATGTGACATATGGCGGCGGAGTGTTCTGGAAGTACGTTGACCTAACGCAATATGAACTTGTACCAAGCGATATTGCAACCGGTGTGGACTGCCGCACGTTGCCCTACGAGAATGCCAGTTTCGATGCGCTCGTTCTCGATCCCCCTTATATGGAGGGGCTGCTCAGAAACAACGCTAATCACAAAGCAGGTGGTGGGACGCACTCGGCTTTCAGGAACTACTACTCAAACGGAGACGAGGTAAACCACAGCGCCAAATGGCATGGCGCAGTGACAGACCTCTATTTTCGTGCTGGAGCAGAGGCTTTCCGGGTGCTCCGTGATGAAGGCGTTGCAATAGTCAAGTGTCAGGACGAAGTGTCAGCCAATCGGCAATGGCTAACACACGTTGAGATCATCAACCATTACGAATCCTTGGGCTTCTATACAAAAGACCTCTTCGTCACAGTGCGCCAGAATCGCAGCGGTGTCAGCCGAATCCTAAAGCAGGTACACGCTCGGAAGAATCACAGCTACTTCCTTGTGTTCGTTAAGCGAGTCAAGAAGAGCAAGCGTGCGAAGTCTACTTCGGTTTGACCTCTAGTACGGTCTGCTCTGCCTCAATGACTTCCTGCTTTTCTTCAATCTCAACCTCTTCGGGTTCGGCTAGAACAGCATCAAGCACGCTCAAGAGGTCTTCTGTAAACGGGGGCTTAGGAGGCCACGTAATCGAGATTAGAGACGCAATCAGATTCGCTCGTTGAGCAGCGGTATACTTCGCAAATCGAGCCTCTGGAAGGTCTTTATTGCGTGCGAAAGCGAAGCGCCATTGATCACCAAAAGCAAAACAGTTGACGGCCAAGACATCGAACTCGCCACGAAGCAGGAGCGTGGTTTCGAGTGTGGTGCCATCTTCGAATTTCACTGTCCTCTTGTCGCTCGCATCGCATTGAAAGTTTCCGGTCCACTCGCCTTTGTCCGATTGCTTAACACTGTTCGTCTGAAGGCTTTTCACCTCGACCTTTAGGACCCGGTCCTTGTACTGGATTCGGCGGTCACCCTTCTTTTTCCGGTTGTGGTCATCATCCTTGCCGAGATCGGTTATGTCCTGGTACGAGCTGAATTTCTCATGCGCCTTCTGCTCAGCAACATACCCCAGAACCATTCCACGTAGGCTGGGATTTGCGCGTATCAACGCCGAAACTTGCTCAGGAGTAATCTCCCAATGATCAAAAATTGTCTTGGCGGGTTCCGCTCCTGCCACGGCGTCCAGCAGTTCGTGGGGATCAGCCCCGATTGCTCCGCACACTTCCAGAAACTCGACTACATCCAAGCGTCGCTCGCCACTCTCGTATTTCGAAACGAATGATTGCGGCTTGCCTAATCTTTCGGCCAATTCCGCTTGCGTAAGATTCTTCCCTTGGCGTGCGTGAACAAGGCTCTGCTCAAACTGCTTATACGACTCGTCCTGACCGGGCATAAGACTCATTCTCGGAGGCGGAAAGTTAATATCCCAAAATCGGATATTGCACGCTGAGAGCGTTGGATGCCGTTTAGCCAACCCAACCGTCAGGTTAGGCTATAGCCCAAACTGACACTGCGGGTCTGACAGTTTCCACGTCAGAATAGGGTCCTGTTTGTTTTTTCTTGACAGAATGTCCGCATAGTCATAGAGTCTAAGTTGACACATGGAGACAAGGACATGACGGCAGCACGGCGGGGCGGAAAGCGAATCGGGTATGTGCGGGTTTCAACGCTGGACCAAAATGAATCGCGTCAGCTTGAGGGCGTCCAGCTAGACAAGCGGTTTGCGGACAAGGCAAGCGGCAAAGATACGAAGCGCCCGCAACTGCAAGCGGCCTTGGACTACGTGCGGGATGGTGACGTGCTGGTGGTTCACAGCATGGACCGCCTTGCCCGCAACCTTGATGACCTCCGCAGAATGGTCATGGAGCTGACGGGGCGGGGCGTGGTGGTGGAGTTTGTGAAAGAGCACTTGACGTTCACCAGCGAAGACAACGCAATGTCCAAGCTGCTCCTGAGTGTGATGGGCGCTTTCGCGGAGTTTGAACGGTCCCTCATCCGTGAGCGTCAGCGTGAGGGCATCGCCCTTGCGAAGAAAGCAGGAGTCTACCGGGGTCGCAAGCCGTCCTTGACGCCAGAGCGTGTTGCACAGCTCCGCGCACGTGTGGCGGCGGGTGAAAAGAAGGCCGCCTTAGCCCGTGAATTTGGCATCAGCCGGGAGACGCTTTACAGTTACGCGCCAGTGAACGCCTGAGTCGTGCCCTTAAAGAGCAACGCCCGCACGTTAAGCGAGGCGGTTGCAAGCTATGACTCTTTAGCTTCTGGCTTCTGGTGTCGCGTAGCTCTGTGCTCCAAGACCTGCTCACATAGAGCGTGAAACTCGTCCTCGGTAAGGTGTGTTTTGCAATCGTTCACGCGCCACGAGCAGATAACGAACTTGATTTTGCCGTCTTCTCCGGTCACGTGGTCCACCGTGGGAAGATTTGCAAACATCCTCAAATATCCATCACGACCGGCTTTAGAGAGTTCGTTGTCATAGGTGCTGATGAGGCTCCAATCAAGTGGTCGTCCGGTGTAGTAGTCCCGGTCCCCGCCGTTTTGAACTGCCTGATGAATTAATTGCCGATACATCGCACCAATGCAGCTCTCTTGTCCAAATCGCTTTCGGTCGCGGATGACGTGCGCCTGAGCTTTGCGGCGGAGCCAACGAACATAGACCTCTTCCTCGCATTTCCCTGCGAGACAAGCAGGCAGCGAATAGAGCTTAGTGAAGGCGGGGTGCGGCATTCTCCGATCAGTATACCTACCGAAACATTTTGCATTTCCGGTGGTCCTTGTGATCCCGCTCACAGTCCAAGCGAGTTGCGATACGGTATTCTTCCACGTTCCCCGCGAAAATTGATGCTCCTGAGCCTGTCTCAACTTCAGGTGACGCGCCTACGGCTTTGTGGCGCGATTGCGGGGCATTACAGCGCGGGGCGGAGATGTTCTATGGCACTTGTAGATGTGGCGCTCGATTGCGTGCGCCGGGGATGGTATGTGTTCCCATGTGTACCCCGCACCAAGCGACCACTTGGCGGCCTGGTGCCTAGCGGCGTCCTAGATGCCAGCAACGATGAAGAGCAGGTCCGCAAATGGTGGGCAGTGAAGCCGGACGCCAACGTCGCCATCGCGTGCGGGCCTAGCGGCCTCTCAGTGGTGGACTGCGACCACGGGAACGCAACGGAAGCGGATGCACGCGCCTGGATGGATCGGGCCGGGCTGCCGAATACGTACACCGTCCACACAGGCCGCCGCAGCAACCCGAAGGATGGCTCGCCGGAGTATGGAGTCCAGCTCTATTACTCAGAGGCCATGCCGAGCGTAGGCGAGTTTTCACTTGCCGGAGGCACGGGGCAAATCAAAAGTCATGGCGGCTATGTGATGGCTGCCGGGAGTATTCACCCGGACAGCGGGGAAGCCTATGAACTGGTGATGGACGGACATCTTGCACCGCTTCCGGCTGTGGTGCGCTCATTGAAGACGGAGCACAAGCCCGTTGAGGATGACGGACAGCCAATCACAGAGAACCGAAACATCCGGCTCACCAGCATAGCGGGGAAACTGCGCAATGCCGGATTGTCTGCTGCCGCTCTTGAGGTGGCGTTGCTCCAGTTGAACGCGGACAGATGCGACCCGCCGCTGGATGAAGAAGAAGTCCAGCGCATAGCCTCAAGCGTGAGCAGGTATGCAATCCCGACGCCAGACGCTGAAGTCACAATCGGCGGGAAAAGCGCCGCGCCGGAAGAGACGACCGACCCATGGGCGAAGTATCACACGTTTGATGAGATCATGAACGTGCCCGATGGCCGGTTCACCGTGGATGGCATCCTGTATGAGAACAGCATCACAGCGTTGGCCGGATATGCTGGCGACAGAAAATCCATCATTTCTCTGAATCTTGCGGCGGCCTGTGTGACCGCGCAGCCGTTTATGGGGCATTTTGCTGTTTCGAACCCGCCTAAGCGTGTCATCTATCTTTGCCCCGAGATGGGTTTGCGCGAGCTAAAAAGGCTCGCCACAAGCCTTGGAATGGTCGAACACACCAAGACGCGGAAGCTGTTGTTTCGGTCACTGGACATGGCCGGGAAGATTCGGTTACGTGATTTGACGCCCGTTGAATTGGAAGGCTCGCTGGTAATCCTGGACACTGCCGTCCGGTTCATTGAAGGCAAAGAGAATGACCCACAAGATATGGCTGAGTTTTCGGATGAGCTGTTCCGGTTACGGAATCTTGGCGCGACTGTCTGGGTGTTGTTTCACTCCAGCAAAGCCAGCGTGGGGAATGAGCTGACATTACAAAATGCCGTCCGTGGCTCCAGCGAGATCGCGGCCATGCTCAGCATGTGTTGGGCCACGCGACTAAATGAACCGGCAAAGCGGTTTGACTCCACCAGCCGCATGTACCCTTTGAAGGTCCGCGAGTTTGAGGCATTGCCGTTTGACTTTGGCTGTGATCGCGTAACGGCGGCTTGCAGCATCATCGGGGAACCTGCTCCAGTGGCCGTGCTGAAAGACCGGAAGGCCGATGAGCGGCGTGCCATTATTCGAGAGCTTGTCCAGCATGACCCGGACATCGGTGTGAACAGAATCCAAGCGGTTCTGAAAGAGCGGACGGGGAGTGGCGGAAATGCCAAGTGGGTATCAACCGAAAAGAAGCTGATACTCAGGGGCACCACGGGCGGGTCGGTTTTACGAGAGGAATAGTCATTCCAATGGAATGGCTATTCCACGCTTTTGGTATCCCGCGCGTGACTAGCCATTCCAAATTGGCCATTCCCCTAAGAGAAAAAATAGGAATACATACCCCCCACATTTCATGTGTGGGGGTGGTGTATTGGATGCGGAATTGAAATAGATGGAATGGCTGGAACGGTTGTCAACGGAAAGGATAGCCATGAAAAGACAATCCAAGCGCCCGAAACGTTGTGTATGCGGTCAACTGATGCCACATCCTCCCATCCCGCCGAACGCACGGGAAATGTGGCCCAACCCTGAGTCCGTGCCTGATGAAGTGGTCCGGGCAGGACACCGGGCACATGAAGCGAATGAGTGGTGTCAATGTGCTATATGCAACATCCTCCGGTAATGAGACAGGCGTCTAACCGCAAGAAAGAGAACAAGAGAGGGGTGGGGTAAATCTTCCAGAAGGAACCCGCCCAGCCCACCGCCGCCCAAAAATTCACATGAACGAGTAATTCTCAAATGTTGTGAAAAAGCCACATTTTGTCTCATTTTTGCGAATTGTCCGTCTGTGTAGATTTGAGGGTTGCGGCGCTCTACGGAGGATTTGCTTTCGAGATTTGACCCACCCCACCACTTGTGTCTCAGCGCACAGACCCGAACCAGTGCACAATCGAATGATTCCTCCTTGATGCGACTGAAAGGCCGACACGGACTGTCTGCCTACCGAATGGGGGAGGGAACGCAATGTCCGAAGGAACAGACGCTATCTGTGATGCGATTAGAAGCGGCTTCATTGCCCTTATTGCGCAGCAAATACGGACTGCTAACAACAGCACGGGCGAAAGTGAGAGCCTGGATCAAGCAACGAAACTCGTCAGTGGCGCTCTTGAGAAGATCACACCACGAGTGTCTACTTCAGCGCCCGAAGACCTTGAACCGCCTCCGTTTGGCTAACGCACGGTCTAAATCACGTCCCGGTCATTCCTCTCTCACAGTGGCGGCAGGCTAAGGCCCTCATGAACGGCCTTGATGTGTTCCGTGGTCGGCTCTCGTACAAGCTGGGGTTGGTGCGCAAGCCGGTGAGGTCGGAATGGAGGGTGCGCTAATGGGCGAGATGCGGAGAGCAATTGCATGGGAAGAGCAGCAACGGCAGAAACAGGGACCGCTTCGCATCTACGGTTGTGATTGCCGCGTCTGTAATCGCCGCTGTGAGGCTGGCGCGTGATGATATAAGCCGACCATCACCCGGGCTGACATCGGTTGTGGCGGACAGTGTGGCGCTTGCACGAATGATTTTGGAACGGGTTGTCCGCTAACAAGAGGTTGCGCTTTACAAGGGACTGAGCGGCAAAATTAGGAGCTGAGTAGTTACGAATCGTGAGATGAACCAGCCACTTCTTCCCTCTTCGATTTGGCACTTTTGAAACCAACCAAGGCTTCCAACCGAGTTCGGAGCATCCGTTTGAGTTCAGACACATTGGAATAGCTCGGGACGTTCCTTCCGGCCAAATCGAAATGAAGAACAGCGTCCCTTTTTCGATAAAGGATCGGCCGTTTCCCTAGCGCATGAGCGTAGCCAATTTCGTAATAGACGTTCGGGCGCGCGCCTGTTAGATCCGCAATCAGGAATTCCGCCGACGAGATTTCTTGGAGAATTCTTTCAGTGATTACACCTTCATGTTCGATTTCATCTGCGCGAATTGCTGAGACTCCGAATTCACCAAAGACCTCTTTGATTCCCTGTTTTACGTCTTCCAACTCAGGGTGTTCGTCACTCATCCACATCATGATGAAGGCAGTGTCACGGCGAAGCTGCGCTCCCGAAAACTGTGGGACCATCTGGACTGGATTGATTCTCTCGGAGTCTTGCCCCTGCACAAGCAAGAGAAGGCGTTGAATCTCGTCCGCTGCACGTCCAAAACGAGCCACTGCGTCTTGCGGGAGCGTTTCTCTTTCGTTTTGTGATGCAGGCTCCACTCCATATACTTGGTCTTCCCAGCTTAGAAGGCGCGTTTCGTTGTACTGATACTCGCGGAATCGGAGAGCCGCCATCATCTCTCGCGTGCGTAATCTCAATTCACCTTGGTCTGCACCACTCATTAGGGGTGCCGTGCGTGCCAGAGGCACCACTCTCGAAGCCCATGCAGCGATTTGAGATTCAAGGTCTCCCAACTTCTCCGCTAAGTTTGGCGGTAATCCGCTTATGAAAGCATCGGCTTCACCCCATGAGAGAGTCGAATGGCTGTGCTCTTCGTTCCAAAGATTGATTGCACCGCCAAAATACTCTCGCGCCAGCTTTCGGATTGCGCCGAGTTCCTTTGCGATTGTTTGTTGATCCGGCATGTGAAAATATCATCGCATACTCGTGCTTTTATCCGAGGGCAGGAGATTGCTTCTATGCCTTTCGCGTCCTTTATCGGGTGTGATTTCTCTTCCCCGGTTTGCGCCCTCCGTACCGGCTTCCTGGCTCTTATTCCTCAAATTGTTTGAGCAGATTTTCAAGCGCATTGCGCCGAAACAAACGAATATCATCGGCGTGCTTCACAGAGCCTTTCTTTAGGTTATATTTCGGAAGCTGAAAGTAACGGTCACGGAAAGCTGCGAGCAAAGCAGATTCAAGATGTTTCCACGTTTGTACCGCTTGCCGCCGCTGAGAGTTCACAATGTGCACGTCAATTCTGCGAACACCCCAAAGATTCCCGAAGGCCGCGCTCGCCTTGTTCACTGCGGATGTGGCTGGCCTCTGGGTACTCTTCCCAGTGGTTCCTATATAAATGATTCTCGTTCTCCTGCCGCTCGGGTACTTGAAGGACTTGTTAGCGGCAAGGATGTAAACCATCTGACGATTCCAAAGCCCGCTGCGTTGCACTGTAAGCAAGGCATCACTTGAGTATTTGATCCGCAGCTTTCGCATAGATGGTCATAGAGAATAAAGCGTTAGCGCGATCAACGCAAGCGTTTACCCACTTTCTATCACCATCGTCTCGAAAGCGGGGTCAGTCGCTCATGCACGGCCTGGAGGTCTGCCGTGGTCATGTGCGCGTATCGCTTCGTTGTTTCCAAATCGGAGTGACCCATGACCTTTTGCAACAGAAAGACGTTTCCGCCCCGCCGCAAATAGCCGGTTGCGAACGTGTGCCGGGTAGCGTGAAGCGTGCGCCCTGGCGCGGTGAATCCCAATGAGAGGCACAGCCTCTTTGCGTAATGCAGCACGTTGTGGCGGTCTAGCGCTGTCTCTTCGGATGTTGCGAACAGAAGGGACTCCGGCTTGCGGTTGAAGTCTGAAACGTAGCGGTGGATGGCCTTTCGCAATTCAAAGCTAATTGGAACCACTCGCTGCTTGCTCCCCTTGCCGTCCAGCGTCACCAGCAAGTCATCAAGGTTGATGTCAATGACGCGCAGCTTGAGCACTTCGCCAATCCGTGCGCCGGTGTCGAAGAGAAAGAGCAGGATCAAATGGAGACGCCGCTCAAGTCTACCTTTCGGCTTCCACTCCACCAGCAAGCGGATTTGCTTGTCAGTGAAAGTGGGGAGCACGTTTTGCGGCTCTTTCAGTTGCGCGATTCTCGGGTGCATGCAAGCGGGACCGCACTTCACATCCGGCCCGGCGTTGGCCCAATGCACGTAAGGGTTGATGGCGCGGATGGCCGAATTGCAGCCCGTTGCCCGTAGCCCTTTCGTGCGCATCTTGAGCACGGCTGCTTTCAGGTCTTCTTGCGAGGGTGCGTCGGTGTCCAGCCATTTGAAGCTGTGCTTGTACCACTCCAGCGTTGATGGAGAGACGTTGGAGAGGAATCGGCGTTCACGAATAAACTCAGAAAATCCCATTTTCTTGTCTCCGAAGCGAGGGGTAAAATTCGGAGCCAAATCTTGTAAATTGTTGCATCTAAAGACGTTGTTCTCAGCCTGGTAGAGCACTCGCTTGGGGTGCGAGGGGTCGGCAGTTCAAATCTGCCCGTCCCGACCATTCTCAGAATCACTAGTTACGGAAACTGTCGCCAGTAATAAACATCCCAGGCGAGGGGTCTTTTCTCGCAAGAATCTTCTCCTCTCAACCTTTCGACATGCGGAAGTCGCAAGGAAACGGGGCACTAACTGTGGCGGTTCCCCGGGTCCCAGAATCGGGACCCGGGTCACCCCTGTTAGCTGGTCATTGATCCAGTCAGGCTTTGACGAGTCTTGCGAGGATGTAGCCGGTTAAGGCGGCGAGGGCGGCTACCGCGCTGTAGAAAGGCGCGGGGCGGGAGCGGATGCGGTCCTCGGCTATGCGGCGGACGTCGAGGCGTTCCTCGAGATTGCAACGGATTTCGGCCACACGCTGGTTGATGCGCTGGCGCTCGCGTTCGGCCTGCAGCTCAAGCTCTTCTACGGGTCTGGGTCTGGGATTCGTCGACACAGTTCGTCCCTCCATTCCGAAAAGATTCGCCGTCGCGCCGGAGGACGTGCAGCGTGTGTTTGGGGGTGAGATTGCCGGCTTTGAGTTTTAACACGCCGGCCCATCCGGCGATGCCGGCTACAACCAGTCCGCAGGCGCCGGTGATGAGGAAGCCGCCAATGAGTCCGGCCTGGTCGGGAATGGCGCCAAGGCCATAGGCAATCGCCAGCGAGACGCAGGCTCCCAACAAGATGAGCGACGGAATAGCGATGATTGCGGCGCCGCCGATGAGCATGGCGGAGCTGCGCAGTTTAGCAACGGTGTTGTTGAGCTCGGTGCGCAGGATCTCGAAGCGAGTTTCAAAGTAGCTCTTGATGTCGTGACCGAGCTGCTGGAATTCGGATTGGAAAGTGGGCCCTGAAGCCATATCAGTGTCTCCCCAGGCCGATGACGACGCCGAGAGCGAAGGCGGCCGCGGCAACCACTCCCAGGGCGCTGATGGGGCGTGTCTGGTGGTAGAGGCGGGCGCGGCGGGCGAGCCGCTGAGCGTCGTCGGTGAGCTCCTGCTTGAAAGCAGGGAGCTGCGCGGCGGTTTCGGTGACGGTGTTGCTTACCTGCTGAAAACGTTCCTGGAGGCTCGAACGCAGGCGCTGTGCGGCGTGGAGCGTGGCCTCGGCCTTTTCCCGGACTGTGGCCGCGGTGGTTTCAGCGGCCGGAATGTTGCAGAAAGCAGATTGGGACATTTTGGCCTCTCTTTCAAGGCTGTGTGATGGCCTAGGGCAGGAGGCGGTTGGCCGCAATGGGCAGAGCGGTTTGACATAGTCGGAAGGAAAGCGGAAAAGGCGCGCGAGACGGCGGGGCGCATCCAAAAGAAAATACGAGGAGACATCAGGGGATTTGTCATGGCTGAGCGAGGAGTTTCGGGATATGTGGGCGGGTCGACCTGGAAGCTGGGCGGGCTGACGAAGTGGCAGCTAGCGCGCAGCACGTGGAAGGAGGTGCTGGCGGACGACGTGCTGGGGCGATCGGCGCGGCTGGCGTATTTCTTTCTGTTCTCGATTTTTCCGCTGGTGATCTTTCTGACTTCGCTGATGGGGATATTGGTGGGTATGAACTCGCCAGCGATGCATCGGCTGATTGCGGAGGTTACGCGGGAGATGCCGAGTCAGGCGGCCGAACTGGTGCGGTCGGGGATTCGGCACTCGCTGGCACGGGGCGGGAACGGGAAGCTGGCGTTCGGGATATTGGTGGCGCTGTTCTCGGCGTCATCGGGCATGGCGGCGATGATCGACACGCTGAACACGGTTTTCGACGCGCCGGAAGAGCGGTCGATGGTGAAGCAGCGGCTGACGGCGTTATGGCTGACGGTGGCGGTGGGAGTGCTGGTGCTGGGCTCGGTCTTGATGGTGACAGTGGGGCGGTGGGTGGCGGAGATGGTAGTTGGCGGCGGGCTGAGGGTGGTGTGGGATGTGGTGCAGTACCCCGTGGCGTTTTTTCTGCTGCTGGTTGCGTTTTCGGTGGTGTACCGGTTTGGTCCGAACGTGAAGGAGCCGCGGTGGAAGGTGTTCTCGCCGGGATCGGTAGCGGGGCTGGGATTGTGGATTGTGGCGTCGTTCGGGTTGCGGGTGTACATGAATCACTTCAACAGCTACGCGTCGGATTACGGGCCAATGGGCGCGGTGATGGTGCTGATGCTGTGGTTTTATCTCACCGGGCTGGCATTTTTGATTGGCGGCGAGGTGGACGCGATTATTGAGCGCGAGAAGACGGGGATAAAAAAGCGCGGACGGAGAGGGACGGCTACCGAGGGCAAGGCGGGAGTTCGGGCGGCCTGATTCCACCTTCGCCCTGCGGGTTACGGCGCGACAAGCCCGCCATCGCACAGAAAACTAGGGCGCGACAGGTCCCGATTCGCGCTGATGCCTAGGGCGCGACGAGCGAGGTGGGCTTTCGTTTGGGGGCTTTGGCGCGGCGTCGGGGTACAGCGGCTGTGCGAGAATCAGAATTTGCATAGGACAAGTGAATTTCGATTGCTGGTGGTGCGTCTGGGCGCCATGGGCGACATTTTGCACGCGCTTCCGGCGGTGACGGCGCTGCGGATAGCGCATCCGGAGTGGCGGATTGACTGGGTAGTGGATCCGCGGTGGAGGGCGCTGTTAGAGGCAGGGAGCAGAGGACTGGAAATAGGGAATAGGGAAAAGGGAACAGAAAATAGAGAAGAAGAGGGAGTTGGGGCGAGGGATCTGGGGGCTGGCGCGAGGGATGAGGGGCAGCCCCTGGTGGATGGGATTCATTTTGCGCCGGCGAAGGAGTGGGGGCGGAGACCGGTGGCGTCGAGGAC
Source organism: Occallatibacter sp. (assembly GCA_035935755.1). Taxonomy (GTDB): domain Bacteria; phylum Acidobacteriota; class Terriglobia; order Terriglobales; family Acidobacteriaceae; genus Telmatobacter. The sequence goes on along the minus strand of DASYWU010000061.1, from coordinate 163,542 downwards.
ATTGAGGGAGATCAGGGGACTGCGGCGGGCGCTGCGGGCGAGTGGGTATGATGCTGCGCTGGATCTGCAGGGGGCGGTGCGGTCGGCGATGATTGCGCGGCTGGCGGGGTGCGGGCGCGTGATTGGCGAGGCGGAGCCGCGGGAAGGTGCGGCGCGGTGGCTCTTCAACGAGCGGGTGCGGACGCATGGGGCGCACGTGATCGAGCAGGATGTGGAGCTGGCGTCGGCGCTGGCGGGGGACAAGCTGGAACCTGTGAAGCCGCTGCTGCCGATGGATGGTGAGGCGGAATTGTGGTGCGGGAAGGTGCTGACGGGAAAGTTGCCGGTGGTGGTGATGAATCCCGGAGCGGGATGGGGAGCGAAGCGCTGGCCGGTGGAACGGTATGCAATGGTGGCGCGGGGACTGGTGGATCGCGGGATTGAGGTCGTGGTGAATACGGGGCCGGGCGAGGAGCCGCTGGCGCAGGTGATCGTGCAGGAGACGAAAGGCGCGGCGCGACTGCTGATGCCGTCGCTGGGACGTTTGATTGAGCTGATGCGACGAGTGGCGCTGTGCATTTCGGGAGACAGCGGGCCGTTGCACCTGGCATGCGCGCTGGGCCGGCCGGTGGTGGGGATTTATGGGCCGACGGATCCGACGCGGAATGGGCCTTTCGGAACGCGGGCACGGGTGCTGCGCAGCCCTGCGAGCCGGCGGGATCACAGCCGAAAATCGGAGCCGGAGGCGGGACTGCTGACGATTCAGCCGGAGGAAGTGCTGCGGGCCGCGGAAGAGTTGCTGGTCGGGGAGACAGCGTGATGGTCGGCGGCGAGGCTTCCGCAAAGAGCGGAGCGATGCAGACGTGGCAGAGGGTGGCGCGGAGGATACGCGTGCCGCTGGGGTTTGTAGCCGCGGCGCTGTATCTGTTCGAACTGTGGCGGCGCGCTCCTTGGCCGGGGGCGATTCTGTGGAGCCTTGCGCTGGTGATTCCAGGGCTTTGGCTGCGCGGGTATGCGTCGGGCTATGTGAAGAAGAACCGGGAGCTGACGGTAACCGGGCCGTATGCGCATACGCGGAATCCGCTGTACCTGGGATCGATGCTGATTGCGGGCGGATTTGCGCTTGCCTTGCTAAGCTGGCCGGTGGCGGTGGTGCTCGCGGTGGGGTTCGCGCTCATATATATTCCGGTGATCGTGTCGGAGGAGCGGTTTTTGCGGGCGACCTTTCCCGAGTTTGATCAGTATTGCCGGGGTGTGCCCCGGCTGGTTCCGCGGCTGACGGCGTACCGGGGTGGGACAGGTCAGCCCGGAGACGGAGGCGTTACGGAAGGGGATGGGGGGGGATTTTCGTGGGGACTGTATAGGAAGCACCGCGAGTACAATGCTGCTATAGGAGCCGTATTGCTGTATTTGTGCCTGATCTTTTTGCGGCCGGTGCTGCAAGCGATCTTCCCCGTGGCCCGGTAGTTGCTATTTGCGGAGAATTCAAATATTTAAGGAGCCCGCCCGATATTGAAGACGCGCACGCATCTGGCGATTCTTTTTTCCTTTCTCTGCATGGCAACGATGGGGCAGACGCGGCAGATTGCCCCGCTACCGCCGCCGGATGCGGGCTTTGTGTTCCCGCAGAAGCAGACGCTTACCTATTCGGTTGACTGGCGGGTGTTTCCAGCGGGAACGGCGGTGATCCACTTCGAGGCGGCGGGCGACCGCGAGCGGGTGAACGCGACCGCATACACGATCGGGGCCATCAACTTGCTGTTTCATGTTAACGACCGCTTCCAGTCGGAGTTTGACCGGGAGAAGGGCTGCTCTTACGAGTTCAACAAGCAGACTGTGGAGGGCCGGCGGCAGATCGATTCGACGCTGCGCATCGATTATGCCAATTCGAAGTCGATCCTGGACCAGAAGAATCTGGTGAATGGGCAGAAAACGCATGCGGAGTCGGCGATTCCGAGCTGCCTGACGGATTTGCTGAGCGGGATTTTTTATATGGCCTCGCAGCCGCTGAACGTGGGGCACAGCTTCCTGATTCCGATCGCCGATGCGCAGCGCACCGTGCCGGTGACGATGAAGGTTGAGGCGCATGAGCAGATCCGTACACCGCTGGGGACGTTCAAGACGACCCGCGTGCAGCCAACGGCGGATGCGGGCGTGGTGAAGAACCGCGGGAATATCTGGATCTGGTACACGGACGACGGGCGGCATTTGCCGGTGCAGATGCAGGCGCGGCTGTTCTGGGGAACGATCACGTTCCGCCTGATTTCCGACGAGAACAAGTAGGGAATTTCCGGACCAATCCCCCTCACACTGGATTTCAGAAAAAAGGGGATCTGCGCCGTTCGCACGGTGTATTCTCATTGCGGCCTATGAACACACATTTTTCGAAGCTGGTTGCGGTTACGTGTTTGATTGCGGCGGGTGCGCTGGTGGCGGCCCAGGAAGCCCCGAAGGCGAATCCCAAGGACACGGAAGTGTGGGAGCCGGTGCCTCCGGTGGTGACGCCAGGGGCGAAGGATTCCGATCCGCCGTCGGATGCGATTGTGCTGTTTGATGGGAAGAATTTGGACGAATGGGTTTCCGCCCAGGACCACACCCCGGCGAAGTGGTTCGTGCACGGCGGCATCCTGATCGTGAACAAAGCACACGGCGTGGGCAATATCGAGACGAAGCGAAAGTTCAAGGACTACCAGCTTCACATCGAGTGGCGTGAACCGCCGGACATAACGGGGAGCGACCAGGCGCGCGGGAATAGCGGCGTGTTTCTGGCTTCGACGGGCCCTGGCGACGACGGGTACGAATTGCAGGTGCTCGACTCGTACCAGAACAAGACGTATGTGAACGGCATGGCCGGCAGCCTGTACAAGCAGAGCATTCCGCTGGCCAATGCGGCGCGCAGGCCGGGCCAGTGGCAGACGTATAACGTGATCTGGACGGCGCCCACTTTCAACGAGGATGGCTCGCTGAAAACGCCCGCGTACGCTACCGTTTTCTGGAATGGCGTGGTAGTCGACGATCATTTTCAATTGAAGGGACAGACACTGTACATAGGGAAGCCTTTCTATAAGGCATATGACCGCGCGCCGATCAAGCTGCAGGCGCATGGGGATAAGAGCGAGCCGATCAGCTACAGGAATATCTGGGTTCGGGAACTGCCGTAAGGGGGACGCAACGACCGTAGCCTGGTTGCTCGACTGGGCCGCACGCGAATCTGTTAACAGGCAGGATCGATCCATGGCCAACGAAGTTTTGAAGATGCTGCTCGCCGAGTATTACCGCGACTTCAGCACGCTGAATGCGCAGTCGATCCTTCACTACTTTAATGAGCCGTGCCTGCTGGTGGCGCCGCAGGGGATTATCCCGATGGCGGATCACGAGGCGCTCGCGGCAGTTTTTCGGCCGATGATGGAGGGTCTGCGAGCCAGAGGCTATGGCCGGAGTGAACTGGAACTGGGCTCCGTCAAGACACTCAGTTCGTCCGTGGCGTTGATTGGCGGAACGGCGGTGCGATACACGACGGACGGCCAGACACTGGACAGAGTGGGCGTGACTTACCTGCTGCACAAAGCGGAAGGTGGATGGAAGTTTGCCACGGTGATATTGCACGACCCCGATCAAGAATGAGCAGCGACGCTTGAATTCGGGGGTAGAATAGGAGAGCTGAAACTCGCTATCGGCCGAATTTCGGGTTTGAGGATTTGGTCGTTATCTAAATTGACGCAGTTTCGGACCTCGTTATTCATGATGGCCACTCGTGGTCTCTCCTGGTCCTGAAGAGGAGAGGCTTAGGGTTAGCGCACACCGCTATTCCTCGGCCGGGCACTTCCCCTTATATCTCAAAAAGACTGGAGGTTGGGAGGAGGAGTCATGGAGCTGCTATTGAGCGGTGAGGAGCAGGAGTTCCTTGCGAAGATCCTGGAGGAACGACATCGGGAATTGCTGGAAGAGATAGCCCACACAGATCGCCGCGACTTCAAAGAGGGATTGCGCAAGAACGAGAAGCTCCTCGAATCCCTGGTTTACCGGTTGCGGGGAGCGGCGGTGCAGGGAACTCGTGAGTGAAGGCTGATTCTCCCGCACTGGTGATGGGAATCACTGAAGGAAGTTTGGTGGAGAGGCAGACTCCAGGCAAGAAAGAGGTGGGCCATGCTTATCTTTTTTTGGCTCGTGCTCTGCCTTGCCGGCGCCTCCCTGATTCTGCTTCCCCTGATCATCTGGCGACACCAGGTTTTTGAGCAGTATTCCGGCAGCAGGCTGGTGAAATGCCCGCAAGACCAGCGGCCGGCCGCGGTCAGTATAGATGCTTTGCATGCGGCGGGGACAGCGGTGGATGGAGTCCCGGAATTACGTTTATCCAGTTGCACTTGCTGGCCTGAACGCGCGAATTGCAACCAGGGTTGCCTGGGGCAGGCGGTTCGCGGAGAAGCTTACAAGGAAGGCAAGCCGACGTCGGCGACCAAGCAAATTTACCACCTGCCTGTTCTTACGGCGGCTGCTGCGGCCTGGTACCTGGGATTGATCTGGCACTCACATTATCTATTCCGCACGCAGTGGATGGAGGCGATCGGAGTCACCCATGCGCAGCTCAAGCAGATGGTGGGGTGGAACGCGGCGCACGTGCTCACTGTAGCAGTGTGTCTTCTGTTCGCCTATGGAGTGGCGTGGCTGCTTGCGGTGTGCCATCGCAAGGGCGTGCTTCCGGGAATCGTTTTGTCGGTTCTGCTTTGCGGGGCCGTGGTGGCGGCGAGCTGGTATGGCATTGCACGACTGCCTCATGGGTTGCTGGCAATTGAAGCGGGGTACGTCGTTCTGGCGGCGGTGACAGTGGGGGCCATAGTAGGTGGCTTGTATAACAAGCTGGTGCTGACGCCGCGATGATAAGCGAGGCCGCAATTACGGGCCGCGGTTTGATGGGCTGAGAGCGAGACGGCGGAGAATTCCCGAGTCGCACAATCGGGACGCGGGGCGCCCGCTATCTCTGGCTTTCTGCCAATACTCTGCGCACTGTGGCTTCGATGCGGTTCAGCATCTCCACCGAGCCCTCCACCAGCTTGCGTGTGTCGTCGGAAAGATCAGGGTGAGTCGCGAGCAGGTGAGTGGTGAATACCAGCGCTGCCAGGGGGTTGTTTACCTCGTGCGCAAGGCGATTGATCAGCGCGCTTCTCGATTCCCATTCTTTGACTTTGCGCTCGGCGGCCTGGAGCTTGCGCTGCTCCGTCAGGTCAATGACATAGGCTGACCACTGCAGCGGCTCGATGCTGAGGCGCACGGCGCCTATCAGGAATGGCAGCAGAGAGCTGTCGGCGAGCACGAATTCCTTCTCAAACGGGACGCAGGCGCCGAACTCGCGAAGCTGTTCCACGGCTGCAGCGTCCAAATGCCGCAGCTTTTCTGGCGTCATATTGATCCAGTCGATCTCGCCGCGCACCAGCTGTTCGCGGCTGTAGCCGATCATGCGCAGGAAGGCGTCGTTGGCGTCGATGACGCGGTGCTCGTCGGCTATCAAAACGCCCAGGTGAGGCGAGTTGTAGAGCATGGAGAAAGAGGTTTGCAGAGAGGTGGGAATCTGCGCCTGGTAGGCTCGGATGGAAATCTCGACCTGCGCCTGCAGCGCCTGCCCGAGGGCCAGCACGTCCTGCACCATGGTGCTCAGGTTGATCGCCAGCAGATTCTCCTGAACGACGAGGCAGATGATCTTCTCGAGCATGCGGGTTTCAAAGAGAATCTGGGGAATCGTATAACCCTGGTGGTAGCGCGCCCGTCCATGCTTTTGTGCCGATCTGGTGGCGGTGGGGCTTAGTTCTTCCGACTGGCGTTCTAACTGGCCGGCCAGATCTTCCAGCAATTCGGGAACGTGGTCGAGTCTCTCCTGCTTGCTGAGAGGAAGAGCCGATACTTCACCGTCGCGGATCACTTCCTGGAACCAGCGCTCGCCGATTTCGGGGGAGAGTTCGCGCAGCAGGCCGGCAACCGTGCGGACTCGAGGAGCTTCCACCATGCGGGTCCCGCGGCCGTGGACGGAATTGATCGCGCCCAGCAGTTGTTCGACCTTGAGCGGCTTTACGAAGTAATCGTCTACCTGGTTGCGGATGGCTCGGATAGCGGACTCGATATCGGGGTAGCCGGTGAGGATGAAGGTGCATGCTTCCGGCTGCACGCGGCGCATGGCACTGACCAGGGTGAAGCCATCGCCAGGCTCGCCGATGTTCATATCGGAGAGCAGGACGTCAAATTTTTTTCTGCTGATGAGTCCCAGTGCCTCGGGCACTGATTCGACAGCGGATACTTCAAAACCGTTCCGCAGCAGAACGGCCTCTAAAGACTTCAAAACCGCGGTGTCGTCATCCACAACCAGCAACCGGGTTGCGTAGGACGCCACTTCACCGGATACATCGCTCATGAAAACTAAGATGATGCCATACGGGCCGCGGGAAACTCGGACCGGTTGGGTCGTGGATCGCGAACCGTGGATCCTGATTGGTGGGAGTGCGCAGAATGAGGAGCTTTCCCGGGTCCCAATCCGCCGCGGCGGAGGGACCCGGGGCAGCCTGTATCTTGGGCATGGTTAGCGCACGCCGGCGCCTTCTTCGAGCCACTTGGTGGCTTCGGCGGATTTGAGCCAGTCACCGGCTATCTGGCGGGTAGTGACGTTGAGGCGGTTCCAGACGTTGACGGCGGCGATACCGATGATGAGCGCGGCCAACTGCTTTTCGTCGAAGTGTCGGGCGGCTTCATTCCATACGTCATCGGGGACCGGGTCGGGCCGGTCGCTGAGGCGGGTGACGCATTCGGTAAGGGCGAGGGCGGCGCGCTCCGCGTCGGTGAAGTAAGGGGCGTCGCGCCAGGCGGCTACGGCGAAGGAGCGCTCGTCGGATTCGCCTTTGCGCTTCGCCATACGCGCGTGCATGTCGACGCAGACGCTGCAGCCGTTGATCTGGCTGGCGCGAAGGTGGACGAGGTCGATGATTTTGTGGGGCAGGCCGGAGCTTTCAGTGGACTTGCCGAGGGCCTGGAGAGCCTGCATGGCTTCAGGGAAGAACATGGCGGGGTTGTTCATACGCGATTGCATTTTCGGAGATCTCCTTGTCACATGAAGTAAGTTTCGTTCGTCACCACCATGACGGATGGCGCTGGGGAGATGTGACAGATGAGCGAAAAAGAATGGCTGGCGGCCGAATTTGAGCGGAATCGGGGACATCTGCGCGGCGTGGCGTACCGGATACTGGGGTCGGCGGGCGAGGCGGACGATGCGGTGCAGGAGGCGTGGCTGCGGCTGAGCCGGTCGGGCGCGGAGGGTGTGGAGAACCTGGGCGGATGGCTGACGACGGTTGTGGCGCGGGTATGCCTCGACATGCTCAGGGCACGAACTTCGCGGCGCGAAGAAGAGCTGGATGCGCCGGGTGCGATGGAGCCGGTGGCGGAGGCGAATGAGGGCGGCGATCCGGAACGCGAGACGGTGATGGCGGATTCGGTGGGGTTGGCGATGCTGGTGGTTCTGGAGACGCTGGCGCCGGCGGAGCGGGTGGCGTTCGTGCTGCACGACCTGTTCGATATGCCGTTTGAGGAGATTGCGCCGGTGGTGGGGAAATCGGAAGAAGCGACCAGGCAGTTGGCGAGCCGGGCGCGGCGACGGGTGCGGGGGGCAAAGCCGTCGGGGGAGGCCGATCCGGAGCGGCGACGGGAGATTGTGAACGCGTTCCTGAAGGCGGCCCGGGGCGGGGATTTTCAGGGGTTGCTGGCGATTCTCGACCCCAACGTGGTGGTGCGGGCGGATGCGGCGGCGCAGAAGCTGGGTGCGCAGAGCGAGTCGCGCGGAGCGGAGGAGGTGGCGGGCCGGTTTTTGGGGCGCGCCAGAGGAGCACAGCCGGCAGCCGTGGGTGGTGTTTTTGGCTTGGCATGGGCGCCGGGCGGCAAGGTGCGGGTGGCGTTCAGCTTCAGCATCGCGGAGGGAAAGATTACGGCGGTGGAGCTGATTGCCGATCAGGAGCGGATTCAGGAACTGGGGGTGGCACTGGAGGGGGTTTGAGGAGCGGCTTGGACGCGATTTTTGCGGCGGAAATGCGAGGTTTTGCTATACTTAGTCCTGATCCCGGAAGGGTGTGGTCCTCCCGGGAGTTTTGGCTACTTCAGCAGTAGCGCTAGGACGAGGGCCGCGAGTGCTAAGATGAACCGCCAGTCAATGGCGACGTCTATAGCCACTCGGGTCCAGGACAATTTCTCATCCATGTCCTCACCTTCCTTGCGTTAGCACGGCCCGCAGACCGATTGGGCGGCCTGCGGACCGACGACCCAATCTTCCGGGTCGATCTCTTCCGCTACCGCTCCCACACTCACAAGGAAAGTGCATCCAGTTTAGCCGATGGGGCTTGTGCTGGGTTTTCCGCCGGCGCGCCGGGAGGAGAATTCACGGCTTTACCAAAATAGTTGTTGCAACGAATATCTCGCTCGTGCATCCAAAGGGGCGTAAGTAAGATAATCCCCTGGAGGAAAGGAGACGTGGTATGAGCGCAGCTACTGCGGGCACGAGCACCGTGACCACCTGGAAGATCGATCCTGCACATTCGGTGGCGGAGTTCAAAGTGAAGCACATGATGATTGCCAACGTGAAAGGCAAATTCAGCGGCATCACGGGCACGATGACCCTGGACGAAGCCGATCCGACGCGTTCGACGATTGAGGCGTCCATCCCGATGGAGACGGTGTTTACGGGCGACGCGCAACGCGATGCGCACCTCAAGAGCCCGGATTTCTTCCATGCGGAGAAGCATCCGCTTATGACATTCAAGTCGACCAGGATTCAAGCAAAAGAGCCGGGCGAAATGACCGTGACCGGCGACCTGACCATTCATGGCGTGACCAAGGCGGTGACGTTTGATGTGGAAGGACCGACGCCGCCCGGGAAGGACCCTTGGGGAAACACGCGCGTGGGCGTTGAGGCGACGACCAGGATCAATCGCAAGGATTTCGGGCTGGGGTGGAATGCGGCGCTGGAGACCGGCGGCGTGCTGGTGGGCGAAGATGTCGCGATCACGCTGGACGTGGAGTTCATCAAGGGGTGAAAGAGCGAGGGGCTTCGGGACGCAGGGACTGAGGGATTCAGTTTAAGGAGAAAGGCTCCGCTCGTGAGAATGCCGGGCGGGGCGGGAGGTTAGCTATGTCGCTTCGAGCTGTGAAGCAGATCTATGAAACCAAACCGACGATCGAAGGCGCGGGCGTGAAGTTGCAGCGCGCTTTCGGGTTCGGGAAGACCGCGGAATTCGATCCGTTTTTGCTGCTGGACGATTTTCGTAATGAGCGTCCGGAGGACTACATCGCCGGCTTTCCCTGGCATCCACACCGCGGGATTGAGACGATCACGTATGTGCTGGCGGGCGAGGTGGCGCACGGCGACAGCCTGGGCAACAAGGGCCTTATGACCGCGGGCGATGTGCAGTGGATGACGGCGGGCAGCGGGATTCTGCACCAGGAAATGCCCAAGGGGGACGAGCGCGGGCGGATGCACGGCTTCCAGCTCTGGGCGAATCTGCCGGCGTCGCTGAAGATGACCGATCCGCGATACCAGGACATTCCATCGAATGCGATTCCTGAGGTGACGGAGGATGACGGCACAAAGGCTCGGATCATCTGCGGCGAGTTCTGGGGCAAGAAGGGACCGGTGGAGGGCGTGGCGGCAGATCCGCGGTATGTGGACATTTCTGTTCCGCCGGGCATGCGCAAGCGGATCAAGGTGGAGACGACGCGGAATGCATTTGCGTATGTGTTCGCCGGCGCGGGAACTTTCCGCGATGCTTCCGACCCGCAAGCGGTGCTGACCGAGTCGGCCGTGGATCCCAACAAGCAGCCGGTCTACGACGCGAAGAATCATTCTCTGGTGCTCTTCGACCGCGGGGATGAGATCGTGGTGCAGGCCGGGCCGGAAGGGATACGCTTCCTGCTGGTTTCAGGCAAGCCGCTGGAAGAGCCGGTGGCGTGGTACGGACCGATCGTGATGAACACGCAGGCCGAGCTGCGGCAGGCGATGAGCGACCTGCAAAGCGGTAAATTCATCAGGCACGGGTGAAGAGAAACTACCCAGGTGATCGCGGGGCCGCTGATGGAATAGCTTTCCTCAGCGGCCTTTTTCTTTGCTCATTTTGGCGCAGTCACGGCCGGGTTCAGCGACTGAAGCCAGTCCTGGAGCTTGCCGCTCTGGCGCAGGTAGTCGATTTCGGCACGCTGGGCATCGAGGCGGGTATCCAGCATTCCCAGATATTTTTGCCGTTCCTGGATGCGCGCCTGCTCGACTTCCTTGGGAGTGAGCGGAGGCGCGCCAGTGATGTTGTGCGAAGCGATGAGCACCGACTGCAACTCGTCGCTGGCAATGCCGTAATCTAGCTCGGCAACCTGGGCCTTCACGCTCAATTCTTCTGCGGAGCGCCCGATGCTGCGGTCGCTTTCTGCCTGCTTTTGCTCAAGAGCTTCGAGATTGAATTTCTGGCGTGCCGCTTCCGCGGCGGATTGCTTTGCTGCTGCTGCGCGTACGCGATCGAGGATGGGGAACTTTATGTCCACGCCAATGGATGCGGTGTTGTAGTTGCCGTGCAGGTTGTAGAACTGGGAAACATTTTCAATCGGACTGACGCGGCCGTACTGCGCGCCGAAACTGACAATTGGCTTCCATGTGTACTGCGCGTCTCCATGCGAGCTGGCAACGGCGGCCTGCTCACTGGCTTCGGCGGCGAGAAGGCCGGGGCTTTCGGGAAGAGTGCTGCTGTCGCTTGCGGAAATGGCGGGCATTTCGGGAATTGAGGCGGCGTCGGCGACCAGTTGACTCCCGGGAATTCCGGTGATCTGGGAAAGGTGTTTGCGCTGCGTGGCAAGGTCGTCCTGCATCTGCATCCATTGCAGGCGCATCTGGAGTGTGTCGCGGCGCGCTTTTTTCAGATCGAGCGCCGTGTCGAGATGGGCACTCACCCGGTCTTGAATGATGCTGACGAGCTTAACAGCGAATCCGAACTGCTGGGCGAGCGCAGCCTCGGCTTGTTGATCGTGATTGAGCGCGAGATAGGTGCTGGCCGCGTCTTCCGCGGCCTGATCGCGGGCATCGATGAGCGCATAGCGGGCGGCTTTGAGGCTGAGGCGCGAGCTGCGGATGTAGGAGCGCTGCTGCGGGCTGTAAACCAGAGACTGGGCGGAGACGGTGAAGATGGTGGGGATGGCAAGAGTGATGCCATAGGCGGTGCCGAGGCCGCCGCCGACCACCACGCTGGGGACGTAAATATCTTTCATCACGGAGAGGCCGGCCTGCGCCTTGACGAGATCGTTCTGCGCGCTCTTGACGCCAGGGCTGTTGCGGATCGCCTGATCGACGACGGTTGCGAATGACGACTGCCCAACCGCTGGGGCGGAGAAAAACAGGAGGGCCAGCGCGCATGTTGCGACATTTTCGATTCGATTCACGTAGTCCTCACCGTCAGTGAGTTTGCGCGGTGGTGACGCGAAGACCATCGCGGAGTTGTTTTCCGTTTGTGGACAGCAGCGCCACCACGTCGCGAGGGGTGATGCCGCCGGCAATTTCGATTTGCATGGGATCGAAGAGGCCGGTTTTTACAAGTGTTTTGCGCAGTCGGCCGTTGACCACGCGGTACACGAACTGGCCGGGACCTTCGCCATGAATGGCAGTGCGAGGGACAGCGAGAACATGGGGGCGGCTCTGCGACTGCACGCGAACCACCACATTGCTGTTAATGGGAAGGTCGCGGGCGGGGCTGGTGAGCGCAATGATGCACTGGCCGGTGGGCAGGCTGCCGGTGCGCTGGACGGCCAGGGGCCGCGAAATGACTTTGCCTGACCAGGTTTTGCCCGGTGCCCCGTCCCACTGGACGGTTGCCGGCTCGCCGACGCGCAGCTTGCCGACATCGTCCTCATAGAAGTTTGCGCGCACCTCCATCTGCCTGAGATCGGAGACGTCCACCAGCACTTTTCCAGCGGGGACAAAATCGTATTGCGAAACAGGAACGATGTAGACGGTGCCGGAAATTGGGGTGGAGACGTGGGCATTGCTCCACGAGACTCGCTCGGCAGCTACGGAATCTTCATCAGCACGCACTTTCGCCTTGAGGCTTTGAATTTCTGCCGGGCTGTAACGATCTTTGATGCGATCCTGGGCGGTGCGCAGCGCGGCATTGGCAAGCTTGAGCTGGTTTTCGCTGGTGAGCACTTCGGCTTCTGAGGCGCTGCCGCGCTTCTCGAGCTGGCGCACGGTGGCGAGCGCAGCGGCGGCGGTGTCACGATCCTGCTGGGCCTGCGCGAGATTGGTGCTGTCGCCAACGTGATCCTCAGCAGTGCCGTTCTGTTCGGCTCTCTGGAGGGCCAGTTCGTCGGATTTCAAAGCGGCGCGAGCCGAGTCGAGGCGCGAGGTCGCGTACTGGTCCTTGAGGTAGAAGAGCATTTGACCGGCGCGGACTTTCTGGCCGACGTGCACGTAAATTTTTTCCACGATGCCGGAGAAGTTGGCGCGCGCCTGGAATTCCTGGGCTGGAGTTACGAGACCAGTGGAAGAGACGGTGGAGTCGATGTCCTGATATGTGGGCGAAAAAACGCGGACGGGAACGATGCTCTCCTGACGCATATATATCCATCCCGCGCCGCCGGCGACGAGCAGGACCGCCAACGCGGAGAGTGCATAGAAGCGCCAGCGCGAGGGCTTACGGGTCCTGAGAGGGACGGGTGAGGGCCGTGGCTGCGGTTGCGCGCTCATTCAGCTGCATTGGGAACGGTAAAGGCCCGTGCTGCGGGAAGGTTGTCGGCCGTGCGGAAGGGCACAGGCAAATTGAGATGGGCAAGATCGGAGCGGGGCATGCCTCCGCCGTAGCCGAGGTAGAAAGCAGGATTCGCGTGCGCGAGCGGCGTGAATCCACCAATGTCTCCTGCGCGCGGCACGATGTTCAGCGATTTGTAGGCGTAATGGTGCAGGGTTAGGTCACTGAGGAGCCAGTTGCGAGTGCCGGCCAGGATCACGTACTCGCCGGCGGTGTTCTGAAATCTCGCGAGCGGTACGATGGGTACGTGGTAAATGAGATTGCGGCCGGCCCAGAGGTTTTCTTCGGGTGAGTCGTCGTGCCGGAAATAGCGGATGGCTGGAAAATCCAGCGGGAAAACGACGCGCGATGCGAGAGCAGGCGGCGCGTAATGGCGGAAGGTGAGCACCGTAAGGGGATCAGGGATAGCGAGGGGCGTATCGGGCGGAACCGAGTTTGCCGCCTGGGCAGCGTCAGCAACCACTCGATAGAAGCAGACTTTCTGCTGCTGATACCAATAGCCAACCAGCGATTCGCGGCAGCCCAGCCATGCGAGGGCAATGATGAGCACGGCAACGGCCGCGGAACGGAATTGGCCGAAGAGCTGAAACGCTACCAGGGTGATGGCGACGGCAAATCCGAAACAGACGGGAATGACAAAGCGTGGCGAGAGCATTCCCCCGTGAACAGAAGCCACGATGTAACCGAGGATCGGATAGGCCATCAGGCAAAAGATGGCTGCGCCTTCGTGGAATGGAATGGCGAGAGGTCTGGATGAGCGCGAGGTGAGTGAATGTATCCAGCGCGGCAAAATGCGCGCGCGGCAGGTGGGGCAGATTCGCTTTGTTCGCGCAGCCAGAAGGCGCAACGAAAGGGCCAGGGCGAAGAGGCCCAGCGCGGGGTAGAGCATGGCCTCGACCATTTCGGTGTAGGAGTCGGAGACCTGATCCCACGAGACCTTATTCCATGCATGCGGAGCGAATTCGGCAATGGAGTGCTGAATCAGCGGCAAGTAGATGAGCAGCGGCAGGCCTGCGGCGAGGAAGGTGAACCAGATGCGAAAGTCGACCGCTCTCAGGTAACCATCGAGGCTGGTACGCGACTCCTGGGCGGGAATATCATGTTGCGCGCGGCGCAGGGTGCGCGCGATTTCGCCGGCGGCCAAGGGCAGGAACGCGAGCACGGCAAAATAGTTGGTGGAAATGCCGGCGGCGAGGGCGAAGAACATTCCGACCAGAGAGGCCCTGCGCCATGCCGGTGAGGTGGAGGGGTCGACGGTCACGCTCCAGCAGAGAACCGCCAGCATGGCGAGGCCATAGAAAATTCCATAGGAGCGGCTTTCGTAGCTGTAGTCGAAGGCCGCCATGGTAGTGGAGAGAACGGTACCGGCCAATGCCCACGAAGCGGGCAAAAGACGGCGGAGGTAGATGAAAAGCGACAGAAGGCCGATCCAATAGCCGACGGCTGCGGGCAGACGGTAGGCAAATTCGTGATTGCCGAAAATGCTCGCCGAGAGATGCACGAGCAGGTAAGTGACAGGCGGATTCGGATCGACCCCGTGCGCCAGGGCATGCCAAATGGCTGAGAGAGAACCGAGACGCGAGACGTGCAGCGTGATCAACTCGTCAAGCCAAAGCAGCTTGAACGAGGAAAGAGTAAGGACGATGGCGAAATAGAGGACAGAGAAGAGCGTGAAGGATTCCCATGGGTGGCGCCGGATTGCGGAGTCGATCGCGTGCCCGAAGCGACGGAACTCGGATACGGCTCTTGCTGCAGCGCGGGGTCTGGCTGCTACCCAGTTCAGATCGCTCATGCGGCCATCCCTTGGTCGGATTCGGCTTCGTTGATGGCAGTCACCGGAGTGTGGGCCTGTGCGCGCGGTGTCTGCGCTTCTGATTTCTGCTCGTGATACTCCTGCTCGGTGTTTACTTCCCAGAGATTCTGCTTGCTCTTGATTCCGGCGAGGATGTTTTCAACCGCCATCATCGCCGTTAGCATGGAGTGGTCCTGGTTGTTGTATTTGTGCATGCCGTTGCGGCCGACGAGGAAGAGATTCTCGAAACGCTCCATGTAGCGGACGATTTCGTTGAAGCGTTCGTAGGTGCCGAAGTAAGCCGGATAGGTTTTGGGCATGCGGTGGACGCAGAAATCGCGAACTTCATCGCGGTTGACGATGCCGATGGAAGCGATTTCCTGAACCGCAAACATGGCCAGATCCTTGTCGGGCATCTTCCAAAGTGGATCCGAGTCATAACAAAAGTATTCGAGCCCAATCCAGATTTTGGATGGATCGGCGACCATGTGCGGACTCCAGTTGTTGAAGATCTGGAGACGGCCGACGAGCACATCTGGTTCCTGGATGTAGATCCACGTGTCCTTAATCGGCTCGCCATTCGGCTCGGTGATGAGCAGGCGGTCTACGAGCAGGCCGACAGTGATGAAGTCGCGATACTGGAGGCCGTCGGAGATGGCGTGAATCTCTGCGGGAACGGGAGTGTCAATGGCGCGGAGCAACTCACGCACGGGCATGGTGGAAAAGAAGTAGTCGCCGTGGATTTCAACCAGCGCGCCATGAGGGTCGCGCGCCAGCACGGAAGTGATGCGCTCCGTTCCGTCGTTGTTTTTTTCCACGTGGATGCGGGTGACTTTCCAGCCCAGGCGGACTTCACCGCCGCTTTCTTCCACGAGTTTGGCGACGCGCTCCCATAATTGGCCCGGTCCAAATTTGGGATAGAGGAACTGCTCGATCAGCGAGGTCTCGGAGTTTTTTTGACGGATATCGCCGGGCCCCTTGCTGCGATCAAGCAGCTTGCGGAAGAAATGCGCAGCGGCTTTGCGCAGGGAAAGACCCTTGATGCGTTGCGCGCCCCAGGCCGCGGAAATCTGCTCGCAGGGCACGCCCCAGACTTTCTCGGTATAGCTCTTGAAGAAGAGGCGATATAACTGGCGGCCGAAGCGGTTGATGATGAAGTCTTCCAGAGACTTCTCGGGGCGCCGCGGGCGCGCCTGAGAATGCATATAGCTGCCGAGGATGCGCAGCGTGCGCAAGAGTCCGAGACGGCGCAGAGTTCCCGCCGAGAGCGACAGCGGGTAATCGAAAAACGACCGCATGAAGTAAATGCGGCTCTTGCGCGGCCGGACAAGCATGACGCAATCAGGATCAGCAGGCGCGTGCCGCCGGTTTTTATCGAAGCTCGTGATTTTTCGCTGCTGATTCTGGTAAGAGATGCTGGTAGCGGCGCTGCCATCGGCGGCGATAGGCATAATCTCGGTCCACCAGTCCATTACGCGGTCGGACTTGGAAAAGAAGCGGTGCCCGCCGATGTCGATGCGGTTGCCGTTGTGGCGAATCGTGCAGGAAATACCGCCAATCCGGTTGCTGGCTTCGAGGACGATAGGGCAAATCGATGATTTACGACAGAACTCAAGGGCTGCAGTCAATCCTGCCGGACCGGCGCCTATGATGACTGCCGTTTGCTGTGAGGCTCCCATGGATCCTTTCGGTATTGCGATACGCGTCGCGAAAATTTAGATAAAGTGACTCTTTGCGCCTGTTCGAAGGCGCCATCAAACTGCACCCTTGGTAGATTGCAAAGCGCGCTTTCTATACAAGCGGAATTTGTATTCCCGCCTGGCCACCAGGGAAATGATTTTTTAAGTACCGCTCCCTTGCGGGCTGCCAATTTCGATTCGCATTCGAAGTGCGAAGTTGCCCTTATGCGCGACCGCCGGAGTGTGGCGCGAAAGCAGAATCGTCGCGAAGAACTGCCGCCGAATGAGCGAGTTTACACGAGCCGCAAAAAGGTTGCTTGCCAATTCTGAGAACTCCGCTACAATGAACGCATAGCTTAGAAAGGTTGTTCCAACCCCCATGCTGTGCATCAAGCGGACGGCCGTCTTGTGGCTGGTATCCGTCTGCGCCTTGGTTGTATGCGCCTGCGGCGGCGCGTCAGCAGCACTTCGTCTGTCGTATGCCTCGCAAGTTGCCGATCCGCTGACTAGTTACACCTTGACCGGCGCGCTTTCACCGGTGCTTGATCCCAGCATCATGCGGCAAGGTTCCACGTACTACTCGTTCAGCACGGATGTGGACGGCTTTCCCAGTAATGGACATCTGCCGATTCACTGTTCGCAGGACGAAGTGAACTGGACCTTGTGCGGCAGTGTATTTCCGAGTGAGATTCCGTCATGGGTGTCCACTATGGTGCCGGGCATTCACGGCCTGTGGGCGCCCGACATCTCTTATTTCAACAGTCACTATCACGTCTATTACTGCGGATCGACGCTGGGATCGAACCGCACAGTCATCGGGTTGGCGACCAACACCACGCTCGATCCGAACGATCCCGCCTATAAGTGGGTGGACCGCGGCCTCGTGTTCGACTCTGTACCTGAAAACAACTTCAATGCGCTCGACCCGAACATCCTGGTGGACACCGATGGCAGCGTGTGGCTTACATACGGGAGTTACTGGACCGGGATCAAGCAACGGCAGATAGATGCGCAGACAGGCCTCCTTGCATCGAGTCCCACGGTTTACGATCTGGCCACGCGCCCAAGCGTGCCGCACAACCCGATTGAAGGTCCCTCGCTGATTCATTACGGGCAGTACTACTACTTGTTCGTCTCCATCGATTATTGCTGCAAGGCTACCGTGGCCGAAGACAACTACAAAGAAGCCGTGGGACGATCATCGAGCCCGCACGGGGGATTTGTGGACGAGGCGGGAACGCCGATGATGCAGGGTGGCGGGACGGTGTTGTTGCAAGGCGACTCGCGTTGGAATGCACCGGGTGGCGGCACAGCTTATATTGACGCTTCGACGGGCGAGAGCCTGCTCATCTTTCACGCACAGGATCTCAACGAGGGCGGGACACCTTTTCAATGGGTGGAGAAGCTGACCTGGGCGAACGGCTGGCCGGTGGTGGGCAAGTAAGTCTCAGCCGACGAAGTTATCCCGCCAATAACGGCGCGCGCATCCTTCTGCGTTGTGCGCATTGTCCGCACACCGAGGTGACCGGACCTGTGTGATGCTGATCGCTTACGCCGGTGACCCCGGTGCTACCATAAAGACGACAGAAGTCTCCGTCCGGCCGCGCCGCTTCAGCCGCCCAGCGTGGGTCCATGCGCCGCCATTCGGAATCAACCCAAAGGAGAATTCGTATGCCACTTGTTACCGCGCGGCAACTCCTCGACGAGGCCGCCAAGGGCGGTTATGGCGTCGGCGCATTCAATGTGAATAATATGGAGCAGATCCAGGCCATCATGGCCGCTGCCCTCGAAACCAGGTCTCCCGTTATCATCCAGGCCAGCCGCGGCGCACGCGCCTATGCTGAAGACCTCTACCTTTTCCATCTCATCCTCGCAGCTTCAGAACTGCATCCCGAGATCCCCATTGCCATGCACCAGGACCACGGCAACAGCTTCGAGACATGCAAGAGCGCCATTGAGCTGGGCTTCACCAGCGTAATGATGGACGGCTCGCTTAAAGAGGATGGCAAGACGCCATCTTCATTTGAGGAGAACGTGGACGTGACGCGGCGCGTCGTGGAATATGCGCATGCCCGCGGCGTTTCTGTCGAAGGCGAGATCGGCGTACTGGGCGGCGTGGAAGACGGTCATGGCGCGGGCGGTTCCGGCCTTGAGCATGTTACAGATCCCGACCAGGCAGTGGAGTTTGCCGAGCGCACCGGGGTCGATTCGCTGGCCATCGCCATCGGCACCAGCCACGGCGCATACAAATTCACCAAGAAGCCGGATGGCTCTGTGCTCAAGATGGATGTGCTCATCGAGATTCACAAGCGCCTGCCGCACACCCACCTGGTGATGCACGGCAGCTCGTCGGTGCCGAAAGATCTGCAGGACATCGTCAACCAGTACGGCGGCAAGCTGAAGCCGACGTGGGGCGTGCCCATCGAAGAGATCCAACTCGGCATCCGCAACGGCGTGCGCAAGATCAATGTAGATACGGACAGCCGCCTGGCAATCACCGGCGCGATCCGAAAAGTATTCGCGGAGACGCCGGAGAAGTTCGATCCGCGCGACTATCTGAAGCCGGCGCGCGAAGCCATGAAGAAGGTGGTGGCAGCGCGCATGACGGAGTTCGGGCAGGCGGGCCATTCCGGCGATTATTCCGCTATCCCGCTGGCCGAAATGGCCAAGGGCTACGCGAGCGGCAAGCTGGACACGCGGCCGTCGCTGGCGGCGAGCCGCTGATCGGCTGTCGGATCGAACGCATCAGATCGAGGACCATCCCACCCTGGATGGTCCTTTCTGTTTCCATGGCGGGAGCAGGGCACGAGCATCTTCCCAAGTTATTTCTGATGCGCGAGGCGAATGCCCGCTCAAAAAAGTCAGGTCCCCCGGCCAACTCCGCACCTGCCGAGGGAATCTGCCATGCCTATGAGGACTCTGTCTAAGCTATCTTCGATCATTCTCGGATCCGCTCTCGTTTTCACTCCAGTTTTGGGAGTAACTCAACAGGGCCCTTCGCCGGAAACCACCATTCCGCGCCACACACACAGGGGCGGCGGAAGCAACATGGCCCCGCCGGCCGATCGCAAGGCGCCGCCAGATACACATCATGACATCCAAGCTCACCCGAGCCAGTCGAAACACGCGCGGCAATCCAAAAAAGAAAAAAACGACAGCTCAGGAAGCAACTCCAACGGGGCAACAGGTGGCGGGAGCGAGGCCGCAAATCCGCGCTAAGGCCTTCCGGGCACTTCCGAGTTTGTAGTCACGGCACGGAGCGGAAGCAGGGCTAAAACGGCTCTCGCCGGCGGCCAACTCCGCCCCGCGCGGGGGAATCTGCCATGCGTATGAAAACGACGTCTCAATTCCTTTCAGTTCTTCTGGGGGCCGCAATCGCATTTACTCCGGCTCTTGGAATGTCACAACAATCAACCCAGCCAGGAGGAGCCGCCAATCCCGGGGGAACGACTAACGGGCAGACCAACGGCAATCCTGGTGGCGGCTCTTATGGCACGCCCCCGGGCGGCGCGGGCACCACGGGCAATGGCAGCTATGGCAATGGCACTTATAACGGCCAGACCGGCAACGACCAGACGGGCAACGGTAAAACGGGAAGCAGCCATTCCAAGAAGAGCAGGAAGAAGAACAGGAAGAACAAGTCAAAGAACGGCAAGAATGGTAATAACGGCGGCAGCTACGGCAGCAACAGCGGCGGTAGCGGAAGCACCGGCGGCACAACCGGCGGGAGCGGCAGCACCAACCCGCAGTGACAAACTTCAGGGCCCACATGTTGAATTCCTAGTGGCATGAGCCGGAACGGCTCCGGGTCGAGGCTTTCGTGTGACCCGGAGTCGCGGTCGTGCGTCACGCCGGACGGTCAGAGTGCCGTCACTGCCGGCTCGCATAATTCTGCGCCGCAGCCAACCCCGCACCCTCGCGGGGAATCCTCTGAATGCATGAAAATACCGAAGCTCCTTCCCGCTACACTCCTCGCCGCCGCGATTGCATGCACTCCAGCACTCATGGCCGGCCAATCGAACTCAGACGCCGCGCGCCAGGATGCACACAGAGCCGGCCAGGACACGAAAGATGCTGCTCATGAGACAGGGCACGCCGTTAAGCACGGTTCGAAGCATGCCTACAACAGCACCAAGAACGGCTCAAAGAAGGCGTGGGGCAAGACCAAGAGCGGCTCAAAGAAGGCGTGGCACAAGACCAAAGGCGCCACCAAGGGCGCTGCCAACGGAGCCAAAGAAGGCAGCGATAACTCACACTGAGTTTGGCGCGCTGAATTGCTCGACGATTGCTGAGTAAGTCGGCTGTGCTGGTCCCTTGCGACGAGCTGGCTCCGGCATATCGGCCCATGCGGACTACTGCCGCAACTCTACCAGAGTTGCGCCTTGGCCGCCTTCGTTCTGCGGGGCCTCTTCAATCCCGGCAACGTGCGGATGGTTTTTAAGAAAGTCGCGGACGCCACGGCGCAGGATTCCCGCACCGTGGCCATGGATCACACGCACCCGCGGAAGGCCGGCCAGGAATGCGCGGTCTAAATACTTCTCCAGTTCTTCCGTGGCTTCGTCGACCGTGCGGCCGATGAGATTGATCTCCATGCGCATGTCGTCTGAATTGGCGGGAGTGATGGAGACATGCACACCTTTCTGCCGGCGTGCGGCAGCCAGCGGGTCGGAGTGCTCGGCGGCTTGCGGCGCGGCGGTGCGGACCACCTCGGCAATGTCGTCGCGCTTGATGCGCATTTTGATCGGGCCCAGGGCGGCTTCGAAAACGTCCCTTTCCACTTCGCGCTGAATTGTCGCGATTCTGCCCATCGACTTTAAGCGGACCTGGTCGCCGGCGGCCACGTGGCGGACGATGTGCGGCTGCGCGTTGGCATCGCCCTGATCCGCGCCGGTGCGGTGGGCAACTACGGTCTGATTGAAGCTCTCCTGAAATTCGCGGCGCAGGCGGCCGATGCGGCGCTCAGCTTCCTTGCTGAGCTTCTGCTGGGCGGCGCGGTCCTCAACCGCGCGCACGTTCTCGCGCATCTGGAATTCGAAATCCTTAAGCAAAGAGGCGAGCTTTTGCTCCAGTTCACGGGTGCGGTTGCGCGCCTCGGTATCGCCTTCGCGTTGCAACCGGGCGCGCTCCTGATTGAGCGCGTATTGCTGCTCACGCGCCGCCTTGCGTTCCGTTTCGAGCTGCGCGAGCTCCTGATGCATGCGGTCGAGGAAGCGTCCAATGTCGGCCTGTTGCGATCCGAGGCGCTGGCGGGCGGCGGTAATGATGCCCTTGTTGAGGCCGAGGCGCTCGGCGGTTTGAATGCCCGCCGACGCGCCGGGGACGCCGAGCTGCAGGCGGTAATTGGGAACGAGCGTGACCTCATCGACTCCGGCGGCGGCATTGAGCACGCCCGGCGTGTTGGCGGCATAAACCTTGAGCGAGGTGTGATGCGTGGAAATCAGATTCCAGGCGCGGGTGGCGAGAAAATGCGCGGCGACAGCAACGGCGAGGGCCGCGCCTTCTTCCGGGTCCGTGGCCGAACCAAGTTCGTCAAGCAGAACCAGCGAACGCGAATCGGCGAGGCGCGCGAGGCGATCGAGATTGACGATGTGCGCGGAGAATGTTGAGAGCTCGGCTTCGATGGATTGCGCGTCGCCGATATCGGCGAGAAATGCGTTGAAGACGGGGAAGGCGGCAGATTCCGCAGGAACCGGGAGACCGGCCTGCGCCATCATCGCCAGCAGCGCGCTGGTTTTGAGCGCGACGGTTTTGCCGCCGGTGTTGGGTCCGCTGACGATGAGCTGGCGGACCTCCGAAGTCAGCTCCAGTGTGAGTGGAACGACGCGACCGCCGGTTGCGCGAAGATGCTTTTCCAGCAGCGGGTGGCGGGCTGACTGAAGCTGAAGTCGGTCCGGTCCGAGCGAAGGAGCGACGCAGTTGTAAGCGCGGGCAAAGCGGGCGCGGGCGAGCAGGCTATCAACCAATGCGAGCACGCGCGCTCCGGCGACCATGCTTTGCGCATGCGCGCCGGCCTGCCGCGTGAGCCCGACAAAGATGCGGTGGATTTCGGCCTGCTCTTCTTCAATGAGGCGGACGAGCTCGTTGTTTTGCTCGATGGTTTCAAGCGGCTCGACGTAGACCGTCTGTCCCGAGGAGCTGGCGCCGTGAATGACGCCCGATACGCGGCGCTTGAGCTCGCTGCGCACGGGGATGACGAAGCGCTCGCCGCGGATGGTGATGAGCTCGTCCTGTGCGGAACCCTCGCTGGTGAGTTTGCGCAGGGTGGCGCGCAGGCTTTCCTGGATGAGGCGCTGCTGACGCTCCTGTTCGCGGCGGATGCGCGCGAGCTCGGGCGAGGCATCGTCGGCGAGAGAGCTGTCGGGCAGAATCTTGCGCTCGATGGATTCGGCGAGTGGGCGGAGGTTCGCGGTGAGGGATGCGGATAATTCGGTAAGACCGGGCAGTTTGTCCTGGAGACGCGTGGGAGGCTCATGCATGAGCGCCTGCCAGGCCGCGATGTCGTTGGCGATCCGCGCGATGGATTGCAGTTCGGCTGCTTCGAGAGCGGCGCCTTCGATCTGCGACTTTGCGGCGAGATGGGTGGGATCGAAGAGGCCGCCGAGATGAATAGAGACCTGATCCTCGAGAAGAAGGCGCAGTTCCGCGGTGAGCTGGTGCTGGCGCGCGATCCATGCTTCGTCGCACGATGGGCGCAGCGCGAGGATGGCTTCGTGGCCCACTAGCGACGCGGCAAAACCGGCGACGAGCTCGAGCAGCGGTTGCCATTCGAGTGTGGCAAAATCGGCATTCGCCACCGGCGACGGAATGGGGTCGAGCAGAGACATTTCCAGGAATTATCTTATGCTTTCGCCGGCGGTGAAGCGCGCAGAGTCGCACTTCGGCTGGGAAGCAGATTGCGGACACGTTGACACAGATGCGGCGCAATCCAGGGTGCAGGACGAACCAGACCGGTGTGACGCAGCCATTCGCGCGGGATCAGCTGGTCGAAGTTGACTTCGTCGAGCTGGAATCAGAACTCGGAGCGGCTGTAGAAGCTGGTTTGCTCTCTGAGGCTTTGCTTTCGGCGGTCTTGCTTTCGCCGGCTGGCGCAGCTTTCGCGGAATCGGCGCCCGTTTTCGATTCCGCCGAGGCCTCGGACGACGGCGCGCTTTTTGACGCGTAGTCGTTCACGTACCATCCCGCGCCCTTGAACTGAAATGCGGGCGCAGTCAACGGGCGCGTCAGCGAACCGTGGCATTTGGGGCACTCGGTTTCCGGCGCCGCGCTGAAGGACTGAATCTTTTCGAAGCGATAGCCGCACTGCGTGCAGCGATACTCGTACAACGGCAAGTTTCTTTACCCCTCGGGGACGACAAGATTTTCAGTTTCTATTCTACCGGGAGAACGGGTGCAGTGGCGAAGGCGGCCGTCATGCGAAGAAAGCAGAGCCGCACTCCGGAGAAAAAGGAGTGCGGCTTTGCGCGATAACCCGCATGAGAGTGCGGCGCGAAACGAGAGTGGCGCTTCAATCAACAGTGAAGTGGACGGAGGCTTCCTTGTTTTCCCAGGCCAGGGTGAGGGTGCCCTTGTTGCCGCCTCTATCCTTCAGCGTGTAGGTAAGATCTTCGACCATCGAAGGCGGCTTGCTCATATGCATTTTGGTGCGGCCGAGGTCCATGTCGGGCTTGTACGCCAGGCCCCACTCGCCGGTGGCCTTGCTGACCACGAGCGTCCACGCATCAGGATTGGAGATGTCGACGAAGAGAGTGTAAGTGCCGGCGGGCACCTTGAGATCGCCGATGGTCAGGTCGGCGTCGGTGTGCAAGGTGGTGGCGGCGTTAGCGCCGGCGCGCCAGACGGGGTATGACTTGTGGGTTTTCTGGATGAGCCCGCCGGGGTTGAAGATCTGGCCCTCGCGGCCGTTCACCCGGGGCGAGTTGTAGTTGATAGTGATGGTTTTGCCGTTGATGGTGACGGAGGCAGTTTCCGGGGGGCTGGCGACCGGTCTTTTCTGCTGCGCTGGGAGGGTGACGGCGAAGGCGAGAACGGAGAGACAGACAAAGAGTCGTTTCATGGGAAAGCTTCTCCTTCAGTTAGGCCGTTATTTTGCCGAAATTTACCGACGCGTCGATTGTCGCACCGGACGGGCCGGGTGGGAAAGCGGAGGGAAGGAGTACTTGTTTTGGCACGAAGCTGTGCGGCGCGTCCCGGATTTGGTCGAGGCAATTCGGAATTGGTATACTTGAGCCTGTTGCAGCAAACTGCTCGTGGAACGACCCGCCTTATCGCCGGCATCGCCGGAAGTCGCGCAGGAAATTGCAACTGAAGATTCTGCACTGAGGCCAGGTAGCTCAGTGGTAGAGCGCGGCCCTGAAAAGGCCGGCGTCGGCGGTTCAATCCCGTCCCTGGCCACCACATCCGTTCCTCGCGGACACATCGCATCTCAAAATTACCTGGTCCCTGTTCTTCTGGGTTGCTTTCGATTGTCGCATTCCATCGTGCCCTTCGAAATGACGGAGTGCCCGCGCGCTGATTTTCGCCGCTACCCTCGCTATTTTTGTCTACGGCATGATCGCGGTCATGTTGGGCGCCATCCTGCCCGCGCTGTCCGAGCGTTTCGGATTGAACCGGCACCGAAAGGCGCTATCTAGTGGTAGCCCTCGGCGTAGCGTTTTTCCATTTCCATATCAGAGATGTCTGAATACCACGAGGAATTGGCCGCGAAGAGCGCCGTGCCAGCGCCGCGTTGCTGTTCAGCATGATCGGGAGGGTAGTGTGCAAATGAGGTTTGAGGTGGGGCGGCGGGTGGGGATCGAACCCACGACATCCTGAGCCACAGTCAGGCGTTCTGCCACTGAACTACTGCCGCCATCTGCTTTTCCGATTGTAGCATTGACCGGGTGGTGAGGCCGTCGCGGAGGGATTCGGGCTACAATCGAGAGAGTTGTCGGGGCGTAGCGCAGTCTGGTAGCGCATCTGCTTTGGGAGCAGAGGGTCGGGGGTTCGAATCCCTCCGCCCCGACCAATTCTGATTGCGCCCTCTGGCATTTTTCATCTGCGGCCGCGCGGCTTCGATGCGGCTCCTCCCACGCTATACGCAATTTCCTATCGGCGGCCCGGATCCCCTGGGCGGGAGGCGGAATCCGCATTGCTGCATTGCTGCATAGTGAAAAATCAAAACGGGAGTTTTGGCCGTTATGGGGTGCGAGGCGCGTGCGTGCGCGGCGTTTTCACTCAATTTGGACATCTTTGAAGGCTCCTTGAAAGCAGCTGACAGTGAACCGTGGACAGTGAACAGCAATCAGCTATTAGCTTTCAGTTTTCAGCATTTTTTGCGGCGAGGCGACGTGCGTCGTCTGCGCGCGGCGGTGAGCTGATGCGACCGGATTTCTGCAGGGTTTGGTTTATGTTTTCTATTGTGCGCCGGCGGGAATAATTAATCGGCAAAATTGCTCAAGGAATCTTTGCTTTGTTTTCAGAGACTTGTAAAGTTTTTTCGATGAGAAGGGGTTGACATCTTTTGGAGTGAACCCGCGGATGAGACACTGAGAGACCTGACGGCGGACCCTGATGGGCTGCAAAGAGCTTCGTCCATCCTTTTCAGCGGTGCAGCCATCCGGGTTAGTAACCGGGAGGGCGAGATGAATTTGAGAAGCATGAGGACTGTCCGCAACGCGGCCTACTTCGGAATCGGACTAGTGGCGGCAATGGCCGCGCCGGATGCGTTTGTGGGGAAGCGGTTGCGCGGGTTCCGCGGAAAGGTGGTGGTGATCACAGGCGCCTCGCGGGGATTGGGGCTGGCGATGGCGGAAGAACTGGCGCGTCGCGGAGCGCGGCTGGCGCTGGTGGCCCGCGATGAGTTCGAGCTGGACCGCGCGCGGCGAAAGCTGCTGGAGAACAGTGACGGCAAGAATGCTGACGGAGACCTTTTTGCCATCGCGGCGGACCTGCGCAAGCGCGACCAGGCCGAAGCAATGATTGCAAAAGCCACGAGCCGCTTCGGGCGCGTGGATGTGCTGATCAACAATGCCGGCGTGATTACGGTGGGGCCGCTGGAGAACCAGACCGTCGAAGATTTCGAAGAGGTGATGGATTCGAATTTCTTTACCGGCCTGTATTGCACGATGGCGGTGCTGCCGCAGATGCTGGAGCGGGGCGACGGGGCGATTGCGAACATCACTTCGATCGGCGGCAAGGTTGCGGTGCCGCATCTGCTGCCCTATACGGCGAGCAAGTTTGCCGCGGTGGGGTTCTCAGAAGGACTGGCCATGGAAATGCGGACGAAGGGCGTTCGCGTGACCACGGTGGTGCCGGGACTGATGCGCACAGGATCGCATCGCAACGCGCTGTTCAAGGGCGATGCAGAACGCGAGTACCGGTGGTTCAGCCTGGGAGCGAGTTTGCCGGGCGTTTCGATCGCGGCCCATCGCGCGGCGCGGCAGATCGTGAACGGCATCGAGGACGGCTGCGAGGAAGTGACCATTACTCCGCAGGCGATGCTGGTTTCACGGCTGGCGAACGTGTCGCCGGAAGTGACGCACGCGCTCATGCGGGGGATGAACGCGTTGCTGCCGAAGGCTGAGGCGGAAACCCGGGAGCCGCGGCGGGGTGAAGAAGTAAAGCAGCAGGAGCTGTTCCCGCTGACGGCATTCGGGACGCGCGCGGCGCGAAAGTACAACCAGGCGCAGACGGTGGCAGACGCGGGTGCGGCGTAGAGGCAGCCGTCAGCTTTTAGCTCTCAGCTTTCAGTTACATACCCGGGGCAACGTATGGTGCAGCGCCGACGTAGCGTACAGCATCGAGTTGGCGGGAAAATTCAGCGATCTTGAACCAGTACATGATCCAGAGGATCAGGCCGGCGAGCGAGGCCAGAATCCCGAGAATGGGGATGAGGCCGCAGACTCCGCAGATGCACATGGCCATGCCAGGAGATTTTCCCGGCTCGGGCTCGACGCTCATGACGCCGCGCATGCGGAACTCATTGCCGAGCGACTGCGCCATGGCCGAGACCACAAGGAAGTGCCAGATCAGGTTGAAGAGGGGAATCAGCAGGAGCCACAGGGATCCCGGCTGTATGGTTCTCGAAGCCGGCGAGCACTTGTTCAGGGCTTTAGACAAGGTGAGGATGTAGAAGATGGAAGGGATCAAAAGCACGCCGAGGAAAACTGCCAGAGCGAGCAATCCAGCCATGATGCGAATGGACTCTACCGGGGTCATGTGAGTCTCCTGATCGTTTCCAGAACGTTGCGGACCATGCTAGCACGGAAAAGCAGCTTTTAGCTTTTAGCCGGTAGCCGGTGCATTCCAGTTCACAGTTCGCAGTTTTGCATGGAGGCTACGCCATGCGCTGAATACCTGGCGGGCGCCGATGCATCGAATGATTGCCGGAGAAAATGTGCGAAGCATTCCAGAGATCGTGAGCGAGGTCTTCATCTGGGGGGTGGGGATCACGCGGCCGAAGCCGGGGAAGGAGCGGGCCGCGGCGCTCTTTATCACGCTAACGCTGGTGGGGACGCTGGTGGCGGTGGTGCTGGCGTTTTTGCTGCTGGTAAAAGTTTTTTAAGCAGCTTTCAGCCTTTAGCTCTCAGCTTTCAGCTCTGGCCGTGCGGCGCGGGCTGCGGGCCACCCCCCGCCGGCCTCAAAGATCCGCCGACGCGGGGAGTGGGGCGTCAATTTGCATTGGACGGGGCTGCGAAAGGCTACCGGCCAGCGTGCGCCTCTGCTTCGGAAGCAGACAGGTCAACGGCTTTGTTGATGGGGTTCCGGGGCGGTTGTGTCGCCGGATTCGTGGATTACATCGAAGAAAAGGAGGAAGTACGCTGGCCGGGGGTGCCGACGGCCCGGAAGGAGTTTGTCCGCTACGAGGACTCCGAAACGAAGGCGCTTGAAGGATTTCGCGAAGGAATTGTGGAGCGAGGTCCAGGACGACCACGTATTGGATGGCGCGGCCGTGATCGCGTTTTTCTCGCTGCTCGCGATTTTCCCGGCGGTGCTGTTTGTGCTTTCGCTGTTGCCGTCCCTCAACGTCCCTCATCTCGAGCAGGCGGTTGTCGATCTTATGCATCAGGTTCTGCCGGCGCAGTCGGCGGACCTCTTCGAGTTCACCGTCCGCTATGTGGGGGGCGAAGGCAAAAAGGGACTACTGACATTCGGGCTGGTCTTGTCGCTCTGGTCGGCATCTTCCGGCATTTCCGCCCTGATGGATCAACTGAACGTAGTCTGGGATGTGAGGGAGCGGAGACCCCTTTGGAAGGCGAAGGGGATCGCGATACTGCTGGTGCTGTTTTTTGTCGCGCTGGCTATTGGATCGCTCTCCCTGGTGGTCTTCGGAGGAACGATTCAGGCGTGGGTGGCGTCGTTGATCGGATGGAGCGAGCCCTTGCGTATATTCTTTGCCAGCTACCGCTGGATCGTGCTTGCCGTGACATTGCTGCTGGGCCTTGCCGTGGCTTACCGGTATGGCCCCGACGTAGAAGGCCGGTTGCAATTTTTTTCCCCGGGAACGGTGTCAGCCGCCGTTTTGATCGCGCTGGCCTCGCTTATATTTCGAATCTATGTCGTCAATTTCTCTAACTACAGCGCGACCTATGGCAACCTGGCCGCCATGATCATCCTGATGATGTGGATGTATATGGCTGGAATCGCGCTGCTGGTGGGATGCGAAGTGAACCGGATCCTGGAGCGGCACAAGCGAGAGAGAGCGGAGATGAATGAGTGCGGAGCGTAGGTGAAGCAGCTTCTAGCTTCTAGCTTCTAGCTACTAGCTGCTAGCCCTAGCTACTAGCTTTCAGCTCTCTGCCGGTAGCCGGTAGCCAATAGCTGGTTGCCTTTCGTCGGTTGCGATCGAAAATCTGGAGCGGAATATTGGCGACAGAATTGCGCGGGCATGGGGGATGGATGCCCTCTCCTGAGATGTGGACCGATCTCAAGGCTCGGGCCAGCCGCCGGTTAACCTGTAACGCCTGAATTTGCAATTGGCATATGCTTTGGCATATGCTAGGCGGTGGAGGATGAGGAATGGCGGCCAGCGAATCAGTTCGCCATGTGCGGCTTTTCAAGAACGGCAGGAGCCAGGCGGTCCGAATCCCCCGCGAGTTCGAATTGCCTGGTGATGAGGCGGTTATGCGGCGGGATAAGAGCGGCCGGCTGATCCTCCAGCCGCTTCCGCGCACGAAGCTGGTCGATCTACTTGCCACCTGGACGCCGCTGGGTGAGAAGGATCAGATGCCTGAAATCGAGGACCGGCCCGCCGAGCCGATGGATCTCTAGTGCCGACCCGGTATCTTCTCGACACGAACATTCTGTCGGACCTGCTGAAGAATCCGCAGGGCAAGGCCGCACAAAAGACTTCCTCTCTGCCTCCCGAAGAGCGCGATTTGCTCGGAACGAGCATCATCGTCGCCGCCGAGCTTCGGTATGGAGCAGCGAAGAGCGGCTCGCCGGTATTGGCGGCTCGTGTTGATCAATTACTCGAAGCGATTGAGGTTTTTCCTCTCGAAGCGAAAGCAGATCAGCACTATGGACGGATTCGCGCCCAATTGGAGAAGACCGGCGCTCCCATCGGGGGCAACGATCTGCTGATTGCGGCGCATGTTCTCGCGCTCGACGCCGTTCTGGTGACGGACAACGTTCGGGAATTCAAGCGAGTCAGGGGGCTGCGCGTGGAAAACTGGCTGCGTTTCTGATTTGGAAGAGAACAGAAGATTTAAATTTGCGCCGCCGGCCTAACAAGATCTGCCACACGACAACGGTTGTGATGGCGGTCACGCATGGAGGTTTTTGGAGGCGTTTCCGAGCGCGGTTGGGAGGATAATACGGGCGGAGGATACAGCCATGAAGCCTCTGATCCAACTTCATCTCGAAATCGAGCCCGAAAAGCGTGAGGCGGCGAATCTTCCCATCCAGGGACGCGAGGAGCCCGAACCCGCTGTTTCTGACGAGAGGGTGATTCGACTCCTCAGGCATGCGGCGCACAAGGCGGGAACGGAATTCAGGCGGAGCGGCACCGGCATTTTCTCGAAGTAGCCGCAGAGCGGGCAACAGCGGTGCGGGCCAGTCGGGCCTGGAGAGCTGCGGGGAAAGTGTTGGCAAATTGCAGGCGGCGCCCCTGTCATGAGTCACCTGTCCGGCTTTCCGATCGGTCGTTCTTTCCCTCGAATCGAAAGTGGACCAGCACTACGGACGAATCCGCGCGCAGTTGGAGAAGACCGGCAACCTGATTGGGGCAACGATCTGCTGATTGCGGCGCACGTTCTTGCGCTCGACGCCGTTCTGGTGACGGACAATGTTCGGGAATTCAAGCGCGTCAAAGGGCTGCGCGTGGAGAATTGGCTGCGGTCGTGATGGATAGCTATTATCTTTCAGCTATCAATCTAAAGATTGATTTTGAGATAGGGTGCGGCCGGTGAAGGAGTGAGGGGAGCCTGCGCCAGCCCATCCTTGCGGCAAACGAGGCCGCAAAGATGGGGTACCCACGGTGGTGGCTGAATGGGCTGTGAGAAGGATGCGTGGGCCCACCCATGGCTAATCGGGCTCGCTGATTAGCTCGGCAAAGCGCAGGCCCTTGAGGAGAAGCACATATCGATTCTGAATGTCAGCCATGACGTTGAGGGTGTTATTCCCAGGAATGCTTGCGACGAGACCGAAACTTTCCAGTTTGCTGCACGCACTGTCGATTTCCGGATTAGTTCTATCACCCCAGCGTCCCTTCACCCAGAACTGGTATGCGGTGTAGCGATCGACACGACCCTTCTGCTTTACAACCTCGCCGTAAATGCGCACGAGTTCCCTTAGGTAATCAATCTCGAGTTCGGTCAACTCCCGGGCGGTCCGCATCATTTCCTCAATTTCATCTTCATCTGGCGTCTTTTCCTCCATGACGCCGCGGGCCAGGATGATTCCAATACGTTCCACGCGTGTAGCTGATCGGGTGCTCGAAACTCGCCGCGCTCCCTCAGTTAGGAGCCTCAGAGTGCTCGCGGCTCGTTGAGCCGCCTCTAATTCGTCGAGTCGACGGTTCACCTGCTGGTGTTGTTGCTCGTACTGCTTCTGCAACGCTTTCATGACGGTTGCCACTGTTTGGACGTAGATCTTCAATCTGTCGTAGCGATCATTGTCGATGAGCGTTCCGAGACCGCTGACGGCCGCACTCAATGGCCAAGGTAACGGGGAAAGTTCAAGAGCAGTCAGCATGGCCCGACTGATATCCGAATTCGAAGCATTCTCAAGCTCCAGCAGCTTTCCGAGTGCTTCAATCGGGTCGTCGATCGCCATGGGCGGATCATACACGATCCGGGGGCGACCGAACATTCAATGAGTGCTCGAGTTTGTATTTCGCAGGGGCCAAAGGTGGCCAGAATCGGGTACCTTGGGCATCCTAGCTTTTATTTCTGCGAATATGCAACGCCTTGGTTGCCCTAATGCGCGATCGTCGGCACGCAGCGCATGCCGCCGAGGCCGCCGGGCATGAGTAAGTTGGCGTCCTGGCCGGATAACTGGAGATAGACGACTAACGGCGTGCCGTTGACTACGATGGGCGTGTTGCTGATTTCCAGAGGATAGGCGAGGCGACCGGGGTTACCGGCCTCGGTGCGGCCTTTGTCCATTAAGTGGAAGACTGCCCAGGGGCCGCTGAACTGTAACAGCGGCAGAGTGCCGGTGCCGTAGTTAGCGATAAGTTGCGACTGCTGGCTGGTGGCCAGACTCCATGTAAATTGCTTGCTGACATTGGAGCCGGTTAGGTTCTGCGAATCTATGCCGACAGTTACGGAATTAATTCCCTTGGAGGGCAGGATCTGGGTAGTGAAGGTAAGTCCCGGGGCGCCCGGCGGGGGATAGAGCGCGTTGGAGAGCGCGGCTACGCGGTTGAAGAAGGGGATGTAACTGGGGTTGATCTTCATGGGCGGGTTGGGCACGGGGACGTACTGCGAGCCGGCGCGGACGAGGAGGTTCTTTACTGTCTTGTCATAGAACTGCCAGAGCGAGCCGGAGCCGGGCTGGAGCACGGCGGCAACTTCAGAGGGGCTGGCCTCGATCGAGGAGTTAGGCGAGAAGGGGAACTTGGCCATGAGCGGGGTGAAGGCGGAGCAGAAGCCAGCTGCGCCGGCGTTGGCCTGCGCGGGACCCTGGCCGCGGACTACGTCGTCGACGTCGTTGATGGGCGCCTGAAGCAGGGCGAGGACGGTCTGGTCGACGTGGGCGGCGGGATCGATGGTGAAGGCCTGTGCAGTCTGGCTGGCGGCGGTGTGCGCGGAGGCAGAGGCCGCGATGATGGGCGCTACAGCGTTGGGGTCGCCGGGGTTGGGACTTTGCGCAACCTGGGCGACGGCGGCCTGGAGGCCGAGCAGTCCATTCATGTATGACTGGTTGCCGGGGCCGATGAGTATATCGAGGCTGGCAGGGGCGACTACGTGCTGGGTGGGCTGAAATTCCTTGGAAAGATCGGCATTGGCGACGGCGGTGTTGTGCGAGGCTTCGTAAAGCAGCGCCAGGAGCGGGGAGTTGGGATTGGAGATGAGCTGAAGCTTGGTGGCGGCATTGGCGAGCGATGTGTATCTGACCACGGAGGCGGCCTGGAGGAACTGGCGCCACTGGGTGGTGAAGTCGGTGGTGTAGCGGGTTTCAAGCTGGGTGGTGAGGGTGGCGCGGTCGAGAGATGGAGGCGCCTGGTCGCCGAGGACCCAGACTTCGCCGCTGAAATAGCGGTCGGGGTGGTTGATGGCGTCCTGCATGAAGGTGAAGCCGGTGGCAGTGAAGGCGCCGGGGACGATGTGGGAGTCGATGACAGTGGCGGAGGAGCCCGGATATTTGAGATTGAAATTGACGGAGGGCGAAGTTTTGCCGGCGGCGGTAAGCATCTGCTGGTAGATGCGCTCGAATCCGCCGAAGCCGGCAAGATAAGTGCGCGCCTTGGTGACGGTCAAAGTGTCGGGCGCGATGGAATAGGGATTATTGCGGACGAGCTCGGCGGCGTAGAAGGCGAACTGGTTGCTGGCGACAGTCTTCTGATCAGTATCAACGGCACGGCCGTTGAGCCAATACTGCGTGAGCACGGGGGTGAGGAAGTCGACGGTGCTCTTGTCGGGATTCGAAGTGGTGATGAGGTAGGCCTTGAGCGGGTCGTAGGCGGCGGAGTAGTCGGCGCCGGCCTGGGGCTGCGCGGGCAGCGAGCTGAGATAGGAGACGAGGTCGGCCTGCGTGTTGGAGAGCATGAGAATGCGGAAGCGATCGAAGTAGATGCGGCGCGCGGCGGCGAGGAGGCTGTCGCCGTGGTAGAGGCCCCAGCGGTACATCAGGGGCGCGCCGTTTTTCTGGTAGTTCTCGAGCTGGACCAGGGCGGAGCGGAGCTGATCGAGGGACTTGAGATCGGTGGTTGCAGCGAGCATGGTCGCGGGCACGGGCGTGGTGGGCAGCGCGGCAGCGGCGGTGGAGATGCGGCGCTCGAGAGCGGAGTTTTTGGCCCAGGAGATGGTGAAGCAGGTGAGCAGCGCAAGCAGGACGACGCAGAGAGATGCGAAGGCAACGCGGCGAACGATATGAGTGCGCGCGCTGTTGCTGGTGACGGCGAGGGCGCTGCGATCGCCGAGGATGACGCCGGGGAAGAGATGCGGGAGAAAACACCATTGCGCCTGCTTGCGCGAGACGACCTGGGGCGTGGGAGCAGCGGCGGCGGCGCGCATGGCGTCGACGGAGAACATGCGCGTGGCGCCGGAGCCGGCGGCCTCGGGACGCGCCTGCTGCGCCGCGGCGGCGACCATCTGCTCGACCATGTGAGCGCGGACGCCGGTGAAGTAGAAGCCGCGGAGATAGGGATTGGCGTTGAGGTGGCTGGGGCGAGTGAGCTCGACGAGATAGCCGGCGAGATTGTTGCGGAGCTTGCGCATCTCGCGGGGAAATTCGTAGTCCGGATCGACGTTGGCGGGGTCGGTTTCGCGGCTGAGGACTTCGAGGCGGTATTCGCCGAGGGAGAAGAAGAGGCGGTCGAGGGCTGAGGTGGCCTCGGCCATGGCTCTTTCTGCGTAGAGGCCGCTGGAGACGGCGTTGCGCGGGAAGGCGGTGCCGAGCGGCTGGACGACTTCTTCTTCGTTGAGGTTGCGAACGTATTCGCCGAAGTAGGGGATGCGATCGAGCTTGGTGACGATTACGTAGACAGGGACCTCGGTGCCGAGCTGCTGGGCGAGGTCGCGGAGCATCTGGTTGGTATTGCGAGCGGCGGCGAGCGAAGCGTCAGTGGCGGTGGGTCCGAGGAAGAGCTCGCTGGAGACGCACACGACGGCGGCGCGAACGGGAGCTTCCTTTCCTATGGCGGAGCGCGTGGCCTTGGGACGGGATTTGCGGATGAGGCGGTGCCAGAGCGCGGGAGCTCTGCGGATGGCGTCGCCGGCTTCAGCGAAGATGCAGTTGTGCGCGAACCAGAGATTGATGACCGGCGTGGCGACGATGTCCTGATCGCGGTAGACCTGCCCGGCGAGGAGCTCGGGATCGAAGCCGGATTTTAGGACGGCGGTGGTCTTGGCGGAATTGGATTCGCCGAGGATGTAGAGCAGGGGAAGCGTATCGATGGATTTGGGGCCGGTGCGCTGGGCAGTGGCGAGGCGGTGCTCGGCGTCGCGGAGAAGAGTATCGAGATCGGTGCCGCCGGGGAGGCTTTTGGCGGCGGCGTCCTGGCGCTTCTCTTTGAAGAAGAGATAGAAGATGAAAGCGGCCGTGCCTGCGCCAATGGCGATGAGGAGAATGCGCAGGATGAGGAGGGAAGTTCCGGCGAGGCCGAGGAGCGGACCGACGAGCCAGGCAAGCACGATGGAGATAACCAGGACGAGAACGGCAACGATGATGAGCAGCACGGCAGGCTCCTATTTAGCGATCAATCCGGAGGTCTGTACCTGCGAGACTCCGGAGCCTAGCATAAGTTCGTAACCGCCGAAGCCGACGACGGTGAGGCCGGCGAGGATGCAGGCGGTGATGAGGAGAGTGCGCGTCCATGGATCGCGGGCGCGTGCGGGCGGAACTTCAGGTGCGGCGATGGGCGGGCTGAGGCGAGCGGCCCCGCGGATGCGCTCGATTTTGGCGCGGGCCTGGCGGAGAACCTGGTGCATCTCGCCGGAATCGCCGAGTGCATAGCGGCCGCGATAGCCCATCTGCAGGCAGAGGCAGTGGAGCTCGAGAGCGTCGGCGACTTCGACCGAATCCTGCGCGGCGAGCAACTGCTGAAGGTTGCGGAAGAAGGCTTCGCCGGCGAGGTGGCCGCCGAAGAGCTCTTCCTGGAGCGGGCGGCGCGCCCAGTCGCCGAAGACGGGACTTTGCAGGTTGAGCACGCTTTCGTCGAGGAAGGCAACAGTGGCGAAGACACCCATCTGTACGGTCTCACTGGTGTAGCCGGCAGAGCGGGCATCCTGCATGGCTGATTGCAGCGAGCGGCGCATCTGGGCGCGAAAACTCTCGGCGTCCTGCACCTGCTGGCGCTGGAAGCGAACGCGCAGGATGGCGGTGAGCACTTCCTGGAAGCATAGAGAGAGGCTGTTGACGCGAGTGGTGCTCATTACGAGGTCTCCACGATGATGGTGAGTTCGAATTCGGGATTGGAGATTTCCCCGGGAATGTAAACGCCGACGCTGCGGATCTGAAGGATGTGCTCCCAGCAGGGGCCGGCGATTTCAACGGAGTAGTACTGCATGTCGGCTTCGGCACGAATGGCGGTGGGAGGCACGGGCAGGTGGGTAAGCTTCATGCCGGGAAGCGCGCGCTTGACCAGCTCGGGCACGAATTTGGAGGAGCAGACCTTGACGAGCTTGGGAGCGAGCTGGAGCAACTGGGATTCGCCCAGCGAAGAGCGGATGCCGAAAACCCACCGGGCGCGGCGCAGACAGCGCTCATCGCGGACGTCGGCAACCTGGATGTAGGGTTCGGAAGGGTGAAAGTCGAGGGTGACGGTGTTGGAGGGGACAACGATCTCGAGATGGCGGCGAATGTGAGCATCGAGGGCGCGGAAGGGAGGACCTGGATTGCGATGGTCGTACTTGGGGAGCTGCCGCGGATCGGAATCGACAGCGAAGGTGCAGAGCGCGCCGGCGAGGCGGGAGAGCTCGACAAAGACGGATTCGGGGTGCGCGTGTCGCGTGGCGGCCAGATGCTGCAACGGCGGAATGGTGCTGTGCAGGGCGTGAAGGAACCAGTAATTGGCGACGTCGAGCGCGCCGGTGCCGGCTTCAAAGCGGCCGTGTCGGCGCGCGCTGCGGGCGACGGTGGAGCTTTTTTCGCCGATGGCATCGATGAGACGTCGCACGAGGAGCATCAGCGGCTCGCTGGCGCTAAGGGTGAGGCAGGGCGGAATGAATTCCTCATCGCAGACGAGATGGCCGCGGCCATCGCGGAGGACGCGGGCGACGGGAATGGAGAGGAGCTCGGGTGTGAGCTCGGCCTCGGTCATGAGGCGGATATTTTTCTGTCCGAGATCGATTTCGCGCTCGTCGATGCCGTTGGTTTCATCGCGCAACATGCGCTGCATGGGCGAGAAGCGGCTGCCGTTGGGAGCGGCGAGATCGCAATCGAATCCGTTATCGCGACGGCCGGGGACCGTGAGATAGAGAGGCAGGACGGCGTCGGTGGAGGGAAAGATCTCGAGCAGGTTGCGCAGGGCCGGGGTCGGATCGGAATTGGGTATTTCGAAAGGGAGTCCGTCAGGGAAGATTCCGGAGGCGTGGAGCAGGGCGCCGGTTCCGTTGCGCAGGGCTTTGGAATCGAGTTCGAGGTGCAGGAGGCCCCAGGGCTCGCGCCACAAGCTGGCGGCGAGAAAGGCCATCGAGTCTTCAAAATAGCGGCTTTGTGTCTGGAAATGGTGGGGGCTCAGATACATCCCCTCGGACCAGACGACCCGCGAAAGGAATTTCATAGCGTACGAACCATTTATTAAAGGACGTGGACTGTTGAGGGGTCCCGGGACAGGCGCGAACACGAATGCGCAAGGATACCCCGCGCATTTAGCAGCCCTGGCCCCAACTGCCGCCGATTGTGTTTGCATCGTAGGATGCCTGACCTTTACTGTCAAGCAAAGTCGATATAGTGTTGGAATCCTGAACCAATATTCTTCAGCAGGCAAGGTGGCCACGCATGGAAGCGCCCAGAAATCCGTTTGACCCATCCGATTCACAGAGCACGGAACAGCCGTCGAGCGCCACGGGGGTCTTCGGGCAAGTATCCTCCGCGCCACGCGCCGAAGAAGATTTGCTGGCCTCGCTGCTGGGGCAGGCGACGCCGAAAGCGCCGGAGGCTGCGCCGCCGGCAGTTCCGCAGCAACCTGCTTACCCGCCGCCGGTGCAGGCAGCGGCTCCGGTTGCGCCCGAGCCGGTGAAGCAGCCGGTTGCCGCGCCGCCGCAGCCGGAGCCTTCGCGCAGCCCGGGAGAATTCACGCGCATGCTGCAGGCATTGACGATTCCGGGAGCGAGCGGAGGTGCGGGCTCAAGCCCGTCGGCGAGCCAGGCGGGAGGTACAGGGCGGACGAATGAAGTGGCGCGTGTTTTCAGCCCGGTGGCGATGGAGAAGCAGCCCAACGATCCGACGGTCGGGATATCCACGGCGGGGAGCGGATTTGCGACACCGGAAGGCGCGGGACAAGCCGGATCGTCGGCGCCGGGCGCGTTTACGAAAATGTTCAGTTCGATGGGGGGGCCGAACGAGCCGCGAGCCGAAGCGAGCACGCCGGTCTCACCCTCGCCCACTCCGCCGACACCGCAGGTTGCAGTTCCGCCATCCCAATTTGCGAATGCCGGACCTGGGGCACCTGCGCAGAAGTCCGGGCCGGGCGAATTTACAAAGATGTTCCAGGCGACGCAGGGAATGGGTGCGCCCGGTTCGCCCGCGCCTACGCCTCCGCCTCCAAGTGCAAGCCCATCGTCTGCGCCGGGCGAATTCACGCGCATGTTTTCCAGCGGAAGCGGGATGGCGCCGATGACCTCGGGGCCAGTGTCGCCATCGCCCACTCCGCCGACACCGCAGGTTGCATCACCATCGGAACCGGGCGCGTTCACGAAGATGTTTGCGAGCCAGGGATCGAGCGGCCCGGTATCGCCGTCGCCCACGCCGCCGACTCCGCAAGCTGTGTCGCCATCAGGGCCGGGCGCGTTCACCAAGATGTTTGCCAGCCAGGGCGGGAGCCCGGCGCCGCAGGAAGATCCGCTGAGACAACTGAGGCAGGAGCCGGCGCCGGAGAGCGGGCTGCGGTTTTCCACGCCGCAGTCGCCGGCAGCGCCGCCCCAGGCACCGGCAGCGGCGGGCGGATTCACGCAGCTGCTGCAGGCGCTGAACCAGGAAGCAAAGCCGAAGGAACCGGCGCCGCTGGCGGCGACTCCGTTTCCGCCCGCACCCGCGCCGGCACCGGCACCGGCGGCTCCGGCAGCCGCGGGCGGATTTACGCAACTGCTGCAATCGCTGGCGCAGCCGTCCGCGCCCGCGGCGCCGCCAGCTCCGCAGCCGTTTACGCCGACCATGGCTCCGCCACCGATGGGTCAGCCGGCGCCGCCTGCTCCCTCGCCCTTTGCGGCTGCGCCGCCGCCGCAACCTGCGGCTTCGCCCTGGGCTACTCCGCCGTCGATGGCGCCCAGCGCGCCGCCGCCGATGGCGTCGGGGCCGGGAGAATTTACGCGGGTCATTTCGGGCTCGGCGCTCCGCGATTTGCAGGGCGCGCAGGGCATGCCGCCAGCAGCCGCGCCGCCACCACCGCAGGCTCCGGCGGCCGCGTCCCCATGGGCTGCGCCGCAGATGCCGAGAATGCCGGAGGCGCCTCGGATGCCGCCGATGCCGCCGGGAATGCCGGGGATGGGCGCAATGCCGGGAATGCACGCGGGCGCGCCGCCGGCGGCAGGAGGCGGAATGCACTTTACGCCGCAGGCATTCGGAATGCCGCCGATGCCCGTGCCGCCGCCCGTGCCGGCCGCTCCGCCGCAGAGCGCGCTGCAGAAGTACATGCCGCTGATCCTGGTGGTGAATGTATTTTTGCTGCTGGTGATTGTGCTGATTCTGTTTTTTGTGATGCACCACAAGTGACAGCTATTAGCTATTAGCTACTAGCTTCTAGCTGCTAGCTTGTAGCCGGTAGCTTTCAGCTCTCAGTTTTCAGCGTGTCGCGATTGGGGTGACGATGCGAATCCTGAAGAGGGCTTTGCAAAGCGCGATGTGGGGAGCGGCTGGAGGTGTAGCGCTTGCAATTTTCTGGATGACCCTCGATGAGATGCGACCTTTTCCAGTCTCATGGAGTGGTTTTATCGACAGGGCCACTTTTAGGCTTTGCCCGCTTTACATCCTCGGCTTCTCAAGTAATGTGAAGAGCATGACAGAGCTCGTCCTAATCACCATGGCAGGAAACGCGATCCTCTACGGAGTGCTCACGGCGCTTTTGTTTGGAACTGTTGCTCTGCTTCGGCGGGGCTGTAGCTGACCTGACTCGGTGCATCGGTCTCGGTGGATTCGCACCGCCCCTACGGGGCTGATCAACCGAAAAAAACGACTTTACCCCGGATTTCATCCGGGGCTATTTTCGTACCGTCCCTACGGGACCAGTATTCGGGACTGGCGACGCAAGCGTGTAGCGCCAACGCCTCGATGTTCCGGTTGTTTTAGATTCGCGCGCGTCAATCCGGCTTGGCGAAGAGGAAGATCAATTCCATTTCCGGATTGAGGATTTCTGCGGGGGCGTAGACGGCGAAGTTGCGGGCGCGGACGACGGCTTCCCAGACAGGGCCGGTGCGGTCGATGCTGAAGTACTGGTAGCGCAGCTTGACGGGGATGGCGCGCGGGGGCACGGGGACGTGGGTGAGCGTCAGGCCGGAAAGGGCTTGGCGGATGAGCTGCTCGATGTGCGTGGCGGAGCAGGCCTTGGTGAGCTTGGGCACGCGCGCGATGAGGTCGGCCTCGTTGGTGTCGGAAGAGATGGCGAGGTAGCAGCGCGAATTCTCGAAGTAACTGTCCTTGTCGATAGCTGTGGCGTAGATGGAATCGCGCAGCGGCTTCAGCGGCAGGGAAACGAAGTTGCTGGGGACGACGGTGTCGAGCAATTCGGCGATGGCGGTGTCGAGGGCAAGGAAGCAGGGGCCGAGGCGCTCATGCTCGTAACGGGGAAGGTCGCGGGGCTCGACTTTGGATGAGAACGTGGTGAGCGAACCGGCCAGCGAGAGCATGTGGAGGAAGAGCGCTTCGGGATGGACCTGCCGGGCTTCGAGAAGATGGCGCAGGACGGGAAGCTGCGAATTGAGCGTGTAGAGCAGCCAGAAGTTGGCGATGTCGGAGGCGCTGAAGTCGGCAAGCGACTGGTTGCGCTGGCGGCGCGAGCCGGCGAGCTGGCTGCTGCGGGAGACGATGGTTTCGATTTCGCCGCGCAGGATTCCGGTGAGGATCTCGTTGGCCTTGACGTTGAGCAGCGGCGGCACGTACTTGGGATCGAGGCGATAGCCGCCCGCCTCGGTGCGCTCGATTTGCGCCAGGGGGAGCAGCACGGAGCCTTCGAGGTTTTCGGTTTCGGCCAGGATCTGGAGGTTTTTGCGGGCCAGGGAGACGGGCTTTTCTACGCCAGAGCTGTTCTCGTCGCGGAGGAGCTGGAGCTCGGAGTAAAAGCGGGTGGCGGCGCCGCCGCGCTGGAGTGCGACATTGAGGCCGCCGGGGCGGTCCTGGGGGACAGCGAGGAAAAAGGCGCAGGTGTTGCTGGTCTGGGGGAAGCAGTCCTCGAGGGTGCGCAGCGCAGGCGGAGCGTCGCAGGCGGGCATGTCGAGCATGAGGCCGTCGGGGAAGATGCCCGCAGCCTGGGTGACGCTGAGGATGCCCTGGGCGAGGCCGGCGGCGTCGATTTGCAGCGAGGAAAATCCCCAGTTCTGGAACGCGAGCGCTCCGGAGAGGAAGCGCAGGGTGTCTTCAAAGAAACGGTCCTGCGCCTGCAGGTGCTGCGGGGAAAGCAGGACGCCTTTCGACCACACGACGGGCTGTAATTGTGCCATGAACTTCTCTTCCGTTTGGGAGTTGAGTATACACCGGGTACGGGTGCGTGTTGGAGCGTTTCAGGGAGGGGAAAAACTGTTCATATTGTTTTGTCTTGACAGACGACCCGACTCAGCCAATAATCAAGAACGCTCAAGGAAACGGATACAGAGGCTTCCCCGCGTAAGAGGGTCGATGTGTCCGGGACTAGCTTAGGTTAACAACTGAAACAACGCGCCGGGTCAACATGCTCCAGCAGGCATAAAAAAGCCAGTGAGGGGCGCGGCGAGTTGTTTCCCATCTGGGGTCCCGAGGAAAAGTCAATGGCAAAAGAAAGCACGCAGCATAAGCTGGACCGCGTCCGTTCGCCACGTGTGCACATTACCTACGATGTGGAGATCGGCGACGCGATCGAGATGAAGGAACTTCCTTTCGTAATGGGAGTTCTAGGAGATCTGACAGGCCAGCCGGAGCAGCCGCTCGCGGCCCTGAAAGACCGCAAGTTCGTGGAGATCAATCCCGACAACTTTGACACGGTGCTGAAGGGGATGCAGCCGCACCTGGCCTACTCGGTGGCCAACAAGCTGAGCGACGATCCCAATGCGGGCCAGATCGCTGTGAATTTGAAGTTCGAAAGCATGGACGATTTCTCGCCGGATAATGTGGCCAAGCAGGTGGGGCCGCTGAAGGAACTGCTGGATCTGCGTACGCGACTGGCCGATCTTCGCGGCAGCCTGCAGGGGAACGACAAGCTCGACGAGGCCTTGTTCGAAGCCGTATCGAACACGGAGAGCCGGGAGAAGCTTCGGGCGGAAATGGGCAAGACCGGAGGTGAGCAATGAGCGCACAGGAAGCGGCGGCAGCGGCCGCAACGCAGGCAACGGAAGCAGTAGCAGAGCAGTCGCTGCTGGAGCAGATTGTCTCTCAGGGGCGGTTCACCCGGGATGCAGCCTCGCTGGAGCGCGGCCGCGACATGGTGAAGGAGTTCGTCAACCAGGTGCTGCAGGGGCAGATGGCGCTGACGCGCGACGCGGAAGCGACGATTGCCGCCCGCATCGCGCAGATCGACCGGCTGATCTCGCTGCAGCTGAATGAGGTGCTGCACTATCCGGCGTTTCAGAAGCTGGAAGGGACCTGGCGGGGCATCAAGTACCTGATGGACCAGTCGGAAACCAGCGAAATGCTGAAGATCAAGGTGCTGAACGTGTCCAAGCGCGAGCTGCTGAAGGATCTGCAGCGGGCGCCGGAATTCGATCAGAGCGCGTTGTTCAAAAAGGTGTACGAAGAGGAATTCGGAGTCTTCGGCGGCGCGCCGTTTGCGGCGCTGATCGGCGACTACGAGTTCGGGCGCGGTCCGGAGGATATCGAGCTGCTGGAGCGTGTTTCGCAGGTGTCTTCGGCGGCGCACGCGCCGTTTATCTCGGCCGCCAGCTCGGAGCTGCTGAACCTGAGCAGTTACACGCAACTGGGCGCGCCGCGCGACATCGGCAAGATCTTCGACTCCACGGAATACGCA
Source organism: Occallatibacter sp. (assembly GCA_035935755.1). GTDB lineage: Bacteria > Acidobacteriota > Terriglobia > Terriglobales > Acidobacteriaceae > Telmatobacter. The sequence continues at coordinate 120,840 of DASYWU010000061.1, read as the reverse complement.
AAGTGGAAGAGCTTCCGGCAGTCGGACGATTCGCGCTATGTGGCGCTGACTCTGCCGCACATCCTGATGCGGCTGCCTTACGGGAAGGACACCAAGCAGATCGAGGCCTTCGACTACGAAGAGGCGGTGGACGGCAGCGATCACTCCAAGTATCTGTGGGGCAACGCGGCCTTCGGTTTGGCGGCGCGGCTCACCAACTCGTTTGCAAAGTACGGCTGGTGCGCTTCGATCCGGGGCGTGGAAGGCGGCGGACTGGTTGAAGGGTTGCCGGCGCACACGTTCCGCACCGACGAGGGCGACATCGCGCTGAAGTGCCCGACCGAGGTTGCGGTGACCGACCGGCGCGAAAAGGAGCTGGCCGATCAGGGCCTGGTGCCGCTGGTGCATTGCAAGGGTACCGACTATGCGGCGTTCTTCAGCGTGCAGACGGCCAACAAGCCCAAGCTGTACGACAAGGACGCGGCCAATGCGAACGCGAGGCTTTCGGCGCAACTGCCTTACATCCTTGCCATGTCGCGCTTTGCGCATTATCTGAAAGCGATGATGCGCGACAAAATCGGCAGCTTCATGAGCCGCCAGGAATGCGAAAAGTTCCTGACGCAGTGGATCTTGAATTATGTCATCGCTGACGACAACGCGTCGGCGGCGGCGAAGGCAAGTCATCCTCTGCGCGAAGCGGCAATCCAGGTTACGGAGATTCCGGGCAAACCCGGAGCCTATCGTGCAGTAGCGTATTTGAAGCCTCATTTCCAGCTGGACGAACTGTCGGTTTCGCTTCGTCTGGTGGCCGATTTGCCTGCGTCGGCCAGGAAATAGCGGAGGGAACACTGGCCGGCGGCAAGTATCAACCCGGCGCGACGCAGGCGGTGCGTCCGCCGAATGACTGAACTGAGAGGAGCGGAGAATGGCTGTCAATTATTTTCTGAAGTTGCCCAATGTTGAGGGCGAGAGCATGATGAAGGGTTTCGACAAGCAGATCGAAATCTTTTCGTGGAGTTTTGGGGCGTCCAATGCCTCCGGCGTGGAGTATGGCTCCGGATCGGGCAAAGGCAACGTGCAGTTTGGCGATTTCAGCTGCATGATCAATCTCGACAAGTCCTCACCGAAGCTGTTGAACGGCGTCTGTGAAGGCAAGCACTACGCAACGGCGACGTTCGCCGGCGTCAAGTCGGGCGCCAAGCAGGAGAAACCTTATCTGAAGTTCACCTTCGATGAGCTGTTCGTCACCGGGTTCCAAGTGTCTGGATCCGGAGGTGCGGGTGACTCGCCGATGGTGAGCCTGTCGTTTACGTTTGCCAAGATCAAGTACGAGTACGGGACCCAGGACAAGGAAGGCAACGTGACGGCGGCGGGCGAGACCACATTCGATCTGAAGACGCGCGAACTGGCGTAAGACAGGTTACCTATGGACGCGCTCTCACTTTACCGGTCGGGAAACCTGCGCGCGGCCATCGATGCGCTTGGCGACGAGTTGAAGAAACAGCCACTCGACGCCAAGCGCCGTACTTTTCTCTTCGAGCTATTGTGCTTTGCGGGAGAGTACGGGCGCGCGGAGAAGCAACTCGACATATTGTCTGACGCCAGCGCCGAAGCGGCGGCCGGTGCGATGTTGTATCGCAGCGCGCTGCACGCGGAGCGCGAGCGGCAGGAGATGTTTACCAATGACAAGCTGCCGCTGGGCACCGCTCATGCGTCGCCGGAAGGCGAGCTGAACGGCGCGACTTTTGCGGGGCTCTCCGACGCGGACCCGCGCATAGGCGCGCATCTGGAGGTCTTCATTGCCGGCAGCTATACCTGGATACCTTTCGCGTACCTGGAGTCGGTGGAGACGGAGACGCCAAAACGGCTGCGAGATCTGATGTGGCTGCCCGCAGTATTGCGGACGACATCGGATTTCCGTTTGCAGGAACTGGGGGAAGTCCTGCTTCCGGTGATTGCGCCGCTCTCGTGGAAGCACGAGGATGACGCGGTGCGTCTGGGCCGGACCACGGTATGGCAAGACGATGAAGAGCATGGGGCGATTCCATTCGGCCAAAAGCTCCTGATAAGCGGCGAAGAAGATACGCCGTTGCTGGAGATCCGGAAACTCAGTTTCCACCATGCGGGGGAAAGGGCCGAAAGTGCCGCTGCGCGATGATCTGCTCAATCCGATACCGGGCGAAAATCCTTCAGGCGTGAATCTGCGTTACGACAAAGTCTCCGACCAGATCAAAGAAGCGAGGACGGAGGGCGAGGCAGGGGTTCTCGGCAATTTCGCTTCACCCAAAAAAGCAGATTACAAGCTGGTCATCAAGCTGGCGGGGGAAGCCCTGGCCACGAAGAGCAAGGATCTTCAGCTTGCGGCCTGGCTGACGGAAGCGCACGTGAAGCGCGATGGCATCGGCATGGTGGAACCGTGCCTGAAGCTGATGCTGGATCTTCAGCAGCAGTTCTGGGACACGCTGTACCCGGAGATCGAGGATGGCGACGTCGGCATGCGCGCCGTGCCGGTCGAATGGGCGTGCAACCGCATTGCGGACGTGTTACGCGAGGCGCCGATCACCAAGGACGGCCTGAGCTTCTATCAATACAGAGAGGCGCGCACCATCGGCTACGAGGCCGATGCGGAATACAACGAAGCCAAGCGCGAGGCGCGCCAGCAGGCCATCGAAGACGGAAAAACAACCGGCGAAGATTTCGACAAGGCCTTCGCTTCCACGCCGAAGTCGTGGTACGTGGCGATGGAGGAAGCGATGCAGGCGTCCACCGAGACGCTGGATGCGCTGCAGAATTTTTCCGAAGAGAAGTATGGAGATGACGGGCCGGGATTCGGGAAGCTGAAGTCGTCGCTCGAAGAAGTGGGAGCGGTGGTCACGCAGCTTCTGAACGAGAAGCGGAAGACGGAGCCCGATGAAGACGCGCCCGCGGCGGAAGCGGAAGCAGCGGAGGAGACGGCGGAAGCTGAGTCGGCGTCGGCGGCATACGCCGAAGAATCGACGAAGGCCACTACGGCGAAGACAAAATCAGTCAAATCCGTATCTGCAGAGCCGGTGGACCGCGAAGATGCGATCGCAAGGATCCAGGCGTGCGCCAGGTTTTTGCAGAAAGAGAATACGTCGAGCCCCATTGCCTACCTGGTACAGACCGCGCTGCGCCTGGGCGAGCTGCGGGAGCAGGGCGGTTCGCCGGCGTGGGATTTTCTGCAACCGCCGGCAACCGAGCAGCGGCAGAATCTCAAGCGGCTGTCGTCGGAGGGAAGCTGGGACGAGCTGCTGACGCTGGCGACGGCGGTGGCAGGCGAGCCGGCGGGACGCGGCTGGCTGGATCTGCACCGCTACATCTGGAACGGCAGTTACCAGATGAGCTATTACGCCTTGCAGGCCAGCGTGGTCGCCACGCTGCAGGCGCTGCTCAAAGATCTGCCGGATCTGCCATCGATGACGATGAGCGACGACACGCCGACAGCCAATCCGGAGACGCTGAAATGGCTGGAAGAGTATGTGATTCCCAAGCCACCGGAGCCGGTTGCGGAATCGGCGGCCGCGCCAGAGCCGGAGCCGGTATACACGCCATCGCCAACGCCGGCCAAAGCGGAAGGTGAAGCGGCGCAGCCGGATGTCTTTGAGACAGCAAGGGAGCTGATGAAGCGCGGCAAGCTGAACCAGGCGGTGCAACTGCTGATGCGCGATGCGTCACAGCAGCCGAGCGGGCGCGCGCGCTTTCAGCGCCGGCTGCAGGTGGCACAGATGTGCGCCAGCGCGGGGCAGGACAAGGTGGCCTACCCGGTGCTGGATGAGCTGGTGAAAGAAATCGACGAACGCAAGCTGGAAGACTGGGAAGCCAGCGACATGATTGCGCCGCCACTGGCGCTGCTGCTGCGCTGTCTTGATGCGGCAGGAGCGAGTGGCGAGACGCGCGATGCGGTGTGGGCGCGGCTTTGCCGCATCGATCCGATTGCGGCGATGGAAGTGGAGCGCTGAAGTCGATGCGGGCGGACGGGGATTGGGCCGGTCCCATCCATGACGTCTGCCGCGGCGGATTTTTGAGAGGAGCCTGGAAGGTTGGCACGTGCGGCGACAGAGACGCTGGTGACGCAGTCGGTGCTGGACCGGCTGACGCAGGTGGAGGATTGGCCGGCGACGCGCAACCAGTCAGTGCGGTTTTTCCGTGACGCGCTGAAGCGCGACCTGGAATGGCTGCTGAACACACGCAAGCCGCCGTCGCCGGAGATCGAAGCCCGGCCGGTGGCGCGCGAAACCGTCATCAACTTCGGGCTTCCGGACATAAGCTCGCTGGGATTAAGCTCGCCCTCGGATCAGCGCGCGCTGCGGCAGGCGATCGAAGCGTGTATTCGCGCATTCGAGCCGCGGCTTTCCGATGTACGCGTCAACCTGGAGAGTTCCGACAAGGTGGACCGACGGCTGCGGTTTCACATCGAGGGCAAGATGAACCTGGATCCGGCTCCGGAAGAGATCACATTCGACACGGTGCTTGAGCTTACCAGCGGCGAATACAAAGTGAAGTGAGCCATGCGCGAAGAACTGCTGGAATACTATGAGCGCGAACTGGCCTACCTGCGCCAGCTGGGGAGCAAGTTCGCGGAAAAATATCCGCGCGTGGCGAGCCGGCTTCTGCTGGAGCGGGACCGATGCGACGATCCGCATGTGGAGCGGCTGTTGGAGGCCTTCGCCTTCATCGCGGCGCGCATTCATCTGCGCGTGGACGATGATTTTCCGGAAGTGACATCGGCGCTGCTGGGCATTGTGGCCCCGCATTATCTGCGGCCGATTCCATCTATGACGGTGGTGGAGTGCCAGGTGGATCCGGAACAAGGCAAGCAAACCGCGGGGCAGACCGTGCCGGCGGGGACGACGCTGGCAACCAAGCGCTTTGTAGATGGGCAGCCGTGCCGGTTCAAAACTGCATACGCCGTGGACCTGTGGCCGTTCTCTGTGGGCGAATGCGAATGGCGCCAGCCGGAGCGGCTGACCGATCCGGTGCGCGTGCCCGGCGCGGCAGGCGTGCTGCGGCTGAAGCTGGATTGCGCGCGCGACGTTTCGTTTGACCAGCTCAATCCGCGGCGGCTGCGGTTTCATCTTGCCGGCGAACCGAATGTGGTTTACACGCTCTATGAGCTGCTGTGCCGGAATTGCATTGCGGTGCTGGTGCGGAATCCGCAGCAACGCGGCGCGAAGACGGTGGCCATTCCTCTCGACCGGCTGCGGGCGATGGGATTCGAGGAAGATGAGTCGCTGCTGCCGTATCCGAAACGGTCCTTCGATGGGTACCGGCTGCTGCAGGAGTACTTCACGTTCTCAGAAAAATTTTTGTTCTTCGAGCTGAGCGGCCTGGAAGCGATTGCGGCGGCGGGATGCGGCGGGCAGGCAGAGATTCTGTTTTGCTTTTCCCGCTTCGACCGGCCGGAGCGGAACCAGGACCTGGAGACGGGCGTTTCCGCGCGCACGCTGCGGCTGAGCTGCACGCCGGTGGTGAATCTGTATTCGCAGGTGGCGGAGCCGATTCTGGTGACGCATACCAAGCATGAATACCAGGTGATACCCAATGTGCGGCGGCAAATGCTGATGGAGGTTCACTCCATCGATGAAGTGATGGCGGCGAACACGTCGCGGCGAGAGAGCATCCAGCTTGACCCGCTGTATGCCTATCGCTACCAGACGCGGAACGGCAACTCGCGGGTGTATTGGCACGCGATGCGACGCCGCAACGAAATTGGCGAGCGCGAGCCTTCGACGATGTACGTGTCGCTGGTGGACGTGGATGGCGTGGTGGCGGAGCCGAATGTGGAAGTGCTGACAGTGCGCTGCTCGTGCTCGGATTTCGATTTGCCGTCGCGCCTTCCATTCGGGCTGGAAGAGGGGGATTTTTCGGCGGAGGAGTTTCCCGTAGTGCGGCAGATTACGGCCCTGCGGCGGCCGACGCCGAGCTTCGATCCGCCGCGTGCGAAGGGGCAGTTGTGGCGGCTGGTGTCGCAGCTTTCGCTGAACTATCTGTCGCTTGCGGAAGAGGGAAGGCCGGCGCTGCAGGAGATCCTGCGGCTTTACAACTTCACTGATTCGTCGTACCTGGAAAACCAGATTGGCGGAATCGTGCGCATGGGATCGAAGCCGCATTTCGCCATCATGCAAAGCGCGTATGGGAATCTGCCGGCGCGGGGCACGCGGGTGGAGATCGAATTCGACGAGCAGCAGTTTGTGGGCGGCGGCGTATATCTGTTTGCCAATGTGCTGGACCGCTTTCTGGGCAGCTACACCTCGATCAACAGCTTCTGCCAGCTGGCGGCGCGGAGCAGCCAGAGAAAGGAGCCGCTGGGCGAATGGCCACCGAAAGCGGGATACAAGCCGCTGATCTGAAGTTCGGTCCAGTGCGCGAGATGCTGGAGAAAGAGCCGTACTGCGTCCAGTTTTTCCAGGCGGTGCGGCTGATGGAGCGCCTGCATCCGGAGCGCAAACCGGTGGGTCTGTTCGTGTCGCCGTCGACAGAGGTGGTGCAGTTTTCTTCGGTGCCGACGCTGGCGTTTCCCGCGAGCGAGATCAACAACATCGAATTTGAGAAAGACGGGCAGCCTCGGCTGTATGTGAATTTCATGGGCTTGTGCGCGGCGGTGGGCGTGCTTCCGCATACGTACACGGAATATCTGCAGGAGCGCGGGCGAGTAAAAGACCGCTCGCCGGCGGAGTTTTTCGATCTCTTCAACCATCGGATGATTTCGCTGTTTTACCGCGCGTGGCAGAAGTACCGGTTTTATATCGCGTATGAGCGGACGGGCGCAAACGACGACGTGATCAGCCGGCGGCTGCTGGATTTGATCGGGCTGGGCGTGCCCTCGCTGATGCGGCGAATGGAGATCCCCGATGAGGCCTGCCTGTATTACGAGGGGCTGCTTTCGCAGCGGCGGCCGACAGCGCAGGGATTGAAGCAGCTTTTGGAGGATTATTTCCAGGTGCCGGTGAAGATCGAGCAGTTTACCGGGACCTGGCGGCGGCTGCCGCCGGAGAATCGCAGCGTGCTCGCCGACAGCGGCGCATTCTGCGAGCGCCTGGGAATGGGAACGATTGTGGGCGATGAGGTTTTCGATCAGCACGGCGCGGTCACCATTCGCATGGGGCCGATGGGCTTCGAGCGCTACCGGGAATTTTTGCCGGGGGCGCGCGCCAGCGTGGAACTGCGCTCGTGGCTGCGGCTGTTTGCCAACCGCGAATTCGATTTTGTCATCCGGCTGATGCTGGACCGCAAGGAAGTGCCGCAAATGCAACTTGGCAGCGAAGGAGCCGAGGCGCCCTGCCTGGGACTGGTGAGCTGGATACGCAACCGGCCTCTCGATCGCGACCCGGATGAAGCAACGTACCGCTTGAACTGAGCGCAACCATGTTTATGGAGTGAGTTATGAGCCTGAATTTGAAATCGCTGATTGGCAAGGTGGACGAAGCGGTCCGCAGCTGTCTGGAAGGAGCGGCGGGTCTTTGTTTGTCGCGCACGCATTACGACATCGAGGTCGAACACTTTCTGATGAAGGCGATCGACAGCTCGGACAACGATGTGGCTTTCATCCTGAAGCAGTACGGGGTGGACAAGTCGCGGCTGACGACGGAACTGGAGCGCAGCCTGAACCGGTTGAAGACCGGCAACGCGCGGAGCCCTGCTTTCAGCCCGCAGTTGGTGAAGATGCTCACCGAAGCGTGGACGATCGCGACCATCGAATACGATGCGGCGCAGGTCCGCACAGGATTTGCGCTGCTCGCGCTGATCACCGACGACGAGCTGGGGCGGCTGATCCGCGATGTGAGCAAGGAGCTGCAACTGGTGCCGCCGGAGGCGCTGCGCAAAGATTTTTACGGCGTGACGGCGAAATCGCGCGAGGCGAATGTGGCGGCATTTGCGGGCGGGCCAAGCGATGCGGGCGGCGCGCCTGCTGCCGGTGGCGGACCGCGACCCGGTGGCGGGAAGACGCCGCACCTGGATCAATACGCTTCAAACCTGACGGCGAAAGCGAAGGCGGGGAAGGTCGATCCAGTGCTGGGGCGCGACTGGGAGATCCGGCAGGTAATAGATATATTGATGCGGCGCCGGCAGAACAATCCCATATTGACGGGCGAAGCCGGCGTGGGCAAGACGGCCGTGGTGGAGGGATTCGCGCTGCGGCTGGCCAGCGGCGATGTGCCGCCGCCTCTGCGCAACGTGCAGTTGCACAGCCTGGACCTGGCGCTGCTGCAAGCTGGAGCGGGGGTGAAGGGCGAGTTTGAAAACCGGCTCAAGGGGCTGATCGAAGAGGTGAAGTCTTCGCCGCATCCGATCATTCTCTTCATCGACGAGGCGCACACGATGATCGGCGCGGGCGGACAGGCGGGGCAGAACGACGCCGCCAACCTGCTGAAGCCGGCCCTGGCGCGCGGCGAATTGCGCACCATCGCGGCGACGACCTGGTCGGAGTACAAGAAGTTCTTCGAGAAGGATGCGGCGCTGGCTCGTCGCTTCCAGGTGGTGAAGGTGGAGGAGCCGACGGAGGCGCTGTGCGAAGTGATGATGCGCGGCATTGTGCCGTCGCTGGAAAAGCATCACGACCTGCGCATTCTCGACCAGGCCGTGTCCGCGACGGTGAAGCTATCGCACCGCTACCTGGCGGGGCGGCAGTTGCCGGACAAGGCGGTGAGCGTGCTGGACACGGCGTGCGCGCGGCTTTCGCTGGGGCAGAACACGATTCCGCCTTCGATCGAAGACGCAACGCGAACCATCGATGACTTGAAGGTGCAGAAGCAGATTCTCGAGCGCGAGACGACGGTGGGCGAAGATCACGCCGAACGGCTGGCGACGATCGAGGAACACCTGGCGGCCGAAGAAGCCAATCTGGCGAAGCTGACTGCGCAATGGGAAGAAGAAAAGAAGCTGGTTTCAGACATTCGCGCCATGCGGCAGGCGCTGGAAAGCGGAGCGGCAAAGGAGAAGGCGCCCGAAACTGAGGTGAAGGCGGAAGGCAACGGTGCGCCAAAAGCGGAGGGCAACGGCACCGCAGCGGAGAAGCCCACGCTGGAAGCTCTGCAAGCTCTGGAGAGCAAGCTCGAAGAAGTGCAGGGAGAGAATCCGCTGATTCACGTATGCGTCGATGAGCGCATTGTGGGCGAGGTGATCTCGGCGTGGACGGGCATTCCGCTGGGCAAGATGGTAAAGGACGAGATTGCCGCGGTGCTGGATCTTGATGGACATCTGCGCAAGCGGGTGATCGGGCAGGATCATGCACTGGCGGTGATTGCGCAACGTGTCATTACTTCGCGGGCGCGTTTGGACGATCCGGGCAAGCCGGTCGGCGTGTTCATGCTGGTCGGACCGAGCGGCGTGGGCAAGACCGAGACGGCGCTGGCGATTGCCGATCAGCTTTATGGCGGCGAGCGCAACCTGATCACGATTAATATGTCGGAGTTCCAGGAAGCGCATACGGTCTCGACCTTGAAGGGCTCGCCTCCGGGATACGTGGGCTACGGCGAGGGCGGCGTGCTGACGGAAGCAGTGCGCCGGCGGCCGTACTCGGTGGTGCTGCTGGATGAGGTGGAAAAGGCGCATCCTGACGTGCTGGAGCTGTTCTACCAGGTCTTCGACAAGGGCAACCTGGAGGATGGCGAAGGGCGCTCGATCGACTTCAAGAACTGCATCATCATCCTGACCAGCAACGCGGGAACGGAAACGCTGATGAAGCTGACCGCCGATCCGGAGACGATGCCGGATTCGGAGGGGCTGGCCAAGGCGCTGAAACCGGAAATGAATAAGATCTTCAAGCCGGCGTTCCTGGGACGCATGATCACGATTCCATACTTCCCCATCCGCGACGAGGCTTTGAAGAAGATCGTGCTGCTGAAGGTGAGCAAGATCAAGCGGCGGCTGTTCGAGAGCCACAAGATCACCATGAATGTCGATGACACGGTGATCGATGAGGTGGCCAAGCGCTGCACGGAAGTGGAGAGCGGCGCGCGCAATGTGGACAATATCCTGACCAACACCATGCTGCCGGAGATCTCGCGCCAGATCCTGAGCCGCATGGCGGAGGAAACGCTGACCAACCAGGTTCGAGTGGGCGTGGACAGCGATGGGAAGTTCACATATGAATGGGTGTCGCAGGAACCGGCGGCGGAGGTGGCGCAGGACGCGGTGGTGAGCTAGCGAGTCAGCAAGTTAGCGAGTTAGCAAGTCAGCGAGTTAGCGAGTTAGCGAGTTGGGAAATGAAAAGGGCTGAAGTTGTTTGCAGTGAAGAATTTCGATTGCGGGATTGAAGGCACGATTGTTGTTGTGCCTTCAACACTTGTTTGTTGCCTGCGGTGCGCTCGAGGTTTGCGCGGTGTAAGAACTGCGATTTTTTCCGCGGATGTTTTGCTGTGGATGGGAGATCTGGTTGTAGGAAAGGCGCCGGCGTAAGAATATGCCAAGTTTCGCACAGAAGGAACGGCTTCTCGAATTTACCAGCCCGCTGGGTAAAGATGTGCTGCTGGCGGAGCGGTTCAGCGGCATGGAAGGCGTGTCGGAGCTGTTCCGGTACGAGATTGAGCTGCTGGCCGCAGCGGATAAAACCATCGACCCGAAAAAGATTGTGGGAGAAAAGGCCTGCCTGAGCATCGTGGTGGACGGCACCAAGAAGCGCTACTTCAACGGAATCGTTTCCAGCTTCGAAATGACCGGCGGCGGCGAAGAGTTCCACAGCTATCGCGCAACCGTGGTTCCGAAGATGTGGCTGCTGGCCCTGAACACGAACACGCGCGTCTTTCAGGACAAGACGGTGCTGGACATCATCAAGGCGGTGCTGAGTCCCTACGGCATCAGTCCCACTGAGAACACTTCCGGCACCTATGCACCGCTGGAATACTGCACGCAGTACCGCGAGACGGATCTCAACTTTGTGTCGCGGCTGATGGAGCAGTATGGAATTTTCTACTTTTTCGACCACACCGCGGACGATCACAAACTGGTCTTGCAGGACACGTCGACCAAGTTGAGCGACTGCCCGATCAAGAACGAGTTCCGGTATACCTCGCAGGGCGCGCACGGGGAGAATTTTTACGACTTTCAAATCCAGGAAATGAGTTCGCGATCGACGCTGGTGACAGGCAAGCACACGGCCTGGGATTACAGCTTCGTTCGCTACATGGCCGTACCCCAGGGAGGGGGAAAAGCGGAAACGAAAGGACCGCTAGGCTCCAACAGCCATGAAGATTACGATTATGCCGACAGCGCGGCGGCATACCTGAAAAAGCCGGCATCGGACAAGAACATCGGCGATCTGGCCACGTTTTATGCCCAGGTGCGGCGCGATGCCTGCGATGCGGGGACATCGATCGTGGATGGCACGTCGAACGCCATTTCCATGGCCACGGGATACACGTTCACGCTCCAGGAACATCCGCACGACAAATTGAACACGAAGTTCCTGCTGCTGCACGTGGAGCACTCGGCCCAGCAGGAGCCGTCTTATCGCTCCAGGCAGGAAAATCCGAGTCCTTATCAAAACGCTTTCACGGCAATGCCGTTCGAAATTGTGTATCGGCCTCCGATCCGCACCCCCAAGCCGGTGGTGAACGGGATGCACACGGCCAAGGTGGTGGCGGAAAGCGGCGAAGAGTCGCATATGGACAAGTACGGGCGCGCCTGCGTGCAGTTCTTCTGGGATCGTCTGCGCAAAGATAATACGATGGACAACACCTGGGTGCGGGTGGCGCAGCTCTGGGCGGGCAAAGGCTGGGGCACCTATTACTGGCCGCGCGAGGGCGACGAGGTGCTCGTCGACTTCATCGAGGGCGATCCGGATCAGCCCATCGTGGTAGGTTCGCTTTACAACGGCGTGAACATGCCGAAGTACGATCCGACCGGGCAGTACACGCTGTCGGGAATTCTGACGCGCAGCTCGAAAGATGGCGGCGATGCCAATGCCAACGAACTCCGTTTTGAAGATCTGAAGGGCAAAGAACAGATCTACATGAACGCGGAGAAGGACTACGACCTGCACGTCGAGAATGACTGGCACACGCAGGTCGACAAGGAGCAGCACACAACCATCAAGACCAACCGCTTTGACGAAGTGGATGGCGACGCGCACTTCCTGACTAAAGGCAAGCACATGGAAGAAGTGGATGGCGATGCGCACCTGAATATCAAGGGCAAGAACGTGGTGCAGATCGGCGGGGACCGCGAGCACCAGGTGACGGGAAACCTGAAGGAAAGCTTCGGCCAGAATTCGAATATCAGCGTAGGCATGAATCTGAACGAGAGTGTGGGCCAGAATTATTCGCTGACCGTGGGCATGAAGCAGGCGATCCAGGCGGGGATGAATTTCGATGTGACCGCGCCGATGCAGATTTCGCTGAACTGCGGGCCGAATTCGATTGTGTTGAGTCCGGAGGGAATCGGGCTGAACGGCACCTCGGGATTTATATCGCTGGGCCCGGCGGGAGTGACAATTTCGGGCGTGATGGTGATGATCAACTCCGGTGGGGCGCCGGTGGTGGGCTCGCCCGGAAGCGCGCAGAGTCCGCAATCGCCGAGCAGCCCGACGGCGCCGACGGCGCCGAAGTGGCCCGGGGACGCTCCTCCGTCGCAGGCGAAAACAGCCCAGGATGGTTCGGCGGGTCCGGTGCAGGCGCTAGCCGCGCAGTCGCCCTCGAGCTCGTCGCCCGCTGCTCCTCCGAAACCTGCTGCGCCGCCGGCGGTTTCGCAGGCGGCAAGCCAGGCGCAGCAGGCAGTAAACCAAGCTGCGAATCAGGCGCAGCAGGCTGCCAACCAGGCGGTGAATGACGTAAAGCAGGCGGCGAACCAGGTGCAGCAGCAGGCGCAACAGGCCGCCAGCCAGGCACAACAAGCAGCGAAGCAGGCAGAACAACAGGCACAGGCAGCCGTGAACCAGGCCGTGAACCAGGCACGGCAGACTTACAATCAGGCGCAGCAGGCAGTGCAGCAGGCACAGCAGCAGGTGAGCCAGGCGGCGGCGCAAGGACAGGCGGCGGCACAGCAGGCGCTGAACCAGGCGCAGCAGGCCGCAAACCAGGCGGCGCAACAGGCAGCGCAGGCGGTGCAGCAGGCGCAACAGCAGGCCGAGCAGGTGCAGCAGCAGGCGCAGGCCGCCGCCAATCAGGCGCAGCAAGCCGCGAATCAGGCCCAGCAACAGGCGCAGCAGGCGGTGCAGCAGGCGCAACAACAGGCCAATCAGGTAGCCAGCCAAGCGCAGCAGGCTGCGAACCAGGCGCAACAACAAGCGAATCAGGCAGTGGGTCAAGCGCAGCAGGCGGCGAGCCAGGCACAACAGCAGGCACAGCAAGCTGCAAATCAGGCACAGCAGCAAGTTCAGAACGCAGCCCAGCAGGCGCAACAGCAGGCGCAGCAGGCAGCGCAACAAGCACAGCAAGCCGCGCAGCAGGCGCAGCAGCAGGCGAACCAGGCGGCGCAGCAAGTAAACCAGGCTGCGAGCCAGGCACAGCAGCAGGCGCAACAGGCAGCGAATCAGGCGCAACAATCGGCGAATCAGGCCATCAGCCAGGCAACGCGGGGGTTCTAAAGCGCTATGGGAATGCCTGCATGCACTATCACCAGCCAGACGGCGCACGGCGGAATCGTCATCCTCGGTTTTCCGCAGGTGCTGATCGGAATGCTGCCGGCTTCGCGCATCACCGACATGCACACCTGCCCGATGGTCACGGGCATAGTGCCGCATGTGGGCGGTCCATTCATCCTGGGATCGATGACGGTGCTGGTGGGCATGATGCCGCAGTCGCGCGTGACCGACACGCTGGTCTGTGTCGGCCCTCCGGACGTGGCCGTGATGGGATGCGAAACCGTGCTGGTGGGAATGGCCGGCGCAGGTGGAGCAGGCGGCGCCATGGGCGGGATTTCGGCGATGGGCGCTTCGGTGCCGATGAATGCCGCGACCACTTCGTCGACGCAGCCAAGTTCCGAATTGCAAGGCGACGGGACGGTGAAGACATCCGCACCAGCGGGCGGAAGTCTGCCGCCGATTCCGCTGAGTTCGCCGGGATTTCCTACGCTGCCGGCGAAAGAGACGCCGAACTTCGAGACGGCGCAACCGGTGAATCTGCCTCCGGGCACACAGCTTTATCGCGTGATCGACGATCCTGCCAAAGCGGGAGGATCGTACTGGTCGCCGGACCCGCCGGCGACTGAAGACGCGTGGCGGCAAACCTGCGCAGTTGGGAAGTGGAACGCAGGAAGTCTGCTGGCGACGGCGAAGGTTCCCGCCGAGGGGCTGAAAGCGTGGGCGGGCACAGCCGCGGCACAGGCCGGCGGGCTCATGGGCGGCGGCAATCAGCTCTTTCTCGATGCGTCGAAGCTGGTGCAGGGAGCGATCACGCAGGCGCCGTGGAGCGGGGCAGTGCAGCAGGCGCAGCAAGCCGCTCAACAGGCGATGCAGGGTGCGCAGCAGGCCGCGAACCAGGCGCAGCAAGCGGCGAACCAGGCACAGCAACAGGCGCAACAGGCGGTGAACGCGGCGCAGCAGCAAGCACAACAGGCGGCGAACCAGGCTCAGCAAGCCGGACAGCAGGCGGCCAGCCAGGCGCAGCAAGCGGTGAATGCAGCCCAGCAGCAGGCGCAGCAATCGGCGCAACAAGCTTCGCAAGCCGCGCAGCAGGCAGCCAGCCAGGCGCAGCAGGCCGCGCAACAAGCGCAGCAGCAGGCGCAGCAGGCTGCGAATCAAGCGCAGCAAGCGGCGAATCAGGCGCAGCAACAGGCGCAGCAGGCAGTGGGGCAGGCGAAGGCCGCAGCACAACAAGCTGCCGCGCAGGCACAGCAACAGGCGCAGCAGGTTCAGCAGCAGGCTCAGCAAGCAACGCAACAAGCGCAGCAAGCGGCGCAACAAGCTTCGCAAGCCGCGCAGCAGGCACAGCAGGCGGCACAACAGGCAACACAGCAGGCGCAGCAATCGGCGCAGCAGGCAATGAAGGGCCTGCCGAAGGGCGGTCTATGACGCCAGCCACTCCTCCCCCGGTTCCCCAGATGCTTGCAGAGCGATTCACAAAGGCGTATTCCGCGTTTGTGGATGCGGTGCGCGCGGCGGTGAACGAAGCTGCGCAGAATCCGGCGCTGAGCGGCAATCGGGCACTGCTGTTGTGGCAAACACAAGCACTGCCCATGCTGGAGAAAGAGAAGGCATCGGTGGAGAACAAGATGGCGTTGTATCTGATCGGGGAGGAGCGCTCGATCGTCGAAGCGGCGTCGGACGCACGCCATCTGGCGAAGAGGCTGGATGGTCTGGATCTGAACTTCGCCGGCGAGGAGAAGGGGCAGAAGCTGGATCAACTGGAGACGAACGTCGTGGTTGCTGCGTACCAGGTGTGCGCAGCGGCCGGGGTTCCTTGAGAGGAAAGGTTGTCACCCAGTGGCAGAAGTCGAGATTTCCCAGATCCGTTCTTCACCGGCAACCGCCGCGTGGATACTGAACCTTTTTCGGCGCGATTAGAATTCGTGCCGTTGCGAGGGTCGATTTTCGCGAAGACGCCTTAAAAAAGGCGCGTGAACAAGGGAACCCTGGTGCACCATGTGCCGCAGGCCGAGTCTGTGAAAGGAATTGCATTCGCCCGCATCGCGTATGAGCACCAACCCGGGACAAGTCGCCACTTCCGCTTCCGCCGCCCGCATTGGGCGATGGATCATCCCCGCCATCCCTTTCGGGTGGACGTGGATACCGGAGTTCGGCATTCAGAAGCAGAGCGAAGGGGTGGTTCCCAGCAATGTGTATCTGCGCGAAGATGAATTGCTGGCCGGCAACCAACTGGAAGCCTATGTGAAGGCGCAGATCACCATCATGAAGCAGATGTTCGTGGAGCCGATGATTGCCGGGCCGGCGCCGATGCAGTTTCCTGATGCGGAGGAGGCGGCGATGCTGATGCTGAAGCACAAGCCGATGCACCAGGTTTCGGTTTTCCAGGTGCAGCACTATGTGCGCTGCGGAAAATGGATCGGGATTGCGACGCTCACCACGCTGGAGAGCGAGCTGCTGAAGGTGCGGCCGGATTTCGATCAGTTCATGAAGATACTGCGGATTGAAGCAGCGGGATAGCGGGGACGCGTGATCTTCGAAAACACGGCAATGGAGAGAAAAAATTTCGGGAATTTTCAGGGGAGACAAATCGGATTGACGATGATCGTGAACAGCGTCTGTACAGCTCGGGGAAAGAGGCGGGCAATCTCACGAACTGGGGAAAAGGGGAGGGGTCAAAATGCCTTATCAAATCAGCAAGGGTGAACTGGACTCACTGGGCGCGGCGCTGGCGGCGTACTACGAGGAAGCGTGGCAACAGGGGATCAGAGGGCTCTTCGACAATATGGCTCAGTCGCAGATGGGGATCGTGACCAAATACATCGACCAGGCGAAGGACACCTACGCCAACCTGAGGAAGACTTCAGGAGATGCATTCGGGGTGACCCTCAAAGCGGATCTGAAGAAGTACGTCACCGTCTACGTCGCCAACCGGAGTGATATCGCCTCGTTACTGGTCACGGCAGCAGAGACCGGGCTTAAAGCGCTGGCCAGCCATATCCCTGTGCCGGTGCTGGGCACGGTGGTTTCGCAAGTGGTCGGCTTCGCCGCGACCAAGGGCCGCGAAGAGTTGCACGAGCGGAGCATTCTCGAGGCGGACAAGCAACTGTCAGCCAAAACTGGAGCGGAAACGGCGAAGCTGCCGACCACCGACGCAGAAGCCGCAACGCTTTCCCAGAACACGATGGAGCAGTACAAGCTCATCTGCAAATACATCCAGACCATGCCGGCGAATATTACTACGTTTGAAGATGCGGTGACCTTCCCGGGCGCGGTGTTCAAGCTGCAGAAGGCAGCCTCGGGAATCAGCCGCGACCTGGATTCGATGCGGCGATACATGGCGGGCATGCAGGACCGGCTGCTGCAGGTGCAGAAAGTTTCCGCAGATTATATCGACACGGTGCGCAAGAAAATGCCGGACGCGGTGAACAGCGTCCTGCAATCGGGATACGGAGAGGCGTACAAGAACGGCGAGGCCGATATTGCCAAAAACAAATATTCCGCACCGCCTTCGCCGGTGATGAAGAGAGCCGACAAGCCGGGCGGGGCAACGCAACTGGCGGCCTACCTGGCGCATGCAGTGGCGCAGGGCTACTACGATGCAGGAAACCGGGGACCGCAGGTGATGGCCAAAATGGCCGCGCCGGTTCCTCCGCCGAGACCGCCGAGGCCGTTTCCGCCGCCGATTCCGCCGAGAAGGTAGAAGCCCGGCAGGCCCCTATGCGGCCGCGCCATCCAGCGCTTCGGGGTCGTCGTGTGCTTCCGCTTCTAAGAACTGGACCAGCACGCAGGTGACGTTGTCCACGGCGCCATTACGTATGGCTTCACCGATCAGAGCTTTACAGGCGCCGGCCAGATTGCCGCCGGAGACGATCAGCGAGGCGATGTTCTTGGCGTCGGCGTAGCGGGTGAGGCCGTCGGTGGTAAGAAGGATGATGTCACCGGGCTCGAGGGTACCGGTAAAGATATCGGGCTCTACATTCTCGGCTGCGCCGATGGCGCGCGTGATGAGCGACTGGTAGGGGGATGCGCCGGCTTCTTCCGCGTTCATTGAGCCGAGGCGGACCTGCTCGGCGACGAAGGAGTGGTCGTTGGTGATCTGCGCGCACACGCCGCCGCGGATAAGATAAGCGCGGCTGTCGCCGACGTTGCCGACGATCATGCGGCGGTCTTCGACGCAGGCGGAGACCAGGGTGGTGCCCATGCCATGCAGTTCTTCCGTGTCATTCGCCATGCGGTGCACAACGCGATTGGCATGAAGAATGGAGCGAAAGAGGCGCTCCTCGCGGGTAAGGTCGGCAATGTCCGGGCGGCAGAAGTATTCGACGCACTCCTTCACGGCGGTAGCGCTGGCGGTTTCGCCGGCGTTGCTTCCGCCCATGCCGTCGCAGACCACGAAGAGCCGGGATTCGAGATCGTACCCGAAGCTGTCTTCGTTGTTGGTGCGCTTGCAGCCAATGTCAGTCAACGCTGCAACATCGAGCTTCAGCGCTGTCTCGTTCTGCATGGCAACTACCTTCTTTCGCCCGGCAAGCGGCCGTCCTCCGGTTACCGCGAGCGATCATGGTCAATTCCACGACTACTATAACCCGGAGCGGAGGGGCCCGGGCCAATGCGGCGAAGAAGAGAGCATCGGCTTTGATGCGACTGACATGATCGAGGGAGGAAATACATTCCCGGAATTGACTCAGGTTGCCAGAATTCCCGGCCCCTTGTAAAGAGCCTTGAAGCGCCGGGCAGTGTGCGAGTAAACGTCGCGGCGATCAGGAGGAGGGAGCGGCCTCGGAGCGAGGGGGCTGGAAGATCGCGTATCGGGAAACATGATCGAGGAATTTTTTGAAGACCTCGGGTCCGGTGCCGGCGACGCTCTCACCGGGCCTGGCGCCGCTCTCGGCCCAGGCGAGCAGAAATACGAGCGGAATCATGCCGCGGCGATCCTGCTCGATTTCCTGGCCGAAGGCGAACATGGCGCGGGAAAGACGCAGAGGGAGTTGGACACCGGAAACATGGTCGGTGGAGGGATTGGTGCAGTTGGCGGGCGGCGAGGTGACCAGATACTCGCGGCAGATGAGGGGACGGATGGGATGAATGCTGCAGCTTTCATTGTCGAGAAATGGACAGGGCACTCCGGCATGGAAGTAGTCGAGGGCGAGCTGCGTGGAGTGTTTTTCGTCGCTGGTCCAACTGCCGTCGAGGATCCGGTCGAGGACGCCGGCGTCCTGAAGAGCGGCGAGTGCGCGGTGGAAACGCTGGCGCACGCCCGCCATCTGATCTTCCGGCAGAGTGGCGAGCCAGCCGGCCAGGGCCTCGGCTTCAAAGAGGTTGATGGGAACTAACTGCCGGCAACAGGCTCCGCAGCCGGCGCGGCAGGAAACAGGATGGCCGGCGGCGGCGGTGTCGCTGCTCACCTTCTCGACGATAGCGTTTTCAAGATTCTGAATGATGGGCAGCAATTGGGCAAGGGTGGCGTGACCGGCGGGCAATTGAACGCTGGCGTTAAGCGCAGCGTCGCCAACGGGGAGAGAGAAGTTGGCCGTGACGGTGTAGGCAACCTGCTCGCCGGGGACATCTGCGCACATGGGACAACCTCGCTGGAGAGTCGGTGTGCTCTTGATTGTACGCGGCGCTACAGCGGTTCCACAGTCACCGTATCCCGGAGCCACTGAGGCTGAGTGGCTTTTTCAAGTCGGGGCCCCAGCGACAGGTCTTCGTCGCTGGGGTGGAAGTAAAAGCCACCTTAAAGTCCGCCCGAAACCGGGCTATACCAACTGTGAAACCACTCTAGAACAAGGCAGCGGGTCAGCAAGGCAGCGGGTCGGCAAAGTAGCGGAAAAGCACGGAAAAAGAGGTAACGGCTGTCCGGAACTGCCGGGTACGGAAGGTTCCCTGGAGCGCGCGGAAAGTTCTGGCAGGGGCGGCTCAAACATGCTACCGTGTTCCTGCGGGTCAGCGAGAACCCAGAGGGGCAATCTGTCTTCCGACTGAACCGGTGTATTGTGCTCTGCTCCCCTTCTTAGAGCAAATAGATTCCCTAAGTCACTCCTTGGCGAAAACATCGTGGAAGCGACGACCGTAAATACCGTAAGAAAAAAGATTGGCAAGTACGAGATCACGGGCGTCCTTGGCCGCGGCGGAATGGGAGTTGTCTACCGCGGCGAAGACCGGCGCATCGGCCGCCAGGTGGCCATCAAGACCCTGACGGAAGGTTTCACCGGCCAGCCGGAGATGCTGGAACGGTTCTACCGGGAAGCCCAGGCGGGCATTCTTCAACACCCCAACATTGTGATTGTCTACGACCTCGGCGATGAAGAGGGGATGCCGTTCATCGTCATGGAGTTCGTGGACGGCGAGCCGCTGGACAAGATCATCTCGTCGGGGCGGCAACTGCACATGGTGGACAAGCTGAGCATCATCGAGCAGGTGTGCGCGGCGCTCGGATATGCGCATCAGCGCGGGGTCATCCACCGGGACATTAAGCCGGCCAACGTGATCGTGCAGCCGGACGGGCACGCGAAGATTGTGGATTTCGGCATTGCCCGGGTGCAGGGCGCGAAAGAGAGCGGGCTGACGCGCACCGGCAACGTCATCGGCACTGTGCACTACATTGCGCCGGAGCGGCTGAAGGGGCAGGCGTTCGACGGGCGGTCGGATATTTTCGCCGTGGGCGTGATGCTCTACCTGCTGCTGGCTGGGCAATTGCCGTTTACCGGCGAAGACATGACGGTGCTGCAGAAGCTGGTGAACGAGCCGGCGCCGCCGCTGAAGACATATCTGACAAATTATCCGCCGGCGCTGGACGGGATCCTCGATCGCGCGCTGGCGAAGGACCCGGCACAGCGCTACGCGACCGCGGAGGAGTTTGCCGCAGATCTTCATGCGCTGGGCGAGCAGCTCAAAAAAGGGCAAATCACGGAGCTCTTCGACGACGCCGAGCGGCTGGCTACGGAGCAGCATTTCGGGCGGGCGCGTGAAGTGCTGCTGCAACTGGTGCGCATCGATCCGCAGCACACCGGAGCGCGGCAACTGCTGGGAGTGGTGCAGCAGAACCTGTCGCGGCTGCAGCGCGCGGAGCAGGTAAAGCAACTACTGGCCGAGGCGGATGAGGCAGTTGCTTCGTCGCGGTACCCGGAGGCGCTGAACGCGCTGGACCAGGCCATCAAGCTGGACCCGGAGAACGTCGAGCTGGTGACGCGCATCGAGGAGGTGCGCCAGAAAAAGCAGCGCGCGGATGAAGTGGCCGGCCTGATGACGCAGGCGGAGTCGCTGCGCGAGCGCGGCGACTGGACGGGCGCCATCAATGTGCTGGAAAAGGCGCTGCGGCTCGATACGGATAATGCGGCAATTCGCGCGGCTCATTCGGAATTGAGCCGGCAGGCGAAGCTGGCGGCACAGCAGCTGCAGGTAAAGGAACTGCTGGGCAAGGCGCGGCAAGAGTACACGGCCAAGCGCTACACCCAGGCCATCGAAATCCTGCGCGAAGTAGGCAAGATCGATGCCTCCGCGCCGGAGCTGAACACGCTGCTGGAAAATGCGGTCACCGCTCAGGAGCAGGAGCGGCGGCGGAAGCTGCTCGAGCAGATTCATGCCGAGATCGAAAACTGCCTGGCCTCGCAGGATTTCGATCGTGCCAATGATCTCGTAGACCGCGCAGTAGAGAAACTGCCTACCGAGTCGTCGTTGCTGCAATTGAAGTCAAAAGTGGCGCTGCAGACGCGGGAGTTTCGCCGTCGGCAGTTGATTGACTCCACGGTGGCGAAGGCCCAGGAAACGATGGTGAGCGCGCCGGGCGAGGCGCTGCTGGTGGTGCAGCACGCGCTGCAGGAGCTGCCCGGCGAGGAGCGGCTGCTGGCCCTGGAGCACTCGCTGCGGCAACGGCTGAAGGCGGCGGAAAAAGAAGAAATCCGCGGTCAGTACCTGCGGCAGGCGCAGCAGGCCATCGACCGCGGCGAGTTTGAGAAGGCGGTTGAGGTTCTGGAGTCGTACCAGCTTGAGTTTGCCGATGCCGCCGGCGTGGGCGAGCTGCTGGACTACGCAAAAAAACAGCTGGTGGAGCAGAAGCGGCGGACGCGGGTAGCGGATTGCGTTCGCGATGCGCGGGCGCTAATGGAGCAGCAGCAGTTCGACCGCGCCATTGCGCTGCTGGAACCGGCAGTCAAGGAGACGCAGGATGCTTCGCTGGATCGGCTGCTGGCGGAAGCGCGCGGCCAGCGGCAGGAAGTGGAGCGCAAAGCCGAGGCGTTGCTGACGCGGATCGCCAGCCTGCGCGAGCGCGGGCAGTATGACGAGGCGCTGCGGGCGCTGCAGACTGCGCCTGGAGTTTCTGTTGCGGGAACAAAAGCCAACACACTGCTGAACGAAATTCGCGCGGAGCAGGCACGCAAGCAGGCGAAGGAAAGCGCGCTGGCCGCGGCGGCGAAGGCATCCGATCGCGACGGGTTCCAGGCGGCGATCGAGTCCTTGCAGTCCGTGCAGAGGGCGTGGGGCGAATCGCCGGATATCGCGCAAGCGATCAGCGATATCGAATCGAAGCGGAGCCAGCAGGCGAATGATGCGGTGGGTAAAGCCGTGGAATCGGCACGCGCTGCGCTGATGGCCAACAATGCGGAAGGCGCGATCGCCGAGCTGAAGGGTGTGGCGCCGTGGGTGGAGTTTGCCGGAGCGACACAGCAGACAGACTGGAAAAGGCTGGGAGCGGAAGCGAGCAAGCCCGCAGGCCGGAAAACCACCGGGAACATTCCGCAAATCGGCTTCGACACCGTGGAAGCGGAGCCGGCCAAGAAGAGCTTGCGGATTCCGATTCTCACCGGAGCCGTGCTGGTGCTGGCCGCGGTGGTCATCGCAATCACATTTTTGCGGCCGAAGCCGCAGGTGAAAGAGGTAGTGAGAACGGTCCCGGGTCCGACCACACCCGCGGCAGTGCCGGTTAGCGGCACCCTCGATGTTGAAGGCGACCAGGGCAACGTAGAGATTTTTGTCGACGGGCTGTTGAAGGGGTTCACCCAGAGTGACGGCAGCCTGAAAGTTCCGCTCGATCCGGGAGCTCATACTGTCCGGCTGGCGAAAGGTGGGTATTCCGATTTCACGCAATCCGGGGTGCAGATAGCGGCAAACAAGGCTATGACACTGCGCTACACGCTGACGAAATCGACTTCAAATACGCCACCGCCGGTGACGGACGCGTTTCTCAGCATTCATTCCACTCCCGGCGCGCAGGTGAGCATCGACCACAATGGGGCGGGAACGACCGATGCGCGCGGCGACCTGATTGTGCAGGTGAAGCCGGGCGCGCGCACGCTGCAGATTGCAGCGAACGGCTTTCAGCCCTACAGCCAGAGCTTCAATATCAAGGCTGGCGAGCGGAACAACATGTCGGTGATGCTGACGCCGATTCCGGCGGTGGCGCCCAAGTCGGTCACACAGCCGGTGCAGCCGGTGCAGGCTCTTTTCTCAGCCACCACTATGCAGATCGAGCAGGGCCAGTCAACAACGCTGCAATGGCAAACCGCCAACGCCAGCGAGGTTTCCATTAGCAATGGCATTGGGAAAGTAGAGAGCTCCGGGCAGACGACGGTGCAACCGGCAAGCTCGACCACCTACGTTTTGACGGCATCCGGAAACGACGGGACCCTGCAGCGGTCGGTGAATATCACAGTGCAGCCAAAGCAGGCGGCGGCGCCCCCACCTCCAACTCCTTCAGGACCAAAGCCGGTGGACGAGACCGCCCTATTGCAGGCGGTGGTGCAGAAATTTAACGGCGCACTGGCGGCGCAGAGCGTCGATGCTATGCGGGCGACCTGGCCGGGAATGAATAAGTCGCAGGAAAAAGGTTTCCAGAGCTTCTTCAAGAACAATCGCGGCGGGAAAATGTCCGATAGCTGCTCTCCGTCATCCCTCACTGTTTCCGGCGAGACCGCCACCTGGGTATGCAACGAGTCGACGACGATTCTCGCCGGCGGCAGGCCGACGACATACCAGCACAGTATTACCTTCGCATTCAAAAAAGCGGGCGGAAACTGGGTTATCGCCGATCGGCACTAGGAAATAGCTGATCGCTCGGTCTTTTCTCAGGGAGTCGATTCGTCTCGGCGCGGCGCTACAGCGGTTCCACGGTTACCGTATCCCGGAGCAACTGAGGCTGAGTGGCTTTTTCAACAAGAAAAAGCTACCTTAAAGTTCGCCCGAAACCGGGCTACACCAACTGCGGAACCGCTCTAAGTCGTACGGGCAATAAGTTGATCCCTGAATGTTACTCGGACGCCGATTTTATCTTGACGTTTCTTCTGACCAGCCCTAGAATGAACACTGTTTTCACTCAAGGTGAGCCGTAACGCGCCGCGTATTTCGACTGGGCGATGTGTGTAGTGTGGTGCGTTCCTGGGGACTTACCTAAGTAACCGTTTCGATTTTGCTGTCTTAATTCGAATTTTTCGGAACACGGCATTTCCCTTAAGTTCGATCGCCGGTAAATCCGAAAATATCCTTGCCCTGATTCTGGGGGGCGATCCGAACTGAGCTTGAAAGCGGCTCCTTGTTTCCCGCGTTGCTGATAAACCCAAGGGCCCGGCGTGTGCCGTCCTTGTGTTCTCTTTTCTGTCTGGGGTCATCAACTTCTGAAATTCCGGAGATCTCACATGATGGGGCGAGTGAAAGTTCCTTCGTCGAGTCGGCTGTGGTTGAGTGTGATTTGCCTGGCGGCGTTCGGTTTGAGCGGAGTGCGGGCTTGGGGGGCTACCTTTACCGTCACCGACACGTCGGATAGCGCGAGTGACACCGGTTCTCTGCGGTATGCCATAGCGCAGGCCCAGGCCAACCCGGGCAGCACGATTAACTTTGCGCCTGGAGTTACAGGAACCATCACGCTGGTGAACGGGCAGCTGGCTATCTCCGGGAATACGACGATCATTGGCCCGGGCGCCAACCAGCTCACCATCTCCGGCGGCAACGCATCCAGGATTTTCAGCGTTAATCCCACCACCGTTGTGGCCTCTATCTCCGGATTGACCCTCGCCAACGGCAATGCCAGCCCAACCAACAGCCCCGGCTCCCCGGGAACATTGGGCGGTGACATCTACAACGCCGGCACGCTGACAGTTGCCAATTGCGCCTTCTCCAGTAGCGCCACAGGAACATTCAGCGGCGGGGCAATATACAACGGCGGTACGCTCATCGTTACGGGCAGCACTTTCTCCGGTGTTTCAGGTGGTGTTGGAGGAGCGATTAATAGTGGCGGCACGCTAACCGTTACGAACAGCACCTTTACCGGCAACTCTGGGGGCACGGGCGGCGCTATCTACGTGAACAACGGGCCCACGGTGCTGACGAACAATACGTTTTTGGGCAATGTGGCTTCGAGCCAGGGCGGCGCGATCGACTCGGGGGCGAGCTCTGGATTGACCGTAACTGTCACGAACAATATCTTCTCCGGTAACACGTCGCTGGCGAGCAACGGAGCCGGTGTGTTCGATGCCAATGGCACCGTTACCGCCGACCACAATGTGTACTTCAATAATCTTGGCGGCGGCAGCGAAGACGACTGCCACAGCTGCAGCAGCAACACCAACTCTACCTCGGCCACGTCAAGCCCACTCACGCTGCCGCTGGGCTACTACGGTGGTCAAACGCAGACTTACCTGCCGCAGCCGGGCAGCAAGGCCATCTGCGCGGGCTCGCTGGCCGGGGCTGCTAATCTGACCGCTGACCAGCGCGGCTTTGCTTTAAATCCGAGCTACAATCCGTGCACGACGGGGTCCGTGGATGCCGGAGCGGTGCAGGCCAACTACATCCAGGTGCAGTCGAGCGGAGACGCCGGCGCCGGCGCTTCTGATTGTCCGAGCACAAGCTGCACCTTGCGCGATGCCATCCTCCTGGCCAACGGCAACGGCTACGGGGACATTGATGTGGCCTCCAGCGTGTCCAGCATCACGCTGGCCGGCGCTAACGGAACATTGAACCTGACTGGGGCGTCGGGCATCAACATCATCGGTTCCGGAGCTAACTCGCTTACCGTCAATGGCGGCGGTTCGACAAGCAATTTCAGTGTCTTCACGGTGGGATCGGGCGCGCAGGTGCTGATGAACTGGCTGACCATTGCGAACGGAACGACCAGCGCCAATGGCGGCGGCATTAACAACTCCGGAAACCTGTCGGCGACTGGCCTTGCCGTAACCAGCAACAGCGCCGTCAATGGCGGAGGCATTTACAACACCGGCACCCTGACGCTCCTCGACAGCACGCTCTCCGGAAACACTGCGGCGAATGGCGGCGGCATCGATAACAATTCGGGCACTCTGCAGCTCACCGAGAGCACGCTCTCGGGGAATACGGTCGTCAGCAGCGGCGGCGCCGGCCTCGGCGCCGGTTTGTACGCGGCCGGCGGCACCGTCACGGTGGTCAACACCACTATCGCCGGGAACTCCGCTTCCGGGACCCCCAAGGCCAACGGCGGAGGTATAGACGCAGCCAGCTCAGCCACGGTGAATGTCGCCAACAGCATCGTGTCCGGAAACACGGCGAATGGCACCGGCTCGAATACGAACGGCACTTCCATCAGCACCAGCAGCGGCGGCAACGTGATCGGCGGGACGGTCACGCTGAGCAGCCTGGGCCTGTACGGCCCGAACGCCACTGTCCAGACGCTGGTTCCGGTGCCCGGTGGCACGAACGGGAACCCGGCCATCTGCGCGGGCAAGAGCTCCAATCTGCTCACCGGCATCACCACTGACGAGCGCGGCCAGCCGAACACGAACACGACTTACTCCGGGTATTCGGCAGGCAGCCCTTGCGTGGATGCGGGTGCGGTGCAGACGAACTACTCGATGAGCTTCAGTGCGAATCCACCCGCGAGCGTCACGGTGGATGAAGGATTCGGCGCGGGAGTGACGCTGGACGAGAGCACTCAGCCATTTGCCGGCGTGTCCATACCGCTGACTGTGAGCAGCGGTACGCTGAGCGGCACTACGACCGTGGCCACGGACGGCACTGGCGTAGCCACATATTCCGGCCTGTCCGCGACTTTGGGAACTGGCTTTACGCTGAACGCGAGCCTGTCGTTGAACGCGGCATTGACCAGTCCGCTGTCGCTTTCGGCGGCCAGCTCGCCCTTTGACGTAACCACGGCCCCCACCCAGGTGGGTTTGCAGGCAACTCCGACATCGTCCACGGTGAATCAGTCGGTGACGTTGACGGCCACGATTTCGCCGAACGTGACCAACCTTGTCGGGGCATCGAGTGTTGTTCCAATGACGGGTTCGGTGGCTTTCTCGGTGGGCGGTCAGGCGATCACGTGCGGTTCCGGATCGGCGGCCTTCGCATTCAGTTCCACCACCGGAACGGCGACACAAACCTGCGTCACTTCGGCTCTTCCCGGCGGAAATCCGGATTCCATCACTGCGGTCTACACGTCGGGCGACAGCAACTATCAGGCGAGCCCGGCGAGTGCGCCGCTAACGGTGGTCGTCACGCCGGCAACCACCACGACCAGCATCAAGCTGACCACCGGTTCCAATCCCTCGACGGTAAATGACACGCTCACATTCACGGCGACGGTATCGGCGACCGGACAGGTGGTAACCTTCTCCAATTCCGATACGGTGACGTTCTCCGACGGGACCAGCCAATTGACGTGCGGCGCGGGTTCTTCGAACTTTAACCCGTCGACGGGCGTGGCGACCTGCGTCGTCAACACGCTCAACGCGTCGAGCACGGCGCAAAGCATCAAGGCAGCATTCAGCGGCGACGCCAGCTACGCGGCCAGCAGCGGCACGGTGTCACATACCGTAAACCAGGCGTCGACAAGCGTCACCTTGCAGAGCGATGCCAGCAATCCGTCAAATCCGCCCGTCGGCAGCTCGCTCATCTTTGACGCCACGGTTTCCACGCCTGGCACCCAGGTGGTGGCGTTTTCGACCAGCGGAACGGTGGCTTTCACCGATGGCACGACCGGTGTGGTTCTGTGTCCCAAGGCTCCCATTACCGTGACTGCCGGGGTGGCGACGGCGACCTGCACCACGACGGGGCTTTCCCTGGGTTCCAACAATGTTACGGCCAGCTACAACGGCGACACGAACTATAGCGTTTCGCCGGCCAGCAACACCGTGACGCTGACACTGGTGACCGCTCCGACCCACAGCCTGATCGGCTCGCCAACCTCGGCGAGCATTAATCAGACCGTGACCTTCACCGAGACAGTAAAAGCACCTGCAGCGAACCAGCCGAAACCCACCGGGACAGTAACATTCAGTTCCAGCAGTACCGGCACCAGCGGCCCATTCACAAACCTGAGCTGCGGCAGCAGCGGAACGGTGACGATACCCACCAATGGATTGGCGACGTGCCAGGCATCTTTTGCCACCAGCGGCCAATACACCATTGAGGCAACGTATTCCGGCGATTCGAATTATGCCGCTTTCTCCGCTCCTGACGTATTTGTGGAGCAGGTGGGGACAACGCCAACCAACACCAAAATCACCGCTCCCGGTCCGGGTGCGACTTCCACGGTCAATGCATCGGTGAGCATCTCGGCATCGGTTACGCCCACCGTCACGGGCGGCCCGCCACTTAAAGGCAATGTGACGATTACCGACAACGGGAACGTGGTTTGCACGGGCCCAATCAACTCGACATCGAACACGTATTCCTGCACCACGCAGGCCCTGACGCTGAACAGCAACTCGCTGGTGGCCAGCTTTAACTTGGACGGAAGCGACAGTAATTACGCATCCTCGACCAGTCCTGCGGCATCGGTCAGCGTCAGCCAGGGCAGCTCGAGTGTGCAGCTCTCTTCCTCAGCAAATCCATCTACCGTGAACACTACGGTGACCTTTACCGCGGCGGTCACAGTACCGTCCGGTCCGGCGGGGCTATCGGGCACCGTAACATTCACAGCACTTAACACGACGACGAATACGACCAGCACGCTTTGCAGCAATGCGGCCATCAATCTCGCAACCGGGTCTACTTCGTCGGGCACCGCGACCTGCCCCACCACCTTTAGCGTCGTGGATCCGTACACCATCACGGCAACTTATTCGGGCAATACGGATTTCCAGGGCAACAACACATCGGCCTCCCAGACAGTTGCGCAGGCTGCAACCATCACTGCATTTGTATCCGCGCCGGCAACTTTGACGGTGGACCAGGGAGTCAACTTCCAGGTGCTTGTAACCGGACCGGCGGGGACAACCAGCTACGCGGGCACGGTTGCCATCACCGATAACGGGACAACAATATGCAGCGGGTTAACGGTGGCCGCCAATGGGACGGTGCAACCCTGTCCGGATAATGGAATCACTGCAGGCCTGCACCAGGTGACGGCGAAATACGAGAACGACCAGGTTCTGGGCGCAAGCAGCGCGTCGGTCTCGTTGCAGGTGTCGCCTGCCACCACCGCCCTCGCCGTGACGAGTTCGTCGAACCCGTCGGTTGTGCAGAACGCCAACAACGTCAATGACACGGTGACATTTACTGCGGCGATCACGACAACACCAGCGACGGCTTACGTGCCATTGACCGGCACGGTAAGTTTCACCGCGAACGGAATCGTGCTCTGTGGGGCCGTTACAGTGACGAACGGTCAGGCGGCCTGCGTGACAACTTCGCTGCCGGGTGGGTCGTATGCGATTCAGGCGGGTTTTAGCAATGACCCCAATTACACGGTGAGCAGTGCTCAAATGTCCATGGCGCAAGTGGTCCAGGATTACAGTTTGCTGGCATCAGCGCCATCGGTAGAGCTGTCGCCTGGATACACCAATCTCACGGACCTGTTTACGCCGCAGACCATCAGCGTGACGCCGGTTTCAACCCAGGGATTTGCTACGACGTCGGGCAACTCCCTGGCGTTGAGTTGTACGGTAGCTCCGGTATTTTCGTCCTCGTCGTCGCCGACGGCTCCCAAATGCACGCTGACGCCGGCGACTCTGGCAGTCCTCTCCACGGGTGCGCAGCCCGGCGCCAGCGTGGTGATCGATGCCACGAATGCTAGCGCGGGACTCTATAGCGCGCAAGTGAGTGGCACGGATCCGATCACGGGATTGGTTCGAACGAGCACGATCCAGGTGACTGTGCGTCCTGCTTCGACTCCTTTGACCGTCGTGTCCGGGGCCACGACCAACAATACCGGCAACATCAGTTTCCTGCTGCCCGCTGGCGTCTCGTTATCCAACCTCTCCTGTGCGAGTGTATCGGGGCCGAATCTGAGCAGCAGCGTATCTCCGTCGTCCCTGAAGATCACCTGTGCCTTCAATCCAACTTCTATCGCTGCCTCAGGTAGCGCACAGGTCGGGCAGACGACCGTGACCGTCGGAACGGGCGG
Source organism: Occallatibacter sp. (assembly GCA_035935755.1). Classification (GTDB taxonomy): domain Bacteria; phylum Acidobacteriota; class Terriglobia; order Terriglobales; family Acidobacteriaceae; genus Telmatobacter. The sequence continues at coordinate 91,012 of DASYWU010000061.1, read as the reverse complement.
AAGCGGCACTAACACAGCGGCAGTTACTGGTCGGCAGACGAATCTTTGGCTCGCCGGTCTGCTGGGACTTCCGCTCTTCGGACTGATGGGAATGATCCGCGGACGGAAGTCGCGAGACTCGGTGTTCTTCCGGTTGCTGGTGGTGGCAGTCATCTGCGTGGTGGCCTTCCAGGCGATTGGCTGCGGAGGATCATTCAATTCGAGCCTGAAGTCCGGGACTCAAGGCACAGTGACGACACCGCCTGGAGTGTACAACGTGCTGGTGGTAGGCTCAGGCAGCGATGGCGGCACCTATCGGGCGGTGCTGCAACTGAATGTGCAACTCTAGGAGCGTTGATGGGCTGGCGGGAATCCTGGCGATAATGTCAGCCCCAGAACCTGAGCTAGCTAGCGGGGGAGAATGATGAAACGACGGACTGTGCAACTCGTGCTCGCAACCATCCTTTGCAGTTCGGCCGCGATGGGCCAGATCAACTGCCTGAGCGGTCCGGCGGCGAATAAGCTCGTGTGCGAGTGGCCGCTGTCTACACAGGTCTTTAGGAACAACGGCGCTCTGGGACTCGGAAGCAATCAGCAGCTGTCGGGTAACACCGCGCTTAAGGCGGCTGAGGCCATCAATGTCGGCATTGCAAGCCAGGTCAGTCAGTTGCCGCTTGCCACCGCTTCGGCCGGCGCCGTGGTGGTCTATCACGCCGGCGTTCCGGAGACGTTCAATAACCTCGGCCCGATTCTGATCGATCGCGCGCAGACGGTGGGCAGGCACAGGCTATTCATTGGCTTCACCGCCAGCCAGTTCGTGTTTACAGATGTCGACGGTTTCCCCCTGAAGAAGCTGCCCTTTGCGTTTGAGTCCACTGCCTATCAACCCGGCACCACGACGGTGGTGAGCAACACCTACACGACTGAACAGGCCAACGCCAGATTCAAAATCAACCAGTTTCTCGCCGTGGGTACCTTCGGATTGACGAACCGGGTGGACATGTCGGTAATTGTGCCGGTGGAATACGTCTCGCTGGGAGCCACGGCGCAGAACTCCATCTCGTACACGGTGAATTCGAATAATCAAGTGGTGGAGGGGCCGTACTCGAACCCGAGCGCCTATTCGGCCGGCACTGCCAGCGGCGTGGGAGACGTGACCGTCAATGGAAAAGGCGTGCTTTGGTCGGGCGAGCGCGCTTCCGTGGCTGCCGGACTAAATGTTCGTATTCCCACCGGCGACGACCTGAATCTGCTGGGGTCGGGCGCGTGGGGATTCACTCCCTCCATTGTGTACTCTTACCTGGGAAGGGTCTCACCCCACGCCAAGTTTGGTTATGAATGGAACACCACGTCGGAACTGAACAATCCTACCTTGACGGCCGGAGGTAATAAACAGTTGCCGGGCGGCATGCAATATGACATTGGGGCCGACTGGGCGATGAATAAAAAGGTTACTATTGCCACGGACCTGCTGGGAAGCCAGTTTCTCAACACGCCTGAGCTGCTGGTAGGCACCGTCTCGGTGTCATGCAGCTCGACGGTGCAGGGTACTTGCCCGCAGAACAATGAGATTCCAGCCAGTAATACGGGAATTGCGAGCTATACGATCAACAACGCCAGCGTGGGGCTGAAGTGGAACCCGGCGCGTAATCTCGTGCTTTCGGCAAACGGGCTTTTCCAGATCAACAACACCGGCCTTCGCAGCCGGCCCACGCCGCTCATCGGAATTTCCTATAAGTTCTGAGCCACAAACCCGGCTGAGACAGGCCAGCAGACTCGTCGCGCGATGAATGTTCGCGAGGCGCATCGCTGGCCCGTTTTATCCGCCGTGACAGGGTCCGAGCCGGATTGCAGCGCCAAGGATCGCCACTTCCTCAGTAATGGACTCTTTCGGCCTTCCGGGAAGGAAGCAATATAATTTGCTGCGTGCTTTGGGACCAGACGAAAGCGGCCCCAGGCGGCAGGAAGGCAGAGGAGGTCACTGGTGGGGAAACACAGCCTGTCGAAAGACAGCATTTCGCGACGCGATGCGCTGAAGGCGCTGGGAGGAGCACTAGCGGCATCAGCGCTTCCGGCGCAGGCTGCCCCTGCTGCTTCGGCGGCGGTCGCGGCGCAGCGCGGTTCAACGGGAACACTGCCGAAAAGGCCAAACATTTTATGGATCACCGGCGAGGGCGTGCCTCTGCATGCGCTGAGTTGCTATGGCAGTCGCTTAATCGATACGCCGAATATCGATCGCATCGCCAAGGAAGGCATCCGATTTGAGAATGCGTTCTGCACCAACGGGCTCTGCGCGCCAAGCCGCGCGACGCTGCTGACCGGTACCTATAACAACGTCAACGGCATGTTCACCAACCCGGATCTGACGTTGACCAAGGGCGACCGGCCGCATTTCGATCCGGCACAGGTGACGTTCCCGAAATTACTTAAGCAGCACGGGTATCAGACTGGCATGGTGGGCAAATGGCATCTGACCGTGAACCCAGCCGATGTGGGCTTCGACTACTTCGTCTACAAAAATGGAGCGGGCGGTCCATACTACGCGCCGACGGGCTACCTGGGAAATCCCAGCATGGGCAGCAGCGTAGTGCAACCGATGCACTTTGACGGCTACATAACAGACGTGATGACCGACCAGGCCATCAAGGGAATGCAGCAATTCAAGCAGCCGTTCCTGATGATGATGCAGTTCTTCAATGCGCACCGCCCGTTCGATCCGCCGCACAAATACGAGCACCTTTATGACAATGTGCGCATCCCGGAGCCGGGAACATTCTGGGATGATTACTCGCATCGGGCCAGCCCGGCGCACGATGCGAAGATGCGGATTGAAGACATGCCGGATTTTAACCCGCCCGCGGATCTGACCGGCCGGCAGCGCAAGCAGTGGAACTATCAGAAATTCATGGAGCACTTTCTGGGAACGCTGCGCGCGCAGGACGACAACGTGGGACGATTGCTTCAATTCCTGGAAAAGAACGGGCTCGCCGACAACACCATCGTCGTATATACCACCGATCACGGCTTCTTCCTTGGCGATCACGGCTGGTTCGACAAGCGCTTCATGTACGAACAGGCGATTCGCGTGCCATGGATGATCCGCTGCCCTGGAGCAGCGGGGCAGGGAACTGTCCGATCGGACTGGGTTCTGAGTATCGACAATGCGCCCACCGCGCTGGACCTGTGCGGATTGCCGGTTCCGGACGTGATGCAGGGCAAGAGCATTGCGCCTATTTTGCGCGGAGAGAGTGCGCCGGCTGAGCCACGCGAGTTCTATTACCACTACTATGAATTCGGGCCGCCACACTGGGCGGAGCCGCACTACGGCATCCGCACGGAACGTTACAAGCTGATCAGCTACTACGAACGCAATGAGTGGGAGTTGTTCGATCTGGAAAAAGATCCGGATGAGATGGAGAACCTCTTCATCGACAACAACCGCCTCGTGCATCCGGGATACGAGAAATTGGTTCCGCAACTGGTAAGCCGCCTGAAGCAATTGCGCGAGCAGTATAAGGACACCACAGGACTGCCGGTGCGACTCTATCCTCCAAGCGATTGATGCCGGGCGCCTGGCGAAGCCGCTGCTCAGCGCTTCAGATATTTATCGATCGGCGAATGCGCGTTCTCCAGCGCTTCCACAACGCATTGTGCGACGAGTTCGGCGCCTTCCGCGCTGGTGTGGGTGTGATCTCTGGGAAAGAGCAAAGCGGTCTTCTCCGGGCCTATTGCTTCCAGCCGGTCGGCTTCGATGTCCGACATATCGATGTAGGGAACATGTTCGTCCGCGGACAATTCCTTCAGTTCCGCGTCGTATCCCATGTCGCGCTCGATGTGCTGCTGACCGTCGGGACCGGTGTGCCAGATATTGCGGATGGTGAGCGAGAGCAGCAGCGGCGTCGCTCCCTTGGCGCGCGTGTCCGCGATGTATTTGCGCATATACCAGCCGTAGGTATGCACCGTTTCCACCTGGCCATTCAGCAGAGTGACTTGCTGTGTTTCGTCGCCCAGGCCCTTGAGGCTGCCGCGCGGTTTGGCTCCGTCCAGTTGACCGCCGTCATTGTGACCCATCTGCAGGAGAACAAAGTCGCCGGGCTTCATCTGCGCCAGCACGCGGTCCCATGCGCCCTCACGGATGTAGCTGCGGCTGCTGCGCCCGGCGATGGCGCGGTTGGCAACATTAATACGACTGAAATCGAAGAAATTGGGGAAATGATCGCCCCAGCCGAGATCCGCCTGGTTGCGCGCCGTCGAATCGCCGACGATGAAGACCGTGGGCAGGGCGGGATTCAGAGGCTGGACCGGCGGAGCGGATCGCTGCACCGGCGTGGGCGGCGGGGCAGTCGACGCGCCTGAAGGAGACTGGCTCTGTGCCGCGGCCGCGCTGATGAAGACGAGTGGTGCTACGAATCCGATCAGCGCGCACGCTGCTTTCTTCCTGAACATGAATGAGACCTCCGACTGCAGAACGCGCTGGTTATGCATCGCTCCGGTTGAGATGAGGCAATTGTGGTGGCTGATCAGGTCATAATCCCCGCCTTTCACGACTTGCTGGCGACAGGCGCGAACTGAAGCAAGGACACAACGTACAGCCAAGCCAAAACGAGAGTATATGACCTTCATCTATAGGCGCAATATTTTTCTATTGACACCGATGCAACCGGCCAAATAACCTGCTTCTCGTGGTCTGACCGGGCCTCCGTTCGACTCTTATCCGGCACCAGAGATCGGCCCTCGCAAGCTCTCGGAGAGAGGACGACCACAGAATCTCCGCACTTCAATGAACATCGTCAGCTTCCCGCGCAAACTACAAGATTGATTTCGAGGTCATCACCATGCTTGAGTTTTCTGTTAGGAAATGGGCGTTGCTGTGTGCCTTAGCGGCCATGCCTGCTTTTGCTCTTCTTCTTGCTCCACCGGCACAGCTTCACGCGCAACTCGCCGGCCAGGGACAGATTACCGGCCGCGTAACCGACTCGACCGGCGCGGTTATACCGCACGCGATGGTCACAGTAATGAACCGGGCATCGGGGGTGAAAATGGTGCGCTCCACCTCCAGTTCCGGTGTCTACCTGGCCTCTCCGCTTATCCCTGGCGTCTACACCGTCAGCGTGAGCGCGCGAGGCTTCGCCGCGGCTGTCCATGACAACATCACAGTGAATGGAACTCAGAGCGTCGAGATCGACGTCAAGCTGCAGGTTGGCACCCAGGCGCAGACGGTTACAGTTTCAGCCGCTCCGCCGATGATCGACAAGACCGATGCGACTTTGGGCGCGACAATGGAGAATAAGACCTACTCGGCTCTTCCCATTCTCATCAACAGCGGTCAGCGCGACCCCACCGCCTTCGCCTCTCTCATGCCCGGAGTTCAAGGCGGGGCCCGCTCCGGCACGCTGAGCGGTCAGGGCGGCTCAGCCTCGCGTGTGGCGCAGAACTACATTGACGGCGTTCCGGCGACCCCTCCCAGCCAAACTGATGACAATCGCACGGTGCAATTGGGCATGCCCATGGACGCGGTGGATCAGTTTTCCGTGGTCACCAGCGGCGCCTCCGCGCAATATCAGGGCCTCGGCTCGGAGAGCTATACGATCAAATCGGGCACCAACCAGCTTCACGGATTGGCCCAGGCATTTTTCCGCAATACAGCCTTCGACGCGTGGTCCTATTTTGCCAAGGCGGCCACGGTAAAAACTGTGGTGAATGGCGCCCCGGCAACCATTCCGGCGCCTAAACCGGGTGAGCACCAGGACGAGCTGGATTTCTCCGCCGGCGGCCCGGTGGTTATTCCCCACCTGTACAACGGGCACGACAAACTGTTTTTCTTTGGATCGTTCACCAAGTATCACCAGACCACGGGAGTCAACCCCGGCTTTGTCTCTGTGCCGACTACGCTGGAGCGCCAGGGAAACTTTACCGAGCTCAACTACCCTATTTACGACCCGACTACGTATAACCTGTGCACCACCCAATATGGCGGCATACCCTGCGTCTACCAGTTTGACGGCGCATGGAATGGCGTAGCTACGCCGAACGTGATTCCGGCGAGCGAGATATCTCCAGAGGCGCAGTACATGGAAAAATTCATGCCTGCGCCGACTATCGCGGGAACCCAGAACAACCTGCTCACCGGGGAGCCCCAGGGACTTGATAACTGGGCTCTTGCCGCCAAGGTGGACTATCATCCGAACGCTAACCACGATCTTTCGATCATGGATACATCCGGCGTAAGGGATTTCCTCGGATTCGATGGGGCCAGCGGACCGCCTGCGCCTTACAACAAAGGTTTCTACGTGAAGGAGATTTTTTCCACCACCGTGCTCAACGACACGTGGATTCTCTCGCCCAGCATGGTCAACAGCCTGTCGTGGGGCTACATGCGCGGCTGGGGCTTTGTGCACAATCCGTGGATTGGCATCTCGAAGTACAATCCTGCGACCGCCGTGGGCATCGGCAACTTGCAGCCTGGCCAGCAGTCGGAGGCATTTCCGGCTGTCGCATTCAACAGCTTTTCCGACGCTCCAACCAGCTGGGGCAGTATGCAGGGCTACACACAAAATACGAATACCTACGATCTCGTCGACAACCTGCAGTGGACCAAGGGCAAGCACAATATCACCTTTGGTTTTGTATTGCAATGGCGGAACGAGAATCAGGACGCATGGGATACGCCCACGAAGCCACTCGGATTGAACTTCAATGGAGTGAACACGGCCGGTTACGACTCCAGCGGCAAAATCCAGAACACCACCTCCGGAAATGCTTACGCCAGTTTTCTTGTGGGAGCAGTAAACTCGACGGGCTTTGCCGTTCAACCCTTCACCACCCTCGGTCCACGCTACAAAGGCATCGCCCCCATGTTTGAAGACGACTGGCGGGTAACTCCAAAGCTCACCCTGAACCTCGGCGCGCGCTGGGATATCAACACTCCGTACACCGAGAAGAAGAATCGCTGGGCGTACATGAATCCGCTGCTGTCCAACCCCATTACCGGCAACCTGGGCGCAATCGAGTATGCCGGTTATGGTCCGTACTCGTGCGGTTGCCGCAACCCATTTGGCACTTATCTCGGTAACCTCGAGCCGCGGATCGGCTTTGCACGGGAAATCGGCGACAAGACTGTGATTCGCGGAGCATTCAGCGTCATGTCGTCGCTGGGCGGAGGCGTGGGCGGCGCCGGCAACGCTTATAACGGCCCCGGGCAGTTCGGGATGGTTGGCAGCGTCAACTATCCTTCGTCGGGACAGTCGGGCGCGATCCCTGCTTTCTACCTGAACAGCAGTGCGGATTTTACAGCTGCAGGCATCGCAAACACTTCGCTGCCGGCTTTCACGCCCACTAACAACCCCACGCCGAACATCACACCGGGAGTCAACACCGGAAATTATGTAACCTCCGCCGGCGTCGGTGTCAGTCCACAAGGCGTCGGCACTCTCGATACGGAATCCGCAAATCGCTCCCCATACGCCGAGAACTGGAACATCGGCGTACAGAGAGCGATCTTTCGCAATACGGTGCTCTCGGTCAATTATGTAGGCAGCGAGTCGCACTTCCTTTATGGCTCAAATAACGGCTATTTACGCAATGAGCTCAATCCGCAATACGAAGTGCTGGGCAGTCTTTTGAAGCAATTGCCGGGCAACACAGACAAGAAGACCGGCGAAACATATCTTCAGGAAGCGCAGGCGATCGTACCCACGGTGCAAATTCCCTACGCGAACTTTGGCGGGCCTAACGGGACCATCCAATCGATCCTTTCTCCTTTCCCGCAATATGGGGGAGTGTCCGACGTATTTGAAGTCACGGGAACCGCTGCATATAATGCCATGCAGTTGATTCTGACCCAAAATACCTGGCATGGTCTTAACTTCCAGTTGAACTATACCTACAGCAGAGAGAAAGACTCCAGCCTCTGCTGCCGCACCGGCTACGATATACCGGCTTCGGCAATCACCGACGGCATCGCCCGGCCGCAGGAGGCGCTGGACTATGCCGAGCATGAGCCACGCCAGATCCTGCATTCGTTTGGAAGTTACGCGCTGCCGTTTGGAAGGGGCCATATTGGAGGAAACAACCTGCTCGTGAACATCCTTGCCAGCGGATGGCAGGCCTCGGGCATCTACAGCTATACGTCGGGGCAGATCCTTGGCTATAAAGCCAGTGGCTGCGCCATTGTGGGTCAAGGCTGCAATCCCAGCTTTACGCCGGCACACTCGAAGAATGTGCGCATCGGCGGGGCCTATGGCCATGGGATCAACGCCGTGACCTCAGCGACCACTCCATTCCTGGATGCCAGTGCATTTTTCGTGCCCAATGCAACTTACCAGGTGGGTAACGTTCCTGCAATGGGTGGCTTTGACGCCTTTGGCCCTGGCCGCTGGCAAGTCGACGGCGGTCTCAGCCGGAGCTTCAAAATCAGGGAGGATCTGTCATTCGTCTTTGCGGCGCAGGTCCAGAACTTGACCAACCACTTTAGCTGGGGCTCGCCCAACATCACCATCAACAAGGTCGTAAACGGTGCCGGTCCAGACGGCAATGGCCTCGGCACCAACGCGAAAAGCAATTTCGGCACGCTCACGAACTCGGGCCAGGGACCGAGAGACTGGCAGTTCAACGGCAAGTTTGTCTTCTGATGCAGATCAGAATTCCCCGCAGTTTCCCCTCGATCATGGAAATGGGAAAGGCGGATAATCTGGGCGATTCAAGTCCTCGACTTCGAGGGCTTGGGTCGCCCAAAATTGTGTTTCCAATTCACTGTCTGGTAGGCAGGCGGAATCGATAGATGAGCACTCTCCTTTCGAGCATTAACAAGAAGATTTGCGGTCGGATTGTTTTCGCGGCACTGACCATCGCGATCGCCGGATCTATTGTGAGCGGCCAGCAGCGTGCGCGCGGTCCGGTGACTTACCCTCCGCTGCCGGATTGGATCAGCATTCAGCGGGATATCCATTACGATCGTTATCCGGGCACGGTGCTGGACGTGCTTCAACCAAAACGCCAGGGCGATGATCCAGCGCCGGGCGTGATTGTCTTTCACGGCGGCGGATGGGTGCACACCGGAAAAGAGACGGCGTATCAATCATTGTGCCTGCCTTACCTGGAGCGCGGGTTCGTAGTTGTAAACGCGGAGTATCGCGTGGCGTCGCAGGCGCCCGCGCCCGCCGCGGTTACCGATGCACTGGATGCCACGCACTGGTTTTTCAAACACGCGCGCCAATATCATGTCGATCCCAAGCGCATTATCGTAACCGGGGGATCGGCCGGCGGGCACCTGGCGCTGATGGTGGGCATGACGCCGAAATCGGCGCATCTAGGTCCAGTCAGCCCGGTGGCGGCGGTGATTGACGGCTATGGAATTACCGATGCTGTTGAATTACTGAACGGGCCGCACCGGCAATTCTGGGCGGATGACTGGATTCCCGCCGGTCCGGCGCGGGTGGAACTGGCGCGGCGCGTTTCACCCATGACCTATGTGCGGCACGATCTGCCGCCCATATTCATGGCGCAGGGCGCGGACGATCACACCGTTCCCGTAGAGCAGTCGCAGCGCTTGCACGATGCTCTGGAAATGGACGGAGTGCCGAATGAGCTGGTGATCGTGCCGGATGCGAAGCACGGGTTCAATCGTGAGCAATGGAACGTGCTCGACGTGAAGATATTCGCGTTTCTGAAAGAGCACGGAATTGTCGGTCCCCGGAATCCGGGAATGGATTGATCGGGGACCGAATCACGCGAATAGATCTTCGACGAGTTACTATTCCGGCAGGGCAAGCTGACTTTCTACATGGAAGTACCCGCTGACGCCGGGCGCTCCTGTATCTGGCTGGCCACCGCCAATGCTGATGGTGTAATCGCCGCCAGCGATAATCGGATGCCCGTCCGAAGTTACCATGCCCAGGTCGCGATCTTTCAGTTCGAAATGAACTTTCTGGCTTGCGCCCGGATCGAGATGAATGCGTTGGAAACCGCGCAGAGCAATATTCGGCGCACCCGCAACGGGAGGGAACTTCAGGTATAACTGCACCACTTCATCACCGGCGACTTTTCCGGAGTTAGTTACGGTGACATCGGCATCGACGGGATCACCCGGATTGATGCTGGAGTTTGCCAGGCTGAGGTCGCTGTAACTGAACTTGGTGTAACTCATGCCGTAGCCGAAGGGATAGAGCGGCTTGCCCTTGAAATAACGGTAGGTGCGATTCGCCATCGAGTAGTCCTCGAAGTTCGGCAGTTGGCTGACATCCTTATAGAAGGTGACCGGCAGGCGGCCCGCAGGATTGTTCTTGCCGCTCAGCGTCTCTGCGACCGCGTTACCGCCTTCCTCGCCGGGATACCAGGCTTCGAGCACGGCATTGGCGTGATCGTTGATCCAGTTGACCCCGAGCGCGCTGCCGTTCGTCAGCACCACGACCAGTGGCTTGCCGGTGGCTGCGACGGCTTCGACAAGAGCCTCCTCCGGTTCGGGCATGTCAATGCTGGTGCGGTCACCACCGAGGAAGCCCGGCTCGTTCACCGGCATCTCTTCGCCTTCGAGCTCGCTGGTAATACCCACGACGGCGATGACGACATCCGCGTTCTTCGCCGCGGCGGTGGCTTCAGGCGAAGGAGCATTGTTCACTTTTGCCCAGATGAGTTGAGCTTGCGGCTGGGCGCCCGCAGCGCCATACATTACGCTGAGTGCGGCTTTCTGCCCTTTTTCGAGGTGCACGCGGCCCAGACCTACCTGGGTGCCCTGGCCGAACTCGAAAACACGCGTTACTTGCTTGCCGTTTACCGAAACCTGGCCTATGCCATTGGCGCGTATGCCGATGAGGTAGTCGGCGGAATCGGGCGCAGTGAGGAAGCCGGTCCAGCGCACGCCGATTTGCCGGTTTCCGGCAGCTTCTGAAGGCAAGCTGCCAGCGGAAAGGTTGATGTTGGGATCGGTGCGCGTGGCGAAAGGCTTCGGAGGCGCGCCACCCGCCAGGCTCAAGTCCACACCCTGCCAGGGGAAATAGGCCGCGTCGAGTCCTGGTTTGCCATCGGGAGTCGTGAGCGCGCTGTCAGGCACCGGCTCTCCCTGCTTGCTCAGGAACTGGATGCCGGGAACGTAGTTGATCTTTGCGTTCGGAAATGCTGCTTTCAGCCCCTCCATGATGGAAACGGTGTGGGTGGGGATGCCGGTGTAGTTGCCGAGCAGGACGCGCGTCTGATCGGCGAGCGGCCCAACGACCGCGATGCGCCGCACATCCGATTTGAGCGGAAGCGTGCCATCGTTTTTGAGCAGCACCATGGCTTCGTCAGCAAGCTTACGCGCGAACTCACGATGCTCGGGGCTGTTAAGCTCGCTCTCAGAGATCTTGGAGTACGGAACCATCTCCGGGGGATCGAACATGCCCAGCCTCATGCGCGCGGTGAAGAGGCGGATCAGCGCGGTGTCGATTGCGCTCTCGCTCAGGTATCCCTGGCGAACGGCATCGACATAGGCCTTGTAATCGTGATCGTCTTTCACCTTGGCGAAGAAGTCGGCGCATTCGTTATCCATGCCGCGCGTGAGAGAAATGGCCGAGGCCTGCGCCTGGGTCGGACGATAATGATGGCCGTCGAATATGTCGGTGACCGCGCCGCAGTCGGAGACGACGTATCCCTGAAATCCCCACTTGCCGCGAAGCTGATCCTCGAGCGTGAACTGGTTGGCGCAGGCGGGCTGGCCGTTGATGGCGTTGTAGGCGCACATGATGGAACCGGCTTTGCCTTCGGTGATGGCGGCTCGGAAAGCCGGCTCATAGGTGTCGAGCTGGTCGTGCCGGCTTACGTCCACGTCGGCGAAATGGCGCGTCGGCTCGGGACCGCTGTGCACGTCGTAGTGCTTGGGCGTGGCGATCACGCGATAGTATTTCGGATCGTCGCCCTGCATGCCGGTGACATAGGCGATGCCCATGCGGCCGGTGAGGAACGGATCTTCGCCGTAAGTCTCCTGGCCGCGCCCCCAGCGCGGATCGCGAAAGATGTTGAGGTTCGGTGCCCAGAAATCGAGTCCGTGAAAGATGTTCGAGTCGCCGGCCTGCACCGCTTTTTCGTGCACCACGCGGCCTTCGGTGCCGATGTCGACACCCATGGTGTGTATGGCGGGCGCGTCGAAGGTGGCGGCCAGGCCGATGGGCTCAGGGAACTCGGTGGTGCCGTCGACGGCAACGCCGTGCAGGGCTTCGCTCCACCAGTCGTATGCGGGAACGTTCAGGCGCGGAATGGCGCGTGCCTGGTTCACGAGTTGGCTGGCCTTCTCCTCGAGCGTCATGCGATGCACAAGGTCGGCGGCGCGTTGTTCGGGGGTGAGGCTGGTGTTCAGATAAGGCGCTTGCTGCGCCTGTTGCGCGGCTGCAATCAGTGCGGTTGCGCAGCTCAGGAATCCAAAGATGAAGATTCGCGATAACAATGATTTCATGTTCTCCTACCCGGCACTTGTCGTGCTCCGCAGCCTCCCAGGCTGCTTGGAAAAAGTGCATTCATGATTCGCGCCAAGGGTAATCGGCGCGGCTCGGCGTGTCCAGCATCACTCAGGGACAGTTCACAGTTCACAGTTCGGAAGACCGACTCGATTGCATCACTTAGAACTTAGAACTTAGAACTTAGAACTGAGAACTGAGAACAAAAAAGATGGGCGCGGCATAAACTTGCTTTGCCGCGCCCTTCGTTAGGAAAACTTTGCGGTTTAGAACGTGATCTTGCCGCCGAGTTCCAGCACGCGAGGTGCGAAATCGGAGGTCACAGAGCCGAAGTTTCCGTCGCTGGAGGTCAGGTCCACGCCGGTGAAATTGGTGTGGTTGAAGGTGTTGAAGGACTCGAAACGAAGTTCGAGTTTCACGCCGCCTTCCGGTGACAGCGGCATGATTTTGAACAGCGAAAGATTCCAGTTGTCCAGTCCGGGTCCGACGACCGAATCCTTTCTGGCGGTACCGTAGCCGTTGGTTGTGCTGCCGTTCCAGGCCGCTAGCGGCGTAGTAAAAGAGGACTTCTCGAAATAGTGGCCTCTCGTCCCGTTTATTACCGCCTTCGGATTGTCGTAGACAACCTTGGAGGAAAGATCCGGGCGATTACCGCCGTTCCCCAGCCCGACGGTGTCAACGCCGCCGAGGCCGGTGTTAATGGGCGTTCCCACCTGCATCTGGGTAATTCCAGAGATGGCCCAGCCGCCTAGGATCTCGCGCTCAGCCAGGTTCCCCTTGTGCTGGTAGAACGGCAGATCGTAAACGTAACTGGCGTTGAAGATGTGGCGGTGGTCAAGGCCCGCATCACCGCCCTTGTCGTAACTCGGATCGTACGGTGCGGTAAGACCGGCTAGATCGTTTTGGCCGATATCGATGTTATGCGACCAGGTGTACGCCAACTGCGTGGTCAAGCCATAACGGTTTTCCACGCGAACGCCGGCCTGGAGGGAGTTGTAGTTGAAGTTGGTTTCGTTTTCTTCCTGGTTGATGTTGCTGAAGCCCGGGTAGTTTCGGTACGGATTTGGGCCCGTGCCCCCAGCCACCGCTTGACGGTGAGTCATATCGCTCAGTGGCAGCGAGTTGATCTGGCGATCGTTGTTCTGGTCCCAGCCATCGGAGCCTACATACTGCACCACCGCGATAATCGAAGGCGCGAGCTGGTGCTGGATGCCCATGCTGTAGGTCGCCGTACCGGGGTTCGGGTAATGGTACTTGATGGTGGTCATGGTTGACGGGAAGCTCACCGTCGTCTGCGGCGGAGTCCCGGTCAGAGCACTGGTTTTTGGGTTGGAGAAGAGAACATTGTTTGCCGAGGGCTGATAGGCGAACGGCGGATTCAAAGCGGCGTTGTAAACGTCGTTGCCCTGAACGCGCTCGTAGAACGTGCCAAAGCCGCCGCGGATTACCGTCTTTCCATTGCCAAACATGTCGAAGGCAAACCCGATGCGCGGCTGCCATGTCCTGTAGTCGTTCTGGACATTTCCGCGCGGGAAGCCGTTCTTGCCCGCCAGCCGGATGCCGTTCAGGTAGAACGGCTCGCCGTTGAACGTGGTGAGTTGTGCCGGGTTGAGCGTCGCGTTATCCGCGTTGTAGGGATTGCCCAGCGTTTTGTCGTAGTCCGCAGGCACGAAGTTGGCGAATTTATCGTAACGCTCGAAGGCGTGCGGCATGCCATCGAAACGTACGCCAAGGTTGAGAACGAGTCGGCTGTTGACGTGCCAGTTGTCATTCAAGTAGAAGCCGTAGTTGTTGTTGACCCAGTGCTTGCCATACAGGTACTCCAACTGGGTGAAGCTGTTGGCCAGGCCAAGCATAAAGTCGATGTAAGCATCACCGGAGAAATACTTGTTGCTGGAGCTGAAGTTTGCCGTTCCCTGGGTATTGGCCTGCAACTGCTGGTTCTTGTAATCGTGCAACCAGCTGGCGCCGAACTTGAATTGGTGGCGGCCCTTGATCCAGGAAAGGTCGTCGCGGTATTCAAATCCCTCATAGCCGTTCTTCCACGGGAAGTAGGACGCGCTCCAGGTGGCGCCGAAAGGCGCGCCGGAGAAGGTGATGGCGGGCATGTCCTTTCCGGCGTTGTTGGCGAACGGGAAGAAGCTGGTTGCATTCCATCCGCTAGGCGGGAGTATGGATGCTCCCGGTCCGGCGATCGGCGTAAGGAAGATCTTGTTGCCGCTGTAATCGAAGGAGGTCTCGTTGAGCAGGTTGGGCGAGTAGGTCTGGGTGAGCTTGATCACCGACGAGTAGGATGGATTCTGCATCGTCGTACCCACCGTGGGGTAGCTGCCCTGCCACAGCGGCGGGAAGAACGTCGGCTGCACCGCATCGTGCACATAATGGCCCATCAACTGGAATTTGCTGTTGATGGCGTGGTCAATGCGCACCGTGTCTTCGCGGACATTCGTTGGTTGCTTGATGGACGCGATGTATTGATAACCATTAGTCGAGTTGGGATGCGGGAACGTACCGGCATTCACTTCAGCGACGGCATTGGGATCAAGCATGTTCGCGGGAATTATGTATACACCGCTCCCCGGTGAGGTCTGTTGAAAAGATCCTCCCGGCGTCAGGCCATTATTCGTTTCCAGAGCCGTGTAGGTCGCATTGCTGGCGCCGTTGGCGGCGGTTAAGTCTGGGACTCTCGGGATCGGCGGAGTCTTCGAGCCGGCGTAAGGCGTGTAGAGCAGGTTCTGTCCCGCGGTTGGGAAGTCATTTGCCGTAATCGTGTTTTGCACCGACGGCGCGCTGCCCTGGATCAGCCGGCGCCATTCTTCGTTGTAAAAGAAAAAGGTGCGCGTCTTGTTTTCGTTGTACACGTGAGGAATGAAGAGCGGGCCGCCGATGTTGAAGCCGGGCTCGTTCAACTGGAACGCCGGCCTGGGCCTGTTCGCCTGCTTGTTGAAGTAGTCGTTGGCGTTGTAGTCCGTGTTGCGGTTGAACTCGTAGACTTCGCCGTGGAACTGGCGGGTGCCGGACTTGATCACCATGGTGATGGTGCCGCCGGAACCAATGCCGTAATCGGGCTGATAGTTGCTCTGCAGCGTCTGGAATTCGGCGATCGCGTCCTGGGACGGCAGCACCATGTAGCATCCGCCGCAGCCGCGGTCATTCAGCTCGCCGCCATCGAGAAGGTAAATGTTATGCGTGACCCTTGTTCCGTTGAAGCTGATTGAGTTTGAGGAGGTCAGAGCGTTGACGCCCCCGAAGGAGTTGAGCGTGTTGGCTACGCCCATACCCAGCGCGGCCAGCTGCACAATATTACGTCCGTTGGTGGAAAGCCGCTCCACCTGCTGCCCGCTGATCAGCGTGCTGACCTCGCTGGTTTCTGTTTGCACCTGTAAGGCTTGCGCGGCGACGGTGACCGTCTGCGCCTGGGTGCCGACGTTCAGGGTGGCGTTGGCTTCGACCGTTTGCGCCACGTTCACCACGATGCCCGTCTTTTCGAACTTGGCAAAGCCGGTTGCGGTGACTTCAAGGGTATAGGTGCCGATGCCGACGTTGGGGAACCGGTACGCGCCAACCGAGTTGGAGGTGCCGGTCCTGACCTGCCCGGTGGCAGTATTGGTCAGAGTTACGGTGGCGTTGGGAACTACGGCTCCCGTGGAGTCGGCTACGGTTCCGTTGACGGTGGCATTTTCCTGGCCCATGAGCACAGGTGTAAATGCCAGCAAAGCCGCGACCAGCGCGGCGCACATCGCAAGATGCTTCCAGAGCCATAGACCGGCTTCAGAAACGTTTGCGGCACTGTGGGTCCTCATTTCAAAACGATTCATTTTTGCCCCCCAATACGATCGATCGATTGATGTAACTGGTCTGAGACACGAATCCCACGGCGCCATCGATTGCGCCATGGGTAGCTACGGTGTGACGAACAGAGGTATGCAGACACAATCCTCCCGGAGGAGAAATAACCCTCTCAAACCGCAGAGTCACGGATTTTGTTTGATAGTTGTCGGAAAGTCAGAAAGCTTTCCGATCTTCTCCTTGCTACAGACGACCAAGCAAGTCCTAACGAAGCTGCGAGGGAACGCTTGTTCCAAGCGAATTTACCGGCAGACGTTCTCCGGAAATCCCCTCAACTGCTAACCATCAGTAAGCGATTACTGATCCAATCCTATACTCCACCCGTAAGGACTCTGTCAAGATTTTTTCCTAACACGTATGGCATTGAATCCGCGCCGTATCACCTGCGGCGCAGGAAAAAGGGTTTACCTGAAGCCCCTACCCCGCGATGGGAAAGACATCCATCCGCGGGTGGAGCCCCACATCGGCCGCTCCGAAAAACCAGATGCTGCCCTCGCTTAGCACCTGTAAGCGTTTACTCAGCCGAAAAGAGAACAGATTTATCTCATTTCTGCGACTGTGCCAAGGCTCCCCGGGCCAGAATGCTGTGGCCCGCGAAGAAATCCGCGCGCGGTGGAAGGAATTTCGTTTCAATCAGCCGCTTCTGCAACAAAATGCGTGTGCCCAGCCGCCGCTGTGGTTACCAGTTGGTGATCGAGCCGTCGGGGCGGTAATAAATCTGACCCCGCTGGAAATCCGGTTCGGTGAATTCAGCAATCTGCGTCAGTTGCTTGAAGTCGACTTCGACCCCCAGGCCGGGGCGGTCATTGGGGTAAAGTTTTCCATCCTTGAAATCGAGACAGACCGGGAGATGCGGCAGCGCGCGGCCCTGATAGTTGTACTCCATGACCACCGGGCCGGAGAAGGTACACAACGTATTTACCAGCGCCGCGGTGGCGACGGGTCCGGTGAAATGGGGCACCATGCCGACAAAATGGGTTTCGCAAATGGCTGCGATCTTGAGCATCTCAGTGATGCCGCCGACGTTGGGAAGCGTGGCGCGGAGGAAGTCGATATCGTGATTCTCGATCAGCGAATTGAACTCCCAGCGATTGCCCCATTCTTCCCCGGCGGCCAGCGGGACATTCACTTTCTGCCGCAGGATGGGAAGGTCCTGCTGGAAGGCTTCCGTGCGCACGGGGTCTTCGACGAAGAAGGGCGCGAGATCCTCGATGAGGTTGCAGCCCCGGATGGCGTCGTCGAGATCGAAGCGCTGGTGGAAATCGATGGCCCAGTTGCCGTTTTTGCCCACGGCTTCGCGGACCTGGGCGCAGAGATCGCGCACGGCGGGAATGCGCTCCCGGGTATCGTAAGTTGTGTTAATTGGTACCGAAGCGGCGTCGAAACGGAACAGCCGATATCCGGCGGCGAGAGTGAGGCGCGCGCGTTCGCCGATGGGTGTGTTGCGCGTGACGCCGGGAATCAGGCCGGCGGTGTTGTAGCAGTCGCAAAAGTTGCGGACGGCGCCGCCGAGGAGCTGATGGACGGGGACCTTGAGCGCTTTGCCTTTGATGTCCCAGAGCGCCAGGTCGACCGCCCCGATGGCGTCCGTGCGCTCGCGGCCGGCGGGATAGAAATAGGCGCGGTTCATGTCCTGCCACAGATGCTCGATGTACTGGGGGTCGCGCCCGATCAGCCGGCTGGCACACGGAGCGAGCAGGTCCTTCGAGCCGCCTTCGCCAATGCCGGTGATGCCCGCGTCGGTTTCGATGGTGACGATGACATAGCTTTGATTGAAAATCTCGTTGACGAAGAAGAAGGCCTTCGGCGGATTGTAGGCGCGGATGCGCGTGATCTTCATCTTCGGCAGTTCGGCAAAGGCGAACTTCGGGATGGCGGCGGTGAGGGCGGCAGTGGCGGCGAGGGACTTGAGGAATTCACGGCGATGCATGGGGGACGGCCTCCGAATTTACGTGGAGCATGGTAACAGCCGGGGGCGACCACTCTGAACGGAAATCAACTGGTCGGTTGGAGGGATGCCACCGGTGCAAGGTGGAGTGTCGGAGCGCGGGCCGAGACTCGCTCCAGTCCGGGGACAAGCGCAGCTGAGCCTCGCGAAGAAAATCGCTTTTCTTGTTGCCTTTGCTCCCGCGGGCGGCTTACACTGCTCGGCAGCGCAGCGCAGACAGATGAAATGACGCGGAGCCGGAGTTTTCTTCTCAGGCCGGAGCGAACCTATGAAGACGCAAACTGCAAAACGAAATCGGAAACCAGCGACGAGGCCGGCTTACCAAGAAGCGAGCCTTCCTTCCGCGAAGCGGGTTCGCGACCTGATGTCGCGAATGACTCTGGAAGAAAAGGCCGCGCAGATGCTCTGCATCTGGCAGCAGAAGGCGCAAACGCTGGTGGATGCGGACGGGAACTTCGACGAAAAGAAGGCCAGGGCCGCCTTTCGCACTCGGCGCGGGATGGGACAAATAGGCCGGCCGAGCGACTCAGGCAAGGGCAAGAACGCGCGCGAAATGGCCGTGCTGACCAACGCCATCCAGAAATTCTTCCTTGAGAATAGCCGGCTGGGAATTCCCGTCATCTTCCACGAAGAATGCCTCCACGGCCACGCCGCGGTGGATGGAACCAGCTTCCCCCAGCCGATCGCGCTGGGCGCGACCTTCAATCCCGACCTGGTGGAGCGGCTCTTCACGATGACCGCGCTCGAAGCTCGCCTGCGTGGCACGCACCAGGCGCTCACCCCGGTCGTCGATGTGGCGCGCGAGCCGCGCTGGGGGCGGGTGGAAGAAACATACGGCGAGGACCCATTCCTGGCATCGCGGATGGGCATTGCGGCAGTGCGCGGCTTCCAGGGCGACCGCACATTTCGCGACAAGCGCCGTGTGATTGCCACGCTAAAGCACTTTGTCGGGCACGGCCAGCCGGAATCAGGCATGAACTGCGCGCCGGCGAACGTGTCCATGCGCGTGCTGCGCGAGACGTTTCTTTATCCATTTAAGGAAGTGCTGAAAGAAGCCGGCGCCATCAGCATCATGGCCTCATACAACGAAGTTGACGGCGTCCCCTCGCACGCCAACAAGTGGCTGATGCGCGATGTGCTGCGCAAGGAATGGGGATTCAAAGGATTCGTAGTGTCGGATTACTTTGCCGTCTGGGAACTCGGCTACCGCCCTGACACGCACGGTCACTTCGTCGCCAAAGACAAAAAGGAAGCGTGCGCGCTGTCAGTGAAGGCCGGTATCAATATCGAGCTGCCCGATCCGGACTGTTATCTGAACCTGGTGGAGCTGGTGCGCAAGGGCGTGTTGAAGGAGTCGGAGCTCGATGAGCTGGTCGCGCCGATGCTCTTCTGGAAATTCGAAATGGGCCTCTTCGACGACCCCTATGTCGATCCCGACGAGGCAGAGCGCGTGGTGGGCTGCGATGAACACAGCGCCCTGGCGCTGACCGCCGCCCAGGAAGCCATCACGCTGCTGAAAAACGAGAATGGCATCGCGCCGCTGGATATGAGCAGGATCAAATCGATTGCGGTGATCGGGCCCAATGCCCACCGCGGCTTGCTCGGCGGCTACAGCGGCACACCGAAGCACAGCGTCACCGTTCTCGATGGGATCAGGGAAAAAGTTGGCGACCGCATCAAGGTGCTCTACAGCGAAGGCTGCAAAATCACCATCGGCGGCAACTGGAATCAGGACGAGGTGGTGCCGAGCGATCCCGAAGAGGACCGCAGGCAGATTGCCGAAGCCGTCAAAGTCGCGCGAAATGCCGACGTGATCGTGCTGGCGCTCGGCGGCAATGAGCAGACCTCGCGCGAAGCGTGGGGCCTGAACCACATGGGCGATCGCACCAGCCTCGATCTGATCGGCCGGCAAAACGAGCTGGTTGACGCGATGGTGAAGCTGGGCAAGCCGGTGATCGCATTTCTCTTCAACGGGCGGCCGCTGTCCATCAATCACCTCAACCAGAATGTCCCGGTCATCTTCGAGTGCTGGTACGTGGGGCAGGAGACCGGCCGCGCCGTAGCCGACGTCCTCTTCGGCGACTGCAATCCCGGCGGCAAGCTTCCCATCACGGTGCCGCGCTCGGCGGGCCATCTGCCGGTCTTTTATAACTACAAGCCGTCCGCACGCCGGGGCTATCTCTTTGACGATGTCTCGCCGCTCTACGCGTTCGGCTACGGCCTCAGCTATACCACTTTTTCCATCACCAATCCGCGGCTGACAAAAAAGAAAATCACGCGCGACGCCTCAACACGTCTGCTGGTCGACGTGACCAACACCGGACAACGCGAAGGCACCGAGGTCGTGCAGCTCTACATTCGCGACCGGGTGAGTTCGGTTACGCGGCCGGTGAAGGAACTGAAGGGCTTCAAAAAAGTGCGGCTTCAGCCTCGTGAAACGACTCCCGTTGAATTCGACATTACGCCCGCGATGCTCTCCTTCTATGACATCGACGTGAAATTCGTAGTTGAGCCCGGCGAGTTTGAGCTGATGGTTGGCAACTCCTCGCGCGATGCAGATCTGACCAAATTGATCCTGAACGTAACGGGCTAAGCACGCCTAACCAAGCCGAAGAAAGTCGAGGCGGCTATGATCGAGAAACTTTCGTTCGCAGAGAAATCGGGCTACGCGCTGGGCGATCTGGCGGCGAATTTCGTCTTCCAGGCCATGCTGGCGCTGCAACTGGATTTCTACACCCACACCTTCGGCCTTTCCGCGGCGCAGGCAGGAACGCTTTTCCTGGTGGTCGGCCTCGGAGTGGCCTGCCTCAATCCGGTGATGGGCATGATTGCGGATCGCACCAGCTCGCGCTGGGGCAAGTTCCGCCCCTGGCTGCTGTGGACCGCCGTCCCCTTCGGCATCATCGGCGTGCTCACGTTCACCACCCCGAATTTCAGTCCGCTGGGCAAGATCATTTACGCGTGGACCACTTACATCCTCCTGCGGGTCATCTACACCGTCAACAATGTTCCCTATGCCTCGCTCACTGCGGTGATGACACTCGACCCCGACGAGCGCACCAGCATCGCATCGTACCGTCAGATCGCAGCCAATTCCGCGGGCTTTATCGTCGCCAGCCTTGCCATTCCCATGGTCAGGCTCTTCGGGCATGGCAACGACGCGCGCGGATATCAGCTCACCATGGGACTGTTGTCACTGCTGAGCGTGGTCTTCTTCATCATCGCGTTCTTCTCGACCAAGGAACGCGTGCAGCCCGACCCGCAGCAGAAGACCTCGCTCCGCCAGGACCTTGCGGACCTCTTCAACAATCGTCCGTGGGTCGTGCTTTTCCTGGCAACTTTGTTTTATTTCATCGCCATCCTGGTGCGCGGCAATGTGATGCTGCCGTATTTCCGGTTTGTCGCCGGCAATGTCGATCTGTACGCCTGGTTCAACGGGTTCGGGCTCGCCTCGCTGCTTGCCGGAGTCGCCTGTTCCACCTGGGTGTCGGTGCGCGTGGGCAAGCGTCAGCTCTTCATCGCCAGCATGGTGCTGACCGGTGTCTTCAACGCAGCCTTGCTGGTGATTCCGCCCACTTCCTCCAATGTGATCATCGCAACAGAAGTGTTGCGGCAGTTCTCTTTCGGATTGTCGGGACCGATCCTTTGGGCCATGATGGGAGACGTGGCCGACTATGGCGAATGGAAAACGCATCGCCGAGCCAGCGGCACGGTGACCGCTGCCGTAGTCTTCGCCCTCTGGGCGGGACTGGCTCTCGGCGGCGCCATCGCCGGCTGGCTTCTCTCCGGGTACGGTTTCGTTTCCGAAGCGGCGGCGCAGACGGCGCACGCGCAATCCGGAATTCTGCTCACCGCGAGCATCTATGCGGGGCTGGCATTTTTCGCCACCGCCGTCTGTCTCTTCTTCTACCCCATTACGCGCGAAGTAAATCAGAAAATCGCAGACGAACTGGCGGAGCGCCGCAAGACATTCGCTCCGCAGAAAGTTTGATCTTGAGCACGACCCGCAAGAAAGCCTCACAAGGAGAAATTATGTCGATCGATTTCCGTAAAGCCCTGCTGACAGCGGCCGCGGCGGCACTGTTTGTCACATACGCGGTAGCAGCAGATCACGCGCCAGCTACTACTTCTCTGAAAGACGCATTCAAAGGTGACTTCGTTGTGGGGGCGGCCATCAACGCGGCGCAGATCACGGGACGCGATCAACGCGGCGACGCGATCCTCGAAGAGCAGTTCAACTCCATATCGCCTGAGAATGTGCTCAAGTGGATAGTCGTTCATCCGCAGCCGGGCAAATACGATTTCACGCTCTCCGATCAGTACGTCGATTTCGGGGTGAAGCACCACATGTTCATCGTCGGCCACAACCTGGTGTGGCATAGCCAGGTTCCGGCGTGGGTCTTTCGCGACGACAAAGGGAATCTGCTCAGCCGCGACGCGCTGCTCGCCCGCCTCAAGGACCATATCGATACCGTGGTCGGGCGCTACAAGGGCAAAATCCAAAGCTGGGACGTGGTAAATGAGGCGCTGAATGAAGACGGCACCATGCGCCAGTCCCTGTGGGAGAAGATCATCGGCGACGACTACATTGCCAAGGCCTTCGAGTACGCGCATGAGGCCGATCCGCAGGCGCAGCTCACCTACAACGACTACAACCTCGAGAACGAGGCTAAGCGCAACGGCGCCATCGCGCTGGTCAAGAAGCTGCAGGCGGAAGGAGTGCCCATCACCTCCGTGGGTCTGCAGAATCACGACAACCTGACCTGGCCCACCGCCGAGCAGGAGGACGCGACGATCTCCGCATTCGAGGCTCTGGGGTTAAAGGTGACCATCTCCGAGCTGGACATCAATGTTCTGCCCACTGCCGGCCATCAGCCCACGGCCGACGTGAACGTCAACATCCAGCAAAATCCCAAGCTGAACCCCTACGTAAATGGATTGCCCGATTCAGTGCAGAAGCAGCTCGCCCAGCGCTACACCGATCTCTTTCGCATATTTCTCAAGCATCGCGGTACGGTCACGCGGGTCACGTTCTGGGGAGTGACCAACAAGGAATCGTGGCTCAATAATTTCCCCGTGCGCGGGCGCACCAATTACCCGCTTCTCTTCGACCGCAATGGAGATCCCACGCCGGCCTTCGATGCCGTTATCGGTGTGGCGTCGCACTAAGCTCCGGCAATCAGGAACGGAGTGGTTTGACGGTCGCGCGCCGAGCCCACCCGGCGCAGATCGTGTATTCCCGCGCATTTCAAAGCATTCAATACGGTGCATTTGCTCTCGTAGATCATCTCTCGGGGTTGTAGAATCTTCGGCAGGAATTCATTCCCTCTTTTTTTGGGAAAGGCGCATCATGCTCCTCGTTCGCAAATTTGTTCCTGTCCTGGTTTTCGTTTTCACCGCCATTTACGCGGGTTCGCAGGTCCCCACGCAAATGGTCAATCCCGATATCGACCGGCAGCCCGGCCCGTTTTCTTACTACTCGCATTCGGTGGACGAGATTGGCGTGATGAACGCGCCGCTGGCAACGGAGATCACGCCCGAGGGCTCGCTCTATACCGGCTACGGAGAGCTGCTGTTTTTGACCGGCCCGGAGATGAGCCCGATTGCCCCGCGCATCCGCACGCTGGAACAGGGCTACATCCCCATCGTGCACATGCAGCACACGCAGGCAGGCATCGGGTACAGCTTCACATTTTTTACCGCCAAGCTGGATGACGGCACGCTGGTGAATTTCGCACGCATCGTGGAAAAGAATCTCACCGGCCGGCCAACGCGTGCCGTGCTCACCGCAGCCACACGCTACCAGAACGACACCGCCAACGGCAGCGGCACCGGCGAGCATAGATTCAAACGGCCCGTCGAAGCCGACAGCCCCAGCGCCTACCGCCAGCTCGGTGTGGAATTCAACCCCGACTGGGTGTACAGCTTTTCCGATCACGCATTTCTGCGCAGCGGACAGGTCTTCTATCTTTTCCCGGATGCTCCGGACAAGCGCATGCTCACCGAGAAGCAGTTCTACAACATCCAGGTGAATAACTCGCCCCGCGCGCTGCATATGTTTCCCACCAGCCTGGTTGGGCTGGTGAGTTACTCGAGCATCCTCGCACCCGGCGCGGAAAGAACCATCACCTTTATGATGCCGCTGGTGCCGCTTGCCGAAGGCGCGGAGACCGAGAAGATCCTCAAGACCAGCTACGATGCCGAGCTGGCTGCGACCATTCATAGCTGGGAGCAGATTGTCGCTTCGGGCATGGAAATCAGTGTGCCCGAGGAAAAGGTGAACGACACCTTTCGCGCCAGCCTGGTCTACGATCTGCTGGCGCGCGATAAAGTCGGCGACGATTACATCCAGAGCGTAAACCAGTTGCACTATCACGCCTTCTGGCTGCGCGATGCTTCCGACATTGTGAACATGTATGACCTGACCGGCTATTCGCAAGTTGCCAGCCAGGACCTCACTTATTTTCCCCGCTTTCAGCAGCCGGACGGACAGTTTCTCTCGCAGCAGGGACAGTACGATGCCCAGGGCCAGGTGCTGTGGGTGTACGGGCAGCACTACCTGATGACGCATGATCTTGCATTTGCCCGCAATGTCTTTCCGTCTGTTGAGCGCGCAGTTGCGTGGCTGGACAAGGTGCGCGCGTCCGATCCTCTGCATCTCATTCCGCCTTCTAACGTGAAGGACAACGAATATGTCGAGGGGCACATCACCGGCTACAATCTGTTGGCCCTGGGCGGCCTGAAAAATGCCGCATTGCTGGCAGATGCTGTAGGCGAGCCCGCCAAAGCCGCGGCCTATCGCGCCGATTACGACACCTACCGCAAAGACTTCGTCAAGGCGCTCTCGCGCTGCACGTCACTGGATGGCGGGTACATTCCACCGTCGCTCGACGGCAATTGCGGCGGACAGGATTGGGGCAACCTGATGGGCACGTATCCCGAGCACGTCTTTGCCGCAGACGATCCACTGATCGCCGCAACTCTGAAAAAGGTGCAGAGTAAGTATCAGGAAGGCCTCACCACTTACGGCGACGGACGCTATTTGCACGACTACCTGATGATGAAGAATACGCTGACCGAGATCGTCCGCGGCGAGCAGCAGCAGCCGGTCAAGGACCTCTACGCGCTGCTCGTGCACACCAGCTCCACCCATGCGGGATTCGAATTCGCCATCCGGCCCTGGGGCAATCGCGACTTTGCCGACAATCTGACGCCGCACGGCTGGTACGCGGCCGAGTTTCGCATTACTCTTCGCGACATGATGGTTCGCGAAGATGAAGGGCAGCTTCACCTGCTCACCGTGATGTCACCGGCGTGGTTCGGCGCCGGCAAAGTCATCCGCGTGGAACGAGCTCCCACCGAATTCGGGCAGGTGGGTTTTACGCTGACACAGCCGGACGACCACTCGGCGAAAATCGAGCTGCAGACGCAGTGGACCAAACAGCCGCAAGCAGTCCTGCTCCATCTGCCCTGGTTCGCCGATGTCACTCAGGTCACCGTCGACGGCAAGCCCGCGAAACCATCCGGCGGCATGGTGCGCATTCCCGCGGATGCGCATGAAGTGCTGTTGCAATGGTCGCGCAGGAGTGACGCGCCGGACTGGAGCTATGAGCAGGCGGTGCACGCCTACGAGCAGGAATATCGCCGGCGCTATGAGATCTACATGCACGGCACAGCGCGCTGAGCCGGCAGTTGCGCCCATCTGCTGCGCATGATGATTCCGTTATGCGCAGCTCTCGTCCAGCTCAATGGCGCGCGGGAAGAGAATGTTGTTCTCCAGATGCACGTGCTGGTGCAGATCCTTCTCGAAATCGGACAGCGCCTGGTAGAAGCCGCGATACGTTGGACAAGCCCACTCAGGCGGCGTGAATCCACCGCTCAGTACACGCATGCGGGTCAGCGCGTCGCCGGCGGCGTCGTGCTCGGCCATCATCACGCGGATGGGGTTGCGCACCGCGCCAAAGCAGCCAAGTGGCCGTGGGCCACAGCTCTCCATATTCCGCTCCAGGTTGGTGACATAGGGAAACAGAACGATCTCTTCTTTTTCCAGGTGCTGCAGCAGCTCTTCTCCCAGCGAGTTGACCAGTTGCTGGATCTGCTCCAACTCCGGCCGGGTTTTTCCGTGGCGCGAATGCACTTTCTCTGCGAAGGCTTCCAGCCGCGGCAACTCCGCGCGGACATAGGCGTGATGTGTCTCGACAATGTGCTTGCAGATCGACTCGAGCGACGCCTGCGCCCAGTCGCGAGCTTCTTCGTGCCCCGTGGTGGCCTCTTCGATGGCGGCAAGAACCGCCTCGGGCTGGATCGAGCGCTCTTCGCAGGCTTCGGCGAGCGGCTTGCGGCCGCCGCAGCAATAGTCGATCCCGAAATGCTCGAAAACGCGGATCGAAGCGGGTTGCTCCAGCGCGATGTCGCGTACGGTGGTTTGGGCTGTGGCCATGACGAATCTCCTGAAACCGAATCTAGCCGCAGCGCCAACGGCTACGCTGCGACTAAAGTCACTGCCCGAGCAAACTCCGCTAAAATGTAGCCGGATGCCTGAACAAGCAAATCTGGTCACTTTGCTGGGCGCGGCTTCTCTCTTCTCCAATCTCTCGCCGGAAGAACTGCGCCTTCTGGCCGGCCATGCCGTGCGCAAGCGAATGACGCAAGGCGAGTTGCTCTTTTCTGAAGGTGAGCCGTGCAAGGGCCTGCACATCATCGCCAGTGGCAAACTGCGCATCTTCAAAAGCTCGCCCAGCGGCCGCGAGCAGGTCCTTGCGGTCGAGGGCCCCGGAGGTTCGGTGGCGGAGCTGCCCGTATTCGACGGCGGCCCGTATCCCGCGTCGGTCAGCGCCGTAGAAGATTCGCTGATCCTCTTCATATCCCGTACCGATTTCCGCAGCTTCTGCCTCGCGCATCCTGAGGTGGCGTTGAAAATGCTGGCAGTTGTCGGCGCGCGTCTGCGGCGGCTCGTCGGCATCATCGAGGAGCTCTCGTTCACCACTGTGCGCCAGCGGCTCGCATCAGTGCTGGTGCGCCTGGCGCAAACCGAAGGCCAGCGGACCGGGCAGGGTATCGAAATCCAGCTTCCGGGCTCGCATCAGGACCTGGCGCATCAACTCGGCACCGTGCGCGAACTGGTTTCGCGCAACCTGATGCGGCTGCAGGCTGAGGGCCTGGTGCAGGTGGAAGCGCGTCACATTACGGTACTCGACCTGCCCGGCCTAACCGCCGTCCTCGACAGCACTTCCTGACCGTCTCGCAGACGTGCGACATAGGTCACTGCGTGCGAGGCAAGCCGGCCTCTACGCTGGATATTGTGAGCGGAGAGAAGCGGATGTCCACCACACTGATTGAAACTAATGTTATTAACATCGCGCAGGCGCCCGAAAGGCGCGCGCAGCTTGCCGTCGAACGCCGCAAGAGCCTGCTCTTCCGCCTTTGGATCGCCACCGGCATCTTCTTTATGGTGCTGCCCGGCACCATCCTGGGCTTCACCAACCTGCTGCAGATCGCCGCTCATCATGGGCTCAACGGCCTTTCCCCCGCATGGATTCAGGCACACGGCCATTCGCAGGTCTTCGGCTGGATCGGCAGCTTCGTCCTCGGCATCGGCTTCTACTCGCAGCCACTCACCCGCGCCAATCGCGGCCGCCTGCCCATCGTGTGCTGGACATTGTGGGCCGCCGGATTGACGTTGCATTGGCTGGCCGGCGCCTACCTGTGGCACTGGCGCATCACCTTGCCCCTCTCCGGCCTGGCAGAACTCATCGCGGTTCTGATCTTTCTGTACGCGGCCAGCCAGCACAAACTGCCGGAGCACGCTGGCGCAACCACCGCCGCAAAATCGAAGCCCCGCATTGAGCCGTGGATGCAGACCGTCCTCGTAAGCAATGCGGCCCTGTTCGTGGCCATCGCCATCGCCTTTGTCGAAGGCGTTCGCCTGGCGATCGCGGGCGTCACTCCGGCCATTCCGCACGGCTTCGACCAGCGCTATCTCGTCTTGCTGGGCTGGGGATTTCTCGCCCCGCTGGTCTGGGGATTCAGCGCGCGCTGGCTGCCGATTTTTCTCGGCGTCAAGCCGGTACGTGGCCGCCTGCTGCAATTCGCTGTCGCGCTCGACATTCTTGGCGTCATCCTCGGCGCGTCAGGCCAAACTCTTCCGGCAACCATCGTCCTCGCCGCCGCCGCAGTTCTGGCCGCCATCGCCATCCGCGTCTTCTCCATCCCGGAGCGCCCGGCGAAAACCATCGGAATCCATCGCAGTTTCCCCGTGTTTCTGCGCGTTGCCTACACATGGTTGATACTGGCGTCGCTGCTGGGCATCTGGGCCGCCACGGCCGATGCGCACGGCGGCATCTGGGGCGGCTCGCGTCACGCGCTCACCGTCGGCTTCGCCGCCATGATGGTGTTCACTGTCGGCCCTCGCATCCTGCCGCATTTTGCCGGCGTGCGCAATCTGTGGAGCAGCGGCCTGATGTTCGCCACCCTGCTTCTGCTCCTCGCCGGCTGCACCTTGCGCGTCAGCATGGAGCCGCTGGCCTACGAAGGCATCGCACATTTTGCGTGGAAGGTGCTGCCGCTCTCTGGCTGCCTTGAACTCGGCGCGGTGCTGCTCTTCGCGCTGCAATTGATCATGACCTTCGCGCGCGGCAAGAGCATCTTTCCCGAGCTCGCGTGACGGGCGCCGGCATACCTCGTCCCGATGACCCAATCTGCCTTCACGGGTCCTGCTCTACCTTAATCCTCTTCAGTCTGAGTGATCAGATAGCGCTCGTATCCGATCTCCGCGATCTGGTGCACCTGAGCCTCCAGCCAATCCACGTGTCCCTCTTCGTCTTTCAGCAGTTTCACGAACAGGTCACGGGATCCGTTGTCGCCGTTGTCTACGCACACCTTTATCGATTCATTGTACGAAGCCACGGCCTCGTGTTCCAGGCCCAGATCCGACTCGATCATCTCCTTGACAGACTTGCCGACAGTGAGCGACATCGATTCCATCTTCGGCATACCATCGAGGAATATGATGCGCTCCATCAGCAATTCCGCGTGCCTCATTTCATCGATCGACTGCTTCTTGATGTACTTCGAGTATTTCTTGTAGCCCCAGTTCTCCGACATTTCAGCATGGAGAAAGTACTGGTTGATCGCCGTCAATTCGTCGCGCAGCGCCTGATTCAGATGCTCGAGAACCTTCCCATTTCCCTTCATGGAGCCCGTCCTTCTTAGAGAATCGTTAAAATTACTTTGCCGGTTGCCCCTTAGGCTATCATCGTGCGCCTGGGGAAGAGAGCGCTCAGCGGACTGGCAAGACGCAGCTCTCGGTCGCATCCTCGGCTCTTGCTTTTCCCGCGCAGGAGGAGCGCGAAAGTAGGCGCGGTCAAAGCAGCCGCACGGACATGCCCTGCTAACCTACGCCGCATCCGACCGCCCCGCATAACGGCGTTGCGGCACAGCCAAGGCCTGCTGCCTCTCGTGTGATTTAAATCACCTTTCCCTGAAGCCTTTCCCCTGCATCCTGAAAACGTGAATCAGCTTCCCAACTTGTGACAAAAGTTCCTGCAATTGCGCGGTCAGACAGCTAGTGTGTCCTTGACGAGCTGCATCGCAGAATCATTCGTCGCTTTCATTCCTAAGGAGAACTCATGTCCTATAAGCGTTATTGGATAGCGCTTGCCATCGTTCTAGTGGGGTCGTTTGCCGTTCTTGGAGGTGTGGGACGGAAGATGATCAGCGAAGCACCGCCGCTGCCGGATGTCTACACCGCCGGCGGGCAGCTTCTTTTCACCGGTTCCCAGATCACTGACGGCCAGGGCGTCTGGCAGTCCATCGGCGGCCAGGAAATCGGCACCGTCTGGGGTCACGGCGCTTACGTCGCGCCCGACTGGACCGCCGATTGGCTGCATCGCGAGAGCCTGATCCTGCTTGACACCTGGGCACGGCGTGACGGCGCATCCAATTTCGCCGCATTGAACCTCGACCAGCAGGCGGTGCTCAAGGCGCGGCTCATCCGCGAAATGCGCACCAACACCTACAGCGCGGCGGCGCATCGCATCATCGTCAGCGACGACGTGGCTGCAGCTTTCCATCAGCTCGAGGCCTATTACGCGAACGTCTTCAGCGCCGGCCGCGCGGAGTACGCCATCCCGCCCGGCTCGCTCACCGATCCGGCCAAGCAGCAGGCGATGGCCGCATTCTTCTGGTGGACGTCGTGGGCCGCGCACACGGATCGTCCCGGCTCCAGCATCACTTACACCAACAACTGGCCGCATGAATCGCTGGTCGGCAACGAGCCGGCGCCCTCCGCGGTGCTCTGGAGCATTCTCAGCTTCGTGTTTTTGCTCGGCGGCATCGGCGGCATGGTCTGGTGGTATGCATCGCAGGAGAAGCCCGATTTCCATCCCGCATTTCCCGCCAAAGATCCCTTCCTGAGCCTGAAGGCCACGCCCAGCCAGCGCGCCACCATGAAGTACTTCTTCGTGGTCGTAGCATTGTGGGGCGTGCAAATCCTCATGGGCGTGCTCACCGCGCACTATGGCGTTGAGGGCGGCGGCTTCTACGGCATTCCCCTCGACAAAATTCTTCCTTACGCCGTCACGCGCACCTGGCATCTGCAACTGGCCATCTTCTGGATCGCAACCTCCTGGCTCGCCACCGGACTTTACGTCGGTCCCGCGGTCAGCGGCCACGAACCCAAAGGCCAACGCCTCGGCGTGAACGTGCTCTTCGCGGCGCTGGTTCTGGTGGTCGGCGGCTCGCTCGCCGGCGAGTGGATGGGCATCGAGCAGAAGCTTGGCAACCTCTGGTTCTGGTTCGGCAGCCAGGGCTACGAGTACGTCGACCTTGGCCGATTCTGGCAGATTCTGCTCTTCGTCGGCCTCGTGCTGTGGCTCTTCCTCATGGTGCGCTCGCTCAAGCCGGCGCTGGTCAAGAGAAGCGAAAGCCGGCCGCTGATGGTGCTCTTCCTTATTTCGAGCATCGCCATTCCGCTCTTCTACGCCGCCGGCCTTATGTACGGCCAGCGCAGCGAACTGGTCACCGCCGAATACTGGCGCTGGTGGGTGGTTCACCTCTGGGTTGAAGGCTTCTTCGAAGTGTTCGCCACCGTGGTCATCGCATTCCTCTTCACGCGCCTCAACCTGCTTGAGATCCGCTCCGCCACCCGCGCGGTGCTCTTCTCGACCACTATTTTTCTCTCCGGCGGCATCATCGGCACGTTTCATCACCTGTACTTCGCCGGTTCCACTCCGGCCGTGATCGCGCTCGGCGCCGTTTTCAGCGCGCTGGAAGTGGTGCCGCTCACGCTCGTCGGTTACGAAGCCTGGGAGAACATCCGCCTGGCGCGCGGCAAAAGCAACGCGCCCTGGGTAGCCAACTACAAATGGCCAATCTACTTCTTCGTTGCCGTCGCCTTCTGGAACATGGTGGGCGCCGGTCTCTTCGGCTTCCTCATCAACCCGCCCGTCGCGCTCTATTACATGCAGGGCCTCAATCTCACTCCGGTGCATGGCCACACGGCGCTCTTCGGAGTCTACGGAATGCTCGGTCTCGGCCTCACGCTCTTCTGCCTGCGCGCTGTTCGTCCCGGCATGCAGTGGAAAGAGTTGCCGCTGAAGTGGGCCTTCTGGCTCATCAACATTGGCCTCAGCCTGATGGTGCTCTTGAGCATGTTGCCCATCGGCATTCTGCAGGCAATCGCTTCCATCCAGCACGGCACCTGGTATGCGCGCTCGGCAGAATTCCTGCAGACGCCCGCCATGCAGGCCATGCGCTGGATGCGCGTGCCCGGCGACGTGCTCTTCGCCGCGGGCGCCGCCATCCTGGGCCTGTTTGTCGTCGGCCTGCTCACCGGCCACTCTTACAAAGACCTTGACGGCACCAGCGCTCACGTCGACGAAAGGGAACACGTGCTGATGGCGGGCGACTGAAGCTTTTACCGATGCAGCACTTTTGCGGCGGGACCTCCTGGTTCCCGCCGCATTTTTGCGCGCCCCACCACGTGTGACATAAGTCGCTGCCGGCCAAGGGTGCATTGCCCTAGCCTGCGGTACATAGGGACACAGAAATGGCCACGCAAACTGTACATCAGGTGACTCCGCAGGCGCCGAAGAAAAAGCTCATCCGCCGCGCTTTGCCGAATTACTCCCAGCAAATCCGGCATGCGGCGCAGTGGATTTTTGTGGCGCTCAACGTTTGGCTCGGCCTCCAGTTTTATCTCTGGGTACGCTACTTTGAGCGTGGCGGGCACGGGCTGTATTTACCTCGCCCCGCAGGCGCGGAGGGATGGCTGCCCATCGCCGGCCTGATGAACACCAAATATTTCCTCAGCACCGGCCTCGTGCCCAAAATCCATCCCGCCGCCATGTTCCTGTTCATGGCTTTCGTGCTCATGAGCCTGCTGCTCAAGAAAGCATTCTGCTCCTGGCTCTGCCCGGTGGGAACACTCTCGGAGTGGCTGTGGCGCGCAGGACGGAAGTTCTTCGGCCGCACCTTTCGTATTCCGCGCTGGGCCGACATTCCCTTGCGCGGCCTTAAATACCTCCTGCTCGGATTTTTTCTGTTCTTCATCATCGGCATGTCCGCAGGCGCGCTCGCCGATTTCATGTACACGCCCTATGGCATCCTGGCCGACGTCAGAATGCTGAACTTCTTCCGCGAGATCAGCCTCACCGCGCTCAGCGTGCTCATGGTTCTGGCCTTCCTCTCCATGCTCGTCCAGAACTTCTGGTGCCGTTATCTGTGCCCTTACGGCGCGCTGATGGGCCTGGCATCGCTGCTCAGTCCCATGAAGATCCGCCGCGACTCTGAAGCCTGCATCGACTGCGCCAAGTGCGCCCGCGCGTGCCCCTCGGGACTGAAGGTGGACAAACTCGTCCAGATCCGCTCCGCCGAGTGCACCGCCTGCATGGAGTGCATCGCCGTCTGCCCCGCCGAAGGCGCGCTGCAGTTCGCCCTTCCGCCCCGGCGCAACGTCGCTCCTGCTCAACGCTGGTATCGGCGCACCACCGGACCCGCTGCAGTCGCCGCCATCATCGCCTTCATCTTCTTCGGATTTGT
Organism: Occallatibacter sp.; assembly: GCA_035935755.1. Taxonomy (GTDB): domain Bacteria; phylum Acidobacteriota; class Terriglobia; order Terriglobales; family Acidobacteriaceae; genus Telmatobacter. The sequence goes on along the minus strand of DASYWU010000061.1, from coordinate 57,775 downwards.
GCTGACGGCGAGAGCCACGGGCCACTGGCACACCAACATCCCGCGAGAGATGTACATGTACCTCGTCCCGCACGCCGACGACGCATCGCACCCAGGCATGTGACGCGAAGCAGCGCGACTGGGCGACCCGATCACGCCTCCGCAATGGCACCACGTCTCGACTCTCGAGCCCCAAGAGACCCCAATTTCAGGCCACCCGTTGACTCGCTAACTCGCTAACTTGCTAATTCGCTAACTCGCATCACGCCCCCTGCAGCACGTGCAGCCTTGCCGACCGCTTCTCTGCAACCAACGGCCGCCCATATCCCCGAGGAACATACGAGCAGCACGGCTCCTCCGCCATCGGATCGCCTGTCAGTGCGTAAGCCCGCGCCCGCGACCCGCCGCAAATCTCCTTGAATTCGCAGGCGCCGCATTTGCCCTCGAGCTGCGAAGTATCGCGCAGCTGTCTGAACAGCGGCGATTCGCGGTAGATCGTGCTCAGCGCCTCCCGCCGTACGTTGCCCGCGGCGAGGGGCAGAAATCCGCTGGGATAAACTTCGCCCGTATGCGAGATAAAGACAAATCCTTTGCCGTCGTTCAGGCCGCGGGGCGCGCGCCCGATCGAGTCGGCCATCTTCTCGGGAGCCGGCCCGGTATTCGCGCCCGCCTTGCGTTCGGCAACGCGCTGCTGCAGCATAAAACGCCGGTAGTGCTGCGCCTCGGTGGTCTTGATATCGAAGCTGGCGGTCTTCGACAGGCGGTAAATCCGCGCAAAAACCTGCTCGAATTCCTCGGCGCTGAGCAGATCGTCCAGCTTGCCGCGGCCTGTAGGCACCAGAAAGAAGACGCTCCACAGCGTGATCCGCAGGCTCTCCACCAGTTGCGCAATTGCGTCCATCTCCGCCATATTGCGCCGGCTGAACGTGGTATTGATCTGCACCGGCAGCCCCGCTTCGTTGGCCCACCGGACAGCGTTCAGCGTGCGCTCAAACGAGCCGCTCATGCCGCGAAACGCGTCGTGCGTCGCTGCGCTTGCCCCGTCCATGCTCACCGCCAGCCGCGCCAGGCCGGCCTCCTTCAGCCGGAAGATGATTTCGCGCGTCAGCAGCGGTGTGGCGCTGGGCGTGAGCGAAACCCGCACACCCGCGCTCCTCGCGTGCGCGATCAGCTCGAACAGGTCCGGCCGCTTGATCGGATCGCCACCGGTGAGCACAAAAACCGGCACCTGCATCGCCGCAATCTGGTCGATAAGCTCCGTGCCCTCTTCGGTCGTCAGCTCAGCCGGATGACGCAGCGGCTGCGCCGAGGCGCGGCAGTGCACGCAGGCCAGATCGCAGGCCTGGGTCACTTCCCAGATAGCCAGAAAAGGCCGCTCGTTGAAATCCACGGTTTGAATCTGCGGGTTCATGTTTCCATGAAAACCCGCCAGCCGCGTGATATGCAGTGACGAAAGTCGCACATCATGATTACGGCACTCTCCACAAGATCGAAGACCATTCCCGCCTTGCGGCCAACGCTTCCGACCGGCTTTATCACCGCCTGCAGCGTCTATTCATGCAGGAATGGGCGCATTCAAAGGTGCTCGTAAAGCCGGCTATTCGTATACCCGAGCAGGACAATCAGCGTGAAGATGCCCAGCGCAGTGCCGAAGGGAAATTTTAGGAGACTGAAAATGGCCGCGATGATCGCCACGATGCGGCCCCACTGCGCGTGCTCCAGCAGACCCCATCCGGCAACCACGGCGAGAACCGCGCGCCCAGCCACCAGTACCCATAGGAAGGGCATCAGCGCCGGGAAGAACCAGGTCGGCGGCGGGCCGCCGTGCATCCAGGGATGCATCCACGGGCCAAAGCCGCCGAAAAAGATGGCCTTCATGAAGGTCAGGCCGACAATGCCGCCCAGCAGCGTGAGCCCCGCGTAGACGAACCACAGGATGCCCAGAGCCTTGACCTTGCCGGCGTAGCTGTCCAACTGGATCTCGTAGCCGGGCACGGGAGGCGGGGCAATCGGCGCCATGGGGGCCGCGGGCTTTCCGCAATTGGGGCAAAATGCCTGGCCTTGCGCAAGTGCCTGTCCACATCCGCTGCAATACATCGTCTTCTCCTCCTGCCCTGTCTTGCGCGTCCTCGTTCAGCCCTGGTGCGCGTAGAGCGCCGCACGGTGTTTGCCGATGAGCACGGCGATCGTATATGCGCCGAGCACCAGTCCGATGGGGAACTCGGTCATGGCCGCCGCGCCGGCGAGAATGGCTACCGGGCGGCACCATTCACATCGTTGTTTCAATCCCCATGCGGCCACTAGCGAGAGCACCACGCGCGAGACCAGCAATATCCAAACTACGCTGGGGGCCAGCGTCCAGTTCCATATCGGCGGATGCGGCCAGGGTTCATAGGGGCCGGCGTAGCCGCCGCCGGCGGGGCCGATGAAGAAGCCTGCCACTCCCAGCGCCAGGCTGAGCACGGCAAAGAGGAGCCAACAGCGGCTCAGCCAGAGGATATTGCGATCGAAACGCGTCTGTTCGGCGATGATTTCTTCCTGGAGGAGGGACCGTCCGGCGGGATGTCCGCATGCCGGGCAGGCTGGCTGATTTTCGGTGAGGCCAGATCCGCACTTGCTGCAATACATGGCTGCCTCCCTGCTGAGAAACGCACTGGAGGTTACGCACAAGAGGCAAGGGGGGTTCCCGGCTGAGACCCAGAACATGGCAAGCGTACAAATTAGAAGCTGGCGATCAGGTTGTACTCACGTGCCAGCGGTTCGACGATCTTATATCTACCGTGACCGGGATTGGTCCGATAACTGGTGCGCAGCAACCCGGCCCTTTCCAGGCGGCTTACGTCGCGGCTGACAGCGCGAACATCCCGTCTCAGGCCGGAAGCCAAATCTGAGACTGGCAATGCGCCGTCTTTCATCTTTCTCAGTAGCCGTATCCGTTCCGCGGTGAGCACGTTCAGCATTTCCAATGGGTCTTCAAATGTAATCGTGATCTTCGGCGCGATCGTCTCGCCTCGGTCTAGTCTCGCCGCATGACCGCGGATTCGGTCAAAGAAATCCTCTACCGAGCCCGTCGCGACTACCGCTTTAGTCTTCTTCATCTTCGATTCTCCAAAGCTCGTGAACTTCCTGGATGAAACGCTCTGCCAATGCAGCATAGGTTGAGAAGTCAACAGGCTCGATGCGCCCCATGAAATGCCGGTGATGATAACCGTGACTGTTGTCGTATCCCAGAACTCTGCCGTTGTCGACGGGGCACCGCCTCAGGTTGATATACGCGAGGCTGTAAGCAAGGACTTTTCCATCCTCGAAGCTGATTTGCTCCTTCAGGAGGGCGCCCTTCCGCTTTCCCTTAAGCCTGTACTCTTCGGTTCTGATCGTCTGAACCGGCGGCTTCTTCTTGCGCACGTTCTGATCATATCACAGAAAGGATGCATGGCATCCTGGCTGCTTCGGGAAGATCATCGGGCACTTAGGCGCGGATTCACCCTCTACCGGTACGACTCGTCCCGATGCACCACGAATTCCGGATAAGCGCCGCCGCCGAGCTCATGCAGGTCCATGCCAATGCGCTCGCCATCGGGATCAACCCGGAAGGGCACAACCAGATTCAGCAGCGCGAACAGGAAATAGACTAGCGGCAAAGCCACGCCGAGCAGCGCGGCGATCCCGACAAGCTGGGCCAGGAGCTGGCCGGCCTGCGGAGCAAAGAGGCCGGCGGCGAAGATTCCCCAGAGCCCTGCGACAGCATGGACGGCGACGGCCCCGGACGGATCGTCGATGGAGAGCGCCAGCTCGAATAGCTCGACCAGCAGAGGCGTGACGATGCCCACCGTGACGCCGACGAACATCGCTTCCTGCGGAGTAATAAGCGCAGCGCAAGCGCTGGACGCGACCAGTCCGGCGAGCCACCCGTTTCCGCAGAGGCTGGCGTCGGGCTTGCCGAAACGGATGCGGGTCACGGCGAAGGTGGCGGCCAGCGCTCCCGAGCCGCAGAGCAGAGTGCTGATCGCGGTGGCCGGCAGCGCAGCCAGCGGCGCGTGCAGCCAGATCACCGCCCCGGCGGCATTCCAGGCCAGCCACCCTACCAGGCTGACGAAGCACCCGAAAAGGACGTAAGGCGAGTGGTGGCCGGGAATGGCGGTGGAGAGCCCTTCCTTGGGAAATTTGCCTTTGCGCGGGCCGACAGTCCAGACCACGGCAAGCGCGCAAAGGCCGCCGAGCACGTGCACCGATGCAGCGCCGCCGGGATCGACAAAACCTTGACCAAGTCCGAAGTTGACGCCGAGCTGGCCGAGCCACCCCCCGGCCCAAATCCAATGACCGACGAGCGGGAATGCGAACGCGGCAATCACCGCGGCCGCGGCGCTTCCGGCGATCAGGCGCCAGCGGTCGGTGCCCGAGCCCCAGGGAATCAGCGCGCACATTGCCACCGCGGGAAATTCGAAGAGCAACGCGAGCTGATCGTGCAGGGGGAAAGACGGCAGATTGCGCAGCAGGAAGGGGCCGCTGCCGAGCCAGTTCCACGGCTTGCCGGCGGCGAAGAAACTGATTCCCGCAGACGAACCGCCGGCCAGCGTGCCCGCGATCCCCGCGCCAATGGGAGCGAAGACGATAGCGGCGACCGCGACGATGGCGAGATTGCCGAGCAGCGCCTGTGCGGCAGAACGCGAGCGGCCCAGTCCCGTATTGATCAGGGCCACGCCGGCAACCGCCAGCGGCGAGACCAGCAGCAAGGCAAAGACAAGGGCGAAGGCTGCGTCGCCAAGCGGTGCGGGTGCGGCAGAGGCAGGGTTCATCGGCGCACTGCTCCGCGGGTTGCTACGCCCAATCCCAGTGCTTCAACGGCGAGGCCGCAGAGGACGAAAGCCGTCCGCGTGGCCGGCGCGGGAAAGAGTATGAGCGCGGCAATACAGAGAATGAATCCCGCGGGCATCACCAGCAGTCCGGCGTATCGCATGGGCTTCCTTTCCGAAAGGGCAGCGAACGTGTTACCTGCACCAAAGCGAACGCCCCGCAAAAGAGAGCACATAAACAAGACCTGCACTGCGGGACGGATATCTGGACTCGAGCGTTGCGCTTTCAGGAATTCTAAAGCATGAATCGGGTTACCCGGATTTCGGGGCGGCGCGCAGGGCCAATGTCTCGATTCAGATGCGCTCCATGAACTTTACGGAATCCTTTCAACTTACCGGCAATAATGACCGCATGTGCACGCGCCTTGACCGGCCACACAGGTCTATTCCCCTCCTTCTCAGCGTCGCCGCCCTTGCCGCTGTGATTGCGCTTTTCGCCTGGGATGCATCTCCAAAGCTGTTTCCCGCGCGCAGCCACGATCTGCTGGCGGCTTTTTCACTGGCCGCAATTGCAATCGCATACTTCACCTACGAGGCGGCGCACCGGCCCTCCATTCCGGCCATGATCAAAGCCACCCTGCTTGCGCTCGCCTTTCTCTTCTGGGCCGCGAACCAGCTCTGGCCGGCTCTACCACAGGCCTCACTCTTCAATGACATTGCGATCGGGCTATTCGTCTTCGACGTGTTTCTGGTGATAGGGGGCTGGCCGCCGGCAAGGCAGGAAAGTTCCTTTGCTGAGACCGGTTCAGGGAATTGCCGGAGCAACCTGAACTCCGCTGCTCCTTCGCCGCAGCGCGCCGGCCCTGAGGCAGACCTGCCACATCGCCAGCCAGACCACGGCATGCCAGTGAGGCCATTTCCCACAGGTTGCTGCTGTCGAAACCACGCCGAGCACCTCGCCGAAAACGAATAGAGCCGCTAGATGCCCAGATGCTCTCGAAGGTGCCCGGTAGCGAACCGCACAAACCGCCCGATCCGCACTTGAAAAAAAACGAATCCTGCATGCGGAATGTAAGCACCCCATCCAGCCTGGAATATTTTTCACTAGCGCGCTGCGCGTCTGGCGTGATAGTTTTTCTTGCAGCATTTAAGCTCTTGGTCAACGAGGTCACCAAAGGGCGAAGTTTCGTATTTCCCAAATTCTTGCTTGTCACAATCTTTTTCGTTTCAAGCCGTTAGGCAATCCACTCATCGCGCTATTTTTTTTAATTTTCAAGAGCCATAAAGGGTTGCATAACATTAGCGGGTTGCTATAGGTTGGTTTGTTCAGGCTTCCCCGCCTGCCGGGTGGTCTTTACCACAAAGACTTTCTTGTACATCACCCATGTGACCGTTGGCACAACGGCCGCATGCAAACGTATGCCGGGGTCCCTGGCGACAGGTCTTCGCCGCTGGGGTGGTAAGCCGGACAGGGAAATCTTTCATGGCTCAAATTTTCGACCGTAACTCCAATGCACTGGCGCGTATGAGCCTGGTGTTATCGGGGTTGATCGTCATCGCCCTTGGGGTCACGCTGGATCAACTGCAACGCTCCCCCTGGGTCACGCGCCAGGGACAGCGCGCGGAGCAGCCCGTTCCCTTCAGCCACAAGCACCACGTGCAGGGGCTGGGCTTGCAGTGCCAGTACTGCCACACCACGGTGGAGAAATCGAGCTACGCGGGCATACCGCCCACGCGGACCTGCATGAACTGCCACGCGCAAATTTGGACCAACGCCCAGTTGCTCCAGCCGGTGCGCGATAGCTGGTACACCGGGCAGTCGATTCCCTGGATTAAGGTGCACGACCTCCCCGACTTCGTCTACTTCAACCACTCCATCCATGTGAACAAGGGCATCGGCTGCGAAACCTGTCACGGGCAGGTGGACCAGATGCCGCTGATGTACGAGCAGAACACGCTGCAGATGGAATGGTGCCTCAACTGCCACCGCAACCCGGCAAAGAATCTGCGGCCCACCGAGCAGGTCTACAACATGGATTGGAAACAGCCGTCGGACGACAATCCGGTTTGGTGCGCGTCTGCGCCCAACCAGGAGGGCGTGCCCACGGCGCAGAGCGTGAGCTGCACCACCAAGGATCCCACGCAGTCGGGGCCGGAAGAAGCGCTGCTGGAGATGCCGGCGCGCAGTGCGGCGGGAGCAACCCCGGCGGCCAGCGTACCGGCAATTCAGAATTATCAGAAGTTCACCAGCCAGGATCAACTGGGTCAATTCCTGCTGGTGCACTACAAGATCAAATCCCCGCGGCTGATTACCAGCTGCGACACCTGCCACCGATGAGCGAGCACAGGAGTGGTCCAACGATGAACCCGGCCGCGAATAACGCGGATGACCCGATGGGGAAAACCGTGAATAACGAGATTGAGAACGCTCCGGCAGCGGACAAGCCGATGACTCTGGCCCAGGTGCGGCAGGAGCTGAAGGGCAAAAAAGGCAAGAAGTTCTGGCGCTCTCTTGATGAGCTGGCCGACACGCCCGAGTTTCGCGCGGCGGTGGAGAAGGAGTTCCCTTCGGCGGCGCCGGAGTGGATCGATCCGGTTTCGCGCCGCGGCTTTCTTAAGCTGATGGGTGCGTCCATGGCGCTGGCCGGATTGGCCGGTTGCACCAAGCAGCCTGACGAAGTCATTTATCCATACGTGAAAGCGCCTGAAGACCTTGTCCTCGGCAATTCCATGTACTTTGCCACGGCGCATCCGTTCCCCACTGGCGCCGTTCCGCTGCTGGTCAAGAGCTCCGAGTTCCGCCCCATCAAGGTGGACGGGAATCCGGAGCACCCTTACAACCGCGGCGGTTCCGACGTTAATTCGCAGGGCACGCTGCTGGGCATGTACGATCCCGACCGCTCGCAGCACGTCCTGTATCGCGGCGAGAACCGCGAATTTGGTGAGTTTATCGAGGCCTTCCGCGACAAGGTCGCCGCCAGCAAGGATGGAACCGGCATTTACTTCCTGAGCGCGATGTTCACCTCGCCGACGCTGGCGCGGCAGTGGAAGGCGGTGCAGGCGGCGTATCCCAAGGCGAAGCTGGTGCAATACGAGCCCGCGATCGCCGGCACGTGGGCAGAGAAGGGAATCAATCTTCAATTCGACCTGAGCGCCGCGGACGTCATTGTTTCGCTGGACGCGGATTTCATTTCGGGAGCCACCTATCCGGGCTTCCACAAGCTGACCAAGGATTACGCCAACCGGCGCAAGCAGCCGGAAAACGGGATGAACCGCCTCTACGCGGTGGAAAGCTCGACCACCACCACCGGCATGAAAGCCGAGCATCGGCTGGTGCTGCGTGCAAGCGAGATCCCGGCATTTTCCGCAGAGCTGGCGAAAGCGGTCGGCGTCTCCGGCGTGAATCCGCCCGCCTGGTCTTGGACGGCTGAACAGCAGGCGTTCCTCGCTTCGCTGGCGAAGGATTTGAAGGCGAATGCGGGCAAGAGCGCCGTGCTGCCGGGACTCTACCAGGATCAGTCGGTATACGAGCTGGCGCTGGCCATTAATGCGGCGCTGGGAAATGTCGGCAAGACAGTTTTCGTCTCCCAGGACACGGTAAATCCGCTGCCCGCCGATCAATTTGCCGATTTGAAATCCCTGGTGGCCGATTTGAACGCGGGCAAGGTCGATTGGCTGATCATGCTGGACTCCAATCCGGTCTACACCGCGCCTGCGGATCTGGATTTTGCGACGGCCATGGGCAAAGCCCAGACGCTGGCGCATCTCGGTTCGCACGTGGATGAAACCGGCCAGATATCGCACTGGCATATCAACTCTGCGCACTATCTCGAGTCCTGGTCGGACTGCCGCGCCTATGACGGCACGGTTTCGATTGTGCAGCCGATGATTGCGCCCCTGTACAACGGACACACCGCGCACGATGTCTTTCAGCCGCTTCTGAACGAGCCCATGCTGAGCGCGTACGCGGCAGTGCGCGAGACCTGGTTGCCGGTGATCCAGAAAAACGAAACCGTGCCCGGCGACCAGGAGATGGCCTGGCGCAAAGTCCTCCACGACGGCTGGATCGAAGGCACTGCGTTCGACAAGACCAAAGGCGCAAAGGTGGATGCAGCGTTTCGCGGCAACGTTCCCGCCCCTGCGGCGAAGGATTCGCTGGAAATTATTTTCCGGCCCGATCCGCATGTCTACGACGGGCGTTTTTCCAATGTCGGCTGGCTGCAGGAAATCCCCAAGCCCATTACCAGCCTGAGCTGGGACAACGGCGCGCTGATGCCGGGCGCTCTGGAAACGAAGCTGGGCGTGGGCGAAGAAGACATCGTCGAGATCAGCGTAGGCGGGGGCAAGGTCAAGGCGCCGGTCGTGGATATGCCCGGGCATCCGCAGAATTCAGTCACTGTGTTCCTGGGCTACGGTCGCGAATTCGCAGGCCGCGTGGGCTCAGGGCAGGGATTCAACGCCTATCTGCTGCGCAATACCTGGGCGCCGTTCTACGCCGCGGGTTCCATCCAGCATGTGCCGGGCAGGTGGGGTCTGGCCATCACCAAAAGCCACTACCAGGACCATCGCGCCAGCATGTTCGGGCGGCAAGGCGACGGCGACAACTCGCTCGAAGGCGATGAGGCGATCGGCGATCGCGGCATCATCCGCTACGCGAGCCTGGAGGAGTTCAAGGCCAATCCGAATTTCGCCCACGAGGGCATCAATCACGATACGCCCAGCCTCGACACGTCGCTCTTCCCCAACTGGGATTATTCCAAGGCATCCACCGATTACGCCTGGGCGATGTCGATCGACATGAACAGTTGTGTGGGCTGCAACGCCTGCGTCGCCAGCTGCTATGCCGAGAACAACAATGCAGTGGTGGGCAAGCAGGAAGCGCGCATCGGGCGCACCATGCAGTGGATCCGCATCGACACCTACTACGAGGGCGACCTGGCCACCCCGCGCGCGCACATGCAGCCCATGCTCTGCCAGCAGTGCGAGAACGCGCCCTGCGAACAGGTTTGCCCGGTAGGCGCCACCGTGCACTCGCCGGAAGGCTTGAACTTGATGGTCTACAACCGCTGCGTCGGCACGCGCTACTGCTCCAACAACTGCCCGTACAAAGTGCGGCGCTTCAACTTCCTGCTCTTCTCTGACTACGACACGCCCAGCCTCAAACTGATGCGCAATCCCGATGTGACGGTGCGCTCGCGCGGCGTCATGGAGAAGTGCAGCTACTGCGTGCAGCGCATTCAGGAAGCCAAGATCACGGCCGACAAGGAAAACCGCCTGGTGCGCGATGGCGAAGTCATCACCGCTTGCCAGCAGGCCTGCCCCGCGGACGCCATTGTCTTCGGCAACCTCAACGACAAAAACAGCCGGGTATCGAAATTGCGGGCCATGCAGCGTTCCTACCAGGTCATTGCCGACATCAACACGCGGCCGCGGACGACGTACGTGGCCGAAGTTCTGAACCCGAATCCCGAACTCGAAGAATCGCCGGTCGAACATGATCCGGCAAAGGGCTGAAGCTCACGATGGCAACTCCCGAAGTAAAAATCGACGAGCATCGCATCGATCCAAAGACTGGAGAGTTCCGGGTAATTGCACCCGGCGAGACGCTCCGGTCGGTGACCGAAAAAGTAACGCGAATCGTGCTCACGCCACACACCCCGCTGGGATGGTTTGCCATCTTCGGCATTGCCGGCGCGGGCGTAACCATGCTGACGGTGGCGCTGGTGTGGCTGTTCCTCAAAGGCGTGGGCATCTGGGGAATATCGCAGCCTGTGGCTTGGGGATTCGCCATCATCAACTTCGTCTGGTGGATCGGTATCGGCCACGCCGGCACGCTCATTTCCGCCATTCTGCTGCTGTTCAAGCAGGGCTGGCGCAACTCCATCAGCCGCTTTGCTGAGGCCATGACCATCTTCGCCGTGATCTGCGCGGCCCTCTTCCCGCTGATCCACGTGGGCCGTCCCTGGCTCGGGTACTGGCTGCTGCCCTTGCCGCTGACCATGGATGTCTGGCCGCAGTTCCGCTCCCCGCTGATGTGGGACACCTTCGCGGTTTCAACTTACGCCACCATCTCCGTGGTCTTCTGGTACGTGGGCATGGTGCCCGACTTCGGCACCTTCCGTGACCGCGCTCAAACCAAGCTCGCGCAATACTTCTACGGCATTCTCTCCCTCGGCTGGCGCGGTTCGGTGCGGCACTGGGCGCAATATGAAACGGCCTCGCTGCTGCTCGCTGGATTGGCGACGCCGCTGGTACTCTCCGTTCACACCGTCATCAGCTTCGATTTCGCGGTCGCAGTTCTGCCCGGCTGGCACACCACCATCTTCCCGCCGTACTTCGTGGCCGGCGCCATCTATTCCGGTTTTGCCATGGTCTTGACCTTGGCCATTCCGCTGCGCAAGTTCTATCACCTCGAGAACCTGGTCACCGAGCGGCACATCGACAACTGCGGCAAGCTGATGCTCATCACCGGATTCATCGTGGGCTACGGCTACGGCATGGAGGCTTTCATGGCCTGGTACTCGGCCGATCACTGGGAGGCTTTCACCTTCTGGAATCGCGCCTTCGGCCCCATGGGCTGGTCCTACTGGGTGCTGATCACGTGCAACCTGGTCATCCCGCTCACCACCCTCTGGTCGCGCAAATTGCGCCACAACATCCTGTTCATGTTCATCCTTTCCATCATCGTGAACACAGGCATGTGGTTCGAGCGCTTCGTCATCATCGTCACCAGTCTCACGCGCGACTTCCTGCCGTCGGCATGGGGCACCTATCGCGCCACGAAGTGGGACTACATGACCTTCTTCGGCACCATCGCCTTCTTCACTTTCCTGTTCATGCTGTTCGTCCGCTTCCTGCCCATGATTCCCATGAACGAAGTCCGGTTGCTGGTGCCGCAAGCAAAGATCAAGCCAAAAGTGACTGCGGAGGCTGGAGACTGATATGCCCGCACGCGAAGGAACATACTGCCTGATGGCCGAGTTCGACACCCCGGGCGACCTGGTGCGCGCCGCGCGGCAGGCACGCCAGGATGGTTGGCGGCGGCTGGATTGCTATTCGCCTTTCCCCCTGGAAGAGGCGGCCGAGGCCATTGGCTTCCATCGCAACAAGGTGCCGCTGTTGTGCCTGCTCGGCGGATTGCTGGGCGGCGCGGCCATGTTTTCGCTGGAGACCTGGATTTCCGTGCTGGCGTTTCCTCTGAACATCGCCGGCAGGCCGACCTACTCGTGGACCGCGTTTATCGTGCCGGCCTATGAGTGGACGATCCTTTGGGCAGGACTTTCAGCGGCATTTGGAATGTTTGCGCTCTGCGGTCTTCCAGCGCTTTATCATCCCGTCTTCAATGCCCCGAATTTCCGCGACGGAGCGACCACCGACAAGTTCTTCCTCTGCCTGGAAGCGCTGGATCCAAAGTTCGAGTTGACGGAAACAAGAGCGTATCTGGAGGCTTTTGGACCGGCGTCAGTGGTGGAGGTGGAGTACTGATGCCAGCTAGCCGCCTCACATATAGGGAACAGGGAATAGGCAATAGGGAACAGGTCGTAATGCGTGTGATGAAAGATCGCTGCAAGAAGCGGATGTCTCGTGCTGTGGGGCTGGGCGCGATCAGTGCTTTGTTGCTTGCCGCCGGCTGCCGCCAGGACATGCAAAATGAGCCCAAGATGATTCCCCAGCGCGGCACCTCCATGTTCGCCGATCATCGCGGGGCGCGGCCGCAGGTGTTGGATACGGTAGCGCGCGGCCAGTTCCACGAAGACACCTACTTCTACACCGGCGTGGTGCAGGGGCCGAACGGAACCCGCCAGGAACCGGACCTGATGCCGTTCCCGGTGACCATGACGGTCTTGAAGCGCGGACAGGAGCGCTACAACATCTACTGCACGCCGTGTCACTCGCGAGTCGGCAACGGTCTGGGTGAAATCGTGATGCGCGGCTATAAGCCGGCGGCGAATTTCCACGACCAGGCGCGCATGGCCCAGCCGGTGTCGCACTACTTCTACGTGATGACCCACGGATACGGCGCCATGCCGGATTATTCCGCGCAATTGACACCTGCGGATCGCTGGGCGGTGGCGGCTTACATCCGCGCGCTGCAGTTGAGCCAGCAGGCGACGACCAAGGATGTGCCCGCCGGAACCCAGGTGCAGAGCCTGCAAACGCTGGCGGCGGACGAAGGTCATCCCGAGTACGCCAAGCCGTGGGCGCTGCCCACGACAGCCGTGTGGGGAGTAAACAAGTCGCCGCAGGAAGGCTCGCCGGCGATGGCTCCCGCGGTACAGGCGCTGAAGCCGATTTCGATTCCCAAAATCAACATGCCCGCACCAACGGCGCAAAAACAGAAGTAGGACGAGAGGAATGGCTCACATAGCACACAAAAAGACGCTTCCCGCCGATTTGAGCGCGCCGGCTTTAGTGGACTCGTGGAAGTCGCGAGCCATCATTGTCGGCGTGGCCTTCCTCGTGATTTCGGCCATCTTCGCCGTTCTCGATCGGGCCGCAGGCGCGGATCCCTGGAATCACGTCATGCGCGCATGGACGCTGGGCATGGTTGTTACCTGGGGATTCGCCGTAGGTGGGCTGGCGCTGCTCATGGTGCAGTACTGCTCGGGCGGCAAATATGGATTGCTCCTGCGCCGCCCCCTGGAAGCCATGAGCCGCACTCTGCCGCTGGTCTTTCTCTACTGGATCGTGGTGGCGATTTTCCAGAAAAAGCTCTATCTCTGGGCGCGCGTCACCGACGTGGCTGCGGCCCTCAAGGCCGGGACAATCAGCGAAATCGAAGCTCACTGCATCGCTTTCAAGCGGCCCATGCTCAGCATCCACGGTTTCTGGTATGTCGGCCTCTTCTGTTTCGCCGTCTGGGGCTTCTACACCTGGCATCTCAACCGGCTCGGTCTCCTTCGCGATCAGCAGGGGCCGGAAACAACGCCCTACTGGATCAGGAAATTCGAGAACATCAGCGGAGCGGGAATCCTGGTCTACGCCGTAACCATGACTGCGTGTTCCATCTACTGGATCATGTCCATGGATGTGAAGTGGTTCTCCACCGTTTACGGCCTGCTCTTCCTGGTGGAGCAGGGCTTCCAGGTGCTCGCATTCGGAATCATTGTTTCCCTCGCGCTTTCCAAGGCGGAGCCGTTCAAAACAATTTTGCGGCAGACCGAACAGCACGATCTGGGCAAGCTGGCCTTTGCCTTCGTCATGCTCAACATCTATCTGAACTTCGGGCAGTGGATCATCATCTGGTCCGGCAACCTGCCCAACGAAATCAACTGGTACCTCGATCGCATCCGCGGCCATTGGGGCATCATCATCACGCTGGACTTTATCTTCCACTGGCTGATTCCCTTCACCATGCTGCTTTCGCGCGATCTGAAGCGCAACAAGAAGCGGCTGACGCGGGTGTGCCAGTTCATGATCTTCGCCGTGGCCTTCAACCAGTTCTGGCTCATCGAGCCGAGCTTTAAGGACGCCGCGCGCAACCTGCATTTCAGTTGGGGAATTCTGCAGTACGCCGCACTGCCGGTGGCCATGACCGCCTTCTGGGTGGCCTACTTCTGCATCGAGCTGAAGAAGCGGCCGCTGGTGCAGACCAACGATCCGCATCTTGAAGAGATTCTGGAGCCTGAGCATGCCATCGCATAGCCATCGCGGTCCGGACGCGCATCCTGGGCACGAGCCGGAAGATTTCAAGCAGGAAGAGATCGACGCCTCGCTGGGTTATGAAAGCAGCGATGTGCGCATCAGCGGCATCATCGTCTTTCTCATTTCCATGGGCGTCTTTGTCGTGGTCACGGCGGTGCTGTGCTACGGCATCGGCTCTATGATCAACGCCCACATGAATAAGGAAGATGGCCCCACGAACAAGTGGTCGAAGACGGAAAACATCCGCGAATTGGGAAACATGCCCTCGGCGCCGGCGATGCAGGACAAAGTGGCCCAACTGATGCAACAGTTCCCCACGCCGCGGGTCCAGGCAGACAACGGCAACGAGGATACCGCCGATCTCCACGCGCGCGAGAATCTGCTGCTCGATCACTACACCTGGATCGATCAGTCGAAAGGCGCCGTGCGCATTCCGATCGAACGCGCTATGCAAGTCATTGCCCAGCAGGGACTGCCGGTCGCGCCTGCATCGAAGACTGCGCCGTTGATGGCCGGCGACAGCAGACCCCAAGTGACTGCGCCGCTCACCGATGGTTTTGTTCCCACCACTTTCGAACAGGAACAGGCCGCCGCCGCGGTGAAGGCAGGTCGCGAGTCAGGACAGTAAACCAGCGAGCTAGCGAAAAGTTCAGCTGGACCGCAGGTCAGCCCGGCTGAAGAAAAAAGGGGAGTAGAAGTGAAGCAGTACAGAAGCACAATTCGGAGCAGTTGGCGCGGGACCGCTTTCATTGCGGCGAGCGCGATTGTGCTGGCAATGGCAGCGCCGCGAGTTTCGGCGCAAATTTCAACCTACGGTTCCAAGGGCCTGCCGGCAATGAACACGACCATGGGCCAGGTCGATTCGACGCCGGACGTGCTCAAGCACGTAGGCATCCTCCAGCACTTGAATTACCAGTTGCCGCTCAACCTGACCTTCACCGACGACACGGGCAAAGCGGTTCCGCTGAGCACTTATTTCGGCAAAGTGCCCGTGGTTCTGATGCTGGTCTATTACCGCTGCCCCATGCTCTGCTCGGAAGAGCTGGAAGGCTTGGCAAGCGCGCTGAAGATGATCGATTTCCGGCCGGGCAAGGACTTCAACATCGTGGCCATCAGCATCGATCCCACGGAAACGCCGGCCATGGCCGCGGAGAAGAAGGCCGAGTACGTGAAGATGTACGGCCATCCGGAGACAGCGGACGGCTGGCACTTCATGACCGGCACACAGGCCAATATCGATGCCGTCACCAAAGTCGTGGGATTCAACTACGTGAAGCTGAAGGTGCCGGGCTCGAACATCACCCAGTTTGCCCACGCCAGCGCGCTCGAAATCGTAACCCCTCAGGGCAAGCTGGCGCAGTACTACATGGGCGTGGAGTACTCGCCCAAGGACATGCTGCTGGGCCTGGACGAGGCTTCAAACAACCGCATCGGCTCCCCGGTGGATAACATACTCACCTACTGCTATCACTACGACCCGCTGACCAACACGCACGATCTCATCGTCTCGCGCGTCATCGAGGCCGGCGGAATTGTGACGCTTCTCATATTGGGCGGATTCATGCTCTTGATGTTTAGGAAGGACTACCGGAAGGGCGAGAGCTCCGCGCCGGTTTTCCATGCAACGGCGAAGAAGGTGAACGGATAACGGAATGAACCACATCAGTCCAGTACTGTGGCAGTTTCTCGAAAGGTGGTTGCAGCACTTCCCGCTGTTCCCGCCTGAGGCATCGCAGCTTGCGCCGGAGGCGGACGCGCTCTTCTTCTTCCTGGTCCTTATCAGCCTGGTCGGCCTCACCGTCGTCATTCTGCTGATTGTCGGATTCTCTGTCCTCTATAACAAGAAGCGCCATCCCGAGGCGGTGCAGATCGAAGGCTCAACCCTGCTTGAGACCACCTGGACGATTATTCCCCTGGGCCTCTTCCTCATCGTCTTCGTGTGGGGCGCCCTGATTTACTTCCGCGTGTACACGCCGCCCGCCAATGCCATGAACATTTATGTCGTGGGCAAGCAGTGGATGTGGAAGATCGAGCACCCGGGAGGCCAGCACGAAATCGATGCGCTGCACATTCCCACCGGCGTGCCCATTCAGTTGACGCTGATTTCCCAGGATGTCTTTCACAGCTTTTCCATCCCCGCATTCCGCGTCAAGCGCGAGGCGATTCCGGGCCGCTACACCACCGTCTGGTTCGAAGCCACCAAGGTCGGGACCTACCACATCTTCTGCACCCAATACTGCGGCACCAACCACTCGCAGATGATCGGCGAAGTCTACGTGATGACGCCTGACGATTACAAGAAGTGGCTGGAGAACTCCACCAGCGGGCAATCGCTGGCGCAGAACGGAGAGCGGCTCTTTGCCAGCCTGAGCTGCAATGCCTGCCACAACACCCAGCCCGACGCGCGCGGCCCGAACCTCGTCGGTGTTTACGGCTCGCAATTGCCGCTGCAGAACGGCGAGACCGTGACCGCGGATGAAGCCTATCTGCGGCAGGCGATTCTTGATCCGGCGCAGCACGTCACCCAGGGCTACACGCCGATTATGCCCACCTACCAGGGCCAGATCAGCGAAGACGGCGTGATCGCGCTGGTGGAATACATAAGGAACCTTCAGACCGATTACCGGTTGCAGCAGACATTGAATACTACATCCATACCCCCACAAACAGAGCAGAAGACGGGTTCGACAACGGGCCAGAAGCCCGCGCCGTCATCGGAGGTGAAGCCGTGAGCGCCGCCACCATCGTCACTCTTCCCGATCAGTCCACCGCCAGGATTCCCAGGATGAACTTCCTGACCAAGGAGAACGGCCTGCTGAGCTGGCTGTTGACCGGGGATCATAAGCGCATCGCCACTCTTTATCTGATCTCAATTACATTTTTCTTCTTCATCGGCGGGTCGCTGGCCGCGCTCATCCGCATGGAGCTGCTGACGCCGCAAACTGACCTGATGGCCGCCGACACCTATAACAAGGTGTTCTCCATGCACGGCCTTATCATGGTGTTTTTCTTCCTGGTGCCGTCGGTTCCAGCGACGCTGGGCAATTTCCTCATGCCCATGATGGTGGGCGCCAAAGACCTGGCCCTGCCCAAGATCAACCTGCTCAGCTGGTATCTCTACATCATCGCCGGCGGGCTGATGATCTACACCATGGCGGCCGGCGGAGTCGACACCGGCTGGACCTTCACCACCCCGCTTTCCACGCATTATCTGAACACCAATGTGGTTCCCGCGGTGCTGGCGGTATTCATTGCCGGGTTCAGCTCCATCTTTACCGGATTGAACTTCATCGTCACCATCCACAAGATGCGCTGCCCGGGCATGACCTGGTTCCGGCTGCCGCTCTTCGTATGGTCCAATTACGCGGCCAGCATCCTCATGGTGCTGGGCACGCCGGTTCTGGCCATCACCCTGGTCCTGGTGGCGCTCGAGCACCTCGCCCACATTGGCGTCTTCGATCCCACCTACGGTGGCGATCCCCTTCTCTTCCAGCACCTCTTCTGGTTCTATTCGCACCCGGCGGTCTACATCATGATTCTGCCCGGCTTTGGCGTGATCTCCGAAGTGGTCTCCACCTTCAGCCGCAAGCGCGTCTTCGGCTACACCGCGGTGGCGTTCTCGTCGGTGGCCATCGCCGTCTTCGGCTTCTTCGTCTGGGCCCACCACATGTTCATCATGGGCATCTCCAATTACGCCGCGCTGGTCTTCTCCCTGCTGACCATGCTCGTGGCCGTGCCCTCGGCCATCAAGATCTTCAACTGGGCGTTCACGCTCTACAAGGGCTCCATCACCTTTGAGACGCCGATGCTCTACTCCATCGGCTTCATGGGCCTGTTCACCATCGGCGGCATGACCGGCGTATTTCTGGGCTCAACCGGCACCGACATCCACCTCACCGAAACCTACTTTGTCGTGGCGCACTTTCATTTCGTGATGGTGGGCGGCATGCTGATGGCTTTCCTTTCCGGCATTCACTTCTGGTGGCCCAAGTGGACCGGCCGCATGTACCCGGAGAAGATCTCGCAGTTTGCCGCGGTGACCACGTACATCGGGTTTAACCTGACCTTCTTCCCGCAGTTTATTCTGGGCATGCTGGGTATGCCGCGCCGCTACGCCGCGTACCCGCCGGAGTTTCAGGTGCTGAACGTCTTCTCCACGGCGGGCGCGACGGTGCTCGGCGTAGGTTACCTGCTGCCCGTGCTTTACCTCACCTGGTCGCTGAAGTATGGAGCCATTGCCGGAAACAATCCCTGGCAGGCGACCGGGCTGGAGTGGCAGACGCAGTCGCCGCCCCTGACGGAAAATTTCCCCGAGACGCCGATCATGGACCACGAAGCATACGATTACGAGTGGCTGGAACGCCAGCAAGCGAGAGAGGTAGCCAGTGTCGGATAGCACAACCGTTGCCAACGGCGAGATGGCCGATGCGCCCGACGCGCGCGTGGAGACGCATGCGGCTCATCCGCCGTACCAGCGCCACCACTTCGAATCCGTCGCCCAGCAGTTCGACGCCACCAACTTCGCCATGTGGCTCTTCCTGCTCACCGAAATCATGTTCTTCGGCGGCCTCTTCACTGCCTACCTGATCATGCGCAACTGGTACTACCCGGCCTTCGTGGAAGGGTCGCACCACCTGAGCATTTTCTGGGGCACGTCCAACACCGCGGTGCTGATCACTTCCAGTTTCACCATGGCCATGGGGGTCTGGTGCGCGCAGATGCGCCGCAAAGGCGGATTGGTTCTCTGCCTCTCGCTAACCCTCTTCCTTGGTTTCGTATTCCTGTGCATCAAGGGCATCGAGTGGCACGGCGAATGGGTGGACCAGCACGTCCCCGGCCTGCGCTTTACCGATGTCGATTTCCTCCATCCCTCCATGGATGCCGAGGTCTACAAGGAATACCAGGACGCGCCGCTGGCCCCGGGCATGGCCCAGAAGACGGAGCAGTACTTCTTCCTCTACTTCGCCATGACCGGAATGCACGCTCTGCACATGGTCGTGGGCATCAGCATCCTCATCTTTATGCTTTTCCGCGCGATCCAGGGTGCTTACACCGAAGGCCACTTTACCTATGTCGAGAACTTCGGCTTGTACTGGCACTTTGTCGACATCATCTGGATATTCCTATTCCCGCTGCTCTACCTGGTCAGCAGACACGCCAAGTGAAGGGACGCAGGAATCGTAGGGCTCATGATTACGCGCGGAGAAGAAACTGAAACGCGCGGTATTTGCGGCAATGAAAGATACGACGGGAGGAACCGGACATGACCACGGAAGCTGAAGCGCACGCCACAGAACACCACATTGTCAGCCCCAAGCTTTACCTGGGCATCTTTGCGGCGCTGCTCGTGTTGACGGCGACCACCGTCGCCGCCTCCTATGTGGACCTCTATGTCTTCAACGTGGTGGTGGCCCTGGCCATCGCCGTGCTCAAAGCTTCGCTCGTGGTCCTCTTCTTCATGCACGTCAAGTACAGCCCCAAGCTCACCAAGCTCACGGTCATCTCGGGACTCTTCATCTTCCTCGGCCTGCTCTCCATGACCCTGGCCGATTACATGAGCCGCGCGTGGGGGCGATGGTAGCACTCAGGATCGACACATTTCTCGTGCCGCGCTCAGCCAGGAACGACCACGTGATGACCTTGCTTTCGGGCGAACGCGTGCAAGCCGCGGTCGAAAGTGACCAGCGTGGCTCCGGCTTCTTTTGCAAACGCGAGAAGCCAACAGTCTCCCACCCGTTTTGAAGCCTGCTGATTGACGAATGATGCCGTCGCCTGGCGAAATGCAGCTTCGACATTTCGTGGCTCGGGATAAAAATCGATGTATGTCTCTTCGAGCCAGCGCTCATACACACTCCACGCCTTGCCAAGCGTAAGTGTCTGATCGCCCATAACCGCGGGATTGCTCAGGAGACGCAACAATCCGATTTGCGTGAACCGGGAAAAAATCAGCCTGCGATCACCGGGTAGCGTTTTCAGCCAGTTCCATGCTGCGGAGCCCTGCGCGTGGCCTATGTCGGAAAGAGCCAACCACACATTTAAATCAGGAAAATATAACGTCATACGGGTTTTCGTCCGTGGGGTACAGCGGGCCACGTTTGCCGGTGCCACGGATCAGGGGACCCGAAAGAGGCTCCTTCTTGCCCGATTCCGTGTATGTCTGCTCAATTGCCTTTACGATGAGCGAGCGAATCGAGACACCAGAACTCTCGGCCCGACGACGTAGACGGTCGTGCAACGGCTCCGGAATGTCGACGGTAGTGCGGATTGCCATGACATTATTATGGCACACATGACATCAAAATGTCGCGACAGCATCAGCGTACGCATGGACTGCTTATTCGGCGCCCACAACGGCACGGGCGTCATCTCCCCCGGCGCGAGTCAGAAGTATCCGCCGGGCGAAAAAATCCACCTGAGTGAGTGCTGTTCCAAACAATTGAAAGCAGCCGGTGCCATTCCGCTTGCGGCGCAGCCTCCACGCCACGCCGCCAGCGCAAATCAATCACGCTGCAACCTGAGCTCCCGCACGAAGATTGTGGCTTGAAGAGTTATCCACCGGCAGGGTCCGCACCGTTGGCGATCCCTGCATCATGGGAACAAGCCTGGCGGCAATTTCCTGAAACAGCCCGTTGTCGTAGTTCCGCACATCGGCTGCGCTTTCCCACAAAGTCAGGCAGCAATATTCACCCGACGCCGGATCGCAGGATTCGATGTTCTCGAGAAACCCCGCCTGCGCCTGAATGCGCGGCAGGAACTCATCGTTGATTGCATTCCTGAATGCATCCACTTTGTCCGCTTTAATGGTGCAGTTAATCACGCGCGACACCATTTCCCTACCTCCTTCAAGAAATGAGTTGGGCCCGGGGTTGGCAGAAGCGTACCCTTGCTGCAATGCGGTGTCAACTCAAAGTTGAGTCCTGCAAGACCCTTTTCAGCCCCATGAAGACTCCGCTTATCTTCTGTTCCAGGATGGGCTCAGTCTCGAGACGAACGGCAAATTTCTGCGGTGGCATTGCCGGCCGAACCGCGGGCTCTACCATAGTTCAAAGTGAAATCGGCTCCCCAGTCTCAGACAATCCCCGCGGAACTTGCCCGCCTCGCCGACCATCCGCGCGTGCTCATCCGCCGCGCCGGCGCTCCACGCAAAAACGCCCGCTGCGTCGTCTACTGGATGCAGCGCGCCATGCGCATTCAAGGCAATCCCGCGCTCGATGTCGCCATCCAAGCCGCCAACTTCCTCGGCCTTCCCGTAGTCATTTATTTCGGCGTGATACCGAATTATCCCCACGCCAATCTGCGCCATTACCACTTTCTCGCCCAGGCATTGCGCGATGTGGCCGAGGACGCAGCCGAGCGCGGCGTAGGCTTCGTACTCCGCCGGCCGCCCGACAACCGCCTTGAAGCCTTCCTCGAAGAAGTGAACGCAGCGCTGCTCATCGGCGACGAGAATCCCTGCCGCGAGCCGGAGCGCTGGCGAAAGGCGCTGGCCGCGCGCCTTACGTTTCCTTATTGGACCGTCGATGCCGACGTGGTCGTGCCCTCGCGCGTCTTTGAGCGCAGCTTTGTTTTGCTGCATCACTTCCGCCCGCGCTTGCAAGCCGAGCTGCCGAAATACCTCGTGAAATCGCGTGCCGTCGCGCCTCTGCATCCGTGGAAGCCGCGCAAACCGCCGCAGAGTCATCCGCTCGACGGCGACGTCACCGCCGGCTTTCGCGGACTCGATCGCACTGTGAAGCCCGTCGATACCTTCACCGGCGGATCCCACGCCGCCCTGAAGCGCCTGCGCGAATTCGTTCGCGAAGCCCTCAAAGGTTACGAGAAGAATCGCAACCATCCAGACATCGACGGAACCAGCCGCCTTTCGCCCTATCTGCACTTCGGCAATATCGGCCCCTTGACAATCGCCCTCGCAGCCGAAGACGCAGTCAAGCGCGGATGGGCCACGCGTGCGGCGGCCGACCGCTTCCTCGAGCAACTCATCGCCTGGCGCGAATTATCGGTGCTCTTCGTCCGCTACGAGCCGAATTACGACAACTGGGAGTGCGCCGCGCCCTGGGCACGGCAATCGTTATTGGAGCACGCCGGCGACCCGCGCCAGCGCTACAGCCTCGAACAACTCGAGCGCGCCCAAACGGGCGACGATCTCTGGAACGCGGCGCAGCGCCAGGTGGTCGAGACCGGCTGGATGCACAACTACATGCGCATGTACTGGGCCAAAAAAATCCTCGAATGGGCGCCCGATCCGGCCACGGCATTCGAATGGGCGGTGCTCCTGAACGATCGCTACGAACTGGATGGCCGCGACCCCAACGGTTACGCCGGAATCGCCTGGGCGATTGTCGGTCGCCACGACCGGCCTTGGTTTAACCGCCCTGTCTTCGGCCTCATCCGCCCCATGAGCGGAGCCTCTCTAGCGAAGAAATTCGACTCAGAGAGCTACATCCGCCGGCACGCAGCCGGAAGCAATCTTTTCACGGAGTAAGTGCGCCGACCGCATCAAACCTGCACATCCTTATGTGTTTTGGGTCACAGCCGACCCTGAATCTCAGCGTCCTATAATGGGCCACTGTTCCATTCCCGGAAACTGCTGGTTTCGCTTTGCGCAATCTCATGGATTCCGCGCCTCCACCTTTGTCAGATTGAACCCAGGGGGCCGGAACCGAATTCCGGATGGTTGTGAGAAACAGGATCGCACGTAAATATTTCCGCCAGTTAAAGCGGTTTCGCGGTTTTCCGCTTGTCGCCGAGGTTCTTGGATTCCAGCCGCTCTGCTCTGGCCGGCCTGGTGCGGCAGCAACGCTGATCCTTTCTCTACTGGCTGCGCTGCCGGCATTGCAGGCATGGGCGCAGGATGCGGGCTCTACCTCCGCCGGCGTACACGCCACACGGCAAGTCGATCGTCCCCCGCAGTTGATCCAGGCGGAACAGTTTTTAGCTGCGCGCGGGTGGAAGCGCGGGCAGACCGCGCCGGAGCGGCAGAACAGGAAATTGCTCACTGTCGCTCCGGCGCAGTTGCGCCTTCACGCCGCTCGCGCCTCGGCAAGTCTTAGAGCAGCCTCTACTCTGACGCAGTCTCTAGCCACCGCCACCTGGCAACCGCTCGGGCCAACCGCAGTTTCCACGGCGAGTTTCGGCCTGGTCACGGGCCGCATCACCTCCCTGGCTCTCGATCCCTCTGACTCGACCGGCAACCGCCTCTACGTCGGAACCACCGGCGGCGGAGTGTGGGAGGCGCAAAACGCCGCGGCGGCTGCATCATCTTCCATCACCTTCACTCCGCTGACAGACTCGCTGGAGGCCCTGGGCGGCGCCCCCGGGGCGTCCATTAGCATCGGCGCCATCTCCGTTCAGCCCGGTGGCACCGGCGTCATCCTCGCCGGAACCGGCGACCCCAACGATGCGCTGGATTCTTACTATGGCGCGGGTATTCTGCGCTCCACCGATGGCGGAACGACCTGGTCGCTCATTCAGCAGACAGTCGACCAGGAAGAAGCTTTCAGCGTGCTCGACTACAGCTTCGTGGGCGAGGGCTTCGCGGGCTTTGCCTGGAGTACGGTGAATCCCCAGGTTGTAGTCGCCGCCGTCTCGCAGGCCTTCGGCGGTGAACTGGTGGGAGCAAATCTTCCCGGCGCAAGCTACGAGGGGCTCTACTACTCGAACGACGCCGGCGCAACCTGGCACCTGGCGACCATCGGCGATGGCAACGGCAGCTATGTGCAGGGACCGTTGAGGAGCCTTACGTCGCCGGACGGCAACGCCGCCACGGCTGTAGTGTGGAACCCGCTGCGCAAGCTTTTCCTTGCGGCAGTGCGCTATCACGGCTATTACCAGTCCGCCGACGGCGTCACCTGGACGCGCATGACCGTGCAACCCGGCTCCGGACTGACCACGGATCTCTGCCCCACAAATCCAGGCCAAATCGGGTCCATCGCCTGCCCGATTTTTCGCGGCGCGCTGGCGGTCAATCCGCAAACCGGCGACACCTTTGCATGGACGGTCGACATCTCTAATCAGGACCAGGGACTGTGGCAGGACGCGTGCGCCGCCAGCAATGGTGCATGCTCCAACCCGTCAATCGCCTTCGCCAGGCAATGGAACACTTCGGCCCTGGAAGCAAACACACCCAGCGGCGCGGCCACAATACCCAATGGCGATTACAACCTGGCTCTGGCGGCGGTGCCGTCGCAGCAGGACACATTGCTGTTCGCCGGCGCCAACGATCTTTGGAAATGCAGTCTCGCTATGGGCTGCATCTGGCGAAACACGACCAATTCCACCACCTGCATGAGCGCAAAGGTGGGCGAGTTCCAGCACGCACTGGAGTGGAACGCCTCCAATCCGCTCGAGATCTTCGTTGGCAACGATAGCGGGCTCTGGCGTTCTGCGGACGCGGTCGGCGAATCAGGATCGCAATGCGACGCAAGCGATTCCAGCCACTTCCAGAATCTGAACGGAGCACTCGGCTCGCTGGCGGAAGCGCAAAGCATCTCTCAGGGCGCGCAGTCGCCGTACACCATGCTCGCCGGGCTGGGCGTGAACGGCAGCGCAGGCGTCAAGAGCACCTCCGGTCCCACCGCCGACTGGCCCCAGGTGCTTTCCGGCGAGGGTGGGCCCGTGCAGATCGATCCCGCAAGCTCCACCTGGTATGTGAACAACCAGGCCGGCGTCTCTATCCACGCATGTTCGCAAGCGGGCGACTGTACGCCGGCAGACTTCGGCGCCAGCGCATCGGTCGACAACAAAGATGTAAGCGGTGACGGCTACACCATGGAAACGCCGGCTCCATTCCTGGTAGATCCGGTGAACGACGCCAACCTGCTGGTGGGCACATGCCGGGTGTGGCGCGGCCCGGCAAACGGCACTGGCTGGAGCGCAAGCAACGCGGTCAGCCCCGTTCTCGACACCGGAGTCACGGGCGTCGCATGCAGCGGAGATGCTTTGATCCGCAGCATGGCTGCGATGGCGCTTCCCGAAAACCAGGAAGTCATCTACGTGGGGACATACGGAGCGTTGGATGGAGGCGCGAACATTCCCGGCCACATCTTTCGCGCCGTGCTCGGCCAGGCTCAGACGACTATGCCCGTCTGGCAGGACCTGACGCTGAATCCGGTCACCAACTCTCCCGAACCATTCAACTATTACGGCTTCGACATTTCCAGCATCTTCATCGATCGCCATGACCTCACCGGAAACACGGTATACGTGACCGTGGAGCAGGCAAATTCAGGGGTATCGAATGTCAACACCCTTTACCGCTCCACCGATGGCGGTGCGCACTGGTCGGAGATCACATCGAATATTCCCCTCGCTCCCGCCAACAGCATGGTTGTGGATCCCCAGAACGCAAATGTTGTGTACGCGGCCACGGATGCAGGCGTCTTCTTCACCACTCAGGTGAGCACCTGCGCAGTGAGCAATTCCAATTGCTGGTCGGCGTTCGGTACCGGGCTGCCCGAAGCGCCCGTCGTTGCGCTCAGCGCCTCCCCGCCTTCCGCCTCCCCTCAGGCGCTGGTGGCAGCCACCTATGGCCGCGGCATCTGGCAGACCCCGCTCTGGGCTTCGGGCATTACGCTCACCACGGCATCGACGAGCGCACCGGCACTTTCATTCGCTGATCAGTCTGTCGGCACCACTAGCAGCCAGCAGGCATTGACGCTGTTTAACACCGGCACCGTGGCGTTGACGGCAACCGGAATCACGATCACTGGCGATTTCGCCGAGACAGATGACTGCCAGAACGCGCCGGTCGCCGCAGGCGGAAGCTGCGCCATCCAGGTGGAGTTCAGCCCCACCGCCGCGGGCGCCCGCACGGGGCAGATCACCATCAGCGCCAACGTCTACGGCGGCCAGTTGGCGGCGGATCTCACCGGAACTGGCATCCCTGCGGGCTTGTTCACGGTCACTCCCACCAGCCTTGACTTCGGCAACGTTGCTGTCGGAGCCGCCTCCGCACCGCTGCCCGTGGATGTCAGCAACGCCAGCACCACGGCTATCCGCATCAATAACATCGGCATTTCAGCCCCGTTCGTGTTGGTCAGCAATTCCTGCGGCGCCACCAGCGTGGCAGCGCAGAGCGATTGCCAGATGCAGATCGGGTTTTTGCCAACGCAAAACGGCCCAGCGACGGGAACGCTGACTCTGAACGACGGATTCGGAACTCAGACAGTGGCTCTGCGTGGATCCGGAGGCACGGCCGCGACAGATACGCTCAGCCCCACTTCCCTCACGCTCCCTGACACCATCGCCGGCCAGGTTTCCGCCGCGCAGACGGTACAGCTTACAAATTCCGGCGATGCGCCACTCGGTTCGATTGCAGCCAGCGTGAGCGCGGGCTTTCGCATCGCCAGCAACAACTGCACCGCGCAGTTGGCGGGGCATGCAAGCTGCGCCATCGCCGTGGCGTTCGCGCCAACACAAACCGGTTCGCAGAGCGGCACCCTCACGGTGTCGGACGCGTTGCGCACCCAGACCGTTTCGCTGAACGGCGCGGGGCTGGCCGCGCCGGTTTTGAATGTCACTCCATCCAGTCTGACCTTTTCGCAGCAACAGCCCGGGGTGGCCAGTGCGCCGCAGACCGTGACCGTAAAGAACACCGGCGGTGCGCCCATGGCTAATGTGGGCCTGCAGATCTCCGGCGCCGGCGCAAGCAGTTTTCAGGTGAGCTCCACCACTTGCGGAGCGACGCTCGACGCCGGCTCCTCCTGCACCGCGCAGATCACCTTCACTCCCGCAGCCGCGGGTGGAATCGCGGCCACGCTCATAGTTTCTTCATCCACATTGGGTGTGAATCCGGCATCCGTCACATTGAATGGAACAGCCGAACTTTCCTCCGGATTGAGCGCCAGCCCCACGCAACTGAATTTCGCCGCAGTCAATCCCGGCCAGACCACCGCCGTCCAGACCGTCACCATCACCAACACGGCGAGCTACAGCATCGGCGCGCTTTCACTCGCCGTCTCCGCGCAATTCGTGCTCACGCAAAACGGTTGCACCGCGGCGCTCGCGGCTGGCGCGCAATGCACCGCCGCCGTCGCCTTCTCACCCGCGAGCAATGCCGCAGCCACCGGCACGCTGACCATCACTTCGCCCGACGTCGTCACACCGGCCAGTATCGCGCTCATCGGTTCCGGCGGCATCCAGGTAGCGCCCGCCTCCATCACTTTTCCCACCACTGGCGCGGGGACAAAAAGCAGTTCCACCACCATCACCGTAACCAACCTGAGCGCCACCGACACGCTCACCGATCTTTCGCTCACCGCGCCGGCAGGCTTCTTGCTGGTTGCGAACACCTGCACAGCCACCCTCTCCGCCAAGGCCAGCTGCACCGCTGGAGTAGAATTTGCTCCCACTTCAGCCGGCCAGCAGACAGGAAACCTGACCGTGACTACCAGCACGGTCAGCGCCGCGCCGGTTTCCCTCTCCGGCATGGCATTCGATTTCAGTGTGGGAATAACCGGATCTTCCAGCCAGACGGTATCGAGTGGCCAGGCGGCAAATTACACGCTGTCTTTGTCAGCGCTGAGCGGCTCCCAGGGAACCGTTACGTTTGCATGCTCCGCATTGCCCTCGCACGCACTCTGCGCATTCAATCCGGCTTCGGCGATGCTCAATGGAACCGCGCAAGGCAACGTCGCGGTTCAAATCTCCACCGGGCAATCCACCGCGGCTTTGTCGAATGCGCCGGCGGGGCCCTGGAAAGCTGTGACGCTGGTTTGCTGCTTGTTCCTTTTGCCGCTGGCGCGCCGCCGAAGAAGGGCATTGCCCACACTGGCGCTGCTCGCCGCGATCGTGTGCTTCAGCATGGTCGCCTGCACCAGTTCCGGTGGCGGCGGCGGTATCGGGGGTGGAACCGGCGGCGGAAGCAGCGCCACTCCGCCGGGAACCTATTCGGTCCAGGTGACTGCCAGTTCCAGTGGCCTGCAGCACGCGGTGACCGTCACGCTGACCGTAGATTGAAAGCCATCGACGCCAGGGCAAACGCATGAAGGACCTTTGTTAACTCCAGTGGTTCCGATCTGCTCGCGCCGGAGGCGCAATGTTCGATAGCCCAGCGTTTCAAACGCTGGGAAAGCTGCCGAAAAAGACCCCGAAGCCCTGTAGGGGCGGCGGAAGGAAGCCAGTAACCTCAGAATTCTTCGTTCATGCGATTGCCCTGCGATCGACGCGCAGAGCGACGCCGGCACGGCGGCTATACTTTACTTTCGGGCCGCAATTGAGCGGGTCTGCAAGTCAGCATCTGCTGCAGGCGAGCTTTCCCTCGAGCTGGAATTGGGCACCCCCGGAGCCGACAGCTGAAAGCTAATAGCTAAAAGCTAATAGCCGAATCAAATATGAGCGACAAAGTTACTGTCCAGGACGTGGAACGCGTAGCCGAGCTGGCGCATCTTGAGCTGGCGCCGGAAGAAACCACCGGCATGCTGCGCGACCTCAACGCCATTCTCGACTATGTCGCCGAGTTGAACCAGATCGACACCTCCGGCGTAGCGCCGCTCGCCCAGGTGAGCGAATTGCAAACCGGCGTCAGCGCGACAGCGCTGCGAGAAGACGTGCTCGAGCCCTCGCTCGATCGCGGCGTCGTGATGCGCGCCGCCCCGGAGACGAACGGCGCGTTCTTCAAAGTGCCGAAAGTGATCGAGAAGTAGGGATTGAGGAACTAAAGGACACTGGACGGGGAGCAAGCTACAAGCTACAAGCTACGAGCTACCGGCTAACGACTAGCGGCACGGAGGAAGCGATTGCCAGGCACGCCTGAAGAAATTCTCGTAGAGAAGCCCCAACCGCTGGCTGTCCTGCGCGCCGAAATTGCCCAAGGCCGCCTCCGCGCCGAGGATCTCGCCGCCGGCTATTACGACCGCATCGAGCGCAAAAATCCGCTGCTCAACGTCTACCTCAGCCTTACCAAGGAGCGCGCTCTGGAACAGGCGGCGCGCATCGACGCGCTCGCCGAAAAAGGCGATCCCTTGCCTCCGCTCGCCGGCATCCCCGTGGGCATCAAGGACGTGCTGGTGATGCAAGGCGCGCCGTCCACCGCGGGATCGAAAATTCTTCAGGGCTACCAGCCGCCCTACGACGCCACCGCGGTCAAGAAGCTCCAATCAGCCGGCGCCGTGCTGCTGGGAAAGCTCAATTGCGATGAGTTCGCCATGGGCTCGTCGAATGAGAATTCCGCCTACGGCCCCGTGCGCAATCCCGTCGATCCCGAGCGCGTGCCGGGCGGCTCCAGCGGCGGCTCGGCAGCGGCTGTGGCGGCAAATCTCGCCGTGGCCACGCTGGGCACGGACACAGGCGGCTCCGTCCGCCAGCCTGCCAGCTTTTGCGGCGTCGTCGGCGTACTGCCCACCTACGGGCGCGTCTCGCGCTATGGGCTGATTGCCTTTGCCTCCTCCCTCGATCGCATCGGCCCTCTGGCCGGCAACGTGCGCGATGCAGCCACCATGCTGGCCGTGATTGCCGGGCACGATCCCTGCGACGCCACCAGCTCGCCCGCTCCGGTGCCTGACTTCGCCGCCGAAAGCGACAAGCCCGCCGCAGGGCTGCGCATCGGAATACCCGACGAGTATTTTGCCGAAGGTCTTGACGACGAAGTGCGCGTGTCCATCGAGAAGGGAATCGATGCGCTCCGAGCCGCCGGCTGCGAGGTCAGACGCGTCTCCCTGCCGCACACCAAATATGCCGTGCCAACCTATTACCTGATCGCCACGGCCGAGGCCAGCGCCAATCTGGCCCGCTTTGACGGCGTGCGCTACGGCTACCGCTCGCGTCACTCCGACACGCTCTCCGACATGTACAGCAAGTCGCGCGACGAAGGCTTCGGCGCCGAGGTCAAGCGGCGCATTCTGCTCGGCACTTATGCGCTGTCGGCCGGCTACTACGATGCCTATTACCTCAAAGCTCAGCAGGTGCGGCGCATCCTTGCCGAAGAGTTTCTGCGCGCCTTCGCCGAAGTCGATGCCATCGTGACCCCGACGGCGCCCACAGCCGCATTCAAAATCGGCGAGAAGTCCGGCGACCCGCTGTCCATGTACCTCGCCGACATCTACACCGTGACCGCCAGCCTGGCCGGCATTTGCGGCGTCACCGTGCCCTGCGGAACCACTAAGGTCGGCCTGCCGGTGGGCATGCAGGTGCTGGCCGCGCACTTGAACGAAGGCACAGCATTCCGGGTCGCGCGCGCAGTCGAAGCGGCTGACTTTTGAAGTTGCGGAAGAACGGGAGCTTCGAAGGGGCGGTCTTCCCAGGGCGTTGAAAGCTCAGAGAAAGACCGCCGCACACCGACACCCAATGCACTGTCATCCTGAGCGCAGCGAAGGATCTGCGGTTGTTTTCTGCAATCATTCCGGGTCTCATTACTTCAGAATTGCCGACCAACCGTCCGAGATGCCGAAATGAACGCATTTGGATTAGCTGGCGTATCATTGTCGGCGAAGATCCTTCTCCGAGAGGCTAATGCACTGTGACTTCACCAAGAGGCGATTCCATAGGTTTTGCGGGTGGTGGACTCTTCTGGCCGCCACCGTGATTGTCACGCGTCGCTGTTTCCCATCTGCCAATCTCGGTGGTCTCTCAACACTCGGGGTCATGATTTCGTTCTGTCTCGCTATCATTGGCCTGACGGGCGCCGTCACCGGACTTGCATTGCTTCTTCGTATGACTGGCCATCTCTTCAAAGAGCACGAATGCTCATCCGCCGCAAGAGCAGCATGGGCCACATTATTTCTTGTGGGTTTGCCGGTTGGGGCTGTCGTCTATTACTTCGCAGTCTTTCGAGCTTCTTCCCCTGCGGCTAACGTTGGGTAATCGCCTGCCCAATTTAAGGTCGTGTCAGCGCCATTTCGGAAGTTCCCCGCCAAAGCTGTGCACCGGTTCTGCTGTTCGGCCGTGGCACAAAATCAGCTCAAGAGCCGGGCGGGTGTCTTCTAAGCAGTTTTGTCACGAATCGCCCCAAGCAAAATCGACGTGATCAGGCTCACTTCCCGAGAATCCGCGCGTTGCTATGATTTCAGTCTTCCGGCGAAATCATGCAATCCGCGCTTCGTTCGCGGGGGAGTTCGCATTTGACCCGTTCTTCGATTCGACCCGCTCTTTCCATTGCCTCTTCCTTGGTCTTGTTGGCCAGCCTTCCCTCCGCCTCCGCCGCCCCCCGCAAGCCGCCCAGCGTCTATCTCGGCGCCGTCAAGCACGTGTCCTATTCCCGCCAGGGCGATCCCGCCGGCGCTGCTGCCGGCGAATCCTCGCTCCCCATTCGCGCTCTGCTCATCAACGGCGCGCTCAAGGAGTGGACCACCGGCGATGCCCATGACGTCACCGACCGCAGTTTCGTCGTCCGCCGCGCCATCCGGCTCAACAATTCGCTTCCCGGCGACAAGCAGCAGCAGTGGGTCTGGCAGCGCGGGCCCTGGCTGCTGGTCGATCGCGCTACCGGCCGCATCACCGCCCTCAAGCTGCCCGACTACGATCCTGCAGTGAGTCGCGTGGCCTGGTTCCGCGATTACGCGGCCTATTGCGGCATCACACCCAGCGGCAAAAGCCTCTACGCCGTGGTGGCGCAGTTGACCGTCCGCAAGCCCGCACTCGCCAAAAAGCTGGCCGCCTTCGATCCCGCCGATCATGCCGATCCGGCCTGTGCCCCGGCAGAATGGCAGCGGGAGCCGCTGCGCATCACCTTTCATCCCGCGGGCCGCGATGCGGCGAGCTACGACCTCGTTCCCGGCTCGGCGGTCCTGGTGGAAGAGTCCGATGACGATGCGGCAGCGCCCGCAGAGAGCCCCAGTACGCAAGCCCCGGATCCCGCCGCGCCGGCCATAACTCCGCCCTCAAAGCCGCAATGATCTCCTCCCGCGCCCGGCGCGCTCCCGGCGACCTTCGCGCCAGAAGCTCCACAGCACCCAGAACATGAATGACAACGCCAGAAGAAACGCCGCGCCGATCATCATCCCTCGATCGCTGAAACGGAAGACGCGGTCCACATCTCCGCTGGAGGCCTGCGCTGCGGCATTTGCAGCGGCGTGCGCAGCCGTATGTGCAGCGGGAGCGCTCAGGAGCAGCGCGGCCGAATTTGCCCACAAAAACATCCAATCCCAGCAGAATCCGCCGCAGATAAGGATGAGCTACACAACCCGTAAGGGGTTTATAAGCGAGCCGCGTAGCGCGGCGTCTTGACACGCCATAGTCCGCGCGTATCTTATCTATCCAGGTACTCTTTTCCGAATCCCGGCAGAGGAAGTACGGCGTAAGCTCCTGCCTTTTGCCCGATCCGAAAAGGGCCTGTGTGTCGAACAGGGGGAGTGGGGACGCAGGGCGGCATGCGAAGAAATTCAGGACGCCGCGGCCGGAACCCTTCTCGTTAGCGCCTGGGCTGTGGGTAATTCGCGCGAGGCGCGTTCCCGGAGACAAAATTTGTTGAGGCACGCCGGCAGGTTGAGAGGCGCGCCTGTGCCCTGATTGGCAGTTCGCGGCGGCGAGCGGGGCGAGTAAAGGAAGAGTGTGACGACAACTTTGGCACTGTGGGCGGCCGATGCGGCGGGAAGCGGCATTACCATGCTTCTGCCTATCCTGCTCTTTATCCCAGTTTTTTACCTGCTGCTGATTCGTCCCCAGCAAAAGCGACAAAAACAGTGGACGGAGATGCTCGGCAAAATCAAAAACGGCGACCGTGTGACCACCACGGGAGGCATTCGCGGCGTGATCATCTCCCTCAAGGACGATTCGATGGTGATCCGCGTTGCCCCTGACAACCTTAAGCTGGAGGTGGCCAAAACGGCCATTGCTTCGGTCACTCAGGAAGAAACGAAATAGTCCGCGGCAGCGGATGTGCTCGAGGCGGCGCAAGTAGAGAAACGAGGCCATGAAGAAGAATCTTAAGAAACAGATTGCCCTGATCTTCGCAGTTCTGCTGGTTTGCCTCTACGGGATTTTCGGTGTCCCGTCGGGCCTGAGCGGCTCCGATCTGCTCCACTCCATCCAGAAGCGCATCCACCTCGGGCTCGACTTGCAGGGCGGCGCGCACCTCATCCTGCAGGTGCAGGTGGCCGACGCGGTCAACGACGAGACCAACAACTCCGTTCAGGACCTCGAGCAGGCCATGAAGAAGGCCAACCTCACCTACTCGCAGATCATCAAGCCAGATCCGAAGAAGCCCGAAGTCATCAGCATCCAGGGCACCTCGCCGGCGCAGTCTAACGCCGTAAGCAGCCTGCTTAACGGCTCCCGCTATAGCAATGAGTACGACGTCTCCCAGGTCAACGACACCACCTGGACCATGACCATGAAGCCGGTCTATGAGCGCGATCTCGATCAGCGCACCGTGCAGCAGGCCATCTCCACCATCACCGATCGCGTCAACGCGCTGGGCGTTACCGAGCCGCAGATCGCGCCCTATGGCCTGGGCGTCAACCAGATCCTGGTTGAATTGCCCGGCGTCAGCGACATGAACGAAGTCAAGAACATGATCAAGTCCACAGCCCGGCTTGAGATTCATGCTGTCGAAGGCGATGCCCAGGGCTATCCCTCGGAGCAGGCGGCGCTCTCCAGCGTCGGCGGCACGCTTCCCCCAGACCAGGAGATCTTGCCCTCGGAAGGCGAACTGGCGGGGGCCAGCGGCACTTATTACATCCTTCAGCGCGTCGCGGTTGTGGCCGGCAGTGAGTTCCGTTCCGCCACGCCGGGCACCAATCCCCAAACCGGCCAGCGCGATGTGAACTTTACTCTCACGGATTCAGCCGGCGATAAATTCTGGGACTTCACCAGCGCCAACGTCGGCAAATATATGGCCGTCGTGATGGGCGGCACCGTGCGCGAAGTGGCCAGCATCAAGGAGCCTATTCGTGATAGCGGCCTGATTGAAGGCAGCTTCAGCCCCGCGGAAGTGGATGCGCTCTCCAAGCTCCTCCGCAGCGGCTCACTCCCGGCCTCGCTCACCTATATTCAGGAGAACACGGTGGGAGCTACGCTCGGCGCCGACTCCATCCGCGAAGGCGTCACCGCGGCCATCGTCGGCATGGTTCTGGTGTGGGGCTTCATGCTCTTCTACTACAAGGGTTCGGGCGTCAATGCCGACCTGGCTTTGTTCCTGAACCTGGTCATTCTGCTGGCATTTATGGGCTTTTCCAAGGCCACGCTCACGCTCCCCGGCATTGCCGGCGTCATCCTCACCATCGGCATGGGCGTCGACTCCAACGTGCTCGTCTTCGAGCGCATACGCGAAGAGATTCGCGCCGGCAAGGCGCCTGCGGCATCCGTCGATCAGGGTTTCGCCCACGCATGGACCACGATCTTCGATACTCACGTTACCACCATGGTTTCGGCGGCATTCCTGTTCATCTTTGGTACCGGGCCGGTGAGAGGCTTCGCCACCACGCTGGTCTTCGGTCTTGCCGCCAACCTGTTTACATCGGTTTATGTTTCGCGCGTGATCTTTGAAGCGCACCTCAACAACCTCAAGCCCGGCGAGATGGTGTCGATCTAGGAATTGAGGGACTGAAAGCTGATAGCTGATAGCTGAAAGCTGCCGAGAATAGAAGGGAACGAATAAGTGGAATTCTTTCACAATGTAGACATCGACTGGCTGGGAAAGAAATGGTACTTCCTGGCGTTTTCGTTGATTTTCAGTGTCGCCGGCATTATTTCGATGTCGTATCACTGGGTTACCATCCATACCCCGGTCCCGCTGGGAGTAGACTTCAGCGGCGGCACTCAAGTTGAAGTGCAGTTCACGCAAAAACCGGACCTGACGCGCATTCGTCAGGCGATGGACGCTTCTGGACTCAAGAACTCGTCCATCTCCACCTTTGGTGAGGCAGCCAACAATGAGGCCCTGATCAGCCTGCCGGAGCAAACCAGCGAGGCCGCTGTCGATCAGGCCCGCGCCGACATTGAAACCGCGTTGCGCCAGCACTACACCAACAATTTCGCCGTGCGCAGCGAGCAGTCCGTCGGCGCCACCGTCAGCCACCAGCTCGAAAAGCAGGCTGCCCTCGCCACACTCTGGTCCATGCTGGGCATGCTCGTCTATCTCTGGTTCCGCTTCCAGTTAATTTACGGCGTGGCCGCCGTCGTGGCCTGCTTCCATGACACGCTGATCACCGTGGGCGCATTCTCCCTGGCAAGTTCCTTCGGCGCCACCAGCCTGGAATTGAGCCTTACCGTGATCGCCGCCATCCTCACCCTGGTCGGCTATTCCATGAACGACACCATCGTGGTCTTCGACCGTATTCGCGAGAACCTGCGCCTCACCCGTCGCGAGCCGCTTCCTGACCTGGTGAACCGCAGCATCAACCAGACGCTGAGCCGGACGGTGCTCACTTCGGGGCTCACTTTCCTCACCGTGCTCTCGCTCTTTGTGTTCGGCGGTCAGGTACTAAAAGGATTTTCATTTGCCTTAGTAGTGGGAATTCTGATAGGAACTTATTCGTCCATCGCGGTGGCTTCCCCGATGCTGGTTGCATGGCAGGAGTGGCGGGCGAGCAAAGGAAAAGCAGCAGTATTGCCCGCGGCCAGGCGGGCGCGCTGAACCTTCGGCCGGGGAATGCAGATTCCGCGGCCAGGCTGACAGCGGACAAATACCTGGCGGTTTTTGGGTATACGATTTCCCGAGTTGGGGAAGGTAAGGAAAGATGCGGTGCATGCACGAGGAAGCCGGACCGATCACCGGGAGCTTTACCCGCAATTCGGTTGCCTCGGGTCTGCACCATTTTTGTAGCAAACTTCAGGACATTTGCATCATTCTGGTGACCTGAAATCACTTCCTTGGGATATACTTCGCCTTCGGGAACATTGACCGTTTCCGCGGTGTCTAAGTAGAGGTAACCAACACTCGAATCCGAGGCTGGCCATGTTTGAAGATTCAACATTTGAATCCGGAGGAAAGATCAAGAGCAAGAGCGGTCGCTGGATGCTGGTAACTGGCTGCATCAACGCCGCGATTCTCATTGTCTTTATCCTCATTCCCCTGATTTACCCTGAAGCGTTGCCTTCGGAGATGATGGCGACGGTGCTATCGTTTACGCCGCCACCCCCTCCGCCGCCCCCACCCCCTCCACCTCCGCCTGAAGTGGTCCACGTAGTGCACGTGCAGTCGGAGATGATGAACAATCAGCTCACTGCCCCCACCAAGATCCCCAAGAACATCGAGATGGTGTCCTCCAAGGAAGCTCCGCCTTCGAACTACGGCGTGGCTGGCATGGAAGGACTGGGCGGCGGCAACGGCAACGCGTTCGGCTCCGCATTCGGCAGCAAGGGTCCGGCGGTCAAGGTTGCTCCTCCCAAGAAGGTGAGCATCTCCGCCGGCGTCGAAGAAGGCCTGCTGATCCAGAAAACGCAGCCGATTTACCCGCCTATCGCCAAGGCTGCCCGCGTCCAGGGCACCGTGGTGCTTCAGGCCACCATTTCCAAACAGGGCACCATTACCGACCTCCACGTCGTCAGCGGCCCGGCCATGCTGCAGCAGTCCGCCATGGAAGCGGTGCGCACCTGGCGTTATCGGCCTTATCTGCTCAACGGCGATCCGGTCGAGGTGGAAACGACCATTAACGTCATCTATACCCTGGGTGGATAACAACCTATTTGGCCCCTCGCCGCGTCATAGTTTGGGGTCCGCTAATTTGACCTGAGCGCGGAATCGCAAGTTCCGCGCTCCCCAGCCACCGCCAACTATCTTCATCACTACTCACCAAGAAACTCCGCAGGAGGAAAGATTCAGTGATTCTCGCTCAACTTGCACACTTCGCTTCGCACACGGTTAATAGCCTGGCCCTGTTCCAGGAGGATCAGACGGTCAGCTTCAGCCCGCTCGGACTGTGGGCGGGCATGGGATGGCTGGCACGCGCCGTGGCCATCATTCTTTTCATCGAGTCGATCTGGTCCCTGGCCGTGATGATCGATCGCTACATGTACTTCCGGGCCGCCCGCAAACAGTCGCGGGAATTCGCTCCCAAGGTCGCCGGCGCGCTCAAGGAGAGCAAGCTTGAGGAAGCCATCAAGATTGCCGACCGCAGCAAGAAGTCCCATCTCGCCGAGGTCGTGACCTCCGGTCTGCAGGAATTTCGTGCCTCGGCCGGCGCTGCCACCCAGGAAACCATTGAGAGCTCGAGCCGCGCGCTGGAGCGGGCCGAGGCCATCGTGCACGCCAAGCTCAAGAGAGGTCTGGCGGTGCTCGCAACCATCGGCGCAACCGCTCCCTTCGTCGGCCTGTTCGGAACCGTGGTCGGCATTCTCCATGCCTTCCAGCAGATCGCTACCCAGAAGACCTCGGGCATCGGCGCTGTGGCCGGCGGTATTGCAGAAGCGCTCGTCACCACGGCATTCGGTCTGCTCGTGGCCATCCCCGCCGTTATGGCGTTCAACTACTTCACCGGGCGTGTCGAAGCTTTCGACGTGGAGATGGATAACTCCTCCAGCGAACTGATCGACTACTTCATCAAGCAGAGCCACAAGCGCTAGGCGAAGGCGCTGCCGGTTCGGGCGAGAAACTGCGGCGGCGGGAGAGCGATGGCGATGCTCTCCCGCTGGCCGATGAACACTCGCGCTGGCCGCCCTTCGATTTCAAGCCGGAGGTCACAGCCCGGCGCCATATCTCAAACGTACGGAGCCCCTCCATGGGAATTGCAGTTCGTGACGAAGGTCACAAAGTAAATTCGAACATCAACGTCACTCCGATGGTGGACGTGATGCTGGTGTTGCTGATCATCTTCATGGTCATCACGCCGATGCTCACCAACAAGGTGCAGATCGACCTGGCGAAGGTAAAGAACCCCATCGCCATGCCCGACGCCGAAAAGGACGACGCTGTCGTCGTCGCCATTACCCGGGACGGCAAGTTGTTCCTGGGCCAGAACCTGATCTCTGCCTCCCAACTCGGACAGCAGGTTGCCGACCGGCTGACCAACAAGACAGACAAAACCGTCTTCGTGCGCGCCGATGCCCGCGCCCAGTTCAAGGCCGTGGAAGACGCCATCGACGACGTGCGCACCGCAGGTGTCGATCAGGTCGGCCTGTTGACGCAGAGGACGGAAGGCGAATCGATGGGCGGCCAGTAGCAATCCGCCGGCGCCGATCAGGTAATGATGTTTTCGATGAAACGAGGAGTTTAGTGCGATGGCAATGACGATGGGATCGGCCGGCGGAAGCATGGCCGACATTAACGTTACTCCCATGATCGACATCCTGCTGGTGCTTCTGATCATCTTCATGGTGATCGTGCCCACCGTGCCGGATGGCTTGAATGCGGCCGTACCCCAGCCGCCCAAAAACCCGCAGAAGCAGCAGCAGCAGAATGACCGCACCATCGTGGTTCAGGTTCTTTACCGCCCAGGCGCGCAGCCGGCCTACAAGATCAACCAGGATGATGTGAACTTTCAGGACTTGCTGCCCAAGCTGACCTCCATCTACGCCAACCGCGCCGAGCGCGTGATGTTCGTCAGGGGCGATGACAACGTAGACTTCCAGTACGTCGCCGCCGTGATCGACATCGGCAAAGAGGCCAACGTGGATCACATAGGCTTGCTCACGCCCAAGATTCAGGCCGGCCAATAGCTGACGGGTAAGTCTGGAATCCTGGTTGAGGGCGGAAGGAGCACCACCATGGCAATGGCAACGGAAGGTTCGCGCGGGCGAGTGGCTGACATCAATGTCACGCCCATGATCGACATCCTGCTGGTTCTTCTCATCATTTTCATGGTCATCGTGCCCCGGATGCCGAATGGTCTGGCTGCGGCGATCCCCCAGCCGGCGAAAAAATCGGCTGTGCATCCAGATCCAAATCTCGCCGTTGTAGTGCAGGTGTTGTCACGCGCGGGACAGAGCCCGATGTACCAGATCAACGGGGATAAAGTTGCTTACCAGGATTTGCTGCCCAGGCTGACTGAGATCTTCGCCAATCGCGCCCAGCGCGTGATGTTCGTCAAGGGGGACGGAAACGTGGGATTTCAATCGATCGCCAGTGTCATCGATATCGGCAAGGCGGCCAACGTGGATCGCATCGGTTTGATCACGCCCGGGATGCAACTCGCCCAATAAGGCCGGAT
This sequence comes from Occallatibacter sp., assembly GCA_035935755.1. GTDB lineage: Bacteria > Acidobacteriota > Terriglobia > Terriglobales > Acidobacteriaceae > Telmatobacter. The sequence goes on along the minus strand of DASYWU010000061.1, from coordinate 18,339 downwards.
AGGGTAGAATTCTCCCGTCGCGTGAGGGGTGGCTGGGCGGCTGCGGAGAAACTCATCCGGTGCGACGTGCAGTGGCAATGTGTTTATCATGGTTTCGGTTTCCCTTGACCGGGCCAGAGGCAATCGAAACAAGGCCCGTCGCCGTGTGGCGCTCGCCTGAAGGAGAAGGATACGAACATGAACGGACCCGCACGTATTGTGGCTCTCGGGGTTGCGTTGACCGGCATGGTGCTTTCCATGAGCGGGTGCCAGCAGCTGGAAGCCCGTGACCAGTTGAATAAAGGCGTGGATGCATACAAGAGCGCCCATTACGAAGAAGCCATCGGACACTTCCAGAGGGCCACGCAACTCGACCCGACGCTGTCCATGGCAAAGACCTACCTGGCCACAGCCTTGGCGCAGAACATCGTTCCCGGGGAAACCACTCCCGAAAATCTGAAGACAGCCCAACAGGCGATCGCCATCTATCAGGAAGTTCTGAACAAGAATCCCAACGATGTAAACAGCCTCAAACGCATCGCCGGCATTTATTACAACGTTAACAACTTTGACCAGGCCAAGATCTGGCAGAAGAAAGTTCTCCTCGTCGATCCTAAGGATCCTGAAGCCGCATATACCATCGGCGCCATCGATTGGAACAAGGCGCATGAAGACTTGCTGAAGCTGCTCGCCGGGGTCGGCCTGAACGACGACGGCAAGGGCAACGTGAAGGCTCCCAAGAAAGTCATGGATCAGTTCAAGCAACAGGATGCCGACGCCGAAGCAGAAGGCATGCAATACCTGAATCAGGCGCTGGCCAACCGGCCCACCTACGACAACGCTATGGCTTATCTGAACCTCATGTACCGCATCAAGGCCAACATCGACTTTGGCAACGCGGACCAGGTAAAGGACGATCTGGCCCAGGCCGATCAGTGGGTAGCCAAGGCGCTCAGCACGCGCAAGCTGAACGAAGAAAACGCAGCCAAGTCGCCGAAGGGCATCACCATGCCTTCGCAGAATCAGTAAACGCCGGACGCATTCTCGTCCCTCCAAACGGCCTCCGTCACCGCGGAGGCCGTTTTGTTCTTGTACAATCCTGCTGAAACGATTTTCCAGCCAACTTTGCCGGCCAAAAGGGAGAATCATGTCCGAATCGCCTGCCGCCTCTTCCTGCCTTATGCGCGCGTCCATCCTTTCCGCTGCGCTCGCCCTTTCCGTAAGTCCGGCGCTCAGCCAGACCGTCATAGCCGAGTACCCGCATCCCGCGCCCTTGCAGGTCACGCAGACGCAGGACGGCTTCACTGCGCAGAACAGCCGCGAAGTCCTTCAGGTCACGGTGTGCTCGGATTCAGTAATGCATGTGGTCGCGCGCCCCGCCGGTGCGCCCGAATCCACTTCGCCACGCCCCTGGATCCTCGATAAAAGCCAATCCTGTCCCGGCGCCGCATCTCAGTTCAGCCAGGCCAGTGGCACTGCCACGCTTTCCGCTCGCGGCCTGGTAGTCACGCTCTCCGACGACCGCTCCAGCCTTGTCTTCAAAACGCCGCAAGGCGAGATGCTGATCCACGAGCGCCCCAATCTGCCCCGAACCTACTTCAACACCAACACCGCCGGCCTTTATCAAATCGAGGATCGCTTCGGTCCCGACGCCACCGAGGCCTTCTACGGCCTGGGCCAGCACCAGAGCGGCATGTTCAATTACCGCGGCAGCACTGTCGAGCTGGGCCAGAACAATACCGACGTCGCCATCCCGCTTCTGGTCTCGAGCAAGGGCTACGCCATCCTCTGGAACACGGCCGCCTTCTCGTACGCAGATAACCGCTTCCCCCTCGAGCTCAATTTCGAATCGGCGGCGGCCGGCCAGATTGACTATTACGTCCTTTACGGCCCGCAGATGGACCAGATCGCCCACGAATACCGCTCCATTACCGGCCACGTGCCGCTCTTTCCCGAGTGGGCCTACGGCTTCTTCCAGTCGAAGGATCGCTATAAAACGCAGCAGGAGATTCTTGATGTCGCCGCCGGCTACCGCCAGCGACACATTCCCCTCGACGGCATCGTGCAGGACTGGTTCTGGTGGAAGAACGGCGGCAAAGGCGATCCCGTGTTCAACTCCGGCTACACCGATGTTCCTGCCGAGCTCACGCAGCTTCACAGCGAGCACGTCCACGCCATGATCTCGGCCTGGGCCATGATGGACGCCACCGCCAAAAACTACCAGCTCATGCATGACAAAGGCTGGGAGATTCCCGGCACCCAGGTCTACGACGCCACCAACCCAGAGGCGCGCAATTTTTTCTGGAACGATTTCATCGGCAAGCTCTTCGCCCAGGGATGGGATGCATTCTGGCTCGACAGCTCCGAGCCTGAAGAAGCCTATCCCCACATCGGCGACGCCGTGCTCCGTTACAAGCAACTGCACATCGGCAGCGGCCTCGAGTACACCAACATCTTCCCCTTCGAGCACACCCTCGGCGTCTCCAATCACTGGCAGCGGACCACCCAGCAGAAGCGCGTCTTCATCCTCACCCGCTCGGCGTTCATGGGCCAGCAGCGCGTCGGCGCCACCGTCTGGTCGGGCGATGTCTACAGCACGTGGTGGGCTCTCCAGCGCCAGGTCCCCGCCGGCCTCAACTTCGCCCTCTCCGGCTATCCCTACTGGACCACCGATATCGGCGGCTACCATGAGCCCTTTCCCGGCGCCGCCAACCAGCCCCAATACCAGGAGCTTTACACGCGCTGGTTTGAGTACGGCGCCTTCTGCCCCGTCTTCCGCACCCACGGCCACCGCGATCACAACGAGCTTTGGACCTGGGATAAGGCTTACCCGACGCTGCTTGCCGTCGACCAATTGCGTTACCGCCTCATGCCTTACATCTATTCCCTGGCGTGGAAAGTCACCAGCGACGACTACACCATCCAGCGGCCACTGGTGATGGACTTCCGCACCGACCGCGCCACCTGGAACATCGGCGACGAATTTCTCTTCGGTCCGGCGATCCTCGTTAGCCCCGTCCTCACCGAACACGCCACCGAGCGCCGGCTTTATCTGCCCAGTGGCGCGGAGTGGTACGACTTCTGGACCGGCCGCCAGACCTCAGGCGGAAAAGAGATCACCGCGCCCGCCCCGCTCGATCGCATCCCGCTCGATGTGCGCGCCGGCTCAATCATTCCGCTCGGCCCGGCCATCGAATATGCCGGCGAGAAGACCGATCCCATCGAGCTGCGCATCTATCCCGGCGCCAACGGCGAATTCAGTCTCTACGAAGACCAGGGCGATACCTACGCCTACAAGCAGGGCGCGCATTCCCTCATTCCCATTCGCTGGGACGACGCTACGCGCATGCTGTCCATCGGTGCGCGGCAGGGGACCTATCCCGGAATGAAGCCGGACCACACCTTTGACGTGGTGATTGTCGGCGCTGGTCACGGCATCGGCGCCAGCCCAACCGCCAATCCCGATAAGACCATCGACTACAACGGCTCTGCTACCGAGGCGAAATTCTAGCAGGCCCTCCCAATCGGGTTCTCCGCAGCCCGCAGGATAGTGCCGTTTCATGGCCTTACAGCGGTTCCACAGTTACCGTATCCCGGAGCCACTGAGGCTGAGTGGCTTTTTCAACAAGAAAAAGCCACCTTAAAGTCCGCCCGAAACCGGGCTATACCAACTGTGGAACCGCTCTAATCTTCGCCCCGGGCTGCGGGCAAGCCGGGTTGGCCGGGGAATGCCTTCCGTTGGTAATGCGCCCCTTTCGCCGAGAACGTTTGCTTTTTGGGGGCGGATGCGTCCATCCCATATTCGCCGGGGAACCGTTCTGTGTACCGGGAACGCAGTGCGGACCCGAATTACGGTATTCTTGCCTGTAGAGGACTTTTAAATTGTTGCGCTTCCATCTTGTGGCTTGCCTGTTGCTGGTTTGCCTCACCGCCGGCTGCAAAGCCCAATCGAATCCTGCGGCGCCGCTGGACCCAAACCTCACCCGGCACGTGGAGGTGATGGTGCGGACGCAGTACAGCTTGCCGCCCGATTACGGAGTGACCGTGGGCACGCCCCAGCCGGGCAATATCGCCGGCTACAACGCCCTGCCCATCACCATTTCCCACAACGGCAAGTCGCAGGTGGTGAACTTTCTGCTTTCCACTGACAACAAGAAGCTGGCGCGGCTGGAGACGTTCGATCTCGCCAGTGACCCGGCGTTCAATATCGACACTGCGGGACGGCCGGTGCGCGGCAACCCCGACGCCAAGGTTACGATCGTCAATTTCGACGATCTGGAGTGCCCCTTCTGTGCGCGCATGCACGCGGAGCTGTTTCCGTCCACGTTTAATCGCTATCAGAGCCAGGTACGCGTTGTGTACAAGGACTTTCCCCTGACCCAGATCCACCCCTGGGCGATGCACGCGGCGGTGAATGCCGACTGCCTGGCGGCGCAGAACGGCACCGTCTATTGGACCTACGTGGACTATCTGCACGCGCATGGGGACGAGATCACGGGGCAGAATCCGAACCTGAAGCGAAGCTTTGATGAGTTGGACCGCCTGGCGCGCGATGAGGGCACGGTGGGCAAGCTCGATGGCACGCAGCTCAACGCCTGCATCGCCAAGCAGGATGAGACCAACGTGCGCAAGTCTCTTGCCGAGGCTGAAGCGCTGGGCATTCAGGGAGCGCCTGCGCTGTTTGTGAACGGCGAGCGGATTGACGGTGCGGTGCCCGAACCGCAGGTGTGGGCAGTGATCGACCGCGCGCTGAAGGCGCAGGGTGAAACACCCCCTGCGGCGCCCGCGGTAGCGGCGCCACCGCCTCCTGCTTCGGCGTCTTCTGCGCCGGCGCATCCTGCGCCCGCCGCGCCAGGAAAGTAGTGAATTCCCATTTTCCTGACCGCCGCGGAGATTTATTCTTGGTTGCCGGGGCCCAATGCGCCTCAAGAGGAGATGTAGTGTTCGTTGAAAGTGATTCCGGGTTCCGCTGTCGAGCCGTTGCCTTTTTCTTTTTGACCGGAGCCCTGCTGGCGGGTGTTGCCGGATGTCACCAGACGGTCGGGCCCGATGTGGTTGCCACCGTCAATAGCAAGCCGATTCATCGCGCCGATCTGGACAAGATGTACCAGGCCAGCCTCAACGGCTCGCAGCAGAAGCCTTCACCGCAGGAAGCCGACATCCAGCGCCTGAATGTGCTGCACACGATGATCGAAAACGAAGTACTGCAGCAGCAGGCGGTGAAGCTGAACCTGGTGGCCTCCGACGAGGATGTGAACGCCAAGCTCACCGAGATCAAGGCCCCTTACACCGAAGAAGAATTCAATCAGCACCTCAAGGACACGGGCATCACGCTCGATGATCTGAAGAAGCAGATTCGGCAAAGCCTGACCGCCACCAAGCTGCTGAACCGGGAAATCGAATCCAAGATCAACGTCACCGATGGTGAGATCGGCGACTACTACACCGCCAACAAGGCGCAATTCGACTACATCGAGCCGACCTACCACGTTGCCTGGATATTTGTTACGGGTGCCAACAGCCAGCAGTCCACCAACCTGCAGGACAACAAGGCCCAGGGAGATGCCGACGCGCGCAAGAAGATCGAGACCCTGCACAACCGGCTCGACAGCGGCCAGGATTTCAACTCCGTGGCCATGCAGTACTCGGAAGACCCGAACACCAGCTCGAGCGGCGGCGATTTAGGGTTCATTCCCGAGTCGCAGTTGAAGGCCTATCCGGAAATGTATAACGCCATCAGCAAGCTCAAGCCGGACCAGTACAGCAGCGTGACTCCCGCGTATCGGGGGAACGGGCCGGATCGTCATCAGATCGGGTACGCCATCTACAAGCTGATCGCCCTGCAGCCCGCCGGGCAGTTACAGCTCACCGATCCCCGGGTGCGGCAGGAGATTCACGACATGCTGCACGAGCGCAAGCGGCAGTTGCTGCAATATGCGTACTACGAAACGCTGATCGACGCGGCCAAGGTGCGCAACTATTATGCCGAGCAGGTGCTGAAGCAAGGGGCGCAGTAGGACGGCAGCAATGGTCCTGGTTCCGGCGCCTTTCGGATTCGAGAGATCGCGAGAGTATCTGTATACCTCACGGCTGAGCGTTTTCGATTCAAGTGTTAACAAACATTCCGTGCCCCATCCTTCGCGCGGCTTCTTGCGCGAAGGGTGGGAAGCCACTAATGCCTCCGCGCCCGGTAAACGATCTGGCCGAAAGTGCTCTGATGCCCGGAGGATTCTCTGAGCTCATCCGGAACGACTAAAGAGCCTGCTGAAAACTCAATACTCCGAGGCTTTGTAACAGGGCACGACTTCAGTCGTGCCGTAAGGGACCCCAAAATAAGTCTTGGGCTTCAGCCCCTGGGCCGCTATTCCTTTTCCAGATCGATGCTCTCGTAATCGTGCTGGGCAATCCCGGCCCGGATCTTCGCCGGGCTCCATCCCTGCTTCGTCTTCAGATACGCGTAAAAGCCCTCTTTGGCGCAGGTCGAGCACTCGGTGCCGTGCAGGCCTTCATAGCAACTGCGCAGGCTGGTATGGCCCAGTTCGCGGTCGCAGCGGCAGTTGCAGGGGAGCTGGTACAGTACATTGCCGATTTTCGCCGCATCCTGGTACACATGTACCTGCCAGGGATAACGGAAGTTCGCGCCGCGGAGCTGCGCCCCGCTCAGGATTTTAGGCAGCGCCCGGACATTCAGCGGAGCATTGGGATGATATGCCGGCACGTCGTCGGCGGGGTTGGCCCACTGCGCGTAGCTCACCATGGTGAGTACAAAGACAGCCAGTGCGGCACTCCCGATGCGGATAGCGGGGAATTTCATCTCAGGTAGCTCTCAGCGCGATTGTAAATGCCGCGCAATGCGCTTGGGAACCTCGAATCGCCAGGCGAACGGCGCGATTATCGATCAGCCCGAGCCAGGCGTGCCGCCAGGGCGACCCAGAACCACCCAAAAACACGGTCGACTTTGCTTCAGAAAAAAAAAGACGGCACGAACGTTCAAGCTGTTCGTGCCGGGAGGCCAGTGACGCAAACTACTTCCGACTCGGGGGAGGCAGTTTCGACTGCCTCGTCGAGTGGAATAAATCCACGATAGCATAGATTCGGAAGAATGCAAATACAAAATTCGAAATTTTCTAGGAAATCTAATTTTCAGACCTTTTTTACTCCCGTACATCTATAGTATGGAAAATTTCAGGCTCGCAAGCCGGGGTTAAGGCCAGGGCCGGGAGCGGTATCTGAGATGGCAACACCTGTAGAATCAAAGGCTTCATCAAAAACACCCAAAGATCCCCCTCCGCCCTCCGGCTGGATGAGATTCGGCCTGATCGCCATGGCCTCCGCAGTGCTCGGCGGAATGGCTACCGCATGGTGGTACAGAAAGACGCTGATCCGGCTCAGGCAGGCCGAAGAGACCACCTCAAATCCGCAATTTGGAATTTCGGACGACGATTCCAGTGATGGCTGGTGACCAGAAATCAGCCCGGCCGCAATTCGGGTTTGCCAAAAACCCGCCATCCCCACAGCACACCTCCAGCCGGCGCAAGTGCTGACACCAGCCGCCTGCGGCTCAGGCTGCAGTCCTCATCATTGCCGGTTGATGCTCTCCGCCAGCTCGAAGTCTTTGGCCGTGATGCCTCCGGCGTCGTGCGTAACCAGGGCTAGCCGGACCTTGTTATACCGGATATCGATGTCCGGGTGATGGCCGGCCTTCTCGGCCAACTCGCCTACAGAGTTCACAAAGCGCAGAGAGGCGCGGAAATCCGGGAACTGAAACGTGCGTGCCAGTTCGCCGGACTCGACTTTCCAGCCGGCGAGGTTCTTGATACGCGAATCGATCTCATGTGCGGAGAGCGCGGCCACAGTTTGCTCCTCGAGGGGAATTTGCGAACCCGTGCATATCCACTGTAGCGCGAAACCTATTCGTCAGGGGCTGGCTCTGGCGCCAGGATCGCTTTGCGGATCGCGGCCAGCGGAGCCTGGCTGCTGAACTCCACCCCCCCGCTCCCCGCCTCAATCCCGAGCTGCTTCCAGAGCGCCTCCAAGTCGATAGGTGCGAAGGCCTGGTTCCCCATCTGCCGGTAGAGATCGGCCAGCACCGTTGTTCCACTCGCCTCATCACCCGTGGAAATCACCTTCGCAATCGGCCACTCCACCGCGATCGATCCCCCTGCTGCCACAATCCCGCGCAGCGCTTCCTGCAATCCTTTTCGATTCCCCGTCGCCTCGCGAATCTTGATATCCGCCATCATGCAGAAGAGCGCCCCTCCCCAGTAGGTATTGGCCCAGGTGTGAGTCTGGTCCATGCCTGTTTCGCCGGGCTGCGGCTCGCCCTTCGGCATGCCTTTCACCGTCTCCTGCCATACAAATTCCGGCGTTAACGTCCCGATCTGAGCGCGCGCGATGGGCTCAACGTAGGTGGCCAGCCCTTCTTCCAGCCAGTGGTGATCCCGCGAAAGAGAAGGAAGCGCCGTGTGCACCATCTCGTGCGTCATCGTCCAGTCGTCCACCACGTCCTGCTCCGCCGTGTGTTCCCCCACGCGCATTCTCGTGAAAGCCGGATATCCATCCACGCCGCCCCAGGTCGTGCCGGTCAATACGCCGCGCCGATCCGCAACCGGAACCACCAGCACACGGGCGCGGCGCACCGGAAAACGTCCGTAGTATTCCGATACCGCACGCGCCGCGGTCTGGATCCAGTCGATGATTTTTTCCCGGCTCAAATCCATCGGCCCCGGCGCAACGTCTACACGGATTGAAGCCCCGCCTGCATGGATCGTTTGCGACCACGCCACCTGGCTGTCCCAGGGCGCGTGATGATGATCGTGCGGCTGGGCTGATGCGGTCGCGCCGGCCATGCCATTCGCCCACATGACCAGCAGCACAGCCCAGAGATAAGAATTCCAGGAACCTAATTTCATCGTCGCCTTCGCGGCTGCATGTCTTCTCAGCCTTCAATTCGCACTTCGTGAGCCATTACGCGAGTCAATTTGCGCGGTTACCGGTAATTTCTCCTGCAGTTACCGGCGGAGCGGGTATTTCTCTTCTCAAATTCCGTTATCGCCCGGTGCCAACCTGCTCATTCCAAAACCGTTGCACGAAACCTGCAAAAATCGCGTCTTCACCGGCGCCTGGGCTGAATCCGACCATTCGAGGCTCCTCGATCGCTCGGCGCAACCCTTTTTCTCCTCCCACCAACGTCGCCCAAAATTGACCCGCTAGTTGTATTGACTTGCAGTGTATGATGGCTGGCATGTGGAACCTGATAAAGAAAGGCCGGTGGTCGGAGCGCCGCAAGGACGGGCGGATGCCGGCGCCGGACCTTGACGTTTCCTTTGCGACCGAACGGGAGCAGAAGAAGGTCCGGGTCAAGGATATCAGCGCCACAGGCGTCTATCTTCTGACCGACGAACCCCTCCAGCCCGGTACACCAGTGCAGCTCACCCTTCAGAGATGCAAGGTGAGAGAGAGTTTCGGCATTCTGGATGACCTCGACGATACGCCGCCGGCCAACGTCCAGCTGCGGGCAAAGGCCGTGCGCGTCGGTGAAGACGGTGTCGGCGTCACCTTCAGCGAGAGCACATCCGAGACCTCTTCGTGGGCCAAGTTAATGACGGCCATGGCGCAGCTCACCGGCGAGACAGATCAGGTGCGCCTCTTCCGCATGACCAAGGCGCTCGGATTTGTCATGCGCATCTCCCCCTCTGCCGAATCCGAGATGATTCATATCATCACCAACCGGATGAGCCAGGAGCGAGCCGGCAGAGCCATCGAGGTCGCATTGAATGCGGATGACATCGCGGCGGCGCACCAGGGCGAACTCCGATCCGATGTCCCCGCCAAACTGGTCCTGCGCATCCTTGAAGACGGGTCCAAGGTCGACGAGGCGCCCACCCGGCGCATGTGGTCGGAACTGCTCGCCAGTTCCTGCTACCTCGGCGCCAATGACGATACCAACATGAGCTTCGCGGTACTGCTCTCGAGGATTGATGCCGTGCAGATGCGGATCATCGAGGCCGCTTGCAAGCTGGCGATGCGCGTGGGATGGGGACCGGCTTTCAAATTCAACCAGGATCTGCATTGCAGCGCCGAAGAGATCAAGAAGATCACCCACATTCAGAACCTGATGGGGATCGAGCGCGATCTGAACCACCTCTGGGAACTCGGTTTGCTCGAGCAGACTGACCGGCCCATCCTCTGCCAGCAGGTTGAGGAAGTGAATATGGCGCCGACTGCACTGGCGCTCAGGCTCTATGCCCGGTGCAAAGGTCAGCCTGAACCATTGGATTTGCCGGCGATTGAATTGCCCGCGTCGCCAAAACCGACCAGGTTATCGATGGCTTGTTAGATTAGGTTTTGTGGGCCTGGCGCCGCAGCAAGTCGCGGCGCTAGGGGGGTCACTTCTTCCACGCAACCAGCACCAGGCACAATCCATTCCACTCTTTCCTGCCCGTCTGCTGCGGCGGATGATCGCCCAGCGGCATAACGCCTATCCGATCGGGCTTTAGATGAAAATGCGCTTCCAGATACTGGCCGGCGGCAAGCGCGCGCTGCTGTGACACCAGGTATTGCTCGCTCGCCTGCCCCTCTGTCGAATAGCCCTCAATCACAACCGGGCTGTTGGGCAGATACTTTACCAGCTTGGCCATCGCGCCATCGAGCGCAGCGCGGCCGCTGTCGGTAAGTTGCTGGGTGCCGTCAGTCCCCGTGGTGAAGAGCGCGTCATCCGCAATCCATGCGCGCACCGTCGGCTTCTTCACGAACCGCGTCTGCGCGTACCTTGACGGGCTCATCGTCTGCAGATCGTAAAAGCCGCGCCGCTTGAAAAAACCCCGGAAAAAGAAATTGTGTTTGATGGCCGCCGTATCGTCCGCCAGGTTGGCGCTGGTTTGCTGCGCCTGCTCGATGGTGCTGTGTAAAGCGTCCGATGTAGACTGCCCGTCTTTGCCTTTGGCCAGCATGCCTCCCAGCGCCTGGTTCACTTTCGCCGATGCGGCCTGCGAATTCGCCAGAGTCTGATTCACTTTGGGCATGTCCGTTTTCTGCATCGTGGAGACCATCGTGTTGATCTTCTGCGACGTCTGCTTGAAATTCGCCGAGGCCTGCGAGGCATTGGAGATCGTATTCGTCACATTCGCGGCGACGCTTTTGTCGGTGAGCAGCTTGCCCGCCGCACCATGCCCCTGCCGGATGCCCGCGACCACCGCGTTGGCATTCTTCGTCAGCCCCACCACGTTCGGCTTCACCTCGGCGAGCATGCTGTTGGCGTTCCCGGCGGTGCTGTTCACCGTCGCCAGCAGCGTGTTGGCGCGCTGGTGCACGTCGTCCACCGTGGACTGAAGGCTGCCCGCCAGCCTGTCGGCCTTCTGAAATAGCGCGCTCATGGAGACGGGCTCCTGCGACGGCAATGTGCAGCCCCTGCACTCCGGCGAATTCGGCGACCCCTTGGCCAGGTTGATGTATATATTGCCGACCATACCCTCTGTTTCGATCGTGGCTACGGAATCCCGACGCACGATGCTGCTGAATTTCTTATCCACATGAAGCTCGATACGGAATTTTCCGTTTGGCGCTTTTGGGATTTGAATGCCGGCGATCTGGCCTGCATCCATTCCGCCAACGCGAACCGTCGCGCCCTGAATCAGAGTGTCCACATCGTTGAATTCCACATACGCGGTGAAGTGGCTGCCGAAGAGCTCCGTCTTCATCCCGATGATGAACACGCCCACGCAAAAGAGCACGATCCCCCCCACCATGAACGCGCCGACTTTTACTGTTCGTGACATCACGTCTCCGATCCGGCAATCAGTTCGCGCACCAGCGCGTTGTCGCTGCCGGTCAACTCGTCATGCGCGCCGCAGGCGACGATCTGTCCCTGGTCCAGCACGGCGAATTCATCGGCGAATTTCCGGGCCCCGGTCACGTCATGCGTTACCACCACGCTGGTCACATTGCTGTTCTTCTTCAGCCGCAGCAGCAGATCGTAAATCTCTTTTGCGGTAATGCGGTCGAGCCCGCTGCTCGGCTCGTCGATCAAAAGAATGCGGGGATCGAGTGCCAGCGCCCTCGCCAGGCCGGCCCTCTTCAGCATGCCGCCCGATAGCTCCGACGGCATCTTCGCGCCCTCCTTCTCCAACTCCACCTCCTTCAGCTTTTCCTGCACGATGGACCGAATTTCGGCTTCAGATTTTTTGGTGTGGCGGCGCAGAGGGAAGGCCACATTCTCGCTCACGCTGATCGAATCAAACAATGCCGCGTTCTGAAACAGGAACCCAATCTGCTTGCGCACTTCGCCCAGAAGCTTGTGGTCGCGATGGTCAATCTCCTTGCCTTGGATCATGACCTTTCCGTCATCGGGTTGGATAAGTCCGACCATCACCTTCAACGTCACGCTCTTGCCGGTTCCGCTGCGGCCGAGCAGGCAAAATGTTTTCCCCGTCGCCACCTTCACCGAAAAATCCTTCAGCACCGCTCGTCCCTGGAACGATTTCGAAACATGCTCGAGCTCGATTGCGATACTTTGCCGGGACGCCTCGGGTTGCGCTTCGTTCATCGCCGTCATCCCGGATACCAGATCATGATGGTTCGCACCAGCACCGCATCCACCAGGATCACCAGCACTGAGGAGAAGACCACGCTCCGCGTCGAAGCCCGTCCCACGCCGGCCGCGCCCTGGCTGGCGGTGTATCCCAGGTAGCATGAGATCGTCCCGATAATGAATCCAAACACAACGGTTTTGGCCGTGGGCAAAACGTAATCGGACATCATCGCCATAGAGCCGAACGCTTCCGCGATGAAGAGCCGCGCCGTGATGTGCAGGCTCATCAGGTCCGAGATCAGGCCTCCGGCCATCCCCGCAAAATTGAAGAGAGTCGTAAGGATGGGAATGGCGATGACGCACGCGGCGATGCGGGTCACCACCAGGTACTTGAACGAATCCACTCCCAGCGTCTCCAGCGCATCGATCTGCTCCGTCACGCGCATCCCCGCCAGTTGCGCGCCAATCCCCGCGCCCGCCCGCCCCGATACCAGCAATGCCGTGATCAGCGCGCCGGTGTCCTTAAACAGACCCAGCGAAATCGCTTCGGGAATCATCGCCTGCGCGCCGAAGGTCATCATCGACGCCAGGGTCACCAGCGCAATAACCACCCCGAATGCGAAGCCGGAAATCAGCACCAGCGGCCCCGTGCGCCAGCCGATCTCCACCACCTGGTTGAGTATTTCTCCGAATTCGAAGGGCGGCCGGAAAGCGTCGCGGATGGCGCGCAAACCGAAGATGCCGATCTCTCCGACGAATCCGAAGAATGCGTTCAGACGATGACGCATACAACTCAATTGGCAGGCGGCCTTCGTGCCATCTGCCGGGAACGGAACAACCCCAAAGTTCTGACAGGGTTGCAGCTAATCCCAATGGGTTGGATGCGGCATTTCGGGGCAGGGGCAAACGCCGGCGGCGCCAGCACGCAGAACACAGCAGAGGAGCACGCAAAAAAGTCTTGAGCGTCCCTCCGTCCCTTAGTCCCTCCGTCCCTCACTCCCTCAGTCCCACAATCTTCGCCCACAAATCCTCATCCACCGGCAGCCCCATCCTCCGGTTCTCTTCGCGTACCCGCAGCGTCTGCTCTCCTGGATACCGCACCTTCCGCCTCTCCTCCGCCGGCTTGCATGCGTGCAGCGACTCCACAATCTCATCCGCAATCCGCTCCGCCCGCTGCGCATCTCCTGCCGCCGCCGGATTCAGCGCCACGAACATCTGCGATATCCCCGCCTCCAGCAACATGTCCCCGCTCAACTCGTGCGTAGCCTTTCCCAGCGTCATCATCGCCGCCATCATGTCCAGCACCACCGCCAGCCCCGATCCCTTCCAGTAACCCGTCGGCAATGGCCGCCACGAGCGCTCGATCGCCCCCGGATCGCGCGTCAGCCTGCCCGCCTCATCGAACCCGCCGTCCACCGGCAGCATCTCCCCGCGCAGCCGGTACTTCTCCATCGCGCCATACGAGAACTGCGACATCGCCATGTCCAGCACCACCGGCCCTTTCGCCCGCGGCACGCCAATCACCAGCGGATTGTTCCCGATCACCGGCTGCACTCCGCCCCACGGCGGCAGATTCGGCATCGTGTTCGTCCAGCAGATCCCGATCAGCCCCGCCTCCGCCACCTGCCATCCATACGCGCCCCCGCGCATCCAGTGATTGGTATTGCCCAGCGCCACGCATCCCACTCCGTGCTCGCGGCTCAACTCCATCGCCCGCGCCATCGCCGCCCGCGCATTCAAGTTGCCCGGCCCGCGCCGCCCATCCCACCGCTCCAGCGCGCCGAATCGCGCCACGCACCCGGCCTCGGCCTTCGCATCCACGCTGCCGTTGCGAATCATCGCCACAAACCGCGGAAACCGCGCCACTCCATGTGTGTAAACGCCATCGCAAGTCGTCTCGGCAAACATCCGCGCGCACAGCGCCGCCCGCTCGTCAGAAAATCCCAGCGACCGCAAAACCGCCGCCAGCGTCTCAACCACTTCATCAAACGGAATCCGGTTCATAGATACGAGACTAATCGCAGCACCCGCCTGCATCATCGATACACAAGCGCGTCTCAAGAAGCGTATACTCGCTGCGTCTCGGCGTTCCGGCTCCACAAGAGTCGAATTCGTTAACAGTGTGGCGAACGGCTGTAGTGTTGCGGTGGCTGATTTTATCTTCTTATTCCCAGGCGAAGCGGCGCGCACACGTTAGAGGAATTGCCGACATTCACTCCAGACAGCAACAGAGGTCAGCCACCGTGTCAAAATTTGCCCTTCGCTATCCGTTTTTCATCCTGATGATGTGCCTGGCCATTGCCGTGATCGGTACGGTGACGGTGGCGCGCATGCCCGTAGATCTCTTCCCGCAAATCAAAATTCCGGTCGTCGAAGTGGTGACTTTTTACCACGGCATGCCGCCCGAGGAGATTGAAGCGCACATCACCAATTCCTATGAGCGGTTCTTCACCCTCGCCAGCGGCATCGATCACATCGAGTCGCGATCTCTTACCGGCATCAGTCTCATTAAGGTTTACTTTCAACCCGGCACCGATCCCAACTCCGCCATCGCCACCATCTCCAATTTGGCCATGGCGGACCTTAGACGCCTGCCCGCAGGCACGCTGCCGCCCGTCGTCCTTCCGTTCGACGCCTCCAGCATGCCGGTCTGCTTCGTCACACTCAAAGGCCAGGGTCTCAGCGAGACCCAGCTACACGATCTGGCCCAATTCGAGGTCCGCGACCAGATCGCCAGCGTGCCAGGCGCCTCTGTACCGCCCCCGTTTGGCGGCAAGTACCGGCAGATTCAGGTCTATGTGGACCCTCGGAAACTGCAGGCGCACGACCTCAGCCCCATGGACGTCGTCCGGGCCGTGAACAACGGAAATGAAATTCTGCCTTCCGGGGATGTTCGCATCGGCCCATACGACTACGCTATCTACACCAACTCGCAATTTCCCACCATGCAAGCCATCGACCGGCTGCCGCTCAAGACCGTCGGCAACGGCCAGATTCTGGTCTCTGATATCGGAACTGCCAAAGACGCTAATGCCATTCAGACCAACATCGTTCGCGTCGACGGCCAGCGTTCCGTCTATCTGCCCATTCTCAAGCAGGGTGGAAACAGTAACACCATTTCCGTCGTGAACGGCGTCAAGCAGGATTTGAAAAGCCTGATCGGCGTCCCCAAATCCCTGCTCGCCAGGATCATCTTCGACCAGTCGGTTTTCGTCAAAACAGCCATCGCCAATCTGGGCAGCGAAGGCGGAATTGGCATTCTTCTTACGGCGATAATGATCCTCGTTTTTCTCGGCAGCGCGCGCGCCACTGTCGCCGTCATGCTGTCGATTCCGCTCTCGGCCCTGGCCGCCTTCATCATCCTCAACATCATGGGCGCCGACATCAACGCCATGGTGCTGGGAGGTCTCGCACTGGCTTTCTCGCGCCTCATCGATAACTCCGTCGTGGTGCTGGAGAATATCTATCGCCATCTCGAGATGGGTGAGCCGCCCGACCGTGCAGCTGAAATAGGCGGGCGCGAGATGGGACTTCCCGTGCTCGCCGCCACCTTCACCACCGCCGTCGTTTTCTTCCCCGTCGTTTTTCTATACGGCGTCAGCCGGTTTCTGTTTTCCGCTATGGCGCTTTCCGTCGTGCTCGCGCTGTTCGCTTCCTATGCCGTCGCCATGACCGTGGTTCCTCTCTTTTGCAAGTTGTTCATACGCGGTCACGACGCGGGCGTTCACCCCGGCGGCAGTCCTTTTCGGGTGTGCGTTCGCTGGTTCAATCGCGCTTATGATCGTGCCTTGAACCATTACGACCGGGCTGTGCGCAAGACTCTCCTCAGGCCCATGCTCACGGTCGTGGGAATCACCGCTGCATTTCTGCTCGGCCTGGCGCTCTTTCCACTGCTGGGGACATCGTTTTTCCCGCGAACCGATGCCGGTCAGTTTGTCATCAACGTGAAGGTGCCCACTGGCACCCGCCTCGAACTCACCAATCAATACATCGCCAGGGCCGAGCAGGATATTCGCTCCGTCATCCCCTCCAAAGATCTGCAGATGATCGTATCCAACATCGGCATTACGCCCGGCTTCGAGGCCATGTACACCAGCAATTCATCCCAGAGTACCGCCTTTGTCGACGTAAGTCTGAAAAAGGGTCACAGCAAAAGCAGCTTTGCTTATATGGACCTCGTCCGCGCCAGGCTGCTCCGCGACATGCCGGAGATTTCCACCTATTTCCAAAGCGGCAGCCTGGTGGATTCGATCGTAAATCAGGGGCTACCGGCGCCCATTGACATCCAGATCGAAGGACAGGATATGCGCAGAGTCTACGACGTCGCCAGCAAGGTCGCCGCGCGCTTGCGCAACCTGAAAGGCGCGAGCGATGTGATGATCCCGCAGGACCTCAATTATCCGGGCCTGCAGGTCAATGTTCATCGCGAAATGGCTGGGCGACTAGGCCTGACCTCAAGCGAAGTTGTGGACAACCTGATCACGTCATTGAAATCCGATGAGGTCATCGCTCCCAGTTACTACGTCGACCCCCGGACGGGGAACGACTACTTCCTCACCGTTCAAATGCCCATCGCGGATTTCCAGTCACTCGATGATTTGAAGCACATTCCCATCCGCTCCCCCGATGGCAAACAGGTCACAAACCTCACTGCCGTTGCCGATCTTCACTCCATCCTTACCCCAACTGAGGTGGACCACTATGAAGTCCAGCGTGTGATCGATGTCTTCGTGTCGCCGTCTGGCGAAGACCTGGGCAGTCTGGCGAAACAAGTGAACCGCATCGTGGGCAGAATGAATATTCCTGCGGACCTGCGTCTCAAAGTGCGCGGCTCGGTGAATGCGATGCACAGTTCGTTTTCCAGCTTCGCCCTGGGACTGATTCTCTCCGTGATCCTTGTTTACCTGATCCTGATGGCTCAGTTTGCCTCGTTCAAGGACCCCTTCATCATCCTGCTGGCCGTTCCCCCGGGAATCATGGGCGTGATCCTCACCCTCCTCCTCACCCACACCACCATGAACGTAATGTCGCTGATGGGCGTGATCATGATGACCGGAATCGTCGTCTCCAACTCAATTCTGATCGTCGACGTCACGCGCGTGCTGCTGAAAGAAGGAATGGCCATCGAGGACGCGGTAAGTACCGCCTGCCGTCTTCGCCTCAGGCCAATTCTGATGACCTCACTGGCAACCGTGCTCGGCATGCTGCCCATGGCCTTCACAATGGAGGAGGGTAGTGAATTCTACGCTCCCCTGGCCCGCGCCGTGATCGGCGGCCTGATCGTCTCCGTGGTCCTGACCATCTTTATCGTGCCCGCGGCTTATCTCTTCGTCCACCGCAACGATGCAAAGAAGAGAGAAAGAGAAGGGTGGCTTGAGCTTCGCCGATCGTTCCCCGAACAGATGTAGGTCAGAAAGCGCAGAAGAGGGAAAAACCCTCAAATCTCTTCCGGAAGACACTCTGACGCTGAGTTCCGGCCCTTGTAACACCGCGCGCTCCGCAGAGAATCTCAGAGACCGCAAAATCGCGTCCCGTCTCTCATGCACTTCCTCAAACGGAATCCGGTTCACAGTTACGAGATGAATCGGTGGCATCGCACGAACGCCCCGTGCCCCATCCTTTCGCGTTTTTTGCGAAAGGGTGGGAGACCACAATAGCTGAGTACACGACCTCCGGAATTGTCACAGAAGTTCCGTGCCCCATCCTTTCGCGCCTTTTGCGAAAGGGTGGGAGACCACAATAGCTGAGTACACGACCTCCGGAATTGTCACAGAAGTTCCGTGCCCCATCCTTTCGCGTTTTTTGCGAAAGGGTGGGAGACCACAATAGCT
>DASYWU010000060.1:0-1504 GCA_035935755.1 Occallatibacter sp. | reverse complement strand
CGAGGTACCTCCATGGTTGCATTCGCCGCATTAACGACATCAGCTTCTGCCTGGACGACATGTGATGTTCACAGCGGCGCATGAAGTGAGGAGGGGATAACGCATGCCGACTCTATTGCGAGTAGATTCCAGCCCAATGTTTCAAGCCTCGGTCTCGCGACAGCTTATGCCGGAGGCAGTCGCGAGGACTACTGAACGATAAGAAGGCCACCGTTGTCACCGCTTCCGGCGGCAGGTACGACACGGGAGCCGCCCTGGAGACCTTCAACTTCATCGAACCGTATCTCCGTGCCGTCTTCGCGTTTCTCGGCGTCACGCAGACTGCCTTCGGCGTGAGTTGAAGCCGTATCGGCTGCATTCTGCTCTTCGTTGCCCACGCGGCAAGCCCTTTAAAGCATTTCTCCTATTGCTGTAGAGCGCTAAATGGAAGTCTGAACCACGCTCTGGCATCCTCTGCAGTAAGCAGAGGCAGTAAGTGAGCGATGGCTTCTTCAAGGGCTTCTTTGCTGCGCGCTTTGATCGCGCGTAGGAGTTGTTTGAGCTTCGCCCAAGCCTTCTCGATCGGATTCATGTCAGGGGAGTAGGGCGGCAAGTAGAGCAACTGGGCTTCTGCCGCTTCGATTCTTTCGCGCACTCCCTTGACCTTGTGCGAGCTGAGATTGTCCATCACCACGACGTCGCCTGGCCGCAGTTTCGGACAAAGGACTTCATCCAGGTAGGCGAGGAATATCTCCCGATCCGTGGCCGCCTCGATGGTCATCGTGGCGATCATGCCCCGCGTGCTGATGGCACCCAGAATGGTGAGGATTTTCCATCTGCCATCCGGCCTGCTCTCATGCAGGCGCCCGCCTCCCTGGCCGCGCGCATAGAGACGCGTCATCTGCGTAGACACGCCACTCTCATCGAGGAAAACCAACCGCTCCAGGTCGATCCTGCCAATTACCGCGACGAACTCTTCGCGCCGCCTGCGGTTCTCTTCCGTGTCCCGCTCCTGAGCGTGGAGTGACTTTTTTTCAGCCGGAAGCCCAGCCGCTTCACCACCCGCCACAGATGCTGGGTGCTCACCCGCAGCCCGGTCTTACTTTCCAACTCCGCCTGCAGTTCCACCAGCGTCGCATCGGCATGGCGACGAAGCAATCCAGACAACGCCTGTTCGTCGATGCGGCGCTTGGCTCCAGGACGATAACTGGGCCGCTCCATCTGACCAGTGCGCTTACGCGTCGCCGAGATCTTCCACGCCCAGGCCAAACTCACACCGAAACGCTCGGCCAATTCCGACAGACTTCCTTTGCCCTCGTCGTAGGCCGAAAGCAGCTTCCGCCGCAAATCATCCGAATATGGTCGCGCCATTGTCTATGCGCGAAGAATCGCCAATCACACTATACACCATAAGGAGAAATGCTTTAGCGACTTCGAGCCGAAGTAGAGGGAAGCCCGTCCAAAGATCGCTCTTATCGCAGGAAACGCTTAGCGGCCTTCCACGGTCGAGGTACGTCGATCTTCG
>DASYWU010000059.1:0-7951 GCA_035935755.1 Occallatibacter sp. | reverse complement strand
ACAGAACAGAGTACCTTTATGTCGAGCCCACGGCTGAACAGATCGCCGCCTTGAAAGGAAAGGAACGGTCATGAAAAAGCGCACCGCTCGCCGGCGAGACAAACAAAAACAAGATGGGTGCAGTGTCGCGGGAACGTGTTCGTGTTTCGCGGGCGCAGAGGCGACATCGTAAAACTTCTTTGGTGGGACGGGGACGGTCTCTGTCTTTTTGCCAAGCGTTTGGAGCGCGGGCGTTTCATCTGGCCAAAGGCTGAGAACGGAACGGTGCGGTTGAGCCGCGCACAGCTTTCGATGCTTCTGGAAGGGATGGACTGGCGAAGAGTCGAGCGGACGTGGGCGCCGGAAATCGCCGTGTAATGACTATGCTGATTCCCCTGCATTCATGCGGCTTTTATCAAGGTTTTCCACTCGCCTTCATGGCATACTGCGTCCATGGATCGCGCCCCGCTGCCGGATCTGGATGCGTTAGATCGCGATGCATTGCTGGCGTTGTTCCATGCGCAGCAAGAGCAGCAAAAAGAGCTTGACTCGCTACTGCTGGCTCGTGATCAGGAGCTGCGGCGGCTTGAAGTCGAACTCGATTCCTACCGTCAGGAACTCTCCCAACAGGCCGATGAGTTGCGCTCGCGCGGCGAGCACATCGAGCACCTGAAGCTGATGGTCGACAAGCTGCGGCGCGTGATCTTCGGCAAGAAGAGCGAAAAGATCGTCATCCGGCTTGAGCAACTGGAGCTGGAGCTCGAAGACGAAGAGACAACGCAAGCCGAGCTTGAGGCCGCAGCCGAACGAGTATCGCCGAAGCAAGAGCCGAAGAAGAGGCCGGAACGCAAGCCCCTGCCCAAGCACCTCCGGCGTGAAGAAGTGATGCACACGCCGGGTGGCGATGGCTGTCCGGATTGCGGCGGGCAGTTACGGCAGTTCGGTGAAGATGTTTCTGAGCAGTTGGAGTACGTCCCGGAGAGTTTCAAGGTCATCCGTCATGTGCGGCCCAAGTTTTCCTGCACCGGCTGCGATCGCGTCGTCGAAGCACCGGCGCCGTCGCGTCCGATTGATCGCGGCCTGGCCGGACCCAGTCTGCTGGCGCACGTGATCGTCTCCAAGTTTGGCGACCACCTTCCCCTGTTCAGGCAGTCAGAGATTTATGCCCGCCAGGGTGTTGAGATACCGCGCTCCACGCTGGCTGGCTGGGTGGGAGCCGCCAGCGAACTGCTCGGTCCGCTGGTAGACGCGATTCAGAAGCATGTGCTGGCAGGTCGCAAGCTGCACGCCGACGACACGCCGATGCCGGTACTGGCTCCCGGCAACGGCAAGACGAAGACGGGGCGCCTGTGGACCTATGTGCGGGACGACCGACCTGCAGGTGAACAAGTGGCCCCGGCAGTGTGGCTCGCCTACACCGCAGATCGCAAGGGCGAACATCCCCGCCTGCATCTGAAGCAGTTCAGGGGCGCTCTCCAGGCGGACGGCTACGCAGGCTTTCATCACCTGTACGGCGACAATATATGAGGTGGCCTGCTGGGCACACGCGCGAAGAAAGTTCCACGATATCCACGCCGTTCATCCTTCGCCAACCACCACAGAAGCTTTGGCCAGAATCGGCGCTCTCTATGCGATCGAAGAGGAGATTCGCGGTAAACCTGCTGATCTGAGGTTGAGTGTCCGACAGGCGCGAGCCAGGCCACTGCTGGAGCAGTTGCGAAGCTGGATGGAAAAAGCCCAGCGCAGCTTGTCTGCGAAGGGCGAAACTGCGGGCGCCATCCGATATGCGCTCTCACGGTGGCGTGCTCTTACGCGCTACACCGAAGATGGCATGCTGGAAATCGACAACAGCGCTGCCGAACGGGCACTCAGGGCAGTTGCATTGGGAAGGAAGAACTTTCTATTTGCGGGATCAGATTGCGGTGGCGAGCGTGCCGCGGCCATGTACTCGCTGATCGGTTCAGCCAAGCTCAACGGACTGAATCCTGAGCTCTATCTCCGCACCGTGCTGGCCCAGATCGCCGATCATCCCATCAGCCAGATCCAGGATCTGCTGCCTTGGAACCTTGCGCCCTCGCTTCAGGCCGACTTTTCCCAAGCGGCTTAGACACACTCATCAGGTGTCCACCAAATTACAAGCGGGCACCTGATGACACACTCCACTTCTCGTCAAGAGGGGCACGAAGTACGCTTACGGAGTAGGCGAGTCGAGAGGGTTTTCTCAACCGCAATTCCCGCTCCTTCGCCGGTAACCTGCGGCCTCATCAGATATGGCCAAATATGAGGCAGTAGTATTCGCGGTCCACAACTCCTCCACCCGGTAGCTTCAGTTAATGCAGGAATGAAATCGCTCAAGTCCAGGCACAGATTGTGGCCTGGGATCAGGGCGCAGAAAGTCTGCGAGCGCTCCTTTCCTGGCCAGATCGCATTCCAGCAGTGTCCGGCATTGCGCATGCCCATACACTCGCAACCCTAACGATTCTTCCGGAAGAAAAGGCCATCCGCTTTTGTGTCTGGTGAGGAATGCCATTATCACTCCATAGCCATGAAGCGCGACGGGATGGCATAAAATGGCTTCGAAAATCAGAGCGTCCATTTTTTGAAGCGACAGAGCCGGTTCTCTGCCGCGTAGAAACGCCTTTATACCTTCCAAGCCACTCGCATGAAACTGAATCCGATCTTCCTTCGCAGCTTCCGGGGCCGGCTATTAGCCGCAACCGCGACGGTCGCGCTGGGCCTCTCGGGCCTTCATGCTCAAACTGCAGGTTGGCAGGAGGCGGTGAAGGCGGCGGCGCACAGCGCGCCCGACGCAAGAATTCTCGTGCTGGACGTGGCGACGAACCGGATTGTTGCGGCGCATCAACTTGGCGCAGCGGCCCGAACACTGGCCGCGCCGGGATCGACGCTGAAGCCTCTGGTGCTTTACAGCCTGATTACGGCGGGCCAATGGAACCATGTGCAGAGGGTCGAGTGCAACCGGAAGCTCGTGATTGCCGGACACCGGCTGGCTTGCCCGCATCCGCTGGCTCCGCCATTCGACGCGCGCGAGGCGCTGACGTGGTCGTGTAACACGTATTTTGCCCATGTGGCGGAGACGCTTCAGCTTGGTGAACTGGGACAGATGCTGCGGCGGACTGGTTTGCTGCGGGCGACGGGGTTGGCGCGCAATGAGGCGACGGCGGAATTTCGCGAGCCGCATAGCACGGCGGAGGAAGAACTGGCGGTGTTGGGCGTGGTTGGGGTGCGCGTGACACCTCTGGAACTGGCGGAGGCGTACCGCTGGCTGGCGCTGGAAATGGCGGCGCATCCGCAGAGTCAAGCGGCGCAGGTGGTGGGGTCGGGATTGCGGGATTCGGCGGCTTACGGAATGGCGGATGAGGTGCATTTGGCGGGCGTGCGAGTTGCGGGCAAAACAGGAACAGCGGAGGACTCGGATTCAAGCAGAACGCATGGATGGTTCGTGGGCCTCGCGCCTGCCGACAAGCCGCAGGTGATCGTCACGGTGTTTGTGCCTGCTGGACGCGGTGCGGATGCGGCTCATGTGGCGGGCGTGCTGCTCAAGCATGCGCCGGTGGGGCACCTATGAATGCAAAACCGATGGGGAGACTGTTGTCCGCTCCCGCCGTGGCGGCAATCCTGTTGGTGTGCGCCTTACGCATTCAACCGGCGTCGAATGTGAACGCGGCAGACGTGGCGCCTCGCAGCCGTTCGACTTTGCGCGTGGGCATCTGGACGTTGTGGCGGGATCGGGAAGTGATGGTGGAACTTGCCGGTACAAATTCCAAAGTGACCTTAAGAACCTGCAAAGGTTGCGCGGCACTCCGGCTTGCGCTTCCGGTAGAGATTCGCGCGGCGGGAGATGCGGTCGCGCTTGGCGGAGCTGGAAATGCCGAACGTGCAAGGCAGATTTGGATCGAAGGCCCGGTGAAGCTGGCGGCGCACGGCGAGACCGTCACGCAGCGGAATCCGGTTACGATCCGCACGCGGGCAGGCGTGCTGGAAATTGTGGTCACGATGCCTGTGGAGAGTTACGTAGAACGCGTGGTGGCGAGCGAAAGCACCGCGGCCGACACCATGGAATCGCTGAAGGCGCTGGCGATCGTGGTGCGGACATTTGCGCTGCATGAGACGCATGGGCACAGGGATTATGACCTGTGCGACTCGACACATTGCCAGCTTTTGCGCCGGGGCGCGGAGGGTGAGCGCGGCTCCGCGGCACATGCGGCCACCTTGCAAACGGCGGGTGAGACACTGTGGTTCCACGGGCAGCGCGCTCTTGCGTACTTCAGCAAGGACTGCGGTGGCCGGACCGCGGCACAGGATGAAATCTGGCCCCATGCGCGAGCCGTTCCGTACCTGGTCTCGCGTGCCGATCCTTACTGCGTCCGCGACGGCGGCCGGGAGTGGGCGTCAGGGATTACGCACGCGGATCTGACCGCGGCTTTGGCAACGGCCGGCTTGGCGCGCCCGGGGTGGACGGACCTGAGCGTGGCGAGGCGCGGAGAGTCAGGACGGGCTGTGCTGGTGCAAGTCGGCGGAACGGAAATCCCGGCGGAAGAGTTTCGATTGGCGGTAGGCGAGCGGCTGGGATGGAACAAGATTCCGAGCACATGGTTTGAGGTGAACCGCGAGGGCGACAGGTTTTTGTTTCATGGGCGCGGATGGGGCCATGGCGTGGGACTATGCCAGAAGGGCGCTGCAGCAATGGCTGAGGAGGGCAGGACGGCGGCGCAGATTCTGTCGCAGTATTTTCCCGGAGCATACGCTGCAGATGAGAGGACGGGCCTCGTTTGGAAGAGCTATTCGGCAGAGGGGTTCGTGCTGGAGACACTGGATGCCGGCGACGCGAGATTGTTGCCGGAGCTGAACCGGGCGCGGGCTGAGGCGGCGGAGCGGTCCGGATTGAATGTGGCGGCGCCACTCACGGTGCGGGCCTTCGCATCCACCGAGGCTTTTCGAGATGCGACTCTGGCGCCGGGTTCGCTGGCGGCGTTTACAGAAGGCAATTGGATCGCCATCCAGACGCTGCGTGTGCTCGCGGGAAGGAAGATGCTTGCGCCGACGCTGCGGCATGAGTTCCTGCACGCGCTGGTGGAAGGTGCGGCAGGGCCGGCAGCGCCGCTGTGGTTGCGCGAAGGACTGGTTGAGACATGGAACGGCGATGGCGGCGTACCGAACAGATCGCCGGCGATGAAGATCGATGCAGTGGATGCGGCCCTGGCGCACGCGAGGAGCGAAGCGGAATTGGAAGCGGCGCATCGCGCGGCGGAGTGGTATGCGGCGCGGCTGATGACGCGGTATGGGCGCGGGCAGGTTCTAAGCTGGCTGCGGTCAGGCGTTCCCGGCGGGGTTGTTGCCAGCCTCGGGCAGCGGTAAGCGGACGGAGTCTTCGCCGAGCGGCGCGGAGCCGATTGGAGCGGGCACGAGAGCATCATCGGCGGATTGTGGTCGCGGAGAGATGAGTACGGCGGCCCAGGCGAGGAGCAGAATCCAGGACGTGATGGCGAGCAGGTAATTCGCCAGAAGTTTGAGGAGAACCGCCCAGACCTGCTGCGATACCGATCCCTGGGGAATGGCGTTGTAGAAGTGACTGGGCCACTCGACCGCGATGAGCGAAGCAAGGATGACCGCGGGCCACCAGCGCCAATTCAGCATGAATCGTATGAGCCTGCGCCAAGGCAGGCGCCAGCCGAATTGCGCGGAGGCAATGGCGCAGGGAATGAGCTTGCCGGGAACGATGATCCAGCGAAAGATCCAGACGAGGGCGATGAGCCAGTTCTGGATGTGATCGTAGGTGAAGAATGAAGCGCGTGCGTGGGCGGAGGCGCGCGAGTTCAAGTAGCTGGCCCAAGCGCGGATGTGGCCGGCGCACCAGTTGAGAAAAATCCAGATGGCTGCGTAAATGGCGGCCCAGACGGCCAGAGCCAGCGCTCCCCACATCAGCCTGACGTGCTTGCTGTCTGCGCCGCCGGCAACGGAACGCATCGTCGCAGCATCAAGCGCAAGAAGCGCGGCGATCAGAAGTGTCGGAATGAGCAGCGAGAGGAAGACCTGCCACCAGTACTGGTCGGGCAGACGCGTCCACGCAACGCCGATTCCAATGAGCACGAGCATAACCCAATACTGCGCGGCGACCAAGCCGAGGCTGCGGCGGAGGCGGCGAAAGAGATCGCGGAACGGATTCACGGCTGCACCTCCAGAGTGGCGGGATCGGTGCTGGTGAGGATGTTCGGCTGATACATAGGGCCGGCCTGCGCGGGGCTGATGACGAATTTGCCGGGATTGTCCACCTTGAGCAGGTAGACGTATTCGAGGCGGCCGTTGAAGTCGGTGTTGAAGAAAGCGGCACGGTCGTCGTGAAATTCCTTGCGCGTGAAGAAGTCCGCCCACCAGTCGGGTTTGTTGTTCAGCTTGTAGAGACTCGACTCGGGGAGGAATTCCGTGCCTGCCGGAATGGGATCTTCGGCGATGAGGTATTTCCAATTGGTGCCGCTGAGCGCGAGCCGCATGGCAATGATGTCGCCGATGTGAACGGGGCCCTCGAGCGGAACAAGGTCATAGGTGATGGGATCGGTCGGCTTGTCATGGCGCTTGCGGAGCAGGTAGTAGTCGCGCGTAATGTTGAGTGCGAGCTTGCCCTGCTGGAAGAGCTTGCGATCGGTGGAGTACCAGAGGGATTGAGCGGACCAGTAGGTGATGCCGTTTCCGGTTTTACGAATCGTGATCTTCCCTTCGGTGCCGGCCTGCGCGGCGGGAATGGTGATCTTCCAAGGTTCGGCGAGCGCATCGGCCGGGCCGAAATGGCGCTTGCCTACGCTCGTGCCGTTGAGGAGCACTTCAACATCGGAGGAGTTGGCGAGCTCGCCGCTGAGGGTGAGGTAATCGGTCAGGCCCTGAATGACCATTGCGGTCTGCTTGGTTGAGAACCAGTAGTCGCCGCTGCGGTGAACGGCCAGCCAGCGCGCGGCCTTGGGCAGTAGGCCGCTGGATCGATCCTCGCGTATGAGGAGCTTGAGCGCGAAGGCGGTGGTTTCAGGCGAAGTGTCATCCCAGTAATCGAGCAAGCTGTCGTAAGTGCCCTGCCAGTAAGCGTCGGTGTCAGTGGTGCGTGCTTTCTTTTCGAGCAGCAGTGCGGCGTCGTGGGCGCGCGCGTCGCCGGCGGCATCGAGAGCGAGTCCGGCGAGGGCGATGCCTTCATCGCTCAGTTTGCCGCGGCTGGACCAGACTTGGTCGAGCTCATCCTTCGGCGCGCCGCCGGTGGTGGCGAGCGCGTAGACGCTATAGGCGCGGAGGTCGGGCAGCATGTTGGGATGCGCGGCAAGCGCGGACTGGAGCCATGCGCGTCCGCGATTGAAGCGGCCATCATCAATGTTGTACCCGGCCGCTTTGGCCTGTCCGAGACCGCTGACCACGTAGGCCGTCATGAAGACGCGGCTGGGATCGT
The DNA here is from genome assembly GCA_035935755.1 of Occallatibacter sp. GTDB lineage: Bacteria > Acidobacteriota > Terriglobia > Terriglobales > Acidobacteriaceae > Telmatobacter. Next base: position 528 of record DASYWU010000059.1, on the reverse strand, counting down.
CGGGCCACCATCCCCAGCCGCCGTCATCATGCTGATAACTGGCGAGGCGCTGGATGCCGGCGTTGACCATGTAGTTCAGAGTCTTAGGATCGATCGGCGATTTGATGTGCAGCTTCTCGATGGCCTGGGCGACGATGAGGTCGGGCAGGAAGCTGGACATGGTCTGCTCGGTGCAGCCCCACGGATAGCTCGTGAGGTAATCGAGCGCGTCGAAGATGGTGCCGGCGACAGAAGGCGCGACGGTGATGGTGAGGCTGCGCGAGCCGGGATCGGAACAAGTCAGGAAAGTGTAAGACCACTGGTTCTCACCCGGTCCGGAGAAGACCACTCCGTTCGGGGGCTTTTAGTTTGCGCGGTATCTCAACTGGCAGAGAACCTGACTGTTAATCAGGGTTATGCGGGTTCGACCCCCGCCTGCGCAGCCAAGATTACTGGCGAGTGGTGTAACTGGCAACACGCCGCGCTCTGACCGCGGAAACTCAAGGTTCGAAGCCTTGCTCGCCAGCCAGTTAGTGACTATGTCAGTAG
>DASYWU010000058.1:0-45038 GCA_035935755.1 Occallatibacter sp. | reverse complement strand
TGATCCGCCGGTATCCGCTGCGCCAACGTCACATAGCTGTACATCGCCGTCTGCTTCTCGTCTTCTCCACGCATGCTTCTTTCCTACTCCCCTGCTCTGTGGAGAAAAAGTAACTACTCTGAGACTTTTTCCGCAGCCTGTGAAGCCCAATTGGATTTGCTCGTCTTTTGCGGGGGTTAAAACCCCCGTCTCCCTCCGTATGGTGGTTTTTCGCAATCGGTGAAGCCGCTTTCATTTGGGCGTTATTCGGCACGACTGAGGCGCGCGTCGATGGACGGGTCCCTCAGCGGCTAATCGAGTTGGGGAAAAGAACAAATTGCGCGATGGCGGCCCCAAACGTCCTCCGGGGCTAAAGCCCAATTGGATTTGCTCGTCTTTTGCGGGGGTTAAAACCCCCGCCTCCCTCCGTATGATGGTTTTTCGCAATTGGTGAAGCCGCTTTCATTTGGGCGTTATTCGGCAGGACTGAAGTCGTGCCCTTTCAAAACGGATCACCTTGCGACGCACGATAGAGGGTGCAGAAATCGTGGGTGACGTGTGGAGCAGCGAAACGCGACGCGCGGCTGCATAAATCCTAAGTAATGAGGGGATTAAATGTTGTTCATGCAGGCGTGGAATGTGGCGCGTAGAATTGAGACGGTTGAGCCGCGCGGTGACTATAATCAACATATAGGCACGCTTTACGCGCGCTGAACCAATCTATCTGAAGGGAATCCCGCCAAATGGCGACAGGAGACCTGGCCCTGGGTCAAGAACAGGGCCTTTTGCATGCGCGCCAGCGCGTCGTTAATGACTTCAGCATCATTGTAGCTACCGTGAACGGATCGGGCTCGCAGTCGGCCAACAGCGTACTGCTCAAGAGCATTTTCGGGATGGGCGTTCCGGTCAGCGGCAAGAACCTTTTTCCATCGAACATCGCCGGATTGCCGACGTGGTACACGATTCGCGCAAGCAAGGACGGGTATGTGGCCCGCAAGCGCGAGACGGATGTGCTGATCGCGCTGAATCCGGAGACGGCGCGGGAGGACATCCTGGCACTGCCGCCGGGGGGCGTGGCGATCTACGAAGATAAGCTGAACCTGCAGCAGTACCGCAAGGACGTGGTGTGCTACCCGGTGCCGTTCGACAAGCTGACGGCGGAAGTGTGTCCCGAGGCCAAGCTGCGCAAGCTGGTCAAGAACATGGTTTACGTAGGCGCGGCGGCGCAGTTGCTTCACATCGACCCGGGGATCGTGGAAAAGGGCGTGCGCAAGCAGTTTGCCAAGAAGCAGAAGGTATTCGACCTGAACTTCGGCGCGGTGAAGGCGGGCTTTGACTACGCGGCCGAGCACTTCACCAAGCAGGATCCGTATTACCTGGAGCCGATGAACGAGACGGCGGGGAAGATTGTGATCGACGGCAACGCGGCGTGTGGCATGGGCGCGGTGTTTGCCGGGGTGACGGTGGTGGCGTGGTATCCGATTACGCCATCGACGTCGCTGATTGAGGCGACGACGGATCTGCTGAAGAAGTTTCGCGTGACGCCGGGGGGGAAGGCGACCTTTGCCGTGGTGCAGGCGGAGGATGAGCTGGCCGCGATCGGCATGGTGCTGGGCGCGGGCTGGGCGGGCGCGCGGGCGATGACATCGACTTCCGGGCCGGGGATTTCGCTGATGGCGGAGTTTTCCGGACTGGGATATTATGCCGAGCTTCCGGGCGTGATCTTCGACGTGCAGCGCACCGGGCCTTCAACTGGCATGCCGACGCGCACGCAGCAGGCGGACTTGCTTTCGACGGCGATGCTATCGCACGGCGACACGAAGCACGTGATCCTGCTGCCCGGTTCGGTGAAGGAGTGCTTCGAGCTGAGCTACCAGGCGTTCGATCTGGCGGAGCGGCTGCAGACGCCGGTGTTCGTGCTGACGGATCTGGACCTGGGCATGAACAACTGGATGTCGGAACCGTTTGCGTATCCGGACAAGCCGCTCGATCGCGGGAAGGTGCTGACGGCGGAAGATCTGGAGAAGCTGGGCGGATTCGCGCGTTACCGCGACGTGGATGGCGACGCGATTCCGTGGCGCACGCTCCCTGGGACGAATCATCCCAAGGCGGCGTACTTCACGCGCGGCTCAGGACACAACGACGCGGCCGGCTACACCGAGAAACCGGACGAGTACCAGGCGGTCATGGACCGGCTGGCGCGGAAGTTCGAGACCGCGCGAACGCTGGTACCGGCGCCGGTGGCGGTGAAGAACGGCACGTCGAAGATCGGGTTCCTGGCTTTCGGAACCACGGATTTCGCGCTGCGCGAGAGCATGGACCAGATTCGCGACGAGTACGGGAAGGAAGTGGATTACATGCGCATCCGGGCGTATCCGTTTGCGCACGAGATTCACGACTTTGTGGCGGCGCACGAGCGCGTATACGTGGTGGAGCAGGACCGCGACGCGCAACTGGCGTCGCTGCTGAAGCTGGACTTGCCGGCAGATCAGGTCACGAAGCTGCGCAGCATTTTGCACTATAACGGGTTGCCGATAGACGCCCGCTCTATCACTACGGAATTTGCAACGAGGGAGGGCCTCTAAAGATGGCTACCACTACAACGACGAATGGGGCGCCAGGCCCGAAGACAAATGTGATCGGGCTTCCGGTGCTGGAGTACCGCGGCGGGAAGTCGACGCTGTGCGCCGGCTGCGGGCACAATGCAATATCCGAGCGCATCATCGACGCGATGTTCGAGATGGGGGTGCAGCCGGAGCGGGTGATGAAGATGAGCGGCATCGGCTGCTCGTCGAAGAGCCCGGCGTATTTCATGAGCCGCTCGCACAGCTTCAACAGCGTGCACGGGCGCATGCCTTCGGTGACCACGGGCGCGATGCTGGCCAATCACACCATGATGGCGCTGGGCGTTTCCGGCGATGGCGATACGGCATCGATCGGCATCGGGCAGTTTGTGCACCTGATGCGGCGCAATCTGCCGATGATTTACATCATCGAGGACAACGGCGTATACGGACTGACCAAGGGGCAGTTTTCGGCGACGGCGGATATCGGGTCGAAGCTGAAGACCGGGGTGATCAACGAGCTGCCGCCGATCGACACCTGCGCGCTGGCGATTCAACTGGGCGCGACGTTTGTGGGGCGGTCGTTTTCCGGCGATAAGAAGCAGTTGCTCTCGATGCTGAAGGCGGCGATTGCGCACAAGGGCACGGTGATGCTGGACGTGATCAGCCCGTGCGTAACTTTCAACGATCACGAAGGGTCGACCAAGAGCTACAAGTTCATGCAGGAGTACGACGAGCCCATCAACGAGGTCGGGTTCATCGCCAGCTTCGACGAGATCGACGTGGACTACGATTCGGGGCAGGTGTACGACGTGGAGATGCACGACGGATCGAGCTTGCGGCTGCGCAAATTGCATGCAGACTACGATCCGACGGACAAGGCCAATGCGGTGCGCACGCTGATGGAATCGCATGCGAACAACGAAGTGCTGACCGGGGTCTTGTACATCAACACGGAGCAGCCGACGTTCATCGATCAACTGGGGCTGGTGGACGAACCGCTGGGGACGCTGCCGGAAAGCATGGTGCGTCCGCCGAAATCGGCGCTGGATGCGCTGATGACGAATCTGCAGTAGCGACCGTGCTGGAGAGTGGGTTCCTCCCAGGTCTCAAAATCGAGACTTGGGGCACCCGGCTTTAAACTGGGAAAAAGATAGGCCCGCCGAAGGACGACTTTGGCGGGCCTTGCGTTGCGTGCCAAAAACTCAGCACTAGTAAAGACGGAAATTTACTTCGACAGTAATCATAACCGGAACCGGCGTCCTTCCGTCTTTCATTGCCGGTTTAAATCGATATTTTCTGACGGCTTCGAGGGCCTTCTGATCGAGGCCCATGCCGAGGGGCCGGACGACGCGGGGATCCTGGGGCATACCGTGAGCATCGACGATCATCTGAATGAGGCAAACGCCCTGGTACTTGGCGCGGCGGGCTTCATCGGAGAACTCCGCCTCGACGCTGTTGAGGGGTACGGGAGCGGAGATTCCACCGCCCACATGATATACCCCACCGCCGGCGTTGCCTCCGGTTCCCGGTCCAAATCCGTTGCCGTTCCCGGAACCAAGTCCGCCGCCACTGCCACTGCCCATACCAGCACCCGAGCCCTGGCCTTCGGCAGCGATGGTGACATTGGCAGACTGGGTGACGCCGATGTTAGGCAGCATGGGGTTGTTGGGCAGCTTGATGTCCTGCTGCACGTTGATGGCGGCCGGCGCCTCGATGATGGGTTTATCGAAGGTTTTGACCTGAGGCGGCGTAATCGGGTCCTTTACGATCTTGGGCAGATGGCCTTTGGTGGGGTCGATGACGGTATGATTGCCGCCGCCACCACCGCCACCAGCTTGTGTTGGAGCCTTGGGCGCCCACACGCCAACGTCAATATTGGTCGCCTCGAACTTCTTATTCACGAGTTTGACGGCCTGGGTGATGCCGAAGTAGATGGCGATCAGGAGAATGGCGATGTTGAGTCCCGAGGAGATGCCGACGGCCCACGGATTGCGCGGCACCTTCATGCGATCGGGGACATCGATGGGCTTGGAGGTGACCTGAAGAGGCGGCAGCTTTACGGGAAAGAAGACGTCGCGAATGCCTTCGTAGAGGGTGGTCCAGATGGGCTTCTCTTCGAACGCACGGCCGAGGAAGGCGTCGAGCTCGTGCCCGTCGTTACCCGGCACGCTGTAAGCGGGGGCTGGATGTTCCATGACCGGCACACTGAAGCGGTCAGGGCCGGAGTGGGTTAGGGTTTCGTCTGCCATAGTTCCTGCTGGCTCTCTGACCCGGCTGGGCGCTGAAGCTGTGGGCAGTGCTTCGAGGGCCTGTCGGGTCCATTATGCTCGACCGCCCGTGCCCTTGTCAGGGTACCGGCGGCTTGTAAGGAGATTCCTGCTCTCTCCAGAGTCTCATATTCCCGCGTTCTCGGGAATACCATAATCAATAGACGGCAAATCTGGCTGTCTTGTTACCTAAAAATTTTCCACTCCGCGATTTACACTGGAGAATGACCGAGTTCTCAGTGATCGACGGAGCGACAATGCCCCCTGCGCCGGAGTTAAAGGCGACTCTCACCTTACCTCAGACGGCCTTTGCAATGAAGGCCAACTTACCACAGAATGAGCCACTTCGGCTGGCCCGGTGGAAATCGCTCGGCCTCTATGAGCGGTTGCGGAAGGCTGGACGAGGCCGGCCGGCGTATTTGCTTCACGACGGTCCGCCCTACGCCAATGGTCCGATTCATCTTGGTCATGCCCTGAACAAGGGGTTGAAGGACTTTGTGGTCAAATCCAAGACCATGGCGGGATTTGACGCGCCCTACGTGCCCGGTTTTGACTGCCACGGCCTGCCAATCGAGATCAAGGTGGACGAAAAGCTGGGCCGCAAGAAGCTGGAGATGCCTGCCCCCGCCGTGCTGGAGGCATGCCGCGAATACGCCCAGAAGTACGTTGACCTGCAAACGGAACAATTCCAGCGAATCGGGTGTTTCGGCCGTTGGGAGACGCCTTACAAAACCATGTCGCGCGAGTACGAGGCGCGGACGCTGGAGGCTTTCTACGGATTTCTTGAAAAGGGGTTCGTCTACCGCGGGCTGAAGCCGGTCTACTGGTGCATTCACGACCGTACGGCCCTGGCCGAGGCTGAAGTTGAGTACGAGAATCACACCAGCCCCAGCATCTACGTTCGCTATCGGCTCACCTCGCCTCCCGAAAGCATCGCGCCGGAACTTGCTGGCCGCGACGTTTCGACAATCATCTGGACCACCACCCCTTGGACGCTTCCAGCATCGCTGGCTGTTGCCTTTCATCCGGATTTCGAGTATGTGGCGCTGTCGGGGGGGACTGCGGCAGACGCGCCGGTGTACATCGTTGCGGCGTCGCTGGCGGAGCAGGTGGCGGCAGCGTGCGGGCTGAAGGACACGCGCGAAGTGGCGCGGTTCAAGGGCGGGGCGCTGGAGCGGGCGACGTTCAAGCATCCGTTCCTGGAGCGGTCAGTGCTGGGCGTGCTGGCGAATTACGTGACTGCTGATACCGGCACGGGCGCGGTGCACACGGCGCCGGCGCATGGCGCGGATGACTTTGCCACCGGGCAGCGATATGGGCTGGACCCGACGAGCCGCGTGGATGAGGCGGGGCGGGTGTTTGTGGATCCGGCGGGGTGGCTGCTGGCGGCGCCGCCGCCGTTTGAAGGTAAGTCGGTGTGGGCGGCGAATCCAGTGATCATGGCGATGCTGGAGGAATCGGGCGCGCTGCTGGCGAGCTCAGACCTGGAGCACTCGTATCCGCATTGCTGGCGGTGCCATAACCCGGTGATCTTTCGCGCAACGGAGCAGTGGTTCATCAGCATGGAGACGCCGCTGAAGCGCAGGGATGGTTCGGATGTGTCATTCCGGCAGCTCACGATTGAAGAGATCGACAAGGTGGTGTGGGATCCGGCGTGGGGCAAGGAGCGGATCACGAATATGATCGCCACGCGGCCGGACTGGTGCATCAGCCGGCAGCGCATCTGGGGCGTGCCCATCGCGGTGTTCCTGTGCGAGAAGTGCAAGGAGCCGATGCTGGATCCGGCATTGAATCGCAGGATTGTGGAACTGTTCGAGCGCGAAGGCGCGGAGGCGTGGCACACGACAGATGCGGCGGCGCTGCTGCCGGCGGGCGCGAAGTGCGCGCATTGCGGCGGAACGGAGTTTCGCCGGGAGAAGGACATTCTGGACGTGTGGTTCGACGCGGGCGTCAGCTGGTTTGCGGTGTGCGAGGACGACCCAGACCTGAAAGAGTATTACCGCGCCTTCGAACGCGGCGATGCGCGGAAACCGGAGGTACTTTACCTGGAAGGCGGCGACCAGCATCGCGGGTGGTTTCATTCGTCGCTGCTCACCTCGGTGGCACTGCGCGGATGGGCGCCTTACTCGCACGTGGCCACGGTGGGATGGACGCTGGACGAGCAGGGACGCGCGATGTCGAAGTCGCTGGGCAACGGCGTGGATCCGGTGGATATTGCGAACCGCATGGGCGGCGAGATCGTGCGACTCTGGGTGGCGTCAGTGGACTTTCGCGAGGATACGGCTGCCAGCGAGAACCTGATGAAGCGCTGCGCCGAAATTTATCGCAAGCTGCGCAACACCTTCAAGATTCTGTTGGGAAATCTGAATGGGTTCGAGCCGGCGCGGGATGCTGTAGCCGAGGGCGACCTATTGCCGCTGGATTGCTACATGCTGGCGCGCACGCGCGAGCTGACGGAGAAGATTCTGGGCTGGTATGAGGCGTTCGAGTTTCATCGCGTGTATCACGCGGTGAATGAGTTTGCAATTGTGGACCTGAGCGCGTTTTACATCGATGTGCTCAAGGACCGCATGTACACTTTTGCGCCGACGAGCGTGGCCAGGCGATCGGCACAGACGGCGCTGTGGCGGATCACGGAGGCGCTGGTGCGGCTGGTAGCGCCGATCATGAGCTTTACGGCGGACGAGGTGTGGGAGCATCTGCCCGCGGTCGAGGGACGCGAAGAGAGCGTGCATCTGGCGTTGTTTCCGAAGCCGGAAGAGATTTTCCCGGAAAACCCTGTCTACCTGATCGGCGAGTGGAAGGTTCTGTTTGGCTTACGAAACGCGGTGTTACGCGCTTTAGAGGAATACCGGCAAGACAAGACTACTGGAATTGGAAAAGGTCTGGATGTCGATCTGCATTTCTATGCTGACGACATAATGTTTGATCTTCTCCGCAAGAACGGATGGAATTTGGCGGAGTTCCTTAAGGAAGTTTTCAATGTTTCGAAAGTTAGCGTGCACAAAGCTCACGGTTCGCTCTTGAATAATCTAGAACAGCTTGCAAACCCTCCCTGCGGCACGGAGTTCGCGACAAACATTGGGGGGCTGAGAGCCTTCGTCACAAAGGCAAGCGGCCACAAATGCGCGCGGTGCTGGAACTTTATGCCTGAGGTTTCGAATTACGGCGTGTGGCAGGAAGTGTGCACGCGTTGCCAGAATGCGTTGCGGGAGATGGGGACTGCGCCGCCACAAGCAGCGGAGGCCGCGCAGTGAAATTTCCGCCGCCTCGCAGATTGCCGTGGCTGCTGCTGATTTCCGGCGCCGTCATTGTCGTTGATCGCCTTACGAAAATCTGGGTGACGAAGCATATTGGCATCGGGGATGTGATCCCGGTGATTCCGCACGTGCTGGGGATTTCGCACTGGCTTAACGAGGGTGCAGCGTTTTCGCTGTTTGCCGATTCGACTTCGCCGCACACGGTGCGGTGGGGGCTGATTGCGTTCACGCTGATTGCGGCGCTGGCGGTGTTCATCGCGCTAATACGGCTGGGCAGCCGGATTACGGTGACCACGGTGGCGCTGGCGCTGATTCTTGGAGGGGCGATCGGCAATGTGCACGACCGCATCGCGTACGGATCGGTGGTGGACTTCATCGCGGTGAACATTTTCGGCTATCACTGGCCGGACTTCAACGTGGCGGACAGTTCGATTGTGGTGGGGGCTTGTTTGCTGCTGCTGGACTCACTGAAGAGGCAGGGAATAGGGAATAGGGAACAGGGAACGGAAAGCAGTGGTCAGTGATGAGTACTCAGTGGGCGGGGACTGAGGGACTCAGGGACGCAGGGACTCAGGAGAGGTGCATTGCGCGCGGCAGTTACCTGATTTGCGGAATCGGTAATTCCGAGTTCAATTGATCATGCTCCAGGGCTGCGAGCCAGGCGCGGATGCTTTGCCGGAGTTGTTCCACCGCGACGCCGCCGTATTCGGCGGGATAGGGATGGAGGCGGCGAAGAGCGCCGCGCAGCAGTGATGCGGCGCCGAGGTAATTCTTCCGCTGGAAATGGTGGAAGGCTGCCGTGGTCTGGATGAGGGCCTGAAGGAAGGTCTTCTCGGGTTCGGCGGAGCGCAGCCAGACGGCTTCCCAATGCTCGTGGGCCTCGAAGAACTCGCGATTGCGGTAGCAGCGCAGTCCTTCGGCGAGTTCGCCTTGATTCCAGTCAAGCGGCAAGTGAGTCACCGTTCCTCTGGTTCTTGAGGGCGTATGCGACGGCCCGCATGAAAAGCGAACGAGTTCACTCCGTGGGGCGGGGCCAGCGCGCTTCGATGGTGGTGGCGATGCCGCCGCGGGGGCGGAACTCGCCATGAACCACGGCCCAAACCGGATCGCAGGCCTTGACCACGTCTTCCAGCACCTGGTTGACAATGTTTTCCTGAAAAATTCCGAGATTGCGGTAACTGAAGAGATACTCCTTCAGCGACTTCAATTCGAGGCAGCGATGGCGCGGCATGTAACGGATGGTGAGGGCGCCGAAGTCGGGCAATCCGGTCTTGGGGCAGACGCTGGTGAGCTCGGGGTCGTCGATGCGGATTTCGTAGCCTGGGAACTGGTTTTGCCATGTTTCGATGGCGGGAAAAGAGTAGTCCAGGCCGGCTTTGGCGTGGAGGTCAGTGTAGCGCGATTCTGTTGCCATAGAAATATTGTATCGAGGCGGAGATTGATGAGGAATTTGGGCTTGCGAGCATTTTTCCGCGTCGAATTTGTGAATTCTGAGTCTTATATACTGGCACTGGTAAATGCATGGCTGAACAGAGAAAGCAAGGGAGCCGGCTGTGGCTCTGGCTGGGGGTTGTTGCGCTGCTGGTGGCCGTCTTTTTCACAGCGCATTACATGTTGCGAGGGCAGCTTCCGGTGCGGGAGGCGCAGGCCGCCTACCAGGACTTGTCGAAGACCGTGAGCACCAACGGCACCGTAGAACCGGAGAAGACCTACTCGTTCTTCAGCCCGATTTCGACCACGGTGAAAGCTGTCTACGTGGAGGAAGGCGACCATGTAGCGGCGGGCAAGCTGCTGATCCAACTGGATGACACGGAAGCTCTGGCCAAGGTGGCAGGGGCGGAGAGCGCGCTGGAGCAGGCACAGGTGGGGCTGAATTCGATTCTGCACAACGGGACGCAGGTGGAGCGGCAAACAGCCCGGGCGCAGGTGGCGAATTATCGGCTGGAGCAGACGCAGGCGCAGAACGACCTGAATGCGCTGGAGAAATTAGTGTCGACGGGCGCGGCTTCGCCCAGCGAAGTGGCAGCGGCGAAGCAGCGGCTGGCCGCCGCTACGGGGGCGCTGCACGCAGCCGAGCAAAACATGAACGATCGGTATGCACCGGGAGACGTTTCGCAGGCGCGCGCGGCGGTGGCCGACGCCCAGGCGAGCCTCAAGGCGGCAAAGCAGACTCTGGCGCAAACGCAGATTCGCGCTCCCATTGCGGGAACGGTGTACGACGTGGAAGAAAAGGAAACCGATTTCGTGGAGGCAGGCCATCTGCTGCTACAGATGGCGGACCTGAGAGAAGAGAGGGTTCGCGCGTACTTCGATGAGCCGGAAATCGGCGCCTTGGCTGTGGGCCAGCCGGTGAGCATCACCTGGGACGCCAAGCCGGGACAGGAATGGCACGGACACGTAGAGCGTACGCCGATCACGGTGGTGAGACAAACCACAAGAACGGTGGGCATAGCGCTGATCCACATTGACAACGCGGCTGATTCCGGCCTGCTGCCGGATACCAATGTCACGGTGAATGTGACCACGGCCATGGTGCCCCACGCTCTGACGGTGCCGCGCGAAGCGGTGTATCCGGAAAGCGGCCATCCGGTCGTTTACAAGATTGTGGACGGCAAGCTGGTGCGGACGCCCGTGACCACCGGCATGTTCAACGTGAACCAGGAGCAGATTGTTTCCGGATTGAGCGCCGGGGACTGGGTGGCGACCGGATCGCCCTCGGGACAGCCATTGCAGGACGGCACGGAAGTAAGGATTGTGCAGTGAAGAGGCTTGTAACAATCGCAATTATTCTGGGGCTCGGAGCACTGCCGGCAGCGGCGCGCTCGGGGCCGGTAGAAGTCAGCGCGGACGCGCTGGCAGAGGCACATTCGGCGCTGCAGTCGGGCGAAGCGACGAGAGCTTTGAGCCTGCTGCAGAGGCTGCCGCAGTCCGGCCCTAAGGCGGCCGAAGCGCAGAATGTGGAGTGCCGAGTGCGCTTCACACTGCAGCAGTGGAGCGCAGCAGCCAAGGCATGCGCGCAGGCAGTGCGGCTGGACGGGCAAAACTCGGATTACCACTTATGGCTGGGACGGGCGCTGGGCGAGCAGGCGGGCGCAGCTTCGTTTCTGTCGGCGTACTCGCTGAGCAAACAGGCGCGAGCGGAATTTGAGACGGCGGCTCACCTCGATCCGCGCAACAAGGACGCGCTGAGCGATCTGGGTGAGTTTTATGTGGACGCACCGAGCATCGTGGGGGGCGGCCTGGACAAGGCCGAGTCGGTGGCGGAAGAACTGGATCGGATCGATCGTGCGCGGGCGGCGGATTTGCGCGGGAGGATCGCCTACGCGCGCAAGGACTACGGCACGGCGGAGCAGGATTTCAAGCAGGCCATCGCGCTGAGCCCGCATCCCTCGCGTGCGTGGGCCACGCTGGCGAGCTTTTATCGCCACCAGAAGGAGTGGGAGCAGATGGAGTGGGCGGTGCGCAACTGCGCCAGCGCGGCTGCGCGCGATCCAAATTCCGGAGTGGCGCTGTTCAACGGGGCATCGGTGCTGGTACAGGCCAACCGCGATCCGGAGCTGGCAGCAAAGATGCTCGAAGACTATTTGAAGCAGCCGGCCAAGACGGAGGAGGGGCCAGCATTTCAAGCGCATGTGTGGCTGGCGCGACTGAAGACGCAGATGGGCGATGCGGCGGGCGCGCAGCAGGAGCAGGCTGTAGCAAAGGAGCTTGCAGGGGAATATCTGCCCCAGAAGGGTCTCGGGCGTTGAGGCGACTGGTCGCAGCCGGGACGAATTGGAGCGCCGCAGTGGGGCATGTTTCAAAAACCGTCTGGCAGAACCTGAGCGCACATCCCTCAGCGGCTAGAGCCCGTGCTTCAATTTGTTGTGTTGGCGGCTCGACTGAAGTCGTGCCTTGTTATAGAACCTTGAGACGCGCTCTTGTGATCCTGGCGCTGGGTGCGGCACCTGCAGCGGCAAGGGCACAGGTTTCTCTGACTACCGTGGTGCAAATGGCGGAGCGCAACAGCGCCACGGTGAGAATGGCCCAGGCCGATGTGCGCAAAGCGGCAGCAGGACTCTCGGAAAGCAAGGATGTAATAATTCCTTCCGTTGATTTTGGAACGGGACTTCCGGCCTTCCCCGAAGTGGGATTTACGGGAACTCCGCCGTCGATCTGGACGGCCACTGTGCAGGCGCTCATCTTCGGGATTCCGCAGAAACGGTATATTCATGCGGCGCGGCTGGGGCTGGATGCAGCTAATGTGAGTTTGCACGATGCGGAGCAGCAGGTTGCGCTGGATGCCTCGACGGCTTACATCGAACTGGACTCCCTGAACCAGGAACTGGCCGCGGCGCAGCAGCAGCAGGACTATGCCAGCAAGCTCGTGGATATCGAGCAGCAGCGCACGGGTTCGGGAGTGGATCCGCTGAGCGAATTGCTTCAGGCCAAGTTGACGGCGGCGCAGATCAAGCTGAACTTGCTGCACCTGCAGACGCGGGCGGCAAATCTCTCAAAGCAACTTGCCGATTTGACCGGATTACCCAATGGATCAATCCAGCCGGATCACTCGAGTATTCCCGAGATTCCTGAGATCAGCGGCGACACGCCGCCGGAGGATGCGACAGGAGAAAGCTCGGCGGAGCTGCAGGCGCGGTCGAAGCAATTCGTGGCGAAGGGTGACGATGAAATCAGTTACCTGCCGCAACTCGCGTTCGGCGCGCAATACCTGCGGAACACCACGCTGCTGAATGACGTGAACTCGTTTTTCAGGAGACCGCTACCGGCGAATAACTTCAGCTCGGGGATTTCCATTCAGGTTCCGATTTTCAATATGTTCAACCGTGCCAAGGCGCGGGCATCCGCGGCGGATGCACTGCGCGCCACCGTGGAAGCCGAAGAAGCACGACGCCAGCACCAGATTGAGATTGCGTCGCTTTCGAGCAGCCTGCGCGAACTGGATACGCAGGAAGAGATCGCGAGCCTGAAGCAGCAGATTGCCCAGCAGGCGGTAACGACGGTGACCACGGAGATGGAAGTGGGCAATGGCGCGGGGATAGGTCCCGGGGCGCAGGCGCCGCCTTCTCCGAAAGCGGAGGAGCTGGCGCGTATCGACGAGCGCCAAAAGTACCAGGACGCGCTGGAGGCGGAGTTAGGCCTGAGCAAGGCGCGCCTGGAGTTACTGCGTGCGCTGGGCCATATGCAGGACTGGCTGAATGAGTTGCATAGTAAGTAAACCTAAGGCGGAGAACAATGTGCGAAGATCTGCCGCGATGATAAAATGAGAGGATGCCTGTGCCCCTGAAGACGCTGTTCCTGAACCCGCCTTCCTTTGAGAACTTCGACGGCGGCGCGAGTTCGCGCTGGCCGGCAACGCGCGAGATCGAATCGTACTGGTACCCGGTGTGGTTGACCTATCCTGCCGGCATGCTGGAAGGCTCGCGCCTTCTGGATGCGCCACCGCATCACGTTTCGGCGGCGGAGACGATCGAGATCTGCAAGGGCTATGAGTTTCTCGTGCTCTTCACCTCGACGGTGGGATGGGAAGGCGATCAGCGGCTGGCGGAGGCAATCAAGAAGGCCAATCCGGAGATGCGGATTGCGTTTGTGGGGCCGCCGGTGACGACGGATCCGGACCGCGCGCTGAACGAGTGCCCGGTGCTCGACTTTATTTGCCGGCGCGAATTCGATTATTCGATAGTGGAGTTTGCGCAGGGCAAGCCGCTCAGTGAAATTCTGGGCATCAGTTACAAGAAGAACGGAAAGATCGTGCACAATCCCGACCGGCCGCAGGTGGAGAACCTGGACGCGATGCCGTGGGCGACGAAGATATACAAGCGCGATCTGGATGTGACTCGCTACAACGTGCCGTTTCTGCTGCACCCGTTTATCTCGCTGTATTCCACGCGCGGCTGCCCGGCGCAATGCACGTTCTGTCTGTGGCCGCAGACGCTGAGCGGTCATGCGTGGCGCAAGCGCGCGACCGATGACGTGGCCGCGGAACTGGCGTGGGCGAAGAAAAACTTTCCTGACGTGAAGGAATATTTCTTCGACGACGACACCTTCAACATCCAGAAAGCGCGCACCATTGAGCTGTGCGAAAAGCTGAAGCCGCTTGGGCTGACCTGGAGTTGCACGTCACGCGTGACCACGGATCGCGAAACGCTGAAGGCGATGCGCGAAGCCGGATGCAGATTGCTGATTGTCGGCTTTGAGTCGGGTGATCCGCAGATTTTGAAGAACATCAAAAAGGGCGCCACGGTGGAACGCGCGCGGGCTTTCGCGAAGGACTGCCACGATCTGGGGCTGACCATTCACGGGGACTTCATCCTTGGGCTGCCGGGCGAAACCAAGGAATCGATTCGCAACACGATCAAGTTCGCGAAGAGCCTGGATGTGGAGACGATTCAGGTATCAATCGCGCATGCCTATCCGGGGACGGAATTTTACGAGTACGCGAAGGCCAACGGGTTCATCACCAACACCAGCGCGATGAGCGACGAAGGCGGACACCAGTTGGCGCACATCGAGTATCCGGGACTGCCGGCAGATTACGTGCTGGAGATGGTGCACCGGTTCTACGACGAGTACTACTTCAGGCCCAAGGCGGCGATGCGCGTGATCTGGAAGGCGATTGTGAATCGCGATGTGCCGCGGCTTTACACGGAAGCCAAGGCCTTCATGAAGCTGCGCGCGCAGCGCAACAAGATGGTGAAGGCGGCCCGTAACCGGCAGCCAGATCCAGCGGCCCCGGTAGGCGCGGGCGCATAACCGCGCGTTATGCGAAGCGGCAGCGCAGCCAGTTCGCATCGGAGAGGATCTCTTTGAGCTCGGCGTTGCGCCGAGCGAGGGCTTGTTGTCATCGCGCGCTCCGGACGCAAGGGAAACGGCGATGGGAACGCGCACGGGACTATCGAATTCCGGGGCGAAAGCGCACGATTCCATGGGGAGGGCGATCAGGCAGAGATGTTGCATCACAGGCTCACGGCGCGGCAGTATCTGATTCTCGCCATGGTGTCGATCTGCGCGCCGCTGGGCGATACTTTCCTGGCGCGGGGCATGACTTCCCTGCCCCCGATTTCCGTGGCGCATCCGATGGCGCTGCTGGCTGCGGTGTTCACGCCGTGGATCATGGCCGGGATTGTGCTGCTGATTGGATTTTTTTCCAGCTATCTGAACGCTCTTTCCTGGGCTGATTTGACATTCGTAATGCCGGCGACCGCATTGGGCAACGTGATTGTCGAGCTGCTCTCGCGTTACTGGCTGCATGAAGCTGTATCGGTCGAGCGATGGGCCGGCGTGGTGCTAGTCACAATTGGAGTGAGTTTTGTGGCGCAGGGCCCTTCGTCAACGCACCGGCAGGTTGACGTCGAAGAAGAAGAACTGGAGCCGGTGTTGCATGGAGGGGTGCGATGACATTGCCGCTACACATGCATGAGACAGGGTTCTGGCCGGCGGCAGGCATGATCATGGCTATCGTGCTGCTCTCGAGCACCGGCGAGGTGATCATGTCGGCGGCGATGAAATCCGTCGGCGATCTGGATAAAATACGCGAGCGCCGCGGCCTGACGGGAGTGGTGAGTGCGATACTGTCATGCCCTCTGTTCTTTGCCGGACTCACGTTTCTAACGCTGGCGTTCTTCTCGCTGCTCTACGCGCTGAATCACATGCCGCTGAGCCTGGTGGCGCCGGTTTCCGCTTCCCTGCCCCTGGTAGTGAATGCCGTGGCGGCAAAAGTCTTCCTGAAAGAGAACGTGGACCACAGGCGCTGGGCGGCGGCGGTGCTGGTGTGCATCGGCGTTTATCTGATGGCGCACTGAGGGTCGCGGCAAGCTGCCGCACGTCAGGGTTCAATCTTCCACCAATCGAGCGCACGCATCAACGGATAATACAACGCGGCCCGAATGGGCTTGGCGTCGCTGTGCAGTTTGCGCAGGACCTCGGCATAGACGTGGAGTTGCGGAGCGAAGATTTGCCGCAGGCCGGGCAAGGCGGCTTCGGGCGTGAGATCTTCAGGATGCGCGGTTTTGTAATCCACAATCCACCAGCATGACTCGCCTTCGGATTGCGGAGCGGGACCGGCCCGGAAGATGCGGTCGACGCGGACGGTGCGCAGTTCGCTGGAAACGACGCCGGTCCAGCGGACCTCGCTCTCCCTGTGCGGATGCGGAGAAAGAATCCACGCGCCGTTGGGATCTGTGATGGCACTGAGTGCATGGCGCATGGCGCGCGAAGCAACGTCAGCGGATTGAGCGGGACTCAGGCCCATGGCGCGCATCTCGGCGGCGACGCGGGGTTCGAGGCGCTGCAATTCAACTTGTGCTGCATCCCAGTCCATGTTGGTGCGCAGGCCGGCGAGGCGTTCGAGCAGCAGGTGCACGGCGTCGCCGAGCGCGCGCGAGAGCATGCCGCCTTCGTGGCGTGCGTAGAGTTGGGCAGAGGCGTCTGTGACAACGGCTGCTGCCGTGGAGAGATCCAGACGAGGAGCTTCAGGCGCGCGGTAATCGGGTGGAAGACGGCGCAAGGGAGTCGCCTTGATTGGCAAAGGCATGACGAGCAGATTGCTTTCACAGCCGGAGGCAGCGAGCGATTCGATGGTGGTGTGCTGGGGATGAGAGGCTTGCCGCGTGCCGATCCATGTGTCGAAGCGCTGCCTAATTTCGGTTTCGAGCGCGGGCCAGGCGGTGGCCAGGAGCGATGCTGTTCGTTCTACGAGGGTGATAGAGCCGTCACTCTGAGTCTTGTAACTCGGACGTGCCAAGATGTGCAGTTCTTCGCGAGCGCGGGTGGCGGCGACATAAAGCAGCCGGCGCAATTCCTGCCGCTCGCGATCGCGGCAGACGGTTTCGACCCATTTCCGGGCGGTGCCTTGTTCGTCGCCCTTGGGTTGAAAGGGTGCGACGAGGAATTCGGTGATCTCGCCGGAATCGTCAGGCTCGGAGAGGCCGCGTTCGAGCCAACTGAGCATATTGAAATTGGAAACGCGTTCGCGCGCTTGAAGTTCGGGGACGATCACCACTTCGAATTCAAGGCCCTTGGATTTGTGGATGGTCATCAGCTGCACGCCACAGTCGCTGGAGACGCCGGGGTCAGGCTCGGCATTGAGATCGAGAAGCACGGAGTCGAGCGCGGGGCCGAGCAGGTCCTGTTCGCGATTGGGAAGCCGGTAGAGACAGTTCCACAGCAGATCGAGATTGGCGCGGGCTTCAGCATCAGCGCAGGCTTCGCCTCCGAGACGTATCCAGACCTGCTCCAGCCATGCGCCGAGTGAGGCAGTGGGATGCGAAGAACGCCAGGCGGACTCGAAGCGAACTGCGCTGAGAACGCGCCCCGCAGCCTGCCGGCCGTCTTCGCTGAGAAGATGGAGGCGTTCGGCGAGCAGCCCGGGGACTGGGCGCGCAAGGATGGACGGATCGTCAGCGCTGGTGAGCGCGTGAAGATCGGCAAGCGAGAGGCCGCACCACGGCGCGCGCAGAACGCCGAGCCAGGCGAGACGGTCGTGGGGATTGAGGAGTGCGCGGGCGAGAGCGAGGACGTCGAGAACTTCAGGCCGGTCGCGGAGATTTTCGAGGTCGACGGCGCGGAACGGGATCTTCTCTTTGCGGAGAGCCTGCGCGATGGGCGCCAGAGCTTTGCGCGTGCGGCCCAGCACGGCGACACGATATTTGCTGCCGTCGGCGCGAGCTTCGTCGATGCGGGCCTGGTGGGTGCGGATGAGGGTGACGACTTCGTTCGTCTGCGCAGAATGGGCGGATTCCCTCTCCTCAGCTTCTGCGGCAGTGGCGGAGCCGTTGCGCGTGCTTTGAGGAACGAAGTTGACGTGCAATGCAAAGGGCGCGGCAGGCTGGAGCTGTTCCTCGCGCGCAGGATCGGCTGAGGAGAATGCGATTCCGCTGCCGTCATCTGTCGCGAAGACATCCGCAAAAAGGCAATTGAGGTGCGCCACGAGCGGCGGCGCGGTGCGGAAATTCGCGCGCAAGACGACCTGATCGAAGCGCAGCGGTTCTTCACCGTTGCTGAGCTCGAGGCCGTAGTCGCGGATGCGCGCGAAGAGCTCGGCGTCGGCATCGCGGAAGAAATAGATGGACTGCATGGGGTCGCCGACGAGAAAGCAGGTGCGGCCTTCGCGCTCGGGCCACGCGGCGATGAGGCCGGAGAGCAACTGATGCTGGCGGCGGCTGGTGTCCTGGAATTCGTCGACGAGGAGATGGCGAATGCCGTCGGCGGCGGCGATTGCCACGTCGGAAGGAAGATTGTCTTCGCCGCGAAGAACGTTCTCGGCGATCTGCGCCACTTCAGCGAAGTCGACAGCGCCGGTTTCGGCGAAGACCACTCTAAGCTCTGCGGCGGCGGCGCGCAGCAGCGTGAATGTGGCGCGCACGATTTGCCACTCGTCGTCGGTGTAGCGCAGCGGCGGAAGCTCGGCGACAGCGGCGAGAGCCGATTGGAGGCCAGGGACTGCTCGCAATGTGGCGATTAAGTGGAGCAGACGATCTTTTTCACGTTTGCGATCGGCGGGAAAGCCGTGACGCTTGTCCACGCGCTCGCGGAATCCATCCTTGGTGAGAACCAGGTTGGCGAGGCAGATGCATGCCTGGCGCGCTTCTTCGAGTTCGTCCAGGGTGAGGTAGGGGGCGACGGGGAATTCCGCGAGTTCGGCGAGGTCGGTATGAAGCTTGCCGTCGGAGTGCTCGCAGGCGAACCGCGCCAGCTCGTGCGCTTCTTCGCGGGCGCCGGGGGCCTGGTCGAGAAGTTGCTCCAGAATAAAGAGGCGCTCGCGAACGGCGTTGGCGAAGGGTTTTTCAAGGCGCTCGCGCACCGCTTCCCAATCCTGTTGGCTGCGGAGGACGAAATAGTGCATCCAGCGCTGGCGCTGGCCGAGCATCTCTACGAGCAGGTCTTCAATTTCCGCCCAATTGTTGTCGCGCCATGAAAGCAGGTCGCGAATCGCACTTTGCAGCGCGGGATCGCCGATGTCGATCTTCTCGAGAGTGCGGCGGGCGGCCCGGCGATAAAGGTCGCGCGATTGCTCGCGAATCTCGAGTCCGCCGCCGAGATGGGAGAGCAAAGGCTGCTGCAACGCAAGCTCGCGGCAGAAAGAGTCGATAGTGGAGATGCGCAGTTGCGCGGGAAGTTCGGTAATGTTCCAGCCGAGTTGGCGGGAGCGGGCTAGCGCGCGGCGGGCAAGGGACTGCATGGAGAATTCGTCAACATTATCACCGTCGGGCAGGGTGGCCGAGTCAGGCTGCGCGGCTTTTTCAAGCTCGGCAAGGATACGGTTGCGCATTTCGGCGGCAGCGGCTTTGGTGAAGGTGATGGCGAGGATCTGGCCCGGCAAATCGACTGCGGCGAGGAGGCGCAGGAAGCGGCGGGTCAGGAGATCGGTCTTGCCGGAGCCGGCGGGCGCCTGTACCAGGATGGATCGCTCAGGGTGAAGCGCACTTTCGCGCTGGGGCTGGTCGGGAGCGGCGGGGCGCGTGAGGGTGCTACTCATCTGCGGCCTCCGCGAGTTCCGAGTCCATGCCGTTCTCACCCAGTTCGAGCTCTGGCGGATTCTCGTGAATGCGGCAGAGGTTTTGCAGGCCGCAGCGCTCGCAGGTTTTGGGGTAATCGCGCGGGTCTACTTCGGCGCGGCCGCCAAGAAAGTCGCGGGCGAGCTTTGCAATCAGATTTCGCCAGCTGATGAGCATTTCGGCCTGGAACGGGTCACGGACGAGAGTGCTCTGCGTGGTGAGGGCGGGCAGGAGCGTGGCTTGCGCTTTGCCGATTCGGCCGGCGAAACAGATCTTGCCGGGGCGCAGTTTGGCGAAGGTGAGGCCGCCGAGCGGTTCCGTCTCCCGATCCAGTGCGAAGCCGGCATAGAGCGGCAGTTGCACGTCATCGGGCCGCGGCAGGTCCCAGGAATTCGGCTTTACGTCGCCAGTCTTGTAGTCGATGACGAGAAGCGTGTCATCATTCAGGCGATCGATGCGGTCGAGGCGCAGATCGAAGGTGAGGCCGGCGAGGTGAACGGCGCGCTGGTCTTCGGTCTTGAGGACTTCAAAGGCCGCGCGCGTGGATTCGTAGTCGAGCCAATCACCGATGAGGCGGACCAGGCGCTGCTCTTCGAGATCTATGTAGGCGGGTGACATGCGGGCGCGAAGATGAGTGCGAAATTCGCGCTGAAATGCGCGGCGTACGTGGCCGGCGATGAATGTGCGGCGGTCGGATAGGTTTTCGAGGTCGTGCAAATTGCGCAGACCGTCTGGAGGGCCGGCCCAGATGGCATGCATCACTGCGTGAAGAAGTTTGCCGCGCTGCGCAGGCGTGAGGGATGGCTGAGCCGGCTCCCAGGCTTGAGCGCCGAGGCGAACTGCGGCAAAGGCTTTGAAGGGACATTGCGATTGAAATGTGAGAACCGCGGCGCCGCCTTCCACCTTGCCGGGTGGAAATGGGATTTGACTTGCATCGTCGAAGTCGACGGTGACCGGATCGGGTGCTTGCGCAGGCGTGAGGTCGGCGGGGAGAGGTTGTGGCGGGCCTGGGATCAGGCGCGAGGGACGCGACTCGGCGTCTTCGAGATGGCGGGCGAAACTGAAACGGACTTCCGGCGCGGAGGCGAGCAGGCGCGTGGTGATGACGCGGGCCAGATCCCAGTCGAGCTGAGGCGTGGCGTGGGGCATTGCGTGCTGCCGCTGGATCTGGAGCGGCAGTAGCGAATGCGTTGATGCCGTGGCCGGCCATGCATTCTCATCTACGCCGAGGAACCAGATGGCGTCTGCGGAGAGGCCGGCGGATTCGGCTGGACCGACGATCTGGATGGGCGCATCGTGGGATTGGGGGGCGAAGAGGATTTCGTCGAGCAGGCGAGCGAGCGAGGAGAGAAAATCCTGCCAGGAGATGCGGCGGCCGTCGAAGCCGAGGCTGCCGGCGGTTTCGAGGGCCTGCTGGAAGCGCCGAGCGGCCTGGAACTCGCCGCTGGAAAGCATGCGCGCGGCGGGCCAGCCGATGGATTCAAGGAGCTGCGCGGCAAACTCCGCGCATTCGAGCGGCGAATGCGGCTGGCGCGAGAAATCCCTTACGCGCTGCTGTGCCTTCGTGATGCGCACGAACCACGGCGCGGCGAGTGATGCGGAGTCGAATTTCACTGATTGACTTTGCGCGATGAAGGACTCCAGCGGCCAGTCAGGCTGTTCGCGATTGCGGCGGCGCAGAGTACGCATGGCGCATTGCAGCGCCGAGGACTCCTGCGGATTGGCGGCATAGCCGGATGCGAAGAGCCCGTCGACTTCGTGCTCGGCGAGAGGGCCGGTGAGCCAGCGAAGCAGCAGATGCGCGCTGTGAGCGAGGGGAACCTGATCGATGGGAACGCCGAGGGTGAATTCGAAGAGCGAATCGGCACCGAGGTGGCGGAGGAAGGCGCGTTCCATTTCGCCGCGACGGGAGGCGGCGTCGTGGCTCACGACGAGAATGCGCGCGTGGGAATTGGCGGCGAGATGGCGGCTGCACCAGATGGCGCAGGCGGCGAGTTCGGACTGCGCATCCGCGGCGGCGTAGAATGCGGTTCGCGGCGGGGCCCCATCCCGGGTCCCAGATGCGGGACCCGGGGCACCCACGAGATCTGTTGGTGTGGCTTCGCGCCACTCGCCCCATGTTTCAAAGACGCGCCGTTGGGTGGGCTGGATACGGTCGAAGCCAACGAGCAGCAATGGCGGGCGTGATGCGTGGCCACTTTCACTCTGAGCGGATTCGAGTTGCGGAATCAATTCGAGGGCCAGGCGGGAAGGGCTGATGACATTGGCGTTGCCGCAGGCTTCGTCAAACGCCGCCAGCCAACTGCTGAATGCTTCCGCGTCCTGTTGCCAACCGGCGCGCATGCGCAATTGGAGGAACTCAGGTGCGTACGCACAGAGCAGACCGTGCGCTTCCATGGCCAGGCGTGCGGTGCGATGGCGCGGGCCTTCGAGGAGGTTTGCGCCTGGTGCGTGTGCGCCGATGATGCCGGCCCAGAGCGATTCTTCCTGAGCGGAATTGAGAATGACGCGGTCGTCGGAAAGGCGCTGCTGCCACGCGTCGCGAACGAATTCGCTCCATGGCTGGATTGCAGGCGCGGGCCAGGCGGTGAGACCTTCGGAGCAGCGGGCGCGATGATAGGCGGCGAGGAGGGCGCGCGCAGCGCGTTCGCTGGCCGTGACCACCAAACCACCTTCACGCAGCCACGCGTCGAGGCCCGCAGCAACCATTTTGCCCATATCTGGGTTATACGCCGTCAAAGGGCTGCGGTGCCACGAGTGGAAAAATTGCCCCTGCCGTGGAATTCGCTCTCACACCGACGGACGCAAATCCACCTGTTTCGTGGTGATGGTCAATTTCGCCGGAGCAACGCCCGAGCCGCGGCTTTCCGCGGTGATCTGAATCGTGCCCGCTGTCTTGGTCGATTGCAAAATGACTTGCGCCAAGCCATTGAAAAGCGAACGCATGGGCTTCTTGTCGCTTTCCTGGCAATTGGGGTTGCCATTGCCGACGCCGATGAGCGCGCCATCGCCAGAGACATTGAAATGGATCATCTCCTGTGCGGTGGGAACTGGGCGTCCCTGCTTATCGAGCGCTTCGACAGTGAGGACGGCGACGTCTTCGCCATCTGCGCTTATTTCGGTGCGATCGGCGTTGAGGCG
This sequence comes from Occallatibacter sp., assembly GCA_035935755.1. Taxonomy (GTDB): domain Bacteria; phylum Acidobacteriota; class Terriglobia; order Terriglobales; family Acidobacteriaceae; genus Telmatobacter. Next base: position 22,332 of record DASYWU010000058.1, on the reverse strand, counting down.
AATGGTGGCTGCGGGTCCGGTAGTTTCGCGTTTATCAGTGAGCGTGGCCTTTCCGTCCTTGTAGCCGCGGGCTTCGATGTTTCCGGGCTGGTAGCGGACTTTCCACTCCACGTGGCCGAGATGCGGGACTTTCTGCCGGCCGACGCTCTTGCCGTTTACGAGAAGCTCGACTTCATCGAGGTTGGAAAACACCCAGACCGGAATCTCGTCGCCTTCCTGGCCTTCGAAGTTCCAGTGCGGAAAGAGGTGGAGCACAGGGTCCTTGCCCCACCAGGCTTTGTAGTAGTAGAAGTCGTCCTTGGGAAACCCGCACATATCGACGATGCCGAATTGCGAGTTGATGGAGGGCCACCCGTACGGGGTGGGCTCGCCGCGATAGTCGAAGCCAGTCCAGGCAAAGCCGCCGGCCTCCCACTCGCGCGAGCCGTAGAAGGACCACCAGCCCTCGGCCGATTCGCCCCACTCCACCGGCACGTCCTCGGCGCTCATCACATTGCGCAGCGGGTCGGTGGTGTATTCGCCGCGCGTACCGATGGTGCTGGCAGTCTCCGAGCCGAACAGAGCACGCGAGGGATTGGCCTGGTGATAAGCCTCGGGGAGTTGCAAGTTGTAGTTGAAGCCGATGATATCCAGCGCGTCGGAGACGCCCTGCTTGTTGTTGCCGTTGACGGCGGCGGAAACGACGCGCGTGGGATCGAGTTCGTGGCACTTACGGACCATGGTGGCGGCGATCTTCGCACCCTGCTCGGCCATGGGACCCTGCAACTGCCATTCTTCATTTCCGATGGACCAGATGATGATCGAGGGCGAATTGCGGTAGCGTTTGATCATGACTTCAAGCTGGGCCAAGCCGCTGGGATTGGAACTCATCTGGCGGGTTTCGCACATCATCATCACGCCCATGCGATCGCAGGCATCGACCCACTCCGGCGTGGGCATGTTGTGCGAGGTGCGCACGGCGTTGCAGCCCATTTGCTGGAGAACGCCGACGCGGAAGGCCTGGAGGCGATCAGGCAATGCGGCACCGACACCTGCGTGGTCCTGGTGATTGCAGGTGCCCTGGATCTTGAGCGATTTGCCGTTCAGGAAGAATCCCTTTTGCGCGTCGAAATGCGCTGTGCGGACGCCGAAGTTGATGCGTTCGCCGTCGCGTGCGGCACCATTGCTGGAGACAGTGACGATGGCGGTGTAGAGATTTGGTTCCTCGGTGGACCAGAGCGCAGGATTCGATAATCGGGCTTTGGCGCTGAAGCTGGAAGAGCCGTCGACGGCAACTTGCTGCGCGGGCGCATCGGCAGTGGCCACGGTTTTGCCTGAAGGATCGAGGATTTTCCAGCTCACACTGGCGTTTTCGGTTTGCGTACCCTGGTTTTCGACAATGGTGTCGAGGACCAACTCAGCTGAGTTTCCGGAGTGAGTGGAGCGGACCACGCTTTCCCATTTGCCAAGGTGTAGCGCATCCATCTTGTTCAGCCAGACGTGGCGATAGATCCCGGCTCCTTCGTAGAACCAACCGTCACCGAAAGCGGCATCGACGCGGGCGACGATGTAATTCTTTGCGCCGTAGTTCAGGAAATCGCTGAGGTCGAAACGAAACGGGGCATAGCCGTTGTCGTTGCGGCCGATGAAGCAGCCGTTGACGAAGACGAGGATGTCGCGGAAGGCGCCGTCAAACTCAATCCAGATGCGCCGGCCTTTATCGCTCTCGGGTATGTCGAATTCGCGGCGGTACCAGCCGACGCTGGTTTCGGGATAGCGGCGGCCGAGAGGCTTGTAGCCGTGGGATTTCTGTTCCTCGTCCCATACGAACGGCAGTTCGACGGCCCAGTCGTGCGGGAGGTTCAGGGGACGCCATTTTGAATCGTCGAAGCCGGCCTTGGCGAATTTGAAGTCGCCGGTTTTGGCGAAGTCACCCTGGCCATAGCCGAAGCCGAGATCCTTGGACGGATCGTTGCCGTTGCCGAAGGTGAATTTCCATCCGAAATCAAAGAGCAACTGCTCGCGCGGGGCTACGGCCGCAGGGGAAGAGGCGGAAAGCGCATCAGGAGCGCCGGCCAGCATCTCGGCGCCGTGCGCCCAGGAGGCGCGCGGCAGCATGGAGGTGGCGGAAAGAGCCAATCCCGAACAGAGCAGGTCACGACGTGTGATGGCAGGCATAAAGAGACCCCTTTCGGATGAAAGTCCCGCCGTATCCGGCGACAGGAGCTGGAATAGCGAGCAAGGGTGAACTATATAACACCGGGCAGAGGCAAGTAAACGGTTTCAGAGGGGACACGCGGTGCGCGATCAGAGGCTACCTCGGCGAACAAAAGGCGTCATACGGGCCCTGGGTCGGCCGGCGGCGGCGGAATGCTGAATGTGTTAAATTCAAGGAGTCAAAACCGCCCGCTGGAGAGATGGCCGAGTGGTTTAAGGCGCACGCTTGGAAAGCGTGTGTACTTTAACGAGTACCGTGGGTTCGAATCCCACTCTCTCCGCCAGCCACTTTTTCCAGCCCATTGATTGTCCGCCAAAGCCAATCACAAGCACCCTATGGATAGAAGCCAATTAACCTGAAATGAATTTCTTCCGGTGGTTTGCGGCCGTTTCGAATGCCTTCACACGGTAAAAATGAAGTAGTAAGGAATGGCAATAAGCTTTTCTGAGCGGTTAATTTTAAAGGATTGGTGCCGAAGAAGGGACTCAGACCTCGGCATTTTGCAACCTTCTGAAATCAAATCGCTTAAATCCATAAGCCGTTTAGTGGCTTAGAGTTACCTCTGCTCCTCATTCCAATGGTTGCCAGCGGCTTCCAGTCGCTGCCAAGTCAAATCATACTAAAAGTAGTAACAAATAGTAACAAATTGCCCACGACTGTCCTTCGAGTTTTTCCAGGGTTCGAGCCGGTTGGTGGTGCCCGACAATCTGAAATCCGGCGTGAAGGCGCCCTGCTACTACGAGCCGGAGTTGAATCGCACGTACGGTGATCTGGCGATCCATTACGGCGTGGGCATACTGCCGGCGCGGCCCTTCCGCCCACGGGATAAATCGAAGGCGGAGGTTGGAGTTCAAGTCGTTCAGCGGTGGGTGTTGGCGGCGTTGCGCAAGCGGCAGTTCTTCAGCCTGGCGGAGTTGAACGAGGCCATCCTGGAGCTGGTCGTCAAGCTGAACGAGCGGCCGTTTCGCAAGATGGCCGGCTCGCGAGCCGAACTGTATCGCCTGATCGACCGTCCGGCACTGCAGCCTCTGCCGGCCAGGCGGTTCGAGTATGCGGAATGGAAGAAGGCGCGGGTCAACCTGGATTACCACATCGAGGCGGACCAGCACTACTACAGCACGCCGTATCAGCTGGTCGGCAAGGAGGTGGACGTCCGCAGCACGAGCAGCATGGTGGAGATCTTCTATCAGGGCAAGCGTGTGGCCAGTAACCTGCGCAGCCGCCTGGCGCACAGGGCGACGACGGATGCGGGGCACCGGCCGAAATCGCATCAGGCATATCTGGAATGGACGCCGACGCGCATCATCGAGTGGGCCGGCAAGGTCGGCCCGTTCACGGCGCGGCTGGTGGAAGGCATCCTGACCAGCAAGCCGCATCCGGAGATGGGTTATCGCTCGGCGCTTGGTGTGATCCGCCTGGAGCGCCGTTATGGTGCGGAGCGGTTGGAGGCAGCTTCGACACGGGCGGTGCGGTTGAAGCTGTATCGCTTCCAGAGCGTGGAGTCGATGTTGAAGAGCGGCCAGGACAAAGATCCACTGCCGGAGCTGGTGCCGATTCCGTTCCCGGTGCAACATGAGAACCTGCGCGGTCCTGACTACTACGCCGCTACCGAAACTCGTCGGGAGGTGGGCCAATGCTGAACCAGGCAACGCTGGACAAGCTGGCCGCCTTGAAGTTGACGGGCATGGCGGCGGCCTACGAAAAGCAACTGGAATAACCGGAAGTGCGTGGTCTCAGCTTCGAAGAACGCTTCGGCATGCTGGTGGACAGCCACTGGACATGGCGTGAGAACCAGGCGCTGGCGCGGCGCTTGAAAAAGTCCAAGCTCTCCGCCGAGCCCTGCGTGGAAGACATCAACTACCGCTATCCGCGGCAAATGGATGCGGCCACCATGCGCGGCCTGACCAACTCGCAGTGGGTTGCGAAACACCTCAGCGTGTTGTTCATCGGGCCGACCGGCATCGGCAAGTCGTGGTTGGCGCAGGCGCTGGCGCAGAAAGCCTGCCGCGATGGATACAGCGTGCTGTACCGATCCGCGGCCAAGCTGTTCCGCGATCTGGCGGAGGCGCGGGCGGATGGCAGCCTGGGCCGATTGCTGGACTCGATCGCACGCACCGATGTGTTGCTGGTGGATGACTTCGCCATGGCGCCCTTAAACGACGGCGAACGGCGTAGTTTCCTCGAGATCTGCGATGACCGCTATGGCCGCCGTTCCACGGTGCTGACCAGCCAGTTGCCGGTGGCCAGTTGGCACGCGCAGATCGGCGATCCGACCATCGCCGACAGCATCCTCGACCGGCTGGTGCACAACGCCTATCGCATCGAGATGAACGGCGAGTCGATGCGCAAGCAGAAAAAGGATCAAGCGGGAGGCCGGCCATGACCGCTCCCCGGTTGATACTCAAGCAACCCACCGGCTGGTTCGCCGCCGGCCGCGAGTTCGCGCAGGCGATGGCGCTGGTCTCAGACGGCGCGTTCAGGCTCTATGTTCACATCTGCCTGAAGGCCAATCGCCATACCGGCCGCTTCAAGGCAACGGTTGATGAGTTGGCGAGAGCGTTGGCCAGAGCGCCAAACGTGGTCGCCACGTACCTGGATGAACTGGAGACGAGCGCTGTCTGCCGGGTAACCAGAAACAGCGGCTCACAACTGGCTCTCGAAATCCACGACCGCTTCTGGCCGTACGAAAAACAACCGGGCCCGGGGCAGGTACCCGACGCGGAAATGGACTTCATCCAGAAAGTACGCGGCCTGTTCCTGGCCCCGGCATGTGTTCAGGCCAGCTTTTCGGCAGCCGACGAGAAGATCGCAGCCGACCTTCACCGGCAAGGCGTCGGTCTGGAGCAGATCGCGCGGGCCATCCTGCTGGCAGTGGCGCGCAAGTATGTCTCCATGCTCAACGCTCGAAGCCGAACCCCGATCACCAGCCTCGAATACTTCGCCGGCGCCATCGACGAAGTCCGCGAGTCGAAGATTCCAGAAAGCTACTGGGAACCGCTTCGAACCAAGGTCACCCGTATGGAGCAGCAGTGGCTACAGGCTCATGCTGCCAACCCCTGATGTCGCAACCCGCAGGGCGGTGCTCTGGCCGCCCCGCAACGCGCTAACAACTGCCCACATCGGCGGAATCGCTGCCCACATCACCGTAATCCGTGCCCACATCACCGTAATCCGTGCCCACATGGAACGGAATCGCTGCCCACATCGAACGAAACGCGTGCCCACATCCAACGGAATCGAGCATGGTCACCGGAAAGAGAGAAAAAACGAAATGATGCTAATGAATCGTTCATCTACTCTTTTCTTGACCTCATGTGGGCACCCTGACTACTGTAAAAAGCAACCAGCGTCGCTTCGCTCCGACGTCCTGCCCACATCACCGGAATCTGGTGCCCACATCAACGGAATACGCAGGGGGCCTCGCGAATGCGGCGGCAGAGGCCCTTTGCAGCAACTGCAGTACCTGCCGGTCTGCCGCGGCTGCGCCGCCGATGGTTTTCCGCCGGTACCGAGGCGAGTATAGGCAAGGATTTGGCGCATCGAAATTTCGTTTGCTTTCTTGTTCATCAACCAATGCCCTCCTCTGAGGCATTCTGGTAAGACAGGTTGGCGACGGCACGACGTGAGGCATATGCCGTCGACCTTGATACACCTCTTTTCAGAAGATGTGGAATTTGTCACGTGGGCGTGTCCACCAAAGCTGGGTGACACGCCCGCGAATCGAGAGGTAGAGAGGTAGGCGCGCGCTTTCCTACAGCGAGCGGTCGTCGTGTACGTAGTAAGGCTCATGCGGAGTACCGGCAAAGGCAGGGATGGCGGGAGTGGCGGCCGGAGGGTTCCAGTCGGCGTCGCCATCCTGTTCAAGAAGGAACCAGGGGATATCCTCAATGACTGCGGAGGTGTCCCACCACGTAAGCTGCGGTCCACTGACGAAGCGGCTCGGGGGTACAGGCACCATGAACCTGGCTCCGCAATGCACACGGATGCCTCCGGAACGCGGTCCAAGGGCACGCAGCTTCTGGCCGGCATGATTGAAGAGGAGAAACCGCGTCGCGCTGGGACCCGCGCCGGAGCGGAACTGCAGCGTGTCGCACCAGCCGTCGTAGTCACCGTCGCAAAGCTCGCACAGCGAGTGCCGGCCAACCGCGGGGTTGTACTCGACGACAATCGTTCCGTCCGCCACCATCCCCCAGTTGCAGCCCGGACACTCGGCCGAGAAGCAGCGCAGTTGCACAAGATCCGCGGTGGGATACAGGGACTGCGAATGGGGGGCGGAAGCGAACCGACTCAGGCCCTGGAGCGGAGTCAGCCTGAGGCCCCGCAAAGCCGCAAACTCGATTTCCAGTGGCAAGTTGTTGTGGTGTGTGAACATCGTCGGCGTCGGGATGCCGCGATGCAGATTGGACAGGAATTCTTCCGCTGACTTCATGGTTGTTGTCCTCCAAAAGGAACAGCCGCTGCGATTCCCGTGAAGGTTCGCAGCGGCTGATGGTTGTGTTCGTGGTTGGTTGGGTTGTGCCACAAGCAATACATCCGCGGCCAAGGTCCGTGGACCGCTGGCAGCTTCCGATTCCATCCGCTCCTCTATCGGTTGGAGGAGTAGTTATGGACGGAACTTTGGCGCTGTGAAAGGATCACCGGGTTGCGAGTGCGCAAGCGTATTCGGTGCGCGGAGTGAGCGACGATTGTTACTCATGAGCCCACTTGCGGGATCCTGAAAGGTGGATCGTTCGACAGCGCAGTAGAGCGGGAGGAGTGTTGGCACATCCTGTACAGATCACCCTCTTCCGAGATGCAGCAGAGCTGCGAACACGGTGAGCCAACCGCTTGTGCCGTGGGTTGTTCCTCGGCGGTTCAGATTGGCGCCGTGCCAAAAGAGAGAGGGCAAGGACTGTGGATGGTCAAAGATCAAGGACCCGCAATGAAAAGGGTGATTCCGGCGGCTTCGCTGTGTGCTTCGCCGCCGGTTTTGAATTAGGGTCAAGCTTTCCGCTTGAACTTCTCTCGTACATAAGTGATCCTCTGCCCGAGCATAGAAGCCAACCTTTCGTGTTTCCCCGGGTATTTGCGCTCCCAATAGTTCGCGAAGATTACCGGGATGGAGGAGGGCAGAATGCGCTTCTTCTTCGATCCGAATCTGACAGTCAGATTGCCGATTGCTATGGCAAGAGACGCAGTTGTTAGGGGTTCCCACCTGCGAGAGAAGAAAAGGGTTCCTGGATCGGTCCTACCCGCCAGGAGGTGGTCCCGATAGCCGTCGACCTTCATGTACTCCTCAAGCAGCGGAATGAGGAAATTGTGGACCGCTTGGTGCACGGTAGCGCGCAACCGGCTTTCCTCAGGATCGAGGTGTATCTGCCAAATAGGCGTGTCCGGGTCCTTAGCCAACAATTCGCTTACCCATTTCTGCAGATCGGCAGGCATGTTCTCTTTGCGGAAAGGTTGCTTGTAGAGGTTGGCCTGCGGTGTATTGACTCGGCAAATACATACCCCCTGGGAAAGCCAGTGAGCGAGAGCAATGCACATGAACAAAAGCTGATCGTGAACCAGCCATGCCGCATCCTCCGGCGAGCCATGCTCGATCGCCGCAAAACGTGCTTGGCGCATGCGGCGGATGATGGTCAAAAGTTCCTTGTAGTTGATGATGCGCGCGCTCCTGCGGACATCCTTTGCGCTTTCATGTTCTTCCTGAATTTGTTTGAGCGCGTCGAGAATCCAACGCCATTCCCGGTCCCAGTAGTCCGGGTGCTTCTTGAGCGCGCTGTGGATGAAGCTCAGCCTGGCGCTAGTCGAAGCGTAGTTACAGTCTCTTTCCTTATGGAGCCACAGGACGAAGCCTCTCACGGTTTTTTCGGTCAGGACCTGATCATCCAGGCTGACCAGTGGGTCGATCTTCAGAACGTTACCCGCGTACCAGCACAGGGACTGGAAAATGTGAATCCGAAATCGTTCCGTGGGTGGGGTCAATTTGGTTTTGCAGCGAGTGGCAAATTGCCGCCGTCTGGAGAAGAATCTCAAGACTTGCCGCCGCAAGGGCAACGTCATCTCGGCAAAGGTCATCCGATTGGGCGGAAGCGACTGCAGTTGGCAATCGATCTTCGGAAACATACTCTCGAGCTCGGCCTTGCGGACGGCGGCACGGAATCTCCGAAACACGGACCGGACGTAATGATCGGTAGCTCCGTCCCGGCCTTTGTCACTTCCCCAGAGGTCTTGATCTTCCTGGGTGTACTCCCATGTGTGGCGGCCGCGCGCGATGGCATGATTGATTAGGCTTTGGAGTCCATCAAAGCCCACCATCGCCCGTATCATCGGCGCCCATTCAGCCATAAGAGCAGGCTCGGCTGGAGTCCATCCGAGCCGCCTTGCCGCGCGGATGAAGCATTTCCACTTGCGGAGGGTGTGGATAATTTCTTTGCTTGTCAGGTGGCGGGACTTCAAGTGATTATGGAGCGCCCGCCTGATGTCGACGAGATCGACAATGCGGATCCGCTTCCGGAGCGCACTTTCAAGTATCGGATGCTCTTTGATCGTGATTCGACCCGTGGCAGCGAAGAACTCGCAGATCTGACCTGCGGCGGCGGTAAGCGCGATTCTGTCTGCGCTGACAATCTTGCGGGGTAACGGCGCGCTAGGCAGCGGCCGCGACATCATCAGGTGAAGCACATCCTCAAGTGTGTCTGGTTTCGAGCCGAGTTGCATGGGCCCGGATGAGGTTCTTGGTAATTCCGAGGTTGCTATGGCCATCATATCCTGCTTGGAGGTGGCTCCGCGCCGGCTCGACATAAGCCGGCGTGGAGCGGTTGAGGGTCTGCAATTACCAAAAGGTCGTCTATGTGAAGTCCAGACCTAACTCCACGGCCAGTTCCATAGCTTCCTGCTCCATCACCTCTGCGCAGCCAATGGATGGGAGGCCGCGCAGGTATTCGTCGGTACTATCGTCGCCACTGTGCTGAAGAACCGCTCCAACCAGGTCGTAGGCGGCTCCAGCCACGATCATTCCGATCGCCACGCAGTCTCTCCGGAGGTGGTGAGACATACGCTTGTCCAGGTAGCGCTCACTTACCTCCGCCATCAGCCTGCGCAGCCCCAACTTAGTCATTGCGAGGCCCTGACCCCCAACAAAGAGGCTCGAGTGGGGGTGTCTTTTGTTGACAAGGTGTTTGCGGTGGTTGGTGACGAAATCACGGTACAAATCTTCGTTCTTCTGGTCCATTACCTCCCAAATTTGCTTCCTGGCTTTCATTTTGTCTTCGAAGAAATGGATGAAAATGAAGGTGCGATTCTCATCCTTGTTGTCGCGAACCCAGTCGGGAATGTAGGTGAGCTTGTGCCACAGGTCGTCGGTCATCACCGATTCGATGACGTTGATTTTGAGGTCGACATCGCAGTGGTTTTCGGACCTCCACGGCGGCATCGAGAAGAAAAGCTCGTTGTGCATGCTGCGTGCAACCTGCTCGGGCGTAAGGCCTGATCTTGCCAGACGGTCGGCACGGATCTTGGCGGGAAGATCATGAAGCTCTTGCGGGGGAACCAGCTTCCGTCGCTTGCGTTCCCTCCGTACCCATCTCGGCTCGTGGATGATGCTGTTGACCTTAAGGATCAACCAGTCATATTCGCCGCCTTTGAACAGGTCATGTTGCTTGACCAATGCGCAGAGCCAGCGCAAATTCACGATGACCGAGCCGGGCAGGTTCTGCCGTTCGTCGAGGCGGTAGTCGACCCCATCGTTGACGCGCTCTAATGTGATGACCTGCCTGAGAGAGTCGATGTTGAGACCGTCAGGCTGGCTAATCGCATGGCTAGATAGTTCGCGCAATATGTTGACAATGGCTTCGCCAGAGGACGAGCTCTTGCGTATGTCAGCAGGAGCTTCCTCCACTGCCCAGGGATACATTCCCTGGATCTGTTCAACGAGGGTTCTCGGCATCGCCTTCCAGGGCAGCACGTAGTTCGCCCGCCTGCGCAGTGAAACGTCGAGCTTCGGGAAATACGTCTGGAGCCCGCAGTTGCGTATAAGGGCGCGGAGGTGACTGATGGCTTGATCGGCTGCGGGAGCAGGGTAGGGGATCAGGTTTTGAGGGTTGGTTTTTGAGTACCTCCATTCGACCAGATGCTCGTCGCAGTAATCTTTGGCAAAGATTCCTGCAGCGATAGCATCCTCGGCGATCGTGCTGAAGCTCATGTGCCTGCCGCGTCTGGCGTCATACAGTGGACGCCACGATTGCAGGAGCTCGTAGCGGGTGCAAGTCCACCCTTCGCGGTGGGCCTCTTGTAGCATGTGCTCCTTGGTTTTCAAGTGGGCTAGGGTGGCGGATACCCCTGGGGGCTCCCTGAGACTTTTGAAGTAGTCAACGAGTTTAGTGTCGATGTCGACCAAATCTTCGATCCGGACGGGCGCGCCCCCCAGAGCTGCCTCGATCTGTTTTGCGGTCCTGTCGTATCGCCGGGCCTGGGTTCGCGCCTTGTTCGAGCGGTCGGCAACAGGCCCTTCCCGCCGCGCGATGGCGGCGAACAGATCGGACAGCCATACCATGGGAGGGGCTTCAGTTAGGTATGCGGGTGTGGGGCATGCAGCCATTTAGGTAAACTCCTTGGGGTGATGGCCAGGACGGACGAGGAGGAGCGGCGGGTGCCGCCCCTCACATCCCCGTCTGACTCGGCGCGCCCGTGCCGTGCTTCGGCTGCACAGGTACTGGCCGACGACGTGCCCGGCGGACACAGGCTCCGACATGCGCAGGTTTCGACCGATGGACGCGGTTGTGGCGATCGAAGGCGCGGGCACGGCGGATGAGCAGCTGGAGTGCCCGCCAGTACGCGGCCTTTTCATGAGCAGTGGGTTTCCGGGTCTTGCGGATCGTGGTTTCGGTTTTCGCCGGGATGCTGTCTTGCGTGAGGGAGCGCCGCGCGTCGACGCGGCGATTGCCGGCCAACGCCGGCAACGCGACCGCCAGGACGGCCACGAGCAAGCGATAGAAGGCGAATGCGCGCAGTTTATCGACGCGCTGAGGACGAGGATGATTCATTCTGTGTCTCCTTTGTGTTGTGTGAGTTGTAGTGAGGTTCAGCCGGAAGCGATAACTAGGAAGTCCAGTCCGAGTTAGTTGTAGAGCGAGTAGGAAGCGTCTACAGACCCTTTCGAATTCTGCGAGCGTGCCGTCCATTGGTTCGTTTCCCCAGCTCTGGAAGCGTCTTACGATGCATTCCTAAGAACGGCCCAAGCCTGTTTCCAACTTTGTGTTTTCCCTTTCAGACCCGGTCCACGGGGGCCCGGGTCCCGTTTCTTAGTTGTTTGGGGGTGCTTCCTGCTGACGCTTCTCCGGCGCATCGTTGGCTGTGGGCTGCGCAAGGCCAGAGCTTTCAAGCCAGTTCGCGAAGGCGATCGGATCGATGCGCCAGCGCCGGCCTCGCTTCTGGGCCGGAAGTTTTTTTTCTTCAATAAGGAGATATAGGGTCTCGCGGTGGCATCCGAGCACGCGAGATGCACCTTTGGCATCCAGGTAGGTGCGCAACGATCGAAGATAGGTGACGATGCTTTCAGGCGGTCTGTTGGCTGGGATCCTGAGCAGCTGACGGTCGATCTGAGCGACCGCTGCACTTCGGTACTGATGCATCTGTTGCCCCCTTTTCGTTGCCGGTCGTTACGCGACCAGTTCCTTCAGGAAGGCCAATAGTCTCAAATAGCAGAATGCTGTGGAAGGGAAGCTGGAGTGGATGCAGAATGTATTTATAAGGGCTTTCTAAACAAAGAATTATCCGTCTGCACTGCAGTGAAATGCAGAATCGGCAAACTCTAGTAGCCTGTTGGCTGCACAAGGCCTCTGACATCCGAGACCAGAGTCTCGAAATGCTTTTTCAACGTCCGATTGGCGAGAAGGACCTTATCTAATGTTGTCTGCGGATTCTTTCCGTCCCCGCGGTACTGTTCCTCAACGCGGCGATCATCGACTTTAATTTGTTTGGCGACGTTTAAGGCGCTTGTACGAATACCAGACTTTTTAAGTATTTCTCCGATCCATTGCCGGAATTCGGTTGTCTCATCAAGTGACGCCTTTGCTCTCTTTTTCTTAGGCTGATTTGGTCGAGCCAACAGCGTCCCGTAACCCGGAAAGAACTCATCATCCTCCGGGATTTCGAACGCCCGCGCCGCCGTGCAGAACACAGCGTGCTTCGTTTTCAACTTGCCCCGATATTTCCGAATGGTGCTAACCGCCTGATCCCGTGAAATCACGCCAGAACATTTTCCGAGTTTGCGGCTTTCGTATGAGCCCGGCTGAGCTGCAGCCCATTCGCGCAACAATTCTTCCTTCTCGTGCGACGTGAGGGAAGCAAGCCGGTCCGTCAACTTGACCCGCAGGACGCCATCCGCCACGTATTCGATGCACTCGGAATATTCGACGAGTTTCTCCCAAGTCGCGACCCGCGCCGGTGTGGCTTTCTCCTGTTCGCTGGTCGTACTCAGCTTCCACGCCCGTCGGCTCCATTCTAAGGCGGTGTCGAATCTGGCGAGCAGTTGGTCTTCCGTCAGCGTTTCTTCGAACCCGGATCTGCCAGTCTTGCTAGAACCCAATCGACACCTCCGCCAGAGCAATCTTATTTCGGGGCTCTGATGGCTAGGCTAATCGTCCTATGTGAGGCCCGATGTGATTTGGATCATATAGATGCCGGAAACCGATCCCCGTGAGGTGAGTCATGCTAATGGGCTCGTTGAATTTTGGAGATGGTCGACGTACATGCTGCCATGGGGCCGTTAGCAGCACAGGCACCGGCTCGCCATTTTTTAGGATGTATTAACGATGGCAGTTTTTATGACCTTTGGGTCCCCAAACCCGGTGTCACCGACCCCAACGCTCGCCTTCGCCGGCATGGCCGTCGTCACCGGCATCACCGCTGCCTTCACCGGGTTGGCGGCGGCGTTACTGACAGGCTGAACCCCGCACGGTAGTTGTAGTCCGCTTGTTTCTTCGAGTTCAACTAGTGGGCCGGGGGCGATTCGGCAACGGTGTCATGCTTTAACCGCGCCACAGCCGGATGCACAAGACGGGCGATTAGGGAGAATCTTCCTATCCTTATATATAGGTTGCGCCCCGGTGGCCCGACCCTGGCGCAGCCGTTAAATACGAATTCATGCACAGCTCAGGCTGAGATGACGCTCGGGCAACTTTCCTTGGTTGAGGTTGGGGATGAAGAGTCGTTGATGGTCAACGACTCGGTTGGCCTGACGTCTACTCTCCCGGATCTATTGGGCTCATGATGGTCTTCAGGTACTCCGCACGCTGGGCATAGGTATCCATATCGCGCGCAGTCTTCTTCGGTGGCTTTCCTTTCTCATGTCTTATGAGCGTCTCCTGGATATCGATGGCACTTATTAGTGATCGGATTGCGACGTTCAGTGCACCCCGGTCTTCGGGGCTTACCGCCACTTCGAGTTCATGGGTAAGACGATTACGGAGCTTTGAAAGAGCTCGCATAACTTTCCGGGAATTCATATTGCCTCCTCGAATTACGACAAATAGAGCGGGTGGTGGGATTTGAACCCACGGATCCCAAATTGGAAGCCTGGTGCCTTTCCGCTTGGCCGAAGCCCGCTTGAAGAATGGTCCAGGAAGTGGGAGTTGAACCCGCGATCTCGCGGAATTTGTCAGACGCTGTCTGCCGAATCCTTCTGCTTTATATCGGGTTCGTTAAGCCGTTGCCTTAGCCGGTTCAGAGTTTCAGAGTTGGCCGGCTGATCTGATTTCTTGAGGGGCATCATAGAACGCAAATGGATTGAGGAATTGCCGGCCGTACAGGAGCGCGCGGTCTGCTGCTGATAATTTCGCCTCATCGCAGACATGATCCCAGTGTGCCCGGATGATATGCACCTGCTCGAGAATGATGGTTCTCGCCTCCTGATCTGAAAGAAGAAACTGCGGAGCCGCCTTGAGACACAGAGCTAGTTGGCTTGCGTTGTTGTTGCCAAAGATCCGCATCCCCTGGCCAGCTTCCTCACCCAGGCGAGACTGCGGACACACATCGTAGGCAGGTGTGAGACGCAGATTCTTTCCGTCCCAGAAAGCTGCATGGTTTCGTGCGTGGTCATCGGTGTTTCCGCACAAGATGTTAAAGGTGAGCCTGCCGAACAACTCTCGAAGGTCCTCTTTAGGACTTTGGAAGCTGCGCCGGATAATCTCGGCCAGCAGTTCGTAGCTGGCGTGCCTGGCCATCATCTCGTCGAGTTCGAACATCGTAAGGGCCGACACAAACGCCCTTCTACCCCATCCCCCTTTCAAGCGTTCGCGGTCGAAGCGTTGGACTAGCAGCACGTCTTTGCCGAGCGCCTTTTCCATTCGAACCGGCGAGACATCGAGCCCGGCCAAACTTGCCAGGCGCATTGCGACGTACTCTGCTTTCACGACGTTGTAGAGATCGGTACTCATGGAAAACTTGGCAATGAGCTTTTTATCGTCCGATGTGAGCAGCGCCTTGGGCCTTGCTCCTCCCAGAGATGTGCCGTGCTGAAGTGCCTTGTCCAACTCTGGAGAGAGAGGAACCCCCTTTTCTACCTGTTCCGCTGCGCGCAGCAAATCGTCCAGTGAGGCCTGGTCCATTCCTCGCGGCACATACTTGGAGGGGGAGGTTTGAAAGTCCAAAGCGCCGGCTCTGTCCGACCCGGATTCGAGCAGGTATGTCAGTTCTCCCAGATCGTAGCTCCCGGCTTGTTCACCCTTGACGCTGAGCTTTCGATTGATCAGGACGCGCCGGCCCCAGGCATCCGGGGACGCATCGCGAATCGATCCCGGCATAGAGAGATCGTTCGCGAGCGGAATTTCGCCAGGCTGGAGAGGAAGTTCAGGCTCGTAGATGGAAATTGCATTTTCGCGTGCCAGATAACTCCGGCCGTAGTTGAACAGTAGCCGAGTTCCTACGCGCTGCAGAATGCCGGCTACGACGGGTTTCGTCTCACCGGGGAGCCAGATCCACACGTACGCCTCTTTGTAGTCGTCCTTAGAAGTCATCGCGGATTACCCTCTTGGGTTTGCGAACTCTCTGGGGTAGGAGGCTGAGTTTTTCCGTCAACGCGGAGCGTTGTGCCTCGAGCCGATCCGGCTCGCCCCCAAAAAGCGGAACACCAGCGATAACGGCAACCTCGAAGACGGATCCGATCGCACAACTCGGATCAGCGCTTTCGATCCGGCGCAGCAGCGGCCGAGAAATGCCCGCACGATTGACCATCTCGTGCGCGGTCATTTTGCGGTCCATCCTGCCGGCGCGAATCATCTGTGCCAGCGCTTCGAGAGCCTCGCAGTTCTGGCGGGAATAGGCGCGATGTGCCGGTTTCGCCATGACAGTCTCCGTTTAACATTTATATTCCAATAAACATGTTAATGGAATATTTATGTTCTATTTTGGCTTAAGAATGGAGCTCGTGTCAAGCCATGAGGGTCCGGCCAGCAAGAATTCAGTTGACATAGTGTATACATGAAACTATTATTAGTGTCATAAGAACACTAAAGGAGCCGAACGATGCTCAACTTCATGAAGGTTCCGCCAACCACCTACGTCATGCTGTACAAGTACGGGAAGATTAAACGAGAGGGAGCCGGGCTCTCCTTCTTCTACTACGGCCCCACGTCAACCATCGTGGCGGTGCCCATTGCCAGTACCGACATGCCGTTCGTCTTCCAGGAAGCGACGGCCGACTTCCAGACCGTGAGCATCCAAGGGCAGTTCACGTATCGCGTAGCCAACCCGAAGCAGTTGGCTTCTCTGCTCGATTTCAGCGTCGACAATCGCCGAGCCTATACCTCAGAGGATCCACGCAAGCTGCCGGAACGTCTGGTCCACATTCTCCAGACTTTGACTCGCTCGATTACGCAAAGCTTGACCTTGAAGGAGGCCCTGGTCAGCTCGGATGCGATCGTAGCCGAAGCACTGGCGAAGTTTCGCGAGTCGGAATCTGTGGCGAAATTGGGTATTGAGGTTCTTTCGCTTTCGCTGGTTGCCATCAAGCCAACGCCCGAAACCAGCCGGGCCCTTGAGGCAGAAGCTCGCGAAGCGTTGCAACGTCGTGCCGACGAAGCGATTTACGCCCGCCGCAACGCAGCAGTTGAACAGGAGCGATTGATCAAGGAGAGCGAACTCAACACCGAGATCGCGATTGAAGAGAAGAAGCGTCAGATCCGCGAGACGCAGATGGCTGCTGAGATCGCCGTCGAAGAGCAGAGGGCAAAGCTGATCGACCACCGCGTCGAAAACGAGCGCAAGGATGCCGACAGCAAGGCCTATGCTCTGACCGAGACACTCAAACCATTGCGCGGACTCGACTGGAAGACCCTGATGATGCTCAGCGGGCATGCGGCGGATGCAAAGAGCTTGATCGCGCTTGCCTTCCAAGAGATGGCCGAAAATGCGCAAAAAATCGGCGAACTCAATATTTCGCCTGACCTGCTCGCTTCTCTGACAAAACCCGCACTCGCCGCTGTCACTGCAACGCCTCAGGTGAGGAAATAGCCATGTTCAAGAAACTGGTCCTCATCACGCGCAAAACGAGGCTCGAAGGACTGATCGAGCGCTTCAACACGCGTTCACAGGCCAAGTTCTACATCGAGCACGCGGGCGGCGATTTCGTCGACTACGAGCGTGAGGATGATGCATACCGCTCGGCCCTGGACCTTGTCAGAAGGACTTTGGACTTTGAGATGCCGGTGCAGGTTGTTAATCGATCGCTCGTACCGACATTTCAGTTTCAGAAAGAGGATGTCGTCGTGACGCTGGGCCAGGACGGCCTGGTCGCGAACACTGCGAAGTATGCAGGTGTCCAACCGATCGTGGCCGTGAATCCCGAGCCGAGCCGGTTTGACGGCATCCTTCTTCCATTTCTTCCCGATCAGGCGCGGGTGGGAGTCACGCATGTTCTCGAGAACAAGGCGAAGGTGCGGGAAGTCACGCTGGCTTCTGTAACTCTGGGCGACGGTCAGCATCTTCTTGCCTTCAACGACCTCTTCATCGGGGCGCGGAGCCATGTCTCCGCGCTCTACCGCATTTCCTGTGGTGACCGTTCTGAGGTCCAGTCCTCGAGCGGGGTCCTGGTTTCGACCGGCGCAGGCTCGACGGGATGGGTCTCGTCGGTCTTCAACATGGCTTCGGGCATCGCGGGCTTTTGCGGTGGGAAACCACTCCAGGGAGTTCGAATGCCCTGGGAAGATCCGCGCCTCCTATATATAGTGCGCGAACCGTTCCTAAGCCGGCACTCGGAGATCGGCATCGTTGCTGGAATGCTGGCAGCCGGCGAGCAGCTGCACTTCGAGTCCCTGATGCCGTCCGGTGGCGCGATTTTCAGCGATGGCATCGAGGCTGATTATCTTGACTTCAACTCGGGTGCGGTAGCCACGGTCGCGGCGGCCGAGCAGCGCGCCCGCCTTGTCGTATCCTGAGGAGCACATGAAAGTCGCTGTCGACATTGTCATCTTCACGATCCAGGAAGGAGTGCTCAAGGTGCTCCTGGTGAAGAGGAGAATTCCACCCTTCAAGGATCAGCTCGCGATTCCAGGCGGATTTGTTTTGCCAGATGAGGATCTCGACCAGGCGGCGCTGCGTGAACTGCGGGAAGAGACCGGAGTTTCCGATGTTTACCTCGAACAGCTCTACTCATTCGGTGATCCGAAGCGAGATCCGCGTGGGAGAATCATCTCGATTTCTTACTTTGCGTTGATTTCTCCTGATCATCCGCTTATGGCCGGAACCGACGCATCGGAGGCCAGTTGGTGGCCGGTGGCCCAAATCCCCGTGCTTGCATTCGACCACGCGAAGATTCTCGCTTACGCTGTCGAGCGGCTTCGCAACAAGCTCGAATACACAACGGTGGGCTTTCAACTGCTCCCCTCCAAATTCACACTCGGAGAACTGCAGGCGGTGTACGAAGCCATTCTCGAAAAGAAGCTGGATAAGCGAAATTTCAGGCGAAAGATTGCAGAACTGAGAATCCTGAAGCCACTCAGGGAATATCGAAGTGATATTGGACGCCCGGCGCAATTGTTTCAGTTTGTTGCCGCGCGATTTGAGAAACTCAAAGACAAAGGAATTGTTTTCCCGTTCTAAGTGTTCCAATCAATTCATACATCAGGCCACTCTTTTCGTGAAATTCCGGACTGTTGGAGTTGAACCACCCCAGAGGTTGCAAAGAATGAGGGCCCAAGATGACACACTTCGCTGTCCACCCGCGACCAAAGAAGTAGGATGACGAGCCTTCCGTGCTTATTCGTGCCGCGCAATACCTAGCAGCTATGTGATTGACTGACCTAGGGTGCGACGTGGTGGCTCAGTGCTCGCGGTTAGGCCGAGCACGGGTGATTCTCATTGGAGCGACGGACGCGACACGATCCACCCGAGTTTTGTGTGAGGTAAATCGATGCGATTGGTCGTAGTCTCCGATACCCACGGTCTTCACAATCGGATTCAAGGGCTTCCCGAAGGCGATGTGCTGGTCCATGCGGGCGACTTTATGAATTCCGGCTTCGACGTGGAGGACATTTTCTCTTTCAATAATTGGCTGGGTGAGCAGAGCTTCCAACACCGCGTCGTCTGCGCTGGCAATCATGACCGCCATTTTCAGATGGCGCCGGAGAAGGCACGCCCGCTCTTGACGAACGCGATCTATTTGGAGAACGGAGGAATCACAATCGACGGCGTCTCCTTCTGGGCGTCTCCGTACACACCAGAGTTTCTGAATTGGGCTTTCATGTACCCTCGTGGTCCAGCGGCGAGGAGGTACTGGGACCAAATCCCGCAACGCCTTGACGTGCTTATTACGCATGGTCCTCCATTTGGCATTCTCGACCAAACTGCGCCTTGCGAGCCGCACCTGGGATGCGAAGAGCTATTGAAGGCAGTCGAGGAGAAGAAGCCCAGGGTACACCTGTTCGGTCACATCCATGGAGGCGCGGGGTCATTTGATGACGGAACCACTCGCTTCATCAACGCCGCCTATTTGAACGAGCGTTATAAACCGCTCGCACCGGCCGGGAAGATATACGTTGTCGATCTTTAGCATCCCCAGGTTCTTAATCAGAACGCCGACTAAGCGTGCCGCGTGGCGAAGTGGCGTCCGGCAAATCAAATTGGTAACATCGGGTTTATACCAGAACCTGAAGGTGCGCGGCGCAAGCCGAGGAAACTGCCTCATTGGCGCTCGTTAGACCGGTCGCACCGTTGCACATTGAAAGATGATGCTGCAAGATCACTTCCGATTAACGCGGGAAGAACTTTATGACTTGGTATGGGCGAAGCCCATGACCCAAGTGGCGCTTCATTTCGGAATATCCGACCGAGCAATGGCGAAGATTTGCGCCAAAAAGCAAGTGCCCGTTCCACCGCGTGGTTACTGGGCTAAGAAAAGTGTAGGCAAAGATGTTCCCGCATTCCCTCTGCTTGAGTTTGTGATCAAGCCTCCAAAAGAAGAAACCGGCAACGTTGTCCCGGCACAACAAACCGCAAAGAAACCTAAACTCCGCAGCGTGTTTGACGAACGAAACCAGACTGTCAGGAAAGCGCTCAAACTATTTCGCAACGCGTTATCAGAAGCGATCGACTATTCAGTGCGCATCGATGAATGGAACTGCGATTACAGCTTCGGTCTAAACGCCGCCTACGATCCCTTGCATCGAGATAACGAGGTGTCATTTTTACATGAAGCGCCATTTAGCGAGCATCGGGATTTGGTCTTAAGAGGCGTTTTCCTGGAGCCTAAAAAGGTAAGAGAGAAAAAACTTGAGGTCCGTTTCGCGCGACAACCGTATCTCGATAAAAGGGCCATCGAGGAACATCTCCATCGCTACGAGGAATCGCCGCCAAAGTCTGTCGGAGGCTTTATGAAACAAGGCGATTACATAGTGGCATATTTGTCCATCCCTGAAGATGCGTTCGCGCTCGTTCTTCAAAACGCGATGGCTAATAAAATCAAATTCATGACCATTCGAGGCCCGAAGATGCGGTACGGGAGCGGAAGAATCTACCATTATTACATCCAGGAACAGCAAGATGAATCGTGAGTATACTACTACGACATCGAGTGTTGGCTGGAGCTAAACCCGTAAGTTCGTTCCCGCTAAATCGAGATCGCAGCCAAGAATCAATCAGGCAAGCAGAAGAGAGATAGCGAAAGAATGGAGCGGGCGGTGGGATTTGAACCCACGAAATGCCAGGTTGGAAGCCTGGTGCCTTTCCGCTTGGCGACGCCCGCTCAAGATGGTCCAGGGAGTGGGACTTGAACCCACGATCTCGCGATTATCGATCGCGTGCTCTGCCAACTGAGCTATCCCTGGAGGATGAAATTGGTGCCGGGTGCAGGAGTCGGACCCGCGTAGCTTGCTTGTAAGACAAGCGTTCTTCCGTTGAACTAACCCGGCACGTGAATAACAAGAATGGAGCGCGTGATGGGGCTCGAACCCATAGCCTTCGGCTTCGGACGCCGACGCTCAATCCGTTTGAGCTTCACGCGCGACAACAACACAAACTGGAACCGTCCGCGGGACTTCAACCCGCATCTTCATCGTTAGGACCGATGTGCTCTTTGCATTGAGCTAGGACGGTGAATTGGAGACCCCGGCGAGATTCGAACTCGCGACCCGCTCTTTAGAAAAGAGCCGCTCTCACTCCAACTGAGCTACGGGGCCAGTTGCGTCTTAATCCATGCAATCTCCTTCCGGCTTGCACTCTTAACTCTGCGAACGACCACTTCTGTGCGATACGGACGAAAACTGCGCGCCTCAACCGTGATCAGGCAACGAAACCATAGCCCATCAATCCTCCGGTAGACCTGCGGTTCATTTCCAGGTATTGGAACTTCGAGTTTCGGCTTGTTCTTCATTCGCCGAAAGCGCCTGGGCTCCTTGTAGAGGAGCAACCTGGTCAGCGGATGGACATAAAAGCCCTCGACCTTCGAGAAGCGCCCGGAGAATACCCGTGATATGGACTGTTCATACAACTCGCCATCCTCACCAAGAAAAGTGTTGGTCTCAACTTCCCACATCAGATGAGTCCAGATGTGATAGCCACTGATTCTACGCCGGTCAAGAGCCTCACAGAACTCGCTGAACACTTTGTCCCAGGGCCGTCCGACATTCTTGCGGATTGCCCCACGCAGCGGCGAAAGAAAGTCCGAAAATCCCTTTGCGTTCACCTGTCTCTTCCGGGAAGAAGAACGGAACCCGCCGTATTCATCCGGATAGTCGTGCTCTCGATCGGGGTTGACTTTGACTCTGCCGCCGTATTTTTTCGTGATCGCCCGATTGCGGCCATGCCGCGGTCGTTCGGTCGTGCACTTCGCTAAATCTCGTCTCACATTCACCTCGCTAGTAATTCGTCATCGGTTGACCTCCTCTCTGGAACATGGCAATCTCCTTTCGTTGTGTTTCGATTGGTGGAGCCGGTGGGACTTGAACCCACATTGGGATTTCTCCCCCTGATTAAAAGTCAGGTCTCTGCAATCCAATTCGAGTACGACTCCAAAGTTGGTGGGTCACCGGGAAGTCGAATCCCGTCCGAGCGGTTAAGAGCCGCCTATGCTGCCGTCAACACCTGTGACCCGCTGGTGGACGTGGCGAGAGTCGAACTCGCGGACTGGCGCTTATAAGGCGCCGGCTACATACCAACCCAGCAGCTACACGTCCACATAAACTGGTGGCTGCGGTCAGATTTGAACTGACTACCTTGCGTTTATGAGACGCCTGCTCATCCGAATGAGCTTCGCAGCCGTTGGCGAGGGTGGGAGGACTCGAACCTCCGGGTCCGGTTTTGGAGACCGGCAGTGTAGCCACTTCGCTTACACCCTCGTTTTCAAAGAGCAATAAAAAACCCGGCCTGAGCCGGGTCTGGTGCGCAACGCGCGAAATGCACTCAGACCCTCAAGACACGACTCCCCAAATGACCCGCTTCGTGGTCATTCTGACTATGTCGCGTTTGAAGGTCCTAAGCATTGCGTCGATTCCTTTGCGAGTTTTACTGTAGCACGATTTTGGAGCGCCCGGCAGGATTCGAACCTGCGTACACTTCGTTCGTAGCGAAGGCCATCCATCCTCTCTGGCACGGACGCTCAAATCTGGTCGGGGAACTGAGAATTGAACTCAGACCACGTGCTCCCAAGGCACGGATGCACC
>DASYWU010000057.1:0-69481 GCA_035935755.1 Occallatibacter sp. | reverse complement strand
AACGATGCGGTGGGGCGCTCGGCGAACACCGTGATTCGCGAGACCGTTCCGGACAATTTTTTCAAGCGTGCGGATGAAGTGGTGAACATCGATTTGCCGGTGGACGAGCTGCGCACACGGCTCAAGCAGGGAAAGATTTATCCGCCGGAGAAGATCGAGCAGTCGCTGGCCAACTTTTTCCGCAAAGGCAATCTGAACATGCTGCGCGAGCTGGCGTTGCGCGTCACCGCGGAGCAGGTGGGCAACCGCGCCGCCGAATACCGCCGCACGCAGGGCTTGGAGCAGGCGCCCATTCCAGAAAAGGTGATGGTGTGCCTGAGCGAACGCCCGGGGACTGAACGGCTGATACGCGTGGGCGCGCGCATTGCCGGGCGGCTGGCCACGAACTGGTACGCCGTGTACGTCAGCAAGCCTGACGATAAGGGGCACGGCGATCCGGAAGCTTTTCAGCGGGTGGAAGAATACAAGCGCATGGCGCGGGACCTGGGCGCGCAGGTGATCTCATTGACGGACCGCAACATCTCGGATGCATTGGTGCGGTTCGCCCAGCAGGAGAGCATTTCGCACGTTGTCTTCGGGCAGACCACACGATCGCGATGGGACATCCTGCTGCGCGGCTCCGTACTGAACCGCTTTCTCAAAGACGTTCGCGACGTGACGGTGCAGGTGGTGCCGATGCAGAAGCCGTTGCGGCGGAATGGCTGAACTTCGCCTGCCCATGTTCGACCATGCGCTACAGCGGTTCCACAGTTGGAATAGTCCGGTTTCGGGCGGACTTTAAGGTGGCTTTTACTTCCACCCCAGCGACGAAGACCTGTCGCTGGGGCCCCGAGTTGAAAAAGCGACTCAGCCTCAGTGGCTCCGGGATACGGTAACTGTGGAACCGCTGTAGCGTCAGACGGCAAGCAAGCCATCGACCGCTCGTTTACCATGCGGTTCACGCCCGCTGAGCCCGTCGACGCTGTCGCGCCAGCCGAGGAGACTGCGAACGCCGCATGCCGGATCTAGCCAAATGGGTCGTGCTGATGGTGGCGGCGCTTTTTGCGGCGACGCTGGCGGCCGTGACCGGCTTCGGCGGAGCGGCGGTGCTGCTGCCGGTGCTGGTAAGCGTCTTCGGGATGCGCGAAGCTGTGCCGATTCTCACGGTGGCGCAGTTGATCGGCAATGGCAGCCGGGTGTGGTTCAACCGCAGCGAACTGCGCTGGAAGGTTGTGGGCTGGTTCGCGCTCGGCGGAGTGCCGGCAGCGCTGATCGGCGGCTACCTCTTTGCCGCGGCGCCGCTGGCCGGACTGACGCGTCTGCTTGGCGCCTTTCTGTTGTTGGTGGTCGTGTGGCGGCACGTGCGGCCGCGGCTCCAGACAGTATTCCCGACACCCGTCTTTGCGGGAATCGGAGCGGGGGCGAGTTTCATTTCTGCGCTGCTGGGCAGCGTCGGCCCGATTATGGCGCCGTTCTTTTTGGCCTACGGCCTGGTAAAAGGTGCGTACATCGGAACTGAGGCGCTATCGACCGTGGTGATGCACGTCTTCAAGCTGATCGCGTACCGGCAGAAGGCGGTGCTGACCGCGCGGGACTGCCTCATCGGGCTGGTTCTGGGGCCGGTGATGGTGACTGGCTCTTACCTGGGCAAACTCATCCTGGATCGTGTACCGGAGAAGGTTTTCGTGTGGCTGATCGAGGCGGTGCTGATTATCGCCGGGGTGGTGTTTCTGGTGTTCGGTGCTTCGGCGCCGCGGATGTGAGGCGGAAGCTCCGGCTATTTTTCCACCCAGCGCATGCCGCGCGGCGCTGCCCCGGCGGGTGCGGAGCGGGTTCTGATCCACGAGGCGAGGCTGTCGAAGTCCTCGGCTACGGGCGAGGCCGGTGCGTAGTCGAGCACCGTCATACCCTCGGCGAGCGCCTCGCTGACGGCCGGCGCGCGGCGGAGCGCGAAGGGCAGAAGGCGGTCGCCGAGCCTTTCCCGAAGAACTTCGCGCACATCCAGGTGCAGAGGCAGAGAAGGATCAAACTGGTTGAGAACATAGTAGACCTCCGAAGAATTCATGCGCCCGTCGCCGGTGCGGTGGAACACCGAATCAATGAATCCGGCGTTGACCACCGAGTTCATGTCCGGGGCAAGCGGCACGAGGAGCATGGGCGCCATGCGCAGCACCCGGCGCGCCACTGCGGTCGATGCCGTGGCGATATCGACAATGATGCGGCCGGTGTTTTGAGCGCAGCGGCTGATTTCAGTGGTGAGTGGATCGGGTCCGTCGGATTCCGCGCTGAGCGATTCGGGATCGAGCGCGATCAACTTCACTGGAGCGTCGCTCGCTTCCTGCGGTGGAGCGAAAGTGCGCAACTCGCCGGGCCGCTGGTCGCGGGCGCCAAAGAAGAAAGGCAGCATGCCGTGCGGCGCGGTCTCGACAAGCAGGATGCGTTCGCCGCGAGCGGAGAGAGTGCGCGCCAAGGTGGCTGCCAGGCTCGATTTGCCGACGCCTCCGGCCAGGGAGAAAATCGCCACAACGGGACACGGAGAGGCAGCGGCAGCGGCGGCTGCGGAATACTGCTTGGCAGCAGCGGCGGCGCCTTCGAATCCTTTAAGCGCGAACCAGCGCGAAGCCAGGCGATCGCGCGCGCCCTGAAGCGTGTCGGCTGGAACGTTCGGAACGACATAGTCTGCGACCTCTGCGCGGAGGGGACTGAGCCATGCCGGGCGCTCCTCATCTTCAACCTCCGCGGAGTGGAGGTGGTTGTTTTCAGATTCCTCGACGAGCTGTGCTTCAGCCAGAGATGCGGACTTCGCTTCGGCCAGCTGCCGGCTGGTTCCATGCTCACCAAGCTCGGTGTCGATGACGGCCTGTGCGGTTTGTTGAGATTGTTCTGCCGGGTCAATGGCGCGATTCGCTACTGCTGCACGCCGGCTTTCGGCCTCTTCGCGAGCGCGCTCGCGCTCTTCTTCAATGGCTCGCTGGACGCGCTGGCGCGCGCGTTCCCGCGCCTGCAGTCGCGAAGCCGAGAACTCGCGGTGCTTGGCGCCGTGCTGTCGCGCCCGCGCACGTGGCGTGGAGGAATTCTCCGGGGATTCGTTCAGATCATTCAGTACCTGGCTGTCGCCCATGATCTGTCACTCCAGCGGTGGCATTAGTTGCGAGTCGATCCATCGCGCCGCTTCTACACCGGGGGAGTGAACAAAAATGCAGCGACGCAGTACACCAATGGAGAAGATGCTATTGGCGGTCCCAATTCGCAACAATAACACTTACCCCCACGACCCTCTACAACTTTCGGGTGATGCCCAGTGCCATGGCTAAGTCTCTCTAGAGGGCGGTGTTATGGCCTCCTGGTAACATTCGGCGGGCGATGCTTCTGATTACCAAGGTGGAAGGGTGAAAGCGGTTACCTAGTGCGCCGTGTACGGCTCGGCGCGGCCTCAGCATCCCTGTGATAGCTTTGAAACAGCGGCCATGAGAGCCCGTAGCTCAGCTGGTAGAGCAACGCCCTTTTAAGGCGTGGGTCGTGCGTTCGATCCGCACCGGGCTCACCACTCGTTTCCACTTTTCCTGCCGCCGATTCCTATGACAATTCCCCGGCATGCCTTCCGCGGCACGGCTACTCCCGCGGCCAGAAGTGCTGCTCGGAACAGGCGCGCAGCCGCTCAGCCGCGCTTTCCGGCGTGATGTCGCGCTGCGGCATCCCCAGCATTTCAAAGCCGACCATGTATTTCCGCACTGTGGCCGAACGCAGCAGCGGCGGATAAAAATGAGCGTGGAAGTGCCATTCGGGATGATCCGTTCCGTCAAGCGGCGCCTGATGGAAGCCCATGGTGTAGGGAAAGCTGGTCTCAAAAAGATTATCGTAGCGCGTGGTCAGGCGCTTGAGAACGTCGGCCATGCCGTCGCGCTCGTCGGAGTTGAATTGCAGCAGTGCTGCGCGGTGCGTGCGGCTGACGATCAGCACTTCAAACGGCCACACGGCCCACCAGGGGACCAGCGCCAGGAAGTGATCGTTCTCGAAGATGACGCGCGTACGATCGCTTCGCTCGGCGTCGATATATTCGCAAAGCAGGCAGCGGCCGGTGCGGTCGAGATGCTCGCGCTGCGCTGCGGTTTCAGCGGCCGGCTCGTCGGGTACGTAGTCCGTGGACCAGATCTGGCAATGGGGATGTGGATTGCTCGCGCCCATCAGCGCGCCGCGGTTTTCAAAAATCTGGATGTAGCGGATCCAGTTGAGTGAGGCGATGTCTTCATATTCCGTGGTCCATGCATCGATGACGCGACGGATCTCCGGCCGCGTCATGCGCGCCAGGGTGAGGCTGTGGTCGGGATGAAAGCAGAGAACCTTGCACAAACCGCGCGCCGGCGCGGAGACGAGCAGCGGCGAACTCGCGGGAGCCGGCTCGGGCTGCGGTTCGGGCAGCAGAGCGGCGTAGTCATTCACGAAAGAGAAGACGCTGTCGTATTTGGGATTGGCTGCGCCGCCAGCGCGCGGATTGCCGGGACATAAATAGCACTGCGGGTCGTAGCTGATCGCCTGCGGAGTGGATTTCTGCGCCACCTCGCCCTGCCACGGGCGCTGCGTGCGGTGCGGAGAAACTAAAATCCATGCCTGCCGCAGCGGATTCCACCGCCGGTGCGGATGCTGGCTGCTTTCCATGCTTGCTCCTGACCCGATTGTAATTTCCCGGGCCAGGAGCAAACGGAAGCGATTATGGCTGAAGGTCGAAAGCCGGGCGCAAGCTGCCGTCCATGTAGAACGGAACGGAAGTGTGCTCGTGCACGATACGCCACTGCCCGGCAGCGCGCTTGAGCACGACGGTTTCGCGCATCCAGAAGCCGATGTGCGGCCCGCCATGCTTGGCGCCGCTCATCTTCAGATAGCCCCAGCCAACGGCATGATTGCCATCGACAGTGAGCTTGAAATCGCGCGGCTCGATCTCGACGGGCGTTTCCCAGGAGGCGAGCCAGCGCTCTTTCCGCTCGACAGAAATGCCGTCATGCATAAGCGGCGGCTCGAGATCGAAGATGGCGGCGTGAGGAGCATAGGGCGCGGCGATCCGGGCGGCATTCTTGTCGTGGTGGGCCTGGTGAATGGAGTCGATCAGGGCGAGGATTTCGGCTTCGTCGGTGGATGCGGGCACGTGCAGCGTAGCGGTTGACATGATGAACCTCCGTTGGGTAAGGCGAGCGTGTCAATAAGCCTGTGACGGGCGGCGCGCGCGCGAGGACACTGGCAGGATGCAGCAGATTGATCTTGGCGATACAAATCAGCGCGAGCGGCGAACGGGCAAGAGCGACCACAGGCGAGCATCGCGCAGGAAGATTCCCGCCCAGGCGACCAAGGCGAACAGTATCGGAAAGATGGTCTCGAACAGCGGGGTTCCGGCGCGCCACTGGATGGCGACCGCTCCGCCGAGAAAGCCGGTGAGGAGCAGGGCGCCAAACACAGCGGTGCGCGGAATGGCGTAAAGCGCAGTGCATATCAGAAGGATGACGCCAATATCCACACTCAGAGACACAGACAGGCCGAGGCGCACGAACGCGTCGGTGACCTTCGGCGGCTTGGCGAATTTGCCGAACACGTCAAAAAGCAGAAAGAGCGTGGTCAGCGTTGTGAGCACTCGGCCGGTCCAGACCTGGGCGCGAGATGCGCCGTGCACGGATTGCCCGGTGCTTGACCGAGGGGCTGCGGCGAAGGCGTTTCCTGTTGCATCGCCTGCAAAAGGTGTGGGCTGGATGTTCGAAGTGTCAGCGGACATGAGGTGACCTCCTTGGGAAACGGGATTGGATTTGCGGTTTGGAGCGGCTGCGGAAACGCCCTGATCTTGCTCCGCCGCCGCGATCTCAGGCGAGGGGAAAAAGAATTTCCGTGATCAACTGGTCTTCCGGCGTGACGCGGGGATCGTTGACGTAGTTCTCGATATTCCAGTCGTCGCGCAGGGGGATGCGTTTTTCGGCAACGAGTTTCTGAGCTATTCCGGTAGCGGGGCCGAGATTGGAATAGGACCCGGTGAGCACAAAGCGGCTGTATTTGCCGCCGGAAAAGTTTTCATAAGACACTGCCGCGGGCAGTTCGACGGGCGCCGCCGAGATTGAAACGCCGGCGCGATAAATCTGCGGCCCGATCTTGTAAAGGCTCATGTAGCCGGTGACGGTGTTGTGCTCGGCAACTGCGGGGATAAGCTTGTGCATCTCCTGCCAGGCTTGCGGCGCGTTCTGCATGAACGGGCCGGTTTTCTCGACGAAGACGTAGTGCGTTTCCGGCCAGTTGACGGTGCCGGGTTCCTGCCTGAGGGGGATGGTCTGATTCGCTGCGGTCATGGGGATCTCCTATGCGAGTTGGAGTTCGAGTTCAGACTCGGGCTGGGGTTGCGTGAACAGCAGTTGCAGATAGCGCCGCAGGTGATCGAGATTGGCAGCGGCAACTTCGCGGCTGTGGTGCGCTTTGGCAAGAATGAACGCGCCCTGGATCACGGCCTGGGTGTAGAGCGCCAGGCTGGAAGCGGTCCACTCGGCGCGCGGGCCGTATTTCGCGATGGCTTCAGTGATGTCAGCCTCGATCTTGGCGGCATGGGCGCGGATGTAGCGGTCGCAGGCTTCGCGGATGAGCGGATGCGTTTCGTAGACCTCCTGCACCATGGTGCCCAGCAGGCAGGTGAACTGGGGCAACTCGCCCATCAGGATGGCCTTGCGGAAATCGACGTAGCCGAGCAGCCTCTCGAGCGGGTCGGGCAGGCTGCGATAAGGAGCCGAGGCGAAGATGGAGTCGGCCATCGAGGAGAAATAGGCGGCGGCTTCGAGGGCCAGATCCTCTTTGCTCTTGAAGTGGTGGAAGAAGCTGCCCTTGGTGAGACCGGCGGCTTCGCAGATGTCTTCGACGCGGGTAGCGGTGTAGCCCTTGGCACGAATGACATAGAGGGCGGCGTCGAGGAATTTGGTCTTGGAATCGTGTCTGAGTTCGGTCTGAATCATGTAATACCAACCAGTTGGTATGAAATGTACCTACTGATTGGTATGTTGTCAAGGATTATTTTTCCACATGGGCGGAGTATGTATTTAAGTCTTTGTGATTCAATAGTTATCTGACGGTTAAGGAGGTCGTGATTGCTGCATTGTCTGAAATAACGAACCGTCGCCAAGGGCTGGAAAATCACGGCATGGGAGCGGAAGGCACAGAAATCAGGGTGGCGAGCCCGGCAGCTGTGGACTTTTCTTTAGCCACTCGGGTTACCGCGACCACGGTGATGTCGTCCTGCTGGCCCCAGCGCTGGGCGGCTTCTGCGATTTCGGTTGCGCTCTTGCTGGTGAGCGTGGCCATGCGTTCGAAGCCGAGGAGTTCGCCTTTGGCGTCGCGGGCTTCGACTACACCGTCGGAAACGAAGGTGAGGCGGTCAGCGGGTGCCAGTTCGAATTTCGTTTCTTCGTAGCTCGCTTCGGCTAGCATTCCCAGGGGCAGTCCGCTGGGTACCGGCAGTTCTTCGCCGTTGCGATAGGGTGGCAGGTGGCCGGCGCTGGCGATGGTGATTGCACCGTCTTCTGTGATCAGCGTTGCCGAGCAAGTGACGAAGCCGCCGATCTGGCCGCAGAGGACGCGATTCAGATGGGCGAGTACCTGCGCCGGCCGGCGTTCCGGCGAGTCGCGCAATGCGCCGACTATGGCGCTCACGGTCATGGCGGCCTGCAGACCCTTGCCGCTGACATCGCCGACAATAATCAGAAGCGAGCCGTCGTCTCCCGGAAGCACCTGGAAAAAATCTCCGCCGACTTCCTGCGCGGGCAAGTAAACGCTCTCGACGGCGAATCCGGGAGTAGCCGGCGGTGCGATGGGAATAAGCAGCGACTGGACGGATTTGGCGGCTTCGAATTCGCCGGCCAGGCGTTCCTCTTCCTGGCGCGCCAGCGAGAAGCGCCGCACGAGAAACATCAGAAGTGCGAGGACAAACAGATTACTGATCAGTTCGCTCGCGCGGAGCGGAAAAGGATGTTGGAGAATTGCGACATCGGGGGAACGCGTCCACCTTTGCCAACCAAGCTCCCAGCTTATGCTTACAACGCTCACGAAGGTGTTGTAGCCATACAGAAGTGCTGCCGGCGCCAGCAGAAGCCGCGCAGCGACGTTCCCCTTTGCCGAAGCAATTGAAAGCGCAGTAATGATCCACACATACGCCGGAAGAAGCAGGAAGAGCTGTAGTGCGTAAGAGAATCCCACTGGGCCCCATTGCAGATAGTAGAGCGCCACCGAAATTGGGCTCAGTGACGCGGCCGCAAAAGCCATCCGCCACCAGATGGAGCGGCGGGCTTTCAGGACAGCGACGAAAAACGCCATCGCCGCTAACATGCCGACAGCGGCGAGAACCTCGTCGGCCAGGCGAAAGAGAAGAAATCTGACAGAATTCCAGCCGGCAATATCGAGCGCGGCGTGCACAGCGCCGACCAGGAGCAGGATAGAAAACCAGAGATATTCGCGTTCCGTTCGACGAAGCAGAAAGAGACCAAGAATTGTAATCCCGACAACCGCGGCGAGAAGACCGTACGCATAGATGTTCTCGAGCGCCTGATTTTGCTGTGCCAGCATCGTTTCGCGACGGTGTGCCAGCAGGGCCGGATCGCCTGCTGCGCTACCCGCAGTCAGAGTGCCGCCGCCGACCCAGGAGGCGATTGGCTGATATTCCCACACGCGGATCGCGACGTGGACAGGCGAAGGTCCCGGGTTACCTGGCGGAAGAGGAAACACCCTGGGGTCGCGAGCAAAAATCGGCGCAAGACTGGGCGCCGTCGAGCCCGCACTCTCAATCAGCTTGCCGCCCGCGTAAACCTGGTAGCCGGTGTAGATCGTGGGTAGCAACAGAGCCAGCGGCTTGCTGCCGTCCGGAACCTGAATGGTGAAACGATACCAGGCATAGCCGCCGTAGTCCGGATATCCCTGCTTCGTCCAGCTTTCGTCCGAGCGCAGCAGCGGCCACTCGGAATCGTCGAAGGTCGGGCTCGCCCAGGCGGGATTGTCGCCGGTGTGGAAACGCCAAAGGCCGTCGAGCGAAGTGATCGGCTCGCGGCCGGTGATCAGGCTGAAGGTCTGCGCGGGAAGATTGGCGCAGGCGGAGATCGCGAGCAGGAACGAGATGAGGATGGACTTCCTCATGCGGTGACCACCTCCAGCGTTGCACCTGGGCTGTTGTGTGCGCGTTTCGATTTACTTCTTTGGCCGGGGAAGCCGTTGCTGGCAAATATACGCCGGGACCCGCGAGAAATGAAGGCACTCTGCGCGCGCAGCGGGCGATCCGGACAGCCCAAGTTGCCCTGCGGTGTACCTTCGCATTACTTGGAAGCGGTGCGAGCGGCGTTTTACCATGGAACGCGGCGTCCAATTCAAATCAGCCCGCGCGGGCGGAGATGGTAACGGTGCTTTCAGCGAAAGCCATTGTCGAGCTGCACGACGAACGAACCAGTGCCTGGCATTTGCCAGAGGAGTCGGCGCCGCGCGGCGGCGCGACCGTGAAGCTCAGCGACGATCCTGCGGAACTGGACGCGGCGGCAGAATGGCTGACGATGGCGATATATCTGGTGGAGCCTCAGCATCGCGCCAATTTCGACCTGTGGCATATCGAGGACGAGGCGCGCAGGCCCGGCGCGACGGATGCGGAACTGGCCGCTGTGAAGCGGCGCATCGATGCGACCAACCAGGAGCGCAACGACCTGGTGGAGGAAATTGATCGGATGCTGCTCAAGTGGCTTGCCGAACGCGGGCTGCCTAACGAAGAAGCGCCGCTGAACTCGGAGTCGCCGGGGCTCATCATCGACCGGCTCTCGATCTTGTCGCTGAAGATCTATCACACGCACGAAGAGGCGGAACGCGCAGATGCACCCGCAGGCCACGCGGAACGCAACCGCGAGCGGCTGCGGATTCTGCAAGAGCAGCGTGCCGACCTGGCCGGCTGCCTGGATGCGCTGTGGCGCGAAACCCTCGATGGCAAGCGGCGTTTCAAACTCTATCAACAGCTCAAGATGTACAATGATCCTTCACTGAATCCGGCCATCTACCGCCAAGGCTCCCCGAAATAAGGCAGCAATCCAAATGCTCGAAACCCCCTTTCGGAGTCGCGTGCTAGACCTGCCATTGACGTAAGCCGGGGTTCTGCGTATAAAGATGGCCTAAGCAGCAGTATTCCGCGAGCGAGTCCGGGCTAAGGAAAGCGGCTCGGCCGGGCGAAAAGGAATGCGCAGCGGACAACTTATGATGCAAGAGGCCCGATCGGCGGCTCCAGGCCGCAAAAAAACTCTCCCCCCCGCATCACGGCCCGATGGGCGTATGGCGGCCACGGGGCCGGCATTCAACCAGTACCAGGCAGCGGTGCAGCTATTGCAGCAGGGCAGATATGAGAAGGCGCTGGACGCCTTCAACAAGCTGCTGCCCAATGCTCCGCCGACGCTGGTGGAGCGCTGCCGGATGTACATCACCACGTGCCAGCGGCAAATCGACAAGCCGGCACTCAAATTCCTCACGCCTGAGGAGCACTACGACTACGCGGTTTCGCAACTGAACACCGGCTACTATGAGGATGCGCGCGAGCAGTTCCAGGCGATCCTGGCAGAGCACCCCACGGCGGACTACGCGTACTATGGGCTGGCCCTGCTGAGCGCCATCACCGGGCAATCGCAGGACTGCCTCGACAACCTGCAACGCGCCATCGATCTGAACCCCAAGGCCCGCGTGCAGGCGCGCGTGGACAACGACTTCCAGAGCATGGTCGACGATCCTCGCTTCACGGAGTTGCTGTATCCTGAAGTCCCATGAGGGATTGGCAGAATTCCGCACATCCCGTGGTTGAAGATTTGTCCCTGGTTTGCTCTCCGGAACATAAGCCTTCGACCGCTGCGCGACCCATGCGCGTGGTGGCCCTCGGCGGAGGAACGGGACTCTCCACTCTGTTGCGCGGGCTGCGCCGGCACGTGGTGCAGGCAGGGGAATCCGGCGCATACGGCCAGATCGCCGACCTGGCAGCAGTAGTCACCGTCACCGACGACGGTGGTTCGTCGGGGCGTCTGCGCAAGGATTTCAACATGCTTCCGCCCGGCGACTTGCGCAACTGCATGGTGGCGCTGAGCGAAGAAGAAGACCTGCTGGCGCAGCTCTTCAATCACCGCTTCCGCGCCGGCGACTCGCTTCAGGGGCATAATTTCGGCAACCTGTTTGTCGCGGCGCTCACGGAAATCACCGGCGATTTTGCCCTGGCCATCGAACTCTCTTCGAAAATCCTGGCCACGCGCGGGCGGATTTATCCGGCCACAACCGCCAACACCGCCCTCGTCGCCCGCATGGACGACGGCTCGCTGGTGAGGGGAGAAACCAACATTACCGCCAGCCGGCAGCGCATTGTGGAACTGATGCTCGATCCGTCAGGCCCGGAGCCTCTGCCGGAAACCATGGAGGCCATCGAGCGCGCGGACTTGATCACCGTGGGCCCCGGATCGCTCTACACATCTCTGATCACCAATCTCCTGGTGGAAGGCGTGCCCACGGCTCTCGCCTCGGCGCGCGCCCTGCGCGTCTACGTATGCAATCTGATGACGCAGGCCAACGAAAGCCTGGGACTGAGTGCTTCGGAGCACATCGAGCGGATCTACGATCACACCCGCGCACCCATCTTCGACTGCGCACTGATCAACACGGCGCCGTTTTCCGCCGGCACGCTGGCCCGTTACGAAGCGGAAGGGGCATCGCCCATTGCGGCCGATATCGAGCGCGTCGAGTCCCTGGGCGTGCGTGTCATCGCCGGCGACTTCGCTGTCGAGGAAAATGTGGTGCGCCACGCCTCGGACCGTGTGACCGAGACCTTGCTGGACCTGGCACGGGCGGCGCAGCGTGGCTCGCCCTTGCCGGAGAGGGAATGAAGAACTGAATTTATGGCATTCTGCGAAATTCGGCACGTTCGCACTGGTATTACTGCCGTGGCCACCGTAGAATGCTTTCATTCCCCAGGTAGTACGGGCTTCCCCGATGGCATGTACAACTCAGGCAGGCGTTAAATTTGTCTATAGCGTTCCCATTCCGGCTTCGGTGCGGGTTTTAGCGGCGGCGGTTGCGATAGTTCTCTTCGCAATCCTCTTTGGAATCCCGCTTATCGACCTCGGGGCAGCGCGCATGGTCGAGACCTTCAGCAGCGATTCCGTCTCGTGGGCGATCCTCGGCGGGATCGTCGGCTCGCTGATGGCCTTCTTTATCGTGCTCTCCTTTCCGCCGAGGAGTTGGCGTGCGGAACTGGAGGTCGAGCAGGATCGCGTCCGTCTCATCCCCAGACCTGTTCTGAGTTGGATTGACGAACCCGCGGCCATGGACATGGAACTCGGTCCGCGAGTGCAGGAGATTCTCCTTTGCCGCGGCACTCGAAATAACTCCCCGTTTGGCTTCAGGATCATCCTGCGTGCATTCGATGTGCCAGACCGCGAGTTCAAGGTGGAAACGGGAGACGACCTGGCTCTTCGCGACACCAGAATCTTGTCCGATGGAATCACCGCGGCCACAGGGCTTCCGGTCCGCTTGATCGAGCGCAGAACACGAAAAGACGGAAGCGTGCGGGAGGGGATTTGGATTCCTCCCAGCCGAGCGTTGCCGTCCACCGAACTCGCTCGATTGGTTGCGGTGGCGTTTCCCTTTGTCTGCGGTGCGGTGGCGGGATACTTGCAGCCAGGCTACTTGACCGCGGTGATTGGCTGGATGGCCCTCTGGTCGATACAAATGCTGGGGCTTTTTCTTTACAACCGATTCGTTCATCAGCGGACGACGCTCGGTACGTTCAACTGGTTCTATTCCCTGTTCAACTTCGCAGTGGAGTACGCGACTACATTCGCGTACGTGAGCTTCATGTTCCATAAGGGATAACGGCGAGCGCTCTCAACCCACTTCAGCTTTCTACCGTCCGCTTTAACTGCCCGCAAGCTGCATAAATATCCCGCCCGCGCGGCCTGCGCACGTAAGCCGGTATCCCGGCATCAATCAGCGACTGCCGGAATCCCTCCACCGCTCCAGCCTCCGGCGTGGCGTACTCGATGCCCGGACCGGGATTCCACGCAATCAGGTTCACCTTGGCCGGCAACCCTGACCTCCGCACCAGCCGTGCCACTTCTTGCGCATGCTCCGTCCGGTCCGTGACACCGCCCAGCAGCACGTACTCGAAGGTGATGCGCTCGCGCGGGCGCAACTTGATGCCGCGCACGGCGTCCACTACCACCTCGATGGGCCACTTGCGGTTGACCGGCATCACTTCGCTGCGCACGGCGTTATTTGGCGCATTCAAGCTAATGGCCAGCTTGGGACGTACGTCCAGCGGCTCCTGAGCAAAGCGCTCGATGCCGGGGACGATGCCCGAGGTGGACACCGTGATGCGCTGCGGACTCAGACCGGCTTCGTTCACCAGGAGGCGCACTGCAGTCATGAAATTGTCATAGTTGAGGAACGGCTCTCCCATCCCCATAAAGACCAGGTTCACACGATCGCGGCCCACTTCCACGGCGTGACGCGCCAGCACGGCAATTACCTGCCCTGAGATTTCGCCGGCGGTGAGATTCCGTTGCAGCCCCATCTTTGCGGTCAGGCAGAATTGGCAGTTGACGGCGCAGCCCACCTGGCTGGAAACGCAGATCGTCGCCCGGCGCCATGGCTTGCCCTCGTCCTCGCTGCCGTCACCGGTCTCCCCCTCGTCGCCTTCGGGCATCCAGACAGACTCCACGGTGTCGATTGCGGCCTGCCCTTCCACCAGGTAACGCTCCGTCCCATCTTGTGAGCGAAAAACCTGGGCAATTTTCGGTCTTCCTACCTGCCATCCCGCTTCGGCAAGGCGGGTGCGCAGGGCCACGGGCAGGGTAGTAACCGACGAAAGTTCCTCAATCCATTGGCGATAGAGAGCGTCGGCCAGTTGCCGGCCGCGCCACGCAGGCTGCTTCATCTCCGCCATAACCGCGGAGAGAGATGCTGCATCCAATCCGAAGAGAGATTTGCGGCTCCCGTTGGTAAAGGCGGTAGAGTCTAAATGAGCGGCTTGAACCGAGTCCGAAGCCATGGCTGCGCTCAGGATAGAGCATTTCCCGATCACATGCAGCCCGGCCGAAAGGCCCGTGGTCCCCTGAGTTTTGCCCGTTCAAATCGCCATTTGGCTGCCACCTGCGTTCCTGAAATCTGTCCTACAATCAACCTTGACTGGAAAAACGTGAATACAGAACGTAACCTTCGCCGCACCGTGTTGCCTAACGGCCTGATCGTGTTGACCGAACGCATGGACCATCTGCGCTCGGTGGCCATGGGCGTGTGGATCAAGTCCGGATCGCGGTGCGAGCCCGCGGAAACCAACGGCATTTCCCATTTCGTCGAGCACATGCTCTTCAAAGGGACGCGCTCGCGTTCGGCGCAGGCCATTGCGCGCGAGATGGATTCGATCGGCGGCAATCTCGACGCCTTCACCGGCAAGGAAACCATCTGCTTCAACGTCAAGTCGCTCTCTGACCACGTACCCGTGGCCCTCGACGTTCTCGCCGACCTGGTGCTCAATCCGGTCTTCGCCGCGCCGGATATTGAACGCGAGCGTGGCGTAATTCTCGAGGAAATCAAAATCGACGAGGACAATCCCGACGTGCTCGTCCACGAGCTCTTTACCCAGAGCTTCTGGAAAGGGCATCCGCTGGGAAAGCCGATTCTCGGCACGACGGAGACTGTCGGCCGCCTGGTGCAGGACCAGCTTTTCGATTATCACGGTCACCGTTTCCACGCCGGCAACATGATCTTCTCCGCCGCCGGGAATCTCGATCACGACCAGTTTGTCCAGGCTGTGGCGGGCAAATTCTCTTCGCTGGCCGGCGGCACCACGCTCGCCGAGCTGCCTGCGCCGGAAGCCAGCGCGCGCATTATTCTGCGCAACAAGAAAGCGCTGGAGCAGGTTCAGATTTGCATGGGCGTGCCCTCGCCGCCCATCACCGACGAAAACCGTTACACGGTGCTGATCCTGAACACCGTGCTCGGCGGCGGCATGAGCTCGCGCCTTTTCCAGACCATTCGCGAAGAGCGGGGCATGGCCTATTCGATTTACTCCGACCTCAGTCCCTATCGCGATACCGGCACGCTGTGTGTTTACGCCGGCACCTCTGCGGGCAAGGCGCTCGAGGTCATCGATCTGGTGCTGGCGGAATTCCGTAGCCTTAAGGAAATCCCGCTCAGCGACGAGGAGCTGAAGCGAGCCAAGGACCAGCTCAAGGGCAACATCCTGCTGGGCCTCGAGAGCTCGAACTCGCGCATGGCCAACCTCGCCCGTCAGGAGATGTATTTCCGCCAATTCTTCACCGTGGACGAGATTATCGCGCGCATCGACGACGTGTATGCGCCGCAGGTGCAGGCCATGGCGCAGCGCCTCTTCGATCCCGCGCGCATTGCGGTCACGCTGCTGGGGCGGCTCGACGGGGTGAAGCTCACCCGCAACCGGCTGGAGTGCTGAAAAGCGGCTATTAGCTGTCAGCTTTTAGCTCTCAGCATTCCGGGCGGAGCGTCCCAACGATCTGTTCCCGTCGAAGCATCACATTTGCGGCCCGGTGACCCGTGAATTCCTCAACGCAATCGATGACTGGAAAATGACAGCTAAGAACTAACTGCTAAGAGCCAAAAGCTGCCTCTCCGAGCGATCCCTTTCCCTGGCGCGTCGGTACGTTGTAGCATCTTTGGTGAGAATGGAACGGTCACTCCCGCCTGTTCTCTCACGAGGCACTGGAATTCCATGAAACGCAAGGCTTTTCTCCCGCCGGACCACCGCGCGCGCCGCGGTATGCAGCCCAACGGCTTTACGCTGATGGAACTGCTGATCGTCATTGCCATTATTCTCATCCTGATGCTGATGGCCATCCCGACCTTCGGCACGCTGAAGAAGCGGGCCGACGACCTGTCGGCTATCAATTCCATTCAGAAGATCAACCAGGCGCAGATTCAGTACGAATCGACCTATCCGGCCAACGGTTATGCTTGCTCGCTGCAGGCGCTGGGCGGAGATCCCGGCTCCGGGCCGCCTTCGCCAGCCGCGTCGCAGATCCTCCAGGGCGACATCACCACGGGTTATAAGTCGGGCTACATTTTCACTATCGGCCACTGCACCAAGATTTCAGCCAACGGAACGGAGCGCGTTACCGGTTACCAGATCACCGCGGTGCCGCAGACGGTGGGCAAGACCGGCGACCGCAGCTTCTGCAGCGACGAGAGCGGACAGATCAAGTACGATCCCACCGGGGGCAGCAACTGCACGCAGAATCTGCAATGAAAGCGGCGCTGTCGAGACTGCGCGGCTTGTACCTGCTTCCGGCGGGCCTTTGCTGCGTACTTGCAGTCGTGAGCTATGGGCAAAGCGCGCCTGCGGGCCGGGGCGTGGGTTGGTCTATAACAGACGTGCCGAGCGCGAAAGAACTGGCCCAGAGCGTCGA
Source organism: Occallatibacter sp. (assembly GCA_035935755.1). GTDB lineage: Bacteria > Acidobacteriota > Terriglobia > Terriglobales > Acidobacteriaceae > Telmatobacter. The sequence continues at coordinate 53,057 of DASYWU010000057.1, read as the reverse complement.
TCGCCACTACAACAACCTGCGCTCGCTCAAAGCCGGTTTTACTGAGAATTACCAGGGCCTGGGCACCGACCGCACCGAGAGCGGCACTCTGCTGCTGCTCAAGCCGGGTCGCATGCGGTGGGATTACTCGTCGCCCGCGGGCAAGCTCTTCCTGCTCGACGGCAAATACGCGTGGTCCTACACCAAGGGCGACGCGCAGGCAGAGCGGATTCCCGCCAAGGACCTGAACGACCTGCGCTCGCCGCTGCGCTATCTTCTCGGCCACGCGGAATTAGCCAAGGAGCTGAACGGACTGCAGGCCGCGCCTGCCGCTAATGGCCGATTCACGCTCTCCGGCGTTCCCAAGGGCATGGAAAGCCGCGTCGAGCGCCTCACGCTGACGGTGACCGCAGACGGCGTCATTGACGGCATCACCATCAAGGAGACCGACGACGCGGTGACGCAGTTTACCTTTACCGGTCAGCAGCCCAATGCGCCGGTCCCGTCTTCGATCTTCCACTTCGCCCCGCCGGCCGGTGTGCAGGTGCAGGATTCGATGGCGCCGATTTAGAATTCAATCCTTACCGTAGCGCTGGGAGCACTGTGCGATGGCAATATTGCCGAAAGATCCCCCGGACGGCGACGCGAACGCGGGGCAGAGTGAATCCGGTGCCGAGCCATATCCGTACATCTATGTCAATGCAGACGGTAGCGCCCGAGAGCTTCACAGAGAGGAAAGGGAATACCTGAGTTCGCGGATTTCACGTTTCGGCGAACCCAGGAGGTATGTCAAGAGCACTTATTCGCAGAAAGATGGATGGGGCCAGCTCGAAGGAGTTCTGAAACGATCCTCTCTTCCTCGCGAGATCGAGATTGGCGCAGCGCCGCGCGAAAACCCGAAGAAGCTGGGGACCTTCGCAGAGGTATTAGAGTCACTTCGTGCCAAGGCTTCCGAGGCGACAATTAACAGCAACAGAGCCGACCCAGCCCGTCAGCTAAAAAGAGCAAAATAAAAGCCTGAGGCTTCAGCCGGAAAAAAGGACCTCAGTTTCCCTTTTGCGTCACCGGCACCAGGTCCAGCGGCTGCGTCAGCGTGAAATCCAGGACGGAGCCGGAGTCGAGCTTGGCCTGGGGATGGCTGACCAGAAGATGCACCGTAACCGCCGCCGCGCCCACCAGCGTGCCGGCCAGCGCTCCCGCGGGCCCGCCAAGAACCGCGCCCGTGATTGCGCCACCGCCGACGCCTGCGCCATACCACGTGCTGTCTCGCTTCACCTGCAACCCGGGCGTGACCTCGCCTTCGCGCCCCACGCGCGTCTTCGAACCCGGCGTGGCGGCGAGCATGGCGTAAATCTGGTAACGGGTACCGTCAGGAAGGATGACTTTTTCGGGGCGAAGCATCATGGAGCCGTCGCTGCCAAGCCCCTGTCCGCTGGAGGCGCGGGTCAAGCTGCCGTCGATCTCCGAGCCTGCGGGAATCATCACCGAGCCGTCCTGCAGAACGTCCAGCATCACGCGGCTGCGGAAGGTGTCGCCAGTTTGATTCAGGCCGGAGGAAAGATCGTTGAGCAGGCTCACGCGGATTCTCGTGCCGGAACCGAGCTCGCCCGGAGGCAGCGGCTGCGGATGCACGATGTCCCCATCGGGATCGGATGCATAGACGTGCGCAGTCATTACCGGTGACCGGGCCGGCTCTGCGGCCTCCTGGCTTCCTGCCGGCGGCTCAACAATCCCCGCATCCGTGCCATCGCCGTTGGCGCTGGTGATGAAATCGGGCGGCGTGCGGCCGGCAGGCGCGGTCTGCTGCTGCGTCTGCGCCGGCCCGGCGCTTTTCGGCGCCGGATAGTGATCCGGGGAGGGCTTTGCCGCGGGCGCAGTCTGCGCTTTTACCGGAGGCGCGGGCTGCTGCGGAACCTCGTCAGTAATGGTGTCGTTCGGAGGCGGAGTCGAAACTCCCTCGTAAGGACTGTTCGACTGGCTGGTTTGCTGTGCTGTCAAAACCGCCGTCGAAGCAGCCAGGATGGCGCACAGAAAGATCGCCCGTTTCATTGCTCCACACTCCTTCTCGCGAGAGAGGATACCCGCTTAATTAGAACCCCATCCGTACACGTAAGTTGCACCTGTTTGCGACCCGCCACGGACAACCCGCCCACTCTAAGCCTAAGTCCGGCGGCCCGCTTGTGGAAGCGTTTGTAGCCCGGTGTCTTCGACGCCGCGAATCAACAAAGGCACTCCCACCATGCGGAAGACGAATCTGCGCAAGCGATGCATTTGTTTTCACGCCGTGTGACCGCTGCCACAATGGCCGAAGCTGCCCGATTTGCTAGAATCCGAGGTGAGCACACGCCAATTTGAGGCTGGACTGCCGAGGAGATGCGCCCGCCTTGCAGGGGCTTCTGAACACAATTCATAGCGCCGCCGGAGAGGCCCTTGCCGTGGGTCGCCGTCCCAGACTCCCCCAACCCGTTAATGCCCGGCTGCAGCACCGTATTTTGACGAGGAGTGAAATGACTGAAATTGTAGCGATTCGCGCGCGCGAGGTTTTGGATTCGCGTGGCAACCCCACCGTGGAAGCGGATGTGATTCTGGAAAGCGGCGCATTGGGCCGCGCCATCGTGCCTTCGGGCGCCTCCACCGGCGAGCACGAGGCCGTGGAATTGCGTGACGGCGACAAGAGCCATTACCTGGGCAAAGGCGTGCTTCAGGCGGTAGAGAACGTGGAGAGCGTGATCGCGCCTGAGCTCGAAGGCATGGACGCCGCCAACCAGCGCCTCATCGACCAGACCATGATCGCCCTTGACGGCACGCCGAACAAAGGCAAGCTGGGAGCGAACGCCATCCTTGCGGTCTCCATGGCCGCCTCGCGCGCCGTTGCCCGCACCCTGGAGATTCCTCTCTATCGCTACCTTGGCGGCGTGAATGCGAGCGTTCTTCCCACCCCCATGCTCAACGTGCTCAACGGCGGCGCGCATGCCGACAACAATGTCGATTTCCAGGAATTCATGATCATGCCCGTGGGCGCGGAGCGGTTCAGCGAGGCGCTGCGCTGGGCGGCAGAGACTTTCCACACGCTCAAGAGTGTGCTCAAGAGAAAGGGTTACAACACCGCGGTGGGCGACGAAGGTGGATTTGCACCGTCGCTGAAATCGAACACTGAGGCGGTCGAGGTGATTCTCGAGGCCATTCAGCAGGCGGGCTACACCCCGGGCGAGCAGATTGCTATCGCCCTGGATCCGGCCTCCAGCGAATTCTACGACGGCGAGAAAAATAAGTATGTCTTCAAGAAAAGCGACAAGCGCGAGCTCTCCAGCGAGGAGATGGTCAATTTCTGGGACGACTGGGTCCGGCAATACCCGATTGTCTCTCTGGAAGACGGCCTGGCTGAGGACGACTGGGCCGGCTGGCGCATCCTCACTGACAAGCTCGGCAGCCGCATTCAGTTGGTTGGCGACGACCTCTTCGTAACCAACGTAAAGCGCCTGCAACGCGGCATTGATGAGGGTGTAGGCAATTCCATTCTCATCAAAGTCAACCAGATCGGTACCGTGACGGAAACGCTGGAATCGATTGAGCTGGGCCGGCGCTACGGGTACACATCCGTGATCTCGCACCGCTCCGGCGAAACCGAGGACACCTTCATTGCCGACCTCGCTGTAGCCACCGGCGTGGGCCAGATCAAGACCGGCTCGGTGAGCCGTACCGATCGCATCTCCAAGTACAATCAGCTTTTACGGATCGAAGAGGAACTGGGATCGGGCGCCACTTACCTTGGGCTTGAAAGCCTGAACTACAACGACTGATCGCGCCGGACGCGCGTGCAGCCAGGGGAGGGAAACCCACCCTCCCTTTTTTTGCGTCACCAATTAGGGTTGCACCTCTGGTTACCTTTCCGCAAACTTTGGTGCCTTTAGTTGTATTGCAATTTCAGATAGAGTTTGCCCAGAGGTCCTGTGCCTGCAGTATGCAACCAGATCTGACGTTTGATGCCGCTGCCTGCGTTTCGATTCCCTCGGAGTCGGGTCCGCGCGAAGTGCGCTGCGCGGTGCGTTTTCCACTTGCGCTCCCAGCCATGCTGTCGGTAGCCGGCGACGAGGTAGCAGCGCTCACGCGGGACATCTCCTCCAGCGGAGTCCTCTTTGAACTCGATCGCCTCCTCGAACCCGGGACCGAGCTGCGTTTTGCACTGCGCATGCCCCGCTCGGTACTTGGCGCTCCCCATGATGTGTTAGTTCACTGTATCGGCCGTGTGGTACGCTGCTCCATGAGCCAGTCTAAATTCTTCGCTGCCTCTACGATTGACGAGTACGAATTCGCTGAGCAGTAAGGATTTACCCTTAGATTGGCATTTATATGCCGATGATGGACAACATGGAAGATGTCCCCAACGGCGAGGTGGCCGACAATTCTGCCAAGCCGGGTGCAATCCGGGTAATCCTGGCAGATTCTCAAGCCATATATCGCGTTGGGATTCGTAAAGTTTTCGCCTTGGAAGATGATATCCGCGTGGTGGCGCAGGCCGACTCGCTCGAGCATCTGCGTCTGGCTGTGGAACGATTCCCCACGGACGTCGTGCTCCTCGAGGGCGGGATGCTGGCTGGCACCGCCAATGCCATCCCCGAGCTCATTCGGCTGGCGCCGGATGTGAAGCTGATCGTGCAGGCCACGGCTACCGACGAAAACTACACCGTAGAACTGTATCGACGCGGAGTGCGGGGCATCATCTCCCGCTCCATCTCCCCCGATCTGCTGGTGCGTTGCGTGCGCCGAATCGCCGCCGGGGAGACGTGGATCGACAACCAGTCGGTAAACTGGGTCATCGAGGCTTATCGCGCCCAGGCTGCCTCACTGGTCAGCCCGCGCAACCAGCCCAGGCTCTCCGCCAAGGAACTGTCGATTATCACCTGCATCACCCAGGGCAAGCGCAACAAGGAGATCGCCTTCCAGCTTGGCACCACCGAGCAGGTGGTGAAGAATTATCTGCGCAAAATTTACGACAAGCTGGGGGTGAGCGACCGTCTCGAGCTGGCGCTTTACTGCCTGCATAACAAGGTGATCCAGAGCGACGCGGACGAAGAAGCGGTAGCCTCCAGAGTAGTCAGCGCCTGAAGCGCCGGGCTGCGCATCAACCCACTTTCTTTTTTGCGGTGCCGGCGGAACTTTCTTCTCTGCCGGCATATTCGTCATGAGCGCTGCCGCAGCGCTCGCGCGCCCGTTCCAGCAGCCGCGTCAATTCGGCGATTTCATCCGCGGTCATGTGTCCGAGCAGCTCATCGGGCGCCAGCGTCACCACAGGGTCCATCTCCTTCAGGAGCCGCAATCCCCCTTCCGCGATCACCGTGCGCACCACGCGGCGGTCTCCGCAGTCCCGATTCTGCCGGATCAGCTTCAGCCCTTTCAGCCGGCTCAGCAGCCGCGTGATGTCCGGATCGGCGGTGAGCATGCGGTTGCCGATTTGCGAACAGGTCAGCCCGTCCGGCCCGGCGCCGCGCAGTATCCTGAGCACGTTGTACTGTGTGGCCGTTACGCCCCAGGGGCGGATGATGCGCTGCATGGCGAGGCTGAGCCGATCCGCGGTGCGCACCAGGTTCAGCAGCGCCTCCTCCTGCGCGCTGGAAAACGGAACGTTCTGTTCGATCTCAGCTTTGAGGATGCCCACTTGCCTCCTCCCTGCTTGATTTACCGCCGACGGCAAGGCAAGCCCCCGATCGCTGCGTGCGTGTTACTGCTTCACGACATCAAGGTTGATGGTCAACGTCACCTGGTCGCCCACAATCGCCGCCGGAAACGTCGACCCGATTTCGAAGGCAGTACGGTCCAGAGTGGTGGTGGCCGAAAAACCCGAATGAGCCTTGCCATCTGCTCCCATCATCGGCTTATCAGGGCCGTGCACGTTCAGGATCACTTGACGGGTGATTCCGTGGAGCGTCAGGTTGCCGCGCACCCAAAGGCCGTCGCCGTTCCGTGCAACCTGGGTACTGGTAAATGTCGCCCGGGGAAAATGGTCCACGTCGAAGAAGTCGGCGCTCTTGATCTCGTCGTCACGGCCCGCTTCGCCGGTGGTCACGGTGTCCATCCCTATCGTCGCCGATACGTTCGATTTGCTCACGTCCAGCGCGTCATATTGAATGGTCGCATCTACCTGTCCGAAGCGGCCATGCACGTCCGTCATGGCCAGGTGGCGGATGCTGAACTGAACCCGGCTTTTTACCGGATCGGACCTCCATAGGGAAACCTGCGCCTTTGCCGGCACGCCGGCCAGCAAAAAGGCGCCGGCCGCGAGGACAAGCCACTTCATGGGGAAGTTCCTTTCAGAAACAAAGATGGATCTGCTTGTGTAGCCCAGGGAGGAAGAATGCTGCGGCTTGCAGAAGGGCAAAAGACAGCAGCGCAGAAACTTCTGGCCGGGATTGTTCAGGCGCATAGGGAAAAGTAGGCGTTCAAACAGATTTTATTTTTTCGCAGCCCATCCCATCAAGCGTCTCGTTCTAACCTGGCCTCCGGCGCGCCGAGAATGGCACCGGCCCATCTGCTATTCTGCCGCTCATGTCCGTTCGGGACGATTTCTCCAGGCTTACTCCCGCTCAGCGTCGCGCTTTTCTGGCCACCTTCCTGGGCTGGACCCTGGACAGTCTCGATTTCTTCCTGCTCATATTCTGCGTGCCGGCTATGGCCGCCGACTTTCACACGGATGTGCCCGCGATCGCGGGCGCCGTCTTTCTCACCCAGGCCTTCCGGCCCGTGGGCGCGCTGCTCTTCGGCATGCTGGCCGATCGCTATGGCCGCCGGCCGGTGCTGATCGTGAACATCCTCAGCTTTTCCGTCATCGAGCTGGCATGCGCCTTTGCGCCCACGCTGGGCGTATTGCTGGTGCTGCGTGCGCTCTTCGGCGTGGCGATGGGCGGCGAGTGGGGCGTGGGCGCGGCGCTGGCCTTTGAGACTCTGCCCAGGGAAGGGCGCGGCGTCTTCTCCGGCATCCTTCAGGAAGGTTACGCCCTGGGCTCCATCCTTGCTTCGGCTCTCTTTGGCTTGCTCTTCGTCCACATCGGCTGGCGGGGACTGTTCATCCTCGGCTCGCTCCCGGCGGCGCTGGCGCTTTATGTCCAGGTGCGCGTGCCCGAGTCGCCGGTGTGGCTGGCCGGCGCAAAATCGCGCGCCAATGGCCCGTTAGGCATCAGGTCCAGCCTGCATCTGCCTGCTCATCTTCGCGAGTTTCTTCCCACATTCGGCTTTCTCATCCTGCTGATGACCGCGTTCATGAGCTTCTCCCACGGCACCCAGGATCTTTACCCCACATTTCTGGAAGTTCACGTCAAACTGAAGCCCGAGACTGTCGGTTCGATCGGGTTATTTTATGGGCTGAGTTCCATCGCTGGTGGATTTGTCTTCGGTCTTCTCTCGGAGCATTGGGGGCGCAAGCGCTCCATTATCGCCGCGGCGCTGCTGTCCATCCCCGTCATCCCGCTCTACGCCTATGGCCATTCCGCACTTACGCTCGGCATTGGCGCCATGCTTATGCAGTTCATGGTGCAGGGCGCATGGGGCGTGGTGCCGGCCTATCTCACTGAACTCTCCCCCAGCCCGGTGCGCGCTACCGCACCCGGTATGGCTTACACTCTGGGCGCACTCGTCACTTCGTGGAATATCAAAGGCCAGGCGCTCGCCGCCGAGCACTGGCACAATTACCGCGGCATGCTGGCGTGGACGGTTGTGATCGTGGCGCTGGTCCTTGCCGGGCTGACGGCGTTGGGCCGCGAGGCGAAGGGCGTGGAAATGACCGCGGTCTGACCACAAGACCAGGCCCGAGGAAATATGCACAGACCACGAGCCCGCTGAAACAGCGCAATTTTCCATCTGGCCAAATAGGGATTTTACCGGGATCATTCCCCGGCAGGCGCCCACTGCCGTAAAGCCCAAAAGCGTTTTACGTTCTTTCGCTTGCCCTGCATTCCGCGGATTGTCTACGTATTCAGATGATTCAAATTCTTTTTACTTCAACGCTTCCCAAAACTGACGCGCGGGCGTTAGTATAGCGGCAAAGCATCGCGTCCTCCGCGAAGCCTTATGTACCATCCCTTCTTAGCGGCGATGCGTTTTTCCAGCAACACTCTTCACAAACCGGAGAATCGGTCATGTCAGACACCGTAGAAAAAAAGGTTGAGGAAGGCACGCCCAATCGTGTCACCCGACGAACGTTCATCATGGGCGTGATCGCCGGCGGCGCGGTGGTAGGCGCGGCCAGCTATCGATTCCTGGCTCCGCACCACGCGTTGCTTCCGTCGGAAGGCGCGGGCGAGCGCCTGCTCACGCTCAACGTGAACGGCAAGCCCCGCCGCGTCGACGTGATGAAGCAGGAAACGCTCTCGCACACGCTGCGCAACAAGCTCGGCCTCACCGGCACCAAGGTGGCCTGCGACCGCGCCGAGTGCGGCTCCTGTACGGTGCTCATCGACGGCGTGCCGCACTACAGTTGCTCGGTGCTCACCCACGCCGTGCGCGGGCGCAAGATCGTCACCATCGAGGGCCTGGCAACCAACGGCAAATTGCATCCCGTGCAGCAGGGCATTGTCGATGCGCAGGGTTTCCAGTGCGCCTTCTGCATGCCCGGCTTCACCATGGCGGCCGTCGGCTTCCTGCAGAAGAATCCCAACCCCACGCGCGCTGAACTGGCCCACGGCGTCTCCGGGAATCTCTGCCGTTGCCAGGACTACAGCAAAATCCTCGACGCGCTGATGCGCGGCGCAGAGTACATGAGAAACGGAGTACCCGCAGGCAAGTCTGCCGGGTCGGAGAGGAGGGCCTGATCATGCCCAAGGCGCCCGTAGCGCAACCCAAGCCCGAAGACTTGAAGCCGATCCCCTTCGGCACAGGCTACAAGCTTATCGGCCACGACTACTCGACCAATGAGCTGGTCGCCAAGGTCACCGGCCAGGCCAAATACGCCGAGGATTTCCGCGCCGAAGGCATGCTTTACTGCCGGCTGGTGCTCAGCCCCATGCCGCATGCGCGGGTCAAGCGCGTCAACGCGGAAAAAGCGCTGAAGATGCCCGGTGTTCGCGGCATTCTCACTCCCGACGAAGTCCCCGGCCACGCCAATTATGTGAACGACAACGGCACCATGATCAAGGCCGACAAGTTCAGCGAGCTTGCGCTGGCCGACGAGCCTATGTACCAGGGCGAGCCCATCCTGGCCGTTGCCGCCGTTGACGAACTTACCGCGGCCAACGCCATTGAAGCGATCGAAATTGAGATGGAGCCCCTGCCTTTCAACACCGATCCCATCGACAGCCTTCGCCCCGGCAGCGCCAACGCGCGCGAAAAAGGCAACGTGTGGGTGAGGGAAGGCCGCGAAGAAAAGCTCAAGGAAGTGAAGTGGACTGCGGATGACTTTGCCGCGGAAAAAGAAGGCAAGCTGCCCACGGGCGAAGCGCCCGATCACTGGTCCTACGGCGATCTCGATGCCGGATTCAAAAACGCCGCCCTCGTCCTCGACGAAACCTTCTCCACCGAGGATGTGAGCCACCAGTGCCTTGAGCCGCGCACCACGATGGCCTTCTGGCAAAACGGCAAGCTCTACCTCTACACCGGCACCCAGAGCACCATGCAGACGGTTCCCGCCATCGCGCGCTGGATGCACATGCCCGAAGAGAACGTGGTCTTCATCAGCGAATATACGGGCGGCGGCTTCGGCAGCAAGATCACCGGCGCGCTCACGCTGGTCGTCCCTGCGCTGCTTTCGAAAAAGCTCAACGCCCCGGTGATGATGCGCATCAGCCGCGAAGACGAGCACTTCATCGGTCGCGCCCGTCCCGGCATCCGCGCCCGCACCAAGGTCGGGTTCGCCAAGGACGGCCGCATCACCGCGCTCGACATGTTCCTCGTCTCCGATGCCGGTTCCTACGGCTCCAACGGCGACGGCGGCGCTTGCGGCCAGATCACCTCGCTGCTCTACCAGCCGCAGGCGATGCGCTGGCGCAACGTAACGGTCGCCACCAACACTCCGCCGCGCAGCGCGCAGAGCGCTCCCGGAGGCATGCAGGCCATCGCGATCGTCGAGCCCATCCTCTCCAAGGCCGCGCGTAAGCTCGGCATCGACCAGGTGGCGCTGCGCCGCGTGAATTCACCCGAGGGCAAGGCACAATACGGCCCGCCCGGCCGCGACGGCGACCGCGATTATGTAACGAGCTGCTACCTCAAACAAGCACTTGACGAAGGCGCCAAGCAGTTCAATTGGGATGCGCGTGTGGCGCGGCCCAAGCAAAGCGGCACCAAGGTGCGCGGCGTGGGCGTGGCCCTGAGTTGCTATCACGGCGGCAGCACCGGCTTTGACGGCCTGGTGGTGATCACGCCGCAGGGCCGCGTGCAGATACACTCCGGCATCGGCAATCTCGGCACCGAGGCCTTCATCGACGTCCATCGCGCCGCCGCGGAAATTCTCGACGTGCCGTGGGAGAACGTCGACATCGTATGGGGCGACACTTCCAAGCCGCTTCCATACTCCTGCCACTCCGGCGGCAGCCAGACCGTTCATGCCATGACCCGGGCCGGCCACGCCGTCGGCCTCGAGTGCGTGCAGCGCCTGAAAGAAGTCGCGGCCAAGACTCACGGCGGCAATCCCGAAGATTACGTTGTAGCCAACAACCGCGTGGCGCGCAAGGGCGGCGGCTCGGCGATGAGCTTTGCCCAGGCCGCGCAGGCCGCTATCAAGCTGGGCGGCATCTACGACGGCCACGACGTGAATCCTCAGGTGAATGCATACACGAAGAAATCCGTAGCCGCACTGGCTGGAACCGGTCTGGTTGTTTCGGCCAAGGACACTTACAAACACGACGGCGATTCCTTCTCTTTCCTCGCCTGCTTTGCCGAGGTCGAGGTGGACGTGGAAACCGGCAAGTACTACATCACCGATTATCTTGGCTACGCTGACGTGGGCACCGTGATTCACCCGGCGGCGCTGGGCGGCCAGGTCCTCGGCCGCTCCACCCTGGGCATCGCTCACGCCATTGGACAAAAGTGGGTGATCGATCCGCAATACGGCGTCACCGTAGCTGAGCGCTTCTACACCAATCGCCCGCCGAGCATTCTCGACGTCCCGGTGGAAATGAAGTGGAACGCCCTGAACATACCCGATCCGGAAACCCCGGTGGGCGCGCGCGGTTGCGGCGAGCCTCCGGTGGGTGGCGGTTGCGCTTCCATCACCAACGCACTTGCTGACGCGCTCGGCGACAACATCTTCCAGCGCGTGCCCGTGAACTCCGACACCATTCTGACGTCCCTTGAAGCCGGGCGCCCGATGCAAAACCCCTTCGTGGCCCACATCTGATCGCGATGTGATTTGGAGAGAGCTATGGCGGTAATTCGAGACATAATGCCCGCTTTTGACCTGCTTCAGCCGGCGTCGGCCTCCGATGCCCAACAGTTGCTCGACCGGTACGGCGACGACGCGTGGGTGATGGCCGGCGGCATGGACAGCTTTGACTGGCTCAAGGACCGCATCAAGCGGCCCCGCGTCCTGGTCGATCTCAGCGGCGTGGACGAGCTGAAGGGGATCCGCTCGACCAGCGACGGTGGCGTCGAAATCGGGGCCATGACCACGCTCAGCGAAATCGGCAGCGATCCGACTATCCGCAAGAACTACAGCCTGCTCTCCGAGGCGGTGGAGCATGTGGCCGCGCCGCAGATCCGCAACCAGGCCACGGTCGGCGGCAACGTTTCGCAGGACGCGCGCTGCTGGTATTACCGCGGCGGCTGGCCCTGCTACCGCGCCGGCGGCAACGAGTGCTTCGCCGACACGCCGGTGGGCCGCAATCGCGAGCATGCCATCTTCGGCGGCGATCGCTGCGTGGCCGTCAATCCGTCCGATTCCGCGCCGGCGCTCATTGCCCTCGACGCCAAATTCGTCATCCGCAACTCCAAAGGCGAACAGACCGTCGATGCCGAGGATTACTTCGTCGGTCCTACCGCCGACATCACCAAGCTCAACATCCTCAAGCCCGGCGACCTGCTCACCGCCATCCGCATTCCGGCGACCTGGTCGGGCGCCAAATTCTATTTCGAGAAAATCCGCGACCGCAACGTTTGGGATTTCCCGCTGATGAACGTGGCCTGCGCCATGAAGCTCAGCGGCGATACCATCCAGCAGATTCGCATCGCCGTCAACGCTGCCGCTCCCACGCCGCTTCGCCTGAAGAACGTGGAAGCCGCGGTGGTGGGCAAGCCGGCCAACGCCGACACCGGTAAGGCAGCCGGCGAGCTGGCGGTGCAGGGCGCGATTCCCCTGCAATTTAATGCATATAAAATCCCGCTCATGCGCAATCTCGTGAAGCGCGCCATCGGCGGCGTACAGGAGGCATCATGGGCCTAGTTCAGTGGGCGACAAGTCCGTGGGGGCAGAGAGTTCCGGAACACATCGCGTGGTATCTCATCGGCGTCATGTTTATCGCCGGGCTCTGCTTCATGATCGCGCACGGCATATACGTGGCGCTGGTTGCCCCCGAGAAGACCTTCAGCAAAAATGAGGTGGTCCCGGCCGGTCCGCTGCCCGAGCGTATTCCGCGCCACTCGCTTGCCGCGCGCCTCTTTCACTGGATCATGGCCGCATCCATGCTCACCCTGCTCTTCACAGCGTTTTTGCCCAAGCTCGGCGTGCAGTTCAACTGGGTGCTCTATCACTGGATCGCCGGTATCTGGCTGACCATCTCCATCGGCTTCCACATCGTGCATTCGTTTTTCATGGATCCCTGGTCCATCTGGCCCGACAAGACCGACGTCCGTGACGCTATGAGCCGCGTGCGCCGTTTCTTCGGCAAGCCCGCGCCGGCGCCGACGCGTTTCGCCAAGTACCCGCTCGAAAACAAGTTCTACCACCTGTGCATCCTCGTCGCCGGACTATCCGTTATCGGCACCGGCCTTTTCATGCTCAAGCGGATTCAGTCGCCCGTCTTCTCGCGCAATCCGTACCTCTTCAGCGACATGACCTGGGGCCTGATGTACGTCCTCCACGGCCTCGCCGGCGTCGGCCTCATCGCCCTGATCATGGTCCACGTCTACATGGGCCTGCGTCCGGAAAAATGGCCGATCACCAAGTCCATGATCGTCGGCTGGATGAGCCGCGACTTTTATACCGAGGAGCACGATCCGGAGCGCTGGTCGGTCAAGCAGTCAGGGAAAACCAAAGAGAAACGGGGACTGGCCGCTACCGATGCCGACTGATATTGAACAGCGCTGCGACACCATTGAAGAGTGCTACGAATTCACCCTTTCCTATGCGGCGCGCGGCCAGGCTACCGAGGAGGGTACCGACGCCGGCAAGCAGATACGCTACCACCTGAACCGCGCGCTTGAAGCCATCGCCGGCCTCAAGGCCGCCTGCTTCGCGGAAATCAGTGCAGAACCGCTTGCCGTGCGCGAAAGGTACGAAGCGTTTCTGGAAGTGCTCGGACAAGACGCGCAAAAATCCATCGCCGCCGTCGAACTGGTCCTGGCGCAGCCGGTCATCAGCTCGCAGCTCATCGACAACCTGAATGCCTGCATCCACCTGCGCGCGCTGCTCACCGACTTGTTCCTCATCACCGAAATCCTGCAACTGCGCCAGAGGCAGGCCAGCACCGCAGCACCTGCCAACGCCCCGGACTAGAGCGGTTCCACAGTTTGTATGCCCCGGTTTCGGACGGACTTCAAGGTGGCTTTTTCTTGATGAAAAAGCCACTCGGCCTTAGCGGCTTCGGGATACGGTAACTGTGGAACCGCTGTAGACTGCTCGGCCTTGCATAAAACCGAGTGACCGAGGTCTCGATATTGAGACCTGGGATCGGCTATCGAAGATCTCCGAAAACTCAGGCGTCTAGAATGTTCTCACTCCAGGTCCTCGACCACTTCCAGCATCCCCGCAATAGCGGTTCAATCCCCCACCCCGACGCTTCCGTCCAGCTTCAGAACCCCGCCTGCGGCGATATCCTCCAGCTCACACTCAAAATTGTCGAGGGCGGCATAGACGAGATCCGTTTTCTCGCCAAGGGCTGCGTTCCCTCCATCGCATGCGCCTCTGCGCTCACCGAACTGGTCCGGGGCCAGACCATCGCCGAGGCACGTGCCATACGCCGCGAACAGCTGATTCAGGCTGTTGGCGGCCTGCCGCAAGCCTCATCCCACGCAAGCCACCTCGCCATGGACGCGCTGAAGGCCGCCCTCGATCAGCTCGCAAACCAGAGTCGGGGGGAGCAGCGACCTTCAGCTCCCTGAATGCGCTCCTTACAAGAAAGCGGGCTTCGCGGCGACCGGCCGCTCCTTCAACTCTCGTCCCCTTCGCATTTCCGATCTCCGACAGTTTCAGCTCCTGCTTTGGAAGCACAGAACTCCCTAGCCGGGTCACCCCCCCGGGATTCCGTGTTTCGATCGGCCAAAGCCTGATCCTGTGTGTGAATATGAAATTCCAGCGCGCGAAAAGCTCCGGAGCTTCGTCGGTGCGCGTGGACTTTCGAGCCGGGAATCCGCCTTTGAAGGTGATCCCAGCCCTCGAATGAGTGCATCACAACGTCCCAGGAACGGGACAGCTTCGATATACATCCATGGGACCTTTCATGGATGCGAAGGCACTCACTCAGCACCCTGAGTCGAACCGATGCCGCTTCGTATTCCCGGTGCAGCACCTCGAAATCGGCCGGTCTGCTCAGCTCCAGGTTCCTGGCGAGCCTTGAAGCTGACAAGGATTGGTACGACATGGCGCGAACACAGCTGAAAATGAGCTGTTCCAGCTCTTTGCGCTCCTGACACATCGTCCTTCAGTACTCCCTATGGAGCTTAGAATACTCCTCCGGTACCAGGGTTTACCCTGGTTTTTGCGGGCTGACAAGCCACCCCCAAGGTTCTCTTCCCGGATAGCTCTTTGCCGGGCGCCGCAGGGCCTTTTCCACTCAAAAGTGTGATTTAGGCATATAGTCTCAATAAGGTCTCAAATCGAACAGGTCTCAAATGGAAAGCCGGGACAACTATAACGAGATCGCCTCCATGCTCCTGCTTTCGGATGTGGAATTGGGACTTACCTTCACCTGGGTCGCCCTTTCCTATCCCGAAGGCGAACGCCGAAAAGCTGCGATACAGCGCGCCAAGGCGGCCTACCGGCAAATCTCCAAATTGAAGGATTCAGTAGCGATGACGGGCGCTGATCGCCTGGAACTCGCGGCAAGGCTGGAGAAGCTCGATGCTGCGCTCCATGAGGCAGCCAGCAGCGGGCACACCGCCCTTTCGCTTACCTGATTTCGCGCACAACCGCCGCGGCCGCCGTATCCAGGCGTTCTGGCGCGGAGTTTACTCGGCAATGCGTGCTGCGCTATCCCCCAATCAGGTTGCGCAACAGCTTCCGGGCTGGCTTCTCCACAAAATGCAGGGCCACCAGCGACATTGCAATCAGAATCGCGTAGCTGATCCACGGATCGTAAACAGCCAGGCCGAGCTGGTTCAGGATGTGCGAGTGGTGCAGCATGTTCCAGAAGTTGAAGTGCAGCAGGTACAGGCAGTAGCTGCCCTCGCCGACGAATACCAAGACCCTGTGGCCGAGGATCCGCGCCAGATGGTTTTCCCCTGCCAGCCCCAGTACGATGCAGCCGAAAAGCGGCATCAGCAGCCCGTCGTGCGCCAGCGCGAAGGGAACGAAAGATCCGAACGACAGCAGTCCGAAGATCGCGCCGAAGCCGAAAATGCCGAGGAAGAAACGAACGGGGTGCGCGCGCTCGATCATCTGGTCCAGGCTCGCCAGCATCACGCCAAAAACAAAGCTGCCCAGGTGCGGCAGCGGGGTGAATTTCAGCGCGTCCAGCCACGGCCCGTAGCTCCACCTGTCTACGTGCGCAAGGCCGTCGGGGTTGAACGCGATATACAAGCTCCCGGGAATTAAAGCCAGCGCCCATACTCCGAGCATTTTGACTGCGTGCGGACCAATGCGCTTCGGCTTCTTCCACTTCGCCATCCAGGGAAAGATGAAGTAGTAAAAAGCCTCGGCCGACATGGTCCACGCCGGCGTATTCAGGAATGTGGCAATCGACGGTACCCAGCCCTGCAGCAGCAGCGGCGCCAGCACCAGCCCGGCCCAGAACATGTCGTGCGTATGCGCTTTGTACTCCGAGCCGAGCACCTGCCAGCTCAGCAGCAGGCTAAGCAGATAAATGGGATAAATGCGTGTGAAGCGCGATTTCCAGAAGCGCACCTTGTCGAGCTTGCCGGCGCGCGCCCTGTCGGCGTAGTTATATGCCAGCACAAATCCTGAAAGCAGGATGAAGTAGCTGACTGATGCGTAGCCGGCATTCACGATCGGCGCCAGAGGGCCGAACCACTGGGGATTTGAGAAATGGAACAGGA
Source organism: Occallatibacter sp. (assembly GCA_035935755.1). Classification (GTDB taxonomy): domain Bacteria; phylum Acidobacteriota; class Terriglobia; order Terriglobales; family Acidobacteriaceae; genus Telmatobacter. The sequence goes on along the minus strand of DASYWU010000057.1, from coordinate 36,728 downwards.
CAATGTTGACGGCTGCGAAGCATCGCAGGCCGGTCAAAGCATCCAGGCGCGCTGGCCTGCTTATCTCCACAACTTGTTGGACGCTTGCTGCCATTTACTTCCGTATACCGGCCAAGGCGAAAAAACAGGGAACAGGGAGTAGGGAACAGGGAATAGGAAAACCGGCTACCACATGTCTCTGAAGTGGAGTGGGAAATCCGGGATGCGGGAACAAACTTTCATTCAGATCGTTCCTTTCGCGCTCGCAAATTCCGCGGCCCTGTTCGCTGACCCCTGATCCCTGATCCCTGTTCCCTGCCTTTACGCCGTTACCAGCGACCCCACCCGCTCTCCCATCACCACCCGGCGGATGTTTCCTGGCTGGTTCATATTGAAGACGATCATGGGCATATTATTGTCTTTGCACAAGGTAACGGCGGTGAGGTCCATCACCTTCAGACCCTGCTTCACGATCTCCATATAGCTGATCTGTTCGTACTTTACGGCATCTTTTACCAGCACCGGATCGGCGTTGTAGATGCCTTCCACCTTGGTCGCTTTCAAAAGCACGTCAGCCTTAATCTCCATCGCGCGCAGGCTGGCGGCAGTGTCGGTTGAAAAGAACGGATTTCCCGTTCCCGCCGCGAATACCACCACGCGACCTTTTTCCAGATGCCGGGTAGCCCGCCGGCGGATGTACGGCTCGGCAATCTGGTTCATGAAAACCGCCGTCATCACCCGGCACTGCACCTTGCGCTGCTCCAGCGCATCCTGCAGGGCAATGGCGTTGATGACTGTGGAGAGCATGCCCATGTTGTCGGCGCTCACCCGGTCCATTTCTTTTGCCTGTTCCGCTATGCCACGAAAGAAGTTGCCGCCGCCGACGACGATGGCCACTTCCACGCCCAGATCGTGAACTTCGGCAATTTCGGCGGTAATGTCAGAAACCTTGTCTGCGTCGATGCCGAAGCCCCGATCGCCTGCCAGCGCCTCACCGGAAAGCTTGAGAACAATGCGCTTATACATGCTGCTCCGAGTATCGCATAAGTCTTGAAGACCTTTAATCCTGCACGATGTGGCAAAGCCCGGGATTGTGGCCCCGGGCTCCGCAATTTACCTTCCGCAGGCGTCTGTATTTACTCGCCCGCCTGCTCCATGGCCTTCGTCTGAGCCACGGTCCACTCCGGCGCTCCCACCTTGAAACGCGCAAACCGCCGTACCGTGATGTTCTCGCCCAGCTTGGCCACCTTCTGCGCAATAAGCTCTTTGATGCTTACCGCCTGGTCCTTGATGAACGGCTGCTCCAGCAGGCAGACCTCTTCGTAGAACTTGGCCATTTTGCCTTCCACGATGCGCTCGATCACCGGCGCCGGCTTGCCCGTGGTGGCCGCCTGCGCGCGATAAATCTCCTTCTCGCGCTCCAGGTCCGCAGCGGTCACATCCTCCGGCTTGACATACCGTGGATCGCTGGCCGCGATGTGCATGGCCACATCCTTCAGCAGTTCCTGGAAATCCGCGGTCCGCGCCACAAAATCGCTCTCGCAGTTCAGCTCCACCAGCACGCCGATCTTGCCCCCCGCGTGGATGTAAGTCCCCACCAGGCCCTCGTTGGTCGTACGCGAGGCCTTCTTCTGCGCCGAGGCCATGCCCCGCTTGCGCAGCACCACAAATGCTTCCTCAATGTCGCCCTTCGATTCCTGCAGGGCCTTCAGGCAATCGCCCATCGGCGCTCCCGATTTCTCGCGGAGGTCCTTTACCAATTTGGCGTCAATCTTCTCACTCACAGTTGTCATCTCTCTATTCCAGTTTCCTTAAATTTTCGCGTCCGGAGTTCCCCGGCACAAGAAAAGCGTGGCGATCCTGTATCGACCCCACGCTCATCAGGATACGCACGTGAAGCGCGCAGAATTGTTAGCGTCCGCCTTCGGCCGCCTCGGTCTCTTCCAGCAGAGCCGCAACCGCTGCTGGCGCCTTGCGAATGCCGCCGCCCAGCGCCGCCGCCAGATCCAACTCGTCGACTGAGCTCGACTCTTCTCCGGCCTCGCTGCCGTCGGTCGCAACCGGCACCGGTATTTCTTCTTCCGCGAAGGCCTTGTCGCCCACCAGGTTTACGCCCTCGGCCGCTGAATCCGCAATCTTCGAAGTGAACAGCCGAATTGCCCGCAGCGCATCGTCGTTGCCAGGAATCACGTAATCCACTACCGTCGGATCGCAATTCGTGTCTACCACGGCTACCACGGGAATGCCCAGCTTGCGCGCCTCTTTCACCGCAATGGCCTCGTTGTTCGAATCCACCACGAAGATCGCATCGGGCAGTCGCTTCATGGTCTTAATTCCGGCCAGATTGGCTTGAAGATGCTTGCGCTCGCGCTCCAGGCGGATAACTTCTTTCTTGGTCAGAAGATCGTAGCGCCCATCCACGGCCATCTCATCCAGTTCCTGCAGCCGCTTCACCGATTTCTGCACCGTCACCCAGTTGGTCAGCAGCCCGCCCAGCCAGCGCTGGTTCACATAGGGCATGCCCGCGCGGCCCGCCTCTTCAGCCACCGCGTCTTGCGCCTGGCGCTTGGTGCCGACGAAGAGAATCGTCTTGCCCTGCGAGCACAGGTCGGTGACGAACTTCGACGCGTCCTTGAACAGCTTCAGCGTCTTCTGCAGGTCGATGATGTAAATCCCGTTACGCTCGCCAAAGATGTATTCCTTCATCTTCGGGTTCCAGCGCTTCGTCTGATGCCCGAAGTGAACACCCGCTTCGAGCAGCTCCTTCATGGTGATAGTGGCCAATGGGCCTCCTTCGTGGATTGCATCCGGGCTAACCTTCGTCTGGCCCGGATTGAACCCGCTAATGCGGGGATTTGAAACCAAGGGACCAGAGATCAGGGGGTCAGGGATCAGGAAAACCTGTCCAAATCCCGACTGCCGATCTCGAACCCGCTTCCAATTACTTCCTGGGATCCAGCCGTTCTCCTGAGGTCAATCGGCAGGGCACCCAAAAACTGATCCCTGATCCCTGACCCCTGATCCCTGAAACGCATTAGCGTTTCGAGAACTGGAACCGCTTGCGCGCGCCCTTCTGGCCGTACTTCTTCCGCTCCTTCACGCGCGCATCGCGTGTCAGAAGCCCTTCGGCCTTCAGCGCCTTCCGCAGTTCCGGGTTGAACTCGATCAGGGCGCGTGCCACGCCCATCTTTACGGCGTCGGCCTGCGCCGCCACGCCGCCGCCATTCACATTCGCGGTCACATCGAAGTTCGACGCCATCTCCGCCACTGCCAGCGAGCGTTTGGCCGAAACCCGCTGCTGTTCGGTGACGAAATGCTCGTCGAAGCCTTTGCCGTTGACCTTCCACTCGCCCGTACCGGGGCGCAGAAAGCAGCGCGCAATCGCCGACTTGCGCCGCCCGGTGCCGTAATACTGAACCAGATCCGCCATTGTTCTCCTAGCTCTCGGCTTTCAGCCGTCAGCTTTCAGCTTTGTCGCTCCAGAATCGAATTTTTCTGCTCATAACAGCTGTTCGCTCCGACACCAACAAGCTGAAGCCGGTAGCTGAGAGCTGTTAGCTGCTTCACATCGCCACCGGCTGCTGCGCCTGGTGGGGATGCTTGTCTCCGCGATAGACCTTCAGCTTGGTGCCCATTGCCCGCCCCAGCTTGGTCTTGGGCAGCATGCCCTTGATCGCTTCTTCCAGAACCTTCTCCGGCCGCCGGTTGATCAGCCGCGTAAACGACTCTTCCCGCAATCCGCCCAGGTAACCCGTGTAGCGCCGATAGACCTTCTTCTGGTCCTTCAGACCCGTCAGGCGAACCTTCTCCGCGTTGATCACGATCACGTGGTCGCCCATATCCAGATACGGCGTGTACCGGGGATTCAGTTTGCCGCTCAACACACTTGCGGCTTTGGTGGCCAGTCGGCCCAGCGTCTGACCGCTGGCGTCCATCACATACCATTTGCGGTCAATCGCTTTGCCGCTCGGAACAAAAGTGCCCATCTCTCTCCTGCCTTTAGAAACCTGCCCGGCCATTCAAGAAATCCCGCCGGTCGCGGCCCATTCTTCACTTGCGCAATTCGCCTTGCCCACGCAAGCGCGCGGGCCCAAAACTCTTACCCACTTCCAAACAAACCTTGTTCGGGTGAGGGATGCCAGGCGTTTTTCAGCCTGCCCGGACCAGCTTTCCGGTCCGTCCTCCGCAGATCGCGCCAACACAGCAAGCTAAAGACTTACAGCTAAAAGCTAGTGGCTGCCTTTTCCCGGGCCCGGCAAACTCCACACAGACCCCAGACGCAACACCGCGCAAGGCTTACAGAATAACCGAATAAGAAGGGCAGAGTCAACGAAACCGGCGCCACATGAGGAAAACTATGTCCGCAGTTTTCCAATGCTAAACCGATCATACTTGGCATGCTGCTGGCGTGGCTCGTCAGACGCCAGCCGATGGTCTCGATCAGCCAGGAATACTTTCACGAGCTCTTATCTACCACGTCTTGCGCCAAGAGGGCGCTGTCAAAAGCGGCGCCTGCCGCCACGCTTCAACATCGGCGGCCAGTTCACCAGCACCGCAATCGGCTCCGGCGTGGCATCGCTCGAAGGCACGAGGAACAAGGAACTTTTTCCCGTTCGAGCTGGCAGTGCAGCTGTTTTTCCCGAAAGTAAAATTGGCGGGCGCCGATTTGAAAAGTGGCTTGGCTTCAATTCAATGTGGCTCAGTCGTGAATGGGGCCAATCTGAGATTCCGTTTGTGAGACCGGGTATTTGCTGCGACGTTCAACTTTGCGCCCCGCGTAGAAATACCAGGCAAGCCACGCCGGCACGCTCCAGAGATAGTACGGGGAAATGATGTTTACATGTGCGAACAATTCAATCAGTGCCGCTCCGTTCGCAAGCATGAGCGGGATGGAAGATCGCTTTGATTCCGCTGCCCGATAAAGTCCAACCAGAACCAGCGGGAGCAATATGCACTCATCGGTGAATGCGCCGTAGGGAGCGCACGCGTCGGAAACGAGCAGCAACAGCAGTCCTTCGCTGGTCCAGCTCCATCTGTCCCGGCGTGTCCAGAAATACCAGAGTCCCCAGCCTGTGCCGAGCATCAGAGGCACAAATTGCAGCACCGTCGCATTGCGGTCGATCAGGAAACGCAGAGCGTCACCAAAGGTTGGAATAAACATCTGGAGAACGCCGAGTTCGCTCATCATCGCAAAGTATTGGCGCCAGACGTGCACATCGAAAATGAGCGTGACCGCGCAACTCGCCAACAGGGCTGTCATGAATCCAAAAAGGACCCGAAAATTCCGCCGGTAGACGGACCAGACCAAAAGCACGCATGCGACGACCAGGAAGAGATGAGGTTTGAGCGCGCAAGGCAGAAGAGCCGCGCCCGCCATCAAGGGATGCGAGCGATGGAAGGAAAGGAACACGACCACGCCGAGCAGAAGAAATATGCTGAGCTGGCCGCTCATCATGCAGGCAATTGCAGGGGCGAACAGGTAACCGAACAAATGGATGCGGCTGGCCGGCCGCCCATTAAGGCGCCAGAGCAGCCAGATCGCCACCGATAGGCAGCCAATCAGAATGAGCGACCAGGCAATGAGACCGGTTTTTGGACTGGTCAAGCCTAGCGGCAGCATCAGAACGAAGGCGGTGGGCGGACTGAACGAGATTCTGGGCTGATGCTTGCCCAGGCCAGCGTTCTTTTCGAGCTGCACGATAGCGGGCAAATCGTAGGGATTGGCGTGATGGACGAGCTGCTGGCCGATCGCCCAGTATTCGATGAAATCCCGTTTTGTGGCCTTCGCATTAGTGAATTCGACGGACTCGATCCCAACAACATAACACGCGCCCGCAGCGATGATCAGCGCCGCCGCAAGTATGCGCCAGGTGCTTTTCCTGACAGGTTGGAACTCGGGTTGCAGAAGGTTGACCACCTGGCCTCGTCGTTCGGGGAAGCAAAACTGATGATCAGATCATGATACACACGGCCGAATCTGCACCCCGGGGAAGAGCGTGGGCCACGCCTTTTCGACGGTGATGATCGGGGCCGGCCGCTGCTAAAATGGCACCGTGCAAGACGATTCCGCCCCGGCTCCGGCCCGCGCTTCCACCTCTCAACCTGCGTCGAAAATCGCCGTGCCCATGCTGGACCTCGCGCGCCAGTACCAGCCGCTCCATCGCGAATTGCTCGAAGCCCTCGACCAGGTCCTTACTTCGCGCCAGTTCATCCTCGGCGATGCCGTCGCCGGTTTCGAGCGCGCCGCCGCCGAGCAGCTCGGGGTAGCCCGTGCCATTAGCTGCTCCTCGGGCACCGACGCGCTCTGGCTGGCGCTCGTCGCCGCCGGCGTAGGCCCGGGCATGGGCGTTATCACCACGCCCTTCAGCTTTTTCGCCTCGGTCAGCTCCATCCTTCGCGCCGTCGCCACGCCGGTTCTCGCCGATATCGATCCGGCCACTTTCAATCTTGATCCGTCAGCTGTCGAGTCCGCACTCGACTCGCATCGCGGCGCTGCCATTCGTGCCATTCTCCCTGTGCACCTCTACGGCCAGTGTGCCGACTGGGATGCGTTTTCCCGCATCGCCCGCGAGCACAATCTGCTGCTCATCGAAGACGCCGCCCAGGCCTGGGGCGCAGAGTGGAATGGGGTGCATGCTGGAGGGTTAGGCGAGGTCGCGGCCTTCAGTTTTTATCCCACCAAGAACCTCAGCGCCGCCGGCGACGCCGGCATGGTAACCACCAACAGCGATGAGATCGCCGAACGTGCCCGCATGCTCCGCCAGCACGGCATGCGCCGCCGTTATCACCACGACGAGATCGGCTGGAACGCCCGCATGGACGGCTTCCAGGGCGCGATCCTCAGCGTTAAGCTCAATTACATTACTCACTGGAACGAGGCCCGCCGAAAGGTGGCTGCGCGCTACGATGAGCTCTTCCGCGCCGCTGACCTCGCCGAAGCCGGTCCCTACCCAATCCATGGCATCGTCTTGCCCAGCCAAACCGCCGCGCACCCCGAGGCGCACATCTGGCACCAGTACGTCATCCGAACTGCGCGTCGCGACGCTCTACGCGATTTCCTCACCGCCCGCGGCATCGGCTCCGAGATTTACTATCCCGTTCCGCTGCACCTGCAGGAAGCGCTGCGCAGCCTCGGCTACCGTGAAGGCGATTTTCCCGAAGCCGAGCGCGCCGCCCGCGAAGTCCTTGCCCTGCCCATATTTCCCGAACTCCGCGAAGACGAGCAGCACGCGGTAGTCGGCGCCGTCGCCGATTTCCTCAGCTAAAACCGCGAAGGGCCAGAGCAATGAGCCTGTAGCCGGTAGCTGAAAAGGCTGTTTCCGCCTTAAGTTACTGCTCCGGGATTAAAGAGCACAAACTCGTTATGCAATCCCCAATGATCCGCCCACGTCTTGTTGCGTCCGCTCGCCACTTCCAGGATCAGTCGGAATATCTCCCATCCAACCTCTTCCACACTCGCGTGCCCGGTTGCGACGCGGCCGGCATCGACGTCGATCAGGTCGGGCCAGCGCTCTGCCAGTTCGCTGTTCGACGCCACCTTGATCACCGGCACAACCGCCAGTCCGTACGGCGTGCCGCGCCCGGTCGTAAAGACATGCACGTTCATCCCCGCCGCCATCTGCAGCGTTCCGCAGATGAAATCGCTCGCCGGCGTCGCCGCGAAAACGAGTCCCTTCTGCGTCACGCGTTCTCCCGGAGCAGCCACGCCCATCAGCGCCGTCGTGCCTGATTTGGCTACCGAACCCATCGCCTTTTCGACGATATTTGCCAAACCGCCGCGCTTGTTACCCGGCGTAGGATTCGCTCCGCGATCTGCTCCGCCCGCGCGCAGATACTCGTCGTACCACGCCATTTCTCGAATGAAAGCGTGCGCAATCTCCGGCGTAGCCGCTCGCGCGGTGATCAGATGCGCAGCATCGCGCACCTCCGTGACTTCCGAAAACATCACCGTCGCGCCCGCACGCACCAGGAGATCGGCAGCAAAGCCGACCGCCGGATTCGCAGTGACGCCGGAGAACGCATCCGATCCGCCGCATTGCAATCCGACCACGAGATCGGATGCGGGGCAGGGAATGCGGCAGCGATCGTTAAGCCGTTTCAGCTTCTGCTCGGCGAGCCGCATGATGTGCGCCACCATTTCGCGAAAGCCCTGCTGCGCGTCCTGAAGCACGGCCACCGATGTATCGTCTTCGAGCAGCTTGAGCGCGCCGTCTCCGACGATCCGCTGCGGCTGCAACTTTTCGCAGCCGAGACTTACCATGAGCAACTCGCCGCCAAAATTTGGATTGAGGCTCAGGTTGCGCAGGGTGCGAATCGGGATCTCAGCGCCAGGTGCGTCGATAGCCACGCCGCATCCGTAATGGTGGGCGATGGCGACAACATCGTCCACGTTCGGATAATTTGGCAACAGCTCGCGCTTGATGCGCTCGACAGCGTACTGCACCGTCGGCACGGTGCATTGCACAGTAGTGCCGATGCCGAGTATGTTCTTTGTTCCCACCGACCCATCGGCATTTTGAAACCCGTCGAAGGTGAAGGCCTCGAGCGGCGGCTGTGGCGCGGGTGTCCGAGTGGCCAGCGGGCAATCTTCCAGCGCCGGCGCCAGTGGCGGATCGATCAGACCTTCGTGGACCCAACTTCCACGGGGGATCGCCAGCTTCGCGTATCCAATCACAGCGCCATAGCGCACGATCGGTGCGCCCGGCGGAAAGTCGGAGAGCGCAACCTTGTGTGCTTCGGGGATGTCTTCGCGCAGGCCGACCCCGCACGCAAGCCGGGTGCCGGCGCGCAGCCCGCCACGGTTCGCGATCACGGCAACATTGTCGTCCGGGTGCACGCGGATGAATCGAGGTTGCGTTTCGGCGGGGGCAGAAGAGCTCATAATCAGGTCCTGCTAATAGCTAACGCGCTCTCAGCGCACAAGGCAAGGACGCTTGGGATCAAATTTCCAGCCGGGAATGAGAAACTGCATCGCCGCGGTATCGTCGCGCGCTCCCAGCTGCATGGATTGATAAAGCGCATGCGCATTTTCGATAGCGTCCATATCAAGCTCGATCCCCAGCCCAGGTGGCTCCGGCAAGGTGATGGTTCCGTCTTCGATCCGGAGCGGGTTCCTCGTGAGATGTTGCCCGTCCTGCCAAATCCAATGCGTGTCGATGGCGGTAATTGAGCCGGGCGCAGCCGCCGCCACATGCGTCATTATGGCAAGCGAAATATCGAAGTGATTGTTCGAATGCGAGCCCCAGATTAAGCCGTTATCGCGGCATGTCTGAGCGACGCGGACGGAGCCCTGCATGGTCCAGAAGTGCGGGTCGGCGAGAGGAATATCGATGGCGCCGAGCCGGATCGCATGCCGCAACTGGCGCCAGTCGGTGGCAACCATGTTAGTTGCAGTAGGCATTTTCGTGGCCTGGCGAAACTCGGCCATAATCTCGCGTCCGGAAAAGCCGTGCTCCGCTCCACAGGGATCTTCCGCGTAGGCGAGCACATCCCGGCGATCTTTGCACAAGGCAATGGCCTCGTGGAGCGACCACGCGCCGTTGGGATCGAGCGTGATGCGCGCCCGGGGAAAGCGCGCGGCAAGCGCTTCGATTGCCTTCATCTCATCGGTGCCGGCAAGCACGCCGCCTTTCAGTTTGAAGTCGCTGAAGCCGTATTGCGCGTGGGCCGCTTCTGCCTGCCGGACAATCGCTTCGGGAGTCAGCGCTTCTTCGTCGCGCACGCGAAACCAGCCGCCGGACCCGTCGCCTGCGCGACGGTAATTCAGGTTTGTCTTGCGGCTATCTCCCACGAAGAATAGATAGCCGAGTACGGGCACTCGCGGCCGTTGCACGCCTTCGCCGAGTAGCGCAGCTACCGGGAGGCCGAGAAATTGTCCGAGCAAATCGAGGAGAGCTGACTCAACTGCCGTCATCGCGTGAACAGTCACGCGAAGATCGAAGGTCTGTAGCCCGCGCCCATCTGCATCGCGCACCGAAAACTGCCGGCTCACTTCGCTGAGGATCGAGTGATACGAAGCAACGGGTTGGCCCAAGATCAGCGGTTTCGCGTCCTCGAGAGCCTGGCGGATTTTTTCCCCGCCCGGCACTTCCCCTACGCCGGTGCGGCCATCGTCATCCGTGAGTATGACGAGGTTGCGAGTGAAGTATGGACCGTGCGCACCGCTCAGGTTGAGCAGCATGCTGTCCTGGCCGGCGACGGGCACCACGCGCATCCTCGCGACACGCGGCGAACGATTCTCTGGATTCAAGCGCTCTTTCATCTTTCTCGTGTAGGCATTCGCCTTCCCTCGGCGCACTTTGTATGATGTCTTACGGCATTCTGGCAGCGCAAGCCGGCCGCGCACAGTTCGGCTCATGAAACCAGCTTTGATGAGACCGATGGATTCGGTCCTTCCCTAAGCTGCCACATTAAGATTGCAAAACAAATCGAGCCCGGGACAAACGCCGGGCAGGATTGGATGTCCCGGGCTGTGTCAGAGAGACAGGAAACGCACATACGCTATCTCGTGATTGCGATCGTCTTCGCGGTGAGCTGCTTCAGCTACGGCGATCGCGTGGCGCTGTCACTGGCGGGAACCTCGATGCAGAAGACAATCAACCTGACTCCAGTGCGGTTAGGGTACCTGTTTTCAGGATTCAGCTGGGCATATGTGCTGGGGCAGTTGCCGTCGGGTGGATTGCTGGACCGTTTCGGGTCGAAACGAGTCTACGGCTTCAGCATCATTCTGTGGTCGTTTTTCGCATTCCTGACCGCGTTTGCCGGGTACCTGGCTCCTAGTCTCGCGTTTACGGCGATATTCATTCTTCGCCTGCTTTCCGGTTTAGCTCAGTCGCCAGTATTTCCCGGCAATGGCCGCATTGTGGCTGCGTGGTTTCCCACCGCGGAACGCGGGAGTGCTTCGGCAATCTTTAACGCCTCACAGTATTTTGCATTGCCGATCTTCGCGCCGATTTTCGGATGGCTCATTCACGCGATGGGATGGAGAAGCTGCTTCTGGTTTATGGGCGCAATGGGCGCGGTGTTGACGCTGATCTGGTTCGCGAACATCTATGGCGTCAAGCAGCACCCGCGTATTTCGAAGACCGAGATCGAATTCATCGAGCGCGGCGGCGGGTTGGTGAATACGGACGAAGACAACAAGACCAAAGCCAAAGTGAACCCGTTGAGCTGGAGCACGGTGAAGATGCTCCTGAGTTATCGCATGCTAGTGGGGGTTTATATCGGCCAGTATTGCATCACCACGCTAACGTGGTTTTTCATCACGTGGTTTCCAGTGTATCTGCAACAGGCGCGCCACATGTCGATTGTCAAAGCGGGATTTGCCGCGGCGGTGCCAGGGTTGTGCGGCGGTTTCGGCGGGATTCTTGGCGGCGTTATCTCTGACCGGCTGTTGCGCGGCGGGTTGTCGCTGAGCTTTGCGCGCAAGGCTCCGATCATGGCTGGCATGGGATTGGCCATGACTATGATCGCCTGCAATTATGCCCGTTCGCAAAGCATTATGCTGTTGTTCATGTCCATTTCGTTCTTTGGAAAAGGTGTGGGCGCGCTGGGCTGGACCGTGGTTTCCGACACTTCGCCGAAGGGGCTGGTGGGCATGAACGGCGCGCTGTTTAATTTCATCGGTAACATGGCAGGCATCACCACGCCGATTATTATTGGCTATGTTGTCGAGAAGACGCACTCCTTCAATCTGGCATTGATTTACGTAAGTTTCATCGCATTCTGCGCGATTCTGAGTTACGGCCCGATTGTCGGCGAGATCAAGCGCATAGAATTGCCCGCCGCACAGGCCGCGAGCACGCAGTGAACTACCGCCGTCACTGCAAGCAGCCCGCAACGGGAAGGGAAGAGGAGATCGAATCATGTCCGTGGAAAAAGCGAACCACCGTCTCAATCCTTTCAAACAGGCGCTTGCAGGGTGCGAGCGGCAGGTGGGGCTGTGGTGCAGCATGGCGAGCTCGATCAGCGCGGAGATTCTCGCCGGCGCTGGGTTTGATTGGATCGTCATCGACGGCGAGCACGCCCCAAATGATATTCCACTGCTGGTTTCGCAACTCCAGGCGATGCGTGGCGGCACGGCGGAGCCGGTATTCCGCGTGCCGTGGAACGAACCGGTGATCATCAAGCGCGCACTCGACGCCGGTGCGCGGTCGCTCTTGATTCCGTTTGTGCAGAATGCCGAGGAGGCACGCAAGGCGGTGGCTGCGGCGCGGTATCCTCCGCTGGGTATACGCGGCGTGGCCGTGGTGCCGCGTGTCAATGACTACGGGCGCATAAGCGGCTATCATCGCAGCGCGCATCTGGAAACCTGCATCCTGGTGCAACTGGAAACGCGGGCGGCATTAAAAGAGATTGAGGCCATTGCCGCAGTCGACGGTATTGACGGAATGTTCATCGGGCCCAGCGATCTGGCCGCGGATTTCGGTCATCTTGCCGATAACAAGCACCCTGAAGTGCGGTCGGCGATTGAGGACGCCGCGAAGCGTATTCGCGCCGCAGGCAGATCCGCCGGAACGCTGTCGGGCAATCTCGATGACGTGGAGCCGTTGTTTGAGATGGGATTCAATTTCACGGCGGCGGGCAGCGATGTGGGCCTGCTGGCGCGGGGAGCCGAGAACGTCGCGGCCAGATTTCAGAAAAGATAAATCAAGAATTTCCGATCAGGAGTGAAGCACAATGGCAAATTTAGGATTTGTCGGCCTGGGAATTATGGGCCGCCCGATGATGAACAACCTGCTCAAGGCGGGTCACACGGTGGTTGCTTACACGCGCAACGCGAAGACGTTGGACGCCTGCGTGGCGGGAGGCGCGCAACGCGCGGGATCAAATCGCGAAGTAGGCGAGCGCGCCGATATCATCTTCACCATGCTGCCCGATGGGCCCGAAGTGGAAGAAGTGGTGCTGGGCAAAGGCGGGATTCTGGAAGGCTGCAAGGCCCGCGCGATGATTGTCGACATGAGTTCGATCAATCCGCTGGTCTCGCAGAAGATTGCCAAAGGGTGCGCGGCCAAGGGCGTGAACTTTGTCGATGCGCCGGTGAGCGGAGGTGAGCCGAGGGCGATCGACGGCACGTTGGCGTTCATGGTAGGGGCGAGCGCAGAGGCTTTTGCCAAAGCGGAACCGCTGCTCAAATGCATGGGATCAACGGTGACGCTGACCGGGCCGGTGGGGTCGGGAAACACGACCAAGCTGGCCAATCAGATTATGGTCGCCTGCAATATTGCCGGAATGGGGGAGGCGCTGGCGCTGGCCACGAGCTGCGGACTCGATCCTGAGGTGGTGTTCAACGCGGTGAAGGGGGGGCTGGCGGGCAGCGCCGCATTGAACGCGAAGGGGCCGATGCTGATTGCGCGCAACTTCAAACCAGGATTCAAAATCCAGCTTCACCAGAAGGACCTGCGTAACGCGCTGCAGACGGCGGAAGCGCAAAAAATGTTCCTGCCGCTGACCTCTCTGGTGCAGCAGATGTTGCTCTCGCTGATGGGCGACGGCAAAGGAGAACTCGATCATTCAGCGATCGCTACGTTTATTGAAGAGCCTTCGCACGTGGAAGTGAAGAGGCCTGGATAAGGGGTAAGGCAATTGCGGCCCGGACCTCTTCTCGCGCCGGGCCGATGTCTTCGCCACGATAGCGAGAGAGATGATTCATATGCGGAAATGGACGAACGGCTTAGCGGCAACACTGATGATCGCGTCGTCGGTGGGCGGGGCCCTGCAGAACGTCAGCGCAGAGGATAATGGTCTTGAACGCACTCCCATTCTCGGCTGGAGCAGCTGGAGCTTCCTCCGTCAGCATCCCACGGCGACTCAAATGGAAGCTCAGGCACTGGCACTGCATGATTCCGGATTGCAGAAAATTGGCTATGAATATGTGAACCTGGACGACTTCTGGTATCAGTGTCCGGGGCCGCAGGGTCCGAACGTCGATGCTTATGGCCGATGGCTGACAGACACCTCGAAATTTCCGCCGCAGGGGAATACTGATGGCATCAAGGTAGTTGCTGACTACATTCACAAGCTGGGGTTGAAGTTCGGGATCTACGTTACGCCGGGCATTTCAAGGCAGGCGGTTAGCCGGAACACGCCGATCAAGGGCAGGTCTTACGAGGCGGCCGAGATTGCAGAACCAACTCAGGAGGAGGACAACTACAACTGCAAGGGGATGGTGCGCATTAACTACAACAAGCCCGGAGCGCAGGAGTACACGAATGCATGGGTGGAAATGTTCGCCGCTTGGGGTGTCGATTTCATCAAACTTGACGGCGTGCAAAACAGCAACTCCGCTGACATCCAGGCATGGTCGAATGCTATACGGCATAGCGGACGGCCCATGGTCCTGGACGTCACGCAGGGAAACTTTACAAGCGCTATCGCTCCTACCTTGAGGAAATATGCCAATCAATGGGTATTCGCCCCGGACATCGAATGCTATCGCTGCGAAAAGGGCGGTGGGAGCTACCCGCTGACCACCTGGGCCAATGTTGCCAAACGCTTCGACTTCGTGGCCGAATCGCAGCCTTACGCTGGTCCCGGAGCATTTAACGACTATGACTCCATCGAGGTAGGAAATGGCGGCAACGACGGGCTGACTCCGGTGGAGCGCCAGAGCCAGATCAGCCTGTGGGCGCTTGGGGCGGCACCCCTCATCCTGGGGGTCGATCTTACTCATCCGGATCCAACGGATCTGCAGAAATACCTGAAGAACTCCGCGGTCCTTGCAGTTGACCAGGATTCCATTGCCGCGAAAAGAGTGCGCAATAGCGGCGACCAGCAAGTGTTCGCCAAGAGGGAGCCGAACGGAGACACGATCCTCGGTTTGTTCAACACCGGCGAGAAGGCAGAGGAAGTCTCGGTTCCAGCATCCAGCGTGGGCCTTGCCGGGAATGAAAGCGGCTATTCGTTACAAAACCTGTGGACTGGCGAGTGGAAGAAGACGGGGAGCACCTTTCGCGCTGTTGTTCCTTCCCATGGGGTCGTACTGTACCGCGTCAGGGGCCGCTAAACCAGTCGAATGCTGACAACCTAGTCTGGTGCCGTGGATTATTTGTGGCGAATGAGCGGCGCGCCGGGAATGTTGAGGCGGACGCGGTAGATGCTGGAGCTGGCTGCGATGTAGAGCGTTTTGCGATCGGGCGGGCCCCAGGCCACGTTGGCGGTGCGCTCCGGCATGACGATGGTTCCCAGGTGCTTGCCTTCGGGCGAAATGATCCAAACTCCGCCGGGGCCGGCACTGTAGATGTTTCCTTGTTCGTCCACTTTCATGCCATCGGGCCCCCCGGTGCGCGGGTCCGATGTGCTGTCGCAGAGCAATTTTGCATCGGCCACTTTGCCATTGGGCAGCACCCGATAACGCCACCACCGCTTTTTGGGCTCCGAATTGTCGACGTAGAGATATTTTTCATCGGGCGAGAAGGCGATGCCATTAGGCCGCGGCAGGTCGCTGATGAGAAGCTGTAGGGCCGCTCGATCCGGCTGCGAACCGGGCTTCTGATCCAAGGCGTTGGGAACGCGGTAGACGCCGTTTACTTGCAGTTCTTTCTTGGGATCGCTGTCGTTTTGCTTGCGCAGGCCATAAGGCGGATCGGTGAAATAGAGCGAGCCGTCGGAGCGGTAGACGAGATCGTTAGGGCTGTTGAGCCGCTTGCCCTGGTAGCGGTCGGCGAGGATGGTTTGGGTCGCAGAGGGCGAGAGGGATTCAAAGCGGAAGACGTCGCGCTGCGCATGTCCGGCGACGGTGAGGCGGCCGCGGGCATCGAGGGTCATTCCGTTCGAACCCGGCTCCGCGCCGCCGTAGGGGGCGGAGCCTTTATAGCCGCTGGGCTGAAGAAAAATGCTTGCGCCCGCGCCCGGCGTCCACTTGCGAATGCTGTTGCTGCGAATTTCGGCAAAGTAGAGGCTGCCCTGCGTCCAAACGGGACCTTCGACCCAACTGTAGCCGGTGCTGACGCGCTCGAGCGTTGCGCCAGGCGGGATGATGCGATCGATGGCGGGATCGAGGCGGTCGACTTTGAGCGGAGTTGAGTCAGACGCTGCTGCGGCCTGCGAAGTCGCATCGTGCGTGTTGACATTTCCAGGGGGGATTAACAGGCCGAAACCGGACGCGATGAGGGCAAGGACGAGCAGATGCAGGGCTTTAATTGCTTTCATGAAACCGCTCCTGAATGAAGACAGAGCAATGGAGGACTGATCTTAGCGCATGGCGCGAAGGTCGCGCAACGCTGAATATTTCAGCAAAATTGGTTGCCAAAGCGGCGGACAATGCGCACCCTTCCGAACCGGGCCTGTTCTTCTATCGCTGATTACAATGGCCGCGTGACCGCGGAGTGTGGCGGTAAGCTGCCGGAGATCGTGCAGATGAACACCCGCGCGAATATTCAGGTCCAATGGCGGGAGGGTTTTGGGCGGTTTGACTTAGTCCGCAGATGCTCGAATAATCGCTGAAGGATGGAGATTTACGAGGAGATCGTGAAGCTGCAGCGGGAGGGCCGCAGGGGCGCTGTGGCTACCATTGTGAACGTGCGCGGCTCCATTCCTTCGTTCAAGAGCGCCAAGATGCTGGTGCGCGATGATGGCAGCATCGCGGGCACGATCGGCGGTGGATGCGTGGAGGCGGAGGTGTGGCAGGCGGCGCGCGAGGTGATCGCCAGCGAAAAGCCGCGCTCACTGACATTCGATCTTAACCAGGATCCGAAGTATGATACCGGGCTGGTATGCGGAGGCACGCTGGAGATTTTCATCGAGCCGGTGCTTCCGCCGGCGCTGCTCTACATTTTTGGCGCGGGGCACGTGGCGCTGGAACTTTACAAGGCGGCGCGGAATGCCGGCTTCGACGTAATCGTGACCGACGATCGCGATACCTATGCGAATCGCGAGCGATTTCCGGCGGCGCGCGAAGTGATTGCCGAAGACTTCGACCACGCAGTGGAGAGGCTGAACCCGGGTGAGTCTGCGTTCGTGGTTATTGTCACGCGCGGGCACCATGACGATATGCGCGTGCTGCGCCGGGCGGTGCAGACCAGGGCGCGCTACATCGGGATGGTGGGATCGAAGCGGAAAGCGATCACGGTCTATCGAGCCCTGGTGGAAGAGGGCCTGAAGCCGGAGCTCTTCGATCGTGTGTACTCGCCGGTAGGGCTGGATATCGGCGCCAACTCGCCCGAAGAGATTGCGGTTTCCATCATGGCTGAGATCATCGCCATCCGCCGCGGCGCCGAACGCGCACTGCCGCACATGAGCTGGTTCCAGACGGGACGCCACCGCGCAGCAGATGATGCCGGGAAAAACACGGCCCGTCTTGGCGAGGCTGAGTGCGGTGAGGCGGCGAAGCTGGGCTGAGAGCCTGACGGCGCATTGCCGGTTTGCGGGATGAAATCACAGCACAAAATCTGCGGGGTGGTTCTCGCGGCGGGTAAATCGAGCCGCATGGGAAGGGACAAAGCCTTGTTGCCGTGGCCGCCTGAGGCGCGCGACGCCGGCTCTGCTTCAGGTGAGACGCTCCTTTCTGCAGTGACTGCAGCACTCAAACCGCAGGCGAATGCAGTGATCGTGGTTGCGGGGAGGAATGCGGAGGCGCTGGCGCCCGCCGTTGCCGCGTGTGGCGCGTTGCTCGCAGTGAATCCCGATGCGGATCGCGGGCAATTCAGCTCGCTGCAAACGGGACTGCGCGAAGCGGTGAACCGGGGTTATGACGCGGCGATGATCACGCCGGTCGATTGCCCGCCACTCTCCGCAGCGACGCTGGAGTTGTTATGCGCGGCGTTCGAGAAGGCGATGGCGGAAGGTAAGTGGGCGGTCGAGCCGGAGAACAATGGCCGGCGCGGACATCCGCTGCTGGCCGGCCGCGAACTGATCGATGCAATTCTCTCCGCGCCGGTGACGTCGAACGCGCGCAGCGTGAAGAACGAGCATCGAGAGGCGATCGTGTATGTGCCTGTCATCGAGTTGCTGATGAGCGTGGACATGAACACGCCGGAAGAGTACGAGGCACTCTCAGGCGATCAGAGGCCGGGTTCTTAGAGCAAGAGCGGTGCGGGCCAGGCGTCCTCAGATGTTCGGCAGCAGATCGAAATACTCCTCATCTTCATTGCTGCCGCCTTCGCCTTTACCCACCAGCTTCTCCGACTCGACGAATTCAATGCGCTCGATCCACTTCACCATTTTGTAGCCGAGCTGGTTCTCGACGCGAAGGCGGAGCGGCGCGCCGTAGGTGGCGGGCAGGGGCTGCCCGTTCATTTCGAGGGCGAGGATGCATTCGGGCTTCAAGGCGTTGTAGAGGTTCTGGGTGTCGTAGTAGAGCCCGCCGAGGGGTGCCGGGCCGTAAGAGTAAAACACAATCGTTGCCGCTCCGGGTTTGGGTCGCACCAGTTCGACCACCTTGCGCAGAGGGACGCCACGCCACTGCGCAATGCCGGTCCAACCCTGGATGCAGTGGTGCATGGCGATGGTCTCCTCCTCGCCCAACCTGCGCAGGTCGTCGAGTGAAAGCTCGATCGGATTTTCGACCATGCCGCCGACCCTGAGCCGGTAGTCCTTAAAATTGCCGGCGGCGAGTTGCTTCCAGTCTTCGCGCACGGGAAGCTTGCCGTTGGGCCAGAAGTAGGGGGTGATCTGGTCCTTGGTGTAGCGCTGGTTTGGGGAGAGGCGATCGAGGGTGAGCAGCTTGACTGGCTCAGTGAGGGTCTTGGAGACATGCTGAAGGCCGCGGGGGAAATACCACGAGATGTAATGCGCAACCACCCACGACAGCACCACAAGGGCCAGGCCGATGAAGCCGAGGGCCATTCCATTTGGGCTGTTGTTGTCGACGCCGAGAACGATGTGGTTCATGTTGCGGCGGAAGCCGGTGAGCGCAACGAGAGTGACGTGGGCGATGATGAAGTAGACAAAGCCGACGAGAACCAGGAAATGAATGGAGCGCGCTCCCTGGCGGCCTCCAAACAGGCGCACGTAGCGGGGAAAGCGGTTGACCAGTGCCGGTGACATGGCGATCCCGGTGAGGATGGCGAGCGGAGCCATGATGAAGATGGTGGCGAAGTAAACGAGCTGCTGGAGTGCGTTGTAGCCGTAGAAACCGTTGGGCTCGGGGGGCAGATGGAAATTGGCGTAAAACACAAAAGTGTTCCAAGCCTGCACGAAGATACCCCACGACGTGGGCACCAGCCGCTCCCACTGATTGCTGGTGAGCAGGCCGCACACAAAGAAAAATCCGGTGAGCACGAATCCATAGACATTGAGAAAATGCCAGCAGCGTCCGATGCCGATGCTGTGGCTGTAACCGGGCAGGCCGATGATGGGAGAGATGTAGCGATTGTCGTCCTTCGCCGTCCAGAGGCGGTCTTTGGGGACTTTGAGCGGCGTGAAACGGATCCATTCACTTCCCGGCGTGCAGCCATCGTTGAAGTAGAGCCGCGGATGGTCCATCAGGATCGACAAGCCGCTGCGGATGAGCATGAAGATGAAAAACAGATTGAAGAAGTGGCACCAGCGGACCCATGCGGGGAAGCCGTGCGGCCCGCTGGCGGCTCCCGGAGTGGCCGCGGGATTGGGCGCGATATACGGAAGGCCATGTACGGCTGCCTCAATCCACGCAATGGTGAGCGGAATGAGAATGACGATGGCGATGATGAGGAGCGCCGACGGACGAATCCAGATCCTGAACCTGCGGTCCGCTGGGTAATAGACGGCGCGTTCTTCTTCGGTTAGGGGAACCATGAATGCCTCGCGATCAGGCGGTTCTTTGTGCAGGTCAATTATAGGGCGGGTATTTCGAACTCTTTGAAGGGAAACTTGTAAACTGGACTGTGATTCGCCAGCTTTTTGTTGCCGCTGTTCTTGGAGTTGTCATTCTGGCCGGGTGCCATTCGGGACACGATTCTGCGTCGCAGGCATCGGCCAATGCGGGAGTGACTGTTTACCACCTGCGCGGCAGGGTTGTGTCCACCGATCCGGCAAGCGGCGTGGTGGTTTTGAATCATGAG
This sequence comes from Occallatibacter sp., assembly GCA_035935755.1. Taxonomy (GTDB): domain Bacteria; phylum Acidobacteriota; class Terriglobia; order Terriglobales; family Acidobacteriaceae; genus Telmatobacter. The sequence continues at coordinate 16,770 of DASYWU010000057.1, read as the reverse complement.
GCGATTCCCGGCTTCATGGGCGCAATGACCATGCCGTACCAGCTAAAGAATCCAGGCATCGTGAGCGAACTTCACCCGGGCGATACCATCACCGCCGACGTACTGGTATCGAAGAGTTCCGAGCAGACCGTGCTGCTCGACAACATCGACGTCGTGGCGCAGGGCAAGCCGGACTATAAGCCGAAGGTGATTTACCACGTGCCCGCGCCGGGCGACGTGGTGCCCGATTTTGTACTGCGCAACCAGGATGGGCGCGAGATTCATCTGCGGCAGTTCCGCGGCAAGGCGCTGCTGATCACGTTCATTTACACGCGTTGCCCGCTGCCGAACTTCTGCCCGCTGATCACGCGGAATTTCGCGGTGATCAACAAGACGCTCCAGCAAAACGCCAAGGTTTACGCCAAGACGCAACTGCTGTGCGTGAGCTTCGATCCGGACAATGACACGCCGGCGCGGCTGAAAGCGTATGGGGCAGAGTACCTGGGGAGCGATGCGCCGAGCGCGTTTGCGCATTGGCAGTTTGCCGTGCCCACGAAGCCGGTGCTGGCGAAGATGGCGCAGTATTTCGATGTGGGGATCACGTATGGGGCGAACGACGCAATTACGCATACGCTTTCGACGACGCTGATCGGGCCGGACGGCAAGGTGGCGCGATTCTATCCGGATAACGATTGGTCGCCGCAGCAGGTGGCGGCGGATATCACGCGGCTTGAAGCGAAGAAGGGCTGAGAAAAGAAGCGTGATTATCCAGAGCAAGCGCATGAGGGTGAGGACGCGGCAGACGGTGGGTTCGCCGCGGCCGTACGGGGCGCGCGGAAATTCCTTCTGGGCCCTGTCCCAGGGTTCCACCCTGGGCTATTTTCGAGTCTTCCCTACGGGAAGATGGCGATTTGCGTGACGAGCAAGGTTCGGTCGATGGTCCCCGACGGGAGGACGGCGATTTGCGTGACGACCTGACTCGGGATCGAACATGTGGAGCAACGAAAACATTCATTTTGCCTGTGTAGCTACACGTCGTGACCCGGCTGGATGTGGTCTGACCAACCTATAATTTCGAGAGTGCTGGATTTTTGAATGCTTCGCAGGATGGATTGAGGAGAGCAAACGATGAGTGAAGGGCTGAAGATTCGCAAAGATGGCGAGCTGGATTTTCTTTCGCTGGGAGCATTGGTGCACAGGTTGGATCCGGGAATTGTGCCGTTTCGCAAAGCCGCGGAGTGCAGGATTCACGTGAGCGGCGGCGAGTTCAACGTGGCCGCGAATCTGAGCGATTGTTTCAGAATGAAGACGGGCATTGCGACGGCGATCTCGGATTATCCCATCGGCGATCTGATTGCCGAGCGCGTGCGCGCGATGGGCGTGAGGCCGTTCTACAAGCACTTCGAACATGACGGCGTGACCGGGCCAAATATGGCTACCGTCTACAGCGACCTGGGGTTTGGAGTGCGGCCGCCGGTGGTGTTCTATAACCGCTCGAATGAAGCGGCGGCGCGGCTGAAGCCCGGCGATTTTGACTGGAAGGGAATTTTCGGAGCGGGCGTGCGCTGGGCGCATTCGGGCGGAATTTTTGCCGCGCTGTCGCCGACAACGGCGCCGCTGGCGGCGGAGATGATGAAGGAAGCCAAGGCCGCAGGCGCGGTGACCTCGTTCGATCTGAACTATCGCGCAAAGCTGTGGAAGGTATTCGGCGGCGAAGATCACGCGGTGGAGACGATTGGAAAGATTGTCGAGAATGTGGACGTGCTGGTGGGCAACGAAGAGGATTTGCAGAAGGGGCTGGGCATTCCGGGGCCGGAGGTTGCGGCCAAGTCGAAGCTCGATCCGAGCGTGTTCTTTGCCATGATCGATAGCGTGGTGAAGAAGTATCCGCATGTGAAGGTGGTAGCGACCACGCTGCGCGAGGTGCATTCGACGAGCCGCCACAGCTGGAGCGCGGTGGTGTGGATCAACGGCAAGACGTACACGGCGCCGACGGCCGAGCTCGACATCTACGATCGCGTGGGCGGCGGAGACGGATTTGCGGCGGGGTTGATTTATGGGCTGCTGAGCGGTGAATCGCCGGAAGAAGCGCTGAAGCTGGGCTGGGCGCACGGCGCGCTGCTGACGACGTTCCCCGGCGATACGACGATGGCGACGCTGGACCAGGTGAGGGCGTTTGCGAAGGGTGGGTCGGCGCGGATACAGCGGTGAAGCAGTGTCAGGGCTTGCCAGGCTGAGAGTGTTGGCTAGTGGGCAACTTCAGATTTGCCGACCACTCGGGCCCAGATTCGCGCGAAAAAACCGACATCCGCTGCCGTGCTAGACTTCCGATGCATTCGTTTTCACGTGTATAAAGGTTAGTCGCGCGGGGCGCCGCCCCGCCTTCGCATTGGAGGCGATCATGACCATCAGCGCATCGGGCGCATCTCCCCTTTCCTCGCTTTCCCGCCGCGAATTCATGAAAGCCGCCGGCGCGGCCGTGCTGTTACCTGCAGGTTCCCGGGCACGCGCCAGCCGCGCCTCTGCCTCCAATCGCATTACGCTCGGCGTCATCGGATGGGGCATGATGGGCCCCTCCAATACCAAAGTTTTCCTCGAACAGGACGACTGCCAGGTTGTGGCCGCCTGTGATCTCGACAAGAATCATCTTCAGGCCGCCATCGATACCGTCAATGCCCGCTATGGCAACACGGATTGCAAAGCCTACCACGACTACCGCGAGTTACTCGCGCGCGGCGACATCGATGCGGTCATGGTCGCCGTGCCTGACCACTGGCATGCGCTGGTGGCCACAGAGGCTGCGAACCGCAAGAAAGATATCTACGGCGAAAAGCCTCTTGCCCGCACGGTCGCCGAGCAGCAGGCCATCGTACGCGCCGCCGAGAAGAACTCGATCATCTGGCAGACTGGCTCGTGGCAGCGCTCTGTGCCCAAGTTCCACAAGGCGGCGGAGATCGTGCGCAACGGCCTCATCGGCAATGTGGTGGGCGTGGAAGTCGGACTGCCCGCCGGTCATCATGACTTTGCCGGGACGGAGCCCGCGCTGCTCGCCAAGCTGGCCACTCTGCCCGACAAGATCACCGATCCATCGCTGATTTTTCCCGGAACACCTGCGTGGAATCTCGCCGTTACTGAGCCGCCTGCCGAGCTCGATTACGACCGCTGGATCGGTCCATCGAAGATGGAGCCGTATATTGAAGCGCGCGTGCACAAGAACTGGCGCTGGAACTACAACACCGGCGGCGGCCAGCTCATGGACTGGATCGGCCACCACGGGGACATTGCGCACTGGGGCCTCGGCTTCGATCTCACCGGCCCGTCGGAGATCGAAGGACACGGCGACTTCCCCGCTCCCGATGCGCTCTGGAACACCGCAACCGAATACCACGTGGAGTGCCTCTATCGCAAAGAGGTCACGCACTACCCTGTCGATGTCCGAATGACTATCGCCGGCGGCTCAGGCGCCATCAATATGGGCACCAAGTGGATCGGCACCGATGGCTGGGTATGGGTCGACCGCAGCGGCTTCGATGCGTCGAATCAGGCGTGGGTGAAGATGGACGCGCTACCCGAAAACCTGCGCAAAATCAAGCTCTACGAATCGGCAGAGCACCGCCGCAACTTCCTCGATTGCGTCAAGTCGCGCAAACCCACCATCACTCCGGTTGAGGTCGGGCACCACTCCACGCTGCCCGGCCACCTCGGACTGATTTCGATGATGGTCGGCCGCAAGCTGAAGTGGGATGTCGAGGAGGAAAAGATCCTCGACGATCCGGCCGCCAGCAAACTGCTCTCGCGGCCATACCGCGCGCCGTGGAAACTGGGATAAACCGCAAACGCGCTAATCCTGGAGGGCAAACGTCAACGGAAGAGGTACTCGCCGCCTACGGAGAATACCTGTCGAAGAGAAAGCGTGGGTATCGCAGTATCTATTCGCTGCGCGAAGTAAAAGCACGATACAAGAAACTGCTTGTGTAACAACCGAATCGAAAGTCGCGGTAGTATACGAATCGTGTTCTGGGCGCATCACCGCCTCCTGTTCCCTTTGACATCCTTTCGCGCTTCCTCTCAGGCCATTCCTGCTTCCGGGAATCCGAACTGCACCATTGCCAAGCTGTGAACAGCGAACTGTCTACTGCTATTCTTGCCGTGCATAGCCTTGGAGGTCTTCGCATGGCAAAGGTCACGATTGTATTCGCTATTCTTTTGATTGCTTTGGGACTGGTGGGGTTCCTGGGGACGGGCGCGCAGCATTACACAGCTCTGATCCCCACGTGGTGGGGAGTGGCGCTGGGCATCGGCGGGGTACTCGCGATCAGCCCCAGCGAAACGCGGCGCAAGATCTTCATGCACATCAACGTGACGGTCGGCCTGCTGGGCTTTATCGGCGCGCTGGTGGTGGCCATCCAGGGGTACGTGAGCGCCACGTCGGCGGGCCACTCCCCGGACATGATTGCATTTGCCGCGAAACTTACCATGGCCGGTCTGCTTCTAATCTATGTGATTCTTTGCGTGCGCTCTTTTATTTCCGCGCGGCGGTCGGTACGGGTATAGCGAATGGGCGGTTTGCGCGGCGGCGGGATGGGCTTGGGCTTACGCCCTGAGGGCGGAGCGCAGAGGCGCGGCGCGCGCGCGGGCGGGGATCAACCCAAGCCTAAGATCAAGCTGAAAAAACTGGGGCCGCAGATCTGGCGCTTGATGGCGCCGCGCAAGTGGCTGATCATCTCCGGGCTGGCGCTGATGGCGGTGAACCGCGTGGCTGGGCTGGTGATGCCGCTGGTTTCAAAGCCGCTGCTGGACAAGGTATTGGTGCCCGGCCATGCGCGACCGGAATTGCTGGGGCCGATCATCGGGGTGGTGCTGATTGCCACGCTGGTGCAGGCCGTGACTTCTTACGGGTTGACACAACTGCTTTCCATCGCCGGGCAGCGGCTGATTGCCGAGTTGCGGCGCCAGGTGCAGCGGCACGTGGGGCTGCTCTCCGTGGCCTATTACGACGAGAACCGTACGGGCGCGCTGGTGGCGCGCATCATGAGCGATGTGGAAGGCGTGCGCAACCTCATCGGCACAGGGTTGGTGCAATTTGTGGGTGGCATGTTCACTGCCGTGATGGTGTTCTTCTTCCTGCTCTATCGCAGCGTGACGGTGACGCTGACGGTGTTTGCTGTGGTGGGCGCGTTTGTCTTTGTGCTGCAGTATGGATTCAAGATGATCCGGCCGATTTTTCGCGAGCGCGGCAAGATCAACTCCGAGGTGACGGGGCGATTGACCGAGTCGCTGGGCGGTGTGCGCGTGGTCAAGGGCTATCACGCCGAAGAGCGAGAGCACCGAGTCTTTTCCGCCGGCGTGGACCGTCTGCTGGAAAACGTGATGCGGTCGCTGACCATGACCAGCGTGCTCAGCTCGGCGTCAATGACGGTATTGGGCGTGATCTCCGCGCTGGTGATGTGGCTGGGCGGAGAGCTGGTGCTGAAAGGCCAGCCCGCCGGCGGGTGGTCGGTAGGCGACTACTTCCAATACAACATGTTCCTGGCGTTCATGATTGCGCCGGTGTTTCAGATGGTTGCCGTGGGCACGCAGTTGACGGAGGCTTTTGCGGGACTCGACCGCACCAACGAACTTCTCGCCGAGGTGCAGGAGAACCAGGTTCCAGGCCGCTCAGTGAAGATGCCGCCGATCAACGGCGAGGTGCAGTTTGAGGACGTGGAGTTTGCGTACGTGGCGGACAAGCCGGTGCTCCACGGCGTCAGCTTCGAAGCGAAACCGGGCACGGTGACGGCTCTGGTGGGTTCGTCGGGTTCGGGCAAATCGACAATTATCAGCCTGCTTTGCGCCTTTCACACGCCGGTGAGCGGAAGGGTGCTAGTGGACGGTGTCGACCTGGCGCACGTCGACCTGAACACCTACCGATCGCAGTTGGGCGTGGTGCTGCAGGAGTCGTTTCTCTTCGATGGAACGATCCGCGAGAACATCCTGTTCTCGCGCCCCGAGGCGAGCGAAGAGCAGTTCCTGTTTGCCTGCCGCACGGCGCGGGTAGACGAGTTTGCCGAAAGTTTTCCGGAGGGTTACAACACGATCGTGGGCGAGCGCGGTGTGAAGCTATCCGGTGGCCAGCGGCAGCGGCTCTCGATTGCACGGGCGCTCCTGGCCGAGCCGCGCATCCTGATCCTCGACGAGGCTACAAGCTCGCTCGATTCCGAATCGGAAGCGATGATCCAGGCGGGGCTGGCGCAACTGATGCAGGGGCGGACGACGTTCGTGATCGCGCACCGGCTTTCGACCATCCGGCGAGCGGAGCAGATCCTGGTGGTGGAGCAGGGAAGGGTTGTGGAGCGCGGGAACCATGCGCAGCTTTATGCGCTGGGCGGCCGGTACTACGACCTCTACACCCGGCAGCACGGCCTGGAGGCGAACCTGTTCCTGGCGCCGGGCGAGGGAGATCTGGTGCCGGAAGACAGGGCGTAATCCTTTGAAAAGAATCCTCTCTGGCGGCGAGGGCGGCTAGTAGCTGCCAGCCTTTGGCGGGTAGCCGGTGGCCAGCAGCCGGGCTGCTTACGACAGTCAACCTTGCAGCGCGGCTGGAATTCTGCGCACTTGGCTAAGCAGGCGAGAAGTAGGGTTTTCTTGACTCGAATCCCATATTCTGAGAACCTTGAGGAGAAGCCAACAGGCGATACAAAGGACCAATATGCGAGACGCTTCCCCTCAAGGCACCTATAAGGTTCAGGCGTTGGACCGCGCGTTTGCCGTACTCGATTTGCTCGGAGAGAGCGATGTTCCGCTGGGCCTGGCGCAGGTGGCATCGTCGCTGCAACTGCACAAGAGCACGGCGCACCGGTTCCTGATGGTCCTGGAGCGGCACCGAATGGTGGAGCGGACCGGCAACGGTAAATTCCGGTTGGGACTGCGGCTCTTCGATTTCGGCAACCGGGCCATCGAGCAATATGATCTGCGCGACCGGGCGCAGCCGCATCTGCGCCGGCTGGTGGCGGAGACGGAGGAGACGGCGCACCTGGCCCTGCTCGAGGCCGCTCGCGTGATTTATATCGATAAGATTGAGCCGGCGCGATCGGTGCGCATGATCACGCGCATCGGGGCCAGCAATCCGGTGCATTGCACATCCGTGGGCAAGGCGATCCTGGCGTTTTTGCCGGAGGAGCGGACGGAAGAGGTGATTCGCCGTACGCGCTTCGAACGCTTTACAACCCGGACGATCGCCAGCCCAGACGCACTGCGCGCGGAACTGGAAAAGACGCGCAAGCGCGGCTATGCGGTGGACGATGAAGAATTCGAAGAGGGACTGCGCTGCATTGCGGTACCGGTTCTGGACGCACAGCGGCAACCGGTGGCGGCGGTGAGCGTCTCGGGTCCGTCCTTCCGCGTGACGGCGCAGAAGCTGCCCTCGATCGCGAATCACCTGGTGCAATGCGTGCGCGGGATTTCTGTGGACATGGGTTATCTGTCGGCCAGCCGGAATAATCGGATTGCGCTGTCGGCGTGAGAGAGCCTGAACTGTTTTGGTGCGCCGCTGGTTTTCCGGATTCGGATACGGGATGGCGCGTGTCTTACGCCCGGCGAGGCAGGCTGGCCACCTGGACTCATGATTTCTCCCCAGGCTTTCGCCATGGGGCTACCATCTATTGCCGTCACACGGGCAAACTGCTTGAAGCACCGTTCTTCAAAAATCCAGCCAGCGCTCCTCCTTTTTTTGTATTCATTTGTGCGCGCCGTCGTCCCTGCGGGTGACGATCATCACAGCGACCTTTTTCGGCGAATCCTAGCATAATTCGGGCTTTGAGCTACGTCGCTGTCAGTTGCGGGTGGGGGCGAGCCAGCCCGGCGCATGCTGAGGGACCGAAGCGCCTGCCGTACCCGGTGCGCGGAAAGGCGAGCGAAGATGGCGTGGATCGAAGATTACATGCGCAAGCGGATGAGCGCCGCGAAGGCGCTCGAGGCGGTGCAATCCGGAGCGCGTGTATGGATCCAGTCGGGATGCGGAACCCCGAGCACGCTGGTGGATGCCCTGGTGGCGCGGGCGCCGCTGCTGCACGACGTTGAAGTGGTGCACATCATGACGCTGGGCAGTGCCGAATACACGCGCCCGGAGCACGAGGGGCACTTTCGGCATCGCGGACTCTTTCTGGGGGCGAACACGCGCGCCGCGGCAGCCGCGGGGCGTGCCGACTACACGCCAATTTTCCTGAGCGAAATTGAAGCCTTGTTCGACAACGGGAGCATGCCGCTTGATGTAGTCCTGATGCAGGTATCGCCGCCGGACGCGCATGGATTCGTCAGTCTGGGCACGACGGTAGGTTGCACGCTGAGCGCAGCTCGCCAGGCGCCGTTGGTGATTGCCGAGGTCAACAGGGAGATGCCGCGCACGCACGGAGATACATTTCTGCATGTGAGCCGGCTTTCGACGGTGGTAGAGACGTCGCGTCCGCTCGAGGAACTGCACTTGGAGCACTCCACCGAGCTGCACATGCGAGTGGCGCGCAACGTGGCATCGCTGATTCCCGACGGCGCCACGCTGCAGACGGGCATCGGCGGCATTCCTGAGGCGGTTCTGAAGTGTCTCGACGGCAAACGCGACCTGGGTATTCACAGCGAGATGGTCCCGGATGGAATCATCGAACTGATGGAAGCGGGTGTGATCAACGGGGAGCGCAAGTCGCTGCACCGCGGGAAGGTCGTCGCCGGGTTTGTGCTGGGCACGCGGCGTCTCTTCGATTTCATCGATGATAATCCGAGTTTCGAATTCCGGTTGGTGAGTTATACGAACGATCCGTTTGTGGTGGCGCAGAACGACCGCATGGTGGCCATCAACTCTGCGCTGCAGGTGGATTTGACCGGCCAGGTGTGCGCCGATTCGATCGGCACCAAGCCCTACAGCGGTTTTGGGGGGCAGATCGATTTCATCCGCGGGGCGGCACGGTCCAGGGGCGGCGTGGCCATTATTGCGCTACCTTCAATGGCGCTGAACGACACGGTATCGCGCATTGTGCCGGTGCTGGAGCCAGGCGCGGGGGTGGTGACGTCGCGCGCCGATGTGCATTACGTGGTGACCGAGCACGGCATTGCCTACCTGCACGGAAAGAGCCTGCGCGAGCGCGCGGAAGCGCTGATCGCGGTGGCCGATCCGCGCTTCCAACAGGAGCTGGAAGATTTTGCCCTGCGCTCGCACTACCTGGAGCGCGAAAGGACAGGCGTACATGCCTGAAACAAACAAGCAGAAACCCACCATGGAAACGAAGCAGCGGGACCGCGGTTTTTTGCGCATCGACACGGGCGAGTGCAAGGGCTGCGGTCTTTGCATCGAGGCGTGCCCGCCGAAGGTGATTCATTTGAGCGAGCGGCTCAACCACTACGGCTATCGCACGGCAATATATGCGGGTACGGGCTGCACGGGCTGCGGGATCTGCTTCATGGTTTGTCCGGAGCCGGGAGCGATCACGGTGCTGCGCGCGGTGACAGAGGGCAACGGCCAGGTAGCGGGCGTGAAGTCTTCTGTCGGGGGAGCGGTTCATGCATAAGCAATTGATGAAGGGCAATGAGGCCATCGTGAAAAGCGCGATTCTGTCTGGCTGTCGCGCATTTTACGGCTATCCCATAACCCCGGCGAGCGAAATTGCGGAAGCGGCGGCGGAGTATATGCCCCGCGCCGGCGGCGTCTTTGTGCAGGCGGAAAGCGAAGTGGCGGCGGTGAACATGCTTTATGGCGGTGCGGCTGCGGGAGTGCGCTGCATGACGGCTTCGAGCGGGCCGGGGATCAGCTTGATGCAGGAGGGCATCAGCTACATGGCCGGCGCGGAACTGCCATGCGTGATCGCCGACATTACACGCAGCGGGCCTGGGCTGGGCAACATTGCGGCGGAGCAGGGAGATTACCACCAGGTGGTGAAGGGTGGCGGGCATGGCAATTACCACACGCTTGTGCTGGCGCCCGATTCGGTGCAGGAGATGGCCGACATGACTGCGCTGGCGTTTGAACTGGCAGATTGCTATCGCAATCCCGCGGTGGTACTGGCCGATGGATTTGTGGGGCAGATGATGGAGCCGGTGGAGTTCCCGCAGAAGGCGATTCTTCCCAGACAGCCGGATTGGGCAGTGGCGGGGACGGCGAAGACGCGCGGCAATCTTATCAACTCACTGCACCTGGATGCAGACGAGATGGAGGCGCATCAGCGCGCGCTGGAGGCGAAGTATCGCGAGGCCGAGAAACGCGAAACGCGCGCCGAAGAGTGGTTCACTGCGGACGCGGAAATTGTGCTTACCGGTTATGGGATCGTCGGCCGCCTTTTGAAGGCGGTTACGGCGGAGGCTCGCGCCTGCGGATTGAAGGTTGGAGTGTTGCGTCCGATTACGCTGTATCCGTTTCCGACGGCATATTACCTGCGCCTGGCACGGCGGGCGCGGCTCTTCGTGGTGGTGGAGATGAGCAACGGGCAGATGCTGGAAGACGTGAAATTGGCGCTGAACGGTGCGCGGCCAGTGGAGTTTTTCAGCCGCGTCGGAGGCAACGTTCCGTCGCACGACGAAGTGATGGCGCTGGTTCGGAAGCTGGCGCGGCAGTTGGCGGCTTTTGCGCCGGGAGAGGAGCGGATGGCTCATGTCTAGCCAAATGGAACCCGGCTACGCCGTTTCGTATTCACGCTCGAAGGCGTTTTACGAGCGCTTCGATCGCAAGAACGAACTGCAGCATCAGACGCACTACTGTCCTGGATGCGGCCACGGGAATGTGCACAAAATGCTGGCAACGGCGATCGAGGAACTAGGCATTCAGGACCGCACGATCATGATTGCTCCGGTGGGCTGCAGTGTTTTTACGTATTACTACTTCGATATGGGTAACGTGCAGGCCGCACATGGGCGCGCCCCGGCGGTGGCCACGGCGATCAAACGGAGCCGTCCGGAGAGCATCGTTATCAGCTACCAGGGCGACGGCGACCTTGCGGCCATCGGCTCGGCGGAGATTCTGCACGCGGCCAATCGCGGCGAGCACATCAGCGTGATCTTCGTGAACAACGCCATCTACAGCATGACCGGCGGGCAGTTTGCGCCCACCACGCTGCTGGGGCAGAAGAGTACGACCACGCCACTGGGTCGAAATGCGGCGGTGGAAGGATATCCACTGCACATGAGCGAACTGTTGGCCACGCTGGAAGCGCCGGTCTACATCGAGCGCGTGGCGCTGGGCGATAACCGGCAGATTATGCAGGCGGCGCGTGCGGTGCGGCGGGCCGTGGAGAACCAGGTGCGCGGGTTGGGATTTTCGCTGGTGGAGATTCTTTCGCCGTGCCCGACGATCTGGAAGATGACGCCGGTGGAGGCGCAACGCTGGGTACGCGATGTGATGGAGAAGACGTTCCCGCTGGGTGTTTTCCGCGACCGGAGCAAGGAAGCGAAGCCGCGGGGCGCGCGCGAGCCGGCGCCGGCGCTGGAAGAGGTTCCTGGAATCCTCGGCGTGGTGGTCGATTCGGATCTGGAACATGGCTCTTCAGGCAGTCGGGACGCGGAAATTGACCTGCAGGTGCGCATTGCGGGTTTTGGCGGGCAGGGAGTGCTTCTGCTTGGAGAAGTGCTGGCCGAAGCGGGACTGGATGCGGGGCTCGAGGTCTCGTGGTTGCCATCGTATGGCCCGGAGATGCGCTCCGGAACGTCGAATTGCCACGTGCGCCTTTCGAACTCGCCCATCGATTCGCCGCTGGTCAGCGCTCCGAACGTGTTGATTGCGATGAATGAGCCGTCGCTGCGGAAATTCGATCGCAGCGTGCGGCCGGGTGGATGGATCATCTACAACGGCGATCAATTTCCAGCGGATTGCGCGCGTGCCGATGTGCATGTGCTCGCCGCACCCTTCACGCACCTGGCCGATGAACTGGGCGACGCGCGCGCCTGCAATATGACCATGCTGGGTGCGCTGCTGGAAATTGCAGGAGTGTTGCCGCAGGCCAGCATCGATGCGGCGTTACGGCGGCTGGTGAAGAATGCGCGATGGATGGATCTTGACGAGCGTGCGCTGGAGCGCGGGCGCGATCTGTATCGCGAATCGACTTTGCACGAGGTGGCGCGATGAACATTGAAGCCGATCCGAACCTGATTGTGTACTTTGACGGGCAGTATGTCCCGTTGCGCGAGGCGCGGGTCGGGATTTTGACTCACGCGCTGCACTACGGGACCGGAGTCTTCGAAGGCATTCGCGCCTACTGGGACGAGGCGGGGCAGGAACTTTATCTTATGCGCCCGCTTGAGCATTACGAGCGCTGGAAGCGGAACTGCGGAATTCTGCGCCTTGAGGTTCCACCTTCCCCGGAGGAACTGTGCGCCATCACGATTCAATTGCTGAAGCGCAACGGAATTGAGACCGATGCATATGTGCGACCGCTGGCTTACAAATCCGCGGAGCGCATCGGCGTGAGCACCGACGGTGAGGACGCATTCGCCATCGTTGCCTTGCCCTACGGCGAGTATCTGCGCAGCGACCAGGGGCTGCATGCGGGGGTGAGCGCATGGCGGCGCATCGAGGACAACGCCATTCCTGCACGAGCCAAGATTTGCGGCGCCTACGTCAATAGTGCGCTGGCCAGTGACGACGCGCGCCGAGCCGGTTTCGACGAAGCCATTCTGCTCACGGAAAGCGGGCATGTAGCCGAAGGGTCAACTTCGAACATATTCATGGTGCGCAAGGGACGTCTGATTACTCCGCCGGTCACGGACAATCTGCTGGAAGGTATTACTCGTAATGCGGTGATGGAACTGGCGGAGCGCGAGATGGGAATTCGGGTAACCGAGCGGCCTATCGATCGCAGCGAGCTCTATATTGCCGACGAGCTGTTCTTCACCGGAACGGCGGTTGGAGTCGCGCCGGTAGTGCGCGTGGACCACAGGCCGGTTCGCGACGCGGCGGTAGGTCCGATTGCAGGGCAGTTGCGCCACCTTTATTTTGAAGCGGCGCACGGACGATTACGAAATTACCGGAAGTGGTTGGTTCCGGTTTACCCGCCGGAAGCCGATTCCGGGCGGGGAACAACCCGGCTTGAAGTGAGTGCCGCATGAGCCGCGAAAGCGGAGCCGGCACGATGAGCCACCTGGATTGAGAGAGGAAGAGAACATGTTGACGGAAGTAAATACACAGAATGCGTATGACGTGGCTCTGGAGAACTTTGATGCGGCGGCGAACGCGCTGGCGCTGGACGAAGATACTCGCCAGATGATCAAGTACCCCGAGCGCATGCTCACGGTGAGCGTACCGGTACGCATGGACGATGGGCGCATACACCGTTTTGAAGGGCACCGGGTACAGCATAGCTCGGTGCGCGGACCAGCCAAAGGCGGTATTCGCTATCACCCGCGGGTAACGCTCGACGAGGTGAAGGCGCTGGCCACGTGGATGACGTGGAAATGCGCGGTGGTGAATATTCCGTTCGGCGGCGCCAAAGGCGGAGTGACCTGCGACCCGAAGAGCATGTCGCAGCATGAGCTGGAGCGGATGACACGGCGCTACACCAGCGCCATTCTTCCCATCATCGGCCCGGAGCAGGACATTCCGGCGCCTGACGTTTACACCAACCCGCAGACCATGGCATGGATCATGGACACCTTCAGCATGACCAAAGGCTATCCCATTCCTGGCGTGGTGACGGGTAAGCCGGTGAGCCTGGGTGGGTCAATGGGACGCAATGAAGCCACTGGACGCGGCGTCTATTACACGATCGCAAGCGCCTGCCAGCAACTGGGTATGAAGCTGAGCGAAGCCACCGTTGCCGTGCAGGGATTCGGCAACGCAGGTTCCGTGGCTGCGCTTCTGCTGCACGAATCGGGAGCAAAGATCGTGGCCGTCAGTGATTCTACCGGCTGTGTTTATAACCGAAAAGGGCTGAACATTCCGGAACTGATTCATCTGAAGGCACTCACGGGCCGCGTGGCCGGATTCCCCGAAGCGGAAGCGATTACCCCAGCGCAGTTGCTGGGGCTCGAGTGCGACATCCTGGTTCCTGCGGCGCTGGAAAACGCTGTAGATGCGGACAATGCTGCTGCTGTGAATGCGAGGATTATTGCGGAAGCGGCAAACGGACCTCTGACGCCAGCCGCCGACCGCATCCTGGAGAGGAAGGGAGTCTTTGTCATTCCCGACATTTTGTGCAACGCCGGCGGCGTCACGGTTTCCTACTTCGAATGGGTGCAGGACGAGCAGCACCTGTTCTGGGAAGCGCGAGACGTTTACAACCGGCTGGAGCGCGTGATGCAGACGGCTTTTCGCGATGTGCTGAGGATCCACCAGGAGAAAAAAGTTCCCATGCGGTTGGCCGCGAATATGCTGGGCATTGGCCGAGTGGCCGAAGCGGTGAAGATCAGGGGCGTCTATCCGTAGAGATAGGAATCTCAGGTAGAGCAACGAGGTCACATTTCGACCCCCGCTAACCGGGAAGCGGAGTTAGGCGTTCGTATCTACAGGTCCGGAACCCGGAACGGCTCACTGTAATAGACGTTATGAAAATCCCAAAAAATGCCCATCGAAAGCGCTAACGGTGTAGTATTGCTGTTGGCGGTAGCGATTACGTAATGCATGGGGTGAATGGGAAAATGGCACAACCAAATGATCTTGCGGCCAAACCGGCAGCCGACGAAATCCTCCTGGTTACCAGCGGGGATTTGCGACTTTCGGCAAACCAGGTCTGCTGGCCGGCGCAGCGCAACATGGAAGAAACACTCACAGCGGCTTTTGCGCGCAAAGGGTTCAAGCTGGTCCGCGCCCACACTTACGACGAAAAGCTGAAGCACGGCTTCATTTCGTCACAGCGACAGGGCATGGACGTATTCATGAACATTCACCCCGAGGCGCGACTGGTGTTCGCGACAGCGGCATGGCAGTACAGCCACCACGTGCTGCCGGGATTGCGCAGCCATAAGGGACCGATTCTCACGGTTGCCAACTGGTCGGGACAGTGGCCTGGGCTTGTGGGCCTGCTCAACTTGAACGGATCGCTAATTAAGGCGGGCAAGAAGTTCTCTTCGATCTGGAGCAGGGACTTCACGGACGAGTATTTTCTGCGTGGGCTCGATGAGTGGCTCAGCAAGGGCACCATCACGCACGACCTGTCGCATGTGCATGATCTGGACAAGAGCAAGCTCCCCGCAGGCAGCGCCGAGTTGGGCGCTCAACTGGCTCGCGAGCTCAGGCATCGCAAGGCCATCATGGGCATCTTTGATGAGGGATGCATGGGCATGTACAACGCCATCATCGACGATGAGCTATTGAACCCGGCGGGCATCTTCAAAGAGCGGCTGAGCCAGTCGGCGCTGGTGGCGAAGATGCGCACAGTCTCGGATGCTGAGGCCAAGTCCGTTTACGACTGGCTGGTCGCCAGGGGCGTGACTTTCGAATTCGGCAAAGACCCGGCAACCGAGCTGACGACCGACCAGGTGCTGGACCAGTGCAAGATGTATATCGCTGCGATGCGCATCGCCGATGAGTTCGGCTGCGACACCATCGGCATACAGTATCAGCAGGGGCTGAAGGACATGGCGCCGGCTTCCGACCTGGTCGAGGGCATGTTGAACAATAGCGAACGGCCGCCGGTTTTCGCTGAAGGCACGGACAAGGAGCTATACGCCGGCCAGCCGCTGCCGCACTTTAACGAAGTGGACGAGTGCGCGGGAACCGATGCGCTGATCACCAACCGCTGCTGGAGTGCGCTGGGATTGGATCCTGCGACCACGCTGCACGATGTGCGTTGGGGCGAGCGGTACAAGGGCGATGGCCTGGATGATTTTGTGTGGGTGCTGCAGATTTCCGGGGCGGCTCCGGCGAACCATTTTGTGAACGGATACGCGGGCGCGAAGAGCGAGCGCCAGCCGGCGATGTATTTCCCGTTGGGCGGCGGATCGCTGAAAGGCGTGGGCAAGCCCGGTGAGATCGTCTGGAGCCGCGCGTTTGTCGAAGGTGGTGCATTGCATGTGGACCTTGGACGCGGCAGAGTGGTGACGTTGCCCGAAGGAGAAACGGCGCGGCGCTGGCGCGAGACCACCTCGCAGTGGCCTATGGTGCACGCTGTGCTGCATGGCGTCAGCCAGAACCAGATGATGGCTCGTCATCGCGCCAATCACGTGAATATTGCGTACGCACCCACGGCCGAGCTGGCGGATAAGGCGCTGGCGACGAAGGCGGCGATGTTTGCGGAACTTGGCGTGAAAGTGCATTTATGCGGAGTGACCGAGTCAGGAAGCAAAGGTGCAAGGGGTGCGGCAGAACTGGCGCACAGCCGGTAATCCTGAACTGACTTGATTGAGAATGCCGAGTCTCGAGATGGGACTCGGTATTTGCACTTCAGAAATCACTACGACTGGATTTCTTCCGCGGCGAGCAGGATTCCCATCTCGCGATAGATGGGTCTGACCACTTCGCGCACCGCGGGTAGTCGCGAAGCGAACCAGGCTGCGCCCAGAATCACCACGGCCCCATTCATGAGCACGGTAATGGGAGCACCGATGGCGCTGGCCATGCTTCCTGCTAGCAGGCTGCCGAACGGCGCCATGCCGACGAAGGCCATCGTGTAATAGCTCATGACGCGACCGCGCTTGTCCTCCGGAACGATGGTCTGAATAATGGTGTTGCTGGCCGCCATGCCCTGCATCATTCCGTATCCGGCGATTACCATCAGCAGCAGCGACAACCACAGGATGCGACTGAATCCGAACGCAATCAGGCCCGCTCCAAAGATTGCGGCGGAGATGGTGATGATGCGTCCCAGGCCGAGCACGGATTTGCGAAAGGCCAGGGAAATCGCGGCC
>DASYWU010000056.1:0-1635 GCA_035935755.1 Occallatibacter sp. | reverse complement strand
GCGGCTGGCGGATTCGGGCAAGCGAGTGATCGTCGCCGGACTCGATACCGATTTCATGGGGCGTCCTTTCGAGCCGATGCCGCGTTTACTGGTGGTTGCCGAAGAAATTACCAAACTGCTCGCGATCTGCGTGCGTTGCGGTAATCCGGCAGTGAATACGCAACGATTGGTCGCTTCCGAGGAATTGATCGTCGTCGGCGCGGGTGGGATGTATGAGGCGCGATGCCGCCGTTGCTTCGAGCCGCAGCTAGCATTGGAAAAGATCGAGGAGCAGGCTGCCACCGTTAAGTCCAAGGCTGCCGCAAGCTAGATTGTTTCTCCGAAGCAGACTGCAAACAGTTGTCCCGATGAGGCCCGCGACCATTCAAGTGCAGGAAATCCCGTCGAAAAATGGTATTATTTGCTCAACCAGTGACAAAATGGGGGTCCCATTAGGCTCGCTGGCTTGCAAGAGATGATGATGATGCGCCCATGTTCCGATTAACCAGCATCGCGAGCGTGATGTTGCTTCTGGCGTGCTTCGACTTGCCTCATGTGTATCCGCTTCGTCCGGAGCCTGTGCAGCCCCTGCAGACTACGCTGCCGATGATGGCGTCTCCGCCGGATCTGTTTTTGGCGATTGTACAGGCCACAACGGGTAAGAAGCAGCCACTGGACCAGGAATCGAAGATCACTCTAATCCGCTACGTCGATGGCGAATTCGCCCGCGTCGTTCAGTCCATCCCGTCGCTGAAACAGGGGTTCCGCTACAAGGTAGGCCAAGCCATTGATGCTAAGAATTTGCGCCAAGCGCTGATGCGTGGCGCAGCGGCGAATCCTGGCGACCACGTACAGATCAGCAGCATTGAGTTTCGGTCGAACGAAATCATCATTGGCATCAACGGCGGGACGAAGAAGCATTGGAATTGGCGACAGCATGTGCAAATTGGAATAGGGCCCATGAGTCCGCCAGTCGCCACCATGCCGACTTCGGCGGGGCCGGCTCAAATGGGAGCTGTTCTGATCCTGGACTATGGGCGCACGGTTCCCAATTTGAGTCCCGACCAATTGAAACACGATCTCTCGCCGTTCCTCGACTTTGCCGGCGAACATTCCTCGGCGGTTAACTGGGTCGATACGCTTCCGCCGCAGTTCCAGCAGGCGATTAAAGACCATAGAGCAATGGTGGGGATGAATCACGATATGGTGCTCGCCGCCATGGGCCGTCCCGACAAGAAGGTCAGGGAATTTGACGAAGACGGGAAACAAACGGAAGACTGGATCTACGGTTATCCGCCATCCAAGACAGTTCTAGTGACTTTCAGCGGGGAGAAGGTCATTCACGTCAAAACATACAGTTAGCGCCGCGTTGACTTTTCTCTTCGCGCACCCTAGCATCTGCTTCCGTATGCCGCCTGCGCTTTGATAATTCGAAGTGAGCGCAACAGAACGCACGGAGGAAGCATGTCAGTTAAAGTCGCCATCAACGGCTTCGGCCGCATCGGGCGCAACGTATTTCGCGTGGCGCTCGGCGATCCCTCAATCGAAATTGTGGCCATCAATGACATCACGGATGCGAAAACGTTGGCGCACCTGCTGAAATACGATTCCATCCATGGGAACCTGCCGAATAAAATTCAGGCAAGCGATGACGCG